>CAVPZQ010000018.1:0-436140 GCA_963710155.1 Bryobacterales bacterium | reverse complement strand
AAGACTTTGTCGGTGACGGGGACGAAGGGAGCCGGCGCGGATTGTGCGAACGCCGATACGCTGCCAGCGAATGCTAAGAGCGCGAGAAAACGGTAGAGGCGCATGAGGTTTTATTTTACTCCGATGCTGGCGTGTTATTCTCATCTCTGGTTATGAGTACTCAAAATTTAGAGTCGTTATTACAGGCCGTCGGGAACCCCGTAAACCTGCTGCGCAATTCGCAGATTGGAGCCTACGTATATCCGGTGGTGCCCGGCGAATTCACCAACTGGCGCGATGAACAACGCGCGTGGCGCGAGACCTGCGTGCTGTTCGACCAGTCGCACCACATGGTGGATGTAAACATCGAAGGCCCGGACGCTCTCAAACTGCTCTCGCATCTGGCCATCAATAGTTTTGCCAAGTTCCCCGTGAACCGCGCGAAACAGTTCGTGCCGTGCAGCTACAGCGGCCATGTGATCGGCGACGGCATTCTGTTTCACATGGAAGAGAACAAGTTGGTGTTCGTCGGGCGCGCACCCACGGCCAACTGGATTCAATTCCACGCTGAAACCGGCGGCTACAACGTGACCACCGAAAAGGACGATCGTTCGCCTTCGCGTCCCGGGGGCAAGCCCGTCGTGCGCAAACGCTATCGCTACCAAATTCAAGGTCCCAACGCCAAGCAGGTGATCGAAAAGCTGAACGGCGGGCCCATCCGCGACATCAAGTTTTTCAACATGGATTACATCACCATCGCGGGGCGCAAGGTCTGCGCGTTGCGCCATGGCATGGCTGGCGCCCCGGGCTTGGAAGTTTTCGGACCGTACGCGGAAGGCGAAGAAATACGCGCCGCGATCATCGAAGCCGGTAAGGACTTTGGCCTGCATCAGGTGGGCAGCAGGGCTTACGCGACGAACACACTGGAATCGGGCTGGATTCCGTCGCCGCTGCCCGCCGTATACACGGATGACAGAATGAAGGCTTACCGGGAATGGCTGCCCGCGACGGGTTATGAAGGCACCGGTTCGCTGGGCGGCAGTTTCTATTCGAATAACATCGAAGACTACTATTTGACGCCCTACGAATTGGGATACGGACCTTTCGTCAAATTCGACCACGACTTCATCGGCCGCGAAGCGCTGGAGAAAATCGCCGACAAGCCGCAGCGGCGGAAGGTGACCTTCGCGTGGAACGCCGATGATGTCGGCAAGGTATTCCGCTCCCAACTCGACCCTGGGCCGAAGTACAAATACATCGATCTGCCGCTCTCGAACTACGCATCCGCCTCGTACGACAAGGTGACGAACGGTGGCAAGACCGTGGGAGTCTCGATGTTCAGCGGCTATAGCTATAACGAGAGCTCGATGCTGTCGCTAGGCGTGGTCGATCCCGACGTCGCGATCGGCAACGAAGTCACGCTCTACTGGGGCGAAGAGGGCGGCGGCTCCAAGAAAACTACGGTGGAGCGCCACAAGCAGGCCGAGATCCGCGCCATCGTCAGCCCCGTCCCCTATTCCAAAGTCGCCCGCGAAGAGTACGCTAAAGGTTGGCGCACGGCTTCGCATTGAAAGTTTTAGTCCTGGACAACTACGATTCCTTTACCTGGAATCTGGTGCAGGCTTTGGAAACTGCCGGCGGGAGTTGTGTGGTCCACCGGGCAGACCGCATCACTTTGGGCGAAGTGGAAGCGCTCGCGCCTAACCGCATCGTAATTTCCCCGGGGCCTTTCGGGCCGGATCAAACCGGTATTTGCAGGAGGTCGTAAGAACATTCTCCGGCCGTGTGCCGATTCTGGGAGTGTGTCTGGGAATGCAAGTTATTGCGCGAGTGATGGGCGCCAACGTTCGCCCGTCCGGCCATCCGGTTCACGGCAAGGCCTCGCGAATCCGTCATGACGATAAGGGTCTGCTGCACGGGTTATCGAATCCGTTTTTAGGGGGCCGGTATCATTCGTTGGTGGTGGATCCAGCCAGCGTGTCCGCGGAACTTGAAGTATCCGCGTGGAGTGAAGACGGGCACATCATGGGTTGCCGGTTGCGGGATCGCGCCGTCGAAGGCGTGCTGTTTCATCCCGAGTCTTTTCTGACTGAACAGGGCGCTCGTATCTTTGAAAATTTTCTGCATGTGGTCTGATCGCACCTCCCCGGAACGTTTGCGCGCGCTGGTCGCAAAATTGCATTCGGTATTGCGGCGCCGAACGCCGTCGGTGCGGCAAGCTTCGATCAAGTTGAGGAATCGTTGCAACTTGCGGCGGGCTTCGCATCTGTGACTGGCACAAGGCCTCTCCTATTGCACAATCCCTTGGCGACGATTACGTACTCGAATGGAACTGCCGTCATCACCGGTCCCACCGGTACCATCGAAGTTTCAGCGCCGGCCTTCGATGTGCTCGACGCAATGATCGAAGCCTGGCGCGGCCCTGCGGAAGCGATTCTCGCCGGATTTTTGTCGTACGATCTGGCGACCGAAATCGAGGACCTGGGACCAATCCCGCCGCAGGACTTCACCTTCCCGCAGTTCTACTTCGCCCTATACGATTCCGCATCGACCCTTGAGAACCATCAATGGCGTCACTCGGCAACTACTGCCTGGCGAAATCCACCGGCGCTCCGCAGCCGTCCCGACCGCGCAGCATTCGAAGCATCTGTCGAGCGAATCGTCGCGACCATTCGCGCCGGCGATATCTTTCAAACCAACCTTTGCCGCCGCCTGGAAGCCGATCTCGATCCCGCCATGGCGTGGGATCTCTACCAGCGCATGCGGACGATCAGTCCCGCGCAATACGAGTCCTACATTCAAATCGATGACCAGCGCGCGATCCTTTCGATCAGTCCAGAGCTGTTCTTGAAGGTCGACGCAGGAGTGGTGGAGTCGTCTCCGATTAAGGGAACACGCCCGCGCGCTCGCGACGCTGCCGAAGACCAGGCCCTGTCAACAGAACTTCTCACCAGCGAAAAAGATCGCGCCGAACTGGCCATGATCGTCGACGTTGTCCGCAACGATCTCGGCAGAGTGTGCGAAACCGGATCGGTGGAAGTCACCCAGCACGCGGCGCTAATGACTCTTCCCACCGTCCATCACTTGTATTCGACGGTGAGGGGACGTCTTCGCAACGGATTGGTGGATTTACTCAGAGCCGCGTTCCCGGCTGCGTCCATCACCGGCGCGCCCAAGATAGAAGCCATCCGCGCCGCCATGCGCGAAGAAGGCCAACTGCGTGGTCCCTGCATGGGTGCTATTGGCTGGATTTCAATGGATGGAAACATGGAGCTGTCGGTCGCCATCCGCACTGCATTCACGTCGGACGGCCAAGTGCGCTACTATGCCGGGTGCGGCATCACGGCTGACTCGGATCCGCACAGCGAATTTATAGAGAGCAGCCACAAAGCCGCTGCCTTCGTGCGGGCGTTAGATAAAAGGGAGGTCACGCGATGAAATTTGTTTTCGGAATCTTGATAGGTGCCGCCGCACTGTGGGCGCAGCCGCAACCGCCTCCGGCCCCGTGGCGCGGCGCGGGCCCAACGCCGTGTGTCGGCGCTGAGGGAGGCATCTATAAGTGCTCTCCCGCTCCCCGCTCGTACGCGGTGCGCGCTGGCCACTTGTTCGACAGCAAGACCGGGCAGATGTTAACGAAGCAAGTGGTGCTCGTCAGCGGCGACCGCATCACCGAAGTGGGCCCGGCGTCCCAAGTGAAAATTCCGGCCGGTGTGGAAGTGATTGACTTGAGCCAAGCCACCGTGCTGCCCGGTTTGATCGACGCTCACACTCACATGTTCAATCAGCGGAAGCCCAACGGGACCACCGAAGAATACATGTTGATCGCCGTCCAAAACGTGCAGAACAATCTGCGTGCCGGTTTCACCGCGGCGCGCGACATGACGTCGCACGGCAACGGTTACGGCGACGTCGCCGTCCGCGACGCGATTAATCAAGGGCGCATCGACGGGCCGCGCTACCAGGTGTCGACGCGCGGGATCGTGTGGAGCGCCAATGCTATCGATCCCGCCGCTCCCGTCAACCCGCTGAACCCGATCGCGGTTCATACTGTGGAAGAAGCGCGCGCCGCCGTCCGCGAGGAAATCGCCCACGGCGCGGATTGGATCAAGCTGTATCCGGCGGGCGCATATTCCTTCAACGCCGCGGGAAAAGATCTATATGAGGTCACGTATCCATTGCCCGTAGTCCAGGCCTTGATCGACGAAACCCATCGTCTCGGAAAGAAAAACGGCTGCCACGTTTATGGCGGCGAGGGCCAGAAAAACGCCATCATCGCCGGCTGCGACACCATCGAGCACGGCTTCGGTCTCGATCAGGAGCAGATAAATATGATGGCCGCCAAAGGCCTCTTCTACGACCCCACCATCGTTCGCTACACGGAGCCCTACATGGACGACAACGATAAGAAAAACACCGGCGGTAAGTATCGCATCATCCCGATTTTCGACCAAAGCCGCCACCATGGCAGCCGCCACCAAAGGCATCAAGGTCATGGCAGGCAGTGGAGCCGATGGCTCGACCTTCGCGCACGGCACACAAGCTCTCGAATTCGAAGCGCTGGTGAAGCTCGCAGGCCTGACGCCGGCGCGCGCGATTCAATCCGGAACTATCATCAACGCCGAAGCGCTGGGATGGCAGGATCAGATCGGGTCCGTCGAAAAGGGCAAGTACGCGGATCTGGTTGCGGTCTCGGGCGATCCGCTCGCAGACATCACCGAACTGCAGCGCGTCAAGTTCGTCATGAAGGGCGGAAAAGTCATCCGCAACGACATAGCAGCCGGCGCTCCGAAGTGATTCTTAAGTAAGATTGACACCGCCTTCGCGCGGGATTAAGCTGCGGGAGGCACATAGAAAGGCTTCTCGACATGCGTTTCGCAACACTTCTGCTGCTGGCTCTGCCGGCGTTCGGCCAAACGGCCGTGCCGTCGATTCCGTTCGATCCCGATCCGAACTTTCTGAAGCTCAATTATCAATTGAATCTGGGCGAAGTGCTGGGTGTCGCCGTCAATTCGAAAGGCACTATCGTAGTGCTCAATCACCCCGGCAGCGCTACCTCCGGCCCGCTGTACGGGAACGCCACTACGCAGCTTCTGGAGTTCGACTCGACCGGCAAGCTGATTCGCGAACTGGGCAAAGGCGTTTACGGATTGGGCTACGCGCACGGTGTTCGCTTCGATAAATACGACAACCTGTGGGTGGTGGACAAGGGCACGCACGCGGTTATGCGCTTCAACCCGGCGGGGATGGTCACGTTGAATCTCGGACGCAGACCCGAAGGCCCCGATGAGCCCGACTACTACAAAGGCAACGGCATCGGCCGGGGCGGCGCGGCGACTTCGGTGTTTCCGGCGCTCCCTCACATCGACGGGAACTTCCGCGCTCCCACTGATGTTGCCTTCGATTCCGACGACAACATTTATATCAGCGACGGCTACATCAACTCGCGCGTCGCCAAGTTCGATAAGCACGGCAACTGGATTAAGTCCTGGGGAGAACGCGGCACTGGCGGAGTCCACGCTAATGAGAACCCCGGCATGTTCAATACTCCGCATAACATCGGCATCGACCGGCAGAATAACGTCTACGTGGCCGATCGCGGCAACCGCCGCATCCAGGTCTTCGATCGCGACGGAAACTTTCAGCGCTTCATTTTTTTGAACGTGCCTTATGACAAAAAGCGGCATCCGGTGCTGGGCAACATGCCGGCGAACCCGCCCGACGAAACTGCGCCCTGGACCATCTGCATCACGCAGGGCCCGACGCAGTACCTTTACACTTCCGATTCCGAGCCCGGCCGCGTCTACAAACTGTCGCTTGACGGCAAGATCCTGGGGATGTTCGGCGAATCCGGCCATGACGCGGGCCAGTTCAGTTGGATTCACGGCATGGCGTGCCCTGCGGAGAACACCCTCTTCATCGCCGACATGAATAACTGGCGAGTGCAGAAAGTGACGCTCCATCCCGACCGCGCCAAGGTCGCGTCGGGCGGAGCGAAATAGGGCGCCACTAAGCCCCACCACGCCCTGATGTTCGCCGCCTTTACGCCGTTAAGATTTGAACCCAGTAGCCGTAATTCTGCGTCTGTAGGTGCATGCGCTTCTTGTCCCGTCGCTTCCTTTCACAATTAGCAACAGCCTTCGCGGTAACCACAGTACTTGCGGTTTCGTCTTTCGGCCAAACGACAGCTTCGGAAACCGATCACAAAGACGACTCGGCCAAACCCATCGAGAACGATAAGCGCTTGTTTGGGATCATTCCGAATTACCGAACCTACCCCGCCTTAGCGACCTACCGGCCCATCACCAACAAAGAAAAGTTCAAAATTGCCAGGGATGACTCTTTCGACCGGGGCACGGTAGTCCTTGCCGCCGTATTCGCGGGCGACGGACAGTTGACGAACTCGAATCCATCCTTTGGCCAAGGGGTAGCCGGGTACGGGCGTTATTTCGGTACAGCTTACGCCGATTTCGTGATCGGCGACTTCATGACCGAGGGGATTTACCCGGCAATCCTTCATCAAGACCCCCGCTATTTTCGCCGCGGCACGGGTAGTGGCTGGTCAAGGCTCGGCTATGCGGTGGGGCAAATCTTTTGGACCCACACCGATTCGGGCGGAATGCAGTTCAATTATTCCGAAATTGTTGGCAATTCGACGGCCGTGGCGATCTCCACCGCATATTATCCCGAGGGGCGCGATGTAGCCAGCGCGACGTCGAAACTCGGTACGCAGATCGGCGTCGATATGGCTGGCAATGTCCTGAAAGAGTTCTGGCCGGATTTACGCCGCAAGTTCTCCCGGAAACCGCGACCGTAGTGGCAACTCCCACTCCTCGGGGCTTGCGCACGAGCTGTTTTGGTAGGAGAATCAATCGTCTGGAAGCAACCAGACGGGAGGCATTCTCATGGGTGTGCGGCGATTCAGCGTTGGTGTAGCGATTTTCGTCACCGGCCAGATGGTCGCGTTCGCCGCCGATGGCCGCGTCACGTTTCACAAAGACGTCGAGCCGATCCTGCAGCGCAATTGCCAGACCTGCCACCGCCCCGGGCAAGTGGCGCCGATGTCATTCCTGACGTATCAAAACGTGCGCCCGTGGGCCAAGGCTATGAAGGCCGCGGTGCTTGCGCGCAAGATGCCGCCGTGGTTCGCCGATCCGCAACATGGCCCCTATCTGAACGATCGCTCGCTTAAGCAGGACGAGATCGATACCATCGCGCAGTGGGCCGATGCCGGCGCTCCGGAAGGCGACGCGAAGGATGCGCCTGTCGCTGTGGCGTGGCCGGAAGGCTGGGCCATCAAGCCGGACATCATCGTCGATGGACCGGTTACGGATGTGCCTGCGACTCCCAAGAACAACGTGGTCGAATGGATCACCGTCATCATGCCGACGGGTTTCACGAAAGACACCTGGGTTACATCAGTGCAGATCAAACCCGAGTTCCCCGCAGTGACGCATCACATCTGCATTGGTTATTTACCTCACAATCCCAACTACAAATATGGCGTGGCCTACTGGTCCGACAAAGAGCGCGACGAAGAAGGCTCTGCGCGTCCTGATAAAGGCCCGACGTTCCTGGGCGGTGGAACGCCCCGTAGTAATGACGGCAATCCCGTCGCTGGCGGCCCGCGTGGCTTGGGCCAAAGCGGGGGTTCGCAGCCTCCCGGAGGCGCTGAAGATTGCTACCTGCCCGGCAACTTCGCCGCCGACTATCGCGCCATCAATGCCGCCAAGCTGATCCCCGCCGGATCGGATATCACTTTCAACTTGCACTACACGCCCAACGGAACCGCCGTAGCCGATCACGTGAGGGTGGGCTTCACGGTTCTCGATAAAGCGCCGGAGCGCCGCTACGTTTCGTTCCTGACTACTTCGCCCACCGATGCCAAGCGCTTCGCGATTCCGCCCAACGATCCCAATTGGCTGAGTCCGCCGGCTGAAGTCACGTTCCTGCAAGATGCCGAGTTGGTGTACCTGATGCCGCACATGCATTTCCGCGGCAAGGACATGACCTACATTCTGGAATTCCCGGATGGAACCAAGAAAACGATCCTGAGCGTGCCGCATTACGACTTCAACTGGCAGCTTGGCTATAACACTTCAATTAAGGTGCCGAAGGGTACCGTCCTCCATGTTGACGCGCATTTCGACAACTCCGTGAACAACAAATTCAATCCGAATCCGAACAAAACCGTGTACTACGGAACTATGACGTGGGAAGAAATGATGAACCCGTTTTATGGAGTGGTGGTCGGCAAAGACGTAGATCCGAAGAGCATCGTTCACAGTAAATATTCGCAAGTGGGAGGCGGCGGTTAACATGTCGAAGTCCAAGAACCCCTCGGGGAGGCGCGGCTTCTTGAAAGGCGCGGCGGCGGGGGCGGCGGCCTTGGTGACGCAGGCCCCCGTAAAAGCGCAAGCGCCCGAGACGCGCCGCAACGTTGCGGTGCCCTCCGCTACGGCGTTGGCCAAGGAGACGGAACCGGTTGCGACTGACGTCGAAGTTTTGACGGCGGACAGGCCTGGCTCGGACTTCATGGTCGACGTGCTGAAGTCGCTCGGCTTCGAATATATCTGCGCCAATCCGGGGTCGAGCTTCCGCGCGCTGCATGAGTCCATCATTAACTATGGCGGCAATAAAGCGCCGGAGCTGATCACCTGCTGCCACGAAGAGCAATCCGTGGCGATGGCCGACGGCTACGCCAAGATCGAAGGCAGGCCGCTGGCCGTGATGGCGCACAGCACCGTGGGATTGCAGCACGCCGCGATGGCGATCTATAACGCCTACGCAGGACGCTCGCCGGCATTCATCATTTTGGGCAACACCATCGATGCCACGGCGCGGCGGCCGTTGATCGAGTGGTATCACAGCGCCCAGGACGCGGTCGCGATGGTGCGCGATTATTCGAAGTGGGACGACCTGCCAATCTCGCTGCCGCATTTCGCCGAGTCCGCCGTGCGCGCTTACAAGCTGGCCGTCACGCCGCCCATGGGGCCGGTGATCCTGGTCGCCGATAGCGATCTGCAGGAGACGCCGGTCGAAGCGAATCTAAAACTGCATATTCCTAAATACACGGCGTCTGGGCCGCCCGCTGGTGATTCGGCTTCTGTAGCCGCCGTTGCCAAGTTGCTGGTTGATGCCGAAAACCCGGTGATCTTCGCGGACCGCTGCGTGCGCACTGAAGCCGGCCAAGCGCTGCTGGTCGAACTGGCGGAAACGCTGCAGGCTCCTGTCGTCGGAGGGAAATTCCCCAACCATCATCCGCTGAGCCAGGCTGGCGGGCGCGCGCTGATCGCCAACGCCGACCTCATCGTCGGTCTCGAAGTGCCGGACCTGTGGGGAACCGTCAACACCGTGCGCGACCAGTTGCATCGCTCCACGCAAACGTTCATCAAGCCGACCACCAAAGTGGTGAGCATTTCCGCCCTGGAACTGGGCATGAAGAGCAATTACCAATACTTCCAGCGCTACCCGGAAACCGAAATCTCCATCGTGGCGGATGCCGAAGCGACGCTTCCCTATTTGATTGAAGCCTGCAAACGCCTGCTCACTGCCGATCGCAAGCGGGCGTTTGAAGATCGCGGCAAAAAGTTAGCGTCGGCACACGAACAAGGTATGCAGAGGGCGCGCGACGAAGCGGCCTACGGCTGGGATTCGAGTCCGATTAGCCTCGCGCGCCTGCAAGCCGAGTTGTACGAGGTGATTCGCGGCAAAGATTGGTCGCTCGTTGGCGGGGGCGCTTCGCGGCTGTGGAACGTCGACAAGCTCTATCGCACGGCAGGTGGCGGCGGCGCAGCGGGCGTCGGCTATACCGCGCCGGGGTCGGTCGGAGGCGCTCTTGCGAATCGCAAACACGGGCGGCTTTCGGTGGCGATTCAGACCGACGGCGATCTCATGTACGCTCCTGGAGCCCTGTGGACCGCGGCCCATCACCGCATTCCTCTGCTGAGCGTGATGCATAATAATCGCGCGTATCACCAGGAAGTGATGCACGTTCAGCGCATGGCCAACCGCCACCAGCGAGGCATCCAGAACGCCGGAATCGGGACCACCATCACCGATCCGAACATCGATTTCGCTACTATGGCCCGCGGCTTGGGCGTGCACGGCGAGGGGCCGATCACGGAAGCCAAAGACCTGGGACCAGCGATTCGGCGCGCACTCGACGCGGTGGAGCGCAGCGGCGGGCCCGCTCTGGTGGACGTCGTCACGCAGCCGCGTTAGAGGCCACCATGCGTACCTTCATTCTTCTCGCGATGTCCTGCGTGTTAGAGGCGCAGACTCCGGCGGGCAACGCCGCGAACGGCAAGAAAATCTTCGACGCCTATGGGTGCTATCAATGCCACGATCACGACGCCAAGGGCGGAGCCGGTGCGCGCCTGGCGCCGAAACCGATTCCGTTTACGGCGTTCACACGCTACGTGCGCAACCCCAAGGGCGAAATGCCGCCGTACACCAGCAAAGTGGTATCGGACCAGGAACTCGCCGACATCTACGCGTTCCTCGAAAGCATTCCCGCCCCGCCCGCATCGAAAAACATTCCGATGCTGAACCACTGATGAATTAAGCTGCCGGGCCGACGATCTGAACGCTGATCCCCTCCGGATCTTTAATGTGGAAGCCGGCATCCAGGTTATCTTCCGGAGTCACGCCGCGCTCTTTCAGTTCGCGCGTCACCGCTTCTTTGTTGAATTTTTCGACTCCGATTGCATAGTGATCCACCAAACCAGTGGGACTCTTGTGATGCAGCGAGACGAGCACCTTGCCAGCCGCGCCCAGGCGCACGATTTCGTTGGGCTTGTCCTCGCTCACTACGGTGAATCCGAATATTTTCTGGTAAAAGGCGATTGACCGCGGCAAGTCCGTCACCTGAATGCTGATGTGATCGATCTTGACAGGCTTGATCGCGGTCTCCTGGGCTTGTGCGCCCGCCGCCGTCAACATTGCCAATCCTTGAATCAAACCCCGCCGCGAGAGCGCTCCTTTCTCGAAACGGTTCAGCAGGTCCGAAATGATCGCTTCCATATAGCCTCCTCTACGATTCTCTAAGTGTAACCGGACCACGGCTCAGGTGTTTGGATGTCCTATTCCCATTCAAATAGTGAGAATCTCTGATTGCAAAATACCGAGAGAGCGGATATTCTGAGGTTCCGTTTGGTGGTGTTTAATGATGGCCCGTGTAACTATACTTGTATTCATTTGCGTCGCGTTTGCCAGTGCCCAGACAACCCAAGTAAGGATGGTGTCCGCGGGGACTGCCATTGCGGGCCAGGGCCGCTCTGGAGTGCACGAAAGCCATGTGATTTCGCTCGCCGGCCTTGCGCCCTCGCCCAGCGGAGCGGCGGCTCCCAGCGGGATCACTTACACCTGCGATCCCAGCGTCGCTGCTGTGGCGGGAGTTTGTAATTACCTGAATACCACCATTGCCGGGATTTATGCCGGTACATTTACGAACGCGAGCGCGAGTATTTATATTAAATTTGCCAATATTGGCGCGGGTGACGCAGGCCAGAGCAACTTTTTGTATGACGAAGTCTCCTATAGCGCGTTCCGCAGCGCGCTGCAGAGCGGCCTCAGTGGCGCTAACGATGTCACGGCGTTCAATGCCAGTGTTCCATCCACCAATCCCATCAACAGCGCGTATAGCGTTTTCCTTGCGCTTCCGGTCATGCGGGCGCTGGGATTTACGCCCTCCGGCGGCATGACTTCGAGCGGCGGCAGTTGTAGCGGCGGCACAGCTGGCTGCTACGACGGCATGATCACCCTCAGCAGCACCATTCAATCCGCCGGGAACTTTTACTTTCGCAGCGGATCGATTGGATTCTCGCAATACGATTTCTATACCACTGTCGAACATGAGACCGATGAAATTATCGGCACGGCGTCGTGCGCTTTCGGTTGCGGCGGCTCCGATATCGCCCCGGTGGACTTGTTTCGCTATCAGAGCAACGGCGCGCGCAGTTTCGGAGCGGGCAACAACAGCTCCTGCACTAGCGCCAGCGCCGGGAATGCGTGCTTTTCGATCGACGGCGTTCATATGCTGCAGCACTACTACAACATCAACGATGGTTATGACGCCGGCGATTGGGTGCCGAATTGCAGTACGCCGCTGGTGCAAGGAGCCGTTTGCCCGGGAGTCGCGAATGTTAATATTTCTCCCACGGCTGAGATCCTGGTGCTCGACGCCATCGGCTATTCGCTAAGCGGAACGGTGCCAGCCCCGGTGACAACCACCAACCAAGTCACTTCGACCAGCGGCGGCATCGTAAACGGTGCCTGCACGCCGCCGCCTCTGGTCACGAGTTTCACTACGCAGTCGCCCCAGGTTTACGCCTTCTTCGACTTCAGCGGAGCTAAGGTGGGAGACTCCGCGCAAGTTCAGTTCATACGCCCCGATGGTGTGGTTTACGCGACCAGCACGACCTCGATCACCGTGGTGACCGGTTGTCTTTCACAGGTGATGAACATCAGCGGAACCTCCGCCGCTTCCTTTCCGGGACTCTGGAAAGCGCGCGTGACCTGGAACCAAGTCACCACGGCATTGTTAGTTTTGAACTTCACTCTGTCGCCGGCCAATTGCAATTATTCGCTGGGGGATGGAGGCGAGGCATTTGCCTCCGCGGGCGGAAACGGAAGCATCGCCGTCACCGCTCCGGCGGGGTGTCCATGGAGCGCCAGCGGTGCGCCCGCTTGGGTGATTGCCAGCAATGGCAGCGGAACCGGCAACGGCAGTTTCATCTTTCAAGTGCTGCCTAATGCAGGCGCGGCGCGGGTGGCGAACCTCACGATTGGAGGCGTCGCATTTTCGATCGAGCAGCAGGCCTTCGCCATTCCCGGCTTGAGCTTCATCGGCTCGATGCCGCATATCGCGGCTGAGGAGAACTGGACCACTACCTTCACGCTGGTGGATAAAGGCGCGTCCCCGGCGACTGCGCGCTTGAGTCTGTTCGGTGACCCTAGCGGCGCGCTCACGTTGCCCTTGGTGTTTCCACAATCCTTGGGAGCCGCGCCGATTCTCGCGTCGTCGCTCGATCAGACCATTGCCGCGAACGGTTCGTTCCTGATTACCACGGCGGGTCCGCAGACTCCGCCGGTGGAGGTGGGTTCGGCGCAGCTTGCGGCTGCCGGCGCTGTGGATGGCTTCGCCATCTTCCACTTGATTCCCGGGGCGCAGGAAGCCGTTGTGCCCTTGGAAACGCGCAATGCCAGTTCCTATTTGCTCGCGTTCGACAACACTGGCGGCGTGGTGCTCGGCGTAGCCGTCGAGAATGTTTCGTCACAACCCGCCTTCATTCCAGTGGTGATTCGCGATGACAGCGGAACCGTGATCGGTACTCCCGGCGCCACTATCTTTCTGGCTGGCAACGGCCATTATTCGTTTGTGCTGTCGACCCTGTATCCGATCACCGCCGCCAAGCGCGGCACCATTGAGTTCGATAGGCCGGCTGGGGGACAGATCAGCGTGCTGGGCATACGCACCACTCCGCTGGGGACCACCACTACGCTCACTACGATTCCGGCACTGGCAAACGTCGGGACTAGCGGAGGCTCCATCGCGCATATCGCCACCGGCAACGGCTGGCAGACTACATTCGTTCTCGTTAACACAGGCACCAGCGCGGCGCAAGCCAACTTGAGCTTCTTCGCCGATAGTGGAGCGCCGCTGTCGCTACCGCTGGGGTTCCCGCAATCGGGCAGCGGAACCACCACGACGGCTCCGTCGGTCAACCAAGTGATCCCCGCCGGGGCGAGCCTGATTGTGCAAAGCGCCGCTCCGCTTTCCGATCCCGCGCCTACAATAGGTTCGGCGCAGCTCACGACCAACGGGAACGTCGGAGGCTTCGTCATCTTCCGTTACAATCCCAATGGGCAGGAGGCGGTGGTGCCGCTCGAAAGCCGCAACGCCGCTGCTTATTTGCTGGCCTTCGATAACACCAGCCAGACGGCCACCGGTGTCGCTATCAACAGCGTGTCCGCGCAAGGAGTGAACATCCCGGTGGTGGTGCGCAACGACGCGGGAGCGCAGATCGCTACCGACACCATTTCTTTGCCCGCCAACGGCCACTTGGCGTTCACTCTGGCGGTCGACAAATATTCCGCTGCAGCGGGCATCCGCGGCACCATCGAATTTGACACACCACCCGGCGCGCAGATTGGCGCGCTGGGCATTCGCATCCCCATCGCGCACACCTTCACGACGCTGCCCGCCCTGGCGAAGTAAACTTGGGCTTCGAGGAGGAAGTTCATGGCGAAAATTCTGGGAGCGATCGGATGCTCACATTCCCCCACCATCGGGTTTGCGCTCGACCGGCAAAAGCAGGACGATCCCGTGTGGGCGCCGGTCTTCGAAGCGTTTGAACCGTTGCGGCGCTGGCTCGCGGAAAAAAAGCCCGACGTCTTGTTCGTCATCCATAACGACCACGTCACTTCGTTTTTCTTCGACCATTACTCGCACTTCGCGCTCGGCATCGGAAACTCTTACGCGGTGGCCGACGAAGGCGGCGGTCCGCGAGCGCTGCCTCCCATCCAGGGGCACGCCGGTTTGGCTCATCACGTAGGCGCGTCGCTGGTGGCGGACGAATTCGATCTGTCCTTCTTTCAAGATCGCGCGTTGGACCATGGATGCTTCTCTCCGCTGTCCATGCTGTGGCCGCACGAGCCCCAGTGGCCGGGCGCCATTGTTCCTCTGCAAGTGGGCGTGCTGCTGTTCCCGATTCCGTCGGCGCGGCGCTGCTATAAGCTGGGCCAGTCGCTGCGCAAAGCGATTGAGAGTTATCCCGAAGATCTTTCGGTGGTCATCCTGGGCACTGGCGGCCTTTCTCATCAGGTGCACGGCGAACGGGCTGGGTTTAACAACACTCCTTGGGACATGCAATTTCTCGACCTGATCGAGAAAGATCCGGAGACGCTGGCGGAGCTAACGCATGCCGAGTACGCCGAAAAAGGCGGCATGGAAGGCAGCGAAGTCATCATGTGGCTGATTATGCGCGGGGCGTTATCGGCGAATATCAAGAAGATCCACCAGAGTTACTACCTGCCAACGATGACCGGTTTGGCGACTGTGATTTATGAGAACGAGGCCGCTGAGCCCATGCCCGAGACTGAGCGCGCCTACGCGGCTCACGTGGGACGGCAACTGGCGGGCGTGGAAAAACTGCCGGGCACCTATCCATTTACGTTGAGCCGCAGCGTGCAGGCTTACCGGCTGAACAAATTCCTCCACCGCATGATTGAGCCCACCCATCGCAAACAGTTTCTCGCAGACCCCGAGACCGCCTTCGCGGAGAGCGAGCTTACCGAAGAAGAACGCGACATGGTGCGGCGCCGCGACTGGCGCGCCCTGATCCACTACGGCGCTATTTTCTTCGTCCTTGAAAAGCTGGGCGCCGTGGTGGGTGTTTCGAATCTGCACATCTACGCTGCCATGCGGGGGGAAACTCTGGAGGAGTTTCAGAAGACCCGTAACGCCCCCGGCGCCCTCTATTCCGTCGCAGGAACCGACGCGTCTCAACCCGGTTGGGAAAAAACCTGACGGGGCGAGGTCGCACGTTTAGCCTTCCGCTGTGAGTTTTGGATGCGCCTTCCGCTCGCGCGACCGACGAAACTATGTTACGCGCGAGGTTCCCGAAGATGCTATATCTTTGGATTCGGCCCATGCGAAACACGAGGGGACATCGAACTGGCCGAAGCAACAAGGATGAGGAAATAAACGCGCATGCGACTTATAAGAGGATTCCTGGTCTTGCTCCTGCTCACCACTTTCAGGGCGCTCAGCCAGACGAGCCAGTTCCAGGGCAGCGTTCCCATGGGCGCGGCATCGTCGACACCGCTCGCTCTCACGCTTCACGACGCGATTGATCGCGGACTGAAGGCGAATCTGGGACTGCTGGTCAGCGATTCGGCCAGTGAGACCGCGCGCGGTCAGCGGTTAAACGCGCTCAGCGCGCTGCTGCCGCAGCTTGACGCCAGGGTCGGCGAGACCATCGAACAAATCAGCCTCAAAACCATCGGATTCAATCTCTCAATCCCGGGCGTCAACATTCCCGCCATTGTCGGTCCGTTCCACTTCACCGATGTTCGCGCCTACGCGTCCTGGAACGCCTTCGACTACAACGCGCGCAAAGAATACCGCTCGGCCGTCGAGAGCCGCCGCGCCGCACAGCTCTCGGTACTGGACGCGCGGGATCTGGTGGTCGAAGCCACTGCCAGTGCCTATCTGCAGATCATCGCCGACGCGTCACGCGTGGACGCTATCCGCTCGCAAGTGGAAACCGCACAGGCTCTTTACGATCGCACCGCGGACCAGCAACGCGCGGGGACGGCCGCCGGTATCGACGTTCTGCGCTCGCAGGTGGAGCTGAAGCAGCAGCAACAGCGGCTGCTGGCGCAGAGGAACCAGTTTGACAAGGACAAACTCGTGCTCGGCCGGGTGATCGGATTACCCAACGGCCAGGGATTCAATCTGTCGGAAACCGCGCCATATGCGCCCCTAACCGCAATGACGCAGGAACAAGCCCTGCTTGCGGCTATCGCGCAGCGGCCGGATTATCAAAGCGGCCAGGCGCGGGTGCGCGCGGCGGAGAACGACGTGCAAGCCGCGCGCGGCCAGCGTTATCCGACTGCCGGAGTCACCGCCGATTACGGTGACGTCGGTCCCGCACTCAACGATTCCCACGGAACGTTTACCTTTGTGGCTTCCGCCAAGGTCAATCTGTTTAACGGCGGGCGCATTGCCGGAGATGTGATCCGCGCCAAGGCCGCTTTGAAGCAGCGGCAGGACGAACTCGCCGATCTCTCCGGCCAGATCGATTATCAAGTTCGCGCGGCATTCCTCGACATCCGCACGGCGGCTGACCAGGTAGCGGTGGCGCAAGACAATCTGGATCTCGCCAATCAAACGCTCACGCAAGCGCGCGACCGCTTCACGGCGGGCGTCACCGACAACATCGAAGTCATACAAGCGCAGGAATCGGTGGCCAGCGCCAATGACAGTCTGATCTCCGCGCTCTATGCGCATAATCTGGCGAAGGTCAGTCTGGCGCGGGCTCTAGGCGGCGCCGAGCAGGGAATCCAAAAACTAATGGAGGTAAAGTAGCCGTGGCCGAACTGTTGCAGGATAGAAACGGTCCCCCCAAAAAACGCCGCATAGGCCGTATTCTCGTGATGCTGTTGGTCCTCGGGGTGCTGGCCACCGCCGGTTACTATGTGTGGCGCTACCTCAATACCTACGAGAGCACCGACGACGCGCAGATCGACGGCCATATCAATGCGATCAGTGCGCGCATCACCGGGAACGTAATCGAAATCCACGCCGAGGACGAGCAAGTGGTGAAAGCCGGAGAGGTGCTGGTCCTCATCGACCCGCGCGACTACCAGGTCGCCGTCGCCAAGGCGGAAGCGGACCTGCGCGATGCCGAAGCGGCGCTCGAAAGTTCGCGCATCGATATACCGATCACTACCGCCAACACGGCCAGCCAGCTAAAGACCGCGAATTCGACCCGCGCTGATGCGAACGCATTTGTGCTGGGCGCGCAGCGCCAGTTAGGGGCCGCGCGCGACCGCCTGGAATCGGCGCAAGCACTGGTCCGCGACGCGGAAGCGAATGTTAAGAAGACCAGCGACGACGTTGCGCGCTACAAACTGCTGGTGGATAAAAACGAGATTCCGCGGCAGCAGTACGATACCGCGGTGGCGCTGGCTGCCGGGGCGCAGGCTACGCTCGATTCGCGCCGAGCGGCAGTGCGCGAAGCTGAGCAGAACATCGCAGTGGCGCAAAGCGCCATCGAGCAAGCCAATCAGCGCATCCCGCAGGCGGACGCTTCGATTGAGTCCGCGATGACCGCGCCTAAGCAAGTGGCGGTCAGCGAATCGCGCGCCAAATCCGCCCTGGCGCAAGTCGCCCAGAAGAAAGCCCTACTCGACCAAGCCAAGCTGAATCTCAGCTACTGCACCATCGTCGCGCCCGTCAACGGGATCGTCGGTAAGAAAACCGTGGAGCTAGGAGAGAACGTCTCGCCTGGAGAACAGATGATGGCCGTGGTTCCACTCGACGACATCTGGGTCACCGCGAATTTCAAAGAAACGCAATTGAACCACATGAATCCAGGCCAGCGCGTCCGCTTCAGTGTGGATGCGTCGGGCAAGGAATACACCGGCAAGTTGATGGCAGTTGGCGGGGCCAGCGGTTCACGCTTCAGCCTGCTGCCGCCGGAGAACGCCACCGGAAATTACGTGAAGGTGGTGCAGCGGATTCCGGTTCGCATCAACCTTGACCCGGGGCAGAATGACGACCACCGCCTGCGCCCCGGCATGTCGGTGGATCCCAAGGTCTACCTGCAATAGGAGCGGTCATGGCGGACGCCCCCGAGATCTGGAAACCAAAATTTAACCCCTGGTTGATCGCCGTGGTGGTCGCGCTGGCGGCGTTCATGGAAGTGCTCGATACCAGCATCGCCAACGTGGCCTTACCGCATTTAGCCGGGGACTTGGGCGC
The DNA here is from genome assembly GCA_963710155.1 of Bryobacterales bacterium. Taxonomy (GTDB): domain Bacteria; phylum Acidobacteriota; class Terriglobia; order Bryobacterales; family Bryobacteraceae; genus Palsa-187. The sequence goes on along the minus strand of CAVPZQ010000018.1, from coordinate 417,671 downwards.
GAGTAACGACGAGAGCACCTGGGTGTTAACTTCGTATCTGGTTTCGAACGCGATCATTCTTCCCATTAGCGGATGGCTGGCGAACCTGTTCGGTCGCAAGCGCTTTTTTCTGGTGTGCATTTTCGTGTTCACTGTGAGTTCGCTACTGTGCGGCATCGCTCCCAGCCTGGCGCTACTGATCCTGTTCCGCGTGATTCAAGGCGTGGGCGGCGGCGGTCTGCAGCCCATGGCGCAAGCCATTCTTGCGGACACCTTCCCGCCGGAGAAACGCGGCCTGGCGTTCGCTCTCTATGGCATCACCGCGATCATGGCGCCGACCATCGGACCCACGCTCGGCGGTTGGCTCACCGATAATTATTCCTGGCGCTGGATTTTCTACATCAACCTGCCGGTGGGAATCGCTACCTTGTTCCTGGTGCTCCGTGTCGTCGAAGACCCGCCCTATATCGCGCGCAATAGGAACGCTGGCGTACGAGTCGACTACATCGGCATCTCTCTGCTCGCGCTGGGCGTGGGAGCTCTCCAGATCCTGCTCGATAAAGGCCAGGAAGACGACTGGTTCGGTTCGCAGTTCATCATCACCCTGGCGGTAATCTGCGCCATCTCGCTCGTCTCGCTGGTGTTCTGGGAATTGCACACCAAAACGCCGGTCATCGACGTACGCATGTACAAGAACTTCAACTTCGCGGTCGCGAATCTGATGATGTTCTTCCTGGGGATGCTGTTGTTCGCCAGCCTGGTGATGATGCCGCAGTTTCTGCAAACGCTCATGGGTTACACCGCGCAGTCAGCCGGTCTGGTTCTTTCCGGGGCCAGCCTGATCATCCTGGTTGAGATGCCTATTGTCGGCCAGCTCACTACCAAAATCCCCGCGAAATATATCATGGCGTTCGGCTGGATTTGTCTCGCGTTCGGTATGTATTATTCGACCAAAGGGTTGGATTTGGACATCAGCTTCGGGGCCGCTAGCCGGCTCCGCATGGTGCAGGCGTTCGGTCTGGGCTTCTTGTTCGTGCCCATCAACTTGAGCGCCTACGTCGGCGTTCCGGCCGAGAAGGGCAACAACGTGTCGGGCCTAGTGAATTTCATGCGTAACATCGGAAGCAGCGTGGGGACTTCCATGGTCACCACCATCCTGGCGCGGCGCGCGCAATTTCACCAATCCGTGCTGGCTTCGCATGCCACCAGATATGATCCGGCCTTCCGGAATCAGCTTAGCGGACTTAGCCAGCAACTCCTGCACTCGGGCGCGAGCGCACCCGACGCGCAAGCGGCAGCTTATGGGCGGCTCTACCGGTCCTTGCAGGTGCAGTCGCAAACCCTGGCGTATGTTGATACCTTCATGGTGCTAGCGATTGCCGCGGGGATCATGTTCCTGCTGGCGTTTATCGTGCGCAAAAACGATCCGGGGGGTGGTGGACATGTCGTGGCGGAGTAGAGAGACAACTTTATGATCAAAGTGCTGACCATCGATCGCGAGTACGGAAGTGGCGCTGTGGAGATAGCCCAGAAGCTCGCGGACCGGCTCGGTTGGAAGTTGTGGGATCAATTGCTGACGGACGAAGTGGCGCGCTACCTGGAGTGCGAGAGCCGCCACGTCGAGCGCCACGAGGAGCGCAGAGATCCGCTCTATTACCGCATTTTCAAAGCCTTTCTGCGCGGTAGCTATGAAGGAAGCCAGATTACCCCGCAGATGAAAATGGCGGACGCCGAAAACATTCGAAGAGTGTCCGAACAGGTGGTGAGAAAAGTAGCCGACCAGGGCAACGCCGTGATTGTCGGCCGCGGCTCGGCGTACTACTTAAGAGACCAGCCGGAGTGTTTCCACGTCTTCATCTACGCGCCGTTCGAAGAAAAAGTACGCCGCTTGCAGCAGTCCGGCAAGAGCCAGGAAGAGGCGACCCAGTTGGTGCAGACCGTGGATCGTGACCGCGCGGAGTTCATCCGCCAGAACTTCGGCATCCAGTTTCCCTCGCGGCATTTTTTCCACCTCATGGTCAATTCCACCATAGGTGAACCAGCGGCGGTGCAAACCGTCCTGGACGCTTTGTCGGCTATGCAAAAGGCCTGACCGAAAAATGGATTAAAATCGCTATTGCCATACCTGAAAAGGAGCTTTCCGATAATGAAGCCACCCATGAAGCAAGCCATGAAACAACCCAGATCGTGGATGCCGCTGTTTTCCGCGGCAGTTTTCATCGCGCTGTTCGCTGCTCAGCCGGTCCGCGGAGAGTTGCAGGAGAAGACCAAGAAGGTGGGTGGCGCCACCGTCCACTATAAAGTGGTTCTGCCCAATGGATACGATGCAGCGAAAACGTATCCCGCGATTCTCGCTTTCGGCGGAGGGCCGCAAACCATGAACACGGTGGATAATGTCCTCGACCGTAACCTCCGCGCAGAAGCTGAAAAACGCGGCTATATCGTAATCGCTCCCGCCGCGCCCAATGATGAATTATTTTTTGAGGACGGCGCTCGCATCTTCCCGGAGTTCCTGAAGATGATCCTGGCGGACTACAAAATACAGGACAGCAAGTTCCATATCGCCGGACCGTCTAATGGAGGCATCGCCGCCTTCCATGTCGCGGCCGCCAATCCGCAATATTTCTTGTCCATCACCGCGTTTCCTGGATACATGTGGCAGCCCAGCGCCGCGAAGCTCCAGGCGATTTCGAAAATGTGCGTCTTCATGTACGTGGGCGAGAACGACCCCTATATGTGGCACTCGGAGATGAAGAAAGAAGCGGAATGGCTGAGTTCCAAGGGAACCGTCGCTCGTTATACCGTCGAGAAAGGCCAGCCGCACCGCATGGAGACGCTGGCCGGCGCCAATGCCGGGCGCTTGTTCGATGGATTTGAGGAGACCAAGAAAGGCTGCAGTAAGTAGGCAGCTATTTTGCGATCCGTTCCCAGATCAAAGTGTTTTCAATCATGGGCGCGTTCAGTTCCGGCGCATCGATCCGCAATGACATTCGCTTGGGGCCCAGGAATGTATACCATCGCTTGGTGACCTTACCGACCAAGTTGGGGTTTTGATTGACGTCATACTTGCGGACGATAAACCCCTCTTTCGCATGGATCTCGACAGTGCCGCAGTAAGCGCCGAAGCCCCTGATAGAGGACAAACCTTCCTCCGGGGTCGGCGTGGTTTCTGACTTCCAGGGGGGCCGATTCGGATTCATGCTGATGAAGCACATGTGGCTGGCGTCACTGTCAAACATGGCGTACGCAACGCTATTGGAACCCTCTTTCGTGGTTCCGTCTACGAAGCGTTGCGGGTTCGATACCAGCCGCCAGGTACCGGCAAAGCGCTTCGCAATGTCACCCTGGGGCTGAGCACGCAATGCGCCGCCGAACGGGCTCAATACCAGAAGGAAGATCCACGCGATGGTTGGTTTCATGTTCGTCACCTTCCTCAGTTTAACGAACGCCGGTGATGCTCATTCCGTTTACTTCTCGTCCATAGCGTTTCAGGGTTTGGAAGTTCCTATTTCCACCAAAGCAGCACGCAGCTCGCGTAACTTAGGCGGCTTGCTGAGCACGCGGTTGACATGTGGCGGCACATCCCCTTCGGCAACAATGCGCTGGCCCCAGCCAGTAAGCAGAATCACGGGCGTCGAAGGACAGCTGGTCTTTACGGCGCTCGCCACCTTGCGTCCATCGACATAGGGCATACCCAGATCGGTAATCACAACCGCAAATGGTTCCTTGCGCTCTTCTGCGGCCTGAAAAAGGTTGATGCCTTCCTGGCCGCCATGAGCGGCGATCACTGCATGGCCGTCGGATTCCAACGCGTCGCGAAGGGATTTAATCAAGAGCGGATCGTCATCCACGATGAGGATGCGTTGACGTGAAGGGATCACTTCGGCGGGGAAGATCTCGCTTGCACCGGAGTTGGCTGCGGTCACCATTGGGAACCGCATGCGAATAGTAGTACCCTTGCCACGAGCGCTATCGATCTCAACTTCCGCGTTGTGCCTTTGCGTCACTCCGTAAACCATCGCTAAACCAAGGCCGGTGCCGCGCTCGCCCTTTGTCGTAAAGAAGGGCTCAAAGCAGCGGCGGCGCGTCTCCTCATCCATGCCGATACCGGAGTCGGCAACCTCGACAGCAATGTGCCCCTTTCCCGCGGCGCCGGTCTTGGTCCGAACGGTCAACGTGCCACCTTCCGGCATGGCGTCCACTGCGTTAAACACAAGATTGATGAGGGCTTCCCGAATTTCGCTCTCCACTCCCGCGATCGGCGGCAGGTCTGGTGTCAGCTCCGAATTCATTTGGATCACGATGCCGCGTTTTTGCGGCATATCGCTCCAACGTGCCCGTGTGAGGTCCAATACCTGCTGCGCCAGATGGCTTAGATCTACTGGCAAAAGAATCAGCTGCGGTTCGCGCTGGCGATAAAACTCTCGCATCCGTGAGACGGTGTGCGCCACGTCCTCGATGGCTGTCTGGGTTGTCTTCAAATACTCGCGGGTCCGTACGCTGAGACCTGGCTCCTTCTCGAGTAGCAATTCGGTATAGAGCGCGACCGGCGAAATGGCGTTGTTGATGTCGTGGGCGATGCCGCTAGCCATTTGGCCCAGCGCACGTAGACGCTCCTGCTGCATCACGATCTGCTGCGTCTGGCGCAGGTCGTCATAAGCTTGCTGCAAGGCGGTGTAGATCTGGCTTTGGTGGGCTGCCAGCGCCACGTGTTCGCTCAGTTGCCGGAGAAATTCGCAGTCGCTGCTGCTGAAGGCCTGGGACTGATGACGCGCCGCGATGAGCAGGCCAAAAACTTTACTTTCAACCAGGAGGGGCGCGGCGACCACGGAGCCAAGTCCTCCGCTCGCCAGCCGCCGCGGGAAGGGGAAATCCAACTGGCTTAGATCGGGTTCATAAACCAGTTCTCCCCGAACGCAGCGGGACAAACCATTCTGATCGATCGCAACATACGCTTCCTCGGTGAGCGCCAGTTGCATCGCCAAGGCTTCGCTGCGGATGCCGACGCAAGTTACTTTGAGTTTCTCGGTGACGGAGTCATACAGGCAAACACAAGCGAAATCGATCGGCAAGCGGTCTTCCAGGCTCCGCACCACAACCTGGAAAACGCTTTGCAGATCTTGCCGTTCGCCAATGGCCCGGGTGATCTGGTCAAGTAGGCTTAAGCGCTCCAATTGAGTTTGCAAGCGCCGTTCCGTGTTCTTGTGCTGCGCGACTTCGGACTCGAGCGCCTGCACCGTCTCGGCGAGATCGATGGTTCTCGCCTGAACTCTTTGGTCCAGATCGCTATTGGCCTCGCGCAACATGGCCCGTGCGTGCCTCTGCGTGCGAGCCACCTTCGTGATCAGCAGCGAAACACCCATAAGGAGTGTGAGGCGGCTCAGATCGATCGCGGAGAAGCGAAATCCAGGAATTGCAGCGGCCGGGAGCACAACCATGGTAAGCAAGCAAGAGACGATTCCCGGGCCGTATCCAGCGAACCAGGCAACGATAAAGAGGCCGAATAAATGGAAGAACGCGTACGGAAAATCTTTGCCTTTCGGCAGCACGGCTTGGAGTATGCCCTGCAGGCAGAGAGCCAGGACGAGCGTGACAAATGGCAATAGGTAGCGCTTCCCTGCCGAGTCGAGCGATTTCGGAGGCAGTTCCAGCGATGCGGCCATGTCATTCAATCGGCGGGGTTTCATCAAAACTCCACCCGCGCGCCGAGCTGAATCACGCGCCCCGGAGCCGCGGAAGTAATTGTTCCTAACGCCGGTGAATCCAGGCTGCTTATGGGGAGGCCCAGATTCGTGTGATTCAAGCTATTGAAGAACTCGGAGCGAATCTGCACACGGCGTGTTTCGACGCTTCCCAAGGGAAAAGCCTTTGTAAATGCAAGGTCTAGGGTGGAGCTTCCCGGTCCTCTTAAAATGTTTCGGCCGGCATTACCGTACGCCTGGGGAGAGGGAATTGCGAAGGCAGACGCGTTAAACCAATGGTTGATGGAGCGTTGGCCGGCGGGTAATACTGCGCTCCCGATAAGGTTTGGCCTGCAGTTGTTGCCTTCCGCATTGATGTCCGCGCACGCCATCACAACGCTGAATGGCGATCCTGTTTGCGCGGTGACGACTCCGCTAACTTGCCATCCAGCGAGAATCCCGTGGACCATCGCCGTCATTTTGGAAGCGGCGCTCTGGCCGCGGCCGAAGGGGATTTGCCAGACCGCACTACCCGTGAAGCGATGCGTACGATCGAAGCTGGATGGGCCACGATCTTGCGCCCAATCGTTCGGGTTTTGTGGATACTGGCCGCTGGCCGCAGAATTATCGGTGCCATTGCTCTGGTTATCGATGGATTTCGACCAGGTATAAGATCCCAGGAAATACAGGCCTTTTGCAAATCGCCGCTCGACCTTGGTTTGGAGCCCGTGATAGATCGAATGGGCGCTGTTGGTGTACTCGTCGACCTCTCCGAGCGCCGATCCGAAGGGTCTTCGCGTAGTGGGATCGGTGGCGCCAGGAGGCGCGGCGTTAATGTTCGTAGTCATTAATAAGCGGTTGCCGCTGGTGCCCACATAGTCGACCTCCATCATCATGGAGGGAGTGATGGCGCGTTGAATGCCGAAGTTCCAGGTCTGCGAATACTGATTGCGGTCGTTGGGAGCAAGATACCGCTGGTCTCCCGTAGGCGAGGCTGGTGAAGGCATCACTAGACTCGGCAGTAGGCTGCTTAGCCTATATGTCGGCGGCGTAAACGGGAATTCGGTGATATTGTTGCGATAATAGAAAGGTATATTGAACTCATTGCTATTGAGGACACTGGCGCTTCCGATGGGATCGACGAAGCCGATGGCGTATCCTGCCCGCAGGACCGTCTTGAATCCGTTGCCGGGGGCATAAGCCAGCCCGATCCGCGGCGCCAGATCTTTGTAGTCCGTGGCACGAAGCCGTTCACTGGTGGTTTGTCCCGCGATCAGCATGGTTCGCGTGGCAGGATCGAAGTTGGATAACCGGTCAGCCTTTTCCCGCGGGTACGGCATAATGTCGTAGCGGGCGCCAAGATTTATAGTCAATCTCGACGTGACTTTGAAATCATCCTGCGCGTAGAACCCAACGCGCGATGAGATGAGACCGACTGTTCCAGGCGGGAATTCGTCGCGCAAAACCTGGAATGGCGCCCCCAACAGGAAACTGGCGAAGGCGTTACCACCGGGCTTGCCGACGAGAGTACTGGTAGTCAGATTCAGGAACGTATAATACCCGCGGCCGTAGACCAAATAGCCCGTACTACCGATTTCATACTGATCGTCGAAACCGAATTTTAACGTGTGGCGGCCCTTAATCCACGTGAGTTTGTCGCTGAAGTTCCAGTCGGTGGCAGCGACCTTCAGCGGAGTCAGTATGCTTCCGCCAACATTGAACAGGCCTGAAATGACCATGCTTGAAAGGCCTGAGGTCTGCAGGTTCTGGTTCACTCCCGGAATACCGAACTGCTGAGAGAGGTTCTGGCCGTAATCCTCCTGGGTCAAGTTACTGGCTTGGCGGTTGAGGCCGATTCGAATTTCATTGATAAGGGTCGGCCTTAGCTGATAGATATGGCCAATTCCTGTGTTCTGGTTACGCGCGCCCGTGGTGCCCGAAAGAGAAAGCGAGCCGCCCAAAGGCAGGCCGAAGATAGATGGTGAGACAGCGTCGGTATTCTGGAACGAGTGACGCACAAAAATGGTGCTGATTTCCGAGAACTGGTGGTCGATACGGATGTCGAAAGACTGAGCGTTGGAAAGACTCGTTCGTGTCACCGCGTAGTTGTTGAACGGTAGCGGTTGGCCCTGGGAATCGAACTGATTCGGTGGCGGCAGCAAAGCCGCGATCTTTGCGGCGGCAGGATCGATCAGATTTGCAGGGATGACGTTATTGAGGAACGGCGTCCGTGCCAGCGATGCTCCAAAGGGATCGTAGATCGGGCTGGTGCTTCCCGAAAAATCGCCCCGCCGTTGGGCAGCCGTGGGCACACTGGTGATCATGGGAACACCAGTGTGAGCAATGGTGCCCTGGTAATCGGCGAAGAAGAAGGTCTTGTCACGGCGGATGGGGCCACCCAGCGACCCGCCAAACTGGTTGTAGCGAAGCGGGTTCTTGGCTTGACCAGTAGCGTTCGAGAAAAAATTGGCCGCATCCATCGCGTCGTTTCTGAAAAACTCAAATAAGGATCCATGCCAGATGTTGGTGCCGGATTTGGACTGCAAATTGATCACCCCGCCCGCCACATCCCCGAATTCCGCCGAATAAGCTCCCGCCTGCACGGAGAACTCACGTACCGCTTCAAGTGGAATATTGAAGTTATTGCCGCGCCCTTGTGCCGAAGAGGTCGTGGAAATTCCGTCGAGCAAATACAGATTTGCCTTGGTGCGTTGGCCGTTGATATTTACCGGATTCGGCGAGCCAGTCTCGGAAGGCGCGCCGGGGTTCACGCCCGCGCTCAGAGCGATAAGTTGCTGCCAGTTGCGGCCGTTCAAGGGAATCTCGGCGACCTGCTTTCTGGCAATGACCTGTGAGACTTCTGAACTTTCCGTCGACAGCAACTGCGTGCCGGCGGCTTCCACTTGGATGGACTCACTGGTGGCCCCAACGCTGAGTGTGAAATCGACACGGACTGTCTGGTTCACCTGCAGCAGGACCGGGCCAAAGACCTCCACCTTGAATCCAGTTTTTACGGCGCTCAGCGAATAGGAACCGGGAATCAGGGTATAGGTGACGTAGAGTCCTTCTTCGTTCGATTCGGCCGAGGTCTCGGTACCATTGTCAAGGGATCGAATCAGAAGTTTGGCCTGAGGAACTACCGCACTCGACGCGTCGCGGACCTCGCCCCGAAATATGCCACCCGAGGTTTGCGCCAGAGCGGTGTTCGCCAGCAGGAACCCGGTGAAGAAAGCCGATGAGAAGCGGATCATTGAGTTCTCCTATGGCCCCGATCAGCTAACCTATCTCGGCCGTAAGGTGGATTAAGGTCCGACCCAACTATCGACCGGATTTTCCTGGACCTACAACCCAAAATGAAAAGAATTACCCCGTTATTGCCATGAGGTTTAAAGTTTTTGGCACCGTGACCGATGATTACCCGTTGGTGTCAAAAGCACCTGCCTTTGGAATCGGCCTGCCGCTACCTCACTCGAAAGGATTGGGATTTGAGTTTCGCGAACCTTAAGGATTCCAGGATTCTGATCGTCGACGACCAGATGGCGAATTTGAACGCGCTGAAGGCTGTTCTGGAGTTTGCAGGGTGTGAAAACCTCAAATGTCTCAATGACTCCCGCCAGGTTCATACGACTTTTCTTGAGTTTAGACCGGATCTAATCCTGCTGGACCTTCACATGCCCCACCTGGATGGGGTGGCGGTTCTGGATCAACTTACTACGCTGATTCCAAAGGATGACTACCTTCCCGTTCTGGTTCTGACGGGGGATGGGACTTCCGAAGCAAAGGAGCGAGCCCTCTCGCACGGTGCGAGCGACTTCTTATCCAAGCCATTGAACCATACCGAGGTTGAACTTAGAGTGAAGAACCTTTTGCAGACCCGGTGGCTGCACCGGCAACTGAAAGAGCAAAACGTCTCCCTGGAACGGCAGGTGCGGGAAACAACCAGCCTAGCAGAGGAGTTAGCCCAGACGAATCAAAGACTAAGACAGACACAAGCGCAACTGGTGCAGTCCGGGAAAATGGCCTCATTGGGCCAGTTGGTCGCGGGCATCGCCCATGAAATTAATAATCCTCTCGCCTTCGTGATTAACAATATCTTCGTGGTCCGAGAACAGTTGAATAAACTAGTTTCGGAAGTACCTAACGGACACCCTGTCACGCTCCCCATAATCCACAAGATGCGGACGCAGGTCGACCACATGAGGGAGGGAGCAGACCGGGTTGGGGGGTTGGTTTCCAAGCTGAGAACTTTTTCCAGGTTGGATGAGGGCCAGATCAAGACGATTGACGTTCACGAGAGCATCGAGTCCGTTTTGTTGTTTCTGCGGCACAAGATGGGAAGCCGAATCGAGGTAAAACGGTCGTTCAACGCCACCGCGGATTTGACGTGCTTCGCCGGCGAACTCAATCAAGTCCTTATGAACGTCATCGGGAACGCAATTGATTCGATCGACGCTGCTGGAACGATTTCACTCCTAACAGAATTGCAAGCTGGAGACTTTGTAATTACCGTTCGCGACACGGGCAGAGGCATCCCGGAAAAGAACCGCGACAAAGTGTTTGAGCCCTTCTTTACAACTAAACCCGTAGGGCACGGCACGGGCCTCGGTCTGGCGATCTCCTACGGAATCGTCCAAGCTCATCACGGTTCTATAGAATTTTCGAGCGAGGTGGGAAGAGGCACGGAGTTCATCCTGAGGCTTCCGATGTCGTTTCAAGCGGAGGTAAACGCATGACTGGACGGGCGGAAAGACCTGCTGTCCTGGTGGTCGACGATGAGCCGCGCATCTTGGATTCCCTCCGCGACCTGCTCGAAGAAAACTTCGAAGTGATCGCCAGTAGCGACGGAGAAGAAGCGCTGCAGCTTTTACGCACGGCCAAGTTTACGGTGATCCTCGCGGATCAACGCATGCCGGGACTTACCGGCGATCAGTTCCTCGCCAAAGCCCAGGAAATCTCTGACGCCACTAGGATTCTGGTAACCGGTTATGCGGACATCAACGCCCTTATCCGGGCCGTGAACCACGGTCAGATCTTTACCTATGTTGCCAAGCCCTGGGAACCGGCCGAGCTTAAGGTCACAGTCTTGCACGCTGCGGCGCACGCGCGCAAGATGGCGGAACAAAAAGCGGCGGCCGAAACCGTGGCACGGCAGCAGGAAGCTTTGGCGCAGTCCGAAGCGGTTTTGCGCCAACAGACTAAGATTCTGCAATCGATCCTGGACAGCATGGGAGACGGCGTGATCGTCGCCGACCAGAGCGGCAAAACGGTGTTGCTGAATCCTGCCGCCCGGCAAATGGTGGGTCCGCGGGAGGCTGCGCCCCAAGCGCAATGGAGTAGCACATACGGTATTTATAGCCCGGATACCATGGCGCCCTTCCCGGCCGGCGAGTTACCGCTCGCCAAAGCCCTGCAGGGAGAAACTGTCGATGGGATTGAGATTTACATCCGCAACGACTTCCGGCCCGAGGGCGCGTTCATTAGCGTCAATGGAAGGCCGCTGAAGGATGATAGCGGAAACGCCAGAGGCGGTGTTGCCGTGATACGGGATATCACAGCAGCAAAACGTTCCGGGGATCTGCTGCGGAAAGCCAAAGACGAAGCGGAGAGGGCAAATCACGCCAAAAGCGAGTTCTTATCGCGAATGAGCCATGAGTTACGCACTCCCCTGAATTCCATTCTGGGGTTCGCCCAGCTTTTGGAGATGGACGCTTTGTCGGAGGAACAAGAGGACTCTCTCGCGCACATTATGAAGGGAGGGCAGCATTTGCTGAGTCTGATCAATGAAGTGCTGGACCTTGCGCGGATCGAGGCGGGCAGGCTCTCCTTGTCTTCGGAGCCTATCCACCTCCGGGAGGTAATCCAAGAAGCGCTGTCCTTCGTTCGGCCCATCGCCCAGCAGCGAAATATACAAGTGAAATGCGACTCGACCATCGACAGTGAGAGATACGTTAAAGCGGACCAGCAGCGGCTCCATCAAGTATTTCTCAATTTGCTGTCCAACGCTGTGAAATACAACCTGGAGGGTGGCCGCGTCGACCTCTCCTGCCAGCCGCGAGAAGGCGGCATATTCCGAATTTCGATTACGGATACCGGCCGCGGCATTTCTGAAAAGCATCAGGAAAGGCTCTTCCAACCCTTCGAACGTGTGGGCGATGAAACTATGGGAATCGAGGGAACCGGCCTGGGCCTGGCGCTTTCCAAAGGGCTCATAGAAGCGATGGGAGGCCGCATTGGCGTCGAAAGCAAAATTGGTCGGGGCAGCACGTTCTGGATCGAACTCAGCAGAGCGGACGGCCCTGAAAACACTCTAGCGGTTCCGATTGACGAACCCAAAGCGGAACAAAGCACCGTTTATTCTCAACGTCGCACAGTCCTATATGTGGAAGACAACCGGGCGAACTTTAGACTTATGGAGCGCATCATCGCACATCGAAAGGGGCTAAGGCTTATCGGAGCCGAGCGAGGGCGGGTCGGACTGGAAATCGCGGGCACCGACGCCCCTGATCTGATTCTCCTGGACCTTCATTTACCTGATATCTCAGGACATGAAATCCTAGATCACTTGAAAGGCGACCCGAGGACCGCTGGAATCCCAGTGGTCATCGTCAGCGCGGATGCGACGCCCGGCCAAATCGACCGCCTTCTCGCGGCGGGGGCTAATTCTTATTTGACAAAACCGCTCGATATTGCTTCCATATTAGGGTTGCTCGATAACACCTTCACTAAACCTTCTCCCGTTCATACTGTAGAAATCCCGGATTGAAGCGCGTTATGGCGCCGAATAGATTCTTATTTCTTTGAAGTGTCTAAGGTGATTACCCGCCAAAGTCGATCCATACAGCGGAGAGTCTGTGCGGGCGATCCAAAGCGTGTCGGCAAGAAAGTATGAATAAAGAGATCATCTTAAGCAGCAGGATCCTCATCGTTGACGATCAGACCGAGAATGTTCGGCTGCTTGAGCGCATCCTGAAGAAGGCGGGCTATTCGCGCTTGGAGGGGATTACGGATTCCCGAAAAGCTCTGAATGTCTTTTCCGAGTTTCAGCCGGATCTGGTTGCCTTGGATCTCCAAATGCCCTTTGTGGACGGGTTCGCGCTCTTGAAGCAGTTGCGCTCACGAATCCCCGTGGGAACCTTTGTGCCAATTCTGATTCTGACGGCTGACAATTCCAGAAAAGCGAAGCAGACGGCTCTCTCACTGGGCGCCAAGGACTTTTTGACCAAGCCCTTCGATGTCGAAGAAACTTTGTTGCGTATCTATAATCTTTTGGAGACGAGATGGCTCCATGTGGAGCTTCAAAATCAAAATGTGACACTGGAAGAACGTGTTTCGGAGCGCACCCGCGACCTCGAACTGGCGCAGTTGGAGATTCTTCAGCGTCTCGCGTTGGCGGCGGAGTATCGAGACGATTGCACGGGCCAGCACACACAGCGTGTAGGCAATTTGGCTGCTGTTCTGGCTCGCGCCATTGGATTGCCTGCCGATCAGGTTGAGCTGATCCGCTTGTCCGCACCGCTCCACGATGTCGGCAAGATCGGCATTCCTGACGGAATCCTGCTCAAACCGGCCAAGTTAACGGACGCAGAATATCTCCAGATCAAGAGGCACACAGAGATTGGCCGGATCATCCTTTCGGGGAGTAACTTCGCGATTCTCCAAATGGCGGAACGGATCGCGCTGTATCATCACGAGCGTTGGGATGGCAATGGCTATCATAAATTGTCCGGCGACGCCATTCCGCTCGAGGCCAGAATCGTAAGCGTGGCGGATGTTTTCGATGTAATTACGCACGACCGGCCCTACAAAAGCGCGGAGAGCATGGACGTTGCGATCGGTTGTATCCGCCAGGAAAGCGGAAAACAATTTGATCCGAACTTGGTGGACGTATTCTGCCAGTTAGTGGCCGGAGGAGATCTTGCCAAGTTAGCCGAGGTCTTCGAAACGGACAGCGAGCGCAGGGCCGAAACGCTTAAAAAGGACGTACACATTGATTCTAGTTGTGGATGACAATTCCAGCTTGCGGGAAGTGTTGCTGGCAGTACTCGAAGACGCAGGTCACCAGGCGCTTGGGTTCTTAAATGGCAAGGTCGCCCTTACATATGCCCGTCAGCATCCGATTAGCTTGCTTATTACCGACCTGGTTATGCCAGAACAGGAAGGCATAGAGACAATCCGGCACTTTGTTCTAGAATTCCCCCAAATTCCCATTATTGCTATCTCAGGGAACCCTGATTATTTGCCAGCCGCCAAGCATCTTGGTGCAGCAGTCGTTTTGGCAAAGCCAATCGGCAGTTCCGATCTCCTGCAAGCCATACAAAAGCTCATTGAGTGCGGCGCTTAGTTCGTGAACCGCCGCCGTACGCGAAACTTCGCATAGGGCCGTCAGCTCTGGCCGTCTAGCATCTGACGAAGTCCCTGCAGCAATTGAATGAGACTACCATCAGGACAGAGGCTCGGTTTGTTGCGTTCATACAGGCGAGCGGCGGTGGCGATTCTGGCGGCGACCCTGGTTGCCTGGGCCCAAAGTCCGCCTATAACCGACTACATCATGCAAGGATGGGCCATTTTAACGCGATCGAACAAGAATCTGGCGACTGCCGCGATCGATCCGAAATTTCGTGTAGGACCGGACAGGCGTTGGCCTGTCTATGTTGGCCGAACCGAGGATGCGGAACGAGTTGAGCGGGAAGTACGCGCGCAAATGCCGGCTGAAGATTTCCGCAAGATCGAGATCCGGCGGCTGCCGGAAGAAGTTTCGCAGATACCTGAGCAGGGGTTGCTGTACCTGCCGAAGCCGTATGTGGTTCCGGGCGGGCGGTTCAATGAGATGTACGGCTGGGATAGTTACTTTATCCAGCTAGGTTTGCTGAAAGACGGCAAGGTCGAGCTGGCCAAAGACATGGCTGATAATTTCCTGTACGAAATCCGGCAATACGGGAAGATTCTGAATGCGAATCGCACGTACTATTTGACTCGGTCGCAGCCGCCTTTCCTGACAGAAATGCTGCTGGCGGTTTTTCGCCAAACGCAGGATCGGTCCTGGCTAGCGGAATCTGTGGACGCGGCGATCGCGTATTACGGCTACTGGACAAGCGAACCGCATTTGACAGGGCAGACGGGATTATCCAGGTACTTCGATTTGGGAAACGGACCGGCGCCTGAGGTATTAGCGTCGGAAGTGAATTCGTCGGGCCATACTCACTATGACTTGGTGAAGGATTACTTTCGGACACATCGGGTGGACGCCTATGACGTATCCCGTTTTTACAATCGGAAACGCGATGAGCTTACGCCGCTGTTTTATAAGGGCGACCGATCGATGCGGGAATCTGGGCTTGATCCGTCGGCAAGATTCGGACCGTTCAATGCAGATATTGTCGAGTACAATCCCGTGTGTTTGAATTCGCTTCTCTACGTGATGGAGAAGGAGATAGCGGAAATTCTGGAGATAGTCGGGCGGGGGGCAGAAGCGCAGATATGGCGAACGCGGGCGACGCAGCGAGCCGAGCGGGTGAACCGGTTCATGTGGGATGCGGAAGATGGATTGTATTACGACTACAATTTCGCGCAAGCGCGGATTCGGCGGTATCCTTTTCTCGCGACCTTCTATCCTTTATGGGCCGGTATCGCCACTAAGGATCAGGCCGCACGCGTTAGAAGCGCTCTCGGGAAATTCGAACGGCCGGGGGGACTGCTGACGAGCACCAACCGAAGCGGTGACCAATGGGATGCACCTTTCGGTTGGGCGCCGCTAGAACTGATCGCGGTGGAGGGCTTGCGGCGATACGGGTACGACGAAGACGCGAATCGGATCGCGGGAAAATTCCTTGGCATGGTGCAGCATGAGTTTCGTCGAACGGGCACGATTCGGGAGAAGTACGATGTGGAGCGGAGAACCGCGGATATTCAGGGCGAGGTTCGTTATGGGTACAGTTCAAATGAGGTGGGTTTTGGATGGACGAATGGAGTTTTCAAGGTGCTGCTGGACGAACTGCCTTCAATGGATCGCCGGAGGGTGCTAGAAGAACGATGACTCGCTCTCTGTGCCTTGAACATTCGAGACCGGTGTACCCTGAAGGAAGGATGGCTGTACGAGCTGTGACGCTAGCGTTCCTGCTGGCTGGTCTGGTCCAAACCCTGAGTCACGTTTCAGACTTAGGCGCACAGGAGCCGAATCCAGCGGCCGCGGCGCCGGCAGCGCCTCCTTTCGTAAATTGCCCGGGAGGTGGGCCGCTTGGCGCGGTGGATTTGAGCGTGCATACCGGCCATCAGTCCCTTCCTTTTCGCACCATCAATCAACTCAGCGAAGGTGACATTGTGCGCTATGCTGCCGTTCTGCGGGGAAAGGAGGAGCGGCCGGGTGAGGTCGCGCTGATCCTGGTACCGGAAAAGCGACAGCCCGGCGAGGCGGATATCATTGTTACCGATCCAAAGCCCGCGGACAAAGCGCAGGAATGGAAGATGCCGCGGACCATCTCCCTTGCCGCGCTGGTCTACGGTCCAGCCGGTCTGAACCGCAAGAAGGTGGCCAAATTCCTGGCACAAGACGAGGTGCTCATCGCGCAACTGGCGGACTACGCCGACAAGACCGCCCAGGCCGAGCAGTTAGTGACGATGTTGTCGAACAGCGAGAGCTCCTCGGCCAGCATCAACTCGGCGTTGAACGGCTTCGCTTCACAGTATGGATTCGCTGTCCAGATCGACAGAAATGCTCCCGTTGCGGCCCAGGCCCAGACCGTTTTCGCCACTATGAACCCGCAACTGGCCAACTACAATCCGCTGGCCAATTCCACGGCGCAACGGGCTGGACAAACGGCCAGTATGGCAAGCATGGCTGCCTCGCTTTTTTTCGGAAGCCCGGTCGGATTGGTCGCCGGCGGAACGGCGATGCTCCTCGATTTGCGGGCTATTGCGTTTCCCGATACGCAGTTCCGCGCCGCCTTTGCGCAGCCGCTCGGGAACGTCGACGTAAATCTTTGCGGCCAACAAGGTCCGGCGCCGCCGCGAACGCGCATCGCCTACATCTGGGTCAACCGAATTCCGAATATTCGCACTCCCTCGATTCGAATCGGCGATACGAGCCATATCCCTGCTACCCAGAAGACTCCTGTTCCGGTAGACGCAGCGGAGCCGGGTTGGAAATATTTAGATCGGGTGCGGGAGTGGGCCTTGGTGGACAATCAACAGAAAAAGATAGCGGTTTCCGTGGTGAAGCTCGGGAATCAGAAAGCGCTGGAGATCGATCTGACGAAAGCCGCGGTACCGCCTGGCGATTACAAGCTGACCGGGCTTTGGGACTGGACGCCTCTCGAAGCAAGCGGAACCGTGCACGTCCTCGGGCTGAGCGATTTCGGGACGGCGCATCTCGATCCGGCATCACAGGACCGGCTGCTTGCGAAGTCCGGAAAAGCGCCGGTGACGGTGACGGGGAGCGATTTCGAGTTCACCACCAAGGTCGAGTTGAAAAAGCTGAACGATGAGTTCGCCACGGCTCAGGGCGTGCGGTTTCTGCTGCCGACCGGGCTGCGTAAGGGTCCGCAAGACCACATGGACGTGCAGATCGACACGAATGATCTCGATCCCGGGGCCTACGAGTTGCTGATTTCGCAGCAGGACGACAAGAGCCATCCCGTGAAATTCAAGGTTCTTCCAAATCCGCCGAAATTCAGCAATTTACCAATCCTTGTGAACCAAGTTGTGAACCAAGGCGGCGTGAACCAAGGCGCCGCAACGCAGCATTTTGTGCTGAAAGGCGAACGCTTGGAACTGCTCACGAAACTGGAGGCTCCCGGAGCCGTTCTCCAACTCAATCCTGCGGAGCCGAATCAAACCGAACGGAGCCTGACGGTGGTGCTGCAATCGCTGCCGAAACCCGGCACGGCGCTGCCGGTGCGAGCCTATTTGCAGGATCGAAGCGAGCCCCTCACGTTTCCCGATGCCCTCGAGATCGCCGGGCCGCTACCCGTGATTGCCAGTTCGAGACTCTCGCTGCCGACGGGTATGGCGATCAGCGTGCGCCGCGACGAGTTTCCGGCGGGTTCCACGCTGAATGCCATGCTGGACGTCAAGAACATGGAACGGCACAGTGTCGTGCGTCTTGCCTGCCTCGAAGGTTTAGGCGAGCAAGCATCCCTTCACATTGGGGAGCAGAATTCACACCAGAGTCTGCAGCAGATCTCCCTGGACCAATTGTTTCTGGCATTTGATACCAGTGGCCTGCCGGCCGGATGTTCGCTCGAGGCCGTGATTGATAACGGCCGCGGTCGTAGTTCGCCGCCGTTCACGCTGGCGTATATCCTGCGCGTACCCCGGATCGATTCCTTCACCGTATCCGCGGATCCGCCACATAATGAAACGCGCCGATATCAACTCACGGGCCAGAATCTCGAGATGATCGCGAAGCTGGGGTGGGACGATGGCCACGGAGTGCAGGTTTCCGATCTTCCGGAGCCGCTTCCGGGGCCGGGAATGAAGCAGTCGATCGGAATCAATCTTCCGGACCCGTCCAATTCCGAAAGCAAGCTATACGTGTGGCTGCGGGGCGACCAGCAAGGCCGCCTGGCGACCATTCTGCCTCCAGCCTTGCCATCAGTACCCCCCCCGCCCGCTGCCGCGGCCCCGCCCGATCCCCCGAAATCCGGGGACTTTGCGCCGGTCAAATAGCTTTCCGCCATCCGTAGCCGTGTAGTGAAGCGGCGCCCGATTAAGCACCGAAACGTTTTGCGACGTACCGTATCCAACAACCGAGTGATTCCCAAAAGAGCGTAGCGTCTGCTGCATGGCCATCCGTCAGTAGCGGTTTGGAGTCCTTAGGATCAGTTGCCCTGTTTGGATCCATAACGACCGGTAAGGAGGACTGTGAAACATCAACCAATGACAGTCGAGAATCAGGATGTGCTTTCCTCTTCCTGCAAATCTGAAATAACGCTGCGAATCAACGGCTCGGACCGGATCCTGGCAGTTGAGCCCCGCGTTTCCCTCCTCGATGCGTTGCGAGAGTATCTGCATCTGACCGGCGCCAAGAAAGGCTGCAATCAAGGAGCTTGCGGCGCTTGCACGGTTCTATGTGACGGGCAGCGGACTCTCTCTTGCCTGGCGCTCGCGGTTCAGTATGAGGGATCGGAAATCACCACGATCGAGGGTCTCAGCGCGAATGGAAGTCTGCATCCACTTCAGGCCGCATTCATAGATCAGGATGGTTTTCAATGCGGATACTGCACGCCCGGACAGATCTGCTCGGCCATCGGAATGATTGAAGAATTCCGCAGCGGATTGCCAAGTGCGGTAACTGCCGACATCACCGCGGAGGCCGTTCGAGTTTTCCGAACAAGAACTCAGTGAACGTATGAGCGGCAACTTATGCCGCTGTGGTGCTTATGTGGGAATCCGCGCCGCCATTCGCCAGGCGTATGGAGTGTCCAAGTGAGAAATTTTAGTTACACACGCGCCAGCACATCCCAGGATGCCCTGAGCCTGATTGCGAAGATCCCCAACGCGAAGTTCCTGGGCGGAGGTACAAACCTCGTCGACCTGATGCGCGAAAACATAGAGCAGCCGGACGCGCTGATTGATGTCACGCGCCTGCCGTCCAGCGGAATCAAAGAATCGGCAGAAGGCGGAGTTTCGATTGGCGCGGAGGTTAAAAATACGGCAGTAGCGAATCATCCTCTTATACGGCAGCGCTTTCCTCTCTTATCGCAGGCAATCTTGTTCGGCGCTTCGGGCCAGATTCGGAACATGGCTACCGTGGCCGGCAATATCATGCAGCGCACACGCTGCTACTACTTTTACGACGAATCGACGAAATGCAATAAGCGCAGCCCAGGCTCCGGTTGCGACGCTATAGACGGCTTCAATCGCATCCACGCTATTCTGGGCGCCTCCGAACACTGCATCGCCACGCATCCCTCAGACATGTGTGTTGCACTGGCGGCGCTCGACGCCACGGTTCGCGTCCACGGACCGGAGGGTGAACGCACCATTGCGTTGAATACGTTCCACCGACTACCCGGCGACACCCCGCACATCGAAACTGCTCTCCAGGCAAACGAACTAATTACCTCGATCGAGCTGCCTTCGGTTCCCTTCGCGAAACATTCGCGCTACCGGAAAGTGCGCGATCGGGCGAGCTATGCGTTCGCATTGGTGAGCGTGGCAGCGGCGCTCGAAGTGGAGAATGGCAGAATCCGCAACATTCGGTTAGCACTCGGTGGAGTGGCGCCAAAACCATGGAGGGCTTACCAAGCCGAAAGCGTGCTTTCCGGGGCGGAAGCGAGCATGGAAACGTTCCGCCGGGCGGCCGATGCTGAGCTTTCGCACGCACGCGGATTCCAACACAACAGTTTTAAAATAGAGCTCGCTAAACGGGCCATCGCCAGCGTATTGAGTGAATTGGCAGAAGCCGGAGACAAACAATGAGCGTGTATGAAGGATATGGTGGAGACTGTCGCGCACTTCATGCCGGATAAGACGCGCGATCCCTTGATCGACCACAAAGGCTTTCTGGGCAGGCCTTTGGATCGCGTGGATGGTCCCGTCAAAGTGAAGGGTGGAGCGCCGTTCACGGCAGAATTTCAGATCCCCGACGTGGTTCATGCGGTGCTGGTCTATAGCACGATCGCCAAGGGCAAAGTCTCCAAAATCGATACTGAAGGGGCAAAGCGCTCCGGCGGCGTGCTGGAAATATTCACTTACAAAAACATGCCTGCCCTAGTGACACCGCCTTTGGTGGATATCACTGACTTGAAAAAAGGGATGGCGGCGAGTGATCTCCCGATTCTGCAAGACTCATCTGTACATTGGGACGGGCAGCCAATCGCCGTGGTGGTGGCGGAAACATTAGAGCAAGCCGAGTATGCCGCTTCATTGGTAGAAGTCGAATATAAAACCGGCGATGCCGTGGTTTCGTTCGAAGCGCTCAAGGCGAAGGCCATTGCACCTTCCGATGTCATGGGCGAGCCTGCGGTGATCAAGATCGGGAGCGTTGAGAAAGGCATGCAGGAGGCAGACGTCCGAGTCGATCACGTCTATTTCACGCCTCGCTATAATCACAACGCTATCGAGCCCCACGCGACCATCGCGTTCTGGAACCAGGGCAGCCTGGTAGTTTTGGAGTCTTCGCAATCGGTTTACACCATGGCCCGCAGCCTGGCCGTGATTTTCAAGCTGAAGCCGGATCAGATTCAGGTCATCGCACCCTTCGTCGGCGGCGGTTTCGGCGGGAAAGGTGGAATGTGGAGCTATACTCCGCTTTGTGCCGCGGCGGCTAAGGCTTTGCAGCGGCCGGTTAAACTATCGCTTTCCCGCGAAGGCGTCTATCGCACCGTTGGCGGGCGGACCATCGCGGAGCAGCGGATCGCGCTTGGCGCCAAAAAAGACGGGAAGCTTTCAGCGTTACTGCATTCCGGCATCACCGCGACCACAGAGCATGGGCGCTATGCGGAACAGTGCACCTTTCCCAGCCGGCACCTGTACGGGTCGCCCAACATCTTGATCGAGCAGAAAATAGTTAATTTGGACACAGTGGCCAACACCTGGATGCGCGCCCCCGGTGAATCGATCGGAACGTTTGCTCTGGAATCGGCAATGGATGAACTGGCACATGCGTTGCGGATGGACCCTATTGAAGTGCGGCGCCTAAACGAACCTGGCAAAGATCCTACCAAGGACACCGAATTTTCGTCCCGCCATTTGACGGAGGCGTACCGGCAGGGCAAGGAAAAATTCGGATGGAACGCGCGCAACCCGGAACCACGCTCCCAACGCGACGGCAAATGGTTAGTGGGACAAGGCGTCGCCACCGGCTACTATCCTTACTTTCGCTTTCCAGTGAAGGCTCGTGTGTGCATTTTCGCGGACGGCAAAGCGGTTGTGAAAACACCCGCCGCGGAGATGGGGATGGGAACCGCGACGGTGCAGATCCAACATGCTGCGGATCGTTTGGGACTCCCGTTGGAATCGGTTACTTTCGAATACGGGGACTCCAATCTGGCGGATACACCGGTCATGGCGGGCGGCTCCAATCAGACAGCATCTATTTTCGCGGCGGTGCAAACGGCAGTGGAGGAAATCCACCGTGAGCTGCTCAAGTTGGCGCACAAGGACCCGGATTCACCGCTCGCGGGGGCGAAATACGAAGAGTTGGAGGCGCGCGACGGCGGGTTGTATCGAACCGGCGAGAAGAGTTCGGGCGAGACTTATGCGGAGATTCTTCGCAAGGCGAAGCAGGATTCCATCGATATTGAAAAAGAGTCGAGTCCGCCGATGGAATTGATGAAATACTCCATGGCCTCCTACGCGGCACAGTTTTGCGAAGTGCGGGTGCATGAAGAGACCGGCGAGGTGCGCGTATCGCGTTGGCTCTGCTCTCTCGATTGCGGACGGGTGGTCAATCCTAAGACCGCAACTAGTCAGCTTCGCGGAGGCATCATCATGGGGATCGGCATGGCACTTATGGAAGAAACCCTGTTTGACGATCGCCGAGGCCGAATCATGAATCCGTCGCTGGCGGAATATCACGTCCCGGTGAACTTGGATGTACCGGAAATCGAGATACATTACCTGAACATCCCGGATGAAAAGACACCCTATGGCGCGCGCGGAATCGGTGAGATCGGCATCACCGGTGCCGCGGCGGCAATTGCGAATGCGGTGTATCACGCGACTGGCAAGCGAGTCCGAGATCTGCCGATCACACTAGACAAGCTTCTTTAAGTGCACGTTTCGGTAAGAGGCCGTCTATCGCCAGCGGAATAACTTCAATGCCAGCGTGAAACAAACGATCAGCCAGGCTCCCAAAATACTCAGCTGGGGAGCTACTTGGGCGAAATCCGCACCTTGCAGCATGTTGGCACGCAACGCGTCAATGACCGCGGTTAAAGGGAGCGCTTTGATCACGGGTTGCACCACGCCGGGGAAACGCTGGGACGAAAAAAACACGCCCGAAACAATCCACATCGGCATCATCACCAGATTCATCAGGCCAGAGGCGGCTTCTATGGTTCGCACGCGTGATGCGATTAACAGTCCGAGGGCACTGAAGGTCAGGGAGCCGAGAACACACAGAATCGCAAGAACGAGCAGCGAACCGCGGAGCGGCACTTGGAACGCCAACGCTCCAAACCCCAGTAGAGCTCCGACCTCTATCACGAGTAGCAACAACCTCGAGAGCACAAACGACAGCAGGTAATAGTGTCGCGGCATGGGAGTGGCAATCAGGCGCTTCATCAGCTTCTTTCGCCGCGCATCCACGATTGCGAATCCCAGGCCCCAGATTGCGCTGCCCATCAGGTTCATCCCCAACAAGCCGGGAATCAGGAAATCGATGTACCGCGAGCCCGGCTCGCGCATCAAGCGGTCCATTGAAGAAACGGGATCGACACGGCCCGCAGCGAGCTGAATGGCGCGATCTGCCAGCATCCGTGCAGCGCGTCCTTCGGGATTCGTATCGTCATATCGATACACCACGGTTCCACCGGGACCAGGCTCGGCGAGAAGTACAACTTTTCCGGAGCGGAGCGCTTCTGTTGCAGCCTCGGGAGAAAACTGCTGCACATCCAGGAGTTTCTCTTGGCGTAACGACTGCGTTAGCTCGGGCGCGACGCTCGCAATCCTCAGCACGTCGGCCGGACGGTTGCGGAAGGCAATTCCCAAGCCGGCCGCCAGAAGGATCGGGAAAACAAACACCCAGAAGAGGGCTTCCGGCTCACGCAAGAATTCGCGAAACCGCACCAGAGTCAACTGCACCAAAGAATGGTCAGCAAAAGTGGCGCGACGAGGAGGCCGTCTTGCGCCTTCCCTGGGCGGAACCTTGGGGAGCGCCGTGAGTTCACTCATTGCGCAAGTGCCGTCCGGTTAGGGTAACGAAGACGTCCTCCAAAGTAGCGGAATGGGTACGCAGCTCGGTAAGCGGGACGCCCTGCCGGCTGAGTTCGGACAGCATGGCCGGCACGGCCCGATGCAGTTCCGTCACCTGCATCAACATGCTTCCATTTTCGGTTCGAACACTGCGGACGCCTTCGATGCGGCGCACCGCGGAGACATCCAATGCTTTCGCCGCATCGCCCGCCGAAAACTCCACGACGTGCTCGACGCCAATCGACGCGATCAATTCGCGCGGTGTGCCCAAGGCAATCACCCTGCCGCGATCCATGATCGCTACACGGTCGCACAGCCGTTCCGCTTCATCCATATAGTGAGTGGTTAACAAAATGGTGCGGCCCGCAAGCTTGAATTGTTCAATCAAGTCCCAAAGCTGGCGGCGCGCCTGTGGATCAAGTCCCGTCGTGGGTTCATCGAGGAAGAGGAGATCCGGATCGCCCACTAATGCGCAGGCGAACGCAAGCCGTTGCTTTTGGCCGCCCGAGAGCTCGCCTACCCGCGAGTTCCGCTTTTCTTCAAGTTGTGCCTGTTCGATCACTTCAGACGTCTCCGGCCCTTGCTTGAAAAAGCTGCGGAACAGCCGAACAGTTTCGATCACGGTGAGTTTTTCGGAGAGCTGGGTCTCTTGTAGCTGAATCCCAAGCTTTTGCCGGAGTGCGTTAGAGTCCGGGCCCCAGTGCATGCCCAGCACGGTAACGTCGCCGGAATCCGCCGGCGTCAATCCTTCGCAGATCTCGATGGTTGTGGTCTTGCCAGCGCCATTGGGTCCAAGGAGGCCGAAGCACTCGCCCACGCGCACCTCAAGATCGAGACCATCAACGGCGACCACATCCTTGTACTCCTTCCGCAGATTACGAAGCTGCAGGGCCGCTTTAGGCGCCGGATCGAGCATACGCTTAGTATCACGTCGGACGCACGTGAGGGTCAAAGCACCGGGGCGCCGCGCATTTGACAACCGCTCGTTTCCCTTAATTCTGCCCCGGAGGAGGGACGCCACAGTTCCGCGTGCATTTAGGCGGCATTGTGAACTGGTCCTTGAGTTTTTCGCGGAAGGCGGGATACATGGTTTCAGCCCCGCCGAGCGCGGCTTCTCGCGGTATGTGGTACAGCCTGGGCAACTCGTCGAGCAAAGGATTTTTTCCTGGAAGATAATGCGGAACCGTGCCCTCCGCCACGCCTTCATCGCCCGATATACAGGGCGGCCCTCCGGAATTCATGAGGGCGGTCGTGGTGACGAAGCTCCGCGTGATGTAGTAAGGCTCAGTCAAATAAATCGGGTCCTCGAGCTGCGACGCCAGCGTCAGCATGTCTCCGTGCCGAATGAAATGAGTTGTCATGGTCGCTTGCGCGCTCGTCATTACGCCATTGCGGCGAAGGTAGCCGGTCAACATGTGCGTCGTGTAGGCGGTCAGGACGTTACCGTCCCAAGTGCCGGTGGTAAAGCCTACCTGACTATGCGGAGCATGCTCTGACGGATGCGGACGCCCATCCATCCAAATCGTCATGGCTGCGCGATCTTCCCACGCTCCCACCACCCATGCGACGGTCTTGCCCGTCACCGAGTCGGTTTCGTTCCAGATCTTTACGCCAAACGTTCCGATCATCATGTGCCACTGGGAGTAGAAGGCGCAAATGCGCTCCGGCATGGATAGTTCCGATTGCGAAGCGCCGAGGGCCTTGGCTCGGCCGGATTCGTTGAAGGGAATTCCCGTGAAGTCGCCTGGGTTGGGACCGGCGCCGCGTTCCAGGGCGTCTTCATGATTCTTCGAAGCCCAGGACCCTGAGAGATCCACTTGCGCCAGCGCCGCCGGGCCCAGCCACAGCAACAGTGACACAGTGAGGTTGATTTGCTTGCGTTTCATGGTTGATTCCTCCCGCCTACCATTTGGCCGAGCACGCCGAAGGAGTCCATCCGGCGTCGCCATCCTGCTTCTTGAAGTGTGACGTAATAATGAACGGTTCGCGCAGATACTGAGGGTCAGTCACGACGATCGTAACTACCAGCATCACATCGCCATTATGTTCCTTGAGCACGTCGTAGTACTCGAGGAGAGCCGCGTTTTCGCTGTAGGGAACACCGTTCTTCCGCAAATAACCCGCCTTCAGGTGAGAGGTGGCGACTTTCAGTGAACCTTTCGCTTGCGGCTCCTGGAAGCCAAACCCCGGATTACTGAGCCGCGTGATTTCCCAAACGGCCAGTGAATCTCCCTGCCGCGTGGGCGAAGCCGCGGGAGCTTTCCCATCGCCGAAATGAAAGAGACGGGTCTGTTGTCCGGCGTCGGTGTCCAGGCGCATCGTCTGGTCGTCCTGCCAAATAATGTGCAGATGTTCCGGGACGCGCAGCAACGCCGGCGCTCCGTAGGCCTTGCATTGATCCCCGGACGCTTCATCCTTGGCGGGGTCCCAGCCATCGGCAACTCTGCGCGCTTCCGCTGTCATCGGGACACCCTGGTAATCGCCAGGAGGAGGCATCACCATGCGGAAGCGCCAATCCTCGTTGACCACGGAAACCCAGTAGCCGGTCAAATCGATAGGCGCCGCAGCCTTCGCACCCGGCGGCGGACCACCTCGCCCGCCTCCCGGGGGCTGCCCCAGCACCGGCAGTGTGAACGCAATCATCAGCGTTAAAATTCTCTCTCTCATTATTTTTTCCCGGTCAAACTTTTGTAAATGGATTCGATAAACGCGCTGGTGACGCCGGGTTCGGTACCGTACTCCGTTTCATAGGGCTTGGCCGGAGACGCCTCTTTGATCTGGCTGAGGCCCATGCCCTGCTTGATCATATCCGCGATCACGTCGCGGACGATCACCACCATATCGCGGTAATTAACGACGTCCAGTTGCTCACACAACCGCCCATGACCGGGGATCACATAGGTCCCGACGCCCTCGTAAATAAAGGGTCCCGGTGGAACCGCGAGTGCGATCAAGCGGTTGAGCGCGTCGATTTCGCCTTGTACGCTGCCTCCGTGGGCAACATCGATCACCGGGAAGCGGGTGGTGTCCAGGATGTCTCCCGCAGCCACGACATCGGATCGCCGAAAGAATACGAAGCTATCGGCATCGCTGTGCGCGGCGGGCTGGTGAACCACTTCAATCGCTTCGTCGTTCACCCGCAGGGCTTTTCTTTCCGTATAGAAAGCTTCCGTGGGCCAAGCGTCGGTGGGGAACACCGATGTCTTGCCGGTGGGCGCGCTCATCCTATTCAGAACACTTTCATGCGCGAGAATCGACGCCGCGCCGCCGTTCGTCATAGCGCTGCGAAAGGTTGCATCCCCCAGCGCGTTGGTGAAAATGGTTAACCCGGCTTTGGCCAGCTTGCCGTTGCCGCCCACATGATCCGTGTCCGCGCCAGTGTTGATGATGTAGCGTATCGGCAGCCGGGTCAATTTCTGGATCGCAGCCAATACCTGGTCGGATGCCCCTCCGCTGCCCGCATCTACCAGCACTACGCCATCCACGCCGAACTGCACACCGATATTTCCGCCGGCCCCGGCGATCATATAGAAGTTCGGCCGAACCTGCACGACGTCAAGTCCGCCGCCATCGGGGTCGGCCGCCGGGCTTGCGTTCGCGCCGCATAAAATCAACCCAATCGCGGCGGCCGCGGGCCAACATGTCATGCGGTTCTTGAAAATTCGGTGCACTATCTTACTGGAACGCATGTTAACCCTTCCTCTCGAGTTGAGCAAGGCAATCATACTTCAAACGGACCCTGCCTGCTTTGCTCCGTCTACCCTTTTGCCCCCTCGTTTACCGTGATAGCTTATACGCATGCTGAAAACGCTGCCCCTGATCCGCCGCGTGCTCCTCATCTCCTCTACTGCATTTTGCCTCGCGGTTCCCTCGCTCGATGCACAGTGGGTCAACTATAAAGTCCCCGGTGTTCCACGCACGGAAGACGGTAAGACAAACCTGCAAGCACCCGCGCCCAAGTTGCGCGACGGTAAGCCCGATCTCTCCGGTACCTGGGAAAGCGAGAATGGCTATTTTCAGGACCTCGCCAAGGACCTGAAACCGGGCGACGTCGTCATGACGCCTTGGGCTCAAAAGCTGCAAGACGAACGCGAATCGAGTCTCCATTCCGGGGATCTCATGGTTCAGTGCATGCCGCCCGGCGTGCCGCGCATGAACTTATCGAATACCATGATCCATCCGTTCAAGATCGTACAGGCACCCTCGTTGATCGTGATGCTTTACGAAACTTCGGCCAACTCCACATTCCGCCAGATCTTCATGGATGGCCGCCCCCTTCCCCAAGATCCGCAGCCCAGCTGGCTCGGTTACTCCGTCGGCCGCTGGGAAGGCAACACACTGGTAGTCGAAACCATTGGTTTCAACGGTAAAACGTGGGTCGACACCGGCAAAGGCCATCCCCAGACGGAAGAGGGCAAAGTCACCGAGCGTTTCACACGCAAGGATTTTGGGCATCTCGAAATGGACATCACCATTGAAGATCCCAAAGCGTATGCGAGACCGTGGCGAGTCAAGGTACCTGTCCACCTGCTGCCCGATACCGACCTGATCGAAACCTTCTGCGAGAACGAAAGGGATTCCGGGCACATGAAATAGCACCGCCTGCTCGCGCTGCTCCCCGACGGCAGAGGCGGTGAAAACGGTGGATGTCACGGGACGAACGAGCCGCGGCGGTTATGCTTTATCCACACACGTGCGGCACAAACCTGCTCACGTTGGTGGTGATCGGAGTATCCGATTCGCGAATTCCGATACCCGCAGCGGAATTGCCCTGGTCATGGCCGATGACCCAGCTTCCTATAACTGGATACATCCCAGCGAAACTTTTCAAGGGCGCCAGATCCTGGTAGACAAACCCTTCTTTGCCGTAAGCACCGGCCGTTTCGATTTCCCGCCCAACCTGATGGATTGTGACATTTCCGCCCTCTCGTCCGAGCAAAGGCTTCTTGACCCAGTCCGAGCCAGCAGATGGCCTTTCGAGGCTCGCCGCGAGCAAATACGGATGGCCTCGATACAATTCCCACAACACAGGCAGGATTCCCTTGTTTGACAACAGCATCTTCCAGGCAGGCTCCAGCCAGACGGTGTCCGCCATGGCGAGATATTTCCCAAACTCTTCCCGCACCATCCATTCCCACGGATAGAGCTTAAAGACCGTGGTCAGCGGGCGATCATCCGGTCCTACGAACCGCGCGCCATCCCATCCAATCATGTCAATCGTGAATAGGGACGACGTGAGTCCCGACTGCTGAGCCGTGTCCTCGAGATACGCGGCGGTGGTCCAATCTTCGGCGTCGTCCATCGAACAAAAATCCACGTGGCGATTGGGGATGTATGGAGTCAGTTCTTTCCACAGAGCGATCAGCCGCTCGTGTATAGAATTGAACTGGTCACTTGCCGGATGAGTTTCTTCGAGCCAGTACCACTGCACCACGGCAGCCTCAAGCAACGACGTCGGGGTATCCGCGTTGTACTCCAGCAGCTTCGGCGGATTGCAACCGTCATACATCAGATCGAAGCGTCCGTAGAGCGACGGCGGCTCGGCTTCCCAAGAGCGCTCGATCAAAGACGCGGCCAGTTCGGGAATACCCATCATCGAGTACAAGCGGTTGGTGATCACATGCTGCGCCGCTTTACGCGTCATTTCTTCGAGTTCATTGCTCGCGGACGCGAGGAGATCGACTTCTTTTGCCGTGAACTCATAGAACGCCGACTCGTTCCAATAAGCCCGATCCTCGCCGGTGTGCCATGTCAGGCCGACCGCCTCTACTTTTTTCTGCCAATGAATCCGCGGAGGCGATGCGAGCCGCCTCATCAGCCGCCCGCATGATGCCAAAACCCCTGCCTACCGAACCCGCCGCGTGCGGTTCCGCAGTTTTGGGGTTTCTGGGGATTGGCAGATATACAGTTCTGTTGGGTAGGGTTTGGCGGAGGAGGCTGTTGGGCCCGCGCCGAGACCGCAACCGCGGCAACCAGCGTCAGCGTGATACTTGACGACTTCCTCACGCCTCAACATATAACACTGATTCAAAGCACCACATAACCGGGTACTTGACCGGAATCGCAGAGAGGCACATACTCATCTTGAGGCTGCTTAATGTCGTCCAGCCGGGCCTGTACTTTATCGAAGCTGGCTGCGTTCGCCGCGGTACTGCTCCCGGCCGGCGCGCAATCGGTGATATCTACTCATTCTGGCGTCATCCATTTTTTTGAAGGTGCGGTCTACTTGGGGGATCAGTCCCTCCAATCTCATCTGGGCAGATTCCTAACCGTGCCCCAAGGTGCCGAATTACGCACGGCGGAGGGCCGGGCGGAGGTGTTGCTTACCCCGGGAGTCTTCCTTCGTATGGGTGACCGGAGTGCAATCCGCATGGTTGCAAACGATCTCGCCGACACACGGGTGGAATTAGAAACTGGTTCGGTCCTGGTAGATTCGGGAGAACCAAATCTAAACACATCGGTCACCTTGATTTACAAGAACTGGAGGGTCCACTTCCTCCAGAAAGGCGTCTACCGAATCGATGTTGATCCGCCGCGTTTATGGGTCAGCCAAGGTCAAGCGGAAGTGTTCTCTGGGATTAATCCACAGCCGGTATCCGTGGAACCGGGGATGAGTCTTCCGTTTGCAAGCGTCCTGGTGCCCGAACGGGCGAGCGAGCACTCCAGCGATGCACTCAGCGAATGGTCTACTGGCCGAGGCGAATCGATCACGGCGGACAATGCGATTACGGCGCAGCTTGACGAGGACCTATCGTCTGGTGCAGGCGGTTTCACTTACTATCCATTCCTCGGCTTGCCTCCTGTTGGCCTGAGTCCGCTTGGCTCATACAGTTCTTATCTTCCCCGCCAGCCGGGGTTCAGTTCTATTTACTTGCCTGGCTATAGCTACCGCCCTCCCCTCTTGGGAATTGTTGGGCTCGGACCAATGGGGCACCGGTTTCCCACGTATCCACTTTCACTTCCGCGAGTGGGGGATGCACCCGGAGCCGGTCACCTCAACCCGCTTCCACGACTGCCAGTTGCCCGCCCCGGAATTACGCACGCGCCGCCGGCCATCGGCGTGCACCCTGCTGGGGCTCATCGCTAGTCTTTCGAGTGCGGAATTATTGCGTGGGAGCGTAGTAGCCCAGCCGCCAATGCGCCTTGAGCGGCGACATGCCTCGTGGTTGTGCAAGCTTCACTTCCACATGGCGATATTTTCCGTCGCTGGTTTGATTCTTCGGGTAATAGCCGACCACGTATTGATTTCGCAACTCGACCGCAATTCTAGCAGCGACGCTCGGCAGGTCGCTGGTGAGCGCTGCGGCGAAAGCCCGCCCGCCGGTTTGCGTTGCGATTTCCGATAACAGCCGCGGTCCCGAGACTTGCTCGGGGGGCAACCCTAAGGAAAGGGTGGGTTCAAACACACCCATCGCATAAATTTGCACATCCGCTTCGCGAACCAGTGACTCGATTTGGGCAGCAGTGTATTGGCTATGGTTATCGCCGCCGTCGGAAATAATCACCATTGCCTTGCGAGAGTTGCGGGCCTTTTTCATCTCGGCCAGGCCCATGTTAATGGCATCCAGCAGCGCCGTCAGGCCACTAGGCTGAGCTTTTTTCAGCGCGTCTTCAATCTCTTCGGTGTGCGTCGTAAATCCTACTGAAAGTCTGGCACTGTCGTTGAACTCCACCAGAAAAGCTTCGTCGTCGGCATTCATGGTCTTCAAAAATTGAGTGACCGCTGCCTGGGAAGTCTTGAGTTTGTAGTCCATGCTGCCGCTCTCGTCGAACACCAAGCCAACCGAGAGCGGGGCATCTTCGCCGGAAAAGTGCGCCACGTTCTGTTCCACGTTATCTTCCGATATATGGAAATCTTCCTTTTGAAGCCCGAGAACGAAGCGATTCAGGGAATCTGTCACCGCTACGGGAATCAGCACCAACGTGGTGTCTACGCGCAGATTGAGTGCCGTATCCGGCTGGCCGGCTTTCGCCCCCGCGGTTTCCTGGCCGAGAGTCCAGCCCGAAAAT
Source organism: Bryobacterales bacterium (assembly GCA_963710155.1). Lineage (GTDB taxonomy): Bacteria > Acidobacteriota > Terriglobia > Bryobacterales > Bryobacteraceae > Palsa-187. Next base: position 386,145 of record CAVPZQ010000018.1, on the reverse strand, counting down.
AACACACATAAGGCTAAGCCACTCGCACTAAAGGCGCCGTAATCAGCCCATTTTCTCCGCGGCATGGTCCTACTCCGAACTCGCCGACGACTTTAGCATTGCACACTTTAGGGACGGTAAAAACAGATCGCGTGGTCTCCCGTTGGGACCTGTTTGAAGCGTGGCCCGTTGTTCGGACATTCAAGTCCCGTTCACACGGCTTGCGGCGCAGCACCCGGACCAGTACGACTTATTGAGGGCCGTCCTGGCTCGTTGGGCGCAGTCGTTTTTGGAATCTGGCAATGATATTGTCCCAACCATTCCAGTCGGAGATGCGGCGTACCGAGTTCACATTTGCCACGTCGTATGTTCGCCGCCGAAGTCTTGGGGGCCCTAGGCCTGAGGCGGGGTCGAGGTCATGATTGAGCCTCTATTACCAGCGGGCAGCTTAGCGAGCCCCAGTTGTTGTCCTGTCGCTGGCTGACGGGTGCGCATTGATTCTTTCCAAACGCTTTGAGACGGTGCCGAAGCGGGAATGAAAGGGCGAAAGCAGATATACGCGGACTAAGAACCACCAGAAACTCCGCTCATTCAACGATGGATCGATCAAATTCTGGATTTTTTTCTGAGCCGCCGGAGTTTTACTCCAGTGAAGGCCCGGCGCTTCGTGGTGAATCGTATGGTAGCCATTGTTGAACAGCGCCAGGTTGATCAGACCCATAAAATTGCGGGAATGGTTATGCCTCGATTCTTCATCAGTATGGACATGCTGAACGTAGTTGAAAATCAAGATGCTGAATAGCGAAACCTGATGCGGGATCACGATGAACAGAACGGCTTTTTTCCAGTTCAAAACAAAGATCGCCACCGCGTAGTAGAGTCCCAGAACCAGGTATTGCGAAGCCGCAAGATAGAACTTTGGCCGGTTGCTGCGCCACAGGGTTCGCAGATAAGCGGCTATCGGCTTTTGCTGGAAATAACTGCTGATTGACGGGTAACTGAGCAGGGTAAAAATATTGTTCTTCTCGCTAACCCGGTAGGTGATCGTATAATCGCCTTTTTTGTTATTGAGAAAATGATGATTTTTGTTGTGGGTCGGGATCCAACCAAAAGCGGGAAAGCCATAGAATAGCGTCAGCCAGTAGTCCGTCGCTATGTTTAGAAATCGCGATCTCCAGATCGGGACGTGATTGTGGTTATGCGCAATGATGGCCACGGAGACTGCCATAAACAGGGACCACACGTAAATAACCGGCTGCAGAGCGGCGAGATTCCACTGCACGATGAGCAATGCGGTGGTGATCGCCATGTATGCCAGAGTGCGGCAGTCGGCCCTATGGGTAAGGAGCAAGCTGAGCTACAATGTAGCACCTTTCAGGACAGTAGCAATCCAGGAGCTCTCCGAGGACTTGTTCACTGGGGTCGCCACGTCAATTCTACACGCACCGGCAGTTCGTTTTTAACTGCAATCGCCAAGAGTGATGGTGGATCGATCTTGAAATCGGAAAGCGTTGCTGGAATGGTTCCCGAGATCTGGATATCTTTTCCCTGTGTGATTAGTCGGAACGCCACGTTCTTATACTGAGCTGTCTGGCCCGCAAACTGGACTTCTAGGTCGGCATGGATCGCTCCAGATCTGGCCAGGTTTTCGGGCAACCTGGTACGGACAGTCACGATAGGAAATTCCGCGCCACGTGTGACTTGCAGCATATGCAGATCGCCGTTGCTGTCGCCCGAATCGAAGGCCTTCACGGGGACCGCGATCAGGAAATCGCATTGTCCAGCGTGGCACACACCCTTGCCGCGCGCTGCATGACTCACCCCGTGAGGACGAGCATCCCAAGAGTCTCGTGTCGATCCCCAATAGCGCGCTGCAAACTCACAAGAGAGAGACCGTCTTGCAGTCCAGGCCGGCTTCCTTCTCAATGTTTCCCTAAATGGATTACTGTTCCGTCCGCGTTCGTCTTATCGCCGGGTTGAGTTCCTGACGGGCAACTACCCACATACTTCTGGTCCATGATCATCGTCATTTCACTCACTCCTCCCATCGCCGGAGTATAAGTGGCGTGCGTCTCGGAATGGGTCGAGGTATCGCCCTGAAAGGTGGTCGCCCCCTTGCTCTCAACGACAGTACCTGCGAACACGCAGTGTATCTCAGAGGAATGCGTGCCGCCTTGGACGCTTTCACTGACCTTGGTACAACCCTTTAGATTGTTCGCAAGAGCCTGCACAGATTGGTCATACGCATGGCTGCGGCAGAGCGTGTATGTTCCCTCGCTCTTCTTGTTTCCGGGATTACTAATCGTCTGGCTGTGGATCGACCAGAGACCCTCTCTCACGTCCGGTGGGTTAGCTGCATTGGCGATTGATGACACGAGTACCACGGCGGCAGAAACCAACATTTTCTTCATCGTTTTTTCTCCAGTGTTTCCTTCACCGTGTCGTCCGCTAGGCTGTCCGACGCGCTGGGTTCAGACAACTACCCTTCAATAGCGCCGAAGTCGGCAGACAAAACCTTATCATACATATCATCGCCGGATGATCCCGCGCGCCCGCTGATGCCTGCGAGCTTCCCTTCTATGCCGGCGTAGTTCACCGCGTAGTCCAGCCGGCCAAACGTTGCAATCGAATGTGCCACCATTCCGGGTTGCCCAACTCCTGTATTACGGCGCATCCGGACAGAATCTGGTGCATTGCCGGGATTCGGAGACTTTTGCGGGCATCCTCGGGTTATGAAGTTTTCGGGAGCGTGACAGCACCGAGCGCCCTAGCTGCTCTCTCGTGGTCTTCATCTTTGAAATAAATCACGTATCCAAAGTGTCCGCTGCCATCGGTCACACCACTAGCTGCGTAAATTTGAACATCAGCCTCCAACAGCATCCGTTGGATGTCCGCCAAGGCCCCAAGATGGTCGTCGCCCTGAACGAGAAAAGCATGTTGAGGACCGGTTACTACCCAACCCGCCTTCTTGGCAAGCTGCACAAAGGCGCCGCTACGGTCCGGGAAGATGGTCAACTCAACGTGATTAGGGCCAAAAGGCACCGCGCTGAATGCCAGCAGGCTGACCTCTTCTGACGCCAAACGCGCGAGAAGTTCGTAGGCATTCTCCGGAGAATCCTTGATCCTGATGGAGAAGTATTCGGTGTTCCGCACATTCAGGGTCATCTCAACTCTTTCCTTCCCAATCGGTCCTCATCGTAGCCTGTTGACATTACTTGATTCAGCTCAGTCTACCCTCTTTAGGAGTGATACGTGTATCTACGCTGCTCAGAATCGCGTCCGCGGTTCCATGACGGGAACGACTGACGCTATTTGGTCATCTGACCCTTTGCAGTCGGTTCGTTCGCCATGAGTTTCGCAGAAACCGTGACGCACCCCGTTTAAAGTTCGTCCTTTCGCCCAATAGCGAAACGAGTTCACCGGGCCGGCCTCTTCTATTTGTGGACTGTCGCGCCTGCTATGTTCTGATCCTTGCTCTCACGATCACGAACCAGGTTTCCGCTGAAACCGGACAACGTGATCTTGATCAACCAGAGCCTTCATTCAGCTCACCCGTGACAACCCATGCGGAAGATCCGTGCATCTCCTGGAACCGCTTCGTCCCAACTGTCGCAGACGATCGGAAGCCGATCAGCCCGTTTCCCTGGGGTGCGCTTCTTGGTTCGAATTGGCTTTCGAACGCTGGTGCTGTGCAGCAAGAGTTGGCTATACAGGATGGGCCCCCGTCCGATGTTGCAGATCAGATGCCGGTTCCGCCGGCATCTGCCAGCATCGCAGGAACAGTTCGAGACGCGGACGGTATCGCGGTGGCGGGGGCACGTGTAACACTTTCCTCACCGAACAATGGGGTGCATCGGGAGACGACCGCAGATAGCAAGGGCGCGTTCATGTTTTCCGAACTGGTCCCCGGCGTGTACCAATTGGAGATTTCCGAGGTGGGCCTCGATCGGCCGGTTACGGCCGAGGTGGTGCTCGGCGCCGGCGAGAGACGCGAACTCCCCATAGTTGGGACACGCATTGTCACAACGACGGTTCAGGTTGTGGCGTCACTGAACGCGGTAGCCCAATCGCAAGTGGAGGCCCAGGAGACGCAACGTGTATTAAGTATCTTCCCGAACTATTACAGCAGTTACATATGGGATGCGGCACCGATGACGCCCAAGCTGAAGTTCAAGCTGGCACTTCGAGCGACCACAGATCCGATTTCATTTCTGGCGGCCGCTGGTCTGGCCGGTGTAGAACAGAAGCATCATACATTTCCCGGATATGGCCAGGGTTCGGAGGGCTATGCGAAGCGGTTTGGGGCGGCATATGCAGACGCATTAGTCAGCAAGATGGTGAGCCGTGCGATCTTGCCGACGATTCTGCACCAGGATCCGCGGTATTTCTACCGAGGCTCTGGAAGCATTCGCTCGCGTATATTCTATGCGCTGAGGTCGGCGGTCATCACCAGGGGAGACAGCGGGCAGATGCAACCGAACTATTCTCAGGTGCTCGGGAACTTCGCTTCATCCGGTATCTCAAATCTCTACCGTGCCCCTGGCGATCGGACTGCGAGCCTGACTTTTCGAAACGGGTTGATTATGACAGCAAGTGGCGCGGTGGAGAATCTATTGCGTGAGTTTTTTTCCCGGAAGCTCACGTCGAACGTGCCTTCATTTGCCGATGGCAAGCCGGAATCTTCCAAAAACTGACGGGGTGCACAAAAAACACTCGGCAAAAGTGCGATTCTTGCAAATTCGTAGGATCGTCGTAAATGTTAGGAGACGGAAGGGTTACTGGAGCCACCCGCCGGGATCGAACCGGCGACCTGCTGATTACGAATCAGCCGCTCTACCAACTGAGCTAGGGTGGCTCTCCGATCAGAATATCATAGCGGACCTGGAGCAGCCCCCAATCCACTTCTCTGTTGGCGCGATTGTTGATGTATAACCGTCAATGAGCCGATAATATTCGAAGATGAGTTCTTCCTTGCCAGAGCCGTCGCTCGACCGCCCGTTGGCGCTGTCCCGCGTTGGTGGCGACCTGGAGTTGTTGCGCGAGATCGCGGTCTTGTTCCTCGACGAATGTCCGCGCGCGCTGCTGGAGATTCACCAGGCGGTCGCGGGCGAAGACGCCGTCAAACTGGAGAACGCCGCTCATTCGCTCAAAGGCTCGGTGGCAAACTTCGGAGCGTCCGCCGCCGTCGCCGCCGCCTTCCGTCTGGAACAGATGGGCCGCGCCCAGCAATTGCTCGAAGCACCGGAAGCATTGCACGCGCTCGAACAAGCCTTGTCGGTGGTCTGCTCTGAACTCGCTGCGTTATAGCTGCGAGCCGGACGCCCCACCTGCTATCATCTAAGTTCACCCCAACGAATGTCGCCCCCTGTTGAAATCGTTTGCGCCCACAGCCCTGACTCCGATGACGCCTATATGTTTTACGCATTGGCTACGCGTAAAATTCGTTCCAACCTGCTGCAGTTCCGCCATGTTCTCGACGACATTCAGACGCTGAATCAGAAAGCCCGTGCGGGCGAATATGAGTTGACGGCGATCTCTTACCACGCCTATCCTTACGTCGCCGACAAGTACAGACTGATGGCCGCAGGATCCAGCATCGGCGACGGTTATGGGCCTATGGTGGTGTCCTCGCATCCCATGGCATTGGAAGAACTCAAAGGCAAGCGCATCGCGATCCCCGGGCGGCTCACTACCTCTTATCTGGCGCTGCGCCTGATCGAGCCCGACTTTGAAGCCGTAGATACACCCTTCGACAAAATTCTCGACGCCGTGACCGATCGCAAAGCCGACGCCGGCCTGATCATTCATGAAGCGCAGTTAACCTACGCGAAAGCCGGCTTCCATAACGTCATCGATCTGGGCCGCTGGTTCAAGGACACCTACGATCTGCCGTTGCCGCTGGGCGCCAATGCGCTGCGCCGCGATTTGAACCCGGAAATGGCCAGCGAGTGCTGCCGCCTGATGCGTGATAGTATCCAATACGCGCTCGATCATCGCGAAGAAGCTTTGAATTACGCGCTCCAGTTTGCCCGCGATATGGATCCCGCGCTGGCGGAGAAATTCGTAGGCATGTACGTCAACCACTACACCGTGGATTGCGGGGATATCGTGCCCAAGGCCGCGCAAAAACTGCTCGACATGGGATACGAGGCTGGGTTGATCCCGCACCGCGTTCAGGTCGAGTTTGTACGGTGAAACTAGTCATCCTTCTCTCCTTCGCGACTCTCTTCACGCTTTTACAAGCGCAGGATTTAGACACTAAGCAGCGTACTCGCGCCGTGCGCGACATGGGCAAGCAGGGCGAAGAAGCCATTGCTCGAGTGGTCCCGTACTTGGCCGATATCGACGTCGGCGTGCGCGTCGAAGCCGTCAAAGCGCTGATCGAAATCGGCGGCCCTAAGACGCTCGACGGCTTGGTGCGCGCCGCGGCCGACAACGATCCCGAAGTGCAGATCCGCGCCACTGACGGCTTGGTGAACGTGTACTTGCCGGGGTATGTCAAAACTGGGCTGAGCGGAACGCTGTCTCGCGCCGGTACCTCCGTGCGGGGCAAATTCACGGATACCAACGATCAGGTGATCGAGCCCTTCATTCAAGTGCGCCCCGACGTGATCGCCGCGCTGGGAAAACTCGCGCGCGGCGCGGCGAGTCTGGATGCGCGCGCCAACGCCGCGCGGGCCGTGGGGGTGTTGCGCGGCCAAGCTGCCATTCCGGATCTGGTCGAGGCCCTCCGCTCCAAGGATGACAAGTTGATGTATGAATCGCTGGTTGCCGTCCAGAAGATTGGCGACCCGGCGGCCGCGCCGCGCATCAGTTTCCTCTTGCAAGATCTGCAGGAGAAAATCCAAGTGCAGGCGCTCGAAACCACCGGTCTGCTGCGCAACCAGGACGCCGCGCCGCAGGTGCGCGATGCCCTGGCGCACGCGCGAAACGTCAAAGTGAAGCGCGCGGCGCTCGAAGCCCTGGCCATGCTAGCCGATCCCGCGGACCACGCGCTCTTCTTGGGAAATCTGCACGACAAAGACGATCAAGTGCGCGCCGCAGCCGAAGAAGGCCTGGGCCGCCTGCGTAATCCTATGGATCGCGCCGCCCTGAATATGGCGTTCAACGACGAGCACGGCATGAATCCGCGGCTGTCTGCGGCTTTTGCGCTGGTGCTGCTGGGTGAGTTGAAAACGGACCGCTACGGGCCGCTCCAATATCTGCTGAACTCCGTGAATCAACGGGCCTGGCGCGATGTGGCGGACGCGTTCCTGATTGAGCTGGCGCGCGAGCAACCCATCCGCCAAGTCATCTACGGCATGCTGGGCACGGCTACCAAAGATGAGAAAATCCAGTTGAGTATCGTACTGGCGCGCTCAGGTGACCGCGACAGCGAGCCCTCGCTCGAAGCTATTTCGCGAGATCCCGATCCGGATGTAGCCGCCGAAGGCATCCGCAGCCTGCGAGCATTGCGCGCACGGCTGCCGTAGTAACGAAGCGCGAAACTACTTCGCTTTCTTCTGCTTCTGCTGACCGACGCGGACTTTGAACTGCTTCGCTTGCGCTTCCTGGTAGGCTTTCCAGTCGAACCGCTGCGATGCTTCCGACAGATACTTATTAATGTCAATGTCCTTAGGCAGGACTGCCATCAGGCTGGCGGACATCGTACCGTCGGGACTGGTGATGCGGTACCGTTTTACGTTCGGGATGGACATAACGTAATCAGGATAACACGGCTGTTACTGCTGCTGCGCAGGGCGTTCCTTGAAGTGCTGCGGCTCGCGATCGTTGTATTGATATTGTTGCTGGTCCTGGTTCGCCAGCCGGGCCTTGGCCGCCTGCTGGTGCTGTACGATCTGATCGATCACATAGGCGCCCGCGCTACCCGCCACCGCCCCGATCATCGCACCCTTCTGGCTGCCCGTCATGCCGCCGACCGCTAAGCCCACGCCCGCGCCGGCGCCCAACACTGCCGCGGTGTGCTTGCTGCTATCGGTCGTGACGCCGGAGTCGTGGAGCGTCTTGTTCAGGTTTAAATTCTGCACCATGCCGTTGAAAATCATCGCGCTGCGCATCAAGTCGTTCAGGAACTCAGTGTTCAACTGGACGTTCACTTGTGGTTTGGGCGGGGTCGTTTGCGGATCAGCCACCGCCATCACCGTCATGCCCAATAGAATCCCAATGCTTGCGAAGGTCTTCATAGCTTTTGGAGGCTCCACTTCCTCTTAGGAGAGGATGGTTGGCATAGGAAAATGGTTGCGCGCAGCCAGATTAAGTTTTATAAATGTGGGGCCGGAGTTGCTTCTCCCCAGTGCCGCGCGACATCCTAACCTTGTGAACCTGTTTACCCCTTTGAAAATTCGTGACATAACTCTGCGCAACCGTATCGCCGTTTCGCCCATGTGCCAGTATTCCTGCGACGACGGCTATGCCACTGACTGGCATTTGGTCCATTTGGGCAGCCGGGCCGTCGGCGGTGCAGGCTTGGTGATGGCGGAAGCGACCGGCGTGATGGCTCGTGGACGAATCACCCCAGGCGACCTCGGCATCTACCACGACCAGCACATCGAAATGCTCTCACGCATTGCGGCCTTCATCAAGCAGCACGGCGCCGTGCCCGGAATCCAAATCGCCCACGCCGGGAGAAAAGGGAGTTGTTACGTGCCCTGGGAGAACAACGGCGCTCCCATTCCTCTGGACGCCGGCGGTTGGGTGACCGAAGCCCCCAGCGCACTCGCGTTTCGCGAGCGTGAGCCAGTGCCCCAAGCCTTAACCAAAGCCGGAATCGACGCCGTTGTGAAAGCCTTCGCGGCTGCCGCGGGACGCGCGCTGACGGCGGGTTTCGAAGTGCTCGAAATTCACGGCGCGCATGGGTATCTTATAAATGAGTTTCTTTCTCCGCTCTCCAACCGGCGCACCGATGAGTACGGCGGTGCCTTTGAAAATCGAATGCGGTTCTTATTAGAAATCGTCGCGGCAGTGCGCGCCGTTTGGCCCGAACGTTTCCCGCTGTGGCTGCGCATTTCAGCGACGGACTGGAAAGAAGGCGGCTGGACCATCGATGACTCGGTGAAGCTAGCCGCGGAAGTGCGCACGCGCGGCGTCGATCTGATCGATTGTTCCTCCGGCGGCCTGGTGCCCGACGCCAAGATCCAGCCCGGTCCCGGTTATCAAGTGCCGTTCTCGGAACGAATCCGCAAAGAGACCGGAATCCTGACCGGCGCCGTCGGCATGATCACAGACCCGCAGCAGGGCGAGCAGATCATCGCGTCAGGCCAGGCGGACGTAATTTCGCTGGCGCGCGAGTTCCTGCGCGATCCTTATTGGCCGCTGCACGCAGCGCGTGCGCTGGGCACAGCGCAGGCGCCTCCGGTGCAATATTCACGGGCCTTCGCGTAAGTTCGGTTAGGACCTATTGCGCCAGCCATCCGCCATCAACCGGCAGGGCGTGGCCTGTGACGAAAGACGCGCGCTCCGAGCACAACCAAACCACGGCGTCGGCGACTTCTTCGGGCCTGCCGACGCGGCCCACCGGGTGCATGTTGACGACGGCACCCCACATTTCACTGAAGCCGCGCTGCGCCATAGCGGTGTCGATGACCGCAGGGCATACGGCGTTGACGCGAATGCCGGATCTGGCGTACTCGATGGCGGCGGCTTTTGTCAGCCCGATCACTCCATGCTTGGTGGCGATATAAGGCGACCCGATTGCGCCGCCGACCAGACCGCCAATCGAGGACATGTTCACGATCGTCCCGCTGCCGTGCTTCAGCATTTGCTGCAGCTCATACTTCATGGACAGAAACACGCCGGTCAGATTGATGGCGACGATTTTGTCCCAAGTGGTCTCGGAATAGTCCGCGGTATGCACGAAGGCGTCGCCTTCGATGCCCGCGTTGTTGAAGGCGCAGTCGAGGCGTCCCCACCGTTCGACGGCGGCTTGGATGAGACGCTGGACCTGATCGGTCTGGCTTACGTCGGTCTGGACGAAGACGGCTTGACCTCCGGCGTCGCGAACCATGCGCGCGGTTTCTTCACCTTCTGCTTCGCGGCGCGCACCGATGGCGACGTGCGCTCCCTCGCGCGCGAATGCGAGCGCGGCAGCGCGGCCAATGCCGGAGCTGCCACCAGTGATGACGGCGACTTTTCCTTCAAGCAGTGGGTTCATCTACTGTTTGTGCTCCATCCCCGCCGCGCGGTTCCGTCGTCACATTTTTGCGGCGGCTGCTGCGCTGATAGTGCGGGCTGTATTCCACGCCATATGGAGTCTTGACCTTCATGTTCGCCTTTTCGGCGTAGAACGCCAGGCTGGATTGGTGTCGCGCCGCGATCTCCTCTTCCGTGCCGTCGCGGAAGGTGATCTCTTCTCGTGGCACAAACATCACCTGCCCGATCGGCATGCTGTGTGACGCGGAAATCGTTTCGCCCGGCTGCAGGACATAGCGGAACTCGGAGTCGTGAACGTACCAATCGGTCTCGACGCGGATTACCAACATCGGGGCGACGGGCCGCTCGATCATGTTGAAGACCGGAGTGTAGACCGTGTCCCAGCCCTGCGGCGTTTGGAAGTTCCACGCTCCCCGCAGTGTCACCGCGCCTGCCGGTGTCCCCATGTCATCCGCGGAGACAAACATATCCGGCATCAAGTGGGCGATCTCACGGGTTTGTGGCGTGTCCTGAATGTGCAGCTTGACTTCCCGTTTAGTGGCGCCCATCCCGCCTACCGGCAGCACATAGGTCACAGTAAAGAGCGGCTCCCACTTTTTTCCTTTGGTGTTCACCGAGTAGACAAATTGATAACGGCCCTCCCCCTCATAGCCGATTTGGAAGGACTCTTTTTCAGCCAGCGGAGGATGGACCAGGAAGCCCGCAGTGCTGCCGGCTTCGAGCACAGGACAGTGGCGGGCGTGCTGCGGCAGAAGAGGGCGCTGGCCCTCGCGGCGCGGTCGCAGACCAATTCCGGGCCGCAGCGGGTTGGGGAAGAGTGCAACTTCCATCTCCGCAGTATCGCACCGTCGAAAACCCGCGATGTCCTATGGATTCTATTGGTCGGGGCGGGGCGATTCGAACGCCCGACCCCCTGCGCCCAAGGCAGTTTCCAGCCTCTACGGAAAGCGCTCATTTTTAAACCCTTCTGCTTCAAGTTGTTGCCGGGACCTTGTTGAAGCCGGTTGAACCATGTTGAGGCTGGAGGCTTTGGCCAGCTACATTTTTATCTACACTCGCGTTATTTGACGGCAGCCTGAATCGGCAGCGTGCCGTCAATAGCGATGAGGCCTTCTAGCACAGATTTAGCTCCTCATTACTTTTACGAACGCGGCCTTGAATTTCTCCATTTCCTCCGGAGTGCCGATGGACACGCGGACATGCGTGGGCCACACGGGCCAGCGGTTCGCGATGTAGACCTTTTCTCTCGCGAGCGCGGCGGTGAACGCACCACTGGGACGCCTTACGTCCAGCATGAAATTGTTCGAGACCGAGGGAGTGGTCGCATAGCCTTTCTGGGCAAGAAACGCGAGAACATCCCTTCGAGTATCGGCGATGATCTTGCGGCGGACCGGCACCACATCTTTAGACTTAAGGCTGGCCGTCGCCCCTACCATTCCAGTGATCGGCATAGGACCGAATGTCCAGCCGCGAATTCTATTCAAGAGATCGGGCCGTCCGATCGCCGCGCCTGCGCGAAGACCCGCCATGCCATAAATCTTTGAAAACGTCCGAAGAATCAAGACATCTTTGCCCGACTTCACAAGGTCGAGACGCATAGGCGCGCCTGCAATGTGTATATAGGCTTCGTCGAGAACCATCACACAACCCTTCGGCAGGTTGTCCGCCAGCCAAGTGATATCGGCGTCCGGAGTGAGCGTGCCGGTGGGGTTATTTGGGTTGCAAACATAGATTCCGCCGGCGTTCACAAGAGCTGCCGCCTTTGCCATTGTCTTGACGTCGTGAGCGTAGGTTTTGGGGACAAGCGGTACCGAAATGACCTTCGCTCCGATGAACTCCGCAGCGACCTGACCAGCCTCATAGCCCGGTTCCGCATGGATCCACGCACGCTTTGGCGAACAAAACGCCAAAACCGATTGATGCAAAGGCATGCTCGAGCCCGGGTACGGAATGACGTGATCCGGAGGCAAACCCGATTGAGTTGCAAGCGTTGTCGCAAATTCTTCTGTCAATTCGTTATGGTAGAGGCCGCCGAGTTTGATGACATTATGAATGGCCTCGACTGCCTCCGCGCACGGACCTAACGGATTTTCGTTCGCATTGATCCTGACGGCATCCTTGGGAATTCCTTTACTTCGCTGTGCATAGGAATACTCGCTCCCGAGAGGAATCGACACAGCACCTGCAGCAAGAAACGACGCAATGCGTCCAAACTGTCGCCGGGAATAACCGCGTTCCAGGAGATCGTACTGCTGTCTTCCGGAAAAAATCACGTGTCCTCACTCCTTGGTGTTTGGGACTCTCTACAAGTGTTACATAGATTTCAACGCAGGCTGTCAATCCCGTCAATGACTAGAACCTGCCGCGTTCACGCTTGGCATGGGGCATCCCGGACCAAACCAGAGGCCAGAATTATCATGAATGCGGTGGTTGCCGTGAAAGCCCATGTCATAGAATTCACGCCTCGCGGGAGTCCAAGTATTCGAATCCCGGCTCCCCCTATTTCGTCGCGGCCGCTCCGGATTGGGCGGTGTGGCTGTCCTGGTCGCCTCTGCCGCCGGAGGCCCCCACGGCGCCAACAAGTTTGCCATCTACGATAATCGGAACGCCGCCCTCAACGGGGATGGCTCCCGTGAGTCGAAGAACGCGGAGACCTTCTCCTCCCCCAGCCACTGTATCCTGAAACGTTTTTGTTGGGCGGCGGAATAGCGCGGCTGTTTTGGCTTTTTCAATTGAGAGTTCGATACTGCCCAGCTGGGCATCCTGCATCCTTTCGAAGTATACGAGGTACCCGCCGGAGTCGACGACAGCCACCGCCATCTTCCAATTGTTCTTCCCAGCCTCCGCAATGGCGGCAGCCGCTATCTTCTTCGCGGCTTCAGTAGAGATGGGCAGGCCGTAGGGAATGATGGGCGGCGGAGCCAGAGGTGTTTGGCCGAAAGCGGCAACAGTGAACGCTAGAGCGGTTAAGATTCGTTTTGTTGGCATTCGTTCATTATCGGTCAAGCAGGCACGCTGTGCAGTAGTTGCGGATGCGGATCCGAAAGACTTACGATTACGCGGATTCGCGGCAGGTTGCTCGTTGTTAGAGTGATGAACGGTTTACTTAGCGAACATTGCTAGTATTACCGGGTTGCAATTCGCGGTGGGTGACGTAAGAGATCTCGGTAGGAACGGTGTCCCGGTATCTTACCTTAAGGACTACTTGAAAGAAGCGCGGCAGATGCCCGTTCGATTTGCGCAGTTTCGCGACGAGCTCGCGTGCAAAACGCGGCTCGGTGAAGAATTCAGCTGCACCCTGCGTACCTGGGCTGTGATTACTGCTAAAGCTCATAACATTACCGGACCCGAGCGGTCCTGGCATACGGCTCACTAGTGCGTACACCTCTCCGTTATCTGGAATGCTGAGTTGATCGGCGTTGATTGACGGATAGTCATCCGCGAACAGAGCAGGTTGGTTGGGCTTTCCCTTCAGATCGTGGATACCGTCCTCGCGCATTACCAAGTCCAAATCCACCGGAAGCTTGTGTAGCACATCCCCGAAAACGCGAGGAGGCCCGACGAACAAGATGTTATCGTCCACAATCTGCTGCCAGGAAACCACGCTGCTCCTGGTGGTCGAAATCTCGAGTCCAGAGTAATCCAGGAGCTGTCCGAGCCGAACAGACGCGCTCATCTCGCCCAAACCTGTATAGTAATAGCGCTGAAGGATTGCAGGATTGTCCAATGCCTTGCGGATAGCCTGCACCTTCGGGGAAGCCAAAACTTCGGCCCATTCGTTCAAGTTCTGATCGCGATAAAAGCCGTTTCCCTGGAACCCGACAAACAAGGGAGAAGAAACCGCCACAATTAGCGGGCGCTTGGAGTCGAGAAATGGCTTCCACAATTCTTGAAGTTCCGGAGACCACGCCTCGCGAATCGGGGCGCTGTCACGATGTTCCTGCCACCACAGGATCGTGGCACTCAAAGCCCACACTGACAAAATCGAGATCACAATAATGTAAATTTTTGGCCACGCCAGCGCGGCCTTCGCGATCGTACGTACGGGCAAGGTGGCAAGTTGGGGAGGGAGTGTCGCCGCCGGCAGTAGCGGCCTTGTTTCCCAAGTCAGTTTGAAGTGGCCTTTGGGAATCTCCAAAACAACCGAATCGTGTTCGCCTTCGGTGCGATAGTATTCCGCGAGTTTGCCGCGCAGCCGCCCGATCTGAATGCGAACCAGGGAATCCTGCCGCGGGTCGTAGCTGGCGGGCTTGCCGAGGCAGTCAACAGCAACGGTGTATTCCTTCAACTGGTCGGTTTCGCCAGCGATGGATTTTTCCGCAAGAAACTTCAGCAGCCGCCGCAAAACTTCCGCGTTGCGGAACGTCGCGCTATTTAGAACCCGCTCGACCTCGGCGTAGGTGGGGTCTCCTTGGACCAACATCACGGGGGAAGTATATCACGAGTTAACCTCCCGCGGGGGGTCCTTGTTAGTCTTTTACTTTTAATCATTTGCGGGATGTTACAGCGCGTGAGTCACAGCTACATTACCCCCCTTCACTTCTTTTTTGAGAGATTGCCAGGGTATCCTTCTGAAGGCTTCGGTGGCAACGAAACGCTTCGTCATGTAACTCAGAGCCTTCAGTCGTATAAGCGAAAGGATATTTCAGATGACTTTGATTCGGTGGACGGTTTTACTCGGGGCCTTTGCAATTCTTACAACTATGGTGGTGAATCTGCCCAGGGTGGCGCAAGCGCAGCAACCCGAACCTGTCCAGGGTGTTTACTGGAAGCCGAGTGACACCAAGACTTCGCAAGGTATCCCCAGGGTGGCGTCAGTAACCAAGGTGCTGCCGCACAACGAGAAAGAGCTTCCCAATCCGTATTATGACGTGGATGGCTTTTTCAAGGGGGAGGAGCCAGGTCGCGAACACGTCAGATGGGATAGCCATGGGAATATCTGGACTCTGGGTCAGGTGGACCCGCCCATTAAGGAATTCGATCCGTCGGGAAAGTTTATCAAAAGCCTTGGCAAGGGCCAGAGATGGTTTGTCGGTCCTCACTATCTTTGGATAGACAAGGACGACAATCTGTATGTGGCTGACAATCAAGCACGGCCCGGCACCGGCAGGGGCAACTCGGTAACCAAGCTCAGCCCGGACGGAAAGATTTTGATGAAGCTAGGCAATCCCGACGCCAAGGGCGGTGGACCGGAAAACTTTATGGGGCCCGTCGGAGTAACAACCAATGACAAGGGCGAAATTTTCGTGACGGACGGACACTTTGCGGAACCCGATGGCGGCGGAAGAACCATGGCCAACGAATATTTTAACTGGCAGGCGCTCACTCGCGACGTGACGCATTCGCGGATCGCGGTGTTTTCCAAGGACGGAAAGTTCCTTAGACAGTGGGGAAGGACAGGATCGGCTCCCGGGGAGTTCTACGTGCCTCATGGCATCGCCCTGGATTCCCAGGGACGGGTTTTTGTCGCCGACCGCGGCAACAATCGCGTCCAGATTTTTGACCAGAATGGGAAATTCATTGCGGAATGGAAACAATTTGGGAAGCCGGTCGATGTTTTCGTCGATAAGAACGACACTCTTTATGTGGTGGACAGGGATTCGAACAGGAACCTCTGGTCCTTGAAGTACTCAAGCGCCGGCGACCCCCGTGAGCTCGTTCAGATCCCCAGACTTACAGACGTGGGAAGCCCCAATCCGGAATTTTTCCCAGGCATCCACATCGGCAGCGCCAAAACCGGAGAAGTAACAGCCTTCATTCCTGCCAAGAATGGACCGGAGGGACCATATGCGACAACGGAAAGGGTGACTGCGGATGCCAATGGCACCGTGTTCTCCGGGCCGAGAGTATTATTCAAGAAAGCCGAGTTGCCCGAGGGGGCTGGCAAGCAACTGGTTCAGAAAGCTTGCGCATCATGCCACGACTTTCGGCAGTTTCCCCGCGTCAATTTTGATCGTGCCGATTGGGCGACAGTTGTCAGCACGATGGTGGGAGGGGGCGCTCCTCTGACGAAGGCAGAGATCCCGGTAGTCGCGGATTATCTGGCCGCGAACTTCAAGGGGGATGCCCCCGGGGTGACGGTTTCCGGCAAGGTGCAAGCCACCATCGCGGAATGGGACGTGCCCACCCCGAATTCGCTGCCTTACGATGTCATTAGTACGCGGAACGGCGTTTTCTACACGGCGCTATTCGGTGACCGGATTGGGCGGTTCGATCCCAAGACCCAGCAATTCGAGCAATTCCCCATGCGCCCCGGTACTCGCCCGGTCTCTTTGTACGAATCGCCAGGTAGCAACTCGATGGGAACCATCATTTTCACTTCCCAAACCGGAGGCTATATCGGTGAATTCCACTGGATGCCGGGTTATATGGGGTACTGGAGTAAAGGCGATGTAGTAGTAAACCCAGTCCCCGGTATGCCCGGTGGGCCTCTCCATCCCGAGTTCCTTATCCGTGACATTGTCGGTGGCCCTAGCAATTCTTGGTTCACCGTACCGGAGGCCAGGGCGCCATTGTTCCCGCAAGGCGGCAAGATTGGGCGCGCCGAGTACGGCGAGACCGAGCACAACGAGTTGGCGGACCTGCCCACGGCGACCGGGGATCCCTCTGGCTTGGCGCTCAATTCGAAGGGTGAACCGTTCTTCGGCTACCGCAACAGCCCTCGGATAGGCAAGGTTGATCGGCGCACGATGTATGTTACGGAATATGTCCTGCCCAATGAGGGCAGTGGCGTCACGAGTGTCACCATCACTCGCGACGACGTTGTCTGGTACACCGACAATCTGCGTGGTTACCTGGGCCGGTTCGACCCCAAGACTGGCCAGTTTACCGAATGGCCGTCGCCTAGCGGGCCCCGAAGTCTTCCGGACGCGATTACTCACGTGGGCGACATCATCTGGTATGCCGAATCGGGCGCGCAACCAAACATGTTGGTTCGGTTTGATCCAAAAGACGGGAAATTCCAAACCTGGCCGGTGAAAGCCGGAGGAGGCATCAAGCACATACATCCAGATACAGACGGCAGTCTGTGGTTTACCCGCCCGATGGCCAATGGTTTCGCCCACGTCACCATAAAGGACGAATAAGTGTCTTCAATGCTGTTTTGAGAGCTTAGTGAGAGGATTTTGAGGTTAATTTACGATGAAAAAGCATTTCTTTGTGAGTTTTTTGCCGGTGCTGCTGGCGCTGCCCCTGACGGCGGCGGGCACCGCCAGAATTTGGGTGCTCAACAATAATGGCGAGGGGAAACAAATTCAAATCATCGACCCGGGCACGAACAAGGTCGTGCGAACCATTGAAGGCATTAGATTTCCCCACGGCGTAGCCTTCTCTCCTGATGGAAAGCTGGCCTACGTCGTAAGCGAGGACGAGCAGGCCACGAACGCGCTGTGGGAGATCGATACGAGATCGGGTAAGATTTTGAGGAGTGCGCCCCTTAGCGCCCATAGGGGGAATGTACCAGCGATCACCAAGGACGGCAAAGAGCTTTTCATTTGCGTTCAGCCGCCGAGAAAAGCGGACAATGAAGCCTGCGGTTCTGCTAGCAGTCAGTGTGGCGGTCCCAATGCGGGTCCACCGCATGGCGCTTTGGACCTCGTTGACACGAGCACTCTGAAAGTTCTCAAAACTCTGCCGTTTTCTGGGCACGACTGTTATACAACCCCCGACGGCAAGTATTTTGTCGCAGGCGCCGGCGGTCTTCCTCGCGGCGGATTGCTCGTGATAGACGCCAAGACCTTCCAAGAGGCCTGGCGGGTTCCGATCAAAGAGGGAATGGGGCCAATCGCGTTCCTGACGAATCCCGATGGTTCGACCCGCACCGTTTTAGTTACGCCTCTGAATCAAAGGGTTCGCCAGATTGCGGTGATAGATTTTGCCACTCATAAAGAAGTGACTAGAATTACGCTCCCTGATGAGCCGGGCAAGTTCGAGGTTGCGCCGCCACTCACTCGCAGGACGCCACTTCCGGTGCATGGGTTTGCCATTTCTCCCGATGGAAAAACGCTGGCGATCGGCGTCAGGGATGCCAATGCGGTGTACTTCTACTCGCTGCCTGACCTCAAGCCGAAGGGATATTTTGCTACACCTGTAAACGCAAAGGCCACGCATCCTGCCGATGGCGGAGACCCTGGTTGGCTCACATACACTCCCGACGGCAAGAAACTTTACGTCGCGAGTGCCGCTGCCGATGTTGTATCCGCCGTCGATACCAAGACTATGAAAGAAGTGGCTCGGATTCCAGTCGGAAAGCAACCTGACCACGTCTGGACGATGGTGACGCCATAAGGCAAGCATTTAAAGCGTAAAGATTAGCACCACCGCAAGCGCTAGTGATGTCTAAAGTCGGTTAATCGACAGCGAGTGGGAGGTTCTCAGGGCCAGACGGCCTCGAAGTAATAGTCTGGAGAACTGCCATTCCCTGCTCGAAACGAAATCGTTACGGGAATTTTTAGGGGGGATATGGTAAATCGCGGAATTTTGTCTATCAGTGGACTATTGGTCTGTCTGTCTGCTGGGATCGCGTGGTCGCAAGTAACCACGGGGACGATCTCGGGGACAGTTAAAGATACTAGCGGAGCAGCGTTGCCGGGTGCAATGGTGGTTGTCTCAAACGACGACACGGGGATCACCCGCACTGTCGAAAGCGATGCGTCGGGAAGCTATACAGCAGCCGGGCTGAACTTGGGCAAATACCGGGTGACCGTAACTCATGAGGGGTTCCAGACGGCGGTTCGCAGTGGGCTTGAACTCACTGTGGGACAAGAAGCCATAGTAGATATCTCGCTACCCGTCGGGACTGTCACACAGACGTTAGAAGTAAATGCCGAGGCTCCCCTAGTCGAATCAACGACGGCCAGCCTTGGTTCACTGGTGGACGCCCGGGAGATCCGCGCCCTGCCTTTGAATGGCAGAAGCTATGATCAACTGGCGTTGTTGCAGCCGGGTGTCTCCCGCACATCCCCCGGTCCAACGGGCGGCGCAGCGTTTGCTTTTGGTACCGGCGAACGATTCACCGTGGACGGACAGCGTTCGGTTTCCAACAGTTTCTTGCTAGATGGAACGAACGTGAACGATCAGGGGAACGGCACGCCGGGAGGCGCGGCGGGAACGAACCTGGGCGTGGACACGATCCTGGAGTTCAAGATTTTCACTAGTTCGTTCAAGGCGGAATACGGCAAGGCCAGTGGATCGGTGATCTCGGCAGTTACGCGATCCGGAACTAATGCTTTTCACGGTACGGTCTTTGAGTACATTCGAAACAGCGATCTGGATGCGCGGAACTTTTTCGACCTCACCCATTCGCCGGCATCCTTCCGGAGAAACCAGTTTGGAGGAGTGCTGGGAGGACCAATAAAAAAAGATAAAACCTTCTTCTTCGCAGGCTATGAGGGATTACGGCAAGCGCTGGGCACTACTCTGTCTGCTATCGTGCCGACGGCACTGACTAGGCAGGGGATTCTGCCGACCGGAACGGTGACGGTGAATCCGGCTATTCTGCCCTTCCTCAATCTATACCCGCTTCCCAATGGTCAGAATTTTGGAGACGGGACCGGCCAATATCTGTCGGCGCCCGTGGTCCCCACCAACGAAGACAACGTGATGGTTCGAGTGGACCATCAGTTGAATGCCAAGACGAGCTTATTCGCTCGCTATACATTTGACACCGACAGCGTGAATGCTGTACAGCCTCTGCCAACCTATGAACTAGACCAGAAGGCCCGGAGACAATATTCGACTGTACAAGCGGTTACCATATTGAGTCCCAAGGCGTTGAATAGCTTCCGTGCCGCTTTCAATCGCTCGAATGAAGACTGGCTTCCACTTTTCCCGGTTGGCTCTTCTGGGCAAGTCCCAATATCGTTCATTCCAGGCCAAACGCCAGGGGCAATCGGAATTACGGCTAGTGCTGGTACAGGGGCGCCCAGCGGATTGGGCACGCCTAGTGCATCCGGTCCCAGGACCTGGGCGTTCAATGTTTTTGAATGGGGTGACGATTTTACCTATGTCACCGGGAAACATTCCCTCAAAACCGGTGTTGACATACAACGAATACAGGATAACACCGCGAGCACCAATTTTCTCAGGGGAAGCTATTCCTTCGCCTCGCTGAGTGCGTTTCTACAAGCCAAACCAAACAACCTGACAGCCTCAACTCCGGTAGGCGTTCCCCCTATTTGGGGTTTCCGCCAGACTGTTCCGGCCGTATACGTGCAGGATGACTATAAGGTTACTTCCCGCCTTACTTTGAATCTTGGGCTGCGGTGGGAAACGGCCACCAATCCGGTGGACGCCAAAGGGCAGATGTCGCAGCTCCCATCACTTTCTGCGCCGGCCATGGTGATATCGAGTGACTATTTCGCTATCAAAAAACTAAGTTTTGAGCCTCGGTTTGGCTTGGCCTGGCGGCTTAATGAAAGCGGGAAGACCGTTTTAAGGCTCGGCGGTGGTATCTATCATAACCAGATTCTGCCTTATACCTATGGGCTCAATGTCTTTAACCCTCCTTTTTATGGTAGATTTTCGTTTGCCAATCCGATTTTCCCCAATGGATATACGCAATTGACGCCAAATGCGCCTCTCACCGGGACGGTGTTCCCAGCGGAGGTGAAAACTCCCACCAATTATCAAGACAATATATCCATCCAGCAGCAGCTTTTTAAGAGCACAGTCCTTCAGGTGGCTTATGTAGGGAACATGGGCCGTCATCTGCAGACGGAAACCGAATTGAATCTTCCTGTGCCCACGTTTATTAATGGGAATCCGCTGAATCCATTCTACCCGGCTGGCGCAGCTCGATATAACCCCATCTTCGGCTCGATCCAGCAGCTACAGTTTAACGGAAATTCCTCATACAACGCCGGGTCAGTCACGCTGAAAAGACAGGTTTCTAAAGGATTCCAGGGTCAGATCGGTTATACCTTCTCGAAATCCATGGACGACACTTCAGGTGTCAGTCAATCGGACTCCGTACGCTCATCGCAAGAAGTAATGGACCCCTTTGATATCCGGCGCGACTGGGCACTCTCCGATTTTGATGTCAGGCACGCCGTTGTTGGTAATTTCAGCTACCTACTGCCGTTGCGAGTCGGTTCGAGGGCCTTTGGTGCCGTCGTAAACGGCTGGACCCTGGATGGAATCACTAGCGTCCAATCGGGGCAACCGTTCACTGCTCGTACTCCTACTGGTGTTGGCAGCAATATTTCGAGGGACGGATCCATGTACCCGGCTGACCGTCCGAATTTGAAAGCAGGGGCCAGCCCGAATCCGACTAGTGGTGTTTCGGCCGGCTGTACAGGACTCGCTGTTGGAACGCCTCTAGGAACAGTCGCCCACTGGTATGATCCCTGCGCCTTCTCTTTGCCTTTGGCTGGAACGTACGGGAACCTCGGCAGAAATACGATCATCGGGCCGGGCTTAGTGGATGTGGATGCCGCTCTGGAGAAAAACTTCAAATTCAATGAGAGAGCAAATGCGACGCTTAAGTTCGAGATGTTCAATATTTTCAACCATGCCAATTTTGGTCTTCCAGGCACTGCCACGTTGACAGGAAGCGGCGCCGCCGGTGCTACTGCGGGATTAATTACGTACACGGTTACGAGTTCCCGGCAGCTTCAATTTGCGCTCCGAATCAGTTTTTGAGATCAGGGAGTGGAGGCCCAGGACATGACCTGTGTCCCGTGTTTCCTGAGATTCCCTCTGCCGTTAGTTTCGTTTTGAGGATTGAATATGTCCACTGTATTGCGCATCGTAGCGCGTGAGTCATAAGAGCTTTTTCGAATGCCTCTCCCACATAAGACTAAAGTTGATCACACAAAGGATAGTCGGCAACTCCGACTCCTCGGTTTCGCTGCTGCAGGCCTTGTCTTAGTCACAAGCTCCGCGCTCGGGAAAGACGTGCAAGTGATGACCTCTGGCGCATTTACGCAAGCATGTATTGACCTCTCTCCCGAGTTCGAGCGAAAGACTTCTATCAAAGTAATGACGGCCTTCGGGCCATCAATGGGAAACACACCGGAGGCGATTCCGGCCCGAATGGAGCGTGGAGAACCGGTTGATGTGATAATTCTGGCCAGCTCCGCCTTGGATGACCTCATCAAGCGCGGAAAGGTCAGATCTGATAGCCGCGTTGATCTTGTTCGCTCCGCTATCGGCATGGTTGTGCGAGCGGGTACACCGAAGCCGGATATCGGGTCGGTTGATGCACTCAAACGTACTCTTCTGGAGGCTTCGTCGATCTCTTACTCAGACAGCGCCAGTGGCGTCTATATTGCGACGGAACTGTTCGAACGCCTCGGGATCGCCGATCAGGTCAGGAGCAAGAGTAAGAAAATCGAAGGGGAACCCGTGGCCGCCGTGGTTGCGCGGGGAGACTCCCAGATAGGTTTTCAGCAAGTGAGCGAGCTGCTTCCCGTTCGGGGAGTCGACTATCTCGGGCCCTTGCCGCCCGAGGTTCAAAAAGTCACTGTTTTTTCTGCCGGCATCGCCGTGGGCGCAAAACATCTGGACGCGGCCCGCGCGCTTATCGAATTCTTTCGGTCACCCGCTGCAGTTCCGACTATCAAAAGGACGGGCTTGGAACCGATCACATTGCATGACAGCAAAACGAAGAGACACACTAGGGTCGCAGCCGTAGCCGACCCAAAATCAATTGGTGACCGGCAACGATAGCCATGATGTCGAGCGGCTAGATGGCTTCCCCGCGGATCGAAGTTCGAACCGGACACTCGCAAAAGGAACTCTGACAATGTTGACGCCGATGTCTCCTGATCGAGAGTCAAAGATTTGGTCCGTCGTTCGAGTCTCCAGTGGCAATTTTCTGGAGATGTATGACTTCATGGTCTTTGGTTACTACGCTTCAGCGATCGGCCACGCGTTTTTTCCCAACGGCGATCCCTTCGTTGCTTTGATGTTATCGCTTATGACATTTGGGGCGGGCTTTTTAATGCGGCCCCTGGGCGCGATTGTGCTGGGGGCGTACACTGATCGGCATGGACGGCGCGCCGGTTTGGTTTTGACGCTGGGCTTGATGTCGATTGGTATTTGTTCCATTGCGTGCATGCCTGGTTACGCAACGATCGGATTGATTGCTCCACTGCTTGTGCTACTAGGCCGCCTTCTTCAGGGTTTTTCCGCTGGGATGGAACTCGGGGGCGTCTCAGTCTATTTGTCGGAAATTGCCACTCCTGGGCACAAGGGCTTTTATGTCAGTTGGCAATCGGCAAGCCAGCAGGTTGCTGTCATGTTTGCTGCCTCGGTGGGGGTGGTGTTGAGCTCCGTTATGCCACCGCAAGATATAGCGAGGTGGGGATGGCGCGTTCCATTGATATTAGGCTGCGTGATCATTCCACTGCTTTTTAGGCTCCGGCGTTCGCTCCAGGAAACCGATGAATTCGTCGCCCGCAAGCATCGGCCCAGCACAACGGAAATTCTCCGCTCCCTCGTGACCAACTGGCGGATCGTCATTATCGGAACCATGATGGTCACGATGACAACCGTGTCTTTCTATATGATCACGGCCTACACGCCCACATTCGGTAGTTCCGTGCTGCATTTGGCGAGCCTAGATAGCCTAGTCGTGACCCTGTGCGTCGGAGCATCTAATCTCTTCTGGTTACCGATAATGGGGGGGCTCTCAGATAAGATAGGTCGTCTTCCGTTGCTCATTGGCTGCTCGCTACTGATGCTGTTTACGGCGTACCCGGCGATAGTTTGGTTGGTTAATAAACCCTCTTTTCCCAGCTTTTTGGCCGTCGAGCTGTGGTTATCGTTTGTTTATGGGAGTTACAACGGTGCCATGGTAGTCTCTCTGACTGAGATCATGCCGGTCGATGTGAGGACCACGGGTTTTTCATTGGCCTACAGCCTGGCTACGGCTCTCTTTGGCGGATTCACACCCGCCATCAGCACATATCTCATCCACCTGACTGGGAACCAGGCGATTCCAGGACTATGGCTATCGTTAGCAGCTGCGTGCAGCCTGATAGCCGCTCTATTCGCGCTCCGGACATCATCTATGGGATCCGTGGGTGGAGGGGTGCCCGATGGCACCAGTATGGCGCTCGAGTCCGCGAGCGTCGGCGTCAATAAGGGAGGTGACTTACCATTATGAAAACTAACCGCATTGAAAGGATTCCGGCGACAATGTCTCATGTTAACTTGGATGCAGGATCCTGCCTTCCCGGTTCGCCGAAACAGGGGCGCGATGTAGGCACTAGCAGGCTTCTTGGTGGTCAGATATGATTGAAGCGATGATGATGGTGCATGTTTTGGTGGGAGTTGGATTATTGGGCGCGCTCACTCATCAAGCCTTCAGCGTCGCCACGCGAAAGCCCGCCGCCGTAAATTTCGTCGACCGGTTTCGGAGCGTTTATTCGCCGGCGTTCACCAATACGATCATCCTATTATTTGTTGTGCAGACTGTCCTCGGAGCCCTTCTTTATCCGCGGTACCGGCTCGACGTGAGACCGATTCTTGAAGATCTGGGGTTACGCGCGGCAAATGGTCTTTTTGAGATCAAGGAGCACTTTGCGGCGGTGGGATTGGGGCTGCTCCCGGCCTATTGGTTTCTGTGGCGTTCACCACTGGCGCCGGAGTGGACAACAGCGCGACGAAACCTTACCTGGATACTCGCGTTCATCGTATGGTGGAACTTTATAGTAGGCGAGTATCTTAATAACATCAGGGGACTCGTGGCATCATGAGCCGATTCGGGCAAGTCAAAATATTCTCGATTCTGTTTGGCATCATCTATACGGTGTTGTTCTATTTTAATTGGGCGCCTTTTCGGTACTACCCGGCGATGGAGAAATTCACCCGCGAAATCCTTCCGCTGGAGGAAGGCGGCCCGGCGATTCTATGGTACGCCTGGGTCATCGTGGGCGCTGCCATCAGTGCAGTCACTGCGATCTTGATTCCTCGTAAGTTGGCGGACAAATTATCGGTTGGCTTGATTTGGATCGTGCCGACTGCCTTGTTGATAGCCATTCTAATTTATGAGAAACGATGGTTTTTTTAGACCGAAAGTATTGAAGCAAGGAGGCAACATGAATTTGCATTTCAAATTTCACAGAGTACTGGCGCTTGCGTTGTTCGGCTTGACGATGTCCGGTCGCGTTTGGGCGAATGGCGATGAGTTTTTTGAAGTCGATACTGGCGACGTGGACCAGTCCAAAATCGTGAACTTCTTTGGGCTTATCAGGAATAATGACGGCAAAGTATTGAACAACGTCGTGATTTACGTTCGCGTAAAGAACCGAGATGAATTGCTCGGTATGGTCATCGCCGGCACGAACATACCGGGCCACTATCACACTACCGTTCCTGTTGAGTGGGTGAATGCCGGGAAGGTCGAGATCACTGCCACGAAAGAAGGTTACCGGCAGATCAGTCCAATGACGGCTATCACGTCGCGACGCAGAGGATCCAACAAAGTCCAAATGAATCTCGTGATGATGGCAGACAAGTAGTGCCGTTCGAGATTTCGGCTATCGGAGCGGAGGAGCATACATCAGCCCGCCCTGGTTCCACAACCGGTTATAGCCGCGATCCAGTTTAACAGGACTGTCTCGGCCGACATTCCGTTCAAAGATCTCACCGTAGTTGCCGACAGCTTTTATGACTGCATAGGCCCAACTTTCCGGGAGTCCGAGCGCCTTTCCATTTCCTGAAATCACGCCGAGGAAGATTTGAACAGAACGGTCGTTACTGTTCATCATTTCGTTAACATTGCTGGAGCGGATTCCGAGTTCTTCGGCGTAGACAAGCGCGTTGACGGTCCATCGCAAAATGTCGAAGAACTGAATGTCATCTTGACGCACCAGTTGGGCGAGCGGCTCTTTTGAAATCATTTGAGCGAGGATTTCAAAATTGTCGGAATGGGGCATACCGCTCCTTATCGCCCCGAGTTCCGTTATATCCGCGGAATAGGCGCTGCAGCGCCCGGTTTCCAGCGCATCGCGGATTTCTTTAAAATTTTCAGCCGACTTAAGAGGAACCTGCACGAGGGTAAGGCCATTCGCTTGGGAGTATGCCCTGATATTCGATTCGAACTTGCCATTAGCAACACACAACGGCACTCGCGAGAGTTGCAGCGGCGTTGCAGCCTTGAGTTCCTTTGCCACCAGGAAGCCTTGACCGTCGTAAAACATCACAGGTCCAAAAAGAAAGCCCAAAGGTAACTCCCGCCTCAGCTCCCATGACAGCCGGCGTGAGACCACATCGATATCATGAGATTTTCGAAACTCAGTCATTGTCGTAACTTCCACATATCGCACTCTGTCTGGGGTCCCGAAGATGGCCGCAGAAAGAGCGCGGCAGATGTCCACATCGAATCCAACGTACCGTCCGTTGAGGTCGATCTCGGCGAATCCCGCGACATGGGGAAAGACGCCGCAAATCAGTACTCCCCGATGCTGGATCGTGCGCAGGCGCGAATCCGCTAGCGCGCTTGCCGACATCAGCAGAAAGATGACGATAAAAATGGGCCAGCGCGGCGCGTCAACCCGCATCCTCTTATCAGTCTTAGCCAAAATTCGCTCCGATGCCCACATAAGCCATCTTTCCAGGGTTCGTATGAAGGTTTGAACGTCGCTTGTGCGATAGATGGAAGGGTCTTGTTCTTAAAAATTTTCGTACCGGTTGAATCCGGTCATTGATATAATATCAAGCACAGAGTTCACCGCAGGCACGCAACATGAAACTCGCCTCAATTCCCTTTCTTATAGCGGTGCCTTTCGCCGCTTACCTACTGGCGCAGCAGCCAAATCCGGGTGCGCCGCCGGTCACGCTGTTCCCCATGGCTTTGATTCATTCTGTAGCTCCCGCCGACAACCCGATGACTGAGGCGAAGGCGAAGCTGGGGGACACTCTGTTCGACGATAAGCGTCTGTCGATCGATAACTCTGTGGCGTGCAATACCTGCCACCCGCCCCGCACCGGATTCACTACCCACACGGAAACTTCCCGAGGCGTCAGTTTCCAGATTGGTAAGCGCAACGCTCCCTCGGTCTTGAATGCGATGTTCTACAAATCGCTGTTCTGGGACGGGCGCGCGGCGACGCTCGAAGAACAGGCGACGCTTCCCATTTTGAACCCCATCGAAATGGGCCAGAAAGACCCGAAGGATGTGGTGGCGAAGCTGTCCGCTATTCCGCAGTATGTCGATGCTTTCCGGCAGGTCTTTGGCCGCCCCGTGAACTGGCAGGATATAGGACGAGCGCTCGCCTCGTTCGAGCGGACCCGGGTTTCCACCCAAGCGCCGTTCGACCGTTTCCTACGCGGCGACGAGAAAGCCTTAAACGTATCGCAACGTCGTGGATGGGCTCTATTCACGGGTAAGGCGCGTTGCGGAAGCTGCCACACGTACGATCCGGCGCTGCCTCTGTTTGGCGACAACCGCTTCCATAACACCGGACTGGCCGCCCGCAAACAGGATTTCAATCAGCTGGCCACGCGCGCCGCAAAGAGCATCGCTACGAATAACAAGGCGGAGCTTGACAAGCTGGCACTGGAAACCGACTACTCGGAGCTGGGCCGTTTTCTGGTAACCAAGAATCGGGCGGAAATCGGCGCCTTTAAGACGCCATTTTTGCGGGACGTGCTACTGACCGGGCCCTACATGCACGACGGAAGCTTGGAAACTCTGTGGGACGTCGTCGAATTCTTCAATAAAGGCGGCGCGGCAAATCCTTTCCTGGACCGGGATATGCAGCCACTTGGACTTACCGAAGCAGAGAAGGACGACCTGGTAAACTTTCTAAGCGCTCTTACTTCGGATCGCTTCGCGGCCCTTCGTGATGTGGAACTGGACCGCCAGCGCGCGACGTTCGAGTACCGCGTCGCGGTGCAACGGCAGATGCACAAACGCCCCTAGCGGCTGAAAAAATTGCGGGCTGCCCCGAAGAGGGCATCGATATCGCCAGTACCCGGCGTCGAATGTTGGACCTTTTCATGGGATCGCCCCGGCGCGGGTGCCTTCGCTATGACCACTATTCACTCTTTGGCGGCACCACCAACCCGCGTGGCGCGCTGATTTATCATCCCTCGGAGAACCACTTTCAAATTTCTTTACGGCCAGTCCTTTCGTCCGCCCAACTTATTTGAGCTATATTAAAACGCACCTGGAAACGAAGCTAACAAGGCTCTTAAGCTCGAAACCGTCAGGACCTTGGAGCTGGTTTCGGAACAATCCGACCGCCTGCAGGCCGAGGCGCAACTCGCGGCTTTGGAGGCTACCTACGCTCGCCTCAAGCAAGTCGCGGTAACACCGGGTGCCATCGCCGGAAATGAGCTAGTGCAAATGGAGAAGCAGGTCGAAGCGCAGAGCGCCCTCATTTGATCCCGTCAGGACTCCGGCCGGGCGGCAACCGCCAACCCTATAGCTTCGAGAGATGCAATCGTACTTGCGAATCACCGCGCCCTTCGACGGCGTCGTCACCGACCTCCTGGTGCATCCGGGCGCCTTAGTTGGACCTGGAGCGGATGCCCCACTCTTCACCATCCAGCAAATATCGAAGCTGCGGCTGGTCGTCGCGGTTCCCGAAAAGAACACCGGCAGCATCGTGCCTGCTGCGCGCGTTGAATTTCACAGTGCCGGCCTTCCCGGAGCGCGCTTACTCGGGGACCGTCGCTCGGAGCGCCCATGCGCTCGATACCAAAACCCGCACCATGCCCGTCGAATTGGATGTGACGAATAACGACGGCTCGCGGCGACCTCATCGAAGTGATGGGCGACCTCCATCCCGGCGACAAAGTAGTCCGCCGCGGCACCGACGAACTGCGCAATGGATCTCCTCTGCCGACCCGATAGTCCATCCTTGTCAGATCGACGTTCATTTGCGCTGCCAAGGCGCGCAGTCTTGCCAACGTGCCGGAGGTCGGACCGCAGTTACTGCAAGGAGTCCTCATACCACGTCGAATAGGAACTTGAAACCGTAGTCCATGTGGAGTTGCTGGTGGCAATGGAACAGCGTGAGACCTTCCATTGCTGGCGTCACGTCCACCTCGATTTTGCGGTAGCCCTTCACCAGCACCACGTCCTTCAGCACGCCCGCGGTGGGCTTGCCCCAGACGTTGGTCAGCTCGAAGCTATTGCGATGCAGATGCACCGGGTGGTCGTCATCGGTGTGGTTGTCGAACACCAGGCGGTAGCGTTTGCCCTTGCTCAGCTTGCGAGGTTCGGCCTGCGGGTCGTAGCTCTTGCCGTTGAGGGTCCACTGGTTGAAGCCACCGGTTCCGCCGTTGATCTTGCCGATCACCAACGGAATAATCTCGTCGGGATTCGGCGTCGTCCGGTCCTCGCCGAATATCGTGTAATCCCAGCGCTTCTTCGGCGGCGCCACCCAGCGCGGCGCGCCGGTCTTCCCGGCATACTCGATCACGATACCCATGCCGTTCATGCGGTCGTCATTCTTGGGTGTGCCTAGGACCCAGACTCCGGGATTCTTCATCTCGACCACCGCGGAGATGCGCTCCGCCGTGCCCAGCTCCAGCGTGTCCACCATCTGCGGCCGCGGCACCGGGTTGCCGTCCAGAGCCACCACTTGGAATTTGTGCCCCGATAGCGCGAGCTGAATATTCTCCGTCGCGCTCGCGTTCAGGAAATGAAACAGCACGCGCTGCTTCTCCTTCACGTGAATCGGATCGCCATAGCCCAGGCACTTCCCATTGATAGTGAAGCGCTGATAGCCAATCTCCCAGCCGTTCGGCTTGGGGTCCTTCGTCACACCGGGAGGCGGAGGCGGCAGCGCCTCGTCTGGCTCTTCTTCGGTGGTATAGATCGGCTCCCACTCGTGTGTGGCGAGGAACACCTCCTGGTCATACTGCCCAGGGTTGCTTTTCGGCTCTACATAGACGAAGGCGAACTGTCCCGTGTAAGTGCCGCGGTTCAGATCCGACATCGCCATCACGTGGCTGTGGATAAAGCGCGCGCCCGCCGGCTGCGGCGTGAAGCGGTAGCGCAAGTGCCCGTGCGCGGGAACCACCCGGCTTTTTTCCTCTTCCGCGCCGTCGACCTCCGCGGGGACAATCTGGCCGTGCCAGTGCACCAGCTCCGGCGTGTCAGTGTCATTGAAGAGATCCACGGTCACGGGAACTCCTTCGTGCAGACGAATCAGCGGCCCCGGAACGCTGCCGTTGTATCCGACGGTGCTGATGGTGTGATCCTTGGCGATGTCTGCCAGAACCGTATCGATGCGCAGCGTAACATCGGCAGGTCCAGCGACTTCCTCCGCCGGACCGGCTTCGGTGCCGGTGCGCTGGCAGCCGTCGAGCAGCAATCCGCTCCCCATCGCCAGCGACCAAACGAACCCACGGCGTGTTTGCCCAGCAGAGGTCATAATTCAAGTACCTTTCCCGATTCCTCGATTACCATCATTCTCCACGATATCGAAAACTCACAGTTTTCGCGTCTGCGAAATGAACCCGCCCGTCCCTATGCAGAGCACGCTGCCTTTCGAGAAGGCCGCCTGATCGAATTCCGGGATCTTCTTCTGACGCTCCAATGCTACGGGGAGATGTAGCCGATTCTGTGGCTAACGTTTCCTCACGTTTCAACAAGGTGATTCGCAGAACAGTTACATCTGCCGGGATTAATACCCCGACCACCTGTTGTTTGAACAGGTGATCTATCTGTAAGTTATTGAAATTAATAATGCGAACCCCTGTGCCCAAGGCAGATTCCGGCCAGCCGCCGAAATTGACTGTTTTCTGATGCTTCCGTTTCAAACAGATACGGCGAGCCTGTTGATGCTTATTGAACCTTTTAGAAACTAGAGGCTTTCGACAGTTACATTTTCATCTACATTCCTCGGGAAGCTGGTTGCTCAACGACGGACCGATTTCTTGTGGGCCACAGCCTTGGCCTCGGTGGCACCGCCCGAATCTCTCCCCTTCTGCTCAGGTGCACCGGCCCGGCGAGTGGAGCTGCGTGAGCCTCAATCTGGAACTCCCGTATAATGCAGGAGAATGGGCGCAAATACCGAAGACATTCGTCGACGCCTCAAGCTCTTTATGGGAAATGCCGGCGGCATCGACAGTTGGTTGGTAGCTGATTCCTCAGGCGATATTCTGGAGCGCATCGCTACTCTATCGGTCGCACCATTGAGTTGCGGCCAGATGAATCAATTGCTTGCCATGTCGCATCAAGCCGAACTATCAGAGGGCGCGTTCCGTTACTACTGGCTTAGTGCACCTGGGCACACCTACGATGTTACTGCCATTCCGAACTACCACCCAAGCTATGCAACGGTTGACCGGATTCTATCTCTGGACCAACTGAGTTGGGGCCTCCATCGGCTATATTGCGACTCGCTGCTATATTACGGAAGCATTAGGAACGGCTATCGGACGATACGAACGCGCACGTACGATGAGCTGGAGGAGTTTTTCGCGAGTCAACGATTCCCCGGAGATAGAATGGTCCATCGCGGGCCAGCGCTCCCCTTGGAGACGATCAACCGAGATGATAGGTATTTAATCGCCGAGCAGGCATGCAAATCGTTTGAGCCCTCAGATG
Organism: Bryobacterales bacterium; assembly: GCA_963710155.1. Taxonomy (GTDB): domain Bacteria; phylum Acidobacteriota; class Terriglobia; order Bryobacterales; family Bryobacteraceae; genus Palsa-187. Next base: position 354,503 of record CAVPZQ010000018.1, on the reverse strand, counting down.
CCGATAACGACATGCTGCTGGTCTTGAAAGGAGCATGGAAAGAACACGTCGACCAGGGCGGCGGGAAGATAAAAGCGAAGGATTTACTCAACGGTGCCTACGTGCGAACCGGGTACGCCGATCAGCAAGGACAATTCATTTTTTCCGCGGACGATCTGCTCGAATCAGAGATCGCCTCGGAAGAGGAATTAATCCAGCACTACGAGGAGATCCACTTTGCTTTCGCGCGGGCACGCAAGTCGGCTCTCAAGAACACGGACCTCTATCTCTCGATGGCGAACGACCTCGATGTATACGTTGCCACAAGCATGCGCAATAGAGAGCAATTTCGAACCATGTCCCGTTTTTGTGACACCGTCTTCTCCCATTCAACGATCGAGCATCTTAATCTGCGTTATTTCGACCCGACTCTTAGTGCTGCACGAGGGCACGAAGACAAGGGTCTCATTGAATGCCTGATGGTTAAGTGCGCGAAAGTTCTTATTTATACTGCCGGTGAACGTGATAGCTATGGCAAAGACGCCGAAGCTGCAATGGCACTTAGCCTCGGGAAACCTGTTATTTTTTATTGCGACGAAGAAAGCAAACGCAGATTTTTTAGTGAAATCCACCCTCTCAGTAGGCTCATCAACTTCAGGACTGGAGTTGCCGTCGGCGCAATGGCCACGTCCTCGCTCGACGATGTTGCGATTCTACTTAGCCGAATATTCGACAACAAGATGGAGTACGATCTCGAGCAGCCCCGTCCCGGATATCTTAGGCTTAAAGAACATCTAACTGGCTCGACCGTCCGATTGCAAACCGACGACAAACTGCTCCGAGAGACATTCTGGAACTGCTACAATCGACCCGCCATAAGACAGTAGCTGCGCGGAACTCTGATCTATGCAAATAAATGACGCTGACCTAGCTGCCCGTGCCGTAAAGGAAGCCCGACGCTCGCGCCAGGAGCCAGGCCGTGTCGCACTCTATGTTGGTGCGGTAGCCTCTCGGGCCCAGGAGTTCTTGGGAGAAGCCCACCGCGGTGAACTCGCAGCGGGAGAGCATGCCGAGTTCACGCTGCTTGAGCGCAAACTCAAGACGGCCGCTCTTGCTGGTGCTACCGTATTCACCACACTGGAACCGTGCACGAAAAGGGGTGGCGCCAAGGTCCCGTGTGCCGAGCGTCTGGTCGAGCGGCGAGTTGGACGTGTGCTAGTTGGAACGTTAGACCCCAATCCGGACATCCGAGGTCGCGGAATTTTGGCGCTTCGTCAGGCAGGCATCGCAGTGGAACTATTCCCGCCCGCTCTTGCGGCAGAGTTGGAGGAGCTAAACCGTGATTTTTTCCGTCTCCAGCGAGCCGGCGCCGCCCCTCCAGTGCCTACTCCTGAATTCCTTGCTGCTGCTTCTCGCAGAACTCTGGACCAATGGTATATATCGCTTAACTCCACGTACTTTCACCGCAATTTCGATCGCAGGGCTTCCGATATCTGTTTGCATTTGGTCGAGGTTATTGGTGGCTTAAGCCTTCTAGCAAGCGATAAGACGAAGCCAGGAGTGGACAAGGAAGCACAGGTTCAAAAGGCTCTGGCTTGGTGGTTGGCACTATGTGCGAAGGTTGGTGTTCGCAGTGTTGAGGCCATGCTATGGGACAAGTTTCCACGGCTGTGTCCCTACTGCCAACATGCTAAGCATGAACAGGAGGAGTGTGCTGAGAAGAAAGCTGCGCGGCCTGGTCCCCCTTGGGATGTCCTAGCACTACTTGGACAGAATTCTGAGCGGCCTTCGAGTCTCGGCGGGTGGCAAAGGATGTTTAATGACATATACCCCGTGAATCAGGGCGATCAGTATGGCCCGGCTTTTGCAAGACTCTACGAGGAGCTCGCCGAGTTGGCCGAAGCGGTGCGCGTATTTCCCTCCGTGCCTGGGTACTTTCTTAGCGAAGCATCCGACGTTTTCGCGTGGTTGATGAAGGTTCAAAATATCATCGACGAAAAGGCAGGAAGACGCAAAGATAAACGGGAAATAGCTATAGAAGAGAATTTCGCCAAGGCATATCCAGATGCATGCGTTGATTGCGGGCGGCTTGTATGCTCATGCCCGCCCATCTTGGCGTCAACCGTCGGCCGCATTGCACATGAGGTACCGACAGGTCGTGGTTCATACGAACCAGTTGGACGGTTTATGACACCAGATAAAGCGGCAGAAGCATTTGGCCCTGTGCGCGGGGCGACGGCTTAGGATTATCCCGCACGAGAGCCTCATCAAGCCGTTGCCGGCACTTTGTTGAGGCCTGTTGGCTTTTGTGGAGACGTTAGCCGATCGGCGGCTATGAAATCGTCTACAGTCGCCGCATAACCGTTAGCTCCAAAACGAGGATTGCGTGACACCGGCACAACACTCCATTTCTTTGCCTGAAGTCCGAAGGCATCAACGAAGTCCATGCGGATGGCACGCTCCGCGATTGGACGTCGGTGGATTTCGGGAAGCTCATCGTACGTCCGCTGATTTAAAGAGCGCCCTGCCTTGCTCTTCTGGCGACCACCCCACTGCTTAAAGAAGAACGGAACGCCCGCCTCTTCGCACTGGTCTCGAATCGACTGCACCCATGCTTCCTTCATAGGACGCGCGCCGTGTCCGCTCTCACCACCGACAATCACCCAATGGATACCCGAAAGATTTATGCGTCCCAGGTCCGCTAGAAGCGGCTCAATGGAAAGAAAGCGAACCTTCGCGGGTGCTGATCGAAGCAAATCGATCCTCGGCAATCCGTATTTGCGGTCCTCGACGCTCACACCCCACCAGATGTGCTGCAGACGCGACGCGAAACGCAGGTTCCCTGAGAGCATCTCGGCCAGCCGATCAGCGCGTTTCGTGAGGACTTGATAAACATGCCAATCGGCCTTGGCCATTACACGCGCCACATCGGCGACGTAATCGTCCGGTATACCGACCTGAAAAAGGTCGCTCATGGAGTTCACGAAAACCATCTGCGGCGTGGGCCAGAGAAAAGGTTCCGTCAGTTTGTGAGGGACAAGCCGCACGTCGAAACCCTGCTCATAAGGATGCCCACGCACTCCGCGGAAACGTTCGGCGAATGTCTCCGCGTAGCAGTGCTTGCAACCGGGGCTGATCTTCTGGCATCCCCTGATGGGATTCCAGGTGGCATCGGTCCACTCAATATGAGATTTAAGAGACAAGCGTTGGCCTCACTTTCGGAAAGGTAATAACGGTGGCGTCTCCCATCGTCCCGGCGCGACGTCTTGCCGCTGGCGGATCGCATGAGATCGCGCCCTTCGCCTCGAGACTTCGGAGCGCATCCTTGTAGTTTTTCGCTATATAAGGGCGGCCCACGTTGTGTCTCAGATATACGTTTTCCATCGTGAGCCGCTTTCCAGCGAATTCAACGAGCAGCCGGTTTTCTAGGTCATCGAGCGGTGCCGTAAGTTCAAACAAAGTGGGGAAGCGGTTATCAGCAGGATTATATTCGAAGGATGGAACGCCTTGGTCGCGATTCGAGCTCTCCTTCGCCATGATGGACTTCATGATCTCATAGCCTTTGAAACTCTTACTCACAAAGATCAGGTGATGACTCGTTCGCGTCCCAACATCATTGAGGAACCGGAACGGCAGCACATACCGGCCCTCGCCCGCACCCAGGGCTTTGCACAGTTCTTCGACGATCAGGAACTCGCGGTCGTTCGGCAAGAGCCCCTCGATGAGCGGGCGCAATTCGTCAGCGCGGACCTTTCCGAATAAAGCATTCATATGCTCTTCGACCACCGGGTTGGACAGCCCCATGCTGATCCGGTTGTAGTTGAAGAAAAAAATGCAGTCGCAGCCCCAGTCTTTGAGCACGGAATTGACGAGTTGGAGCGAGAGGCCCTTGTATCCCCATGGGTCAACGAAAAACAGGGTCGGCACCATTTTGGTGTTCTGGAATTGCTTAACCATCTCGGTCCCGACTTCCTCATTCAGAACGGTGGGCTGGTGCTTCAGCAAGCCCACATCGGGAAGTGCTTTGATCGCCGCATCCAACTCCCGCGAATGCTTCTCGTCCTTGTCGTTAAAAAGAGTCACAAGCATTTGTCGCATCTCGGGATCAGCTATTGCCTGCTGGAGGATGAGTAGCGGCGTTGACTCCTTTCCATCTAGATAGCGTCCAGGACCGGCAAAAAGATCCAGGTAGGCGATCTTCCCCCCGACTTTCTTCGCCGTTGGCATAAGCACTTTGGCCCAGGCCCAGAAGTATTTGGAGACAATGGTCGTCTTTACAATCGATTGCTCCCGGCTCTCCTCAAAAAAGCCTTGGCCACTCATTCCGAAACCCTCCTTCTCGACAATAAGCGTCCAGACGCTTCTGGTAGCCACCAGAAACCACCAGTGTAGGCGAATGAAAGGCGAATATCAAACGGGACCCATTCATATCCCATGGAGCACCACCATCTGCGAAACGTCAGCATAAAAAACGCCTCCAGAGCGCGCAATCGACGGTCGCCGCTACCGGCGAAAACGCCTTCTGCGAGGCGTAGGGCCTGCCGGATGGCGGAATGTAGCCCAGTTCACCTGGTCGGAGCAGGGTCCCATCAGCATCCCGGAGATGCGGCCCGAAGTTTACCCAGCAATTTTGCAATCGGGTTTCTGCCGTAAGCGCGGAAATAGCCGCCGTGCTATGTACGGTCGCGTGAAATCGATAGGCGTTCTCTTCTCCCACTGGGCCGAACTGGAAGCCGGTAGCGGCGTGACCCACGAGATCATGCACGGCACGAAACACATCGTTCCATGACCAGCCCGCCATCGCCATTTGTGCCAGCGGATGATCCGGCGACATACCGGTCGTCGGATATACAAAGAGTCGGTGCTTATTGCGCACATCCGCCCCCATCGCCTGGCTGTTTCGGTACGGCTGCCCGTCCCGCCGCCAGATCAAAAAGGTGTAGCCAGACTCTAAGAAAAGCTCGAATTGTTCACCGATTTCGGCGATCAGTGTGCGGTAACTTTCAAGCGTCCGAAATTCTAACGGTGTATGCCGGGCGTGCTCATGGGCATCAGCACAGAACTGGGCGAATCGTTCATCGGGCCGGATCATCTCCCAATATTCGGGAAGATCCTGCCCGCGCTTCCGCGCCCAGTTTTGAATAATGCCAAGCAGATCCGGATTCGGATCGGGCAACCCGACACATAGCGGACTAACGTCCGGGTGCGTTAGTCCATGTTGCGATTGCATAATGAGCATCCCGCCCTCTTCGAAATCATCGAACCGCCATCGAAGCCAGGATCAGACAGGCCGAGCCGCCGGTAGTTCCAGGCTCTCGGCCGCGCGGTGAGCAGGGTGTCCACGGCATAGACGGCCAATGCCCCCAGCGCCTGCAGGATGTCGGCGATGGCGGGCGTTCCGGGACACGGGTAGCGGTCATCGTTCACCATGTCCGGGAACAGACATGCGATGCAGGGACCACCACTTTCTTCCACAAATACATAGCCATGGTCCGCATCGCGACTGACGGCGGTGAAGATTATCGGGATGTTTTTCGCGCGGAAGTAACGGCTGGCCGCTACGCGAGCGGGATTATTGTCGACGCCGCAGATCGCGATATCGCAGTCGAGGTTAAGCCCGCGGGCAATTGCCTCCTCAAGGCGGTACGGGCAGCCGCGTATCTCCGTCGCTACAATGCACTCGGGCTGCAGGTTACGGGCGAGCGCGACCGCCTTATTCATGCCAACATCCTTTATATAGAAGCGTTGTCGATTCAGATTGCTCTCCTCGACAAAATCGTCATCGAGCAGAGCGATTTTGCCGATGCCTTTCCGTACCAGGGTGGGCGCGATCTGCGAAACGATTCCGCCCGCTCCAATGCAGAGCACATTGCCTTTCGAGAAGGCCGTTTGATCGAATCCCGGAATCCTCTTCTGGCGGTCCAGGGCGCCGGGAACTTTTTTGCCGCGAACCTTAATCGAGACTCTTAAGTCGGTAAATAGCGGGTGCATAGTGTTCCACTCCTTCTCCGTAGATTTCAAGTTCAAAGTTCTGGTCAAGCCGAATGAAACGGACATACCCGTCGCGGCTGAAGATCGCCATAAGCGCCAGGTGTCCGGCTTTTTCCAGTCGGCGTTGAAAGTTCTCGTCGATGCCTGAGGGACGGGTTGCGTCCGGACCTTTTCCGGGATGGCTATGGAAATGTGCCAGGAATTTGTGCCCGAACTGTTCGAGCCGGATCAGCACGTTGTGGGTCGAGGGCATATCCGCCACGACGCCCATCCGGCTGCGGCGCTGGTGCGCGAACTCCGCGCACTGGTCGAGGACGTGCACGCCCTCGACCTCGGAGCCGGTGATGAAAAAGAACTGCTCATCGGGATCGGCTGTCAGCTTCTTGGCGCATTCGTGCAGAAACAAGGAACTGACGGCATAGTGTCGTGGCTCATCTGGTTTCCGAGTGTTCTCTGCAACGATCCGATCTAGGCTCGCGAGAAAATCGTTCGTCCGCCGGATCTCGGTTTCAAAGCGCTCGGTACTCTTGCGGGCGCGCACGGCGTCGCCGAAGCGGCCGATCAGTTTTTCGCGTTTTTCGATCAGTACTCTCTTTTTCTCTTCAATATGTGTTGTTTTCATGATTGGTAAGCCTCTGTGATTAACCGCTCGATGGTTATGATTCCGGAGCTCACGTCTTTTGGCCGCCGCGCCATGTGCACCAAATACCACTCGCTCCCGCGCGGAGCAAAACAGGCCCAGTGGCTATGCCGCCTAATCTCCGGCGTTGGATTGGAAAGATAAAAGTGGATGTGGCCGAATCGTTCCTCTTCGATCCAGCCGTGAAACGCTGCGTAGGGCGTCTGGTAAGTTCCCGTATACTGGTTTCCGTCGTGGGTCCATCCGTGTTCCCGCCAATACGGTATCTCGCGGCGCTGGACGGAAATGGCGGGGGCGTGCCCCCGCACCACCCGCGAGAAGATCTCGCGGATGGAATTGGGGGCAGGCCTGGTGCCGAGCTCTTTTACGCGCATACGGTGATGCCAACTTCGGCCTTGGTGGAAGCGAAGACCTTCTCGCCGTCTTTCACCTTGTCGTAAATCGACTCGGCGTTGGCAAAGAAGGGTTCGTTAGGACCTTTGCTCAGTAAATAGTCCGCTAAGTTCAACTGGTGGAGGATGTCACCGGTGGTGGTGCCCGGTTGGATTTCCACATCACGGATCTGGCCGGTTCCGGCGACAACAACAGATAGTTTTTTCATGGTGCAATTTCTCCTTTATTCAAATCTTGGGAGGCTGTTCCTCTCCCGCTACGAGTTGATCGAGGCGCCGCTCGCGGTGAGCGGCGAAAAAAACCTGAATAAAGAGGCCAAGAAAATTCTTGGCCTCGAAGGGCGACGGGTCATAACTCCGGCGCGGTGCACGAATGCGGTGAATGGACAGCACGAAGTTTTCACCGAATCCAAAGTAAGGGTGGGGGCGTCGAAAACGGTAACAAAGCTGGGTGAAGCTCTCCCAGGAAGCCGCGCGTAGCTTCATCCCTTGCTTCTCCTTACACGGACTCGAACAGTTTTCGCGCCTCTTCGAATTTCAGAAGCTGCCGCCGTTTTGTCTTCAGCGTTTCCTCCATTTCGGCGATCTCGGCTTTCAGCTTGTCGGCTTGCTCCAGGACCACTTCCACGGGCGTTTTCTTCTTCCACGGTTTCCGTTCGAGTGTCGTGGGGGCGGCTTTCGGACCGGTCGATTTCTGAATTGGCATTTGCTTTCTCCTTTTGCTGTTGTTGGTCGTTGACCCATTGCTCAAGTTTCCGGATCGCTTCACGCTTGGCCGGGAGCTCGATGTGGGTATAGAGCGAGTGAATGGTCGAGCCGGTGGAGTGGCCCATGAGCGCCATGCGGATTTCCTGTAGGACGCCGGCCTCCATCAGGCGGGTGTTGAAGGTATGGCGGAGATCGTGAAATCGTACGTAGCGGATACCGGCCTTCTTGAGTGCCGATTTCCAAGAACGTTTCACGATGCGGACCGGATGGCCGCGGAAGTCGATCACAAGGCCTTCCGATTTGCGGCTTTCGAGCAAGAACGTGATTAGCCGTTCGGTGAGAGGAATCTCGCGTGATTCGCCTTCTGGCGTTTTAGAGCGGGTGACGAAAAGCACCTTTTGAGAGAAATCCACGTCCTCCCACTTCTGGCTGGTGATTTCGCCACGGCGCATGCCCGTGTCGAGGGCGATGAGGATCATGGCGTGCAGATGGCCCTTCGCAACACCGAGAAGGAATGCTTCCTCGGCGACGCTCAGAACCTGGCGGCGGGTACGCCGCTCCCGCGCCATTTTCATGCGGGTAAGCGGATTCGCAGCAAGGAGCTGCTCGTCGACTGCCCAATAGAGAATATGCCGGAGGACGCTCAAATCCCGGTTTACGGTGGCGTCCTTGATCGCCTGGTTCCCTGGTGTGCCGGGCCATCCGGAATTCATCCGCCAGAGATTTGGTGATTCTCAGGACGGGAAATTCGGAGAAGAACGGCAGCAGGAGCTTCAGATGATACAGGTGATGCGGGCGGACGGAGCCGCCCGCGATGAACCGCGCGGCGAGTTCGCCGAACGTCATTGTAGGATCGGACTCGACGATTTGGAATCGCCGATCGTTCAATTCCCGCTTAAGTTTGTCCTCAATTTTATCAGCCTGCTTACGGTTCGAAGTTCCGGTGGAATACTGATACCGGATACCGTCGCGGTATAGGTAGGACCACCACACGTTGCCGCGCTTCAAAAGGCTCACGAAAGACTGCCTCCTTTCTGCTGGCGCGCGAGCAGCCAGCGGATTATTTGGGTTTTGTAAAAGATCAGCTTTCCGTTTGGCGTAAGCCGGTGGTGGGGCAGCCCGGCGGGCAGGTACCGTTGGCGCACCGTCCACGGAGAGCATCCGATAACGTCGGCAACCTCCCGGATCGAAAGTGGTGCGCCCAAGGGCTCCGTGAACGCTACCGTGGTGGCGTCTTCCGGATGCGGGTACTGCTGCGGGTAGCTCTGCCCGAGGGGAGAGGGAGCAAAGCCCAGCAATTCGTTGGCTTTCGCGCTAGGCTTGAAACCCGACTTGCGCCTCATTTGACGCGTTCCGCTCATCTAGTCGCCTCCTCCGCGCGGGCGATCGCGTTTCCGACTGAGCAGCTTATAGAGCCTGGTGCGGAACCACTGCGGGATTTGTGACCAAGCCCACCAAAGAATTCCAAACGGAATCGTAAGGAGCACCAGCGCGATGATCATGTCGGGCCGTTGGAGGATGGCAATGACGGCTGCCAAGACGATTGCAAGGGAGGCGGCACCGAGAAAGATCCCCGGAATGACTGAGACCAGAAACCCCACCATCGGAGCCCAACCTGGACGCCGGGGTTGCGGCGTTGAAAGATCCCGGCTTCCGCATTGGGAACACGCCTCAGCGGTCCTCGGATTCACATGCCGCCGGGGACAAAGCTTGACATCATAGGTCCTGCCGCAGGAGTTACAGAAGAGCGGCTCGCCCGGAGTTATTCGATTACAGTTGAAACAGTATTTCATGGGATTTCACAGAAGCGGCTGAGGCTGATCGCCGGTTGGACGCCACCAAATCGGTGACCAGAAATCATTACCTGAAATCGCGTCGAGCGTGGTGAACCAAAAAATCTTTTCGGTGAGCGCTGCTGTTGCGACGCGGAGCGAGTTCAAGCGGCGTTCGGAGTTTGCAATGACGATAGTTCGAAACTGAGGCTGATTGAACTGCTTGGTGAAACTGCCGGAAACCGCGTATCGCAGGTACGCCTGGACCTTTTTCTGCCAGACGGACCGGCTTTCATGGCCGAGATCCACCTCCAGGAACATTGGAAGACTTTTTTGCGGCGTTACTACCTCCGCATACCCATCCGGAATGAGCGGAATGCCGGAGAGAAGTGGTTCGTAGAAACTCAGCCAGCGGACAAAGCGCGCATCGGCAACAGGGATCTGCTGGTATTTTATGAGGCAGTACACCTGGTTGATCCATAACTGGTGCGTCACGAAGAAATCAGCGGCGAGTGTTTGATCGCTCGCCCGGCGCGGACCGCGATATGGCACCTCTACAAACGCGGCGCCCTTCAGCGACTGCGCATAAAGCGCCTTCCTCGCTCCACCGACGGTTCCAAGGAAAAATCTCCGGAGAAACCCAGCGCGGGTAAGCAACAACAATCGGTTGTTGGCGCGCGTGGTGGATCGGAACCCAGCCACGCACTTTGCTTGCTCGCGATCAATGACGCGCATCATTGAGAGTTCCCTGAGTAAATGCCGGTCGCGATCCTGAAGGATGATTCCCTTACTATTCCCAGTCATGGAGCACCTCTGATTTACTGCGTCCGACCATCCCCTGCCGCGCCTGGATTTCCGCTTCGATGTCCTTGCGGTTGCGCGCCCAGCGCGCCCGAGAGCGAGCCAGGAGATCCGACGTATCGGCCTTTGGCTCGTGGATCGTGGGCACCACCGCTTCCCGCCAACGCTCGTGCCCGGTTTTGACCACCATGTGTCGCCGGGGAAGATTCTTCAGAAGTTCCGCGAGCGGTTTCCCGCCATCAAGCGCACCGGCGATCTGCTGGGCATCAGAACTCGAGAGGGCGAAAAAGATGTGTGAGCCTACTGCGAGAATAGCGGCGCGCATATCCGGCGGGTACTGATCGAGAAACTGATTCGCTGAAACCACGCCGACGCCAAACTTTCTAGCTTCTGCCAGCATGGTTTCGAGGCCACCGCCGAAGGCCACCAGGTTTTGGATCTCATCGCAATACAGCGTGAAGAGCTCGCGGCGTTTCCGGGCGAAGAGCGCGGGCTTGATCTTTGCGAGAAACAGGCTACCGAGTGTTACGGCCTGTTCACCCAACCTTCCTTTATGGATGTTGAGGATTATCCAGTACCCCCGGTCCATGGCATCCACCACCGAAAACGTCGAGCGTTGCTGGCCGATGATTCTCCGGAAGCGCGGATCGGAAGTGAAGGCTGACGTCTTATTGAGGATTGGCTCAGCCATCACGCCCCTCATTGCGTCACTTACGGTGTCGTAGCGAAGTTCGAAGTACTGCCTCACTTCGGGATTACTCACTTTCGCGAGACAGCTTGATCGGAACGCACTGTGACTGAGGAACGGTCCGAGTTCAACAAGGGTGAGGCGATTTTCAGCGAGCGCGTAAACGGCATTCCGCAAAAGCTCGTCGGTTCGCGCCCCGAACGATTCCAAGTGCCACCGCTGTTTGAGGATCTGAGCCAGCTCTGCAATCTGGACGAACCTGTCGTCACCGGTCTGCCCTTCGAGCGGATTGAGGCCGACGGAAAATTCGGGATCAGCTGGATCGATTACGATCAGTCGATCGCTCAGATCTTTCCGCAGAACACGCTCACGGTCAGCAATGGTCTTGAGCAAGAACTCCGACGTGTCACCGTGCAAATCGAAATGCAGGAAGCCGCGACCCGCCTGAATATCTTGCGTCGCCAGATAGCGAATGAGCGAGGACTTGCCTGCGCCGGTCTTTCCCAAGATCGCAATGCTTTCTGCGCGGCGGCCCTGAGCGATGGTGACCCGATGGCGAACCGTTTCGCCATCGATCACTTGACCACCAAGGTCCAGCGCGCGATTATCCGGAACCGATGCCGGACGCGCCGACATGCGTTTGTTCCACAGCCGGGCGAATTTTGTTTCGAACCAATTCATTGGGATAAGAATGAGGGTGGCTCCGGCGGAAACGGTAACAAGGCAGGCCACAAGCGATGAACCGAAGACGGCTTCGAAGGCTGATGCTATTGATTCTTAGGCGCTTATGGCGAGACTGGTGCTCACCCGAAGTTGGTGATCAGAAGCTCACGAAACCGCTTGCCGGCCTTCATCTGTGAGGTGTAGGGAAGCTCAATTTCCCGGAACGTGAATTCCTGGAAGAGCTCCCGAACCCGGGGCACATCGTTCAACGAAAGAACGAACTTGCCGGTCAGATGGCGGAGCCGCTCCGCAAGATTCACGAAATCCTCGTCGCTGAAATTGAAGCGGTATAGATTGCGGCCCCAATACGGCGGGTCCAAATAGAACAACGTGGTTTGCCGGTCGAAGCGTTCGAGGATTTCGGAATACGGTAGGCATTCAATTTGAACACGCTCTAGCCTCTTGTGCACATTTTCAAGGAGCTGGGGAATGCGACCGGGATTGAAGCTGGGCGGTCCAACGACGCCATAACGATATTTTCGGTGACGGATCAAACCCGCAAAGGCATTCTTCTGGAGATAGAAGAAACGGGCCGCGCGTTGGATGTCGGTGAGGCTTTCTGGGTTCTCCCTCTCGTAAAGCGCGAACCATTTCCGGCTGACGAGAATGAACTTAAGGTATCGAAGGAGTTCGTCATGGTGAAGTTGGCAGATCCGGAAGAAGTTCACCACGTCGTCGTTTAGATCGTTTAGAACTTCGACGGCGGATGGCTTTTTGCGAAAAAAAACCTGCGCGCCTCCGGCGAAAGCCTCAACGTACGTCGTATGCTTCGGAAGAATCTCGATGATCTTCGCGGCGATGCGGTTTTTTCCGCCGATGTAGGCGAGTGGGCCAATCATGCGGGTGGCTGGCGGAGGGGGGCCCCCTGCTGGAGCCATATTATTTTGATGAAAGCGCTTCGACTCGACCTATCGAAGCGTCCAGTTAGATTAGCAGAGCAGGCGGAGGGGAAAAGATGGGCGATGGTGCATGCCATGCAGGGCGATAGACAGCTTTTGTCGTAAATCCGAAAGGTTAAGCGACAAGATGACGTGATTCCCTTTTGTGCGTAGGCGGCCCGATCATGACTTCAGTGACAAGGAGAAACCGTAGTATCGGCATTTAGGGGGGAAGGCGACAACCTGGCGGCGGGCGCAGTATGCTGCGGCTTTATTTAGATATTGATTCTACTGAGAGTAGCTTAAATCGCATTTCTTCACAGTGGTTGAAAATGAGTTCTACATCATCCCCCACATTCGCTTTCTGGAAGGCCTCGCGCGACTGATCACAATCCTTAAGTGTCGCTGTCAGTGCTTCTGCAACAATTGGACCCGTTGCAACCTTCACGCCAAATAATTGGGGCGTGGGTTCGTACTCTCCGTGCGCCAGGCGAACCGCAACCCCCGAGCCGGCGAAAAGTTGAAGGAGCGCAGGTTCATTCTCAGTTCCCTTTACAACGGTCATGGAAAAATCTCCGGCCGATCTAAGATCACCGTTTGCAAGATCTCTGAGCCAGATGAGATTCTCCGCATCCGCATCTGTTACCTCAGCGGGAAGGCGAAGCTCAACTCTGTAACGGTCTGCCACGAGCACTGCGTCGTCAACAAGTCTCTGGAGTTTAGGGTCCCACTCTGGCACGTTGAATAAATTTCCGCGAACAATATGCTTGCCCTGGCGTAAGTCATAGAGTTCGAAGTATTTCGCTGTGGTTGCAACCCTCATGGCCCGCATAATCTTCTGAATGGATCTCACCTCCGAATTAACGAACACCATCTCAATCGTGACGGTGCCCGGGTTCTGAGTTGGACCAAGGATCAGGCGGAGCCGAAATGGGCCGCCACCGCCGCCCATCAACTCCAACTCTTCGGTTCCGGCGCGAACAACCTTGAACTCCATCCACTCATAGACGACCGCTTCAGACCCGACTCCGAAGGTTACCCGAAGTGGCATGCTCTGGCTTGCGGCCGAAGGCCCAACTTGCATCATTAATGGTTCGACAGGCGAATCATTCCCGATCCCTGCCAGGAAAGCGAAGTCCGTATGAAAGTTAGTAATTTCACCAGGCCCGAATTCCTGCTTCCGCCCCGTCCGAATTAGCTCCATCATCTTTTCTGCTGCTGAACCTTTGACAGAAAACTTAAATTTTGGAGGACTGAGCTTCAGGGCATCGACATCGCGAGCGAACACATCAACTGTTTTGTCTTGATCTGTCATGGACATTATTAACCCAGGGCGTGGTGCTCTCGGCGGCGTCCCGAGATCACCTCCGAAGGTGATCTCGTAGGCAAAACGCGAATCGCGATCCCTCAGACGTTGCTGATATTGGCCGACATTCTCGGTGGTAAGGGTGGCAAGTTCGTGATCGCTAAGTTCCCCGGTTTTGAGAAGAAGGCTTCGCAGCTCGCCAACTTCGATTGCAGCACCGGGGAAATAGGCGTCGCGCAATGTGCGCCGATGCATCAGCTCGTGAACGATCTGGCTGGCGTCCATGAGACCAATGTGCAGTCGTTGATTGTAAGATTGCTTGAGCTCTTGAAACCATCGGTGCGCATTCGTGTTGAGATCGATCGAGAGGCATAGAACCCACCCGCGGACGTGAGGATTGGCAACGGCTCGATTTAACGACTCGCGAATCTGTCTTCTTTGGGAATCCCCGATTCCATTAGGGAAGCTCTTGCACTGCCAAACGAACAGATTACCTTCAATCTCTCCGGTAAACGAATCGATTCCTTCATCACCACCAGCACCTTCAACATGTCTGATGTCTACTCCTGGGTGCTGCTCCTTCAAGAGGTGAAAGCAGAATTGTTCAAATGTTTTCGCGTCCAGTTCCTTGAGCCGTTGGTAAAAAGCGTTCATCCGCCTTTAAGCCTAGCTGACCAGAACAGAAGACTGCTCGATGGCGTCGAGTGGATTGCGATTTAGAAGTGTTGCGATAACCCGTTCACATACGCCCTCGTCTTCGGCCCGAAGTAGCCCGATGCCGGTATAACGCCTACCTTCTTCTGGAACTCCACCAGAGCGTTGTACGTGAGGATGCCGAAAGTCTCAGTGGTGCCGTGCGCTTTGAGTTTTGCTGCGGCTGGACCGCTCGCGTGCGTAATGAGGAGATTCTGGAGATCCCTCACGTCATTGCCTGTCATCCCGAATGACAGATTGCGCATGAACTGCGCGAGTGAAGATGAGGGGGTGGATTGCCCGGTTTCGGCGAGCAACGCAGCGAGCTCGGCATTCAAGACGTTGATTTCAGCGAGGAGCGAAGAGCTTGAAACAGTGGCACCCGAGGTCGCTGCCGTTGAAATCGGGATAGGAGTCGTGAGTCCGTAATTCGGGATGCCGTATTGGGATGCAACGCCGACAGATCCGCCGCCAGACCCTCCGCCGCCCGAAGGTGTAGTGCATCGGGATGCTGTCGGAGCAACTGTATAGGTTGTTTGTCCCGTCGATTGCGAGATCACGACGCTCGCGATGCCGGAATTGCATGAAAGAATTGCCGTTCCCCCGCCGCTCGATGGAGCGACGGTGATGTCGTACGAGCCAGACGTGATCGTGAGTGTCCCGCCCGTGGAAGACGAAAGCGTGACGGCGACGCTCGTTGCGTTCACCGTGAGCGCGTCGGCCACTGATCCTGTGGCAATCACGAGAGTCGTCGAAGGCGACGTGAGACTAATCGATTCTCCACCGCTGTAGTTGAGGGGGGCGGCTTGCGCGCTGCCGCCAACAGACAGACAAGCCGCAATCACCAGGAGGGCAAGAAACCGTTTCATCACTGGCAAGCGCTTGGTTTCGTTGTTGTTGCCGATAGGACGCCGTTTACGATGGTGATGTAATTGAGACCCGCAGTGCCGTTGCCATTACCCATTTCAAGACAACCAGGGAGTGAAGCAGTACCGATCCGAATCGTGGAGGATGCCGCGGCAACTTGGAGTGTAGTTGAAGGGGCACTAGTGCCAATACCGGCACTGCCGAGATCTAATTGTGCTAAAGACCCACCCTCAGATACCGGAATGCCATTGTTGAATTCCCCAATTCCGGGGGCAAGCGTAAAGAAGCCCATAGTAGGGCCACTATCCACAGCGCTTAAGCCAAACTCATATGGCTGATCGCCACCAAACCACGTAAGAGTGTAGTCATTGTGATGTATCCAGTTTTCAGCGCCTTCATATGTCCAGCTTCCACCTACCATTCCTAACGTTTCGTGGGTAAACAAGAAGTCGCCGTCGCTTATATCGACCGGTGCATTTTCTGTACCTCTCGCTCGGTAACTACTTAGTTCCGGACCACCAAGGTAGCTTGAAAATTCCAACAAGTTCACCTGTTGTTGCGCGTCCCCTTCATACACGCTACTGAAAACATTAGCTGGGCCATCGGTAGCACTGAGATCGGGTTCAGGCGAACCGAATTGTAAGCCCGTCATACCAGTAGCCGTAGGGATTGCATTCCATGTGAGGCTCTGATCTCCAGCGGCACCCGGAAAGACTACTGTCGAACTTCCGTTCCCAATCGTCACCCTGGTCGCTGTCGAAGTTCCAATGGAGATCGTACTTGAGCTTTCGATCACAACGGCTCCATCTCCGGAGATGCTAGTTCCACTGAACGTGAGGGCTGCAAGCGCTGGTCCTGCGGTGAGGGCAAGGACGGCGACTACAATGCCGATGATGAGAGGCCAACCCGCATACCTCTTGGCGGATGATTTCATTTTTTGCTAGTTATGGTTTTGGGGACAACCGTTTTACTAATCATAATCCTCCCGGTGGGAAACGCAAATCCACAGGTCAGAAAAGACGATATGAGTCGCGTGCTGTCACCGGCTGATGGAGATGTGGCCAATGATTACGGCAGATTCTGAAATTGTGCAGCGAATATGCCCTTAAGCATCGCTCGGTCGAGATTGCCTTCTTTGTCGGGAAGAATAACGCGCAGCACCGAGCGCGGTATACTCTGCGTTTCGGTGGTTTGGATCAGGAACGCGTCGTGCTTGCTCATAAGGCCGCTCACGCGCATGCCCGATACGAACCTTTCGCCCTTCTTCACACGATCTACCAACATCGTGGCGAGTGCGTGAAGGGTGTAGCTGTCAATCGGCAGGACGAATTGAAAGTCGAGATGAGCATAATGCTCCGGTAGTCCGTGCGTGTGATAATTAACCCACTTATTCCCATCTGTCTCGCCAACGACAAAGTGACTGAACCAGCCGTATGACTCAAGATTCTCTTGTTCCCCTGGCGAGATGTCCTCCATCCGCTAATTTAAACGCAGATGTGTGGGTATGTAAATAGAACATTCCATTCAGTCTTCTACGAGCGGCATTGATGGCTCCTCCGAATAACTGGCGGCCTCATTCGGTCCTAACGCCAGCGGAGGAGCCATCGATACCGCCCTCAATCCCGATTGCTAAAGGTGCTTTTGGAAGTAAGGGTACGTTGTTGAATGTGACGGCGGTTCCGATGGCGTCGAATACGGCGACCGCATAGGCTTCGGAATCCCAGGCTCTGCGTGGTCGGGGCACTCGCCACTTCAACTCAGGGAACTGATCTGCAAGCAGCGAAGCAACGTCGTGTTTTGCGCGACAACCGTACTGAGCGAAGAACCGCTGGACGTTCAGTCTATCTACAACCACCAATCGAACAGACTGACGCTTCAGCTCTGTTTTGATCCTGCGCAATACAACGATCGTCGTCTTTGAGGCATTGTCCTCTGTGTTGCGAATTCCTCGCACGATCACAACTGGCGGCGCGTACAAATTCAGCAGAAAACGCAATTTTTCGATGACGCCATCCACGCCTGGCAAGCCGATAGCATAGGTACGGGCGCCCCAGTCGAGCAGACTCGATCCTTGAAAGACGGCAAACGCAAGTCTTCGTGCGCGCACTTCCAACGCCAGCTGTCGCTCGCCGGCGCTGACTGATCTGCTTCGCGTACCTGCTGCGTTCGCGGCTAATGGTTTTGTCGCTCCGTCAGCCATTTAAGCTTTTGCGAGATTATCTTCGCCTGCCGTCGTCCACCAGCTCGACCCTCAAGGTCTGCTTTGAATTCCGCCAAATTCCGCACGACCGCGTCGCTGACGGCCGATTGGAAGCCTGCGAAAAGCTCCGCAACCGGAACTTGGAAGACCATTTCATACGCGAGAGCCACAAGCAACGGAGGGACCGTCTTTGAGCGCTCATGACGGGAAACCTGCCACGCATTCTTGTATCCGGCGAGATGCCCGAGATCCCGTTGGCTCAGTCCGCGCCGCCGTCGGTGCGCCCTGAGGTAGTTCCCTACCACCTTGTTACTCATTGTCAGATTCGAAGGGTGTTTTGTTTTGCGACCTTTACCTTAAGAGTATCAGCCGTCTCCCGAACCGCTAGGATGCAAAACCAGCACGGCGTGCATAGTTCCGGCCGCAGGGAAGTACCGCTGGGAACGCACCTGCAAAAGCGTTTGCAGGAAAACAGGGCCCAAACTGCTCAGGCGTTGTTGAGCCACCGTGGACAGTCACTGAAGCTTTTGGGGAACCGGGTGATAAACCATAAATTCACCGTGGACTTCTGGCGTTTTGGCGGCGCTTCCGCCGACGCCGGTAACGTTTGGTGCGCTTCACGACAAATTCTTCGGCATAGTGTCCCGACACCGCGAAAAGGAGATCTCGCATCCACTCGATAAAGGTTTGCACAATGGTTTGGAGCAATTCCATAGAGGTATGGTGTGCGTCGGTGCATTGATAAGAAAGATGGCGGACCTTGCACCTCGAGCTGGAAAACCACTTGCCGGTGTGGCCACGCTAATTCGTCCACCTTTTATCTGAACGCGGGACCCAGCAGACTGACCTGATGACCGATTTCGAACAACTGGAAAAACTAGTCGGGCCAGAGATAAAAGACTGGAGCGACGCGCAGCGGCAGGAAGCCAGTGACAACTTGCGCCAGTACGTTGCCCTTGTATTGCGCGTTGTTGAGCGCCTCGAACACGACCCGGAAGCAAACGCGCGCTTTGTGGCTTTGACAGAGTTTTACAGGAACCATAGTATGAATGACAAAGAGGCGCAAAATACTTTTTCAACTCATACATGAAGACCTATTGCGGATATGTGCGCGTGTCGACAGCGCGGCAGGGGGAACACGGCGTTTCACTCCAGGAACAACGGGACGCCATCTTGCGCTACGCCGAGCGTAACCATTTGGAGATCAGTAAGTGGTTCGAAGAGCGCGAAACCGCCGCTAAGCGAGGTCGTCCGATCTTCAATGAGATGGTTAAGCTTTTGCGGACGGGCAAAGCCGCTGGAGTCATGATCCATAAGATCGACCGGAGCGCCCGCAACATGAAGGACTGGGCTGAACTGGGCGAGCTTATCGATAATGGCGTCGAGGTGCTCTTTGTTAACGAAAGCCTTGATCTCGCTTCTCGTGGTGGACGCCTTTCAGCCGATATCCAAGCGGTTGTCGCTTCGGATTACATCCGCAACTTGCGCGAAGAAACCCGTAAGGGGTTCTACGGCCGCCTTAAACAGGGTCTGTATCCGCTTCCGGCTCCCCTCGGGTACCGCGACATGGGCAAGGGCAAGCCCAAGGAATTTGATCCGGTGCGAGCGCCCTTGGTCCGCCGCGCATTTCAATCGTACGCAACTGGCAAGCGATCCCTCGAACAACTTGCGGCAGAGCTCTATCAATCTGGACTACGGAACCGTCGCGGCGGCGTAGTCACGATCAATGGATATTCATCCATTCTAAACAATCCTTTCTATATTGGGCTCATTCGTCTTCATTCCACCGGAGAGGCATTTCCGGGTATTCACAAGCCTCTGATCCCAAAATCGTTGTTTGACCGAGTCGGGCTCGTTCTGCGCGGCAAAGTCAGCGCCCGCACCCAGGTTCATGATTTTCAGTTTCGACGGATTCTCAAATGCGGCAGTTGTGGCTACTCGCTGATCGGGGAACGCCAGAAAGGTAACGCCTACTACCGCTGTCATTCAAAAGAATGCCCGACGACCAGCGTTCGGGAAGAGTCGGTCGATAGCGCGCTGAGCCGCACCTTAGCGCCGCTCTGTTTCGACAGCGATGAAAGGACGATCCTTCTCGAAAAGCTTGCAGAAGTGAAAGAGAATCTGGCTGCGCGCTGGGAGGCCGAAACCGCCGCAAACCGTCTTCAACTAGGTCAGTTTCGAGAACGCTTGGATCGGTTGACGGACGCATACATTGATCGACTGATCGACAAGGAGACTTTCGAAGCGAGAAAGGGGACGCTGCTAATGGAGCGGAAGACGCTCGAAGAGAAAATCGCCCAGCCGAAGGACGCTATCATGGCCCGGCTCACAAAATTCCTCGAACTCTCCGGCAGCGCGTATTTGCTGTATAAAACGCTACTGCCCGTCGAAAGACGCGATCTGCTGCGGATCGCGACCTCGAACCGGTTCGTAAGCTCTAAAAACGTAGTAATAACGTTAAGATCTCCGTTTCAAGAGGTCGCAAATCGCTACGATTATTCAAATAGTAGCCCGTATCGGGACAGACATCGAACTTTGGACCTGATGATTGAAAATCTTGTGGCGTGGTTCATAGCAAATCCGACTCCTTCATTTGAAGAAGAAACAGCTTCGGCTCTCTTTGAAAATCATAGCAGTGGTGATGCCAATCACAAGGTGCGAAAACTTGCGGGGCAGGCCGGGTGCGTCTGAGAGTATGAGATAGCAAAAGACTTTTATCTGGCATCTTAAGATCAATCTCGCGAGCGATCAGACTGTATGCGGCGCTCACCAACGAGATGGACCCATTCGACGCTCGCTTTCAGCCGATATCCCTGCTCAGAGGTCAGAACTAGGAACGGGTCCAAGTTCGCTCCCGCCTCTCTGAATGCTACATCCATCGCCTCCCGAATTCTTTCCGCGTAAACTTTAACCGAGCCGTGGGTGAAGTTTCGCGTTTGTTTCCGATAATTCGGCGCGTTACTCCCGTGCTGCATGCAGAATGCATCTGCGTTCATTTCCGCTGCTAGGTTCGAGGCGCTCCGCGACCGCCATCGATTGCGCGCGAGGAAGTCGAGTTCGATAAGCGGTCCCACGCCCAGTTTTGTCAGTTCGAATTCCCGACCACGAAACACGAATCGTCCTGCGGCAACCTCCTCGCCAGCGAGGCACTGGCTACCTAGCTGTTGCCAATGGTGAACGATGACGAAGTGCGGGCCTCTTGCATTCATCCACGCGGCCTCGGCGACCAGAAGGTCCACCTCTTCAACGATGAGATTAAGCCGATCGCTCATACACAAGCCTCGCGCCTTTGCGTTCCATTTTTAGCTTCACTTCCGGTCCCCAATTGGTTCTGGCTAGGCATAGAAGTCCTGGTTTGGGAACGGACGCTACGGTCAGAGTGCGCACACTGTCCAGGAATTCCCAATCTTCCGGTCGGTTTGAAAAATCCAAGATGACCACTTTGAATTGAGGCGGTTTGGCCGTGAGGTAATTAAAAGCCTCGCGTCTGCTGGCACATACGGTCAGTCTGTAATGATTGCTTTCGAGGGCGGAAACCAGAGCCCGGGCGTGGTTTTGATCGGGGTCGTACAAAAGGATGCGCACCATATGATTCACACCTCGCGATTGATGTGCGACCAGCCAGTCCTGTCGCGCCGTTCGACTGTCGCGAGCCCATTTCGATCCAGAGCCGTCGCGTTTCCGACCAGTTCTTTAGCGAATGCGAACGCCCAGCTTAGATCAGGCGCGTTGATGACAACTTCATAGCCGGGGAGTGCAACGATGACTTCCCAACTCCTGAATCCCGGCGGTCGAGTAAATGAAACTTTTGCTACACAGTAAATATCCACGATTGAAGTTTTAACTTAATCGGCCTTGCCTGCAAGTACTGATTCGTCTACAGTTTCTACAGTTAGGGTATTCACATGACACGTCTCGTGCTTTCTTTCGAGAAACAGAATCTCCGATTGGGCAACGACTGGCTTTTCAAAAGGACGCAGGTAATGCGTTTCGAATGGCTGGCGTTGTTAGGAGTCAAGCGCCTTATGGCTCCCGGCGATCAAGCATCGGTTACGTTGGAAGAGATAGCAAGGTTGCCTAGTTGGAAAGGAAAGAATCGGCGCCACGTCGGGACTAACATTGGTCGGTACCTGCAATCATTGGAACGCCAATGTCCAGAGCTCGTATCGGCGGAAACGAGATGGGCTGGTCCGTATCGCCTGAACCTAAATGCTCTATCGGTAAGTTTCGATATTCAGCCATCCGAGGTTCGAAGAAGGCTGCAACTGCGTCCTTTGACATCATCCGCTACTAAGCGCGACGTCTTGCTTCGCTATGTCGGTTCATACGTGCGAGCTCGATGGCTCTTGTTTCGCGGCTTCTTGATAGACAGTACACCAGGCAACAACCGCGACACGGCGTATGAACGGCTCATGCGCATGGCTGCGAATCGATCATACGGCTCGACGCTTCGTCTTCTCGCGTGCCTGGCGGCGGTCGAGGTGCTTTACCGTCTAGGTCGAATTCAGGCAGGCCGACTAACGCTTTTAGACAATACGAATCTTGTACGTGCGACTCCCGATTTAGCCCTCAAGGCCCGCTTCTACATTAAGCTTGCATGGGCACACCAGCGCGGCTCTACCGGCAAGCGGTCTGATCGCGGAGTCGAGGCAGCACTCGCGAAAGCTAATTCTTTTGCAGAGCGTAGCGGAGATCGTGCGGCCTTAGGACAACTAGCGGCCCGTGCGGGCGGTTACCTCACGAAAAAACGACGGCACCTAGAGGCGGTGAACGAAATGGTTTTGGCATTGGAAGCGTTCTTAATCACCGCCGATTACGACAATGTGCAGGCAACCTGTGGGAACATCGGGAGCGTCCTTCACCGCTTGGGACCTCGGGCCTATGCAGAGGCGCGTCGGTGGCTGCTACTCTCCATCGGAATCGCCAAACTCATGAACCTGGGGCGTGATGATGCCCACGCCGAGATGATTTTGGGTAAGATCTATCTCGAGACTGACAAGAAAGTTCGGTCACAAAGACTACTGCATCGGGCGGAGCGCATCGCCAAGCGTGCAGGCAATCGCATTAACCTCGCGGACATAAATATGGTCTGGGGATTGTGGCACCAACGCTTCGGAAGTCGGAGAAAGCTGGTCGACGCCTTGGTCAACGCCCTTAGCATTTTCCGAAGCCTGAAGGAATTTGACACGGCCCAGAAAGAAAAATACATGGAAAGCAGCTTCCCCGATGTATGGCCAGACGTCATCGCATCTGTAAACAACCGTCTGACTGCGGGAATTTCCCTGGCCGACGGCATTGCCTCAAATCCATAGAAAAGGCGGGCAAGTCAAGCCTTTCTTGCGCAAGTTTCTGGTGTCGTGGATACTAAGTGGATCGTCGTCCGCGATCAGCTCGGAGCGTCCTTGATCCGAGTACGCTCACCTTTCCCGCCCGTGAAATCCAAACCCTTGGAACAATTGCATGGTTTACTGTCTCGGTGGGAGCCGATACTCTCATCCCCGGTTTGGTATGTATCAGTTATTCCACAAGTACAGGAGTGGTTGAGGACGCTGACCACCGCATCAGTCGCCGTGCAAGATTCCGCTAAGTCTCAACTCTACGACTTTTTCGAGCGGAGCCTCGAAACGGGAGGCATTGCGCTCGGACCTCCTCGAAATTGGGATGGTGAGCGCATGAAGATTGATACGGTGGTGATTCATCACACCGGCAATCCTCCCGGTCTCCGGCTGAGTCGCCTTTCGGCCCTTGAGTTGATCCGTCTCTATGCTCCCTATTTCGCCAAGCCAACGTATGCCGAGGACCAGCTCCTGAAAGGCCAGCCAATATACTCAGGCCATGTGCGCAAAGGAAAGCAAGTCTTCTGGCCATACCACTGGATTGTGCGGCGCAATGGTCACGCTGAGCGACTTCTTTATGATTCCGAGATCGGCTGGCATGCTGGCGATTGGGATGTCAACCGACGAAGCGTTGCCATCGCCCTCGATGGCGACTATGAAAAGTCACGACCATCTCTGATCGAGCTTGAAGGGATCGCCGGGATTGTACGGCTTCATTACCCACAAGTACCATTGACTCGAATCGTGGGCCACCGGGAAATTACTTCAAAAACAGTGTGTCCGTCCAACCTTTTTTCTTGATGGTACAAGCGCCAACGGTTGGAAATTCGATCTCCTAGATCTGATGAGTGCAACACGAAAACTGGCATCGTAGCGGTCACAGTGATGTTGCGTAATCGAAATAGAACCGGAACCACGGTTCGTCGAATGTTCGGAGGAACGGTATGAAAAGTGGAGCGCGGTTCGGATCGCTCATAATGATGATCTCGTACATGGAGCGCACTACTTCTATCGCCCAGTCGAACAATTGGTGCGAAGCCATCTGCCCAAGCAGAGCATAATCGGCTTTCGGATCGCCTGTCGTGTTCAAGAGTCCGCGTCCTTTGATGGGCGTGAGATACGCCGGCCAGTTGTCCGGTGTTCCGGTGGTCGCATGAGCTGGATGGATAATTTCATTGCGGAGCTCCACCAAATTATTGAAGTCTTCCAGAAGCGTGCCAGAGATCTTGTAGTTCTTCACAAAGGCGGGGCTGTTGATGTCGGTAGGCGGCTCCAGTGCTCCACGCGGGTGCAGAACGAATTCGTACTCAACAACCAGGGCTTGAAGCGCAGCTAGCAGCATCGGCAACCCCGCATATGTGTAGCTTGACCAGTTGTGATTCGCCGACAGCGCGGCGGCTTTCTTGGAGTAACCAAACAGCTGGGCTACGAGATGAAGAAAGTCCTGAGAACTACTGGCAGCTTGACCGTCGTGACGCTTATTGAAACGCTCCTTGCGATCCCGGGTTCCCTGTCTTTTCATGCCCGCAGTTTAGCGGTTTCCGTTTCCGCCTGGTGGCGCCCCGGCCCCGGCTTCATTTTCTGCGTTTCCTGATTCCCTGGACCCACGCATCCAATTCTTCTATTCGCTTGGAAAGGTCAGCAGGCTCGGGAAAGGGCGTTCCATCGGCGGCGGGGTGATCATGGCCACGCATCCAGCGGGAGCACTCAGCCATGGCGCTTTCAACCGTCTTGCAATCTTCTTCTGTAATGTCATGCAAGTATTTCAATCTTTGAGTTTCAATACTTGGGCGATAGCGTTCGACTACATTATTCAGCAACACCTCTCCCGCGGCCTGTTCCCAAGCTTCCCGCATTAGGCCGTAAATATCGCGAGCATCTTTCTCGTATGCGTCTGGCGTCGATGTTCGGAAAAGCTTATCCGCCGCCTGCCATTGCTTTTTCAAGACACCGATGCGATCTTTGGTATTCATTGCGACCCAAGGCAGATCGGGGGATGAAATACCTGCTTGCCCTGCCCGACGCACATACTGGTGATCGCACGCCAATTGTTGGCGGCCGCTTTCATCGAGCAGTAAGCGGAGAAACAGAATATCGTGGGTGAAGACGATAACTTGCCGATCCTTTGCCTCGGTGATCAGCCGCCGGGCAATGCGCCCACGCCATTCGTGATCGAGTGACGATACAGGATCATCGAAGATAATCGCCGACTTACTTGTTGCCGTACTGAGTTCCGTTAAGAACGCTGCGAGAGATAACGTTCTGGATTCCCCCTCGCTTAAAACATCCGTCACGGGGACTCCCGGCGCATTCGTGAAAACAAGTTGATGGAAAAGCGCTCCCTTAGCCCCGCCTGCTGCCCGGATCTCGACGTCAAGATGGGTAAACTCCAACTTTGACAACTCTTCCTGAAAGGTTGTGCTCAGATGGTCGGTAATTAGCCTTTTGGTAAGCTCGGTGCTCTTTCGTGTGATCAGTAATGTGGACGTGTCATCGAGACACTGTTTGTACGCCGCGAGCCGCTTCTTTCGTTCAATCTCTGCCAGGACAGCGGCAAGAGAGTCCCTCAGAGAACTCCGAGCCTCAAGGTCGTTAAGTTCTGCCGCAGACTTGGGTTCCAGGGTAACGGCTTGGAACTGAAGTTGAGCGGCGCGGCTTCGGAGTGTTTGCGCTGCACTACGAAGAGCTTCAGAGGGGCTGACGCTCAGCCCAGTCGCAGTGATTCCCCCAGCTTGCGCCGTCGCTTGTTTGACCTCCTGTTGAATGCGGACCGCATCCTGTAGCCAGGTTCGCGCCACTTGAGCGAGAGGAGCGTCGTCGGCATCAAGTTCACTTAACACCAGATCGAATTCGGTACGGTTGATCACCAAGCCGGTGATTTTCGCCAAAGTCGCCTGATAAAGCGCTTCGGCCTTAGTAACCTCGGCCTGTGCATTAGAGGAAACATATTCCGCAAAGTGCATTAGGCGGGCTGCGGAGTCCTGCCCGATGGTCTGCTGACAAAATGGGCAGAGTGATCCCGCAGCCAATACCGGAAATGCGAGACCTGGGTAAGCCACGCCAGAAAAGTTTTCCGCAGCGTCCCACATCTCCTTCCAAGCACCCTCACCGCTTCCTGAAAGGAGCCCTGGAGTCAACGTCGCATTGCGAACAATGGTGAGAGCGTCTTTCGCGGCCTGTAACGATTGGATGGCAGAGCGAAGCGTTGTAAGTCGAGACTCAGACAGACTGTCGCCGACGCCCCGCACGTGATTTACAAGGTTCTGCAATCGGTCCGCTTTGAGCTTAAGTTCTTGAGCGCGCTGCTTCGGATTGGCTGTCTGTAGATCATTTTGTTGATCTCTAAGCCCCTTTAGGCGCTGCTCTTCTTTTTTTGAGAGTGTTGCCAGACTCCGAACGTCATCAATGGATGTTAGGGAGGTGAGGTTGCTTATAACGGATTGTGCTTTAGTGCCCTCAGAGAGGTTGGGCAGGCCTGAAGGTGTCGCACTTAGTGCGGCGGATTCTACTTCAAGTCGACGGCGGATTTCAGTGCAGACAGCTGATAGCTTGTCGAAAATGTCGAGACTGAATGGCCGAAACGCGACGTCTGTCTTGTCGCGCAAATAAATCGGGGCGCAGTGGGAATCGAATACGCTGACCGCCGAGAGTGCAGCCGAAGGGGCGTTTTCGGGTGTCAATGACAATACTTCTTCCTTAGTCCCTTGGCTGAAACGTATCGTCGCTCGCGCCTTAAGCGGCGCTTCCTCACCGATAACGTTTCCAAGGATCTTCTCGGCGGCTCGGGATCGGCACGCACGTTTTAAGATACGGGTATAGCCGGATTTCCCAGCGGCATTCGAGCCATACACAACAGTCACATTTTTTCCGAAACTCAGAGTCTGCTCGGGGGCCAGCGCATTCACTCCGCTATGATGCGTAAGACTAGTGAGAGCGACCGGCTCTGCCGCGTCCACCTCAATGGCAACATGCTCTTCGGTGAGAACATCAGCGATAGATGGACCACTGAGCCCATGGGCTGCTTTACAAAGGTTGAGTAGCTCATCTAAATCCTCCGGAGAGAGCTGTTCGGTCGTGAAAAGGCGGCGGAGGGCATCCCGTTGCCATGTCGGTCGGTCTTTTGACCATTCCACAATCTCGCTAAGAACAGCGTTGTTCATCGCTATCTAAATCGCATGCGATTGTTTATCGGAGCTAGCTTGATAGAGGTACTTCTGGAATCCCGAAAAGATCTTGCCAATCTCTTCGGGGCGACCCAAGTCAGCCACCGCATCAGCGATCGCGTTATTGTATTTGAGCTTTAGCAGCGGAGAGAGTTTGCCCTGATCGAGCTCCCCTACTCCAACCTTTATATATTGAGACAGGACAAAATCGAGGAACGCCTGCTGCTTTGTGTTGAAGTGAGTGCTGATCTCGACTTTGGCCCTCAGCGCCCTTTCTTCTCGTGTGAGCGTTGGTAAAGCATAGGCGACATGCGCAAGGACATCGAATAGATCGCTGTTCTCGGCTTCGATGATCTTTTGCATCTCCGCCATTTGATCTTTGCCAAACCCCTTTTCCGCTAACCCAAGAAGAAGTTTTGCGCGGGTATCGGGACTGCTCCAGAGCGTTCGCAGTTCGGCTTCATCCTTAAAGAAATCCGGAAGTTTTCCGAACAACATTTCCATAAACTGCTGGGCAGACATCGGCGTACCATCGGGATGCCAGAAGCTCGTCACCATCATGTGCTGGATAGTACGCGCTTTGCCGTCAGCCAATTTCACTTTGATCCTTTGCCGCCGCGGACCGGGCTCCGATATCGGTTCGGCCGGTTGCGGTGGCCCCACTGGATTGGGTTCCGGTTTCGGATCGGGCTCCAGCGGCTCGCCGTCCCACTCGGGATCGTTGAAATGGTGGTGCGCCTTCACGAAGTCGTAAATCGTGAAATAGTCCTTTCCGTCGTAGAGTCGCGTACCACGGCCGATGATCTGCTTGAACTCGATCATTGAATTGATCGGGCGCATCAACACGATGTTGCGGATGTTCCTAGCGTCAACGCCGGTGGAGAGTTTTTGCGAGGTGGTCAGTATAGTCGGGATGGTTTTCTCGTTATCCTGGAAATCCCGTAAGTGCTGATCCCCGAGGGCGCCGTCGTTGGCCGTCACACGCTGGCAGTAGTTCGGATCTTTGCTGGACTTGATCTGATTGATGAGGTCACGCACGGCGAGCGCATGATCCTGGGTGGCGCAGAATACCAGAGTTTTGTCGTTCTGATTGATCTGTTCCATGAAGAGCTTCACGCGATGCGCTTCGCGTTCCTTGATCTCGATGACCTTATTGAAATCAGATTCGGTGTAACGCTTCCCGGTTTCGATCTCACCTTCGATTAGATTGTCGTCGGGTGTGTAGACGTACTCATCGAGAGTTGTGGAAATCTGCTTTACCTTAAACGGCGTAAGGAAACCGTCATTGATGCCATCTTTCAGCGAGTAGATATAAACCGGGTCGCCGAAATAAGCATACGTATCTACGTTGTCTTTCCGTTTGGGCGTGGCGGTGAGGCCGAGTTGCACGGCAGGTGCGAAATAATCGAGTATGGCGCGCCAGTTGCTCTCGTCGTTCGCTCCGCCGCGGTGGCACTCGTCGATAATTATCAAGTCGAAAAAATCGGGCGGGTATCCGCCGAAATACGGTGAGGGTTTGCCGTCCTTCGGTGGACCGCTCATGAAGGTCTGGAAGATAGTGAAGAAGAGACTGCCATTTTTCGGAACCTTGCCCTTTTTGCGAATGTCTCCCGGCTCAATCCGGATCATGGCATCCTCGGAGAACGCGGAAAACGCATTGTACGCCTGATCGGCCAGAATATTTCGGTCGGCAAGGAACAGGATGCGCGGGCGGCGGGACGGCTCGCGGCTCAGGTTCCATCGGGAGTGAAACAGTTTCCACGCGATTTGAAAGGCAATAAAGGTCTTGCCGGTTCCGGTGGCAAGAGTCAGCAAGATGCGAGATCTGTCTGCAGCGATGGCCTCCATCACTCGCTCAATGGCCAGATCCTGATAGTAGCGTCCCTGGAAAAATCCGCCCTTATCCTCGAATGGAACAGCGGCAAAGCGGTCGCGCCAGGCGTTAGTTTGAGTGAACGTCAGATGCCATAGTTCTTCGGGGCTGGGATACTGTAACAATTCCCCCTCGGTGCCCTCTGTCATGTCGATGCCATAGATGCCCTGGCCGTTGGTGGAATACGCATAGCGGATCGCTAGCTTGTCGGCGTAGTTCTTGGCCTGTGCCACGCCCTCCGTCAGTTCTTTGTCGTACGCCTTCGCCTCGATGATGGCCAGCTTGTGATTCCGATACACCAAAACGTAATCAGCAAACAGCGCGTTGCCCCGATGTCCATGGCCCTCAATGCGACCAAGCGTTATTCCATACCCGCGCAGTATCCGGCTGCCCTCAACAACACCCCAACCCGCCGCTTTAAGGGCGGGATCAATATACTCAGCTCTGGTTTCGGCTTCGTTCATGGTGAGGTTCTATAGTTCCCCCCCCTAAAAGCTTTGTCGAGGAGCGACCTCTTCAACGCGTCCAACACCGCCAGCTTGCGCCCGATAGAAGGCCGGCGAGACGTTGGGTTTCGGTCTGCCAATTCTTGTGAATGATCGATCAGGCGTTGCTGAGTCAACTAAGTCAGGCAGTGGAATCATGAGTTCTTTGACTGCTCCGCAGGTGAGAGTGCGGGACAGTTGAACCGGATCGTATCTGGTCGAAACGTTGACGCATTTCTGATGAGTTGAAATACAAAGACAGGAAAGGGCCAGTGACTGTGTCTTTAACTGGTGAGATGACAATCATCGCCGTGGCAGTTGTGTCCCTCATGTTCTTCCGTTACGAACTGCCGAGTGTCCGATGTGCCCGCTCTGAACCAAAAGCACGTCGCCCGCCTTGAGCATCGACTTCTTGTTCTTTCGGTTGAACTCATCGCTGATGAAGGTCCTGCCATCGAAGAGCAGACGATTATTCTTAACGTGTCGTGCGAGTAGATAGGGAACACCGGAATCGTGATAAATGTTCCGCGTTGGGCCGACGTAGCCATTTGTAAGCCGCGTCACAATATCGCCAAGCCGTCGTTCAACCCAACCTTTGCCGCGCTGGGTGAACATGGATTGGAGGTGGCTTTCGAAGAGGCCACGCGCGTTTTGGAAGTTCTTTTCCGCCTTGGCTTTAGCGATGGCGATGCCCTCAAACGCTTCATCGATGATTCCGACCAGGTGCCGCTGTTCGGTGAGCGGAGGAACCGGAATGGAGAGAGCTCCAAGTTTGGTCGCATTAAAACCGCCCTGCGCGCTCCCGACCGAACCGTCTTTGATCGATTTCCAGTAGCCGTCGGTTTGGAAAAAAGAGCGATACGAATTCGGGCAAGGAGCTCTTTTGTCGAGCAACCGCAGCCGAATCAAATACGATGCAAACACTGCGTCGGGCGGTTCGTTCACGAGGGAAGCTCTTACCCGCTCGTCGCCCCGGTCCGCGCAAAAACAATGTCGCCGGTGGCCAAACGGTATTCTGGAAGTGTCTACTCCGGCAATTTTGCAGTACGGCACACTTTCCCAATCGACGCCATCGTTTTGAATGTCCGTTATTCGGAGAAACCGTGGGCCGACCGGCTCGCTGGAAGCGCTCTCTGTGTAGCCATAGTTGATGGCAGACAGGCCGCGAGTTCTTTGATTTCCCAGTCTTTCTTCATAACAGCGCCTTGATGTTCTCCAACACTTCCGCACTCTCGGCGTCCAGCGCAGCGATTTCATCCATGATCGCCTCTGGGCTTCGGTGAGTAATCTCCTCGCCGCCATTTGGATTCTTCACAGAGAGATCGAAAACTTCCTTGTCGATGCTCTTTACGTCTACACTCCATGACTTTGGCGAGTCGGCGTGAGTCTTGTGGAGCTTGACGAACTCGGCCAGGTCGGCATCATTGAGCGGGTTGGTCTTCCCTAAATTACGTCCGGGGTCGAGCTGATAGAACCAGATTTTTCGGCTCTTGGTGCCTTTCTCAAAGAAGAGAACCACGGTTTTTACGCCAGCACCTTGAAAGGTGCCACTGGGACAATCGAGCACGGTGTTCAGGTTGCAGCTTTCAGGAGGAGCTTCCGTAGACTGATCGAAGCGTTGTCCGTGTTGGAGAGGAACGTATTCTTGATAACCACGCCGCCCCGTCCCCCCAGCCTTGAGCATCTTGATGAAATGCTGGAGAAACAGGACTGCGGTTTCGCCGGTGCGGATTGGAAAATTCTGCTGCACCTCCTTCCGTTCCTGGCCGCCGAACGGTGGATTGGCGAGGATCACCTCAAAGCGATCCTTTTCCTGAACGTCCGCAAGGTTTTCGGTGAGCGTGTTGGTGTGGACTACGTTCGGCGCTTCGATGCCATGCAGGATCATGTTCATGATCGCAATGACGTAGGCGAGTGATTTCTTCTCTTTGCCGTAGAACGTACGTTCCTGGAGGATCTTAATGTCTTTAGTAGTAAGGCCCGGGTTTCGCCTTCATGAAAACAAACGACTCGCACAAGAAGCCGGCGGAGCCGCACGCGCCGTCATAGATTCGCTCGCCGATTTGGGGCTTCACCACCTCCACCATGGCGCGGATAAGTGGACGTGGCGTGTAATACTCACCGCCGTTGCGCCCAGCGTTGCCCATGTTTTTGATCTTGGCTTCGTAGAGGTGGCTCAGCTCATGCTTTTCTGTCTGCGAGCGAAAACGCAACTCGTCGACGTGGTCGATGATCTCGCGCAGGTTATAGCCGCTTTGAGATCTTGTTTTTGATCTCGGCGAAGATTTCACCGATCTTATATTCGATGGTGTTCGGTCCGGTAGCCCTTTCTTTTTGAAGCCGTGCAGGTATGGGAAGAGCTTGAAGATTGACGAAGTCGCGAAGGTCGTCGCCGGTCATCGCTCGGTTGTGGTCGATCTGGCCGTCCTTGGTCTTCGGTGCTGCCCACTGCTCCCAGTGGAAGGGCTTGTCAAGAATGAATGTGTATTTCTTACTCTCCAGCGCAGCCTCGTCGGCTTTGTCCTGCTCTAACCCGTCCAGATATTTCAGAAACAGGAGCCACGAGGTCTGCTCGGTGTAGTCGAGTTCGGTAGTGCACCCAGCCTCTTTACGGAGGATGTCATCGATGTTTTTGAAGGCTTGCTCAAACATGTTCTGTAAGTTATTGGTACGGCTGATGTTACTGATTGTATCTGGCCGAACCTCATTAGGCAAACAAAACATTATCTTAGGCCCGCGAACTCCAATGCCGCCAGAGCGTGCGAATCCATGGCCCCCTGGAATCGGCAAAAATGCTTTCTGCCCCGCGTACCGCCCTGTTGGGATGCCGGAATATAGCCACAAATGAGGAGCTGCTAATCGCGGGTTTTAACGTAAGTATGAACGGAGAATGCGGATGAGAAGTTCTGAAATGAAACAGCCAGACTGGACGCTGAAGCAGTGTGGACGTACGATGGAAGACAATCGGACCCTTCGATAGTGTGAAAGCGGAGTAAATTCGGATTTATTAGATTCGATTTACCTCTCCGGCTACCCCTTGGGACGAGCGTTGTCATGCCCAGCCCCATCCCGTACATAAATCGCACTTCTCTCTGGAACGCTTGGAAAACGATCCGGAAGGAACTAAAGCACTCGTCACACCGGGACGTAGTCGATTATTTGGAATACGACGTTGATCCCGAGGTGTGGATCAGTCGCCTCCTCAAGCAAATCGAGCAAGGCCGGTATGAGCCATCGGCCCCCGACCGATTTACACTCGGGAAGTCGCTCGGTTTCAGCAGGACCATGACCATGCCTGCGATCCCAGATCTCGTTCTCTTCCGCGCCATCGCCGACCACATATATCGAAAGGCGAAGCGACGGGAACAGAAGCACGTCTATTTTCGACGCGCGACGTTGCAGAAACTCCAAGAAAACGTCGCTGGAGAAGCAAGGGAAACCATGAGCTCGGCTGCGGCGGACTATCGAAGGATCGAGGAGCGGCGATTTCTGACGTGGCTGAAGTATGACCAATATCGGAAGCGGTTGATCACGAGTGAAATCCATCCATATTTCGTGATCACTGACGTGACTAATTTCTTCGACAGCGTGCTCCATTCGCACGTTGCTGAAACGCTGCGCGGCCTCAACGTACCGCCCCGGATGATTGGGCTATTGTTCTTCCTTCTGGAAAGACTCTCTATGAGGCAGGACTACACCGATTCTCATCGAATAGGCCTCCCCGTGGATGAGTATGACTGCTCGCGCACATTGGCGCATCTGGTGCTGTTTGAACATGACCAACAGATGGTGAAGTTGTCCGGAGAGGATAACTACATCCGATGGATGGATGATCAGAACTTCGGCGTCGTGTCGCGAGCTGATGGGCTCGCCCTTTTGGCAGAGGTAGGCAAGTCCTTAGCTCAATTTCACCTAACCGCGAATGCGAAGAAGTCGAAGATCCTCACCCTTACGGAGGCACGCCGTCATTTTCACCTCGACATTAACGCGCTGCTTGATCGAGCTGATCAGGAAGCAAAAAAATTACCGAAAGGGCGAATGGTCTTTGCAAAGCTGGTGAAGCGGATCTGGCACAAGGCTAAGCGGCACGAGGGAGTTGGTGAATTCGATAAGATCCTTGAACGGCTTTACCGTCTCGCAGGCCTCGCGCGCTCGCCGATCTTTCACACGCGTGCATTGAACGACCTGCTCAACAAACCAGAGATTGCCGACCGCGTCTGCGAATACATGCGATGCACGAATACGCCTCTCAGATACCTCAACTTTGTCGAAGCAGCCCTGGCGCATCCGGAACAAGTGTATCCCGATGTGAGCGTCGTACTGATCGAGAGCTTACTCCGGGTGGAAGGCATTGGGGTGGTGAATAGAAGGATACGGTTAATAGCATCCGCACTGCTTAGGAACACTCTCAAGATTAAGGGGCAGACTGAATGTAAGGCCATTGCTCCGCTCCTTATCCTCCGTTTTGGTGACCGCCGCTCCATTCCATTAATCTTCAAATGCATCGAGGAAGATTCGGGCCGCAACCTTCGGTCAGGCGCTCGATCGTCAGCGATCGTATATGCATCATTTGGCATTGACGAGTATCGCGCCGTGCGCAAGGTGGCGAGTGCGCTTCTCAGGAGCCCATTATCCGAAACCATCAAACTTATAGAACGGATTCGGGAGTACGATGACGTTCCGGACCGATACAAGAGCCGTCTCGATCTCCGGAAGGACTCGGTCGCCGGGCGCAGCTATGTAGATATGCGGAGCATCCTGACGGTTCGACTTCTCGGCCTTACGTCGCGTGCGAAAGTGCGCCAGTGGGTAGCCGCTTGGAAAGCAAAGATGCTTGCATCGCCGATTTCTGGCTTTGATAAGTACCTTGTCAATCGCCTTGCTCCCTGAACCAGTAGGGCTCCAGAGAATTTCCCGTTTATAGTGCAGCCAAAGGCGAGACTCACGTAACGCGAAAGCTGCGTCGAAGAAGACGATGGGCAATTTTGATAAGCTATTCGCCGAAGAACCGTTCTATCTGTTTTGCTCCCACTCTTTCAGGAAGCCCTTTTCTCCGAGCAAGTGACCTGATGATATCTCGGTATCCCGTCGTTGTTCCGTTGTCGGTCATGTCAATGTGGCGAAGCGCTTCGGCGTACGTTCTGACCTCGGTCAATCTTCCATCGACCGCGCCTGCACCGTAAATATCACATTCGTCACACCATGCCAGTAAGTCAGGACTGCCACGATAGGCGCTGCACCGCGTGGCGGGTCGCTGACATCTCGATCCGCTGCATGGCACAGTGAGGGCATTGTCGTCGAACCTTTTGATCAGGCGTCTGGCATCTGCAGCAGCTTTCGCCATCGGTCCACTTGCGTCTGGTTCCTCTAGCATCCACTTGATATAGCCGGGTTCCTTTAGGATTAGTTTGCCTATGGTTTCGCCTTTGTGCTTTCCGAATGTAAGCGTCAGCACTTTGAACTACCCTCCGTCCCCTGAGGATTCTGCATCCTCAATTTTATCTACAGTACGGTTTTCGGGCATCCTGGGAATGCCCACATCAGCATGATTTTATTGGTCGGGGCGGGGCGATTCGAACGCCCGACCCCCTGCGCCCAAGGCAGGTGCGCTACCAGGCTGCGCTACGCCCCGACATTACTCCAGCCTCCATCTTAAACCACTTTCGAATCAGGCATCCGGACGACTTTCGGCTGGCGCAAAATTGCCTCTGCCAAATGGCGCTAACTCCTGTTTTCTCTGTGGCTTGACTCCAGTGCACTGACATGATAGTGTTCATCTGGAGTCTCTACATGCGCGTGCTAGCCCGCTGCGGCGGGATTCTCTTATTGTCTTCATTTTTCGTCAGTGCCCAAACCGCGCCTGCGCCCCTTCCAGCGGCGTCCGAACGCAAGCTGCTGGATCAATATTGCGTAACCTGTCATAACCAGCGCCTCAAGACCGCGGGCCTCACCCTCGATAAGCTAGATCCCTCGAATGTCGCCGCTCAGCCCGAGTCCTGGGAGAAGGTCGTCCGCAAATTGCGCGCCGGCATGATGCCGCCTTCGGGCCTGCCGCGCCCCGCCGCCGCCGATTATGCGGCGCTCACAGTTTCACTCGAAAATGATCTGGACCGCGCCGCCGCCGCCAAGCCGAAGCTCGCGCACCCCAGCGTCCACCGCATGAATCGCACCGAGTACGGCAACGCGATTCGCTCGCTGCTAGGTCTCGACATCGACGTTTCCGCCTACTTGCCCGCCGACGACTCGAGCTACGGCTTCGACAACGTGTCGAGCGGATTGCAAGTGTCGCCCACGCTGGTCGAGGCCTACATCACTGCCGCTTCCAAGATCAGCCGCCTCGCGCTGGGCCACGACACCGCTCCCGCCCGCAAGGTGTACCACGTTCGCGAAGATTACTCGCAAGAAGATCAAGTCGACGGGCTGTCGTTTGGAACCCGCGGCGGCATGCTGATCCATCATTATTTCCCCGCCGACGGTGAGTATTCCATTTCCTTCGACGTGGTCAGAACGACGGTCGGCTCCCTATTCGGCGGCGATAGCGAAGACGAGCAACTCGAAGTCACCCTCGACGGCCAGCGCCTGAAGCTTTTCAAGATCGGCGCGGGCAAAGATATCGCGCTCAACGCCCTCCACGACAAGACCGAAATCAAAGTTCCCGTGAAAGCCGGCCAGCGCACCGTGGGCGTAACTTTCATCGCTACCACCTACGTGCCCAACGTCGACTTGAACCGCCACTACCAGCGCAGCATTCTCGACGACAACCTGGTCGACGGTTTCACCTTCACGCCGCAGGTCAGCTCAGTCACCATCATGGGCCCGTCGAACGGCAAGCGCCCCACCGACACCCCCAGCCGCAACAAGATTCTGGCGTGCCATCCGGCGAATGCGAGCGAAGAAATTCCCTGTGCCAAGCGCATACTGACCACGCTCGCGCGCAAAGCCTATCGCCGCACCGTCACCGATCGCGATACTGAAACGCTGCTCAGCTTCTATCAGGCCGGCCGCAACGCCGGCGATTTTGAAGACGGCATCGAGCGCGCCCTGCAGTTCATTCTGGCGCATCCCGAATTCGTATTCCGCACCGAGGACGGCCCCGCCAACGTCAAACCCGGCCAAGCCTATCGCATCAACGATCTCGAACTCGCCTCGCGCCTATCCTTCTTCTTATGGAGCACTGTTCCTGACGAAGAACTGATCATGCTTGCGTCCCAGGGCAAATTGAAAGATCCGGTCGTGCTGGAGCATCAAGTCCACCGCATGCTGGTCGATCCGCGTTCCAACCAGCTCATCAAGAATTTCGCCGGCCAGTGGCTGGAACTGCGCACCATGCAGGGTCGACGCCGGAAGGCGTGATCTATCCCGACTTCGACGACAACCTGCGCCAGGCTTTTCGTACCGAAGCGGAGATGTTTTTTGAAAGTATCATCCGCGAAGACCGCAACGTCATCGACCTGCTGAATGCGGATTACACTTTCGTCAACGAACGCCTGGCCCGACACTACGGCATTCCCGGAATCTATGGAAGCCAATTCCGTCGCGTGCCGCTCACCGGCGAGCTCGATATTCGCCGCGGGCTTCTCGGCAAAGGCAGCGTGGAACTCGTCACCTCCGTACCGGACCGTACTTCTCCCGTGCAGCGTGGCAAGTGGGTAATGACGAATATCCTCGGTACCGTCCCGCCCGATCCGCCGCCTAACGTGCCCGCGCTCAAAACCAGCGGCGACAAAGCCGGTCCCGAGCAAACCATGCGCCAGCGCATGGAAGAGCATCGCGCTAACCCCGCCTGCGCCAGCTGCCATAAGATGATGGACCCGATCGGCTTCGCGCTCGAAAATTTC
This sequence comes from Bryobacterales bacterium, assembly GCA_963710155.1. Classification (GTDB taxonomy): domain Bacteria; phylum Acidobacteriota; class Terriglobia; order Bryobacterales; family Bryobacteraceae; genus Palsa-187. The sequence continues at coordinate 317,170 of CAVPZQ010000018.1, read as the reverse complement.
GACGGCATCGGCACTTGGCGCGCCAAAGAGAATGGGCAAAAAGTGGACGCTTCGAGCGTGCTTTTTGACGGCACCAAGATCAATGGCGTGGTCGATCTGCGCAACTCGCTCCTGCGCTACTCCCCACAATTCGTCCGCGTCTTCACGGAAAAACTGATGATCTACGCGCTCGGCCGCGGCGTCGATTACGACGACATGCCGGTGGTGCGCTCTATCGTGCACGATGGCGAACGCAACAACTACAAGTTTTCATCGCTGGTCCTGGGCATCATTAAGAGTGACCCGTTCCAGATGAACCGTAAACCCGACGGTGCAGTGGCCGCCGCTAACAAGTAATAATTAATAAGGAAGGCGATCTCATGTTCATTACAAAAAAGCATCTTTCCCGGCGTACCTTGCTGCGGGGCGCGGGCGTCACGCTGGCGCTCCCGCTGCTCGATTCGATGATCCCCGCGCAGACGCCTTCCTCGAAGATTGCGGCGCTCCCTAAGATCCCGCGCTTCATCGGACTCTTCAATCCGCACGGCTGGGCGCCCGAATACTCCACCATCACGCAGTCGGCTGAGTTCCCGTTCGTGCTGAAGCCCCTGCAGGACTGGAAAGATTCCGTCACCATCATCAGCGGTCTCGACGCAACCTCTTCCATGCCGCCTCCCGGCCTGACCGGTGGCGATCACTCGCGCAGCGCCGCCGTCTTCAGCGGCGTGCAGCCCCGCAAGACTGTTAGTGACGACATCTTTCTCGGCACGACGATCGACCAGATGATCGCGCAGAAATACGGCCAGGATAACCTGCTGCCTTCGATCCAGTTGGGCATCGAAGACCAAAGCGCGCTCGCCACCTGCCCGTGGGGTTATAGCTGCGCCTACGTAAACTCGATTTCGTGGTCCGGCCCCAGCAAGCCGCTGCCGCATGAAGCCAATCCGCAAGTCGTGTTCGAGCGCCTCTTCGGCGAAGGCGGCAACGCGCAGGAACGCGCCGAACGCAAACTCGAAAAAGTCAGCCTGCTCGACGCCGTCACCAGTGAAGTCGCGCGCCTCAACAAGAGCCTGCCTGGAACCGACCGCACGCGCCTCAACGAATACCTCGAAGACATCCGCGAGATCGAGCGCCGCCTGAAAAACGTGGCGAAATCCAAAGACATGTCGCCCGACGCCCAGGTGCCCTTCGGCATGCCCGAATCGTTCCGGGAACATATCAACCTCATGTGGATATGCAGGTGCTGGCCTTCAGGCTGACATCACACGAGTCTCGACCCTGATGTACGCGCACGACGTCAGCATGCACAGCTATCCCGAATCCGGCGTCGGCAGCGCGAACCACGCCGCCTCGCATCACGGCGGCATTCCGAAACGCGTCGAGGATTGGGCCAAGATCAACCGTTTCCACGTCGAGTGCCTGCCGTACTTCCTGAACAAGATGAAGTCGACGCCCGACGGCGACGGCAGCCTGCTCGATCACAGCCTGATTTTCTGGGCCAGCAATATGGGCGACGGCAATCTGCACAGCCACAAAGCCGTCCCGAACATGTTCATCGGAGGCGCCATGGGCCAGCACAAAGGCGGACGCAACATTCAGGCGTCGGGCACCACCGCGAACCTCCTGCTGACCGCGCTGCAGATGTTCGGCATCGAAAAGGAAAGCATCGGCGACAGCACCAAAGCGTTGTCTTTGAGCTAGGAGCCCAACGTGCGAATTACACTCATTGCCTCTGCTTTGCTAGCGGTCTCCGCCTTCGGGGCCAGCACCAGTCCAGTGGCGGACGCGGCCATGCATAAGGACCGCGCCGCGCTGCGCACTCTGCTGCAGCAGAAAGCCGACGTGAACGCTCCCCAAGCTGACGGCGCCACCGCGCTCCATTGGGCCGTCCGCTGGGATGACACGGAATCCGCCGACCTCCTGCTGAAAGCCGGAGCCAATCCGCAAGTCGCCAACCGCGCCGGCGCCACCCCTCTGTTTCTCGCCTCGACAACCGGCGACGCCGCCATGATTGAAAAGCTGCTGAAAGGCGGAGCCGACGCCAACGCCCCCATCCTCGCGCACGGCGAAACCGCTCTGATGATGGCCTCACGCAGCGGTAACCTGAACGCCGTGAAAGTGCTGCTCGACCACGGCGCGCAAGTCAACGCCAAGGAAAATCTGCGCGGGACCACAGCCGTGATGTGGGCGGCCGAAGAGGGCCACGCGGACGTGATCAAATATTTGGCGGACCACGGCGCCGATATCAAGTTAGCATCGGCCGTAATCACCCCGCCGCGCCGCAGAGGTTTGGGTTTTGCTCCGCCCACCGCTCCTCCGGGACCCGCGAAGGGCGGCCTCACGCCCCTGCATTTCGCCGCTCGTCAGGGCGCCATGGAATCGGTGCATGTGCTCCTAATTGCGGGCGCGGACGTGAATCAGACTTCGGCCGATGGCAGCAGTCCCCTTCTGGTGGCCGTACAGAACGGCTTCTACTCCATCGGGCAGCTCTTAATCGATAACAAAGCCAACGTGAATCTGACCAATAATAAAGGTTGGTCGCCGCTCTATCTCGCGGTGAAGAATCGCAATCAGGAAACCACCGCCGTCCCGGGACCCAGCACCGACGGCGTTCTGGAATTCATCACGTTTCTGCTCGACCGCGGCGCGGACCCCAACGTTCGTCTCAAAGCCGCCACCGAAGTGCATCAGGCCATGACCGCCGCCTGGCTCAAGGAAGAAGGAGCCACACCGCTTCTGCGCGCCGCCCTATGCGGTGACCTCACGGTCGTCCGCCTGCTGATCGATCATGGCGCGGACCCGCTGATCCCCACCCTGGATCACACCACTCCGCTGATGGCCGCCTCCGGCGTCGGCTGGGACAACGGCATGCTGCGCGAATATTCCGAAGATCAAACGGTCGAAGTGGTGAAGCTCCTGATCGACAAAGGCTCCAACGTGAAGCTCGCCAACGATCACGGCATCACCGCGCTGCACGGCGCGGGCTACAAGGGCGCGAACAAAGTGGTCGAGTTGCTGGTTGACCGCGGCGCGGATTTAGCCGCTCAAGACAAGGGCGAGGATTTCGGATTCGGCGCCAGTTCTACCCACATGACGCCGCTCAACTGGGCCGAAGGCGTGCCCATCGGCATGTCCTCCGCGATTTACCACGACGACACCGTGGCGCTGATGACGCGGCTGATGAAGGAACGCGGCATCCCTGTCGTGAGCAACGTGTTCAAAGGCCAAAAGGACGGCAATTACAATTTTGGCGGCGCCGAACCAGCGCCCGCGCCCACCACGCAAGCTCCCGTGACAAAATAGCTCCTAGCTCCACGAAAGGATCACCGTGAATCACTTTGCGCCCTCGCGGCGGGAACTGTTGACTGGATTGGCCGCCCTCGGCGCCACTACTCTGCTGCCCGCGCAGACGCCCGCAGGGGATCGCCGCATCCTGGACGTTCATCAGCACTACGTGTCTCCGGAATATTTAGCGCTGCTCACGCGCAAGAATGCCGTAAGCCCCGTGGCCGGGTTCAACGTGTGGAAGGACTATTCGCCCGCGAAAAATCTGGACGTCATGGATAAGAGCGGCATCGCCACCGCCATGCTCTCGCCGACCGCTCCCGGCGTTTACTTCGGAGACGCTGAAGAAGCTCGTAAAATCGCCCGCGAAATGAACGAATACGCCGCCGCGAAAATGGTGGGTGCGTACAAAGGCCGCTTCGGTCTGTTCGCCGTGCTGCCGATCCCCGACATCGACGGCAGCTTGAAGGAAATCGAATACGCGCTGGACACGCTCAAAGCCGATGGCGTCGGCCTCCTCACCAGCTACGGGACGAAATATCTGGGCGATCCGGCCTTCGCTCCCATCTTCGAGGAATTGAATCGCCGCAAGGCCGTGGTGTACACGCATCCCATTGAGCCCACTTGCTGCATGAATCCGGTGATGGGGATCAATCCGCAAGCTCTCGAATACCCCACCGACACCGCGCGCACGCTCATTAGCCTGGTAGTGAGCAACACCGCCACGCGTTGCCCGGATGTGAAGTTTATTTTCTCGCACGCCGGCGGCACCATTGTTTCGATCGCCGCGCGCTTTCTCGGCGCTGCAGTGAACGCTGAAAACCTGGCGAAGACTCCCGAAATGAATTCCCGCATGTATCACGTGCGGCGCTTTTATTACGACACCGCAGGCTCGGCGAATCCTGTGCAAATGCAGGGACTCAAAACGCTGGTGGGCTCCTCCCAAATCGTATTCGGCACGGACTTTCCCTTCGCTAACGCTCCCGCGACCGCTTCCGGCCTGCTCACCAGCGGCTTCAGCGCCGACGAACTGCGCGCCATCGATCGCGAGAATGCTTTGAAGTTCTTGCCCAAATACCGCGGTTAGCTGCCGACCGGAGCCGCAATCAAGATCGGCATAGTCGGTGTAGCGGACCCCGCCGCAGGCTCCAGCGTGACCGCAACCGTGCCGATCGCCGACACATCCACTGGTCCATTCAAGATATAAAGCGCGCGCATTCCGTCGGATTGAAACAGCCCCGCAGGCCGCGGCGCGCCGCCTTTAGGAATCACCCACATCTCATACGTCTTGCCCGCGCCCGCCTTGGGAAGATTCGACGCAATCAACAGCACGCCCATCTGCTGATTCAGGAAAACGTAACCGCGTGGCGGAGCCGTCTGCCCTTTGCCGAAGCTGGCCGGCACAGTTTGCGGATCGGATAGAAATTGCAGCGCCTGCGTCAAGCGGTCGCGCTCACTGTTCGAATCGATCAGCGCGCGGCGCGCAGCAGCCAGTTCGAAAGTGCGCCCGCGCTCTTCAAAGCCCAGCCACGCCGCGACCACCAACAAACACACCGCACCTACCGCCCACACCCAACTCCAGCTCGGATAATGAACGCCCACCGAAGTCAACAAACGCCGCTTCAAACGCCGCGGCGGCGCGGCCGCGGGCACCAAGCTCAGCACGCCCGCGTTCAGCGCCAAAGCATCCGCTAACGCGCTTTGGCAGTGGTCGCAGCCGCGCGCCAGATGAGCGTCGATCTCACTTTTCTCAGCCGGCTCCAGCACGCCCAGCGCATACAGCTCGAACAAATCGTCTAATTCCTGGCACGTCATGCGATCGCCACCTCCGCCAGTTCGTCGCGCAAAATTTTCAGCGCGCTGCGAGTCCAGGTTTTGACCGTACCCAGCGGTTGCTTCAGCCGCTCCGCCATCTCCGTCTGCGACATGCCTTCGTAATACGCCAGCTCGATCACCTGCCGCTGCGTGGGCGTCAATTTCTCGAAAGCGCTTTTCAAGCGCCGCACGCGGTCGATGGCGAGCGCGGTGGAGTCGAGCTTCGCGAACAGCCCCGGACGCTCCAGTTGATCCAGTTCCATCGCGCCCGCGTGCATGCGGCCGTCGGTCGAGCGCAGGTAATCGATAGCGCGGTTGCGCGCCACCGTCAGCACCCAAGCTCCCAGCGCGCCCCGCTCCGCGTCGAACGATTGCATGCGGTTCCAGACGCGCAGAAAAGTTTCCTGCACCAGATCCTCAGCCGTCGAAGGATTGCGCACAATGCGCAAAATCAGGGAATACGTCAAGCGCCCGTAGCGATCATACAGATCGTTCATGGCCTTAGGCTCGTGCGCCTTCAGCCGGCGCACCAGATCGGCGTCGTCGCCCAGCCGCAGGACCACTTGCAGGATCCCGAACGCCAGCCCCACCGGAAGTAATCTGAACAGCGACATGCGGCCTTCTATAAGGATATACGGTGAATCGAGTCCGGCGGATTGTGCGGGCCTCCAAACTAGCAGACTACGAAGTACTTACGGCACCCGGCGCGGTCCAAAAATAACACTCGCAGGGAACATTAAGTTTCTGCCATAATATAGCCGGTGTCACGCACAAAAGAACTGGAAGCTCAACTCTCGAGCACTGAGCAGCAACTCCGACTCCTGCAAAAAATCAGCCGCTTCATGGTTCGCGACGTGGGGCTCGCGAAGGCGCTGGATAGCGTGGTATCGCTGGTGGTGGAATTCATGCACTCGGATTCGTGCCTGTTGTATCTGCTCCACGACAACGAACTGGTGCTGTGCGCCTCCAACAACCCGCAGCCTGAAACCATCGGCCATCTGCGCTTGAAATTGGGTGAAGGTTTGACCGGCTGGGTGGCGCGCGAGCGCCGTCTGCTCTCGATATCGCGCGAAGCCTACGCTGACCCGCGGTTCAAGCTATTCACGGATCTGCCCGAAGACACATACGAAGCGTTTCTTTCGGCGCCCATCCTGCTGCGCGGCCGCGTGGCCGGCGTCATCAACGTGCAACATCGAGACCCCCACCCGCACACCGGCGGTGAAATGGAGCTACTCACCACCGTCGGCGAACAGGTGGGATGCCTCGCGGCCCTGGCGTCGCTCGACCCAGCGAAATTGGCCGCGACCGATTTGCTGGAACTGGTGATGGCGCCGGTCACCTCCGGCTCCGCACCGCGCCGCTAGCCGCTTATGCTGCGGTGGTTCCTGGCAGCCGCACTGTTCCCGCTGGCGTTTGGGCAGCAGCCCAAGTGGACGCTCCAGTATTTTTACGATCAAAACGGCAAGGACCTCGCCATCACCGATCTCGCCTTCCCCTCGGCCGCGCGCGGCATCGCCGTAGGAACCATCGTCGACCGTGAAGGCCGCAAGCCGCAATTCACCGCATTGGTGACAAGCGATGGCGGCTCGCATTGGGCTTTGATTCCGCTGAAGGAATACCCACGCTCCATTTTCTTCCTGGACGAAATGAATGGCTGGATGGTCACGCCCGAAGGCCTGTGGTTCACCCGCGAAGCCGGGCGCAGTTGGCTGCGCATCGCCGACCAGATCAAGCCCAATAAGAAATTAGCGGACGCCCCGCGCGGCGGACTCATCCTGCGCGTCTGGTTTCTCGATGAGCAGCACGGCTACGCCGTCGGATTGCAAAAGTCCGCGTTTGAAACCCACGACGGCGGCCGCACCTGGACCCCGCTCGACGAAGCCGCCAAGCCCTCATCGAACCCCGCTTTCACGTTGTACTCGCACATTGCATTCGCCGACGCCCGCCGCGGAATGATTTTAGGAGCGTACGTGCCTCCCGGCGCCCGCCAGGACTCTGGCTACGATTTGCCCGCCCAAACTCTGGCTCGCCGCCAAGTGCCGCGCCTGATGATCGAAATGGATACGCGCGATGGCGGCGCGATGTGGAAGTCCGGTACCGCGCCGCTGCTGGGTTCCGTCAACAGCTTGCGCCTAGGTGGATCGTCTGGACTGGCCGTGTTCAACTACCTGGATTCCTTCGAATGGCCCGCCGAAGTTTATCGCATCGATCTGGCGACCGGCAAAAGTGAAAGTGTGTTCAAGCAAAAGGACCGTCTGGTGACCGACGCCGCGATTTTCGCCGACGGGCCGGCCTTTCTCGCCGCCGTGGAGCCTCCCGGCAAGCTGCGTTCCGCGCCGATTCCTGGCAAAGTCAGAATACTCGAGAGCGAAGACTTAAAAACTGGCAGGAAATGCCAGTAGATTACCGCGCGGTGGCGCAGTCTCTGGTCCTGGCGGGCCCGGACGCCGATCACTTGTGGGCCGCCACCGATACCGGGATGATTCTGCATCTTTCGGCGGCGCGCTAGATTGTTAAACAAGTATTACAGCTTCTGTTTTATCCACAAATTGTCCACGCGGACTTGCCCGCAACTCACTGATTACAAGCCAAATATACATTGAGGAAAGGCAATCTTTTCGCTTGACGAAAATAGTCGCCTGGGCGCATGATGGCTATGGTTCCAAGAGGTTCGAAGGACAGCGAGCCAAGCGGGAAGTAGCGGAGCTGGAACGTTGATCCGTCGCGCGGTGGTACGTCACAACTATTGCAACGCGGCGGGGAGCGAAGGCAGATCGGGCAACTCGCTATGGTAAGTTTATCCGGCTGAAACCGGGCAGAGCGCTAAGATCTGGAAGGATCGAGAGGTCCTGAAGGGGAGCGGAGGTCCGAGCGACAGGCGGAGAGCTTTAGGATAGGAAGTTGGCAACGGGCGACTCGCAGTGATCGAGCTCAGTCAGGCGAATAAAAAGCCAGGCGAGGCCGGGAGTGGGAAGCCGAACGGGCCAATTGAAATTCTAAGAGCGGCTTTGAAGATGTAGGCCAGGAACGTCGACCCGGCCGCGGGGATTTGCCGCAAGGCAGGACTTCGCTGCAGGAGAGTGAAAGGTCGCATCGAGAAGCAGACTTCTACCGAAACGGAGAGCGGACGCGCACCAGCGCTACGATCCGCTGCTGGATAAAACCGGCGGCGGGGAGCAAAGGGCCTACGTCACATTCGCTTCGGATGCCATGTTCAGGCCGTGCATGCCGGTCGGAGAGCGAGCAGTTCAGAGGGTCACTTGGAACCATTTTTATTGCGCGGTCCCGCCTTCGCGCAACACCCGGCGATAGACCTCCAATTCTGGTCGTGCTGCTCCGGGTGTGCGCCGCCACTACTTCAGTGATGAATCCGGCTCCACGTCCCGTTCCTTGTGCCGCCAACTGAACTTTTCCTTGCACCTTTTAAAGCTGGCGAAGTTACAGCGGCAGGCCACGCAGCGATACGGCGTGGCGCCCAAGCGGAGTTGAATCACGGTCGAGCGCGGCGGACTGTAGTGTTCTTCGCTCCAGGTGGAAAGTTCCTGGCGGTAGCATTTGGGGCAGCGCGCGTACTTCCAGGCAGCGGATTGCCAGGTGCTGGTTGGCCAGCGCGTTTCGCAGCGCCGGCAGCGCAGCGGATAGATGCCAATCGAGCGCTCCCAGCCACTCGCCCAGCCCTTTGCGGTGGGCCACGCGAGCGTCGCGCGCTCCGCATTTGGGACAAGCAAGCTGCATTGGTCCTCCGACCGTTGCGTTAATTACTGTTGCGTTTAATTATAGACCGGTTTCGGGTGCCGGCTCACTGAATGCTTTACCCGCGCCGAGAAAGCTTCGCGCAGCCGGTCGCAAACCGCGCGCCCCGCGTGAATTTACAGGCCTTCAATCGCGGCTGCCGGCAGCAGCTCGCGCGTAGTGGAAGTAATAAATATCTCGCCGCGCCGATTTCAAGTCGTCTGGAAACAAAATCTTTTCGCCGATAGCGATGTCCAGATCCTGCACCTCTTCGAGCAGCACCGCGCGCGTGACGCCCGCCAGGCAGCCCGCAGAGAGTGGCGGCGTCCACACGCGGTCAGCGCCATCCACCACAAACACATTGGCCGAAGTGCACTCGGATATCTCGCCGCGCTCATTCAGCAGGATCACTTCATCCAGCCCCTGCTCGTGAGCCCGCTCGTAGCGCGTCAGATTTTCGGCCCAGGAAATGTATTTGGTTCCGGAAAATTCGTTGGCCGCATGCCGTCCATCAGGCACGACGCCCAGCTTCACGCTCTGCGGCCACTTGACCACGTCGACTGTGAACGCGACCACGTCGAAATCCCGCGTGATATCGGGACCTTCAAAGAGTCCCCCGCGATTCCTTACGACCGCCACTCGCAACGTCGCGTTCAAAGGCTGGCTTGGCGAAACCTGATTGGCTTCGATCAAGCGATACAGCCGGGACTCCAGCCAATCCGCTTGCGCCGGGAAGGGAACTCGCATGCGCGCCGCATCGCTGCGCATCCGCTGCCAATGCCTGTCGAAAGCGAACATCACGCCGTCGTAAACGCGCAGCGTCGAAAACACACCCCAGCCGGAGAGTAACCCTATCTGCCCGGGCGCGAGGCCACGCTCGCCTGAGTCGCGGATGTCGTCGTTATGCAGCAGGAAGCGGTGCAGCATTCTCCCTACATTCTAGCTCGCAGGCGGCAGTTTAGGCGGCGTGTACGCGGTCCTGATGCCGCTGCAGTCGGAAGGCGATCTGCGCCTGGCGCTTGCGGCTGAACAGAACAATTTCGTCTAGAACCTGGTCCGGATTTTGATCCAGATTTTCGCTCTGTAGCAGCGGGTGCACCAATCGATGACGCTTTTGCAATACCGTCGTCGCTTCAATTTGATTCATCAGGCTGTGTTCACGCTGCAGGGAATCGCACACGGAGCATCGCATATCGGATTCCATTGTCCCCCATTTTTGGACACTGTCAAGCTTGGTTTTTTTTAAAATGTAACTTTTCGAACATTACCGCTCCTCATCCAAACTTCATAGTAAGTTGACGGGATTGTAATGCTTTGTTGCTAAGCTAGCGCAAAGTTCCCCACAAACAGGAGAGGTTAAACGTGAAGAGTATCGCTAGAGCTGTAGTTTTTTTTGCAATGTGCACGGGATGGCTGCTTGCGCAATCCGGCAACGGAGGCGTAACGATCGGCGGCACCATATTAGATCAAGGCGGGAAGACCGTCCCCAATGCGGCGGTCACATTGAAGAACGAGTCGAGCGACATCGTTCGCGAAGTCAAGGCCGGCGAAGATGGCCATTTCTCGGCGAGTGGATTGCCCACTGGCAAATACACCGTGGAAGTGACGGCGCCGGGCTTTGCCGTGGCGCGCCGCACGGGTGTCGATACTTCCGCCGGCAACGCGGAAGACCTCTCCCTTGCGCTCACCCTTGGCAGCGTGAATCAATCCGTCACGGTCTCTGAAGTGGTGTCGCTCGCCGCGCAGCTTGCCCCGGCCGGCAATACGCTGGACGCGACTTCGGCGCGCACTGAGATCACTAAAGACTTCATCCGGAATTTCATATCGCCAGTTTCCGATTTCGCCGAGGTGGTCAATCTCGCGCCCGGCACCTTCAGTCTCAATCCAAACGGCGTCGGCCTGGGCCAAGGCAAAACTTATTTTCGCGGCTTTCAGGACGGCCAATACACCATGACTTTCGACGGCATTCCGTTTGAAGACACCAACAGCCCCACCCATCACTCCTGGGCGAATTTCCCGGCGCAGTGGCTGGGCGGAACGGATTTCGACCGTAGCCCCGGCGAAGCTTCGACCTTCGGACCCACCAATTTTGGCGGATCGATCAACCTGTTGTCTCCGGAAGTGCAGAGCAGTCAGGACATCCGCGCGACCGGATCGTACGGTTCCTTCAACACGCGCCTGCTGGAGATGGACTACGATTCCGGTCAGTTCGGGCCGGGCTCTAAAAGCAGTTTGTTCCTCGACATTCACCAGTTGCTGTCGGATGGCTATCAGACCTACAACCACCAAAAACGTGTCGCCGGAGCCATGGAAATATCAGTTCGAACTTTCCGACAGAACTACCATCTCCGTATTCGGCGGCGTGCTGGACGATTGGAACAACACTCCCAACACCACCAATCCAACGCGCGCGCAAGTGGCCCAATTCGGCGACAACTTTCTCTTGAACAACGACCCCACCAGTGCCTATTACTATGGCTACAACTTCTATCACGTGCAGACCGATTTCGAATACATCGACTTCAACCACGATTTCGGCGGCGGCTGGAGATTTGACGACAAGGCCTACACCACGCGCTATTGGAACAAGCAAAACTATCAGAACGGGACCACCCTCAATTTCAGTCTCGCCGCACCCAGCGGTGTCGACAAACTGAACGGCTATCGCCACGCTGGAGACACGGCCGTGTTGAGTGAAGAATCCAAATGGGGCATTTTCCGCACCGGCGTTTGGTATGACTGGTCTTACACAGACCGCTATCAGGTCCCGTCCAACGTGATTACCTGGGCCGACACGCCGTTGGGGAACTTCCACGAACACTTCATCACCGAAGCCTTCCACCCGTTTGCGGAATACGAATGGAGACCCACCAGCAAGCTCACCATCACGGCCGGCATCAAGGACGCTCACTACAACATGGCCCTGAATCAATACCAGGACAACGGCAAGATTGTGGGATGCCTGGGCGGCACGCTGGTGAAGGCTAACACCACCACCAATACGCCTCCCGCGTGCATCGGTGGCGCGGCTTTCGTTTCGCATGCGATCGCCTACAATAACTGGCTGCCCACGCTCACCGCGCGCTATCGCGTGCAGCGCAACTGGTCGGTCTACGCCGAGTTCGCCGAAGGCAGCATCATTCCCCCGAGCGCCGTTTTCGACGTGCCCGGCGGGAACGTTCTGGTGCCCCCCACTCCGACGATCGCGAAGACTTATCAAACCGGGTCTGTGCTGAAGTTTAATCGCTGGACCCTGGATCTCGACGCTTATTACGTGCACTTCCAGAACGGTTACGACACGTTTACTGACCCCACCACCAACGAGGCGGTCTTTGTCGCGACTGGTCCCTCGAACACCAAGGGCCTCGAAGCCGAGAGCAACATCCTGATTGGCCATGGTCTCAGCTTTTACGTCAACGGATCGGTGGGCTCGGCAAAATATCAGACCGGCCTCAACATTCCGAACGGCGGGATGTGGGTGGCGAACACTCCTAAAAACACCGAAGCATTCGGCCTCACCTACCAGCACAAAAACTGGGACGTGGGTATCTTCGATAAGCGCGTCGGCACGATGTACAACGACAACGGCACTTTCAACTACGTGATCAACGGCGCCAAGATCCCATATCCGGTGGATCAAGCCATCACCATTCAACCCTTCAGCGTTACCAACCTGTACGTCAACTACACCATGAAAGGTTCTTCGTTCCTCAGGGGGAGCAAACTAGGTGTGAGCGTCAACAATCTTTTCGACAATCACAATCTGGTAGGAATCACTCCCTTTACCGCGGCGACGGCGGCGGTGGCGTTCGCGCCGAATCCCTTAGATCAGTTGAATCTGCTGCCCGGGCGGAGCTTCATGGTTTCGCTCACGGTGGGTTACGCTCCCAAGCGCTAGCATGCGCTTTCTAGGCGTTGGCGTTATTGGCCGCTGCGCTCGCGAGCGGCCAAACGCTTTCTCCCGCCTGGATCGCCGTAGGTGAAGGCGGCCAGGCAGTCGCGCGCATCGTCGTCGCAGACGCTCATGATTGCCCCGCTATTCAAATCGACGGCGCGATGCACGCAATGGCGCGCGGCAACCGCTGCCGGAGGGCCTGCGTCCAGCGTGCGAGTTCACCATCCCGCATGGCACGAAGTCCGCGTCCGTCAACGGGCAAGCGCTGGTGCTTCCTCCCGCGAATCCCTCCCGCGTGATCGCGCTCGGCGACACCGGATGCCGCATCAAAGGTGACGAGCTGCAAGCCTGTAACGATCCCCAGCAGTGGCCCTTCGCGCAAGTAGCGTCGCCGCGCGGCCGAAGAAAAACCGGACCTGGTGATCCACGTCGGCGATTATCTCTACCGCGAATGCCGTGCCCCGCGGATAAACAAGCCATGTGCGGAGGCACTCCCTCAGGCGACACCTGGGACGCCTGGAACGCGGACTTCTTCACCCCCGCCGCGAAGCTCCTGGCCGCCGCGCCCTGGGCGTTTTCGCGCGGAAATCACGAGGACTGCGGCCGCTCCTGGCGCGGCTGGTTTTACTACCTCGACCCGCGCCCCTGGAACGGAACCTGCCAGCGCTTCTCGCCGCCGTACATGATCCAACTGGGGACCTTCGAACTGGTCATGCTGGATTCCGCATCGGTCTCCGCGAATACCTTGAACGAAGAACAGGCCGCGATGTACGCCGCGCAGCTCGCCTCGCTGCACCCCGTGAAGGCGTGGCTCGCGGATCATCACCCCTTCTGGGGCATGCGCACCGACGCGGCGCAAGGCAAGCCCGCTCCCGTGTCGCCAACGCTCGAAGAAGCCTGGGAACGCGCGTCGCCAAAAGGCATCGACTTGATTCTTTCCGGCCACGTGCACTTGTTCGAACTATTGAGCTACGATCACGGCCGTCCCACGCAGGCTAGTAGCGGGCGACGGCGGCACGAACCTCGCCATGGCGCTCGAAGGTTCCGTGAAAGGCGTGCCCGTGCACGGCGCCGCCGTGGTAGCGAGCGAAAGCCAGCGCCAATTCGGCTACTCGCTACTGACGCGCCATGGAAAAACCTGGGATCTCACGCTGAAGAATCGCGTGAATCACGTGCTGGCGGATTGCACGCTGCCCAGCGGCCATGCGAGTTGCCAGGCGCGCCCAGCCGATTAATCGTCGCTGCCCAGCATCCCGGTGATGACGTCCAGCCCCTTGTGCTCATCGCCGCCGCTTCGCATAGGAGCCAACATCCGCCGCATCTTCTCGAGCGTCATCGATTGTACGATGACCTTGCCCGGCCCAGTGAGCGTAGCCAGAAACAGCCCCTCGCCACCGAACAAAGCCCGCTTAATGCCGCCCACCAGTTCAATATCGTAGTCCACCGTTTCCTCAAACGCCACGATGCAGCCCGTTTCGATTTGCAGCCCCTCGCCCGCCGCCAGCGTAAATTCCAGATGATCGCCGCCCGCGTGGATGAAGGCGGTGCCCGGTCCCGTGAGTTTTTCCAGAATAAATCCTTCGCCGCCGACCAACCCCGCCCCAAGCCGCTTAGTGAAAGCAATGTTGAGCGTGACACTCGATTGCGCGCACAGGAAACTATCGCGCTGCACTAAAATCGATTGCCCCGCGGCCAGTGCCAGCGCCTGAATGCGCCCCGGATAATCGCCCGCGAAGCCCACTTCGCCGGGTGTATCGCAGCGAAAGTAAGTAAGGAATAAAGACTCGCCCATCAGCGTCCGCTTCAACGCGCCTAAAAGTTTATCGCCGAGCGTGTCCCCGCTCATGCGCGTTTCCCACTCCACCGCCGGCTGCTTGTAAACCATCTTCCCGGCTTCGGCGTACAACTCCTGTCCGGGTTGCAGCCGGATGCGCGCGACCTGCAAGTTGTCTCCGAAAATATTGAAGTCCAGCGGAGCGACCGGCGCCGCCGCAGCAGCCACGGCCCCAAACGGCGTTCCACAGCTAATGCAAAAACGAGCCGCGTCAGGAGCCTGCGCTCCGCAAGAAGTACAGAAAGGCATAAATTGTGGGGTCCTTAAACGCCAACGCGCGCCGGCTGCGGCTTGCTCTTCGTGCCCTGTTGCAACCACATCCGCACGCGGAACAACATCAACACCAGCAGAATACCGAAATACATCAGCGGCTCGCGCACGTCAGACTTAACCAGCCAGTAGTAATGAATTACGCCGGCCAGCGTGCAGAAATAAACCAGCCGGTGCAGCAACTGCCAGCGCTTAGGACCCAGCCTCCGCACCATCGCCGCCGTGGATGTCACAGCCAACGGCACCAGCATCAAGAATCCGGCCGTGCCCACCGTAATGTAAGGCCGTTTCACCACGTCGGCGTAAATCCCGGAGAGGCTGAACATCTGGTCGAAGATCAAATACGTCAGCAGGTGCAGGCACACATAGAAGAACGCGAACAAACCCAGCATGCGGCGAAAACGCGTCAGCAAAGGCTGCTCGAAAATCTTGCGCAGCGGCGTCACCGCCAGCGTGATCAGCAGAAAGCGCAGCGTCCAGTCGCCGGTTTTGTGCTCGATGAACTCGATGGGGTTGGCGCTCAGGTCACCCATGAACCCCCGCCACACCAACAACAGCGCCGGGATCAGACACAGCGCAAAAAGAGCGCGCTTAGTCCAGGGGCTGAACAGGATTTTCTTCATCCGCTAGCGCCCCCGGCCCTTTAGAAGTTCTTGCGCAAGTCCATCCCGCTGTAGAGGCCCGCTACCTCAGGATAGCCGTTGAACATCAACGTCTTCTTCTTGAACAGTTCCCCCAGGCGGCGCTCGGTGGCCTGGCTCCAGCGCGGATGGTCCACCGTCGGATTCACGTTCGAATAGAAACCGTACTCGCTACGGTTGGCGATATTCCAAGTGGTGGGCGGCTGCTTGTCGGTAAGCGTAATCTTCACGATCGACTTGATGCTTTTAAAACCGTACTTCCAAGGCACCACCAGCCGGATCGGCGCCCCGTTCTGGTTCGGCAAAGTCTCGCCGTAAAGTCCCACCGCCAGCAGCGCCAGCGGATGCATGGCCTCGTCGAGGCGCAGACCTTCCACGTAGGGCAGTTCGATACCGGCCCGGTTGCCGAGCGGCATCTGCTTGGGATCGTAAAGCGTCTGGAAGGCCACGTACTTGGCCTTGCTATTGGGCTCGACGTCCTTGAGGAGCGCCGCCAACGGGAAGCCGATCCAGGGAACCACAATCGACCACGCCTCGACGCAGCGATGCCGGTAAATACGCTCCTCCAGCGGCGCGATTTTCATCACCGAATCCAGATCGTAAGTCTTCGGCTTGTCCACCAGTCCGCCCACCTGCACCTGCCACGGCGACGGGCGCAAAGTATTGGCGTAGCGCGCCGGCTCGTCCTTGCCGGTGCCGAATTCGTAATAGTTGTTGTAGGTGGTGATGTCTTCTTTAGGTGTGATCTTCTCGTCAACCTTATAAGTGCTCTTCACCACGTTGTTCAGCTTCATGGTAGCCTCGGCCGAGCTGGGCAGCGCCCATGCGCCCACAATGGCCGAGCCCGCGGCCAGAAACCGGCGGCGATTCACGTAGGTATTTTTCGGCGTTACCTCGGAGTAACGAAGATCTGCGGGTTTACGGATGAGCATAAGGCCTCTAACCAAATCTTACTCCAATGCACAGGAGGCCGGAGCCAATCACTCTCCAGCCCCCTATCAGGTATACGTATGAGGCGCGTCCGCGGATTGGACTAGTGCCGGTCTCTTTCTCGGCCGCCGCCTTCGCGCCGGTCATGCATTTCGCGCCGGTCGAAACCGCCCCGCTGATAGCGCGGCAAGTTGTAAGGATGCACATATCCCGGCCGCACGCCTTCCCAGGCCCGGTTGTTGAGGAAAAACGCGTGTGCGCCCCACCCGAAGCGGACGCCGCCGCCGAACCATCCCCACGGCGCGAAAGCCGCTCCCAGCGTGATTCCAGGCCCGAAGCGAATCCCCAGCCCGACCCGGAAGCCCGGCCGAGGCGCGAAGAACACGACCGCCGGATCGTAATAAGGAACGTAGTAGAAAGCTGGGTCTACCGGAACGATATCGATATACGGTCCGTTATTCACTGTGATCTGCGGAGTGCTGCGCAGATAGCCGTAATCCCAGGCGCGATGGCGCAAGCGCTGCACCGCGTCCATCACCCCGCCGCGGTTCGCCAGGAAAGCCTGGCCCAACGTACGGGTCCAGTTAATATCGCGCGCCATCATATCGAGCACATCGGGGAAGGGCAGCAGCGCCTGCACGCTGGGATCGAACCACAAGTGGTCGTCTGAAATCGCGCGCGCCAATTCCGGACCGTGCAAATACCCATGCCGGTGCGCCCAAGCCTCGGCGTCGAAGATCTGATCGGAATAGGTGGAAGCCGCCAGAATATTCCCCAACAGCGGGTCCGGATAGAGCGCGATGCGATCCACCAGCCGTTCCAAATCCTGCGGCGCCTGCGGCGGCGGATAGCCCTGCTGCGGATACCCCTGCTGCGGATAACTCTGCTGTTGCGGCGGCCCACCCTGCGGGGGCGGGTAGTTTTGCGGAGGGGGCGGTTGTGGCGGCTGCCCGGCGACAGTGAAGGCGAGCAGTCCGAAAGCGACAGCGGCAAAAGCGACAGGTTTCATGCGGCAAAATCTCCTGCCTTTTCTGACGCCCCCGCCAAGCCCAAGATTACCTAGGAAATCTTAATGACCACCCGCCCGCGTACCCCTCCGCCGATGATTTTTTCGCCGAGCTCGAAAACCGCCTCGAGCGGCGCTTCCTGCGTCATGCTGTCGAGCAGCGGCAGCGGCAGATCCCGCGTCAGCCGTTCCCAAATCAACTGCCGGTCGCTCTGCGAAACGTACACCGAGTTCACGCCCAGCAGTTTCACCCCGCGCAGGATGAACGGAAAAACGGTAGTGTTCAGAGCCGACCCGCCCGCGACGCCGCACGCCGCCACGCTCCCGTTCGCTACCAGCCCCCGCACGATCGCCGCCAGCGTATCTCCGCCGACACTGTCCACCGCCCCCGCCCAGCGCTCCGAATCCAGCGGCCTCTTGGACGGCGCCGCTAAAGTATTACGGTCCAGAATCTCCCTTGCGCCGAGCGATCGCAAGTAGGCCCCCAACTCCGCCCGCCCCGTCGACGCAACCACTTTGTATCCCAGCTTCGCGAGCACCGCCACCGCCACGCTACCCACCCCTCCCGCCGCCCCCGTGACTAATACTTCGCGTTCCCCAGGGACCACCCCGTGCCGTTCCAACTCGACCACGCACTGCATCGCCGTGAACCCCGCCGTCCCAATCGCCATCGCCTGCTTCAGCGTCATCCCCTGCGGCAGCCGCACCAACCACTTCGCGTCCACCCGCGCCAGCTCCGCATATCCGCCCCAGACCGTTTCGGACAACCCGAACCCAGTGATCACCACGGGATCGCCCACCTTCCAATCCGCCGCAGCCGACTCCTCCACCACCCCCGCCAAGTCAATCCCCGGAATCATCGGAAACTTGCGAATCACCCCCGGCCGCCCCGTAACCGCGAGCCCGTCTTTATAATTCAAGTCTGAATACTGCACCCGCACCAGCACATCGCCCGCCGGCAGTGCATCGCGGTCCAGATCTTGAATGGATACCTGAACTTTCCCATCCTGCTGCGTCGCGTAAACAGCCTTGAAAGTAGACATAGCTGCCCTCCAGGATATTGGAAAACCAGACGATAGTTGAGCGCGGCAGAAATAGCAAGGAGGAATACCAACATGATGTGTCCCGGCTGCGGCGCCCCCATGAGTCTAGACGCCGGCAAAGACTTCCTGGCCTGCCGGTACTGTGGCACCACCCATTTTCCTGACCCGAATCCCGACGGCGTGCGCGTGCTCGACGAGCCGTCCGACGAACAATGCCCGCGCTGCAGCGTCGCGCTAGTCCAAGCCGCAATCGCCGGCGAGCGCGTGCTCTACTGCCAGCGCTGCCACGGCCTGCTGATTGGCATGGATACATTTCTGGCAGTGGTGGAAGACCTGCGCTCGCGCCACGAAACCTCCGAATACGCCGGCGTCCAGCCCGACTGGGGAGCCCTGGACCGCCGCACCAACTGCCCCAAATGCGCGAAAGAAATGGACACCCACCCCTACGGCGGCCCCGGCAACGTAATCATCGACACCTGCGAAAATTGCTCCCTAAATTGGCTCGATTACGGCGAACTCCAACACATCGTCCGCGCCCCCGATGAGAAGTACGTGATCGTTATCGATGAGGACGAGCGGTTGAAGGCGAGCAGGGGTAACTAGCTTGATACTGGGGCGCCTATGATAGAGGTGCCCATGCGAATTCAGAAGTTGCTTTTAGGGATGGTTCTGACGGCATCGCTCGGCTTCTGTGGCTTGGCGGCGATTGGGTCGCTCGGCATTCTCCTGAATCAGGCCGATACCGTGGTCGTGGCGACAGTCGCAGACGCACGCGCCGCTTTGGGGTTGCTGAGGGTTGATTTAGTGGTTCAACGAACACTGAAGGGGTCCGCGAATGTGGGCTCCAGCATCAGCGCGACTTTGTCGTCGCCAAATGTCGTCACTCCCGGTGACCACGTAGGCTTGCGCATGAACGGCGCGGTAGTCGCGAGCCAGTTAACGGGCAAGACGGGTGTCTGGTTCTTGCAGCCATCTAGCTCTGGCTGGCTGGTGCTGTCCATGGTGATCGGTGACCTCTCCACCGAAGACCTCTATATCCCAGTGCCTCCCGGGAAACTGCCCGCGGCATACGCGTATGATTCCAGCACTGACCTGAAGACAAAGCTGCTGATGGAGATTGGCGCCGCAGCGCAGGACCCAACCACGGTCGCAGCGATTTCGCGCATCGAAGCGCAGAGGATGTTAATTGATCTCGGTCCAGACCTTCGGCCGTTCTTCAACCAGTTGGCTTCGTCGCCTCGACCCGCGTCGAGGGCCATCGGATGGGCAGGCCAAATCCGGCTCGAAACGCCAAGCGCGTTGAGCCTTGTGGCGAGTTCCACTCTGGGCACACTCCCGCGGGAGGCCGAGAGTGAATTGGCGAACGCTGTCTGCGAGTATCGCAGCACCGATGCCAGCGGAATATCTGCATTGACCACGCTCGTCGGTTCGCAGCATTCAGAACGTATGAGGGTCTGCGCCTCGTACGCGCTACGCGATCTCCATATGCAGCAAACCGTGCCGGTCTTGCAAAAACTGCTCGAAGACAAATCAGTGGAGGTCCGATACAATGCCGTCCTTGGAATAGCGCAGTTCGCCATGAATCTGCCGATTGCCAGGCTAGGCGGCAACCTGACTGACGTTGCCACCTTTAAAGCGCCGCCCAGCGTAACAAATGAAATGAGACAGCACTATCCCGCCCAAGGCGTATTTGCGGCGAGCGAACAGGAATACATTTCCTTCTGGAAAAACTGGCTTGCGGCGCATTCCGCGCAGTAAAGGGCGCTACCGCACCACTCCCACCGCCGGACTACTAGCCGAAGCGTACAACTTCTTCGGCATCCGCCCCGCCAAAAAAGCATGCCGCCCCGCCTGCACCCCCAAGTTCATCGCCTTCGCCATCTCGACAGCATCCTCCGCCTCCGCAATCGCCGTGTTCATCAACACTCCCTCATACCCCAACTCCATAGCAATCGCCGCGTCCGAAGCCGTCCCCACCCCCGCATCCACAATCAGCGGCACCTCCGTAATCATCTCGCGCATAATCCGCAGATTCGTCAGATTCTGAATCCCCAACCCGCTGCCGATCGGAGCCCCCAGCGGCATCACCGCCGCCGCGCCCGCATCGATCAGCCTCTTCGCATTCACCAAGTCGTCGTTGGTGTAAGGCAGCACCACAAAGCCTTCCTTGCTCAACACCCGCGTCGCCTCGATAAGCCCCTGGTTGTCCGGAAACAGCGTCCGCTGATCGCCAA
The DNA here is from genome assembly GCA_963710155.1 of Bryobacterales bacterium. Classification (GTDB taxonomy): domain Bacteria; phylum Acidobacteriota; class Terriglobia; order Bryobacterales; family Bryobacteraceae; genus Palsa-187. Next base: position 296,506 of record CAVPZQ010000018.1, on the reverse strand, counting down.
TCACCTCCAGCTTCACCCAGTGCGACAGCCCTACCTCGCGACCCAGCCGAGCCGTGCGAATCGCCTCATCGGCCGTATAACAAGCCGCCGTATTCGGCAAGATGAAAAACTTGGAGCGGTCGATGTAGTCGAGTAGCGACTCCTTGGATTTGTCCGTCAGATTCACGCGCCGCACCGCCACCGTGACCACCTCCGCCCCGGAGGCCTCGTGACACCGCGCCATTTCAGCAAAACTGCGGTACTTGCCGGTCCCCACGAACAGGCGGGATTGGAACTCGCGTCCAGCAATAGTGAGCTTTTCCATGACTCCATTTTAAGGCCAACGCCCTAGCCGTCTTATATCGCCCTGTAGAAACCCCCCTTGCCAGCCGATATTTCTTGCTAGGGAGAGCCATGAAAAAAGATAATATGGGCAAGCTGCTCGGTGTGGCGCTGGTGGTCGCCATCATCTGTACCGGCCTGTTTTACATGCTGTTTGCGATGAAAGCCAACAGCCAGTCCGGCACTACTATAGTGGTGGCCGCGAAAGCGCTGAAGGCCGGCATGGTGCTGACACCCGCCGATCTCAAAACCATCGCATGGCCCGTTCCCCAGCTTCCCCCGGGTGCCCATCGCGACCCGCAGGAGATCGTCGGCAACACCGTGTTTGACCCCATGGCGCAGGATGAGCCGGTCTTGAGCGCTCGCCTCGCCACCCCGCAATCGGGCGGCGGCTCGGGAGTGCCCGTGGGCATGCGCGCGGTATCGATTCACCTGACAGATTCCAGCGGCGTCCTGGCGCTGTTGCGCGGCGGCCAGCGCGTCGACGTACAGGTAGTGACGGCCCACGCCGGCACCAAACCGGAAGACACCGAAGTGCGCACCGCTCTCGAGAACCTGGCGGTGCTGTCGGTATCCATGCAGCCCGAACAGAGCTCGCAAGGCCAGAACCTGCCCGTGGTGACTTTGCTCGCCAAGCCCGCCGATGTTGACGTTCTGGCGGCGGCCGATTCCGGCGGACGCGTGCGCCTGTCCTTGCGGAATCCGCTCGATCAGACTACCCATAGCCGCAGTTCCGTATCGCTAGGCAGCGTGATGCGCGGCGGCCGGGTCGACCTCGCCGACAATCGTTAGTCGAAGGTCTTATACAAAGAGAGCCTACGATGATCTTAGCCAGTTCACTCGCCTTCTTCCTGGTCATCTTTCTGGTGGCGTCGATTCTGACCGCTATCGCCTATCTGGCGTTCCTGAAGATGAAGGCCGACGAGTCGGATGCCGAGCGCAGCGACCTCACCCTATCGAAACCGCTCGACGCGCAGGAACGGGCCGAAGGTCGCGAAGAACTGGGCTTCGGCATCGAGCCCTCCGTTCTCCTGCAGGACGGCCGCCTCAGCAGCATTACATTCTGGGACACCGTACTCGCTCACTTCGATTTCGGAGCCATCCTGCAAAACCGTCTGGAGCAAGCCGACCTGCGCTGGTCCGTCGGCCGCATCACTAGCATGATGCTGCTGATCGGCATCATCACGCTGGCCGTGCTGATGCGTCTGCTGCCCCTGTGGGCGGCCTTACTGGGAGCCGCCGCCGCCTCCATGGCGCCTTACGGTTATGTACTCCATCGCCGCACCAAGCGCTTCATTAAGTTCCGCGAAAATTTCCCGGATGCGCTCGATTCACTCGCGCGCGCCCTCCGCGCCGGCTATCCGCTGTCTGCCGGCATGGAAATGATCACCGCCGAAACCGCGCCTCCCGTGTCGGGCGAACTGCGCCGCACTTCCGCCGAAGCCAACCTGGGACGCGGCTGGCCGCATGCCCTCGAAAATCTCGGCAAACGCGTTCCGCTTCTCGAGATCAACTTATTCATCGCCGCCGTCCAATTGCACGCGCGCACCGGCGGCAAACTGAGCGAAGTGATGACCGGCCTCGCCGAGAACATGCGCGAATCGAACGCCCTCCAAGGCGAAGTGCGTGCGCTCGCCGCCTACGGCAAGCTCACCGGCTTGATCCTCACCATCCTGCCCATCGGCATCTGCATCATGATGCTGATCGTCAGCCCCGGCTATATGCAAGTGCTGTTCAACGACCCCGTAGGCAAACAGTTAATCGCCGCTGCCATCGGCTGCCTGGTCATAGCGCATTTCGTGATTCGCAAAATCGTGAATATACAGATATGACATTCGGACTCCTAGCAGGAATGTTCTTGTTCGTTCTGGCGGCGGTAAGCGTCGCCGGCTACTTGTTCGTGCTGCGCCCGTCGAAGGCCGAAGCTGGCGATGTCCAAGTCCCGCAGGCCCTCTCCATCAACCAGCGCGATCTGCCCGCCGCGCAAGCCGCGTTCGCCGATACCTTCCAGGTGTTGGGCGAATCGCTGCCGTTGCCCGGAGACCACGAAGCCCTGCGCCGTCAATTAGTGATCGCCGGCTACCGCTGGCCCGCGTCGGTCGCGATCTTCCTGGGGATCAAAGCCGCCTCCGCCGTCTTGTTCGGCGTCGCCGTCATCTGGGCAGCGCTTGTCAATGATGCCGACGCCTTCCCGATGATCCTGGGAATCGTATGCGGCCTGGGATTCGGCTACATGATTCCCGATCGCGTGCTAGACCGCCTGGGCAACGCCCGCGTCGCCAAACTCCGCCGCGCCCTGCCCGCCGCTCTCGATCTACTGGTCCTCGCAATCGAAGCCGGACAAGGTCTCGACGCCGCCATCCTCGACACCAGCCGCGGACTGCGCGCCACACATCCCGAACTCGCCTCCGAATTCACCCAACTGCATCTAGAGCTGAAAGCCAACACCTCCCGCGCCGAAGCCCTCAGGAATTTTTCCAACCGCACCAATGACATGGAGCTGCGCAAATTCACCAACCTCCTGATCGACACCGAACGCTTCGGCACCAGCGTAGGCCCCGCTCTCAAAACTCACGCGCGTTACCTGCGCATTCGTTTCCGCCAGATCGCCCAGGAAAAGGCCCGTAAAGTCGGCATCAAACTGATCTTCCCAGTGTTCTTCCTGATTTTCCCATCAGTAATTCTAGTCACGCTAGGCCCCGCCCTCATCCTCCTCTTCACTCAGATGAAGGGCCTTCTCGGCAACTAGATCCGAAAATAGGGACGGAGCCTGATTTCGCCCGTGTCCGCCAACAAATCAGGCTCCGTCCCTATTTTCCTCCCCCCGATAAACTCAGCCCACAGAACCGCCATATGCAGCATGCGGACTCCGCACGCTCCTGTTGTAGAATCCAGCTATGGCGCGAGTAAATCGCCGTACCGTCGACCTGTCCGCATATCCTGACCTGGTAGTCGTCTACCTTGGAATGCGCGTCAACGCCTTCTACGGCCTCAAGCGCCTCTTAGGCCTCGGCCCGCAAATCGCCGACTCCGTCAAAGCCCACCCGGACGGTCTGCTGCTCCACGAAAACTTTCTGTTCTCCCTGTTCCCGTTGCACGCCGGCATGCGCCAATACTGGCGCGATTTCGAATCGCTAGAACGCTGGACACGCTCCGAGCCCCACCGCCAATGGTGGAAGACGTTCCTGCGCGATTCCGGAGGCACCGGCTTTTGGCACGAAACCTACTCCCTGCGCGGTGGCATCGAAGCCATCTATGACGATATGCCCCAACCCATCGGCATGATGAAGTTCGCCCCGCTCGAGCCCGCCCGCGGCAGCAGCTTTTCCGCGCGCCAGCGCCTCCGCCGCGAAGGCACGGAAAACTCTCCGCCGCCCGCCCCCGAATCCGACCTCGATCGCGACTAGCCCTCCACTCCCACCGCCCGCTGGTGCAAAGCGTCGGCCTCATCCACCGAAGTCACCGTCACTTCCAGATCCCGCAGCCGCCCATCGTGCAGATCGTAAATCCAGCCATGCACCGCAATCTCCCGCCCCTGCGCCCAGGACCCGCGAATGATAGTGGTCTGCGAAACCGCAATCGCCTGCTCCATCACATTCAGCTCGCACAACCGGTCCCAGCGCGCCTTCATCGAGGGCAGTCGATCGAACGCCTCCTGATTCCGCCGCCGTATCCGCCGCACCGGAGCCAGCCAGTGATCGATCATCCCCAGGCCGCCTTCTTCGAGCGCCTGCCTGACCCCGCCGCAACCGTAGTGCCCCACCACAATCACATGCCGCACATCCAGCACCTCGACGGCGTACTGCAGCACCGACAAACAATTCATGTCCGACTGGTGCACCACGTTCGCCACGTTGCGATGCACGAAGACCTCACCCGGCAGCAAATCCACAATCTCGTTCGCCGGCACCCGGCTATCGGAACAGCCGATCCACAAATACTGCGGATTCTGCTGCGCCGTCAGTTGCTCGAAGAAATGCGGATCCCGCTCCCGCATCCGCGCAGCCCACTGCCGATTCTTTTCAAATAATGGTTGGAGAAGGCGCATGTATGTCTCTGTATTAGCCCGTCTTTCTATTAGAATGAATATTCACCAATCAAAGCAACGAAGGAGCATCCATGGGCCGCTTAGCGCACATTTCGAAAGTCAAGATTCACAAAGAACCCGGCAAGGATAAAGTGAAGCAAGCCGAATTCGAAGGCTTCCCCGGCGTCACCCGCATGGGCGTCAACGGCGGCATCGCGGAATTCTTCAAGGTCCAGCCCGCTGAGCCCCTGCCTTCGACGCTCGACTACGTAGTCGCCGCCGTCGGCGGCTGCCTCGCCGGCACTCTAGCCGGCGCGCTAGAAGGCCGCGGCATCTCCACTGGCCCCGAAAACCTGGAAGCCGTCGCCGAAGGCCGCATGGAAGAAATCGACGGCAAACTCCTGCTGACCCACGTAGTAGTGAAATACCGGATCAAGATAGCGAAAGACCAGCGCGCTGCCACCGAGCGCGCCCTCGAACACCACGCCGAACGCTGTCCCGTGTCAGAAAGCGTCAAACGCGGCATCACCGTCGAGTGGCTCAGCGAAATCGTCGAAGAATAGGCCGCTTTTGCCGCGCAAAGCAACTCTTTCCCTCGAACTCCTAACTGCCGCTGTGTGCCTGTATCTATGCTGGCACGCGATTAGCTGGGCCCTCCAGCCCGGCCTGGCCATGATCCTGGATGAAATCAGCAACCTTCACAGGTTTCTGCCCGGATTGAGTTGGAGCGGAGTCACCATTCTGCCCCACTACGCCTATAACGACCGCCCCACCGGCTTCATGCTCGAACGCTGGTGGTTCGAAGTCTTCCGCTTCAACTACCGCCCGCAATTGCTGTGCTTCTTGTCCATCCACTTCGCGAATCTGCTACTGGGCTTCTTCCTCATGCGCCGCATGGGAGCCAGCACGCTCGCGACCCTAGCCGCGCTCTGCGTCTTCGCCACGCTCTCCACCACCGCGCAAACCGTGACCTACCTAGGAGCCGTCTTCGACGTTCTCTGCCTGTTCCTCATGCTGGCCAGCACCCTGACGTTCCTATCGAAGAAACCCGGCACGGCAGCGCTCAGCGCCCTCCTGTTTTTTCTAGCACTGCGCACCAAGGAATTCGCCATCGTTCTGCCCGTGCTTCTGCTGGCCATCGCCTATTACGAAAAAACCCTGCGCCGCCTGTGGATTCACTTGAGTATCTGGGCCGTCTTCCTGATCCAGTACGCCCTCTTGATTCGCCGCATGATCCCATCCACCCCAACCGGCAACCCCTACACAATCCATGCGGACCCTCGAACCATACTCACGTCGTTCCTATATTTCACATCCCTGATATTCCACGAAGAAGCCCACCCCCGCCGAGCCGCCGTAATCTTGCTGTTGGTAGTAGCGATAGCGGCCTACGCCCTCTACCGCCGCCGCGGCTGGGTCTTGTGGACCTTGGCCGCCTACGCCCTCACGCTGCTTCCCGTCGCCATCATTCCCGGAAATCGCGCCCAGTTTTACGTCTATGCGCCCGCTATGTTTCTACTATTCGCCGCCGCGCTAACGCTAGAAGACCTCATCGCGCTCTCAACCGCTAACCAACGCGAGAGCTGGATCACCGTAGCCTCCGCCACCGCAGTAGTGTTGCTCTCCGTAGCGCTCTTTCAGAAAGGACCATATTTCAAAAACCGCGTCGCCTTCACCCTCTTCCAGCGCAGCACCGCGCAGCGCACCGCGTCCGATCTAACCACCCTTCTCCCCGGCATCCCGCCCGATTCCTGGCTCTTCGTCAACCAGGGAGCGAATCCCTCCTGGCTTTTATTCGCCGGCCCCTGCGATTACTTGAACCTCCCGCTGCGCCGCCAAGCCTACAACTGCATCCTAAGCGACTCCGCCGCTGACGCCCGCAAACAATACGCCGCCCAAAAGCCCCCGAAATATTATCTGGACTACAGCGCCGACGGTTCCCTGCGCCTGGGAGATGGTGGGCCCTGATGGATTCGAACCATCGACCAACGGATTATGAGTCCGCTGCACTAACCGCTGTGCTAAGGGCCCTGATTTTTTGACTCTTGTGCCAGAACGTCGCGTTTGGCCGGTGCTTGTCGGCAGTCTTAATAATAGCGGAGAAGCATCCGACGAGCTATTTATGCCTAGTTAAGCCCTGCTGCCGCAACCTGCTCTGGCTCTCGCGCGGTCGTCGTCGTATTCCGGCCCGGATGGCGATAGCGGATTCTCGACGCAAGGTCCTGGGAAGGCTTCTCTATAAGCCGGTAGAAAACCCACGCAATCAGTATCGTGACTGCCAGCACACCTATTAGCAAAGGGAATACCAATAGTCCCTGGATGTGGCTCCCAAGCAGGCTGAGCGCCTTGTTTGCAACATGAGTGTGCACCAGATACAGCGAATAACTTATGGTGCCGAAAAACCCCAGGAATGGATTGTGCTTTTGGAACCAAGGAAGTACTATCAGAACCGCCGCCGCAACTCCGACGGCTGTTTCCACCCATCCTCGTTGCCACAACTCCATGGCAATGGCGGCACCCATCCATGCGACAGACTCTACACGGCTGCTGGCGCCGGTATAAAACAAAAACACGCCGATACCCAGTAAAAGTGGGAACTGTGAATAGGCAGGAATGGCGTCCCCGGCACTAGCACGGAGAGCCCAGCCAAACCACCGAATAGGAGCCAGCGATACCGATTCTTGAGCAAGGGGAAGCTGAAGGCCAACAGCAGGTAGAACTGAAACTCAACCGCGAGGGTCCAATAAACGACGTTGAGCCACTCGTAGTTTGAGAAGATCGTCAGGAAGCCGAGATGCAACGCGATTTGCGGCCAGGAGATTGAGAAGGATGTTCCGCCGTTTCGCGCGGCCAATACCAGCGCCACAACGCTCAAAGCAACAGACGTCAAATAGGGCGGGTCAAGTCTCACCAGACGCTTGAGGAGAAATTTGCCGGCATCGCTCAGCACATACCCCGCCTTCCATAGTGAGTACGGGAGAATGAAGCCTGAAATGACAAAAAACGCCTGAACACCGAACTTCCCAAAATCGGCTGCTGACACGAAGCCGTGCGGCCACGGGATCCGTACATTTAAACTGCAGTGGTACAGGGTCACGGCAAGCGCCGCGAGCCCGCGCAGTTTTTGAATACCCTCCATCCGCTGAGCGTTGCTGGCTTGCACGTGAGCCGCCCTCCGAACTGTCGCGTGAATTATAACAAAGGTAAGTTAGCGAAACTTGGCGGCAAGCGTCACAAGATTAACTACGTTCGTGGTCGCGGGAAAACCAGGGTGTCATCCTCTTCGGTTCGCCCCTTGCTGAAACCTGGTTGACACCCGCCACCCCGCCATCTGACATTGGTATATGCGGAAACTATTGCCCGCCCTCGCGGCCCTCCTCCTAGCAGCCTGTTCCGACACCCCCGCACCCGTCAGCAAAGCCCCCGAGCCTCCACCCGCTCCCATCAGCGGCCGCCAGGCCTTCCAGTACATGTACGGCTCCTCCCGCATCTGGGCCACCGACAGCCTGCCCCTCACCATCCGCAGCCTCAACGTACCCGGCGTCACGCCCGAAAACGGCAAAGCCGGCGCCTGGGAAGTGGTCTTCGTATCGGAAGCCATGGCCCGAGCCCGCACCTACACCTGGTCCGCCGTCGAAACCGAGAACGTCCACAAAGGCGTCTTCCCCGGCCAGCAGGAAAGCTGGCGCCCCGGCCCCAACCAGCCCTTTTCCCCCCGCACTCCTGAAAGTCGACACCACCGAAGCCTTGGTCGAAGCCATCAAAATCTCCGGCCCCTACTTGAACAAGCCCGGCCAGCGTCCCCCGGTCAGCTATCTGCTCAATTTCGAAACCGCCACCGCCACCCGCTTCCCGAATCCCGTTTGGCGAGTCCTCTGGGGCGGCTCGGTTTCCTCCGCCGAATACACCGTCACTGTCGACGCCTCCACCGGCAAAGTTGTCGCACACGACTAACCTGCGATGATAGTAGAGGGTGCCCGAATGAACAAACCATATCATCTAATGACGCCGGCCGAACGAACCACCGCGCGCATCGCGCAAAACCGCGAGATCGATGAGAAGGCCGCCGTGACCGAAGGGAAACGCATCCCCTCGAAATCGACGGGCGATTACACCCGCGGAACTCCTGAGGATCGCGCCAAGCTAGGCAAGCTGGTCCGCAAGGTGGGTTCCTAAACGTCCGCTTCCAGAAACTGCATATCGTGCAGCCGCTGGTAGATGCCCCCGCGGCTGATCAACTCGTCATGCGTGCCGGTCTCGGCGATGCGCCCCTGATCCAGCACCACAATCTTGTCCGCGCGCCGCACCGTCGACAGCCGGTGCGCGATCACGATCACCGTTCGATGAGCCATCAGATTCTGCAGCGCACTCTGCACCAGCCGCTCGGACTCCGTATCCAGATGCGAAGTAGCCTCGTCCAGAATCAGGATGGGAGCGTTCTTCAGCAGCGCCCGCGCAATCGCCAGCCGCTGCCGCTGCCCGCCCGATAGCTTCAGTCCCGCGCTCGCCGATGATCGTGTCGTAGCCCTGCGAGAGCCGTAGAATAAATTCCTCCGCCATCGCATTACGAGCCGCTTCATGAATCTGCTCCTCCGAAGCGTGCCGCAACCCGTAGCCGATATTGGCCGTCACGGTGTCGTTAAACAAAAAGGTATCCTGCGCCACGATGCTGATCTTCTCGCGCAGCGAAGCCATTCGCAGATCGCGCACATCGAGCCCATCGATCCGCACCGCGCCTCCAGTAGCGTCATAAAACCGCGGCACCAGATTCGCCAGCGTGGTCTTTCCCGCGCCGCTCGACCCCACCAGCGCCACCACCTGCCCGCGCTTTACCTCGAGTTGATCGAGTCCAGCATGAACCCATCCGGCACGCTCGGATAGCGGAAACTGACATTGTCGAAATGGATCGCCCGTCTCGAAGCGCGCGAGTTTTACCGCGCCCGGCTTTTCCTTCACGCTCTGATCGCGATCCAGATATTCGAACACCTTCTGCGACGCGCCCAGCGCCTGCTGAAAGATATTGTGGATGCCGTTCAGCCGCTTGACCGGCTCGTACAGCATCAGCAGCGCGATCACGAAGCTGGTGAACTCGCCGGTAGTCATGGAGCCGACTTTGATTTGCAGCCCGCACGTAGCCGAGCAGAGCCACCATGGTGACCGCGCCGAAGAACTCGATCACCGGGCTGGCGATCGCCTGCTGGACGACGTAACGCAGGTTGCTGTTGCGCAATTTTTCGGCACGGTCGCGGAAGCGGTTGGATTCGATTTCCTCCGCGCCGAAAGACTTCACCACTTGGTGACCGCTCAGCGTCTCCTGCAGGACTTGATTCAGTTCAGCAGCGTTGTCCTGCGCGCTGCGCGTACTTCGGCGGATGCGCCGGCCCAGGCGCAGTGGTCGGCACCAGTACGAACGGCAGCACCGTCAGGCTGACCAGCGCCAGATTCCGATCCATCTGCAGAACCACGACCAGCAACGCGATCGCCACGAAAGTTTGGCGCAGCAGGTCCGCCAGAATATGCGAGAGCGCGACCTGTATTTTTTCCAGGTCGTTCATGATCGACGACATCACGCGCGCCGTCGAATTCGCTTCGAAGAAATGCGCGTCCTGATGCACCACTCGGTCAAACACGGTCTGGCGCAGGTCGGTCACCGCGGAGAGGCCGACGAAGTTGATGAGATAGTTCGCGAAGTAGTCGCACAAGCCCTTGAGGAACACCGTCGCCAGGATCGCAGTCGCCACCATCGTAAAAACGTTATGAATGGAGGCCGGCATGAAGTCGCCCAGATAACAGCTTGTGCTTAATGATGGGAATCGTGAACAGCAGCACCGGCGTTTCGGCCGACGCCGGGTTCAACACCCGGTCGAACACCGGCCGGATGAGCAGCGCCGATCAAGCCCTGCGCCGCCCCCACGCAAGCCATCAGCAGCACCGAAACAATCAATGCGGCGTGTAAGGCCGCGAAAACCCAGGAGCCGCGCCAGTTCCTTCACGCCCGCGCCCTCGCGCCCCGCAGCGTTTCCGCCGCCGCCATCACTTCGTCTATCGTGATCTGCCCGATGTCTCCGCGCGAAGTCAGCACCCGCGCTTCGGTGCGCCACGGAGCCCACGTAACCGGATTCGACGGTCCGAACAACACTACCACCGGAACCCCGAACGCCGCCGCGATATGCGCCGGCCCGCTATCGTTGCCAATAAACAAACTCGCCCCCGCCATCAGATTCTTCACGTCTGCCAGCGGAGCGTTGCGGAACACTTGAAACCGCGCAAACGCCGACGCATCGTCCCCCGGCCCTGCCAGAATCATCGGCTCCAGCCCCGCGCTCTGCAGTCGCTCGGCAACCTCGACAAACCGCTCGAGCGGCCACGCCTTTGAGGGAGCCGACGCAAACGGATGCAGCACCACATAAGGCAAGTAAGCCAGCTGCCTCCCCGCGATCAACCGCGCCCGCGGGATCTCCGTCCGCGGCACCCCCAGCCAGAACATCGCCGACGCCAAATGTTCCGCGGTATGTACAGGCCGTTCCTCGCCTAAAATCTCCTGCGCCCGTGGAATCTTATGCGAGTAAACCCAGCTATAGCGATGATGCCCGAACCCCACGCCGAACTTCGCGCCTGAGGCCAGCGTCATCCACATGCTTCGCGACCCGCCGTGGAGGTTCAACACCATGTCCATGCGCCGCCCCACATCGGGCGCAATCTCTTCAATGTCGGGATGCCCCTCGAAAACCCCCGCAAAGCGCGGCTCGACCACCATGCGAATGCGCAGATCCGGCCGGTAAGCTTTGAGAAGGCCCAGCGCGGGAGTGGTCAGCACGCAGTCGCCCAGCGACCGCAAGCGGATCACGGCAATCCGGGCGCGCGACGGAAGCCGCGCCAGCAGAGATTCCATTGTTCGCGCCGAAGCCTATTCTTCAATGCGGGCTTCGTCGATCAACATCACCGGGATGTCATCGCGAATAGGGTAAACCCGCTTACACTGCACACACTTTAGGCCGCTTTGGTCCTGCTTCATCGCCAGCTCCGCCTTGCACTGCGGACACACCAGGATCTCCAGCAGTTCCTTGCTGATAGCCATAACATCTGCCAGTGTAACACTGCTGGAAAAGAGGGACGGAGCCTGATTTTCACCGCAAGCAACTCGTACCACCAAGTAGCCGCCCCGCGAAATCAGTCTCCGTCCCTCTTTTCCCCTACAGCCGTACCGGCTGTTGCAGCGTAAACGTCAGCCGCGTTTCCGAAGGCACCCGCACCCGCTGGCCTTTCGTGGCCACTTGCACTGCAGTTCCCGCGCCAGCGCCAGCGCCCAGTCCGATCGCCGCGCCCTTGCCGCCGCCCGCGATCCCGCCGATGATAGCGCCCAGCACCGCCGTGCCGCCGATGACCTTGCCGCTCTTCGCCCCCCGCGAAGCGCTCTCCTGCGTGATCGCCGTAGTGTCGACGTCAATCTGCCGCCCGTCGACGCGCAGCGACATGATATCCAGCGTCAGCACCGTGCGCCCTTCGATCTTGCCCGACTGCTGATCGTCCACAAGTTTCACCACCACGTCCGCCCCACGCGGCACCAGCATGCGCCCGCTAGGATCCAGCACCGGCTCGTCGAGCGAAGCGTTGAACGTCTGCCCCACGCGGTCGCGCTCGGAATCGACGCTATCCACCATGCGGATCGTGAGCACCGTTCCCGAAGGAATCATCGGCCCGTCAGAGTCATCGCGCCGTCCCTGAAAATTGTCGTTGCGCGCCGCCGGAGGAGGCGGTGGCGGCGGTGCCTGCTCAGCAAAACGCCTGTCGTTTTGACGATCGTCTGGCCGGTCCCGCAGCACCGGAGGCGCCAGCGCCTGCCCGTTATCGCCAAACATAATCCGGTCCACATCGGCCACTGGAATGGTATCTACGTGATCACCCACCGCGACCCGTATGGTCCGCGAATCGCCGCCCAAGAACGACCCGCTCACTTGATGCCCGTCGCGGAACATCACCGTATCCGCCAGCCCACAATTGGCCAGCAACAACAGAACGCTCAAATAGCGCATGAAATATCCCCTCCCAATTGACTGTAGATGCCGCCCCCGAGCGGCGCGTTTCAGCTGGCTCTGCTGTGGCGGAAATTCGCCAGTAACATACTGGCGATCTGCTTGCCGTGCTCGAAAGCTTCTTCGTAGACCGCGTGCCGCTCAGCGCGCGTAAATCCATAGCCCATGCGATACAGCCGTTCGAGCGAGAGCCCCACCGCGAACGTCCCCGCGTAAGCAATCCCTGCCTTCGGAATCAGCCCGCCGCCGAAAGGAACCTTGCCGATCAGCTCGCGCGCCAATGCCCGCCATCCAAAAGCCCCCGCTACGATCGACGCGATTTCGGACCGCTGCTCCCGGTACCCCAACGGCCGATCGCTAGCGGCGGCGATTAAGAAAGCCATGCGGATTTGATTCATCGTCAGGAAAGCGGTGTCCGAAGCAAATTCCCCAGCCGCCCACGGGATCATAGCCAAGCTGGGAATCACGTCCGGCAGCGCCGTGGTCAAACAGAACAATGCGTTCTCTTTGGCAATCGACCGGATCATGCGATGAATCGCCGGCCTACGGAACGGATAAAGCTGCCGCGCCAGCGGCAGCGCCAGATCTTCCCGCGCCTTCAAGATGCGCCGCACGCAGTTTTCGGGCGATTCCGGATCGAAGGAAAATGCCTTGGCGGGCCGCAGAATCGACGCGTCGTAAATCTCGATGTCGCAACCCGGCCCGCCGCCGCGAATCAAAAGCTTAGCCGCCTGCGCCCGCCGCTCCGGCGAAAAATGGAACGGTGCAAAATAGGTCTCCATCTGCCCTAAGGCATCGGAGGAAGGAGCGATCAGCCCCACTTTCACGGGACGATCTGCTAATTCCCGCAGATCCCTAGGATTCAGGGTCGCGAGCGCCTGCCTGATTTGGCGGAGGACTGCAAGGGCCATGGTTTGCCGGAATACGTATTCCCTAGAGCTCGAAACATCACCCTGAGCTCTTGTTTCCATTGTACCCCTAAACCGATCCGTTCGATCGGTATGTCTGCCGAAAAAAAGTGCAAAATGGTTTCATTCGACGGATGAAACTCCATCGCCGGCGCTACCAGCAGCAGCCGCGGAGCCTCCTTCGCCAACGGAATCCCCGTAAAATGCCCGCTTCCCGCGATCTCGCCCCGGTCCAGATGCCATTTGACCCGCATCCAGTAATCCAGCGCCTGTAGCGGCAGATGTATGTCCTGATCCACCTTCAGCTCAATCACCGCCAGCCGCCCGTCACGATCGACAGCCAGCAAATCGATGATTCCGCGGTCCCCACCCGCAAACTGCGCCACCTGCCCGTAAACCGGCTGCGACAGCAGCGTAGCATCCAGCGATTCGATATCCGCCCGCACCCGCGCCTCCAGCCACGCCTCTGGCTGCCCCGCCCGCGGCGCGCGCGCCGGTCTTCCACCCGTGTCTAACCTGGTATCCAGGTTTGTGTAATCAAATGGATCGACCAGTTGTTCATACCCGCTAGCATCGTGAACGAAAATCAAATACCGCGCGGCCGCCGGGTCTAGAAACCGCACCCGGTGACACACCGAATGCTCCGTCCCCGCCGGCGCAAAGATCGCCAGCCCCGCCACCGCCAACTTAGGTTCCCGCCGCCGCAAATAATCCAGCCAAATCAGCCCAAAGCTGAGCGCATTCGCCGGAGCCGGCGAATTTTCCGGAATCCCGATCGCCGCCAGCGCCGCCGTCCCCCTCCGCAGCAGCGCCCGCGGATAAGCCGGGGAAAAAGTGTTATGCAGATCCTGCTCCGTGCTCAGTTCCACCACCCGCCACTCCGGAAACTGCCGCTGCAAAGACTGCCGGAAGCGCTCACGATACTTCAGCCGTGCACCCTTGCGAGCCGCATCCCGATGCGTCTCCCGATCCAGATCCACTAGCGTCAGGGGTCCGGACCTTCCTCCAAAGTGCTCCACCTCGAGTTCCAGCCTCCCCGGCCGCTCCACGCGCACCGCCGCCACTCGCCGAACTAAGGTGCGCTTCTCATCCCAGCACTCAATCGTGGTACCCGCAGCGCGTTGGTTCAGAGCAAACGTGTCCGCCGCCAGCGCAAACGGATCTTCGCCGGGCTCAATCAAAACTGGTTTTTGGCTGGCTTTGAGAAAACGCTCAATCGCCAGGTAAGCCAAGTGCGGATCCCCGCGCTTCGCTTTCCCGGGTGCGGGATTCAACGGTACTTAATCTTACTTCTTCCCTAACGCGACATCTACCAGTTCGGCTCCCAGCTTAGTAATCTCCGCCTGATGCTCGTGATAGAACTTTACATGACCGGTCGATGACGCGTCGAATTGCAGCTTATTCTTCGCATTCGGACCCTTCCTTTGCTCGATCGACGGGAGAGCAATCATCAGCGCTATCAGCGCCGTCTGCGTCATCACTTGATCGCGAGGCGTAATCCCCTGCGCTTTCACGATAGCCGCAGTCTTAGCGTTGCTTTCATAGAGCTGGATTTGCCGGTCGAGCGGAAGTCCTGACCAGCCTTGCAACTCGCGCCGCAAGCCGGCATCTTCCTGCTCCTGGCGAGTCAGATCCAATAACGCCTGATAGTGCCGGGTAACATGATCCATCGTTAAAGGGTACGCAGCCAGTGCCTGCGCCTCCTTAGCAGTGGTCTGCGCCACGCACGAAACCCCCATACTCAACGCGATTACGAAAGTGCAGCACCCACGCATATGCATTTCCTCCCGTACGACGAGTCTACAGCGGATTCACGTGCCCCCTCGGCATCGCATCGATCTCCGCCAGATCTTCCGGCGTCAGCGCCCACCCCGCCGCCTTCGCGTTCGCATCCAACTGCTCCGGCTTCGTAGCCCCCGCAATCACGCTAGCCACCGGAGGACGCGCCAGCAGCCAACTAAACGCCAGCTCCAGCAGCGTCCGCCCCCGCTTCGCGCAGAACGCCTCCAGTTGCTCCACCAGCGCCCAATTGGTATCGGTCGAATACCGCTCCGCCAGTCTCTGAATACTAGCGAAGCGAGTCCCCGCCTCTGCCTGAGCCCCGCGCTTATACTTGCCCGTCAACAGCCCGCTAGCCAGCGGAAAGTAGGGCAGCATTCCCATCCCATAAGCCTGCGCCGCCGGAATCTTCTCCGCCTCAATCTGCCGGACCACCAGACTGTACTCATCCTGCGCCGAAATAAACCGTTCCAGCCCGCGCTCGCGCGAAATCCACTGCGCCTCCACCATCTGCCAAGCCGGCAAATTCGAGCACCCGATATAACGCACTTTTCCCTGATGCACCAAATCGTCCAGCGCCCCCAGCGTCTCCTCCATCGGCGTCAAGGGGTCCGCAAAATGCAATTGGTACAAATCGATCCAGTCCGTCTTCAGCCGCCGCAAACTCGCCTCGACCGCCGTCATGATGTAGCCCCGCGAAGCATCCCGCCGCGTCCGCCCCTCCGCCATCGGCCCAGCGAACTTGGTAGCCAGCACAATATCCTTGCGCCGCTCCCCCAGCACCTGCCCGAGCATCGTCTCAGACCCGCCCATTCCCCCGTAAATATCCGCGGTATCGAACAGCGTGATGCCCAGGTCCAGCGCCCTCGCGACAACCTTGCGAGTCGCCTCCAAATCGATGCGCATCCCAAAGTTGTTACACCCCAGCCCGACCGCCGATACCTCAAGTCCAGATTTGCCCAATGTGCGATAGTTCACGCTTTTATCTTAGCCTCATAATCATTATGTGAAGCTAAAGGACACGGCGATTTTGGAGGCGCGCGCAGAGTTACTAAATCGCGAAGCGGCAGACGTTCTCAGATATCAGGATCTCGGAACTGCGCCACAGCGCCGAGCACGGAACCGTAGCCGAAGGAAGCGCCCGCAACCCGCTAGTGCTTCTCTTCGTCGATCGAAATCTTCAACGCCCGTAGAAACTTCTGATCCTGCGAAGTAAGCTTGATCTTGCTCAGCTTGCGTCGCCCGGATTCCGGCGTAGACTCAAGTTCCACCGTCTCGCCCTCGTCTCCCGAGTCGTCCTCATTATCCTCGCGCTTATTAAAGCCGATGGTCGCTTCCAGCACAAGAAACACGTCGTACCCCGCGCGCTTGATCTCGCCAATTGCAGCCGCGATTCGGTCCGAATCGGAAAGGGACTCATTGATAGCATCGCCGAGTTCCTTCATCAAATCTTTAAGCCGGTCGTCCAAGTGCGGTGTCCCCTGCCGTCTCCAGCATATCATCTATATCGCCGCCGCAAGCAGTTTTTCAGCAGGGGTTCCCCGGCCCCCCGTCTGTTAGGATGAAACCGATGGGCCAGCTGTTTTCGAAGTTCATGCACCACGTTGTCCCCGGCGTAATTCGCCCTCTGCACGCCCTGTGGAATGAGGTCATCGGCTTTCTATTCATCGTGTTCGCCGCGGTCGCCGGGTTCTATGTGGTCCGCGCCGTGCGCAACTTTGAAGGCGACGTCGAGAGCCTGGTTCACATCGTGCTCCCCGCCCTCTTCGGGCTGGTCATGGGTTACTTCGGCGTTTCTTCCTTCCTCCGCGCCCGCAAAATTTCCCGTTCATGACTGACGAACTTCCCGGCCAGTTCCCCTACACGCGCGGAATCTATAAGGACATGTACCGCGCCCGCCTCTGGACCATGCGCCAGTACGCCGGCTTCGGCAGCGCCGAAGAAAGCAACCAGCGCTATCGCTATCTCCTTTCGCAAGGCACCACCGGACTATCAGTAGCCTTCGACCTCCCCACCCAAATGGGCATGGACCCCGACCATCCCCTAGCCGCCGGCGAAGTCGGCAAAGTAGGCGTGTCCATCGCCTCCCTAGCTGACATGGAACAACTCTTCCACGAGATCCCGCTAGAAAAAATCAGCACCTCGATGACGATCAACTCGACCGCCGCCATCCTCCTGTCACTCTACGTGCTAGTAGCCCGCGCCCAAGGCGCCGACCCCAAAAAACTAAACGGCACCATCCAAAACGACATTCTGAAAGAATACATCGCCCGCGGCACTTACATCTATCCCCCGCGCCCCGCCATGCGCATCATCACTGACCTCTTCGCCTGGGCCGCCACCGAAGTCCCCGAGTGGAACACAATATCGATCAGCGGCTATCACATCAGAGAAGCCGGCTCGACGGCGGTGCAAGAAGTCGCCTTCACCCTAGCCGACGCCATCGCCTACGTAGAAGCCGCCATAGCCGCCGGCTTAGAAGTCGACACCTTCGCCCCCCGTCTCTCCTTCTTCTTCAACGCCCACAATAATTTCTTAGAAGAAATCGCCAAATTCCGCGCCGCCCGCCGCCTCTGGGCAAACATCATGAAGGACCGCTTCCACGCCCAAGATCCGCGATCCCTGATGCTCCGCTTCCACGCCCAAACCGCCGGATCGACCCTAACCGCCCAGCAGCCGGATGTAAACGTAGTCCGCACAACATTGCAAGCGTTAGCCGCAGTCCTAGGAGGCACCCAATCCCTACACACAAATTCGAGAGACGAAGCCCTAGGCCTCCCCACCTCCGAAGCCGCGAAGCTAGCGCTCCGCACCCAACAAGTAATCGCCCACGAAAGCGGAGTCTCCGCCGTCCCCGACCCCCTAGGCGGCGCCGAGTACATCGAAAATCTCACGAACGAAATCGAACAAGCAGCCGAGTCCTACATAGCCCGCATCGACAAAATGGGAGGCACCCTCCGCGCCATAGAAGAAGGTTTCATCCAACGCGAAATCCAAAACGCGTCGTATGAATATCAGAAAAAGGTAGAATCCGGCGAAGCAATAGTAGTCGGCGTCAACCGCTTCCAAGAGCCGGAACCCACGTCCCCTGTTGTGTTCAAACCCAATCCCGAAATCGAACAGCACCAAATCGAGCGAGTCCGCAACCTCCGCGCCACCCGCGACCCGCTCCCCCACGCCGCGTCCCTGGACGCCCTAGAAAAAGCCGCCCGCAGCCGCGAAAACCTAATGCCCCACATCCTGGCCTCCTGCGCCGCAAAAGCCACAGTAGGCGAAATCTCCGACCGCCTCCGCAAAGTCTTCGGTGAATACCAAGAGCATTAAAGTCTGAGGACGTCCCCGTCCGCGCCGGACCTCCTGGTCCGGCTGCCCGTATCTCCCCAGTCTGATGCAGTATGATGAAGTATGCCTCAGTCCGCAGCGAGTTCCGCAAACCAAACCCGTCGCCCCATCGCCAAGAGTAGGCGCGCTAAGTCGCGCAGCACCACGGAGCCCCGCTACACAGTTGCCCTGACTCCCGACGTTATTCCCGCGGTAGAACAGTACGCAAAGACTGTGGACGCCAGCATGAGCAAAGCAATCGCAGCGCTTGTGCGACTCGGCCTCGAAAGCCAAGAAACTCGCAAGCGCGAATTCTTCAAGCGCCTAAAGCAGAACCTCGCCAACGACGACCCCAAGCAACAAGATCGCCTGGTAAACGAGTTTAGAACCCTAATCCTCGGCCGCTGACCCATGCCCAAAATCCAGTGGGAGGATCTGCCCCTGGAAAAATGGGCCCACCTGCGCGACCGCGCCGCTCAGAGAAAGATTTCCATGGAGGATCTTCTCGAACTCGCGGAATGGAAAGCCCTAAACCCCGACGTTCCCGATGGCCCTTGGTACAAAGATTTCGGAACCTTCAAGTTGTGTGGGCAGGGTAAACTCCCCAGTACGTTCCTCATGGCCGGCCAATCGCGCGAGGTAAACGCCTTTAAGCCGGTCGCGGAGATTGATAGCATTAGCAGGAAGCAGCGAAAAGAAATGAGCAGCACTTCGCAAGACGCCAGCGATATACAGGACGCAAAAGACATAGCCTTTGTTCGCGCACAAAAAGGTATGGTCCACGTATCGGACCCGGAAGCGCTCTCAGCCTTCGCCGATGGCCGCGGCGTCTTCGATGTCGACCTACATTGCCGGAAGCTCGATGCTTTCGTGGCGCACCACAAACTGGAGTATCACATTGACTCCGAGAATCTATTGCCTGGCGGCCGGCCAGTCTATTACGGGCGCGCACGCTGGATAAAGCGTTCCCCACGTTTTCCGCACACGGCGGCTTGAGATTCCCGCACCCTTTCCCGGACCAGTTATCCTAAAACTAAATGAGCACGGTGCAAGCCACCACCACCCCCACCCAAACCCTGCGCGAGCGCACCTCCTACGCCGTGCTGGTCATGATCAGCTTCTGCCATTTCCTGAACGACATGATCCAGTCGCTGCTCCCCGCCATCTACCCCATCCTCAAAGGCAACTTCCATCTCGACTTCGCCCAAGTCGGCATGATCACCTTCACCAACCAACTCACCGCCTCCGTCCTCCAACCCGTCGTCGGCTCCTACACCGACAAACGCCCCCAACCCTTCTCGCTCAGCATCGGCATGGGATGCACGCTCATCGGACTGATCGTCTTATCCCTGGCCTCTTCCTTCCCCATAATCCTGGCCGCCGCAGCCATGATCGGCATCGGCTCTTCTGTGTTCCACCCCGAGTCCTCGCGAGTAGCGCGCATGGCCTCGGGAGGCCAACACGGCTTCGCACAATCGATTTTCCAAGTAGGCGGCAACGCCGGCTCCGCCACAGGCCCGCTCCTAGCCGCCTTCATCGTCCTCCCCCACGGCCAAGGCAGCCTGGCTTGGTTTTCGCTAGCCGCGCTCCTAGGCATGGCGCTGCTAGGCAAGGTCGGGATCTGGGCCAAAGCCTATCGCGCCGCACGGGCCAAAATCACCAAGCATGTCACCGATCACATCCCTCACGGACTCTCCGAAAAACAAGTGAACTTGTCGATCGCCGTCCTGGTCGGCCTGATTTTTTCGAAATACATTTACATGGCCAGCCTGACTAGCTATTACACGTTCTACTTAATCAGCAAATTCCACCTGCCCGTGCAAAACGCGCAAATCTACCTGTTCGTGTTCCTCGGCGCAGTAGCGCTAGGCACCATCATGGGAGGCCCCATCGGTGACCGCGTCGGCCGCAAATACGTAATCTGGTGCTCCATCCTCGGAGTGCTGCCCTTCACGCTGATGCTCCCCTACGCGAATCTTTTCTGGACCGTAATCTTCAGTGTCATCATCGGCACCATCCTGGCGTCCGCCTTCCCCGCGATCGTGGTCTACGCGCAAGAACTGCTCCCCGGCAAACTGGGAATGATCTCTGGCTTGTTCTTCGGCCTGGCCTTCGGCACCGCCGGCATCGCCGCCGCTTTACTCGGCCAACTAGCCGATCACACCAGCATCGGCTTCGTCTACCGCGCCGTGTCCTTCATGCCGCTGCTAGGCTTGCTAGCGATCTTTCTCCCCGACATCGAAGGCGCCATGCGCCGGACAAAATAGCGTCACAACCCCGGCTCTGTCTCCAACCCTCCGCGATTCAGCCCCTTCGCGTTTTGCCTTTCCGCCATCACCAGCCGTACCGCGCATACTGCAATCAGTTGTACAGCCTGCGCAGGCTAATCGTTGTTGTTTAGTGGAATCCGCGCCCGTTGCTAAAACAACGGGCTAGCCGCCCTGGAAACATTGTGGAGAGGGCGGGACAGGAGAGAATCGATTCTCTGGTGATGTTTAAGTTGCCGCGGGAGGAAATGGGAGAGAGCAGAAAACTGGTTGATTTAGTCGCTCTTCAGAGACCAGCAAGCCGTCCATAACCTCTACCACTCCGGTGGGTTGCCCTAAAAAGCCGCCCACCGCGAGACGATTTTGTTTTATCTGTGTCCATCGGTTCCCATCTGCGAGCCAATTCTCAGGAGAAGTGTGCCCCGACCAGCCGTTTTGTCGTCTAATAGTCATAACCATGCGCATCGCAGGAGCGGGGAGCGCTTTTCCCAAACACTACTATCCGCAAGCGGTGCTGTTAGCCGCATTGCGAGAATACTGGCGCGGCCAGATAGAAAATCCGCGCATGCTAGATCAATTGCACGCCCACGCCGGCGTCAACGGCCGCCACCTGGTCTTGCCGATCGAGTGCTATTACGATCTCAAAAACTTCGGCGAGTTCAACCGCGTCTGGATCGAAGCCGCGCAGGAGCTAGGCGAACGAGCCATCCGCTGTGCCATGTCGCGCGCCGGCCTTGAGCTTTCACAAATCGGCGCGCTGTTCTTCGTTTCCGTCACCGGCATCGCCAGCCCGTCCATCGACGCGCGCCTGATCAACCGGATGAAGCTGCCGACCAACATCCGCCGCACCCCGATCTTCGGCTTGGGATGCGTAGCCGGAGCAGCAGGCGTAGCGCGCGCCGCCGATTACGTGCGCGCTTATCCCGATCAAGTCGCCGTGCTGCTCTCCGTCGAATTGTGTTCTCTAACGCTCCAGCGCGAAGATCTCTCGCTAGCGAATCTGGTCTCGTCCGGCCTATTCGGCGACGGCGCCGCCGCAGTAGTTATCGCGGGCGCCGATGTTCCCGTGAACAACGGCCCCGAAATCATCGCCACCGGTTCAGTCTTTTATCCCGACACCGAAGAAGTAATGGGCTGGGACATTTCCGAGAAAGGTTTCCGCATCGTCCTTTCGCGCGAAGTCCCCGATGTGGTGCGCGAACATCTCGGCCCGGATGTCGACGCCCTATTAGCCGAGCATGGATTCAAGCGCTCTGACGTCGGCTCCTGGGTCATGCACACCGGCGGCCCCAAAGTCCTCGAAGCCGCCGAAGAATCGCTAGGGATGAAAAAGGGCGAGATCCAAGCCTCCTGGGATTGCCTGCGCCGCGTCGGCAACTTATCCTCGGCATCAGTGTTGTGCGTGTTAGAAGACGTCATGCTGAACCGCCGCCCCGAACCCGGAACGTTAGGCGTCATGGCCGCCCTCGGGCCCGGTTTCTGCTCCGAGGTAGTTCTGCTGCGCTGGTGAGATTTGTCTTTTCCTGACACCGACGTGCTGGTGGTCGGCGGAGGCCCCGCAGGCCTAGCCGCAGCCATCGCCGCGCGCCGCAAAGGTTTCAGCGCAGCAGTCGTCGACGCGGCGGTTCCCCCGATCGACAAAGCCTGCGGCGAAGGCCTGATGCCGGATGCCTTAAAAGCGCTCGCCGAGTTAGGCGTAGAAATCCCCGCCGGAACCGGCCTCCCCTTCCGCGGCATTCGCTTCTTAGGCGAAGACGTTTCCTTCGCCGCCGATTTCCCCTCCGGCGGCGGACTCGCCCTGCGCCGAACAGCTCTCCACCAAATCCTGGTCGACGCCGCCGCGCGGTCAGGCGTCGAACTCCATTGGGGAACGCCGTCCGGCGAGCTCTCAGACGTCAAATCCCGCTGGATCATCGGCGCCGATGGCCACGCCTCCCGCGTCCGCAAATGGGCCGGCCTCGACCGCTGGCGTCGCGTGCGCGAGCGCCTCGGATTCCGAGTGCATTACCAAATCGCCCCCTGGACAGATCACGTCGAAGTTTACTGGCACCCCGAATTTCAGATGTACGTGGCTGCCGTCGCCGCCGATCAAGTGATGGTCGCCGTTCTCTGCCACGACCCGCAAGTGCGCGTCGAAGAAGCGCTCGATTATTTTCCGGACCTTCGAGACCGCCTCGGCGACGCCCCCCGCACCACCTTGGAGCGCGGCGGCATCTCGGCAACGCGGCGTTTGTGGGTCGTCACGCAAGGCAGCGTCGCACTGATCGGCGACGCCTCCGGATCGGTCGACGCCATCACCGGCGAAGGCTTAGGCCTGGCATTCCGCCAATCCATCGCCCTCGCCGATGCCCTGGTCGCCGGCAATCTCGACTTCTACGAAGCCGCCCATCGCCGCCTGGCGCGCCGACCGCGCTTCATGGCCGATCTGTTGTTGCTGCTCGACGGCCGCCCCGATCTGCAATACCGCGCTCTGCATTATCTGGCCCGCCACCCCTTGGTATTCCGATTCTTGTTAGCATGGCATGTTGGGCAAATCCGCAATCCCGTCCGCTATTTCGACGGCCGAACAACCCCAGCCCTCGGCGCCGGAAGGCGCTAGCGCGTCTTTCTGGCAGAAGTGGCTACGGCGCCCGCAAACTACCTGGCTTCGCAAGGCATTTTTCCAAATCCACCTGTGGGCCGGCCTTTTATTGGGTTTGTACATAGCCGTCGTCTGCGTCAGCGGTAGCGCGGTGGTTTTCCGCAACGACATTTACGATGTGCTGGTTGCCAAGCTTCTCGTAACGCCGCAAGGCCGCGCGCTCAGCCAAAGTGAATTGGAACAATCCCTGCAGCGCGCGTATCCCGGCTACGCCATCCGCGACCTCAAGCCCGGCCGGGACGGCGACGAAGCGTCCGAAGTATTGCTCGCGCGCGGCTCGAGCGAAGTGCGGCGTCTGGTAAATCCCTACACCGGAGAAGATCGCGGCCCCGCGATTTCGCAGTGGTTCCGCATCATGCGCTGGGTTTCCGATCTCCATGGCAACTTGCTGCTAGGTCCGAACGGCATGAGCTGGAATTCGATTGGCGGCGGCCTCACGGCGCTCTTGTGCCTGACCGGTTTGGTGGTGTGGTGGCCAGGAGTCGCCAACTGGCGCCGCAATCTGCTGATGCGACGCGGCGTCGGCTGGAAACGCATGAATTGGGACTTGCACAGCGCCCTGGGATTCTGGAGCTTCGCGCTAGTCTTCATGTGGGGCACCACCGGCTTTTATTTCGTCTACCCGCAGCCCTTCCGCGCAGCCATCGAAGTATTCACGCCCATCAATCCGCCGCGCCTGCAATCGGCCCCGCAAAGTCCCCCAAGCTTCTCCACGGGAACGGGGCCACGCCGCCGTCGCAGACCGCTCACCTTGGGCGGAAAAATCCTGCGCGACTTTTCATCGCTGCATTACGGAAACTTCGGCGGCTGGCCCTTGAAAACTCTCTATGTGCTGCTGGGTTTTGTTCCCGTCGTTCTGTTGGGCTCGGCACTGATCATGTGGTGGAATCGCGTGCTGTGGCCCGCCGTCCGCCGCGTCACTTCTTCGCCGCAGCCCGGAACAAACTTTTGGGGATCATGGCGTGCACGCCGCGCGTCCCGTCCACCAACTGCGTGATTTCGAGATCGATCGCGACGCTGGTCAAAGCGTAAGCGTCCTCGCGGCTCAGCTTCATTTCTTTCACCAGAAAATCGATGGTTTCGAGCGTGCAAATGCGCGCCGCCTGCGTGAGATCCGGATCGAGGCCCATGGTGATGTAATGCGTCGGCGTTTCCGCGCGTGGCCATTCCAGATGCCGGTCGTGATGCAGAATAAATTGAAATACGCCCGTCAGCGAAGTCTCCATCGCCGTAATATCCACTTCGCCATTGCCCATCCCAGCATGGCCGTCGCCCACCTCAAACAGCGCTCCCGCGGCGTGGACAGGAATGAACAGCGTGGTCCCAGCAACCAGTTCTTTGTTGTCGAGATTGCCCGCATGAATCCCTGGCGGAGCGCTGTTGATCTTCCCCGCTGCAGCCGGCGGCGCGAGCCCCATGCTGCCGAAGAAAGGCTTCAGCGGCAGATCGATCCCCGGCCCGAAATGCCCGATTTTATGCAACCGGTCGAGAGGAATAATTTTGGTGATCGCCGTCGGAAACAGATCCGACACGAAGCCATTGCGTCCAATCGTGTTGTAGGCATACGGCACGTCCATGCGAATTTCACGGATGCGCACTTCGAGCACGTCGCCCGGCTGCGCGCCTTCAATCGCCACCGGCCCGGTGAGTAAGTGCCCGCCCGGCCCGCGGCTTTCCTGCGGGATGCCAGCGTAGATGTCGCGCAGCTCCTTCTGAATTTGCTCCGCCGGCAACCCCGCGCGTTCGAGCGTCTGCGGGTTGCCTGAAACGGTTTGCATCTCGACTACATCTCCCGATTGAACCGTAAGCACTGGTTTCGCGCCGGCCCAATAATAGCCCCAGGCAAGCGTCGCGGGCGACGCTTTCAGTTTGTATTCAGCGGCGTGCACGGCCGTCGCAGCGATTAACACCAATAGCAGTGAACGTGTCATTGTCGTTATGTTGACACAGCCCGGGAATGCACGACAATAGAAAATCCGGGAGGAGACAGGATAAATGAGGGTGTACGAAATCGCGAAGGGCAGCACCAGCCTGGAGGGCCTGCGGCAAACCGAGCGGCCCGACCCGCAGCCCGGCGCGCACGAAGTGCTGATCCGCGTGCGGGCGACGTCGCTGAACTTTCGCGATCAGGCGATCATTCTCGGCCGCTACTTCGGCGGTCCCGTGACCCGCAATCTGATTCCGCTCTCGGACGGCGCGGGCGAAGTGGTCTCGACCGGCCCCGGAGTCACCCGCTTCAAAGTCGGTGACCGCGTCGCCGGCATCTTTTTCCAAGGCTGGATTCATGGCCCGCAACCGGGCTGGCTCACGGCGCTCGGTAATCCGCTCGACGGCATGCTGGCCGAATGCGTGGTGCTGCCGGAAGAAAGCGTGATCGCCATCCCCCGCCATTTTTCGTACGAAGAAGGCGCCACGCTGCCCTGCGCGGGCGTCACGGCGTGGAACGCGTTGATGGTGGCCGGCAATCCCGTGCGCCCCGGCGACACGGTTTTGTGCATGGGCACCGGCGGCGTCTCGATTTTCGCGCTGCAATTCGCCAAGACCGCCGGAGCACGCGTCATCATCACTTCTTCAAGCGATGAAAAAATCGAACGTGCGCGCACCCTGGGCGCAGCCGAAGGCATCAACTACGCGCTGACGCCGGAGTGGGAAAAAGAAGTCCTGCGCCTGACGGACGGCCGCGGTGTCGATCACATCGTCGAAGTAGGGGGCGCCGGCTCGCTGGGGCGATCCTTTCAAGCCGTCGCCCCCAGCGGAAAAATTGCCTTGATCGGCGTGCTGGCCGGCATGACGGGTGATACCGGACCACATCCGCTGATGATGAAGGGGTCGAGCATGCACGGCATCGCGGTAGGGAACCGCACCATGTTTGAGCAGATGAACCGCGCGCTGGAGACGAACCAGATTCGGCCTGTCGTTGACAAAGTCTTTCCGTTTGAAGAAGCCGCGGCGGCGTTCCGCCATCAGGCCTCGGGCGAATTCATGGGCAAGGTGGTGGTTGGAGTTTGATCGGCGTCGAAACATTGCCGCTGCATTCGCGCACGCCGCTCGAGTGGGGACGCGCGGCGCTATCTGACACCGTGGCGCTGCTGCAGGATCATGCTTTCCTCGAAAAAAAGGCCGCGGCGAACGCGCTCGAACTGATGACGCGCTGGCCGGGCGAGTGGACGCCGGGTTGGGTCGAAACCATGACGGGCGTGGCTCGCGATGAAGCGTCGCACCTGGCGCAAACGGTTCGCCTGCTGGCTCGGCGCGGCGGACAGATGGAGCGCGGCCACCGCTGTGCCTATGCCAAAGCTCTGCGCTTGCTGGTGCGCAAAGGCGGTACCGAAGAGACGCTCGATCGCTTGCTGGTTTCCGCGCTGATCGAAGCGCGCTCCTGCGAACGCTTTTCCGTGCTGGCGGCGGCCGCCGAAGACCCGGAACTCGCGGCGTTTTATAAGGCCCTGTTTTTGTCCGAAATGGGCCACTACAAAGTGTTTCTGAAACTGGCGAACAAGGTCGCGTCCAAGCCCATTGTCGAAGCGCGCTGGCAAAAGATGTTGGCTGCCGAAGCCCGCATCCTGGCCGAACAGACGCCGGGGCCGCGAATCCACTCAGGCGCAGGCTCGTATTAAAGTAGTGGAATGCCGAATGAACCGGATGTTCCCGCTGCACCTCTGAGCCTGCGCATTTACCCGCAGGACGATGCCATGGTGGTCGAATGCACCGGCCGCGTCATCTCCGGCGGCACCGACGAGTTGCGGCACGAGGTCAAGGCGCTGTTCCCCCACACCAAGCGAGTCATTCTGGATCTGACCAACGTGACCCAGCTAGACAGCATGGGCCTGGGCGCGATCGTCGGTCTTTACGCGTCCGCGAAGGCCGCGGGCTGTGAGCTTAAGCTGATCAATTTGAGCAAACGCGTACGCGAGATTTTCCGGGTCACGAATTTGCTCTCGGTGTTTGAGATTTACGGCGAGCACATTATCAAGATGCCGTAAAACGAAAAAAGGCGAGCCCGAAGGCCCGCCTCTTTCGAAATCGATTACGTTAGATACGGCAGATGAGCAGTTCGCGCTCATAGATCATCTCGGGCGGCAGGTGATCGTGGAGCTCAATGAACAGCTCCTCATGCCCCAGCACTTCCTGCTTCCACGCAGCGCGATCGAACTTCTGCAGATCGTCGAATTTCTCCTGCGAGAAAGTTGAGACCGTCCCAATGGATGTCATCGTAGCGCGGCATCCAGCCGATGGGGGTTTCGCGGCCCAGCGCGCGGCCGTGGGCGCGGTCGACAATCCACTTCAGCACGCGCATGTTCTCGCTGAAGCCGGGCCACAGGAACTTGCCGTTGACATCCTTGCGGAACCAATTTACGTGGAAAATCCGGGGTGTTTCGCTCAAGCTGCGCGCCATCTTGATCCAGTGGCGGAAATAATCGCCCATGTGATAACCGCAGAAGGGCAGCATCGCCATGGGATCGCGGCGCACTTTACCAACCGTGCCGACGGCGGCGGCGGTCATTTCGGAGCCCATGGTGGCGCCCGTGTAAACGCCCGCGCTCCAGTTGAAGGATTGATACACCAACGGCATCGTGGTGGCGCGGCGGCCGCCGAAAATGAACGCGCTAATGGGCACGCCCTCGGGCGCTTCCCAGTTGGGATCGATGGTCGGGCACTGCGAAGCGGGCGATGTGAAACGCGAATTCGGATGCGCGGCTTTGGCGCCGGTTTGCTTGGCGAGTTCCGGAGTCCAGTGGTTGCCTTGCCAGTCCAGACACTCGGCTGGCGGCTCGTCGGTCATGCCTTCCCACCACACGCCGCCGTCAGGCGTCAGCGCGACGTTGGTGAAGATGCTGTTGCGCGAGAGCGTCGCCATCGCGTTGGGATTGGTGTGCTGCGAAGTGCCTGGCGCTACGCCGAAGAAGCCGGCCTCAGGATTGATGGCGCGCAGGCGCCCGTTGGCGTCGGGTTTGATCCAGGCGATGTCGTCGCCGACGGTCCAGAACTTTCCAGCCGTCGAAGCCGGCGGGCGGAATCAGCATCGCGAAATTGGTTTTGCCGCACGCGCTGGGGAAGGCCGCGGCGACGTAGGTCTTCTCGCCTTGCGGGTCTTCTACGCCCAGGATGAGCATGTGCTCGGCCATCCAGCCTTCGTCGCGCGCGATGTTCGAAGCGATGCGCAGCGCGAAGCACTTTTTACCCAGCAGAGCGTTGCCGCCGTAGCCCGAACCGTAGGACCAGATCTCGCGCGTCTCCGGGAAATGCACGATGTATTTTTCTTTGTTGCAAGGCCATGACACGTCGCTCTGGCCGGCGGCCAGCGGCGCGCCCACGCGTGTGGATGCAGGGCACGACGCGCTTCTCGCCTTTGTCGATTTCCTCAAACACGCGCTTGCCGATGCGGGCCATGATGCGCATGCTGACGACGACGTAGGGCGAATCGGTCAACTGCACGCCGATCTGCGACATGGCGCCGCCGATGGGACCCATGCTGAACGGCAGCACGTACATGGTGCGGCCCTGCATGCAGCCGCTGAACAGCTCCTTGAGTTTCTTGCGCATCTCAAACGGGTTCACCCAATTGTTAGTGGGGCCGGCGCCGTCTTTGGAGAGCGAACAGATGAAAGTGCGGTCTTCGACGCGCGCGACATCGTTCGCGTCGGACCGGGCGTAGAAGCAGCCCGGCCAGAGATCCTGGTTAAGCTTGGTGAAGGTGCCGGCGTCGACCATTTGCTGCGCACAAATCGTCGTATTCTTCTTGCGAACCATCGACCCAATGAATGGCAGCCGGCTTGGTGAGGGCCGCCATCTTATCAACCCAATTGAGAAGATGCGTGTTTTGGCTCAAGGGTTGAGCCGAGGTTCTAACGCTTGCTTGCATAATCAATTATTTTCGCACACGGTGTGCAGGGCGGCGTCAGGAGGGCTTTGCGAGGAGTCTGGCCACCAAGGCGCCCAGTTCCATGAATTCGTCGAGATCGGAAGGTTTGCGGAAGTACGCGCTGGCGCCCATTTGCTGGGCTCGTGCCCGGTCGTTGGGGGCGTCGGAAGAGGTGATGATCACTACCGGCGAAAACCGGCATTGCGGATGGGAGCGGAAGGTAGTGAGCAATTCGTGGCCGTCGCCCTGCGGTAGATTGAGGTCCACCAGAAATACGTCGGGACACGGAACATCGGGAACGGTTCCCATACGGTTCAGATAGTCGCCCGCTTCCTTGCCGTTTTTCACCACGTGCAGTTCATAGGGGAGCCGGTGCGTACGAAACGCCTCCTCAACCAGATAGACGTCGCCGGCATTATCTTCCGCCAACAGAACCTTGATGGGCTTCATAAGGCCATCTGTTTCAGTTTGAGGAAGAACGTTGCGCCCTCGCCGGAGCCGGATTCAGCCCAAATCTGCCCTCCGTAGCGCTCGACGATTCGTTTGCAGATGGCCAGTCCCAGGCCCGTGCCCGGGTATTCATCCTTATGCAAGCGTTTGAACAAGCCGAAAATTCGCTTCGCTTGGTCCTGTGCGAAACCGATTCCGTTGTCGCGAACCATCACCACGCAATCGCTTCCTTCGGAGCGCGAGCTGATGTGAATCGCCGGCAGCTCATCCGCTTTGCGGTATTTCAAGGCGTTGGATAAAAGATTTTGAAACACCTGCGCCAGTTGGGCGGGATCGCCATAGACGGTGGGAAGAAGATCTACGGATACCTGAGCTCCGGTGTCTTCGATGCGGCCTTGCATGGTCTTCACCGCCTGCCCGACGCTGCTATTTAAGTCGGACGGAACGCCAAGTTTTTCGCTTCCGGGATCGTCCGCGATGGTGCGCGAGAAGGTCAGCAGATCTCTTAATAACTGCTCCATGCGCGCCACGCCGCCTTGCACCTGCTGGGCGAAGCCGGTTGTGGTTTCGTTGAGGAAAGGTTTCATTTCGCGCAGGATGAGCTGCGTGTAGATGTTCACCATGCGCAGCGGCTCCTGCAGATCGTGGCTGGAAACATAGGCGAACTCTTCGAGCTCCCGATTCGCGCGGCGTAACTGCTCCGCCACTACCTCCAAGCGCCTTCGTTCAGCTTCGACTTGGTGCAGCAGACGCTCGCGCTCCGCCTCGGCATGTTTGCGGTCTGAAATGTCTTCGACGATCGCCACTACCTGCATGGGCCGCCCCTCGCCGTCGCGGCGCATGGTGCCGGAGGCTTTGGTCCAGATGACCCGCCCGTCGCGATGGAAGTAGCGCTTCTCGATCGCGGCCCTGGGGCTATCGTCATTCTGCAGCTCTTTAAAAAAGCGCCTGGTGGTGGCGATATCGTCCGGGTGAGTGATGGCGGACGAGTCTTTCGAGAGAAGCTCTTCGTTGCTGTATCCCAGCATGTCGCGGTAGGCCCGGTTCACTTCGAGGAGGGTTCCGTCGTGGCTGAGAAGAACCATTCCAATGGGCGCCTCCGCAAAGGCGGCGCTGAAACTGTGCTCGCTGTTCTTCAGCAGCAACTCGGTTTCTTTCCAGTTATGGATGTCCTCGGTGGTGCCATACCAGCGGACGATCTGGCCCTGCGGATTGCGGCGCGCGAAGGCGCGCGAGCGCATCCAGCGATAACCGCCTGCCTGCAGGCGAAGGCGGTGCTCGACGTCGTAGGGCTCTCCCGTCTGAACGGAATGGGACCATACGGCCAACATTCGCGGCAAATCCAGCGAGTGCATCGCCGAGGCCCAGCCTTCGCCAAGCGTCTGCTCTCGATTTAAACCCGTGACGTCAGTCCAGCGCTGGTTGAAATCTTCGATGGCGCCCGCGGTATCCGCCGTCCAGGTGACCTGAGGATTTAGTTCGACGGAGTAGCGATACTCATCATCGGCGAGCTTGGTCTCGGCTCGCTGCGCCAGCTCCGATTCCAGATCTGCGATGCGGCTGCGCAGTCGTTGAATGTCATCCTCGTGCGCAACACTTGTTATCATCCCCGCTACAAGTCTAACCCTTGTAGGCGGCTAGAAGGACATCTTGTCCTGCAGCGACTCGATCTTAGTGCCATCCACGCCGTAGATGACCAGCAGATCGCCCCAGGCACGAAAATTGCCGCGGCGATCACGGTATTTGATGATGGCATCGGCTTCGGCCGCGCTCAGGCCCAGGCGCTCCGCCATTTCCTTGGCGTCGGCCTTGTTCATGTTGACTTTGCTGGGGTCGTCGACTTTGGGGAAATTGGTGGCCAGGTAGTCGGCGAGCGTGGTAAGTTCATCGCGCGTCGCGGTGGTGCGTTGGCCCATGCGGACCACAATCGATTCCCAGTCCTCGCGGGTTTTTTGATAACCGCCCAAGGCGTTGCCGGGATGGCACCCGGAGCACTGCTGCTGAATGATTTTTTTCCCGTCGCCTTCCGGCAATTCTCCGGCGGATAATACCGAAACCGCAAGAATCGCGAGCAGGAAACTTCGCATGGCCTAAAACTCTATCTTGTCTTTCGCGGACTGGACCTTGGCGGCGTCGACGCCATCCACTTTCTTCATGGTGTCGATGTCCTTGTAGTTGCCGTTCTTCATGCGATAGAGAACGATGGCCTCGGATTCCTTGGTGGTGAAGCCTAGCGCCTCCTCGATTTCCTTGGCCGAAGCAGAATTGACGTTGGTCTTTTTGACCGCGTCATCACCCTTGCCGAAGTTCTTGGTCAAGTAATCGATGATCTGGTCGAGTTCGGCGCCGGTGGCGTCGGCGCCCATGTCTTTCATCGAGAAAACCAGGTTGGCCCAATCTGAGCGCGTGTAGCGCAGGCGCGGGATGGAGTCGATATCGTGGCACTGTGTGCATACCTTTTTAAGGGTGTCGCGGCCTTCGCCGGGAGGCAAGTCCTGCGCCCAAGTGGCGGGCGCCAGCGACGCAGACAAGATCAGCACGGAAATCCTAGCAACGTTCTTCATGGTTCTCTCTTGCGGAATGGGATTGGCGGAGTGCGCTTTAGAATTCCATCTTATCTTTAAGCGCTTCGCACTTTTCGCCGTCGACGCCGTAGATCTGCAGCATATCGGCCCACAGGCGGAAGTCGCCGTGGCGGGTCTTGTAATCTATGATCGCGGCGGCTTCGGAATCGGTGAAGCCCAAGGCGATCAGATCTTTCGCGCTGGCCTTATTGACATTGGTCTTGGAGGCGTCGGCCACCTTCAGGAAGTTGGCGGACAGGTATTTCACCAGGACATTGACGTCATCGGTGCTGACGTCGGCGCCGCGCCCGGCCATGCGCACGACCGTCGCTTGCCAGTTCTCTTCGGTCTTTTGCTGGCGCGCAATTTGATCGGTGCTGTGGCACTTGCCGCAGGCCCGCATGATGATGACCTTGCCTGGGCCATCCGGGAAATCTTCGGCGCGGACGGTCGCCGTTGATAGAGCCAGCAAGCTCAACAGCGGCAGGGCGCCGCCTAGGATCCAGTTCTCAAAACGCAGCTTCATCGATTTCCCCTCCTACGTCTATCGGCGATATTATCGCATAGGACGCGCGAAGTCGAGGCCCGAATGGCAGGTAGAGCGGCGGACGGTTACTTCGATTTCGGGTCCGCGGGAGCGTCGCCTTTACCGAAATTCTTAGCTAGATACCCGACGATGGCGTCGAATTCCTCGTCCTTGGCGGAGGCGCCGTAGCTGGCCATGGTGTCGACCACGGTCTTCTACTCGTCCTTGGTGTGCTTCAAGGTGACGATGATATCGAGGCCGTGGCAGGCGCTGCAGACTTTGGTGAAGGTATCTTTGCCGGGACCGTCGGGGATGCCCCGCGGCTGCGCGGAGGCTGCGTCGGCTGCTGCTGCGGCGGGGGGCGGCGCGCTGCCGAAATTCTTGGCTAAGTACCCGACGATGGCGTCGAATTCCTCGTCCTTGGCGGAGGCGCCGTAGCTGGCCATGGTGTCGACCACGGTCTTCCATTCTTCCTTGGTGTGCTTCAAGCTGACGATGATGTCCAGGCCGTGACACGCACTGCAGACTTTGGCGAAGGTGTCTTTGCCGGGGCCGTCCGGGAGGTCCTGGGCGGTCATGGGAAGAGCGGCGAGGCCGAGGGCGAATAGGGCAAGGCTCAGGTTGCGCATAGTTGGATTTATTTTCGCACAGCGGCTTCTGCCGTGAACAGGACCAGTGTAATCCACAGGGCATCCGCGATCAGCAGGTGCAAAAGCTGCAGTGGGAGCGGGGCTTGCAGCAGGATGCTGGCGGCGCCTGCCGCGATTTGAGCCATGAAAAGCCCGAGCAGCCAGCCAGCGAGCGGCGTGCGGCGGAGTTTGAATTCGGGGATCGCAATCAGCGCGATCACAACGCCCGCAGCCAGGGCGAGGATCGGATGAATGATGCGCAGACGGATCAGGAAGCTGGCCGTAGACGAAAAATCATTGCGCACGCCTTCGGCTAGCGTGTGAGCGGGGAAGAGCGTGTCGCCCAGTGCGGTGATGGCGCCGGCAATCGCTACCAGTACCAGAGCAATCAAGGGCCAGGACAGGGCGAGCGAGAAGCGGCCCGTTTTGTGGGTAGCGGAGCGCGCCGCCAAGGCCAGCGAGGCCAGCAGCAGAAACGTGTTGACTAAATGCAGCCCAAGCGAATAAACCCGACCTACCGATTCATTGCGGGCGACGTGTCCGAGCAGAACCAGCGATGCTCCCAGTAGCGCTTCGGTCAGGATAAAAACCAAGGACCAGTTGGCCCAGCGGCGCGCGGGATGGCCGGGCGCGAAAGTTTTCGAGGCCCACACAAACATTGCGGCGACCAGAATCAGGGTCACGCCGCTCATGATGCGGTGGGTCAGTTCGATGACCGTGGCAATTTGCGAAATGTTGGGCAAGACGTCGCCGTTGCAGAGCGGCCAGTGCCCGCCGCAGCCGGCTCCGGAACCCGTGGCGCGCACTAAGGCGCCCCACAGGATGACGGCTACGTTATAGGCGAGCACGCCCCAGGCGAATCGTGCAAAGCGGCGGTGAGCGGAAACAGCGGGGAGGGCGGCAGGCGCGAATGCGCTCGCACGAGTTTCCGCCCCTAGATCCTGCATACTTCCAGGATACTGCTAGGCGGCAGCGAGACGAGACACCAGAGATTGCTCAGCGATTTCGGCCGCGACGGGTTTGGAGAACAGGAAGCCTTGGCCCGTGTCGCAGCCGAGATCGAGCAAGAGGTCCCGCTGGTCTTCGGTTTCGATGCCCTCGGCGACCACCGTCATGCGCAGGCTGCGCGCGAGGTTGAGAATGGTTTCGACGATGGCGCGGCTTTCCGGGTCGGAGTCCAGGCGCTGCACGAAAGAGCGGTCGATCTTGAGCGAGTCGAAGTGCAGCGTGCGCAGGCAACTGAGCGAAGAGTAGCCGGTGCCGAAGTCGTCGAGTTTGAGCCGGATACGCAGATCGCGCAGGCGGGCGAGAACCTCGCGCACGGAATCCATTTCCGGGATCAGCGCGCTCTCGGTGATTTCCAGATGCAAAGTGTCCGGTGGAATTCCGGTCTCTGCCAGCACCCCTTCGACGGCGTCCACGATTTGAAAACCCTTGAGCTGTTTGACCGACACATTCACGTTCATCGACAACGCAGGGGCGCCCGGAAACTTGGTCTGCCAGGTCTTGAGCTGGTTGGCGGCCTGACGCAGAATCCAGGCTCCCATGGGAACAATCAAGCCGGTATTTTCCGCGATGGGAATGAAAACCGACGGCTGGACCAGGCCGTATTGGGGATGGCGCCAGCGCATCAGCGCCTCGAAGCCAATCACCGCATCGTTGCGCAAATTCACTTTGGACTGATAAAACGTAACCATCTGATTGCGTTCCAGAGCCTGATACAGATCGACGGCCATGGCCAAACGGGCGTGGGCGCGCTGGCGCAGCTGCGGGTCGAATACTTCGCACTGGTTGCGGCCGCCCTGGCGGGCGCTCAACATGGCCACGCGGGCGTCGCGCAGCAGCTCGGCGGCGATGGTTTTAGGGCTGGTGCAGAGGGCGATCCCGGCGCAGCCGCTGATCGAGATGGGAGTGTTTTCGAGACGAAAGGGCCGCCCGAGTGAGGACAAGAGTGCTTGCGCGAGAGCCTGCGCTTGCCCCACCAGGGCGGCGTCGAGCAAAATCGCGAACTCGTCGGCACCCACGCGCGCCAGCATGGTGGAAGGGTGCACGGCGGATTCCGTAATCACGCGGCGGAAGCGGGCCGCGGCTTCGACCAAAACCTGATCTCCCACGTGGTGGCCCAGGTTATCGTTCAAGTTTTGAAAGCCGTCCAGGTCGAGGAGCAGAACCGCCACGGATTTCCCGGGGCGATGCCCCTCCAGAGTGTCTTCGAGATGCCTTAAAAACATGGTGCGGTTGCCGAGATCGGTGAGCGGATCGAGCAGGCGGCTTTCGCGGTCGGCCTGCGAGCGCAGGAGCTGCGTCTGAATGCGCGCGTCCATCACCGGCAGGTCGACAGGCTTCGCCACGAAATCGTTGGCGCCCTGGCCGAAGGCGTCGACGACGGCTTCGCTATCTTCAACCGCGCCCACCATAATCACGGGGAGCTGGCTGGGCGAATAAGTCGCGCGCAGCAGGCGCAGCAGGTCGAGCCCGCTCATGCCCGGCATCATTTGATCGAGCAGAACCAGATCGTAATGCGCGTGATTGATCTTGTCGAGCGCCTGCTCGCCGTTTTCCGCGACTTCAATCTGATAACCGCGGTAAGCCAAGCTGCCCAACAGCAGATCGCGATTCGCGGAGTTGTCGTCAACCACCAGCAGCTTGCAGGGATCCGGTGCCACACGTTCTCTTCGGCCGAATCGCGCGGACTGTGAGAGAGATTTTCGGAATTATATACTTGACAAATCAAAACCAAGGCCGCATACTTGGTTATGGACGCGGATCTACTTCAACCCCACTTTCAAGATCACGACAAAGCGCGTGAATATTTGGAAGCGAAACGTTGGCCGGATGGCCCGTTTTGCCCTCACTGTGGCGTGATCGGCGACGCCGTTCGCTTGACCTTTGAGGAAGGCGCGAAATCCCATGCACGGCGCGGCCTGCTTAACTGTAGGGCCTGCCGGAAGCAGTTTAGCGTGACGGTCGGAACGATTTTCGAGGACAGCCATATTCCATTGAACAAATGGCTGATGGCCTTCCATCTGCTTTGCTCCAGCAAAAAAGGCATGAGCGCTCACCAGCTTCATCGGATGCTCGGCGTTACCTATAAAAGCGCGTGGTTCATGGCTCACAGGATTCGGTATGCAATGTCTCAGGAGCCTTTGTCATCGAAACTGACTGGAGTTATCGAAATCGACGAAACCTATGTTGGCGGCAAACTGCGAAGTGGTACCCATGCCGTAGTTCCCGGCCAGCGCCGCAAGGATTACTTGAATCCAGTTAGCAATAAGGCCGCAGTAGTGTCCGTTCTACAGCGCGGCGGTCGCGTTCAGTCGATGCACGTAGGCCGGGTAACGTCCGCAAATCTGAAGCCCATTATCAAACAGATGGTGGACGAAAGCGCCCACGTGATGACGGACACAAGTAACGTGCTCAAAAGCGCGACAATCGGGCGCAAACTGAGTCGAGTGAATCATAAGGCGAATGAGTATGTGCGAATTGAAGACGGAGTGACGGTTACCACCAATACGGTCGAGGGATATTTTTCGATCCTGAAGCGCGGTATCAACGGCGTTTATCATCACGTCGGCAAGCAGCATTTGCACCGCTATCTTTCCGAGTTCGATTTTAGGTACAATTCGCGTGAAGTTTCGGACGGTGAGCGTGCGCGTCTGGCGCTCAAGCAGGTCGATGGAAAGCGATTAATGCTCCGGGACTCACGCGGGAAGAGTGCGTAAAAAAGAAAGGACCGCAGAATCAACTGCGGCCTTTGAAAAGTCGAAAATCTTAGCTGGTCAGTTCGACGCTCGCGACGCCCACCTGACCCACTTCGCTAGAAGTGTGTGCTCAGAAATGAGTTTAGCACATGCCTAGTGGAGCAACGGATCAAGCGTTCATCACGGGAAGCGTTCTAGAGTGGGCCCGTAAACGGAGTGGACTCACGAAAGAGGTTCTTGCAGAAAAAGTCCATGCGACAGCGCGGCAGGTTACC
Source organism: Bryobacterales bacterium (assembly GCA_963710155.1). GTDB lineage: Bacteria > Acidobacteriota > Terriglobia > Bryobacterales > Bryobacteraceae > Palsa-187. The sequence goes on along the minus strand of CAVPZQ010000018.1, from coordinate 259,201 downwards.
GACTGGGAAAATGAAGCTTCTAGTCCTCCCTTCCCAAAAGCCCAGCAGCTCGCAAAGATCCTCAAGATACCATTTGGTTTTCTCTTCCTCCCTGAGCCCCCCAAAGAAGAACTTCCGTTACCAGATTTTCGGACTCTTGACCGCAACTATAAGCCCACTCCAGATTTCATAACGCTCCTGGGAGACATCCTAGTCAAGCAGGACTGGTACCGCGATTATATTGCCGAGATAGGTGAGCCAGCGCCGAAATTTGTTGGGAAGTTCAGCGTCGAAAGTAAAATCGGCGATGTGGCGGCGAATATCAGAACTGTTGTCGGGATCAGCCAGGCCCTCCGGCATTCCGTTCGGAGCTGGAGTGAATATCTTGGCGCACTCAGTAGAAACGCAGAAGATGCGGGCGTCTTGGTGATGCGAAGTAGTATTGTCGGCAATTCCACAAAGAGGAAGATCTCCGCTGATGAAGTGCAGGGTTTCGCGATTTCTGACCCGCGAGCGCCAATTGTATTTGTAAACTCGGATGATTTCAAAGCATCCCAGATTTTTACTCTTGTGCACGAACTCGCTCATATTTGGATTGGGCAAAGCGCAATATCCAACCCGGATGAGTTACAGGCAGGGCGCGACAAAATCGAGGCGTTCTGCAATAGAGTGGCCGCACAAACGTTAGTCCCAGAGGAGGAGTTTTTGAAAGTCTGGGATGGAAATGATGCGGATGTAGCGATTACTAGAATAGCTAGGTGGTTTTGGGTTAGCACGCTTGTTGTGTTGCGACGCGCTCATGAGCTAGAGCGTATTAGTGACTCCAAATTCCAAAAACTTAAGGCACGTGAACTTGAAAAAGTTACGATATCTGCTTCCAGTGGCGGCGATTACTACAAAAATGTGGTGGCCCGAATGGGTGGCCGGTTAACTTATGCGGTCCTAGGTGAAATACAGCAACAACGCATTTTGCTGCGGGAAGCATCCAGCCTCCTGGATATGAAGATCCCAACCATGCTTAAGTTTGCGGAGACGAATCGATAAGGGTCCAAATGGCGCATCACTACTGGATCGACGCTGATGTGCTCATTCAGGCGAGCAATCTGCACTATCGGTTCAAAATGGTGCCAAAATTCTGGATCTACCTAGAGGAACAAGTCCATGAGGGCAATATCCGTTGTCCCAAAATTATATGGCAGGAAGTTTCCGATGGGACGGGTGATCTTTCCGATTGGATTCAACTTCGGACGGGAGGTTTTTGTATAGCTGCAAGCAAAGCGGTTCAGCAGCAGTATGGCTATGTTTCTGGGCACGTGTTCGCAAACTATAAGCCTCACCAAGCCGCCGAGTTTTTAAGAGGCGGCGATGGCTGGGTTATTGCGCATGCACTAGAGTCGGGCGGCACAGTAGTAACGCAAGAATCTACCCGCAGCAAGCGCGGTCGAATCAAAGTGCCAACCGTCTGCAAGGCTCTCAATGTTAGATGTATGGACACCTTTAAGATGCTTGAGGAAATGAACGCAGGTCCGTTCTGATAGCGGAAAACTTATGTCATCAAAAATAACAAAATCTATATCCCTCCATCCCCTGAAGTTCTCGGAAGCCGTGACAGACATCCTGAAGGTGAAGCCCGAACCGAAGCCGCCGAAGTCGGAAGCGGAAGCCAAGCCGAAAGTCACCCTGAAGCGTAAGGCGAAGCGTTTGCACAAATCATGAATGTCCGAATCGTAAAACGGCCTCTTGGTGATGCTCCAGAAAACGTCCGCGATGCTTGGATCGGTCTCTTGCTTCCAGTTGATCCGCGTTATCCCTATCCAATTAGCCGTAAACTCGGGGGCGTGCCTTCCCGATCTGAAGAATTCGATGCTGCGAGAGGATACATAGTCAATGCGACGGCAGCGATCAGCTTGCTCGAAGAATCAAGTCCCTCGGCGGCAGCATGGTGGCGAGTGAACATGCCATTCCTATTGCAGCCAGAGCAAATACTCCACTTTGATGAAGAATGCTGCGCAGCCGAGCACCTTCTAAACTAGCCCAACTGATACGCTTTATCCCTCGTGCAACCGCCGGATCAATGACTTACCTAGCTTGATTTGTCAAAGGTATAATTCCGGAGATTTTCGTTGACCAAAACGCCCCAGGTATGTTACCCATAGAACTATTCCAAGGTTCTCGCCCTTTCGGGGGTGGGTGAAAAGGGAAGCGGGTGTGAATCCCGCACGGTCGCGCCACTGTGAGCAGCGAGCGGACCGGCAAGTTGTAGCCACTGTTTCTTCGGAAATGGGAAGGCCGCCGGTTTGCGATGACCTGTCAGTCAGGAGACCTGCCTTGGTCAAGGAGGCGCGTTACCTCGTCTTATGACGACTAAACTACTCGTGTTGTTTTATGCCCCGGCTCTAGTTATCGCTATGGCCGTGGCGATTGCGGGCGAAGCTCCGTCGGTGAGCGGTTCCGTAAAAGATCCACAAGGGCGTCCGGTGGTGTCGGCGGCGGTGAGTTTGTTTTCACGCACTAGCAGTGCGATGTTGACAACCACTAGCGACGCGCAAGGCGCGTATCGTTTCGAAGGCGTGGCGGCGGGCGATTATTTGCTGCGCGCCGAGGCTCCCGGATTCGCGGTGTTTCTCGAAGACCGGCTCTCCGTGCGACGGGCCGCTTACGCGCGACATCAGCTTGCAACTCGCCGGAGTTCGCGAACAAGTGGTGGTGACGGCGGCGGGGACTTCGCAATCCGCTGATGAAGTTTCGAAAAGCGTGACGGTCATCGATCGCACTGAGGCGGAACAGCGCGACGTTTTCGCTCTCACTAGCGCGGTGGACCTGGCGCCGGCGGTGCGCGTGCAAACGCTGGGCGGGCCGGGGCAGGAGGCGTCGATTCACATTCGCGGGATGCGCGATATCGACACGGCCGTGGTGGTTGATGGCATGCGGCTGCGCGACGCGGCTATCTTGCATGGCGACGCTACGGGGTTGATCGAAGACCTGTTGTTTGTCGATCCCAGCCGGGTCGAGGTGCTGAACGGCGCGGGGTCTTCGCTCTATGGCACCAGCGCGATCGGCGGCGTGGTCAACATCGTCACCGACGAAGGCGGCGGGCGAACGCGCGGTAGCGTGCTGACCGAGGGCGGATCGCTCGGGACCATGCGCGGGAGGGCGCAGGTGGCCGGAGGCGCGTTGCATGACCGGCTGCAATATAGCATCGGGTTGGCGTATGTGAACGTGACGGAAGGGGTCGATGGCGACGATCCGTTTCGCGACACTAGCGCGCAGGGCAGCGTGAGCTATCATTTGTCGAACACGACTGTGCTGCGCGCACGGCTGTTTGGCGGGGATTCGTTCGCGAAAAATAATTCGAGTCCGCTACAGATGGGCACGTTGCCGGCGACGGGGATCGTCAATGCGGTGCCGTTCGTCACGTTTCTACCGGGCGCGGACGATCCCGACAGCACACGCGCGGGGCGGTTTCTGAATGCAGCTTTGACTCTCGAAGGGCAGCCGCTGGCGAAGCTGAATTATTCGCTGTCCTATCAAACGCTGGCGATCCGAGCCGCCGCTATGGTGACGGTCCGGCGGGCACCGGGTTTCAGCCGTTGGGGAATCAGCGCTCCGTATATGACGGGCGGATTCAGACGGTGAACGCTCAGTTGCACTACCAACCAACCGCGGCGCATTTGCTCACCGGTGGCTACGAATTCGAGAGCGAGAATTACGCTTTCGATTTCACGGACGCGAGCGATCCCGGCGCGGCCTCCGGCGTCAATGCCACGCAGAAAAGCAACGCGTTGTTCCTGCAGGATCAGACGCGCTGGTTCGGCGGACGGCTGCTGATCACCGGCGGATTTCGCGCGCAATATTTTTCGCTCGACCGGCCGCAGCTGCTGCCGCTGGCGTCGGCTCCTTATCAGGGCGTGGCGATTACTTCGCCGCCGGCGGCTTATACGGGCGACGGCTCGGTCGCGTACTTCTTTCGCAAGACCAATACCAAGTTGCGTGGGCATGTGGGGCGCGGCTATCGCGCGCCTTCGCTCTATGAGCGCTTCGGTTCGGGGTTCGATTCGACGTTCGGATACACCACCTATGGCGATCCGCGCCTGGCGCCGGAGCATTCGATCAGCTTCGATGGCGGCATCGACCAGACGTTTGCCAAGGGGCGTGTACGGGCGTCGGCGACGTATTTCTATACCAGCTTGCAGCAGATCATCGCGTTCGCTACTTTGAGTGGGCCGCCGGACCCCTTCGGCCGCTTCTTCGGTTATTACAATTCGCAGGGCGGGATCTCGCGCGGGGTCGAGACCAAGGTTTCGATGGCGCCGCTCGCGGCTTTGAATCTTTCTGCCAGCTACACATTCGTGAACGCAGTGGAGCGGAATCCGTCCATACCCGGCATTCAGCGCACGTTGGAGATTCCACGCCAGCAGTTTTCCGCCGCCGCGACTTGGCGTGCCGGGAAGCGGCCGCTGCTGACCTTTGACACCCTGGACTCAGGAAACTATTTGGGCCCGATGTTCCCGGACTTCGTGACCACGTTCGCGACGCGCGCGTACAGCTTCGCCGGACTCCGCCGCTTGAATGCGGGCGCCAGTTACCGCTTGCCGCTGGGCGAATTCCGGGCCGTCAGATTCTTCGTCCGCGGCGAGAACCTGCTGAATCAGAACTATTTCGAGAACGGTTTTCGCACTCCGGGGCGCACGGTGAACGGCGGCATTCAGTTCGAGTTTTGACGCGCCCAGTTCAGTTGCTGCTTCACGATGTCACGCGGGTAGGTCATATCGACTTTCGTGACGTTGCCCTTGGCGTCGAGGGTGGGCTGTAGCTCGGGATACACGCCTGCCCAATACGTCGGCAGATTCAGTGCGGCGTAGCGCGCGACGATTTGATCGCGCACTTTGGGATCGAAGTGGACGCCGTATTTTTCGACTAAGGCTTTGATGGCAGGATAGTCGCCCTCGGCCTTGATGCGCATCAACTCGGCCAGCAGCATGCCGACGCCCTTGCGCATTTTTTCGAAATCGTTGACGGTGATGTAGTCTTTTCCGTTCCTGGTGAAGCGCACGATGCCGCCGGTTTTATCGCTGATGTAGTTGACGATCATCTGGCGGTCGCGCTGGTGATCTTCTTCGATGGTGTCGCCTTTGGGGATGCCGCGCAGTTGCAGTGAGCGCGGTCGCGGGCAGCTTAGTACATGGCTTTGGCGACGTCGGGGCTCGAAATCAGCCCGAGTTCTTTGAGTCTTGGGGTCCCATACGTCCCACATCGCGGTGAGGTCGGCGCGGGCTTCCTCGAGGGTCGAAAAATATTCCTTCAGGTAAAACGTGGGCTCCTGCGTGAGCTTCGGGATTCAGCTTGCCGGAGCCGTGGCCTAGGGTTTCGTGCATCGCGGTGAGCAGGGCAGTGGCTTCGTCGCCGTATTTTTTGGCGATGGCGATTTCTTCGGGCGAGGCTGCGAATTCTTCGATGGCGCGCGTGCCGCTGGCTTCCGATATCGCGCGTGAGCTGCCCAGCAGCAGGAAACTTTTGCTGCCGTATTTCTCGCGGATTTCGTTCTCGTTGGGGAGATTGTCGCCGACGGTGTTGACGTGGAAGTCGCCGGTCTCGATCACGGTTTCGACGGCCTTAGCGCGCGGCGGCGTCCCGCCTTGCTTCTTATATTGATCGGCCCAAGGAGCGTGGTTTTCGAAATACTGGGCGTTGGCGGCGAGTTTCGAGGAATCGGTCTTGTTCGCGGACCGAAACGAAGCTCTGCGAGGTGCCTTTGGCCGCGCGCGCGTCGCGATAGACTTCGATGAAGCCGTTGGCGAAATCGACGTCGGCGTCGTTCTGCGTCCAGTCGATGTCGAACTGAAGCCAGTCGGTCTAGCTCGCCGGTTTGGTAGTAGCGGATCAGGTCGCGCAGGACTTTTTGTTGCGCGGGCTCGGCGTAGGGGATGGCCTTTTCGAAGGCTTCGTTGGCTTTGCGCAGATACTGGGCGTAGAGGCCTGCGGGAACTTTGCCGTCGGGAGTGCCGGCGCGATACACTTCTTCGACCAGCGAGCCGTCGGGTTTGCGCGTTACGCGGGAGTTCAGCGAATAGCGCTCTTTGAAGTTCTTGAGATCGGCCAGTTTTACGCCGGAGTAAAAATTGTTCGCGCTGGATTGCAGGATGTCGAGATCGCCTTTGGGGCTTTTCGCGGTGATGAGGGGTTCGAAGTTGGGGTCGAAGAGCGATGCGCGGAGGGCGTCCAATTCCTTGATCAGATCCGGCTCGGTGATGTTCGTCAGGGCGCCTTTGCGCTTGGCCGCTAAAGCCGCGGCCTTCAGGTCTTCAAACGACGCGTCGGGTAAAAATTTTTGCGCGGTGATTTCCTGATGATTGCCCTTGTTGGTCCAGAAGAGTTTGGTGAAGCTCATGATCTGCGGCAGCACGCGCGGGTCGACGGCGTCGGGGTGGGCGGCGATGGCATCCAGGATGCGTTTCTGGCGAAGGCCGAAGCGCGAATTCTGGTCGTAGATGATGGGGTCGATGGCGATTGAGGCCTGCGACAGCCAATAAGCCAGGATCTGCTGGCGCGGCTCGAGCGCGCGGAAACTTTCGGCGCGGACTTGCACGAAGCCGGTGGAGCCGACGCGGTCGACTAATGCTCCGGTGGGTTTTTCCTGGGCGGCGACGAGGCCTGCGAGAGCCAACAAGACGACTAGTTTCTTTCCCGATTTCGTGCGACGATCTATGAAGGAAAGAGGGGACATGATTCAGCATACTGCGATTATTGGGTTTTTGGCCGTGGCCAGCCTGGGTGTGGCGGCGCCGGTCAAAGTGGAGTTGAAGGACTCCATGGGGAAGCCGGTGGGCACTGCCACTATCACGGAAGCCAAGACGGGGCGGGGTTTTGATTCATCTGAAGGTGCACGGGCTGCCGGTGGGTGAGCACGCGGCGCATATCCATGCCGTCGCTAAATGCGAAGGGCCGGCGTTTACTACGGCGGGCGGGCATTTTAATCCTGATATGAAGCAGCACGGGTTGGATAACGAATTTGGCCCGCATGCGGGTGATATGGCGAACTTCACTGTCGTGGGGAAGAAGGGCAAGGCGGACGCCACGCTGGTGAATACGCGCGTGACTCTGACGGACGGGCCGCATTCGGTATTTACCAACGGCGGTACTGCGCTGATGATTCACGCGCAGAAAGACGACATGCACACCGACCCGACGGGCAACGCCGGGGCGCGCATCGCCTGCGGGACCATCACCAAATAACGATCAACTAAATTGCGTTCAGGTGTCGGGATTTGCCACGAAACGGTAGCCGATGCCGCGGACGGTCACCAGGTGGCGGGGCTTCGCGGGGTCGTCTTCCAGGTAACGGCGCAGGCGCACGATGAAGTTGTCGATGGCGCGGGTGTCGGTGTCCTCGCGCAGACCCCACACTTCCTGCAACATGCTCTTGCGCGAAACAGACTTGCCTTCTTGATCCACCAGGAAGCGCAGGATGCTGGCTTCCATCAGCGTCAACGGGTAGACTTTGCCGGCGGAGTGCACTTCCAGAAGATCGAAGTGGATGGATTTTTCGCCGAATTCGTAGGACTCCTTGGCGCCGGGCTTCGGTGATCCGGACGCCGGGGGCGTGGAGCGCAGCCATTGCTTGCGGCGCAGCAGGCCGCGGATTCGCGCGATCAGGATCGAGAGCTCGAAGGGCTTCGGTAGATAATCGTCGGCGCCGGCGGCGAAACCTTCGAGGACGTCTTCAGGGCGGCCGCGCGCGGTCAGCATCAGCGTCGGCACGAACTGTCCTGCGCCGCGCATTTCGGACACTACGGTGAAGCCGTCCTTCACGGGCAGCATTACGTCCAAAACGACGAGATCGAAAGCGGGTTGCTGGTGTTCGGGTAGAAGTAATTCGAGCGCGGCTTCGCCGGTTTCAACGGCTTGCACTTGGTAGCCCTCGGCTTCGAGGTTGAAGCGCAGGCCCTCGGCCAGGTGCTGTTCGTCTTCGACGATTAAGGATGCGGTCGGGAGCTCATTTGGCGATGCTCATTTGCCGATACTCATTTCGCGATGGGAAGCTGCAGGACGAAAGTGCTGCCGCGGCCGGGGCCTTCGCTTTCGGCCCACACGCGGCCGCGATGGCGCTTGGCTACGGAGCGGACGATGAAGAGTCCCAGGCCTGTTCCCTTGACGCGCGTGGCCAGCGGGCCGGAGACACGGTAGAAGCGTTTGAAGATCTGCTTCAGCTCGGATTGCGGGATGCCGGGGCCGTTGTCTTTGACGCGCACTTGCACGAAGCGGTCATCTATATTTTCGGTTTCGATGTTCACGCGCACGTCTTTGCCGGAGTATTTGACGGCGTTGTCGATCAGGTTCGAGACGGCGGCGCGCACTTCGTCTTCATCGCCCTGAATGACGACGGGAGGGCCGGGGCTGTAAGTCAGGGCTTCGGCCGGAACGTGATAGAGGCGGCGGGCGCGGGCCAGGCATTCTTCGACGATGTCTCCGAAATCGATGGCGGAAACGTTCAGGGCCCGCTTGGCGTGGCCGGTGCGGCCGGTGCGCAGGATCTGCTCGATGGTGCCGAGCAGGCGATCGCTGTCGTCGAGCATGGTGCGATAGAATTCCTGGCGCTTGGGCTCTTCGACCGCGCGGGTCTGCAGGGTTTCGAGGTACAGGCGGATGGAGGCGACCGGCGTCTTCAGTTCATGCGTGACGGCGTTGATGAAGGCATCGTGCTGGGCATTGCGGCGGACTTCGCGCACCAGAAACGTGGTGTTGAGAACGATGCCGGCGATCACGGTCAGCACCAAAAGGATGCCGAAGAACAGCAGAATGCCGTTGCGCCAGCCGAGCAGAACCCAGCCGACATAGAGCAAGACGATGAATGCGATAAGTCCGGCGCCTAGCGTGATAAAGAATGCGATAGAGGTGCGCCGTCCGCCGACAACCATGCTCTTAGATTAGCTGGAAGCGGATATACTGCAGGAATATGCCTGTCAGCGCGGACACTCTGCGGATGCATCTGGATTACACCACCTGGGCTTCGGCACGACTGCTCGAAGCCGCCGGGAAGTTGTCGAACGAGGAATTGACGCGCGATTTTGGGACTGCGGATAAGAACGTGGTGGGAACACTTGCCCACGTGTTCGCGGCCGATCGCGTGTGGATGACGCGGATTCAGGGCAAGATGCCGGGGAAATTTATTACGGATGCGGATCGTGACCTGGCGCTGCTGAATCGCGAGTGGCCGGCGCTCTTGAAAGAGTGGCAGGAGTGGGCGGCGGGGTTGACGAATGAGAACTTGACGGAAGAAGCCGCGTATCAGGATCTAAAAGGCAACCCGCATCGCACGCAGTTGTGGAAGATCGTGATGCATGTGGTGAATCATGGGACGCATCATCGGGGTCAGGCGTCCGGCTTTTTGCGCGCGATGGGACAGGTCCCGCCGCCCCTCGATCTGATGGCTTATTACAGGACGTTGGGCTGAAGCGGCCGGTTGGCACGATAGCGCCACCACACATACAGCCACAGCAGAGCGATCGCCGGATACGTGAGGAAGCTGGCTTCGGTGCCGAGGACACCGCCGGTCAGCCAGGCAGGCCCGTTGAAGCTCGCATCGAGCAGGCGTCCGACAGGAAAGTGTGAGCCGTTGGGAGTTCCGATGACGAAGAGCTGCATGTAGTCGAAGGCGAAGTGGAAACCTACGGCAAACCATAACGTGCCGGTTCGCAGCATGCTGTAACTCAACAGCAGGCTCAGCGAAACCAGCGTGACCACGTCCCAGATATTTTCGCCGGTCTTGAAGAAATAATGCTCGGCGGCGAAGATCAGTGCGACCACGCTGGCGGCGGGCCAGAAGCCCAGGCTCTTCCAAAGCGTCTGCTGTAAATAGGAACGGAACCAAAACTCCTCAGCGATTCCGACGCATACAGTTGCGGCCAGCCATTCCACCGCGGAGAGCAGCAGTGCACCGCCGCTGCCGGCGAATCCCTTAATCTGCATGCCTCCCAAGGCGATCATTCCGCAGGCGACGGCGGCAGCCATGACGATTCCGGCGGCAGCTCCTTCGAAGGTCTGCCAGCTGAAAGCGCGCTGGACGGGGAGACCATAGCTATCGGCGCGGCGGTGCTCATAAAGTGCGAAAGCGCCGGTAAGAATCAAAGCAGTAAAGAAGTTCCGCAGCTCTCCGAAGCCGATGTTTCCGGCGGTGAGATCGGGGCTTAGATGAAGGGATTCTGAAGCGAGCGCAAATGCCCAATCCAATAAAGGAAAGAGCAGCCAGGTTCCGGCGCAGTAAAAGAGGACGGCTCGCCAGATCGCGCGCAGCTTGCGGTCAGAGCCGATGAAGGCCCGCTGGAGCGTGTTAAGCGGCGAGTTCAGCGGCTTCTTGCTGGCGCGCCAGCACTTCGGGCTTAACCAGGCGAACGCCCCAGACCAAGCCGACCGACCTTCAAAAGCTTCAGTGTGATCCAGGAGATGTCGAATTCGTACCACACCATGCCATGGCGCGCCGAAGTCTGATGCGCGTGGTGATTGTTGTGCCAGCCTTCGCCGAACGTCAGCACGGCCAGGATGAAGCTGTTGCGCGAATCGTCGGCGGTTTCAAAGCGGCGCGAGCCGAAAATGTGTGTCGCGGAGTTGATCAGCCAGGTGCAATGCAAGCCGTAAACGATGCGCAGGCAGAAGCCCCACAGGAACATGGGCAATCCGCCGAAAACCAGGAGCGCGATGCCGGTGGCGACGACCGGGATCCAGTGATAGGTATTCAGCCACCAGTAGAACTTATGGCGGGCCAGATCCGGCGCGTGCTTGGCCATGAACTGGCTGTTATTGTGATTGGTTTCGCCGAAGACGATCCAGCCCATGTGCGACCAGAAAGTGCCCTCGTGCGGCGAGTGCGGGTCGCCGTCCTTATCGGATTTGGCGTGGTGAACGCGATGCGTGCCCACCCAGAACATGGGACCGCCTTCGAGCGTCATGGTGCCGCAAATGGCGAAAAAGTATTCCAGCCAGCGCGGGCATTGATAGGACTGATGCGTATGCAGGCGATGGTAGCCAAGGCTGATGCCCCAGCCGACCGCGACCCAATGCAGGGCCAGCGCCACAAAAAACGATTTCCAGCTAAAAACAAAGAAGGCGGCAAAGGCGCCGATATGAAGGCCGGCAAGGATTAATGTGGTGACCCAATTGATCTTTTGGCCGTTGGCGAGGTGGATCGCGTGTTTACTCACTATGACTCCCGCAGATGTAGAGTAGCAGTGGAAACGGAGGGGAATTGTAAGAGTTGTGTAATTTCGATTTTTGGATTCAGTAGGATACGGTGTTTACCTGAGTTCGGCGTGCGAATTGGGGGTAGTGGCAACCTTGAATCGGCCAGCTAGAATTTAAAGTAAGCATGAAGACTGGAAGAAAGATCCGTGCCCCTGCGGAAGCGGGCAGAAGTATAAGGTTTGCTGCCTGGATAAGATGCCAAGGTTGAGAGCGAGACCATCGAAATCGCACGGAGACACGCCGAGAACCGTTTGTGGGCGGCCAAGCGCGCGCGTTCGACCACGCCATTGACCGGGTTCGTGTCGTATGATCCCCCTAAGCCGGACTGACTTTCTCAAACGAATCCCGCATAGCCTATTTGTCACCGACCGCTAGCAGGGTCTCGAAGTGGGGGGATTCTTCTTCGCGGTGGACGATGGAGATTTCTACGTGTTTGAATCCGGCGTCGCGGAGGAAGCGGCCTACTTCGGCTTCGGTGAAGCCGAACCAGACGTCGGCGTACATGTCGCGGGCTTCCTGATAATTGTGGCGGAGAAGATCGAGAACTACGATGCGGCCGCCGGGCTTCAAGATGCGGTGGGCTTCGCCTACGGCCTGCTGCGGGATGCTGGGCGTGATGTAACGCCTGGCTGAAGAAGGCCAGATCGACTGTTCCGGTGCGGATGGGAACTTCTTCTATGTCGCCTTTACGATATTCGAGATTATCGACGCCGTGTTTTCGCGCCAGTTCGGCGCCGTATTCCACCATCTTTTCCGAGTTGTCGATGGCGATCACTTTCTTGGCTCGGCGGGCCAGGAGTTGGAAAAAGTTCCTTCGCCGGCGCCCAGGTCGGCGATGATCAGCGGGCGGCATCAACAGTAAGCAGCGTTTCGGCGAGTCCTTCCCAGGATCGGCCGGGGACGTATTGGCGGCCGAACTTTCCCGGCCATCTCGTTGAAATAGGACACGCACTTTATCCTGCCGGCGGCGCATGGTGTGCAGCAGGGCTTCGGAGTCGTGCTCGGCTTCGGGGATTTCGCCGGCGGCTTCGCGCGAGCACTTCCATCAATTGTTCGAACGACTTGGATTCGGAGCTACGGGGCGGGCGCAAGCGGTAGAGGACGCTTTTGCCACTGCGGCGGTCGTCGACCAGGCCGGCGCTCTTTAGTTGGGCTAAATGTGTGGAAATGCGGCTCTGGCCCATGTTCAGAATGGCCTGCAACTCGGCGACGGAGAGCTCTTCGCGGGTGACCAAAAGGAGGATGCGGATGCGGCTGGGGTCGGCCAGGAGACGCAGATTTTGAAGCATTGACGCCATACAGGGTTCTGGACTAATATATCAACATATCTGGATTGATAGATACAAGTTTTTCGCGGGGCGCAGAGTTCGCCCAGAAGGAGACTGAATGAGTACAGCTATCGCGAGTGATTACAAAGTCGCAGACATGAGTCTGGCGGAGTGGGGCCGCAAAGAAATTTCGATCGCCGAATTTGAGATGCCGGGATTGATGTCGATCCGCAGGAAGTATGCGGTCGGCAAACCGCTGAAGGGCGTGCGCGTGACGGGGTCACTGCACATGACCATTCAGACGGCCGTGCTGATCGAGACGCTGATCGATCTGGGCGCGACGGTGCGTTGGGCGAGCTGCAACATTTTTTCGACGCAGGATCACGCGGCCGCGGCCATTGCTGCCGCCGGGATTCCGGTGTTTGCGTGGAAGGGCGAATCGCTCGAAGAATATTGGTGGTGCACGTATCAGGCTGTCAGCCATCCGGATGGCAAGGGGCCGGAGCTGGTGGTCGATGATGGCGGCGATGTCACGCTGCTGATCCACAAAGGCTATGAGCTCGAGAACGGCAGCAAGTGGGTGGACACGCCTTCGGAGGGCCACGAAGAGACAGGTCATCAAGGATCTGCTGAAGAAAGTTCACGAGAGAGACGCCGACTCGCTGGCGCGACATTGTGAAGGCCTGGCGCGGCGTTTCGGAAGAAACCACGACTGGCGTGCACCGTCTGTATAAGATGCAGGAGGAAGGCAAGCTCCTGGTGCCGGCGATCAATGTGAACGATTCGGTGACCAAGTCGAAGTTCGACAATTTGTATGGCTGCCGCGAGTCGCTGGCGGATGGCATCAAGCGCGCTACCGATGTGATGGTGGCCGGCAAAGTCGCGGTGATCTGCGGTTATGGCGATGTGGGCAAGGGCTCGGCGCATTCGCTGCGCGGCATGGGCGCGCGGGTGGTGGTGACGGAGATCGATCCGATCAATGCACTGCAAGCCGCGATGGAAGGCTTCGAAGTCACGACGGTCGAAGACACGCTGGGGCGCGGCGATATTTACGTGACCACCACTGGGCAACGTGGATATCATTACGCTCGAGCACATGCGGCACATGAAGGACCAGGCGATTGTCTGCAACATCGGTCACTTCGATAACGAGATCCAGATCGATCCCTTGAACGCCGCGAAAGACGTGAAGAAGACCAACATCAAGCCGCAGGTGGATATGTACACCTTCCCGGACGGCCACAGCATCTTCATGCTGGCCGAAGGACGGCTGGTGAATCTGGGCTGTGCGACGGGCCATCCGAGTTTCGTGATGAGCAACAGCTTCAGCAACCAGACGCTGGCGCAGTTGGATCTGTGGAAGAACAAGGACACCTATAAAGTGGGCGTGTATACGCTGTCGAAGAAGCTGGACGAGGAAGTCGCCCGGCTGCACCTGGAAAAGATCGGCGTGAAGCTGACGACGCTGAGCAAGAAGCAGGCGGATTATTTGGGTGTTCCGGTGGATGGTCCGTACAAGCCGGATCATTATCGCTACTAGAGCAGTTTTCGAATCAAAAGGAGAGTGAATGTCCGAAAAAATGCGACACATTTTCACGTCCGAATCGGTGAGCGAAGGCCACCCGGACAAGATGGCGGATCAGATTTCTGACGCCGTACTCGACGCCGTCATGAAGGACGATCCCACGGGCCGCGTGGCCTGCGAAGTTCTGGTCACCACCGGGATTTGCGTGGTGGCGGGCGAAATCACCACCACCACTTACGTAGACGTGCCGAAGCTGGCGCGCGAAGTGATCGCGGACATCGGCTTCACCGATGCTCGCATGGGCTTCGATGCTAAGACCTGCGGGATTCTGAATACCATTCAGGCCCAGTCACCCGATATCGCGATGGGCGTGGATACGGGCGGCGCGGGCGATCAGGGCCTGATGTTCGGCTACGCTTGCGATGAGACTCCGGAGCTGATGCCGCTGCCGATCATGATGGCGCACAAGCTGGTCCGCCAGCAGAGCGATGTGCGGCGCGATGGCAAGCTGACTTATCTGCGTCCCGATGCCAAGAGCCAGGTTAGCGTCGAGTACGTCGACGGCAAGCCCGAAGCGCATCGACGCTGTGGTGCTTTCGACGCAGCATGACGACGATGTTTCGACCGAGCAGCTTGCGCGCAGACGTGAAGAAGTACATCATCGATCCGATTGTGCCGGCGGCAATATGGTGGATTCGCAGACCAAATATCACATCAATCCCACCGGACGTTTTGTGATCGGCGGACCGCACGGCGACACGGGACTGACGGGCCGCAAGATCATCGTCGACACCTACGGCGGCATGGGCCGTCACGGCGGCGGGGCGTTCTCGGGCAAGGACCCGACGAAGGTGGACCGCTCGGCCTGCTACATGGCGCGCTACGTGGCGAAGAACATGGTGGCGGCGGGCTTGGCTTCGCGCGTCGAAGTGCAGTTGGCTTACGCGATCGGCGTGGCCGAGCCGGTTTCGGTGATGGTGAACACGTTCGGCACGGGCACGGTTCCCGAAGAGCGCCTGGTCGAAATGGTCCGCGCGACTTTCGTGCTGACGCCCGAAGGGCATGATCGAGACGCTGAAGCTGCGGCGTCCGATTTACCGCAAGACGGCGGCGTTCGGGCACTTCGGCCGCACGGAAGAAACGTTCACCTGGGAAGCGACCGACAAGGCCAAGGCTCTGAAGGAAGCGTCGCACGCACGGCGGCGGCGCGCTAGCCCGTTTCACGATCGCTAGGAAAGGCATGCCCTGGAGTTCTCGCTGCCGGCGACGGCAGATGGGCTCCAGGGTATATTTATTTAGATGGCTCTTATTGAAGGTTGCAAGCATTCGCTCGAGATCACTGTTCCGGAGACGGAGGTGGATCAGGAAACCGAGCGCGCGGCGGCGGCGATTCAAGTCAAAGTACGCCTGCCGGGTTTCCGTCCGGGCAAGGCTCCGCTGGCGATGGTGAAGACCCGGTTCGCCGGCGATATCCGCCAGGAAGTGCTGGAAAAGCTGGTCCCGCGTTTCTTCTGAACGCGGCGTTTGAACAGGATCACTTGACAGGTGGTGGGCCAGCCGAATATCAGCGACGTGCATTTTCACAAGGGCGAGCCGCTAAAATTTAAGGCCGAGTTTCGAAGTGGCGCCGGAGTTTGAGTTAGGCGAATATCAGGGGCTGACGGTTACTACGCCGAGCCGTGGCGTCGCGAGGAAGACGTCAACTCACGACTGGAAGCGCTGCGCGAGCGTAAGGCCGAATATGTCAACGAAGAGCCGCGCGCGCTGGCCGATGGCGATTACGCAGTGGTGTCGCTCGAAAGTTTGTCCGGGGTTGACGAGAAAGTCCAGCAGGACGAATTGATGCTGAAGCTGGGCGACGAAGCCACCATGCCGGCGTTCACAGAGAACCTGCGCGGCGCTTCGCCCGATGAAGCGCGCGAGTTCGAAGTCACCTATCCCGGAGGATTACGATCGCGAGACTCTGGCGGGGCGCACGGTGCGATTCAAGGCCACCGTCAAGGCGGTTCGGCGCAAGGAACTGCCGGAGTTGAACGATGACTTCGCGAAGGACCTGGGTGATTATCAGACGCTCGATGAGTTGAAGGATTCTATCCGCAAGACCATCCTGCACGAGCGCGAGCATCAGGCGCAGGACGAAACCAAGCAGCAGATCATCGCGAAGCTGGTGGACACGCATCCGTTTGCGGTGCCGGAGGTTTTTATCGACCGGCAGATTGAGGCGAACCTGAACACGCAACTGCAGCAGTTGGCGGCCCAGGGGATCGATCCGCGGTCTCTGAAGCTCGACTGGCAAAAGGTTCGCGATTCGCAGAAGGAGCGCGCGGAGCGGGACGTGCGGGCGTCGCTGATCCTGGATAAGATTTCCGACCGCGAGGCGATCGCAGCGACGCAAGAAGATGTAGATCGCGAAGTACAGCGTTACGCGCGGCAACAGCGCGAGGCAGTGGCGGTGGTGCGCGCGAAACTGCAGAAGGATGGGACGATTAACCGCATCGTCGGGCAGATCCGCACGGAGAAGACGCTGAGCTTCCTGTTCGATAAGGCTCGCAAGGAAGCGCCGCAGCCGGGAGAACTGCCGCCGGATGTGGAAGAGGCGGTCGAGGTGGAAGCGAACGAAGGGAATCCGAACGAGCTGAATTCCTAACGAACGCGGCGCATTCCGCGCGGGCGGTCCTCCATGTCCATGGTTTCCAAATATACGGCGAAGGTGCCTAGCCAATGCGCGCCTTCGTAGTGCGCTCCAGTGACGGCGGCGAGTCCGGCGTCGCGATGGGCGTCGGCGACGAGGAGCAGGCGCAGGCGGCGGGGGTCGTTATCGGACAATCCTTTGGCGATGCCGAAGAGCATCCAGGCGCGGCTTAAGTTCAGGCCGTCGAAGTGCGCTAATTTGCCGTCAGTGGGGTCGGCGGAGGCTACCGGGCGCAGCAGGGGAAAGTCGGGCAAGAAGGCCGTTAGCCATTCGGTGAACTCGTGCTGCGTGCAGACGCGGCGCATGAGGTCGGCTTCGGCCAGGCAGGGCGAGAGGAAGTCTTCTCCGGAGGGTTCGAAGGCGATGGGGGCGTTGTGATCCGCGTTATAGAAACGGACGGCGGAGGCGAAGGGGAGCGCGTCGCGATCGTGACCTAGTTGGCGCGCCCAATCGAACATCAGGCCGAGTGCAAATGCGGTGTTGGCGTGTTGGCCGGAGCGATCGGGATAGGGGAGTTTGGGCAGCCACGCTTCTAATTTTTGGGCGACGGCCGTCTCGAGAGGCTCGATGACGCGGGCTAGCGGGGATTTCAAGGCGCGCAGTTCGGCGCTCAGGGTTAGCAGCCAGGCCAAGCCGTAGGGGCGCTCGAAGGCGTTGCGGGGTTCTAGATAGCGCACTTCCGCGGCGATTTTTTCTTCCGTGATGTTGCTCGCTAGCGCGGCCAAGGATTTCTCGGCTAACGGAGTGTTGGGGAAGGTGCGGGCGATGCGCGCAAGCGTCCAGTGGCTGTGCACGGCGGAGTGCCAGTCGTAGCAGCCGTAGAACGCGGGAGTGAGTTCGCGCGGGGGGCGGGCGTCGGCGTCGGACTCAAGAGTATGCGCGATTTTGTTGGGATATTCGCGGTGGACGCCGGCGAGGGCCAGGCTCGCGAAACGTTCGGCGGTGGGTTGATCGAGAGGCAAGCTATTCTCCAGACTACGATATAATCGAATGCTTATGCGCAATAAAATAACCGTAGTGGGCGGGGGAAATGTCGGCGCGAGCGCCGCGATCAACCTCGCGATGAAAGAACTGGGCGATGTGGTTTTGGTGGACGTCGTCGAAGGAGTTCCGCAGGGCAAGGGTCTCGATATGGCTCAGATGGGGCCGATCGAGGGCTACGACGTGCAGCTCACCGGCGCCAACGATTACGCGCCGACGGCGAATTCGGATGTCGTCGTGATTACGGCGGGCCTTGCGCGCAAACCGGGCATGAGCCGCGACGATTTGCTGATTGCGAATTACGAAGTGGTGAAGAGCGTTACCGAAAACATCGCCAAGCATTCGCCGAACGCGATTCTGGTGCTGGTAACGAATCCGCTGGATGCGATGTGCACCGTGGCGCATCATGTTTCGAAGTTCCCCAAGCATCGCGTGGTGGGCATGGCCGGCGTGCTGGATTCGGCGCGTTTCCGGACGTTTATTGCGATGGAATTGAATGTGTCAGTGGAGAACGTGACCGCGGTGGTATTGGGCGGGCACGGCGACACCATGGTTCCCGTGGTGCGGTTGTCGAACGTGTCGGGGATCCCGCTGAGTGAGTTGATTCCAGCAGACCGTCTGGCGGCGATTGTGGATCGCACGCGCAATGGCGGCGCGGAGATCGTGAAATATTTGAAGACGGGCAGCGCGTATTATGCTCCGTCGGCGGCGGCTGTGGAGATGGTGGAATCGATTCTGAAGGACAAGAAGAAGGTTCTGCCCTGCGCGGCGCTGCTCGAGGGAGAGTACGGAATCAACGGGCTTTTCGTGGGCGTGCCGGTGAAGCTGGGGCGCAATGGCGTGGAGAAAATCTACGAGATGCAGCTCACTGCTGAGGAAAAGGCCATGCTCGCGAAGAGCGCCGGCTCGGTGCAGGAACTGGTGGATGTGCTCAAACCGAAGATGACGGGCGCGGCTGCCTAGTTCGTGCCTATTTTGTGACCGCGCTGCGGTGGGTGGTGGGATTACTGGTGCTGTTCAGTCTGCTGGTAATCCTGATGCGTAAGCGGCGCTGAGTTTATTCAATTCCCATTTGAGTCAAGCGGTAGCGCAGGGCGTTGCGGGTCAGGCCGAGCAGGCGCGCTGCCTGGCTCTTGTTGCCGTTGGCGCGTTTCAGGGCTTCGCGGATGATGGACTGCTCGTATTGATCTAGCGTCATGCCTTCGGGCAGGAAGGCGTCTGACGTGAAGGCGGGGCGGGCACGGCCGATTCCAGATTCGATTTTCACGTCGTCGGCCTCAACCATGGGACCTTTGGCCAAGAGGACGCTGCGCTCGATCACGTTTTCGAGTTCGCGAACGTTGCCGGGCCAGTGGTAGCTGACCAAACGCTCCATCGCGCCTTCGCTGATTTCGCCATTGAATTTTTTGGCGAAGTGTTCCACTAAATACGGGATGTCGTCCTTGCGCTCGCGCAGCGGCGGGATGTTCATCGGTACTACGTTCAGGCGATAGTAGAGATCTTCGCGGAACGTGCCTTGTTCCAGAGCGGCGCGCAGGTCCACGTTAGTGGCGGCGATGACACGGACGTCGGTTTGTTGGGTTTTGTTGCTGCCGAGGCGTTCAAACTCGCGTTCCTGCAAGATTCGTAGAAGTTTCACCTGCACCGAGGCGGGAACGTCGCCGATTTCGTCCAGCATGACGGTGCCGGTGTTGGCTTGTTCGAACTTGCCGGGTTTGGAGATGTTGGCTCCGGTGAAGGCTCCTTTTTCGTAGCCGAAAAGTTCGCTCTCCATCAGGTTTTCGGGGATGGCCGTGCAGTTGATCTTGACGAAAGGGCGGTCCTTGCGCGGGGAGTGCTGATGGATCGCGCGGGCGATCATGTCCTTGCCCACGCCGCTTTCGCCGGCTAGCAAAACCGTCGCCCGGGTGGGGGCTACGCGCATGATGGTGGCGAAAATGTCCTGCATGGCGGGGCTGCTGCCGATGATGTTTTCGAACTGGTAGCGCTGGCCTAGACGCTTCGCGCAATTCGCGATTTTCAACGCGCAGTTTGCTGACTTCGAGCGCTTTTTCTACTACTACGCTGAGGTGATCTAGAGAGAACGGCTTGGGAAGGAAGTCGACGGCGCCGCGTTTCATGGCTTCCACGGCGTTTTCTACGGTGCTGAAGGCGGACATGACGACCACGGGCGTGTGGGAGTTTTGGGCTTTTAGTTTTTCGAGCAATTCCAGGCCGTCCATGCCGGGCAGTTTCAGGTCGGTCAGGATCAGGTCGACGTCGCCGGCTAGCTTCCAGCCTTCCTCCGCGGTGCCGGCGCCTTTGACTTCGTAATCGGCGGAGGCCAGGTGCAGTCCCACGACGCGGCGCTGTTTTTCTTCGTCTTCGATGACCAGGATGGAGGCTTTGCGCATGAACTTTTTTTCTATTGTCGCCTTAACGGCAGGAAGACGCGGAATACGCTGCCTTCGCCCAGGGCGCTTTCCACGGTGATGCGTCCGCCGTGCTCGTCGAGGATTTTCGAAATGATGGCCAGGCCGAAGCCGATGCCGTCGGTCTTCGTCGTGAAGAACGGGTTGAAGATGTTCTCGATGTTTTTGGGGTCGATGCCGGAGCCGCGGTCGATTACGGCCACTTCTACTTCGTTGTTATCGGAAAGTGTTTTGACGGTTACGATGCCGCCGGGGGCTGGCTTGCGCGGCGTTGACCAGTAGATTCGCGATGACTCGCTCCATGAGTTCGGCGTCGAAGCGGACCGGTGGGACGTCGGGCGAATAATTTTTGAAAATCGTCACCGACGTGCCGATGTTTTTCTGCTCGCGTTCAAAGCGGGAGATGGCGGGTCGAGCATGGTCGTGATGTCGGCGCTTGCGAGTTTCAGGTGTTGGGGGCGCGCGAAATCTAGGAAACGGGTGATGAGGGAATTCGTGCGGTCGACTTCGGAGGTGATGAATCCCGCCATCTCCTGAGCGACAGCGTTTTCTTTGACACTTGGCGGGAGAGAAGCTGGGCGGAGGTCTTCATGGTGCCTAGCGGATTGCGCAGCTCGTGGGCCAGGCCGGCGGTGAGTTGGCCCAGGGCGGCCAGACGTTCCGCGCGGCGCACTTCGCGCTTGGGCTTCTTGGAGACTGCGGTTGGCGCGCGCCAGTTCTTCCACGGCTTCCTGCGCTTTGTGCTTTTCCTCTTGGTTCGCTTGGGCTAGTTGATAGGTCAGGTAGCCGACTACGGGGAGGAAGAGAATTCGCAGGACCAGTTCGGGGATTTGGTCTTCGGCGGACGAACTCGTTCTCTCCTAAGAAGCCTAGGAACGAAAGATAGACGGCGCACGCTCCTAGCGAGGTTATAGCGGTGCCGAGTAATCCGAAGTTGGTCGCGCCGGTGATTACAGGGAGGAACAGGACCAGGTAGAAACTGCTGGAAACGCCGTAGGTGAAGCCGATCAACAAAGTAACACAGGGCTAGTTGGAGCACTACGGAGATGCGGGTGCCGATGCGGGGTTCCAGAACCTGCACGAATCCGAGCGCTACCAGGGCAGCGATGGTGCGCGGGCTGCGGCCGGGGCCGAATACGGCCAGCGCGGAAAAAAAGAGCAGCCAGACGAAATCCTGCGGGCGGACGTAACGGCGCCAAGTGGACGGCACTGAGGATATTCTAGCGTTCGGAGGGGGCGGTGCGCCGCCAAATGTGACACAATATGAAAAACGTAGTTTTCTCGCATGCCCCAATCAAACACTCCTGATTCGCCCGAGGTGACTCCGGTCGACACCTCTTTCGCAGACATACTGAACGAGTTCGAGCAGGCGCATCATGCGCGGGGGGAGACGCTCGAAGGCACAGTCGTGACGGTCACGGCGGATTCGGTCTTTGTCGATATCGGGCGCAAGACGGATGGCGTGTTGCCGGTGGATCCTGAAGTGCCGCTGCAGCCGGGGCAGAAGCTGATTGTTTCCATTCGCGGGCGCGATGAAGAGGGCAACTATCAGTTGTCAACCATTCGCGTCGAGACCCCTAAGGACTGGACCGGGCTCGAAAAAGCGTTCGCGGACAAGAGCGTGATTTCGGGTCACGTGACGGAAGTGGTGAAGGGCGGGCTGCGGGTGGATGTGGGCGTCAAGGCCTTCATGCCGGCGTCGCGCAGCGGGGCGCGCGAGGTTGCGGACCTTGAAAAATTAGTCGGGCAGGATATCGAGTGCCGCATCACCAAGCTCGATACGGCTAGCGAAGATGTGGTCGTCGACCGGCGCGTGGTTTTGGAAGAGCGCGAGCGGCAGACCAAGCAGGAAGCGTTCGGGAAGCTGCAGGTGGGCGATGTGGTGCATGGGACGGTGCGCACGCTAACCGACTTCGGCGCGTTTGTGGATCTTGGCGGCGTCGACGGGCTGCTGCATGTGTCCGACATGACCTACGCGCGCGGCGTGAAGCCGTCGGACGTGGTTTCGCAAGACCAGCAAATCGACGTTAAGATTCTCAAGATCAACCGCGACACGCGCAAGATTTCGCTGGGATTGAAGCAGCTTGCGCCGGACCCGTGGACGGTGGCGGCGGAGAAGTATCAGGTAGGCGAGCGCATTCGCGGCAAGGTTTCGCGGGTGGCTGACTTCGGAGCTTTCGTCGAGCTCGAGCCAGGAATCGAAGGGCTGATTCACGTTTCCGAGATGTCGTGGACTCGCAAAAACGTTAAGGCTGCCGATGTGGTGAAGCCGGGCGACATGGTCGAAGTGGTGGTTCTCGGCGTCAACGGGGCGGACAAACGCATTGCGCTGGGGCTCAAGCAGGCGCTGGGCGATCCTTGGGAAGAGGCGCTGAAGAAGTATCCGGTAGGGGCGCAGGTGGAAGCTCCCGTGACCAGCTTGGCCAAGTTCGGCGCGTTTGTGGATTTGGGCGATGGGATCGAAGGGATGATCCACATCGGCGATATCAGCCACGAGAAGCGGCTGAACCATCCTAGCGACGCTTTGAAAGTCGGCGAGGTGGTCAAAGCGCAGGTTCTGGAGGCGGATCGCGAGCGGCGGCGGCTGCGGCTGGGGATCAAGCAACTGGTGCCGACCTCGATCGATGAATATATTGCCGAGCACAAGGCGGGAGACAGCGTCAGCGGCCGCGTGGTGGACGTTTCGGCTACGCGGGCCAAGGTCGAGTTGGGCGAGGGCGTGATAGCGTCGTGCCGACTGGCCGAGCAGAAGGCCTCAGAGGCGTCTGCAAGTGCTTCAAAAGCAGATATTTCTTCGCTTTCGGCGATGCTGGCGCAGAAGTGGAAGTCGGGGCCGAGCGTGTCCTCGAGCCCCAGTGCAGTGCGGGCAGGGGAGGTCCGGTCCTTCCGGATCACGAACTTGGACGCGGGGCAAAAGCGCATCGATCTCGAGTTGGCTTAAAGAGGCCTGGAACTGGCCTAAAAGCCGTTACATTTCCGCTGTAAGCTCGTCCAATGAAGTGGTGCAACCATCCCTAAAGCGGTTGTCCGTGCGCAGGGAAGGGGCGGCCGTGGATGAAACGGAGCTCATTCGTGCGGCGCAGGCGGGTGACTCGTCTGCGTTTGAAGAATTGGTGCGCACCTACGACCAGAGCGTGCTGCGGCTGGCTCTGAGCATGTTACGATCTCCGGAAGATGCCAGGGACGTCTATCAGGAAACCTTCCTGCGGGTGTATCGCAACCTTAGCCAATTCCGCTTCGATTGCAGTTTCCACACCTGGCTGTACCGGATCGCGACGAATCTGTGCCTGGACCAGTTGCGGCGGCGCAAGGTGCGTAGGGAAGAGCCGACGGTGATTACGACTGCAGAAGGGACGCTCGATCGCACAGATTCGGCGGCCGAGACGCGCGTCGAAGGCGATCCGCAGAGGAATTTGTTTAGCGGGCAGATCCGCAAGCGCGTGAAAGAGGCGCTGGCGCAATTGACGCCGCGTGAGCGTATGGTGTTTGAGCTGCGGCATTACGAGGGCCTAAGGCTGCGGAAGATCGGGGAAGTGCTGGGGACTTCCGAGGAAGCGGCCAAAAACTGTTTATTCCGGGCGACGCAAAAAATGCGAACGGCGTTGGGAGAATTTGTATGAGCGAAATGAACTGCAAAGATATTCGGGAACAATTCGCGCTGCTGCTGTATGGCGAGCTGAGTTTCGACCAGGAAGAACACATCGATTCGCATCTGGATGGCTGCGCCGATTGCCGTACTTCGCTGGCGCGCCAGAAGGTGCTGCATGAGGCGGTGGATGCGGCGGCTGTCACTCCTTCGCCGGCGCTGCTCAACCGCTGCCGGGAAGACTTGGCGGAAATGCTGCCGCGCGAGAGACGGGCGTCGGTCCGGGAGAGCTGGTGGAGCCAGATCGCGGGCAATTGGAAGATTCAATTCCTGAAGCCCGTGGGGGCGGTGGCGCTGCTGGCGATCGGGTTCTTTGCGGCTAAGGTGACTCCGGGTTTAAGTGGAATTGCTTCGATGGGCCTGGGCGATTTTGGCGGGGCGCAGGTGCGCAATGTAGCCGCGCAGCCGGACGGCACTTTGCGCATCGTGTTCGATGAGAAGCGCGAGCGGACGATTTCAGGAAGCCGGGACGACCAGCGGATCCGGCAGTTGTTGATGGCGGCTACCAGGGACGCGACGGATCCGGGGCTGCGGGCGCAGACGGTGACGATTCTGGTGGGTGACGCGAACGAGTCCGACGTGCGCGAGGCGCTGGCGTTCGCCATGGCTAACGATGAGAACACCAACGTACGCTTGAAAGCGATGGAGGGCCTGGAGCGTTACGCTAACGACCCGATGGTACAGAATGCGCTGGCCCACGTCTTACTGAATGACCCGAATACCGGGATGCGGACGAGGGTGATCGACGCACTGACCGGGCATGATGCGCAGGGATTGGACCCGCAAATGGTGGGCGCTCTGCAGGAATTGATGAGCCGCGAAGATGACAGCGATGTTCGCGAGCGTGCCCGCCAAATGCTGCACTCGATCAAGGCGTCCGCCGAGACTTACTAAGGGGACTTATTTATGCGAAGTGCAATTTTGCTGACGGTGCTGGCGCTGCCCTGGTGGGCGATGGGGCAGCAGGCTCCTGCCGCGCCGCAGACTCCTGCCTCGCCGCAGGCGCCTGCGCCGCCGCCTATGCCGCGATTCCTGGTGACGCCGCCGGGTGGTTATCTGGGCGTTGGCATTCAGGAGATCACGGGGGAGCGGGCCAAGTCGCTGAAGTTGCCGTCGGACACGGGAGTGGAGGTTACGCGCGTGGCTCCGGACAGTCCGGCGGAGAAGGCGGGGTTGAAGAGCGGCGATGTGGTGTTGCAGATTAACGGGAACAAAGTGGAAAGCCTGGAACAGGCTTCAAAGTTAGTGCGGGAGACGCCGGTGGGGCACGAGGTGAAGCTCGAGGTGTTCCGCGGCGGCGCTTCGCAGACCATAACCGCTAAGGTCGGCGAGCATCCGCAGGTTCCGGGAATACCGGACGGCATTGGCTTCCGCATGCCGGACGTGCCGCGGGTAATTATGGGGCTGCGCAGTCCCATGCTGGGCGTGGAAGCGGAATCGATTGACGGACAGCTGGCGCAGTATTTCGGAGTGAGCGACGGCGTACTGGTGCGTACCGTGATGAAGGGCTCGGCGGCGGAGAAGGCCGGGGTCAAGGCGGGCGACGTGATCTACAAGATCGACGAGGTGAAGGTGGCGACGCCGGCGGAGATTTCGGCGCGACTGCGGGCGGCCCACGGAAAACCGATCCCCGTGGCGTTGATGCGGGAGCGCAAGGAAATGAGCTTGACGGTGGAAGCTCCGGAAGCCCCGCGACTGGGTCGCGCGGAGCCAGCTCACTTGGATCAGCAATAGCCGGTCTTAAACCCCGCGGGGTTTGGGCCAGCGCTTTTCCATATACGCGCGCAGGCGCAGGATGGCCTGGGATTTCAGCTGCGAGATGCGGGACTCGTGCAGGCGCAGGATTTTCGAGATCTCCCGCAGCGTTAGTTCCTCGTGATAGTAGAGATTGAGGACGGTCTTCTCTACTTCCGGCATTTTGGTGATGGCCATCGCGAGTAGTTTCTTCAGCTCGTTGCGTTCGAGCAGGCGCGAAGGCCAGTCCTCTTCATCGTCGGAGACGAAGTTCAGCAAGTCGCGGCTATCTTCGTCCTCTGACGCGCTTTCAAAACTTCCTAGATTCAGGCCCCGGATTTCCACCAGCCATTCGTGATATTCCTCCAGCGCGAGGCCGAGCTCGGCGGCGATTTCCTCTTCGCTGGGCGAGCGCTTCAGGCGATGCTCGGCCGATAGAATCGCGGCCTCGATTTGTTTGGAGCGGCGGCGCTGCTGGCGCGGGGCCCAGTCGAGGCCGCGCAGGCCGTCGAGGATCGCGCCGCGGATCTTGTATTCGGCATAGGTCTTGAGCTTCACGTTGTGCGAGGGGTCGAAGCGGTCGATGGCGGCGATCAGGCCGACCACGCCGGTCGAAACCAAGTCGTCCAAGCTGACGCTCTCCGGCAGGCGCTGGTGGATGCGGCGGGCGATCAGGCGCACTTGTGGCAGGTGCTCCAGAATGAGCTGCTCGCGCACTTCCGCCGAAAGCGGGGCCGGGTCGCGGTAAGCACCGGACTTAGTTGCGGGAGAGGCTTCGCGCTCTGCCGCCGGCTTCATACTGCTGCCCCTTGAGGCGGCACTCGTCCCAGTTTGACAACCATTACGGGATCGTGTCTTATCGGCACGGTTGGTACTGAAAGTGAAGCTTTTCGCTTCTGTTCCTTATATTGGCAGGGGAGTACGACGAAAATCGTAGGCCTTAGGGGTACCGAAAGAGGATGAATTCGCTCTGCATTTGCCATGTCGCACGCTAGAGGTGCACACGGGCAGCCAACGGGGACCGTTCAGAGGGAGGATCTTTCTGGCAGGCGCGTGACAAGAAAAAAAGCGGCCCGCGCGGAGGAGGTACGTGGGCCGCCGGCGGGAGAGTTACTTTTCGGCGCGGAGATTGTTCGTCACCGAAAAAACTCCCGGGACTTGATTCGCGGCCATGAAGGCGAATTGCCGATCGGCGCTATTGAGCACTACGCCGTCGAGCGTCACGTGGCCGTTCTTCACGATGATGCGGATGTCGGGTTGCACACCCTGAAAGTATTTACCGAGCGAGGCGGTCCGCAGCAAGGTGCGCAGCGTATGCACGCGGATCTGGTCGTCAAAGTTCGAAAGTGGCAGCACCTCGATGTTGTTTTCGACGCGCTTGATGCCTTCGACGCCTTTCACGGCCTGCTCCAGATTGTGTTTATCGACCGGCTGCGTGACTTCGCCCGAAAGCGTTACCACGCCGTTTTCAATCTGCCAGGAGGGGTTATCGAATACCCCGATATAAGGGACCATCAGGATCTCATGCCGCACCTGATCCTCAATGCTGCGGGGATGCGAGGTGGGTGCGGCGAACAGAGCGGCGCTCATCAGCGTAACGCCGGCGACGCCTAGGGTTAGTTTTTTGATTATATTTTTTGGTGTCTTCATGGCTGTCTCTTTCACACTCTATTGGACGCTTGGGTGGGGCCGAAGTTGCACGGTTTGAACCCCTAGAGCGCTGCAACTTTTTGGTGGCTCGATACATCTAATGGCATTGACGGGGGCGCACTATTGTGTATAATTCATCCATGCGCTTACTCGTTGTGTCACTTGCGTTAGTGTTGTCTTTAACTCTTTCCGCCCAGGAAGAGAAGAAAAAGGGACCGAGTCCGTTTGCGAATCCCAAGAATCTGAAAGTGCTCCCGACGGAAGGGTTGCAGCCGACCATGGCCGCGTTCCGTGTGGGATTGGGAGTGATGTGCTCCTACTGCCACGTGATGGGAGATTTCGCCAGCGATGACAATCCCAAGAAGAACATCGCGCGGGCGATGATCCGCATGGCGGCTGACATCAATTCGAAGTTCCCGGATGGCAAGGCTCACGTGAGCTGCTACACTTGCCATCGCGGCGCTGAAGAGCCGATCATGGCTCCTCCGGCCGCGCAGTAGGGATTCTTCGACGTCTTTTCTCTCGCGACCGGTGTGATTGCACCGGTCGCGTTTGTGCGTCTGCTCACTGCTCGTTTGCTAAGCTGATCCCATGCCTTTCGACGGGTTGCGTGTGCTGGCGCTCGAGAGCCGTCGCGCTGCGGAGATCGAAACGCTGATTCGATTGCAGGGCGGCGTTCCTCTGGTGGCTCCGTCGATGCGGGAAGTGCCGCTGGCGGAGAATTCAGCGGCTCTCGAGTTTGCTGAAAACCTGTTCGCGGGCAAGTTCGACATGCTGATTCTGCTTACGGGCGTGGGGACGCGTTTGTTAAACCAGGTGATCGAGACGCGCTGGCCGGCGGGGGCGTTCGCGGAGACGTTACGGGGGATTACGATCGTCGCGCGCGGACCGAAGCCCATGGCGGTGATGCGGGAGTGGGGCGTTCCAGTGGCGGTAGCGGTACCGGAGCCGAATACCTGGCGCGAGATTCTGGCGGCTACCGAAGGGCGGGCGGAGAAGCGCGTGGCGGTGCAGGAATATGGGCGTCCCAGCCAGGAACTGATCGACGGATGGCGGGCGCGCGGCGCTGAGGTGACATCGGTCCCGATCTACCAATGGGCATTGCCGGAGGACTTGGGGCCGTTGCAGGAAGCGGCTCGGCGGTTGGCTAGCGGCGAGATCGATGTGCTGTTAGTGACGTCGTCCGCGCAGGTGGAGCATTTGTTGAAAGTCGCGGCGGAGTTGGGTCTTGAGGACGAGATACGGCGGGCTTGCGGGCGCGTTGTGATCGCGTCGATCGGGCCGACTACCAGCGAGACGCTAGCGGAGTTGGGGTTCCGTGCGGACTTTGAGCCTAGCCATCCCAAGATGGGGTTGCTGGTGAATGAGAGCGCGCGCGAAGCCCGGCGGCTTTTACAATCGAAGCAGTGAGAATGAAACGGCCGGATAACTTTATGGCGGCCGCGGCGCGCTATACGGCGGTCGCGATGACCTTGCCCGCGGCGACGTTTGCCGGCTACGCCATGGGTTACGGGCTGGATCTGTGGCTGCACACCACGTATCTGAAGGTCGTATTCTTAATCCTGGGAATTCTCGGCGGGTTCGTGCAGTTGATCAGCCAGTTGATGCGGGACATGGGCTCCAAGCCGAAATGATTGAACTTTCTATTAACAGGATCACTCGCATCGCCATCGGGCTGGGAGTGATCGGCATCGCGGTGGCGTTGGGACTGCGCGGGTGGCGCGATGCGGTGGGGTTCCTGGTGGGTGCAGGGCTGTCGCTGATAACGGTGCGTTCCTGGTTCAAACTGGCGGATGCGATTGGGTCTTCGGGGAAGCTTCCAGGCGCCGGATCTGTGGTGTTTTTGGTGGCGCGCTACCTGCTGATCGCGGCGGCGGTCTATGCTACCATATACGTTTTACGAAGCAGTCCGGCCGTCCTGATTATGGGGTTGCTGGTTTCCTTCTTCGCGGTGGTGCTCGAACTTCTGTTTGGGCTCAGCGTCTCCAAGTAAGACAAAATTCATATGGAAAACGAGCTGGGGCTGACAGCCCTGTTCAATCAGTACCTTGCCGGTCCGGGGAACGCCCTGCGGCATTTAATCGGCTTGTCGGGGCCTACGGAGCGTCCCTGGGACAACTCGGTTGTGATGGAAATATTGGTGGTAGCGCTGCTGGTGGTTACGGTGGCGATTCTGCGGTCGCAACTGTCGGTGGATAAGCCGGGGAAGCTGCAGCACATTTTTGAGATGCTGCAGGAATTCTTCACGACTACGGTGGACGAAGTTGGCATTCATCACGGCGAGAAGTACATTCCCTTCATTGGGACGCTGTTTATTTTTATCCTGAGCTTGAATCTGATCGGCATGGTGCCGGCGTTTGAATCGCCGACCATGTCGCCGTGGGTGCCCGCCGGCCTCGCCCTGGTCACCTTCGTTTACTTCAATGCGATGGGTTTTGCGGCGCAGGGGATCAAGTATCTTGCGCACTTCGCGGGTCCGGTACGCTTCCCGCATCCGGCCGCGAACATTGCAATTATTCTTTTCATGCTGCCGATCGAAACGGCAAGCGTGTTTATCCGTCCGCTTTCGCTCACGGTTCGTCTGTACGGCAACATGTTCGCGGGCGAGCAGGTGACCAACGTTTTCCTGGGTCTCACTAAAATTGTGATCCCGGTGATTTTTATGGCGCTGCACGTGTTTGTGGCCTTGGTCCAGACTTACGTGTTCTTTTTGCTGGCGACGATTTATATTGCCGGCGCTACCGCTCATGAGGGCGAGGCGGCCTCGGATACCATTTAATTCGGCATTTTCACCCGTCAAGTGTGAGCCACCGACCCCCCAGGGCGGACCGGAACCACCTCCTTGGCGGAATTTCATAGAAGGAGTTACACCATGAGCACTTTGAAAGTATTGGGATTGATGGCACTGTTTCTATTAGTTGCTGCCAGTCCGGTTTTCGCTCAGGGCACCGCCGGATCGGGTGTCGGAACGGGCGAGCTGCGCTTTGTGGGCGCGGCGCTCGGTATGGGCATCGCTTCGGGATTGTGCGGGCTCGGCCAGGGCAAGGCGGTTTCGGGCGCGGCAGAAGCCGTGGCGCGGAATCCAGGGGCACGCGCGGGCATTCAGACGCTGCTGGTTCTGGGTCTGGCGTTTATCGAATCGCTGGCGATTTTCACGTTGTTGATCATTTTCGTAAAGTAGTCATTTTCCCTGCGGGCGGGGTTCTTAGAATCCGCCCCGCAGCGGACCTCTCATGTTTAAGCTGCAGGGCATTCTTCCTCCCATCGCTACTCCGTTCGACCATCGTGGTGAACTTTATAAAGCTAAAGTCCAGCACAATGTCGAGAAATGGAATCGCACCGGGCTCACCGGCTACGTGGTCTGCGGGTCTACCGGCGAGAGCGTTTATTTAACCACTGAAGAAAAGCTGCAGATGTGGGAGTGGGTGGCGGAATACGCTGCCTCCGACAAAGTTTTGTTGTGCGGGACGGGCATGGAGAGCGTTCGCGAGACGGTGGCGCTGACCAACGCTGCCGCCGAGCGCGGGTATAAAGCCGCGATGGTGCGGACGCCCTTTTACTACAAGAATCTGGTGCACAAGATGGATACGCAGATTCTGTACTTCCGCGCCGTGGCGGATCAGACCAAGATCCCGTTGATGATTTATAACTGGCCGCAGGTGACCGGGGTCGATATCTCGGCGGAAGCGGTGGCGGTGTTGTCGCAGCATCCTAATATTTTTGCCATCAAGGAAAGCTCGGGGAATCTGGAGAAGTGCATCCAGATGATCCAGGACGTGAAGCCGGGGTTTCAGGTGCTGACGGGCTCGGCTCCGATACTCGCGCCATCGCTGGCGATTGGGTGTGCGGGAGCGGTGCTGGCGTTCGCCAACGTCGCGCCGTTCGCTACCGTGAGCATCTGGGAAGCGCACCGCTCGCGCGAATCCGCTGCGGCGATGGACTGGCAGAAGCGGATCCTGCGTGCGGCGCAGTTGGTGACGGTGAAGTACGGCGTCCCGGGGTTGAAATACGCGATGGATTTGAACGGCTATTACGGTGGTCCGCCGCGGCTGCCGCTGACGGCGATCACGCCTGAAGCGAAGCTCGAAATCGAGCGGGCCTTCGACGGGCTCAAGGGCTGAGCACCCACAGACCTTCGAGTTCTTGTTCGGTGACTAGCTCATCGAAATCGACTAGCTTGCGCGGGCGTCCTTTGCCTCTGAGGGTACCGCTGCGCAGGTCACGGTCGCGGTAGACGACCACATCCGAAATGCGGTCCGCCACAAAGCCTGCGAGCTTGCCGGCGGTTAATTCCATAATCACGATTTTGGGCTGGCTGCCTTGGCTTGAGAACGGCATTTTAAGCTTGCTGCGCAAGTCCATGACGCCGACAATCTGTCCGTTCAGGCTGGTGATGCCAAGCAGACCGGGGCGCACGCCGGGCATGGGTTCGAGGGCGCTCAAGGGCAGGATGCCGCGCACGCGGCCGGCCTCCATGGCGAGGTCCTGGCGGGCTACACGGAAGGTCAGGTACGGACGGGGTCCAGTTCCCACGGAGGGCTTATCGTCGAGGGTTGCAGGTTTGTTAGCGGCCGGTGATTTCGCGGAATTGGTCTTCGTCGAAGCCTAGCGCGATCTTGGAGCCCTGGACTAAGATCGGCCGGCGGATGAGGTTGGGATGCTGCGACATCAGCTTGATCGCTTCGGCGCGCGAGGGCGGGTTGGTCTTCATCTTGCGCTCGCGGTAGAGCTCGTTGCGAAAGTTTAGGAACTTAAGGTAATCGCGCCGGCCGATGAGGGCGTCGAGATCCGTTTCACTTAAGGCCTGGTTGAGATCGATCTCCTGCACCTTGACACCTTGTTCGTGCAGCCACTTTTTAGCTTTGCGGCAGGTGGAACAGGTGGGCTTCTGGTAGAACTTCATCTAGAACTTTTTCAATTCTTCGATGACCGCGGTGATACCGCGCTTGCGGTAGATCTGGACTAAGCGCTGTTCTTCGGGCGAGGGGCCGACGACTCTACGCAGGACCGGATCGTCCAATTCCGCACGATTCGGAATCCACATGGTGCCGTCGCTGAATTCGACGCTGGATACAAAGCCGGTCATGCTTTCGACGGACGTACGCGAGTCGAAGCGCAGCGAGGCGTCGGGCAGAATCTGGCTCGAACTGCTGGGCGGGAGGCGCATTTCCGATGGCATCGACGCGGCCAGAAATTCGTGGCCTTTGGAATCGCGCACGATCCAGCCCATTTCAAGATAACGGATGACGCGCGGGGAGCGGTTGTGGACCACTAACTTGGGCGCGCGCGCTTCGTTGCCGGCGATGTGCGCGATGCCGCCCATGGGCTCGACCGGGGCGTCGGGGAATTGCAGGAACGCGAACTGCATATCGTGTTCGCCGTCGGTGTTGGTAGAGCGGCCGCGCACCATTTCGACGCCGTACTGCGGGCGGTCACCGTCGCGGGCGAGGCTCGATAGCATTTCTTTTTGTAGGCCGTCGCGGCCAGACTGTTCTAGGAGCGCTTTGAGGAACTGGCGGTCGCGGCGGGCTTCGAGCTCCCACACCATCATGGTGCGGCGCGAATGCAGCTTGTCGGGGCCGTAAAAGTTGAGATCGTCGAAGAGGACGCCGTCGAGGCTGACTTCGACCATGGGGCTCAAGCCAGCGCCGAGGGGGCGCAGCAGGTGTAAATCGCCGCGAACCGAAAATGTTTCGCCGGGGGCGACGTCGAGACTGGGTACCGAGATGGAGCCTTTGCCTCCCGGAGTGGCTTCCTGGGCGAGAACGGTTAACGTGATGCCGCGGATGCGGCGCTGGCTGGCGTTGCGCAGGGAGAGGGCCACGCGTACGTCAATGGCATAAGCGCCGCCGCGCACGGTGGCGGCCGAGCCACCCCACTCGTCGCCGGCGAGCGATACCGGAGCATCGTGCGGGAAATCGATTTTGTGCGCCAGATTCTGCTGCTGGCCGAACTGCGCGAAAGCCAGGACCCCGGCACTTAAAAACAAAACGACTCTATTGCGCATACACGCCTGTGATGGTCACTTGCCCGGTATCGGAATCGATATAGCGGGCGCGGGCCGAGCCTTGCACGCTGAGGCTCACGCTGACCGGGCGCTCCTGTCCTTGCGACATGCCGAGCGTGCCGCCGTTCTCCTGCAACTGAATTCCAGCGGCGGAAACTTGCACGGTCGGGCCGGAATCTTCGAGCGCGCGAATGCCGCCGCGCCAGGGGCGGGCGATCTTCTGGACCACATGGCCTAGAGCGGCGGTCTCGGCCTGCGGCATGTTCAGCCACCAGGCGCTCACCAGGAGTGCGGTGACTCCGGCGCACGCGGCGGCGACGCGCCATCCGGCAGCCAAAGTTGGCTTACGGACTCGCGGGGCGACGCATTCTCCGGCTTCGAGACCGACACGCACGTTGGCGGACATTTCGGAGGCCAAGCGGTCCCAATTCACTCCAGCGGGCATTTCGGCTGCGAGGCTGCGCAGGGACTCGCGATCGGCGCGGAAGGCTTCGACCCAAGTGCGGCAATGGCCACAGCCAGACACGTGCAGGCGCATCATGGGGCGGCGCCAGACGGGCAAGTCGCCCGCGGAGTAAAGCGCCAAATCGGATTGCAAGGGGTGCGTCATGCTAAACCCCGCTTCTGCAGCCGCGAAAAATGCTTGCGCAATTTCACGCGAGCGTTGGCGATGTGCGAGCGCACTGTCGCTTTCGAACATTGCAAGCGCGCGGCGACTTCTTCGGCAGGCAGGTCTTCTACATCGCGCAGCAGCAGCGCGGTGCGCTCGCGCTCGGTCAAAATATCCAGGCCCGATTGCAGGTACTCGCGGCGCTCGGCTCTGAGCACCATTTGCTCGGGGCTCTCCATGGCGGAGACGGCTACCGGCTCGGGCATTTCGTCCAATTCCGAAAAACTCACGCGTCCGGCGCGGCGCAGGAAATCGATAGCGGTGTTGCTGGCGATGCGCGACAGCCAGTGCGCGGCTTTATCCAGATCCTTGAGCTGATCCCGGCGCTGCAGGGCTTTGATGAAGGCTTCCTGGGTGAGATCCTGGGCGTCGGAAACGTCGCCTACGATGCGGTAGATCAGCAGGAACACGCGGCGCATGTTCTCAGACACGAAGCGGCTCTGCGCTTCTGAGGCCTGCGTTGCGGCGTCATACCGGGTCTCGCTCATTTGTTCGAAGGCTACCGATAGCGCGCTCATGGCTGGTCGGGGCGTTGCTGGCCCCACAACCAATGTGACGACCCAACCCGGTAAAACGTGCAGCCTGAATCTATTCTATCGGCGGCGCTATCCTAATCATATATGAGGCCTGTAGCGATTATTGGCATCGGCAAGACAGCTTTTGGAGCGTTTCCGGACCGCGATCTGCGCTCGCTGGCGGTGGAAGCGGGCGAGAAGTGCCTGGCGGACGCCCATGTAAGTCCTTCACAAGTGGAAGCTTATTATCTGGGGAACTTCGCCGGGCCCTCGTTTGTGGGGCAGAATCATTTGGCTCCTTATATTGCGGGGGCGATGGGGATTACCGGGGTTCCGGCTACGCGGTTTGAGGCGGCTTGCGCGTCTAGCGGGTCGGCTTTCTATCATGCGGTTTCTAGCGTGGCGGCGGGGTTGAACGATATTGTGCTGGTGGCCGGGGTGGAGAAGATGACTTCGCAGACCACGCCTAAGGTCACCGAGATCCTGGCGGGGGCGGGCGATACTTGCGGCGAAGTGCGGGCGGGCGCGACGTTCCCGGCGCTGTTCGCCATGATCGCGCGGCGGCATATGTATCAGTACGGGACGACGCGGGAAATGCTGGCTGCGGTTGCCGTCAAGAATCATGAGAACGGGGCTAAGAATCCGCTGGCGCATATGCGGAAAGTCATCACCATGGAGCAGGCGCTGAAGGGCAAGCCGATTTCCGAGCCCCTGACCGTGTTCGATTGCTCGCTGATTAGCGATGGGGCGGCGGCGGTGCTGATCGTACCCCTGGAGCGGGCTTCCGAGTTCACGGATAAGCCGGTGAAGGTTATGGGCGTGGCGCAGACTTCGGATTACGTCGCGCTCGACCAGAAGGACGACATTACGACCTTTCGTGCGGTGGTGGCGGCTGCGCAGAAGGCTTACAAGATGGCGGGGGTTACGGCGCAGGACATTCAATTTGCCGAGGTGCACGATTGCTTCACCATCGCGGAGATCATCGCGATCGAAGATTTGGGATTCGTGAAGAAGGGCGAGGGCGGTCCTTACGAACTGGCGGGATGCACCAAGCTGACGGGTCCGCTGCCGATTAACACCAGCGGCGGGTTGAAGTCCAAGGGGCATCCGGTGGGCGCTACCGGAGTGGGGCAGCTTTGTGATCTGGTGATTCAGATGCGCGGCGAGGCGGGGGAACGGCAATTGGCGAAGCATTCGCTGGGGCTGGCGCAAAACCTGGGCGGTTCGGGGGCGACGGCCGTCGTCACAATTCTGGGGGTGGCATGAAGAGCGGAGTGGTTTACACGGAAACCGTGGTGCACGCGGCGCCGGAGCAGTTTGTGGCGGACGCTCCTTATCAACTGGCGATTGTGTCGCTGGAGGAGGGCGGGCGGCTCACTGTTCGTGTTGAGGGCGACCGGGTGGCGATTGGTGACCGTGTCGAGTTCGTCGAGGACCGCAACGGGATTTCGTTTTACCGCAAAGCGTGAAGGTTCTCCTTTATTACATCGGCAAGGCGCGCGACACGCACGCCAATGCCATGGCTGAGGAATACATCAAGCGCTCCACGCGTTTCGCCAAGTGCGAGATGCGGGAGATTCATCCGCTGCGCTTCGATCCGTGGGCCAAGCATCCGTCGGCCGCAAAGATTCTGCTTGACCCGGCGGGGCGCGCGCTCGATTCGGCGGGGTTCATTTCGCTGGTTGAGAAAGCCGAGCGGGATGGGCGTGACGTGGTCTTCGTGATCGGCGGGGCGGACGGGTTGCCTGCGGAGTGGAGGGCGCGCGCTGATTTGCTGTTAGGGCTATCCGCGATGACGATGCCGCACGAGCTGGCGCGGGTAGTACTGGCGGAGCAGATTTACCGCGCGTTTACTGCGCTGCGTGGGCACCCGTACCCACGCTAGCTGTCAGCGCTCTGGCTGGTGCAGGCACCGGAGTGGGCCTGGGATTATTGGTGGTTGCTACGGCCGTGATGGTGGTGCCGGGAAAGTAGTGGCCTAGGATAATGCGCGCCGGGTAGCCGTGTTCGGCGATGTCGATCGCTCCCATCTGGCACATCCCCACGCCGTGGCCGGAGGCGTGTCCCCGCAAGGGGCAAGCCACGGAAAAAAACGGATAGCCGGGCTGCGGGATGGCGGCTCCTTCCCAATTGGTTTGCGCCAGGGATTTGGTATGTCCGCCGCAATTGGCTGAGTACAGCGCCGGGATGATCTCGCCCTTATATGTGAGCACCTGGCCGCGTGTGGCGGCGGTGGCGCGACTGGCGGCGCTGGAGGCTTGCGGCGGCGTCCTTCAAGAGCTGGCAATGTTCGGTATCGCAGAAATCGTAGCCCTGGTGGCGGTTGTGGGCCCCGGCCAGATACGACCGGGTTACGACAGCTTGGGCTTTGCGGGCCTCAAAGGGCACGCTGGCGGCTCCCTCCGCTTCTACGATGGCGGCGACGGCATTTTCGCGATTCATTTCGACGATGGCCAGCAGCTCAATGCCTAAGCGCCGTAGCTCGAGTTTGCCGATGTATTCGCGGGTTACGCCGCCGGGGATTCCCAGGAGGAAATGCACCGGTGCGCCGTTGCGGCCGGCGACCTTGGCGGGGCCGTAGAGCGGAACCATGCGGTCGCCCTGGACGATTTCAGTGCGTCCTGCCGATTCGACCACCAAGATTTGCCCCTCGGCTGGTTTCAATTCGAATTGGACTGGGTGGAACGACCCGAGGACACTAATATGAACGGTTGCTGCAATTGTCAGTGCGAGCATAAACAGGCTTGTGTGCCACGCCTTTGCGCGCCAAGACCTTTATTATACCCCGCTACAATGGGAAAGATGCCGCTCTCCGTGACGCTCTGCTGCTGGTTTCGTTCGGGGGTCCGGAGCGGAGTGAGGACGTTATCCCCTTTCTGGAGAATGTCTTACGCGGACAGGGACGTCCCCCGGGAGCGCCTTCTAGCGGTAGCCGACCATTACTACCATTTTGACGGCCGGAGCCCCATTAACGATCAAAACCGGGCTTTGATCGCGGCTTTGGGCGAGGTGGTGAAAATCCCGATTTATTGGGGGAATCGTAATTGGCATCCGCTGCTGGCGGATACGGTTCACCAGATGCGGGACGACGGGATCAGACGGGCGATCGCGTTCCCCACTTCGGCGTTTGGATCGTATTCAGGGTGCCGGCAATATCTGGAGAACATCCAGAGCGCTCGGGCGGAGGCAGGGGATAACGCGCCGGAGATCGTGAAGATCCCTCCGTTTTCGGAACATCCGCTGTTTCTGGAGGCTATGACGGATCGGGTGCGGGCGGCGCTGGCCGAATTACCAGGGGCGCGGGTGGTGTTTACGGCGCACAGCGTGCCGGTTGCGATGGCGCAGGCGAGTCCTTATGTGGAGCAACTGGAGGCGGCCTCGCGGCGGGTCGCGGAAGCCGCGGCGGGCGGGCGAGTGGACGCTGGCGTATCAGAGCCGCAGCGGGCCTCCCACGCAGCCTTGGCTGGGGCCGGACATCTGCCATTATCTGCGGGAATCGCCGCGTGACACGATTATCGCGCCGATCGGGTTTTTATCGGATCACATGGAAGTGATCTACGATCTGGATACCGAGGCGCGGGCGGTATGCGAGGAACTGGGCATTCGCATGGTGCGAGCGGGGACGGTGGGGACGCATCCGGCGATCATCCGCATGATTGCGGAACTGATTGAGAAGGATCCGGCGGCTTGCGCCGGCTACTTGCTGCCCAGCGCCTCAGCGGCCGGTCATCAAGCGGTAGACTTCGCGCTTCGACAGGCCGCGTTGCTTGGCTACGTGTTTGATGGCTTCCATGCGCGGGAGTCCTTGCTGTTCGGCTGCGAGGACGGCTTGTTCCAGCGGTGTGTCGTCGGCTTCGACGGCGTCGCTCTTGCCGATCAGCAGGGTGATTTCGCCTTTGACAGATGGGCGCGACGCCAGGGCGGCGTGTACTTCGGCGGCGGTGCCGCGTAGGAATTCTTCGTGCAATTTTGTGAGTTCGCGCGCGACCACTGCGGGGCGGGCACCCATTACCGCTGTCACATCTTCCAGGGCTTCCAGAATGCGGTGCGGGGTTTCGTAGAAGATGAGCGTTCCGGTTTCGGGCTTCAGTTGTTCCAGGAGTTTTCTGCGCTGCGTCGATTTAGGGGGCAGGAATCCGCAGAAGCGGAAGGCATCCGTCGGGAGTCCGGCGGCACTTAACGCGCTTACTGCTGCGGAGGCTCCGGGGATGGGCACTACGGGCACGGACGCGGCGATGGCGGCTTCTACCAGGCGATAGCCGGGGTCTGAGATCAGAGGCGTGCCGGCGTCGGATACCAGGGCTCCGCTGCCCCCGGTGGCGAGCTTGGCGATCAACTCTGCGGCGCGGCCGGATTCGTTATGGTCGTGATAGCTGAGCATGGGTTTGGAGATCCCAAAATGCTCCGTCAGCTTGCGGGTTTGGCGGGTGTCTTCGCAGGCGATCCAATCGACTTCGCGCAGTACGCGCAAGGCGCGCAGCGTGATGTCTTCGAGGTTGCCAATGGGTGTCGCGACGATATAGAGAATTCCAGGCATCGTAGTACGATGAAACGGTAACTGAAATGGAGACTCGGACACAAGATCCCGCTGGTTACTACGTCTGGGAGGTTCCTGGGCAGCCGGTGATTGTGCACATCCGTTTAGACGTGGTCGACCGCCTGGCGGCGGAAGTCATGCGCGGGTTTGGAGCGGTTCCCAAACGCGGGGCTGAGGTGGGGGGAGTTCTGATCGGCACTACGCGACCCGGCGTTCCGGCGATAGTTCGGATCGATGATTTCGAAGCGGTGCCGTGCGAATACCGACGGGGTCCTTCGTATTTATTCACGGAAGAAGATGGGCGGGATTTTGAGGATTGCCGGACTCGGCTGCAGCCCAGTTCGTCGCCGTCGGCTTATGCGGTGGGTTACTTTCGCAGCCATACGCGCGATGGATTTTCGCTCGAAGCGGAAGATCTGGAACTGCTCGACCAATTTTTCCCTGGGCCTGCGATGGTCGCGCTGTTGATTAAACCGTATGCGACGCGGGTGAGCGTCGGGGCGTTTTTCGTGCGCGAACACGGGGATTTCCCTGATGAGAGTCCGCTGGAATTTCCCTTGCGGCGGCGCGAACTGCTGGGTGAAGAGGCTCCGGCGCGGCGGCCGCTGGGGGAAGGCAAGAGAGTCGAGCGCCGGCCGCGGGCTGCGGAGGAAAATCCGCAAACTGCGTTTGGGTTCTCGGAGCCGGCACGCGAAGCGCCGCCGGTTGCTGAACCGGTTCGGGCGTGGCGCAGCGGCTGGGTGTGGTTGCCGCTCACTTTCCTATTCCTGCTGCTGGGGGTGGCGC
The DNA here is from genome assembly GCA_963710155.1 of Bryobacterales bacterium. GTDB lineage: Bacteria > Acidobacteriota > Terriglobia > Bryobacterales > Bryobacteraceae > Palsa-187. The sequence continues at coordinate 219,565 of CAVPZQ010000018.1, read as the reverse complement.
TGGGGTATCAGCTGGCGCAGACGATGGGGGCTCGTGCGGCGGCTGCTGCGGCGCAGGACTTGTCGCTGTCTCTATCGGTGAAACGGAATGACGCGAATCTCAGCGTTACCTGGAACCGCTTCGCTCCCTCGGTGCGCGCGGCGCAGCAGGGACTGCTTGAAATCGACGATGGCGGCTACACTAAGCCGGTATCGCTCGACGCCGCGCAATTGCAGAACGGCAGTCTGATTTATCACAACGCCACGAATGCGGTGCGGTTTAGATTGACGGTGTATCCGCAGGCGCGGGTTAGCGTGGTCGAGACGTTTGAGTGGAAGCAATAGCGGTCACTCGGACCAGACGGCTAATTCGTTGCCGCTGGTGTCCGTGAAGTGGAAGCGGCGTCCGCCGGGGAAAGCGAAAATGGCGCGTGTGATTTTGCCGCCGGCTTGCTCGACGGCGCGCTGCGCGGCTGCGAGATCGGCGGCGTAGAGCACGACTAGGGGCTTGGCGGGGCGCTCGACTGGGTCGGCGCTGAAGCCACCGGCCAGGCGTCCGTCGTGGAAACTGGTGTATTGCGGGCCGTAATCTTCAAACTTCCATCCGAAGGCCGACGAGTAGAATTCCTTCGATTTGGCGGCGTCCTGAGTGGGAAATTCGATGTAATCAATGCGGCGGTCGTTAGCGGCGTTGCTCATGGTTTTTTCCTCTTCTTGGCCAAGCGGCTTAATACGGCGAGCTGTTCCAGGTGGTCTTTCAGCGGACGCGCTGGAGTGCCCCAAACTGGCTGTCCGGCGCGCACGATCTTGGATGTGAGGATACCGCTGCCGGAGCCTACGATGGCTCGCGATTCGATGCGGGCTTTGTCGCCGACGCCTACTTGTCCGCCGATCACGGCGTAGTCTTCGACCACGACTCCGCCGGAGAAGCCGGTCTGCGCGGCCACCACCACGTTGCGTCCGATCGCGCAGTTGTGGCCGACGTGCACCTGGTTATCGAGCTTGGTGCCGTCGCCGATGGAGGTGACGCCGAGGGCGGCGCGATCGACGCAGGAATTGGCGCCGATTTCGACGCGGTCTCCGATTTCGACGCGGCCGATCTGCGGGAAATTTTCCCAGATGCCGTCGGTTAACACGTAGCCGAAACCATCTGCTCCGATGACGCAGCCGGAGTGCAGGACAACTTCCTTCCCCAACGTCACATCGCTATAGAGCGTCACGTTGGGGTGGAGCGTACACTTCTCGCCGATCACTACGTAATCGCCGATGACGGAGCCGGCGCCGATCGACGAACCGGCGCCTACGCGCACGCCCGCGCCCAGGACCACCAGGGGGCCAATGTGGGTTCCGGGTTCGATGACGGCTCCGGGGCCGATTACCGCGGAGGGATGAATGCCGGGAGGGTGTTCGAGCTTGGGATGGATTTTCGGAATGGCTCGCGCGGCGGCGGCGCGGGGCTGCGGCGTGCGGACCACGGTGCGCTGGGCTTCGTTTTCGAAATCGGCGGGAACCAGCAGGCAGCCGGCGGCGGAGGCTTCGGCGCGCTTGAACGCTCGCGTGTTCGTCACGAAGGAAAGATCGTCGGGGCCGGCGTCTTCGAGCGCGGTGACTTTGCGCAGCACTCGCTCGCCGTCGCCTTCAAAGGGGGCCTCGAGGAAGGCGGCTAGTTCTTTAACGCGCACCAGTCCAGTATGCCATCCGGGCCGCGGCAAGAGCAGGCGTTCCCTCTTAGGTGGCTATGGCCAGGCTGACCATCGAGGGAACGCCCGATGCACGATTCGGAGGAGTTCGTGCTGCCTTCTTAGTGTGCGGACGCCGGGAAAAATCTCACCCCATTTCGATTCGTTTTACGTCTCCCAGGATGAAAATATAGCCGATGGCGCCTAACAGGGCGGCCGCGGACACATATACCAGGGCGTAGGCGAACGAGCCGGTCTGGCCCACCAGCACGCCGATCACGATGGGCGTGAGGATTCCCGCCAGATTTGCGGCGAAGTTGAAGATGCCTCCGGTGAGCCCCATCAGGGTGAGCGGGGCGATGTCGGCGATCAGCGTCCAGCCGAGTCCGGTCATGCCTTGGGCGAAGAACGCTGCGGACATAATGGCGATGACCATGGCGTCGGACGCAACGTAGTTGGCGGTAAGGATCACGGCGGCGCCTAACAAGCCTACGATCATGGGCAGCTTGCGGGCGATGTTGGCCGAGCCAGTTCGCTTGAGGAGCGCGTCGGAAAGCCATCCGCCAAATAAGACGCCTGCCGCGGCGGACAGGAAGGGGAGCACTGAGAACCAACCGGCGGTTATCCAGGGGAGGTGGCGTTCTTTCGCCAGATAGGTGGGAAACCAGGTGAGAAAAAACACAAGTGTGGAGTTGCCTCCGAATTGGCCTAGCGAGACTCCCCAGATCTGGCGGAATCCTAGGAGCTGGCGCACGCGTGCCCACGAAAACGGGGCGCGTGTTTGTGCGGCGATGGGTGCGGCAGGGGACTCGCGGTAGAGTTTCCACCAGGCCAGTCCGAAGAGCAGGCCGGCCGCGCCGACGGTGAGGAACATGGCTCGCCAGCCGAAGCGGCGCGTGATCCAGAAAAGCGCGGGGCCGAAGCCGGCGAGGCCGAGATATTCGCCGACCGTATAGACGGCGGTGGCGCGGGCGCGTTCCTGCATGGGGAACCAGGCTGCCACGACGCGGCTGTTGACAGGGAAGCAGGGGGCTTCGCTTACGCCCAGGCCCAGGCGGAAACCTACGAGCGAGTACACGCCTGTGGCGGCGCTTTGCAGGAGTGTGAAGAGCGACCACACGGTGACGGCGCAGAAGTAGGTGAGTTTGCTGCCCATACGGTCCAGAAAAACGCCGCCGGGGATTTGGCCTAGCGCGTAGGCCCAGGAGAACGCGGAAAACATCACGCCCATGATGGCGGGCGTAAGCCCGAGTTCCTGCGTCAGGCTGGGGGCGGCGATGCCGAGCACGGTGCGGTCGAGGTAGTTGATCATGGTCCCGATGGCCAGTAGAGCCAGCATCAGGAAACGCGTTCGGGACGGCGCGCTCACTGGCGGTCCGTGTCGGCGAAGCTGCGCAGCATGCGCTCGGCGTCAGGCTGGATGCCGGTGAACAGGCGGAAGGCGTCGACGGCCTGGAACACGGCCATGCCGGAGCCGTTGAGGGTGCGGCAGCCGATGCGGCGGGCCGTGCGCAGGAGTTCGGTCTCTAGCGGGAAGTAGACGATTTCAGCTACCCAGACCTCGGGGCGCAAGAGGGTGGCGGGCAGGGGCAGGCCTGGATGCTGCGCCATGCCGGTTGGTGTGGCGTGGATCAAACCGTCGGCGTCAGCCATGGCGTCCGCTAGGTTGGTTCCGAGGGCGACGCGGCTGGTGTTCATGGCAGTTGCCAGGTGCCCGGCTTTGGCGGCGTCGATATCGAAGATGGTCAGGTGTTCGATGCCTAGCGCCAATGCTGCGTAAGCGATGGCGGCTCCGGCTCCTCCAGCGCCTAGGAGCACTACGCGGTCGAGTCGTGCGCCGGTCATGCCTCTGCGAAAACTTTCCGCGAAGCCGGTGCAATCGGTGTTGTGTCCGGAGCGTTTTCCGTCGCGCAAGACTACGGTGTTGACGGCGCCGATGGCGCGCGCTTCTGCGGACAAGTCGGTGAGCAGCGGAATGACCGCTTGCTTGCAGGGGTGGGTGATGTTCAAGCCGTCGAATCCTAGGCGCTCGGCGGCGGCGAGGAGGTCGGGGAGTGCTTCGACGCCTAGGCCCAGTTTTTCGAGGTCGATTAATTTGTAGACGTAGCGCAGCCCTTGCCGGTTGGCTTCGAGCATGTGCATCTCGGGGGTGCGCGACGCTTGAATGCCGGATCCGATCAGGCCGATCAGGAAGCTCGGTTGCGACTCCGGCATGGGGTTTTGGCTCGCTTAGGGGACGCGCGTGGCTACGCTTACGGTGGTCAATACGCCGCCGGCGGCGAGAAACGCGGCGGTCATAGCGGACGAGTCTGCGTCCCTGAGACTGCGCACGGCGTCGGTGACTAGTTCGACGCGCTGGCCGGTTTTGAGCAGGCCGAAGGCGGCGAGTTTTACGCAGATTTCGGTGACTACGCCGTAGACCACGTAGCGCTCGGCGCCGAACTTTTCGAGCAGCCCGGCGAGATTCACGTTGGTGAAGCAATCGAAGGTCTGCTTCTCTAATAGAATTTGCTGCGCGCCCTCGAGGTTTTCTACGCCTTTGGTGTTCGGCACTGTGACGCGCTTGGCTAGCAGCGTGGCTTCCGGCTTTTGCTGGCTGGCGGTCGCCACTACGCAGTGCGGCGGCCAGGTTTTGAATTCGGGGTCGTCTTCCGAGTGGGCGTCCATGGTCGAGATCAACGGGATTCCATGTGCGCCGGCGAAGCGGTTTAGCGTGGCGATTTGCTCGACTATTTTTTCGGCGCCGGGAACGTAGAGCGCTCCGGCGGGATAGAGGAAGTCGATTTGGGTGTCAACGTCGAAGAAAACGGTTTTCATCCGGCGTGCTCCTTGCGGACGCTTTCGTCTAGTTCTTTCAGAGCCGGGCTGAGGTCGACGCGCCAGGCGTCTTCCACCTGGAACAGACTATGACACGGGGCGGGCAGGCGCGCCAGGCGTTCGGCCGCGTAGCGCCTCACTTGTGCGGTGGTGGGAAGGGGTTCCGCGAGTTTGCCCCCCAGAATTACGGGCCGCTGCAGCGCTTCCACAGTATCGGTCCCGCAGGAAATGCACTCGGTGGAGCGGCCGAGCACGTCGTGATCGGAGTGGCGGAAGATCTGCTTAGCTCCCGGAAGCGTGTGTTTTTCGTGGCTGAACTTGGCGGTGTAACGGTGTTGCTTGGCGCTTTCCATCTCGACCATTTTGTAGATTACGCCGAGCGAGGGCGCGTCGGCGGAAGTGGCAAGGTCGGTGCCGACGCCGAAGACGTCGATGGGGGCTCGGGCGGCTACCAACTCGTGAATCTTGTATTCGTTCAGCTCGCCGGTGGCCATGATCTTGGCGTCGGGCAGGCCGGCATCGTCGAGGATTTTGCGGACGGCGGAGGCGAGTTCGATCAAGTTGCCGCTGTCGAGGCGCACTCCCCACAGCGGACGGCCTAGCGATGCGGCTAGCTTGGCGCCCTCGATGGTGTCGTAGGTATCGATCAAGTATGTGGTGCGCTCGCCTAACAGCTTTTGAAGCTGCTCGAAGGCGGCGCGCTCGCTGGGGAACGACATCACCCAGGAATGGGCGGCGGTTCCGAACACGTGGGCTTTGTAGCGGAACCCGGCTTCGGCGTTGCTGGTACCGACGCAGCCTCCGATGTAGGCTGCTCGTCCGGCGAGCACTCCGGCTTCGGGCGAATGCGCGCGGCGGGTGCCGAATTCTACGACGTCGCGGCCGAGGGCGGCTTTCACTACGCGGGCGGCTTTGGTGGCGATGGAGGATTGGAACCCGATCATCGCTAGCAAGTACGTTTCGGGGATTTGCGCTTCGATGACTGGGGCGCGCACGGTCATGAAGGGCTCGCCGGCAAATACAGGGGTGCCTTCGGGGACGGCGAACACGTCTCCGGTGAAACGCAATTCGGCCAGCATTTCGAAGAACGACTCACTCGCGTATTTGAATTGCGGGATGCCGCGCAGGTAGGCGATTTCGTCCGCGCGTGATGCGGAAGTTGAGCAGGTAGTCGACGGCTTGGGCGAGCCCGGCGGCCAGAATGAAATTGCGATTGTAGGGCAGGCGCCGGACCGAAAGTTCAAAGGTGGCGCGGTCGTGCATTTTCCCGGCTTCGAAATAGCCGGCAGCCATGGTGAGCTGGTAGAGATCCGTAACCAGGCCGAGGCCCACTACTTTTTCTTTTCCGGCTGGGCTTCCCGCACGTCGCCCACTGCCTGGCGCAATTCCTTGACCACGTTGGCCTCCAACTCATAGAATGACGCATCGCCGCCGTGGCGCGCCAGGAAGTTGCCGCCGGATGCCGCGGGCGCGATTTCCACTTGCTCGTGCAGCTTGCCTTGATTCGATACGACGGTGAGTGTGACTACCGGAGTGGTGAATCCCGTGTCGGCGAATTTGGTGGCGGTGAGATCGCGCAGGCGATCGATGAAGGCTTGCACGCTGGTGGAATCCATTTTCTTGCCGTTCGAGGTCCAGGTCTCGCCGGACTTGTCGTAGATCGAAGTCTTCGCGCCATCGGTCACTTCAATGCGGGTGGGATCGCTGAAGCCGAAGTCGAAGATTTTCTTGTTGCGATAGGCGTCGACGGGCTTGTCGAGGCCGTCGCCTAGGACTTTCGAGACTTTGTAGACGCCTTCGACGGCGCTCGATTTCGCGTAGTAATCGTCTTTGGATTTACGGATATCGAGCGTCTTGGTGCCATCCTGGTCGGTTACTTTGGCAATGGCGAGCGGCGCGGCCGCTGCAAAACCCGCGGCGATCTTCTTGTCATCTTGGACGCCGCTCAAATCCATGTCGGCGTTTTTGAGGCGCTGGATCAAATCGTCGGTCTGAGTGTTGTCGGCGCGCATGGCTTTGGGTTTGTCGATTTGCCATTCGCCTTCACCCTTCTTGACGAATTCGTAGGTCTGTTTCTGCGCGGTGATTTCGATGCGGCTGAGTTTATCCTGCGTGAAGGGCAGCAGGCGTTTGTCGCGCAGATCCTTGGCTTCCTTGTCGAAGGTGCTCTTGAAGGAGCTGGCCATCGTGAAGAGGCGCGGATCGCCGTCGAGTTTGGCGTAGACCGCGCCACCTTCGGGGGTGTTCTCGCCGATCAAAAGCTTGGAGGTTTTGCCGTCCTTGGTGGTGAAGTTCACTCCGATCAATGCGGGCGCGAGGCCGTAGGCTTTGAGATCGGTCACGTTGGGATCGACCACGCGTTCGGAATCGAGGCGCGACGCGGTGTTGGTGAGCGCTGCCACGGCCACCGGGTCGGCCGGCAGAGGCTGGGGAGACGTCATCTCCCACTTGCCGCTCGCGTTGAATTGAACCGTGATGGGGTCTTCGCCGCGGTGCACGATTTGAACTTGCTTCACCGAGTCCGCGCTGATCGCGAGAATCTTCGGCGCCGCGTCCGCCGCGGGCTGGCCTTCCTTGGCCTTCTCCTGCCGATTGGACCACCATACGGCGATCCCCAAGCCGGCCAGCAGGACACCGGCCAATACCATCCGCCCCCACTTCATAATGTCAACGCCGTTTCCACCACACGCTTAAACCGGCGGCCAGGATCAGCAGCGGAATGGCCAGCACGCTTGAATAGAACGCCATCGCCATCTGGTTGCGCGTCATGGTGAGGCGCCGGTCGTCGGGTTCCTTGGGACGAATCGAAATCAAGTCTTCGTCGGCCGAGAGCCAGTTCATCATGTTCAGGAACAAGTCGCGGTTGCCGGCCAGGCGCAGGTAAGTGTTCGCCACCCAGCTCGACGACCCCACGACTACGAATCTTCCGCCGCCGCTGCTGAAGGTGCCGGCGGCGCCCAGGATGAAGGGGCCTTTTTTGTCCGTAGGCGACGGCTTGATCTCGGCCGATGCCAGGTTGGTAGTGGCGAAGGCGTCGTCAGTCGATTCGAAAAGTTTTTCTACCGTGGTCTTGGGGCCGTTTTTGATTTCGAGCGAGCGGGCGATGGGGAATCCCGTTGCCAGACGCTTCATGGCGCCGACGATGGGGTGTGTTCCGTAGTTGCTGACCAACGCGATTTCGGGGCCCAAGCCATACAGTTGGCCCACGCCGCTGGTGTCGAGTACCAAATCGTTGTCGGCGGTGACGCCCCAGGAAGCCAGCATTTTCAGCAGCGCATCATTTTGGTCAATGTTTTGTTTGGCGAATTTAAGCGGCGGGTCGAGCATGAAGATGGCCTTGCCGCCGTTCTCGACGTAGTTTGTGAGCGCATCGACGCCGGGCTGCAGGTAATCGCGCGAAGGGCCGCCGACGATCACCATGGTGCAGTCTTTCGGGATCTCGGGCTTCTGCAAGAGGTTGATGCTTTCGGTTTTGTAGTTGTTGCCTTCAACTAAGGTCTTGAGTTGTCCGTAGCCGGTGCGATCGGCGTCTTCAAGCGTGTGCTCTCCCGCGCCTTCGGCGAAGCAGGCGAGCTTGTCGCCGGTCTTCAGGGCGCGCACCAGGGCTCCGGTCACTTCCTCTTCGGAGAGGCTCTTGGCTTCCTGCGTTTTACCACCGGTCTGGACCAGCACCGCGCCGCGCCGCGTTACGCCGGCTGCGCGGGCTTGCGTGATGTTCTTTTCCAGATCTTCGTAGTGGACTTCGATTTTCGGCGAGAGGTTTTTGTAGCGGTCGAGAAGATCGTGCGCCGCTTGAAACTGCGTGGGCTGATCCCAATAGGAAATGCTGACGTCCTGCTTCAGATTTTTGGCGATCTTGTCGGTCTGATCGGAGAGCGTGAACTGCTTGCTGCTGGTGGTGTCGTAGGTTTTGTTGTAGCGGTTCGCGAGGAAATTGAGGACGCCGACGACCGCTACTACGATCAGGATATAGACGGCGGTATAGGCGGCGAACTTGGTTTGGCGGGCTTTCATCCAGGAGTTATTTGCCATGGCTTAGGCCCTCCAGCGCAGCGATTCGAGAGATCGCGCGGTTAAAAACAAGCCGATGAAAATCATAGAGGCGTAGTAGAGGACATCCTTTATATCGAGGACGCCTTTTGAAAAGGAATCGAAGTGTTGGGTGACGGAGAGATAGGCCATCACTTTTGCGAACGCGGAATCCTGGAAGGACGATACCCAGTCGATCACCCACAGCATTAACAGCACGCTGAAGGTCGCGACTGCGGCGACGATCTGGTTGCGCGTGCAGGAGGAGATGTAGGTGCCGATTGCGAGCAGGCATGCGCCTTGCAGTAACAGTCCCAGATAGCCCACCATCATGGGGCGCCAATCCGGCTTGCCGTAGGCGAATAATGTGGCCATGCTCACCAGCGATATGCCGAGCATGGCGGCGTAGAGCACTACCGCGGCCAGCCATTTGCCCAGGATGATTTCCATGTCGAGTCACCGGCGACGTCGCCAGCAATTCGAAAGTGCCGGTGCGTTTTTCTTCGGCGAACAGGCGCATGGTGATGATGGGGATGAAGAATAATCCGATCACGGCCAGGTTTGACAGCAGCGGGCGGATCATTTGATCGTTCACGCTCATCGGCGCGCTCTGGCCTTGCATCGAACTCTGAATGCTATAGGTGACGAACGAGACTACGTAGGCATAGAAGAAATAGCCGGTGATCACGGCGAAGAAGAACATGACGCCGTACGCGATCGGCGACCGGAAATAGCTGTTTAATTCTTTGCGGCAGATCGTGAGTGTATTCATTAGCGCTCTCCCTCCGGCGCCAATGGTAGTGGCGTGTGGAGCATCCACATCCGCTTTCGGCGCGCCCGTCAATTCGAGGAAGATCTCCTCCAAACTTAAGCCCACGGCGTGGAGCTCATTCAGATTCCAGCCGCCTTCGATGACGGCGCGGGCGAGCTCGGGGCGGACGTGCTGGCCTTGCTGGCTTTCCACTGTGAACGCCAGGTTGCCGTCGTGCGCATCGCGCGCCAGGACGCGGCTGACGCCTTCGACGCGTTCCAGGCGCTGCTGAATCTCGGGCGCACTGAGCACCATCCCATTGCGGGCAGCGATTTCTACGGACACGGTCTCGGCTCCGCGCAGGCGGCTGGTCAGGTTTTGAACGGTATCGGTGGCCACCAGCTTGCCTTTGGCGATGATGATGACGCGTTCGCACAACTGCTCCACTTCGGGAAGGATGTGCGTTGAAAGAATGATGGTGTGATCGCCGGCCAGGCCTTTGATCAGGTCGCGGGTTTCGATGATCTGTTGTGGATCGAGTCCGGAAGTTGGCTCATCAAGGATCAGGACGTCCGGATTGTGAATGATGGCCTGCGCCAGACCCACGCGCTGGCGGTAACCTTTGGAAAGCTTGCCGATCAGCTTGTTTTTGACGTCGCCTACGGAGCATTTCTGGGCCACTTCGTCGACGCGCCGCGCCAGGCTGTCCTTGGGGACGCCTTTGAGGCGGCCGACATATTCCAGGTACTCGACGACCTCCATTTCGGGGTAGAGGGGCGGGGTTTCCGGCAGGTAGCCGATGCGTTTCTTGACCTCCATCGGCTGTTCCAGGACGTCAAATTCAGCCACGCGCGCGGTGCCGGACGTGGGCGGCAGGAAGCAGGTCAATACCCGCATGGTAGTGGTCTTACCGGCCCCGTTAGGGCCCAGAAAGCCGACGATCTGCCCTCTTTCCACTTTGAAAGAGATGTTGTCGACGGCGACGTGGTTGGCGTACCGCTTGGTCAATCCTTCGACTGTAATCATATGGAAGTAAATTGGACGAATAAGAGCCCTGTCTGGTTAGCAGCTCCGTTTGGTCTAGTCTGGTGAAGCGGCGCCCTCTGGCAGCCGCCGCTAATCATGATAGTGTCGGCGGTGCGGGGGTGTCAATCATGCAAAGGGACCAATAGGCTGTGTCACTTGATTTCGCGCTGCCGCCCATGAAAGGATATGACACAATGAAACATTTTCTACGGAACCGTGTGAGCCTGTTGGCTTTCGTACTGCTCGCGGCCTTGGCGCTGGGTCAGGGCAAGGATTCGCTGCTCGGCAATTGGGTGCTGGACCGCGGAAAGTCGACCTTTGACCCGGATACTGCGCTCTTGAGCCGGTCGCTTTCGTTTGAAGCCAAGGACGGCGGGGTGAGTTTCAATCAGAAGACGGTGCAAGGGAACGGGAACACCACGGAGATCAATTTCACGGCGAAATACGATAGCAAGGATGTGTCGATTGAAGGCTCCCAGCTCGACACGGTTTCGCTGAAGCGTGTCGACGCCAATACGGTGGAACGCACCGGCAAGGTGAAGGGACAGGCGGCCGAAAACGTGACCATGAAAGTTTCCGGCGGTGGCAAGATCCTTACCATGACCACTAAGGGCTCGATTGACGGTGTGGATTACAGCAGCACTCAAGTTTACGAAAAGCAGTAGGGGTTTACGAAAAGCAGTAGCGGTCACGCGTCGCGGTGGACGGTGTCGGGCGTGAACGCCGGTACGCAAATCGCCATGTATTCGGCGCCTTCGGGCGTGCTGTAGCGAACCCACTCGCCTTTGCGCGCGATGATGGCTTGGCCGGCTTTGACTTCGCTGACGCCGGCTTCGTGCTCGACGCGCATCACGCCTTTGAGGACCACCGTGTATTCATCGAAGTCCGGCCGCTGACCGGGTTCAGACCAGCCGGCGGGACTGCGCATGTGCGCGATGCTCGCCTGCGTGTCTCCGGAATTCACGCGGCCGATGTACTCATCGATAATCTTGTTTCCGGGAACTGGAATTTGGGTGGGAGCTTCGATGAGCCTAGGCATTATTCATAGCGTAGCGATTCGACGGGAGCGATGCGGGTGGCGCTGCGCGCGGGATAGAGCGTGGCGAGGAGGCTCACCGCCATGGCGGCGGCGGCGATCCAGATGGCGTCGAAGGCGCGCGGCTCGAAGGGGACGAAGGCAATGGAGTACACCTGCTGATCGAGCTTGACCCACTGATAGCGCTCGGCGAAATAACACACGCCGTAGCCGATGGCGAGGCCGATGGCGGTGCCGACGGCTCCGATCAGCGCGCCTTCGAAGACGAAAATCCTGCGGATCTGGTTGGCCTTGGCGCCCATCGACAGCAGGATGGCGATGTCGCGGTGTTTCTCCATGACCATCATTACCAGGGTTATTAAAATATTCAGGGCCGCGACTAACTGTATCAGTCCGATCGTGACTACCGTTACGGTGCGCTCCATCGTGAGCGCGCTGAGCAGTTGCTTGTTCTGTTCGCCCCAGGTGGTGGCGGCGAGTTTCGGTCCGATCATTTTTTCCGCGGCCGCGGCCACTTCTGGAGCTTGATAGATGTCGTCGAGCATCAGTTCGATGCTGTTGACGACGTCGGTGAGGTCGAAGGCTTTTTGCGCGTCCGGCAGCGACAGGAACGCCCAGTTGGCGTCCAGATCGTAGAAGCCGGATTCGAAGGTTCCGGCCACGCGCAGACGCACGTAGCTGGGGCGCGGACCGAAGGGCGTGATCTGGCCGTTGGGGACCAACAACAGCACTTGCTTGCCGGTGACGGCTCCGATATTTTCGGCGAGGCGTGAACCGAGTACGATGCCGGGCAAGTCTCCGGACGTATGAAGGCCGTCGAGCGAACCGGATTTGAGGTGCTTCAGGGTGTCGGCGAGGGGCGCGCCGGGACGCACGTCAACGCCTTTGATGGCGACCCCGGCTCCGGTGACGGCACCGCTGATGTAGCCGCTTTCGTAGAGCGCCGGGGCGGCGGACTTCACGTGCGGGATCCGCGCGAGTTGCGGCGCCAACTGTTCCCAGTGTTCGATGCCGGTGCCGGGTTCTTTCTCGAGAATGGAGACGTGGGCGGTCGCGCCCAACAAGTTGCGCTGCAGCGTATCGCGAAAACCGTTGTTGATGGCCAGGGCGATCACCAGCGCCATCACGCCCGCGGCCACGCCGATCACGGAAATCGCGGTGATGACGGAGATGACCACTTGCTTGCGCTTGGCGCGCAGATAGCGGCGGGCAATGAACAGCTCAAACATTTAGGGGGCGATCCATTATTGGGAAATCCGCCGCAGTTTATCGGCCAGGCCGATTTCCCCTTCCAGACGCAGAAGCGGGAAAAGAATCACGTCGCGAATCGATTTCGAATTCGTTAATAGCATCGTCAGCCGGTCGATGCCGATGCCTTCGCCTCCGGTGGGCGGCATCCCGTAGGACAACGCGCGGATGTAGTCTTCGTCCATCTGGTGCGCTTCTTCGTCGCCGGCGGCTTTGAGCTCGAGTTGCGACTCGAAGCGGCGGCGCTGCTCTTGCGGATCGTTCAACTCGGTATAGGCGTTGCCGATTTCCATGCCCGCGGCGTAGATCTCGAAGCGTTCGACGAAGGCGGGGTCACTGGCTTTCAACTTCGACAGCGGTGAAACTTCCACCGGGTAATCGTAGACGATGGTGGGCTCGATCAACGTCGGTTCCATGTTGCGCTCGAAGGCTTCGACCAGCGCATGGCCGCGCAAGGGCACTTCGGCGCCCACGGCTTCCTGCATCGACACGCGGCGGACGTTTCCGAAATCGAGCATATGTCCTTGCCACTCGACCACGGCCGAACCGGTCGCATCCACTGCGGTCTGTTTCAAAAATTCGCAGGTGAAATCCATCAGGCCCTGGTAATCGGTGTAGGCTTGATAAAACTCCAGCATGGTGAACTCCGGGTTGTGCTGCGTGGAGACGCCTTCGTTGCGGAAGTTGCGATTGATCTCGTAGACGCGCTCCAGGCCGCCGACGATCAGGCGCTTCAAGTACAGCTCGGGCGCGATGCGCAGGTACAAATCCATGTCGAGCGTGTTGTGGTGCGTGACGAAGGGCCGCGCGGCCGCGCCGCCATAGAGCGGCTGCATCATGGGCGTTTCCACTTCCACAAAGCCCCGCTCTTCAAGCTGCCGCCGCAACGACGAAATGATGCGCGCGCGCGTCACGAAAACCTTTTGCGAGTCCGGATTCGCGATCAGATCCAGGTAGCGCTGGCGATAGCGGATCTCGACGTCTTCGAGGCCATGCCACTTTTCAGGAAGGCCCAGGAGAATCTTCGAAAGGAACGTGAGTTTCTCCGCGTGCACGCTCAGTTCGCCGGTGCGCGTGCGGAACAAGTAGCCTTCGACGCCCACGATATCGCCGATGTCGAGTAACTGGTAGAGCGCATACTCGCGCTCATTGACGGCATCGCTGCGCACGTATACCTGCAGTCGCTCGCCGCGCTGCATCAGGTGGAAGAAGCCGGCCTTGCCCATGCGCCGCATGGTTTGAATGCGCCCGGCGATGCGGACTTGCGGTTTCGCCGCCGTCAGCTCTTCGGCGGTTTTGGAGCTCTCCGAGGCAAGGATCTCCGGTATCGTATGCGTGAAATCAAAGCGCTGCCCGTAGGCGTGGAACCCGAGCGCCTCAATTTCCGCCGCGCGCTTGACGCGCTGCTCTAACAAATCGTCTTCGAGGGACAAAAAGACTCCTTCTATGGAAGTATAGAGGGCATGCGTAAAAGTACGCTAGTCGCATTCAGACTGCGACTGAAGCATCTAATCGCCTAACGCTTCACAATCACTTCGCGCAGACGGTCCCGCGTCAGGAAAAACTTCACCGACGCGAAATCCTGGAATAGTTTTTCCAGACTCCGGTTGTTGAAAATCTGCGCCGGCTTGCGTTGCGAGCGTGATGCCATCTGGATGGTGCGGTGATCCTGAATGCGATAGGCGTAGCTCGCGATGCTTTCGATGCGCTCCTCGGTGTGGAACAACGCGAACAGGCTAGCGCCCGGCCGGAGCATCCTGTGCAGTTTCGCCACCACCGTTTGCAATAGCGGTGAAGCTAGAAACTGCAGCGAATCCCATACCAATGCGCCGTCGAAGCTCGCGTCGTCGAAGCTCAGCGCCTGGTTGAAGAAGTCCGACACCAGAATCGGGTTCGCCTGGTTCTCGAAGAAATTTGCACCGTCCGCCGGCGCGAACACCTGATCCAACTGGCGCACGAAGTCATCTGAATACAGACGGTGCCCGTAGTTGGTGACGAAACTTACCGTGGCTTGGCTCGCACCCGCGAAGTCCAGTATGGACATCCCCGGGCGCTCTTCGAGCGACGCGCAGAACTGGTCCAGACCGTGGCTCTGTCGAGTCTCCGATCCGGCGGACGGTGCTTGAGCCACTACCGCTTGATATCACCCGCACTGGCGGCCGCCGCGGGAGACGACGTCGCGGCTGAGGCCACTGGTTGCGGTTTCGGCACGGCGGCCGGCTTAGGAGCTTCCGCGCGCACGATATCGATCGAACCTTTAAAGTAGGCGCCATCCTCGATTACGATGCGAGCCGTGCGGATATCGCCAATCACTTTCGCGTCCTTGCGGATATCGATCTTCTCGCGCGTCTCGATGTTGCCTTGGACCGTACCCAGCACCACGATCTCGCGCGCCTTGATGGTCGCCACCACTTTGCCATTGGGGCCGATGGTAAGCCGGTGCTCTTGCAATTCCACCGTACCCTCCACTTCGCCGTCGATGGTCACATCTTCGCGCCCATAAATCTGGCCCTTGAGGACCACGGACTTTCCGATGATAGCGGCGCCTCCGCGGGCAGGTTCGGGGCGTGTCTCAACGGGGCGAGCGGGCTGCGTGGACATGGGGGTTCCTTCCTTGGGGAGTGCAGACGAAGTCGGCGGTGCCGGAGCGGGTCTCTGTGGTGGTGGTGGCGGTTCTTCTTCTTTGCGGCGATTCCACATCGGAAAGCGCCTCCTTCCGTCAAAGTAACTTTTCCTATACTACTACGGGCCAATCAAGAGTGAGATAACGCGGGCCTGGGACTCGTTACAATGAAATTTGTGCGCCTCTCGGTGACTTTGGCTTTCGCCCTGTCATTTTCGTCGCTGGCCGTGGCGGCTCCGGATATCTTTCCGCTGAAAGATGTTCGCGCGGGGCAGCATGGCGTGGGACGAACGGTCTTTGCGGGCACCAAGGTCGAAGAATTTCAGGTGGAAGTGCTGGGAGTTCTGGAAAATCTGGGGCCGCGGCAGTCGATTATTTTGGCGCGCTTGAGCGGGGGGCCGCTGGCGAATACCGGAGTGATGCAGGGCATGAGCGGGTCGCCGGTTTATATTGACGGCAAGCTGCTGGGCGCTGTGGCTTTGAGTTTTCCTCTGTCTAAGGAAGCGATCGCTGGAATTCGACCCATCGAAGACATGTTGCACGTGAACCCGCAGCCGCCGCAGAACATTGCGGCTGCGGTGCCGCGCCGGGCGTTTGCCGCGGGCGGCTTTGATGCAAATAGTGCGAAGTTGGAAGAAATCGCCACGCCGGTTTCGTTCAGCGGATTTACGCCCGCGGCGCTGGAACATTTTGCACCGCAGCTTCGACAGTTGGGTCTTGATCCGCGTCAAGGCGTTGCGGGCGGCGGTAATATTCCGGATCGTCTCGGCGATCCGCGCCAGCTGCAGCCGGGGTCGATGATCAGTGTGCAGTTGATCTCGGGTGACATGACGGTGGGCGCTGACGGCACTGTTACCGCTATCGATGGCGACAAGATCTATGCGTTCGGGCACCGTTTTCTCGACGAAGGATCTACGGACTTGCCTTTCGCGCGCGCTGAAGTGCTGGCGTTGCTGCCGAATCTTTCGAGTTCTTTTAAGATTTCAATGGCGCGCGAATGGATGGGATCGATCACGTCCGATCGCGAGACCGCAGTCTCCGGGCTCACTGGCCGGCAAGCGAATTTGATCCCGGTGCAGATTCGCGTGGGTGCGAATACTTACCGGATGCGTCTGGTGCAGGACCGTGTCATGACGCCGCTGCTGATGCAGATGGCGGTGTTCTCCGCCATCGATTCGACCGAGCGCAGCGTGGGCGGCCAGACATATTCGGTGCGTGGACAGCTCGATTTCGAAGGCGGTCCGGTGCGCGTTGACGACGTTTATAGCGGCGATGTGGGGGTTGCGATCATCGCGTCGGCCGGCATCGGCTCGCCTATCGCGTTCGCGTTGCAGAGCGGGTTCGATGCGCTGAAGTTGAAGAGCGTGACGCTCGACGTCTCGCCGGTCGAGCGCCGCAGCCAGCAGCAGGTGGTCGACATGATGGCTGCGCGCACTGTGCGCGCCGGGGAAGATCTGGAGGTTACGGTAGTGATATCCGGCGAGAACGGCCAGGAGAGCACACGGCGCGTGAAATATCACGTGCCTATCGGGACGCAACCGGGCACGTTGAACTTCACTATTGCCGATGCGACTTCCACCAACGTGATCGAATTCCAATCTGCGGTGGCGACGCCGCAGCGTTCGCCGGCGCAGGTATTGAGTCTGTTGAATGGGCTGCGGTCGAACACGAAGGCCTACGTCCGCGTGTGGCGCGCGGAGCCTTCTTATACCGTCGAAGGCCGCGACATTCCGGATCCACCGCCGTCGCTCGCGATGCTGTTGACGCGCGCGCAGGCCGGGGCGCCCACGCAGGTGAATACGCGCGGTGCGAAGATCGCTGAACTGGAAGTAGCGGGCGCGGCGGGTTCAGTGGTCACGGGCACCAAGACGATTCAGGTCGAGGTCAAGGAATGAAGATCGCACCGTGCGTCCTGCTGGTCACCTCTTTTGCGGCCGGGGCTACTACCGCTACTTGGGAAATCAACGGCTATCAGGATTTTCTGCGCGGCCGCATGAGCGGCCTCTCGATCACACGCGACGGGCGGCTGATTGCTGGACCCAAAGTCGAGACCATTTTTTCTTCCGACCAAGCGCAGATCTGGAGCGTTGCTCCCGCGCCCGATGGCTCGCTCTACCTCGGTACCGGCAACCGCGGGCGGCTTCTTAGACTCGACGCGGCCGGCAACGGCACGGTGGTTTGGAATTCCGATCAGCCGGAGATTTTCGCGGTCGCGGTGGATCGCGCGGGCGTGGTTTACGCCGGCACGTCGCCTGACGGCAAAGTTTATCGCATCGAGAACGGACGCGCCACGGAATACTTTTCTCCGGGTGAGCGATATATTTGGGCACTGACGTTTGCGCCTGACGGTTCGCTCTACGTCGCCACCGGACAGCAAGGAAAAATCTATCGGGTCACGGCTGCGGGACGCGGCGATGTTTATTACGAGACCGGACAGGCGCACGTGACTGCGTTGGCGTTCGATCGTGAAGGCCGCCTGCTGGCGGGCAGCGAGCCCAATGGAATTCTGTATCGCATCAGCGGCACTCCGGCGCGCGGTTTCGTGCTCTATGACGCGAACCTGCCGGAAATCCGCAGCATTATCCCTACGGCTGACGGCTCTGTTTACGCCGCGGCTCTGGGAGGCAGCTTGGCCAAGCGCACCTCTGCTGCCTCCGGTTCGTCATCATCGTCGACGCCCACGGTGACGGCGCCTGCGACCAGCATCACGGTTACCGACGCGCAGGCCGGACTCGCGCCCGCGCCCAAGCCTGACCCCACGAAGGTGGCTGCCGGTGCCTCGCCCATCACAGCTCCTGCGACGGCGGTCGAAGTTTCTGGCGTCGAGCGCTCCGCGCTCTATAAAATTTTCCCTGACAATACGGTCGAGACACTGTGGAGCTCGAAGGACGAAAACATCTACGACGTGGTCGCCGACGCTGGGGGAACGCTTACGTTTTTGACTGACGCGCAAGGGCGTGTCTATCGGCTCGACCCGCGGCCCGACCGCGCTCGCGATGCGACGCTCCTCACGCAGACCAACGAGGCCGACGCCACCCGCTTGACGGCTTCTTCCCGCGGGCTTTTGATCGCGTCCGGCAACGTTGGGAAAATGTTAAGGCTCGACCAGAGCGCAACCGCCGCCGGCTGGTTTGAATCGTCGATTCACGATTCGGGCACTGTCGCGCGCTGGGGGCGCATATCGTGGGTGGGCGGCAAAGGCGTCAGCTTCAAAACACGGGCGGGGAATTCCGCGCGGCCAGACGCGACCTGGAGCGATTGGTCCGAACCCATCGCCGATCCTGCGAAGTCTCTGATCACGAGTCCAAACGCGCGCTTTATCCAGTGGCGCGCGGACTTCACGGGTACGGCCGAGCTCGACGGCGTCACCATTGCGTACTTGCCGCAGAACACGGCGCCCTCGATTCGCAGCATTACGGTGTCTGCGCTAGCGGGTTCGCCCAGCGCAGCGAAGAGCGCGAGTTCGAGCACGTCATCGGCGTTCTCGATCACGGTTACGGACACCGGCGACGCCACTAGCGCCGTCGGCACGCAGGCGCAAACGCTTTCGCGGCCGGCCGGGCAGCAACTCCAAGTCTCCTGGCAGGCGGATGATCCGGACGGCGACAAACTTTCCTACAGCCTGTATTTCCGCGGGGAAGACGAGCGCGAGTGGAAGCTGCTGCGCGCCGACATTAGCGAGAACACGTATCTGCTCGACGGCGACGTGCTCGCCGACGGCCGCTACTTCTTCCGCGTGGTGGCGTCGGACCGTCCGTCGAACGCTGCCGAGCAAGCACGCCAGTCGGAGCTGATCGGTCCGCCGGTGCTGATCGATAACACGCCGCCGGTGGTTACCGCGAGTGCGCCGAGGCGTAACGGAGCGGTGGTGGATATCGATATCGACGCGCAGGATCGCGGCTCCATCCTGCGCCGCTGCGAATATTCCGTCGACGCCCACGCCTGGATGCCGGTCGAAGCCGTAGATGGCGTCACGGATTCGGCGCGCGAACAGTTTCGCATCCACATCGACAACCTGCCGCCAGGTGAGCACCTGATCGTGATCCGCGCCTACGATGTCGCGGGCAACGCGGGCTTGGCTAAAGTGGTGGTTCGCTAGTAAAGCTACAGACTGCCCGCGGTCATCATCCAGCGGAACATGAGCCCGAACGCCAGCATAGTGAGCGCGACCGCGGCCGCGCCACCCATGCGCCAGATCTGTTCTCCGGCACCTGTCAAGCGGGGCGTCCCGGCTACGTAGGCAAGGGCGAAGCCGCCAGTGACGCCGCCGATATGCGCGGCATTATCGGTGGCCGGGAATAACGCCGACAATAGGATTGCGTAAATTCCCCATTGCAAATAGTGCGAACGGATGGCGGCTCCGTAGGATGATTTGTCGCGCAGGCCGAGTGCGATCATGGCGCCCAACAATCCGAAAATTCCCGCCGAGGAACCTACCGACGGTACTCCTGGATTCCACAGATAACTCGCGTAGAATCCCGTGATCGTCGATACAAAATAGAACACCAGAAAGCGGCTGGTGCCATAGCTCTCTTCCGTCGCGGCGCCCAGGTCGAAGAGAACCCAGGAATTCATCAGCAGATGCAGGATCCCGCCATGTAAGAATCCGGCCGTGAGCAGGCGCCACCATTGCCCGTCGTGAATCGCCGGGCCGTATTTTGCACCCGCCTGGAACAGCGGAAGGCCGGTCGCGCCGTTACCTGAAATCAGCCCCGGTAGCGCCTCCGCCAGATAAAAGCCCGCGTTGATCAGCAGGATCACAATGGTGGTGAAGCGCGCATGCGGGATCAGTCCGCCCAGCACGTCAGCGGGTGCGCGGCGCGCAATGGCCGGCGCTTGGATCTTGATATCGCAATACGGGCAGACCTTGTCACTGGTAGTGATGAAGGCCCGGCAATTCGGACACATCCGGCGGGTTTCCACGCACTCATTGTAACGGTTCACCGGAGGATGCTCGCTCCTGTTTATCGCGGGCGGGCTGTAACCCCCGGGTTGAGTCACTTGCACGGATTGCGCGTTATACGGCCAAATGCCTTTTAGCGCGGCGGTACCGCTCTGGTTAATGATTGCGTTCGCCGTGTCCCGGTTGTAGGCTTCAACTAGCTGTGGCGGCCGCTACCCATGGAGCAATTCGGTCGCAGTAGGAGTAGATGGAAAGTGCGTGGTCTTAACATATCGTTTCTGTTAGTCGCGTTAGCGGCTACATGTGGAGCGCAAACCCGTCCCCCCCAGCCGCGCCTGTGGTCGATTTGCGACCTGTTTGAGGACTTGGTTTCTCACGCAGGAACAGTCGTTGAAGTTAGAGGACTTCTTTACCAGGGCGGGGAAATTTTCGCCTTGGGCGGCCGTTGCCAGAGCAAGTTCGTGACTCGGTACCAGGCATTTCCGGGGTTGCCCGGGATCATCCCAGAGCTCACAGCCGAATATGTTTGGCCTACCGCGATCAGTTTGACATACTCCACCAGTCGATCAGAAGGGGAATCACCCTTAACGTTTTCAACCGACACCGATTCGGTTGATCGAACTGTCGAATACATCGTTAAGCAGCGTAGGACGGAGTTCAAGAACGCCAAATCAAATACAGATGCACTCGTTACCGTGATCGGAATGCTTCACGTGCGCTCACATTACGATATCGGACCGCTTCCTAACGGAACTATGGCTGGTGGAGGATACGGGCACCTTTCCATATATCCTGCTGAATTGGTCATCCTTAGGATGGTTGACCCCGTAGTGGAGGCTAGAAAGCCTGAAAATAAGTAAGAATTTAAAAACTGGATGAATCCGACGAACCCGGCGTCAGACTCAAGTAAATAGCCAAAAGCACTTGCCGTGAAGTCGCCAAATCGTCGAAGTGATCCGCACCCCAATCCAGATTTCCTTCGTAAGAAAAAGGGGCCGGGCAAGCCCGACCCCTCTCATCAACCAGCTCTTTAGAGCCAGCCGTTACTTCTGCACGGCGATGTAGAACGTGTTCTCGCCGCGCTTGACCAGCAATAACGTCGCGCCGTTGCTGACGTTGTGCATGGCTTTGTCGAAGTCGGCCACGCTCGAGACGCTGGCGCGGTTTACTTCGAGAATGGTATCGCCTTCGCGCAAGCCGGCGGTCGCCGCGGGGCTGCCTTGGTCGACATCGGTCACGGTCACGCCGTGGCCTTTCGAAGCCTCTACTGAGACTCCTTCAAGCGCGCTGGTCGCACCGTTGCTGCCTTCTTCGCCCTTTTCAGCGGAGCCGCCCAGGTTCGCGGGCATTTCTGCAAGCTTCACGGCCACGGTCTTTTCGGAGCCGTCATGCAGCACTTTCAGCTGCACCGTAGTTCCCGGGGGCGTCAAGGAAACACGCATGCGTAGTTGATTGCTGTCGTCGACTTTCTGGCCGTTAAGGTCCAGAATCACGTCGCCGCGTTGCAAGCCTGCGGCCGCGGCAGGAGCTCCCGCAGTCACATCGCCGACCAGCACGCCTTCGGTTTGCTTCGAGTGCAGCGCCTGCGCCATCGCGGGCGTAATGTCCTGCGGCAGCAAGCCCAGGTAGCCGCGCACCACTTTGCCGTGTTCCATTACCTGCGTCATCACGCTATGCGCCAGGTTCGCGGGAATCGCGAAGCCCACGCCTTGGTTGCCGCCATTGTTGGCGAGGATGGCGGTGTTGATGCCGATCAGTTCGCCGCGCGTGTTGATCAGCGCGCCGCCGGAGTTGCCGGGATTGATCGAGGCATCGGTCTGAATGAAGTCTTCGTAATCCTCAATGCCCAAGCCGGTGCGGCCGCGGGCGCTGACGATACCCATGGTCACGGTCTGCTTCAGGCCGAAGGGGCTGCCCATCGCGAGCACCACATCGCCTACGCGCGCTTGCGAAGAATCGGCCAGCGCGATGGTGGGCAGATTGGTGGCGTCAACCTTTAATACGGCGATGTCGGTCTTGGCGTCGGTGCCGACCAACTTCGCTTTCATCTCACGTTTGTTGTCGAAGGTGACGGTGATTTCGTTGGCTCCGTCGATTACGTGGTTGTTGGTGAGGATGTAGCCATCGGAGCGAACCACTACGCCCGATCCCAGGCTGTGTTCGTACTGTTTGCGAGGCGCTTCCGAACCGCGGCCTTGTTCGCGGCCACCGAACTCCCGGCCGCCGAATTGATCGCCGAAGAACTGGCGAAACAAGGGATCCATCTGCTGGGGGCCTTCAGCGCTCACTTTGGCAGCTTTCGATGAAGCAATATTCACCACCGCAGGCAGCGCTTTTTCCACGACAGGCGCAAAACTGGTTTCCAGCGAGCCCGGCGCTACGATGGACGGGGCCGCAGCGGACACCGGGTGCGCAGCCCAGCCGCCGGAACCAATGACGGCGCCGATTCCCGCCGCTGCCAGGCAAAACACGAAAATTCTGCTCTCTTTCCAAAAGGATTCAAATTTCATAGGTTGGATTGTCACTCCTGTATCCAGCTATTCAGACGATCCAATGTAAATTTCGTCACGCGATAAAATGGAGCGAACCCCGCGCCCATGGCCGCCGACGACAGCACGCTTAAATACCGCGCACTTACCGAAATCTCGGAGGCTTTTTTAGGTTCGCGCGATTGCGATGCGCTGTTCCGGAGCCTGTGGGATTCGCTTAGGAAATTGATCCGCTTCGACTTCCTGGTGCTGATGCTGATCGACGAAACCACCCGCCGGGTGCGTATAGAAACCATTGCCGGGGAGGCTCCCGTGGGTGCTTCCGCGGGGCAGGATTACCCGCTCGAAGGCGGTCCTTCCGAGGTGGTTTGGGAAACTCAGCAACCGCTCTATGTGCCGGATACGGCGATCGAGAACCGCTTCCGCGCCGACCTGGTGCAGGATATGCAACGCAATGAATTGCGCAGCGGGTTGTGGCTCCCGCTGACCACCGTGCGGCAGCGCTTGGGCAGCATGGTGTTTGCGTCGCGCGACATCGATCCGTATTCGGCTGAGGACCGCGAGTTGATGCAACATGTGGCACGGCATGTGGCCATCGCGGTTGAAAACGCTCTGGCGTTCGAGGAAATCAACGCGCTGCGCCAGCGGGTGGAGGGCGAGAAAGTTTATCTCGAAGAGGAAATTCGCAGCGAATACCGCTTCGGCGAGATCATCGGCACGAGCCTGGCGTTGCGGCATGTGCTGGATCAAATTCAAACTGCGGCGCCTACCGATTCCACCGTCTTGATTCAAGGCGAGACCGGGACTGGAAAAGAGCTGGTGGCGCGCGCACTGCATCAACTCAGCCATCGCAGTCACGGGACGTTCGTGAAGCTCAACTGTTCGGCGATTCCCGCCGGGTTGCTCGAAAGTGAAATGTTCGGGCATGAGAAGGGCGCTTTCACGGGAGCGCTCAACCAGCGTCTGGGGCGCGTCGAGTTGGCGCATAAAGGGACGCTGTTTCTGGATGAGGTGGCGGATTTGCCGCTGGAGCTGCAGCCGAAACTGCTGCGGGTGCTGCAGGACGGGCAGTTCGAGCGGCTGGGCAACTCGCGCACGTTGACTTCGCAATTCCGTTTGATCGCCGCGACCAATCGCGACCTGCGGGCGATGGCGGCCGAGCAGCAGTTTCGCACCGACTTGTATTACCGGCTCAATATTTTCCCCATTACGGTTCCGGCGCTGCGCGAGCGTCGCGAAGACGTTCCGCTGCTGACGCGTTATTTTGTGCAGGACTTCGCGACACGCATGCGCAAGCGCATTGACTCGATCCCGGCCGAGGCCATGGATTCGCTGGTCAACTACGCTTGGCCGGGCAACGTCCGCGAACTGCGTAACGTAATCGAGCGCTCCGTCATTCTCACTTCCGGCACGCGGTTGCAGATTCCGAAAGATGCTCTCAGCCAGCCGCTCACGGAACCTGCGACGATTCTGCGCATGACTGACGCTGAACGCCGCCACATTCTGGAAGCCCTGAATGCATCGAATTGGGTAGTCGGGGGACGCAACGGCGCGGCCAACCTGCTGGGATTGAAGCGCAGCACGCTGCAATCGCGGATGGAACGGCTGGGTATTCGAAGACGATATTTCGTTAACTGACGAAATATCGGCAGCCAATGGTTCGGCACCACCCTTATTTTGAGATACTTAGGGTGGTGATTGACGTGCCTGTTCATAAGGAATCGAATGCGCAACTTTATTGTTTACTTGGGATTAGCGTGTGTGGGCGGGACCCTTTGCGGGCAGACCCCGGCTCTCCGCAAACTGTCTCTGGACGAGGCGATTCAGCTTGGGTTGAAGAATAATCTGAGCGCTCTGCAGGCTGACACGAACAACCGTTTAGCGCGGATCGATCGCATCCGATCGCTGGCGGTGCTGCTTCCGACGGTGGACGCAACTGCGGGGGAAACGGTGGAGGAGCTGAATCTGGCGACTTTCGGATTTCACTTTCCGGGCGTACCGTCGATCATCGGGCCGTTTGCTTACTCCGATGTCCGTGCTAACGCGGCCATGAACCTGATCGATTTATCGGCGCGCAAAGATTTGAAATCGGTGGAGCAAAGGCAGAAGGCTACCGAGTTGACGGGGCGGGACGCTCGCGACCTGGTGGTGGAGGCCGTGGCCAATTCTTACTTGTCTATTATTGCTTCGGCGGCGCGGGTGGAGGCGGCGCGGTCGGAAGCGGACACGGCCCAGGCGTTGTATGAGCGAGCTCGCGACCAGCATGCGGCTGGGGTATCGCCGGCGATTGACGAGTTGCGGTCGCAGGTGGAATGGAAGTCCCGGCAGCAACAACTGCTGGCTTCTCAGAATCAGTTTGCGAAGGCCAAGCTCACGCTGGCGCGCGTCACCGGGATGCCGCCCGCGCAGGACTTTGAGTTGTCTGACGCGGCGCCTTACGCTCCGTTGGAGGGGCTGACGCCGGAGCAAATGCTTGACCGGGCGCATCAATCGCGCGGCGATTATTTGAGTTTGAAGGCACAAATACAAGCCTCCGAGCTGGCGCGCCAAGCGGCGCTGGCGGAGCGTTATCCCAAGCTGGCACTGGAAGGGAACTACGGAGCGAATGGCGAGAATCCGGGGCAGCTGCACACGACGTTCGAATTTGTGGGATCGGTGAAGGTGAACGTTTTCGATGGCGGCCGCATTCATGCGGATGTGGCGCAGGCGGACGTGAATATTCGCCAGCGCAAGGATGAGCTGGGATCGCTCGATCAACACATCGAGGTGGATATACGCTCGGCGCTGCTCGATTTGAAGTCGGCGGCGGACCAGGTTGCGGTGGCGCGGGAGAATCTGGATGTCGCAAACCAAGCGTTGACGCAGGCGCGCGACCGCTTCGCGGCGGGCGTCACCGACAACATTGAAGTGGTGCAGGCGCAGGACGCGGTGGCCAATGCGCAGGAGTCGCTGATCTCCAGCATGTACGCGCACAACCTGGGGAAGGTGGCACTGGCGCGCGCGGTGGGCATGACGGAAATGAATTTGAAGCAGTTTATGGGGAATCAATAAATGAAGAAGATTATCGGCTTGATCGTATTCGTGATTCTGGTCGGGGGCGGCTATTACATCTGGCAGGAAATGCAGAAAACCGAATCGACGGACGATGCGGAGATCGACGGCGATGTGATCGCCATCAGCGCGCGCGTGCCGGGCCATGTCATCGAGGTAACAGTGGAGGACAACCAGATGGTGAACAAGGGCGACGTGCTGGTGAAGCTCGACCCGCGGGATTTTGAAATCGCGGTGGAGCGCGCTAAGGCGGATCTGAATAACGAGATCGCCAATCTGCAGACGTCGCGCGGCGACGTGCCGTTGACCACTGCCACCACGGGCAGCACGCTCAATGGCGCGAGATCGTCACGGCAGGAAGCAGCGGAGGCGATCAACTACGCTCAGCAGCAGCAGAGCGTAGCGCAGGCACGGATGAGTCTGGCGCAGGCCAACGTCAAAGTGGCGGAGGCCAACGCTACCAAGGCCGCGCAGGATGTCGCGCGGTATCAGGCGCTGGTGGCTAAGGACGAAATTTCGAAGCAGCAATACGATCAGGCGGTGGCGGCGTCCGAGGCGGCGAAAGCTACGGTGGACGCGCAGAAGGCTGCGGTGGTGGAAGCGCAGCATGCAGTCTCCGCGGCGGAAGTGGGGGTCTCGCAAGCGCGCGCGAAGCTGGGGCACGCCGATGCGGACGTCGAGAGCGCAATGACGGGGCCGCAGCAGGTGACGATTACGCAAACCAAAGTATCGGTGGCGCAGGCGAAAGTGGCGCAGCGGCAGGCGGACCTGGATCAGGCGTTGCAGAATCTGCAATACACGACCATTGTGGCGCCGGCGGCTGGGATTATCGGCAAGAAGAACATCAATGTGGGGCAGAATGTCTCGGCGGGGCAACAGATGATGGCGATCGTGCCGATTGACAATCTGTGGGTTACGGCGAATTTCAAGGAGACGCAGCTCAAGATCATGCGGCCCGGGCAGAAGGTGAAGCTGACTGTCGATGCTTACGGGCGCGATTACACGGGGACCATTGAGCGTATTGCGGGAGCCAGCGGCGCTAAGTTCAGCTTGCTGCCGCCGGAAAATGCTACTGGGAATTTCGTGAAGGTGGTGCAGCGGATTCCGGTGCGGATCGCTTTCGATCCTGGTCAAGACCCGGATCATATTCTGCGGCCGGGGATGTCGGTGGTGCCGTCGGTGAGAGTGAAATAACCGTCGCAGGATGAGTACAGCAACAGACCCGATTGTTCCGGCGAAGGCCGAATGGCGTCCACGCTTCAACCCGTGGGCGATCGCCATGACGGTGACGCTGGCGACGTTTATGGAGGTGCTGGATACCAGCATCGCTAACGTCGCACTGCCGCATATCGCTGGCAATCTCTCGATCAGCCAGGACGAGGCTGCCTGGGTTCTGACTTCTTACCTGGTGGCCAACGCTGTGATTTTGCCGATCAGCGCGTGGCTCTCAACCAAGTTTGGCCGCAAACGTTTTTATATGACGTGCGTGGTGATCTTCGGCGTTAGTTCGCTGATGTGCGGGCTGGCTCCGAATCTTGCCCGTGCTGGTGTTCTTCCGGATCTTGCAAGGATTGGGGGGCGGCGGCCTCGCGCCCACAGAACAAGCTATTTTGGCCGATACGTTCCCCGCCGGAAAAACGCGGGCAGGCATTTTCGGTTTACGCCATGGCGGTGGTGGTGGCGCCCGTGATCGGGCCGACGCTGGGCGGCTACATCACCGATAACTTCAGTTGGCGCTGGCTATTTTTGATCAACGTTCCGGTGGCGGTGGTGTCGCTGGTGTTGAGCGCGCGCATGCTGGAAGATCCGCCGTTTCTGGAAGAAATGCGCAAGAAAATGTTCACCGTCGATTACATCGGGCTGGGGCTGCTGGCTACGGGAATCGGCTGCTTGCAGGTGGCGCTGGATAAGGGTGAGCGCGAGGATTGGTTCTCTTCCGCCTTCATCGTCAGCTTCATGGCCATCGCTGTGATTACGCTGGTGACGGCGATTATTTGGGAGTATCACCATCCGCATCCAATACTCGACATCCGGCTGTTCAAGAGCCGGAATTTTTCAGTGGCGTGCTTGATGATGTTTATGCTGGGCGCTGCGCTTTACGGGGCCACGGTGCTAATCCCGCAGCTTCTGCAAACGTTGATGGGGTATACGGCGCAGCAGGCGGGCATGGTGCTCTCTCCGGGCGGGCTGGTGATTATCGCGACCATGCCGTTAATCGGGCGGCTGCTGGGCAAGATGGACGGGCGCTGGCTGATTGTGTTCGGGTTCGCTAGCACAGGGCTGGCTTTGCTTTACATGACGACCTGGACGCTCGACATCGATTTCAAGACTGCCATGATGTACCGCGTGTATCAGGCGATCGGGATGGGCTTTCTATTTGTGCCGATTCAGACGCTGTGCTACGTGGGCATTCCGCAGGAGAAGAATAATAACGTCAGCGGCATGACGAATCTGGCGCGGAATCTGGGAGGGAGTCTGGGGATTTCGGCGATTTCGGTGATTGTGTCGCGGCGCGCGCAATATCATCAGACGGTGCTGGCTGCGCATACCAGCCAGTACGATTCGACGTTTCAGCAGAGTGTGGCGGGGCTGGCGCAGACTTTCCAGACGCTGGGTGCGGATGCGAGCCGGGCTACGACGATGGCGCAGCAGATGATCTACGCTTCGATGCAGCGGCAGGCGGCGTTGCTGGGGTACATCGATGCGATTTTTATCTTTTCGATGATTTGTCTGGTGATGGCTCCGGCGGCGTTTTTGATGCAGAAGCCGCAGAAGGGCGTTAAGGCTAGAGGGGGGCACTAAGAAGAGTGGCCGGAGGTCGGCTGCGGACCTGGAGGTCCGCCCTACCAGGCGCCTAGGAGTTGCAGGGTGGTTACTAGGGTTCCCAGGTGATATGCGTTGTGATCCGCTACTAGCAACGCTTCACGCAAGGTGGTTTGGCCGTCGCCGTGGGGGAGCGGCGCGAAGAGGTCGATGGATTCATCGGCTACCAGGGCGCACATGGCGGCGTGATCGGCTCGGAAGGCACGGAGGCATTGGTTCCAGGCGGTCTTCGTGGGCGGGGCGGGGGACTTGGGCCAGTAGCCGGTGGGCCACTCGGGCGAGACGTGCTTGGCGTCGCGGCTGAATTCGAGGATGTCCGACTGGGCGATGCGCATGTGTTCCAGGATTTCCCAAGGGGAATGCGCGGCGCCTTTGGGGCGTTTGCCGCGGACCGCTACGGACGCTTTCTTGATGGCGGTCTCGAAATCTACGTGGGCTCCTTTGCCTTCGAGCAATTTGAGCAGGTGCTGGCGCAGAGCTTTATCGTTCTTCATACCCGGATTCTAGCGCGGCTGGCGCAGCAAATCCTCGATGTCGTTCATCTTGTCTCCCAGTAAGTTCAGTTTGCGCGACAGGCTCTGAATTTCGGACTCCGCGCGGCGGTTGACATCGTAATCCAGTTCGCCGCGCAGGCGATCTTTGGTGTCCTGGCGATTCTGGCTCATCATAATCACGGGCGCCTGGATGGACGCCAGCATCGATAGAAACAAATTGAGAAGGATGAAGGGGTAGGGGTCCCAGGCGGTTTTCCCCAGAGCGACGTTGATGGCGGAATACGTAATGATGGCGAGCCCGAACGCGATGATGAAAGCCCACGATCCTCCGAAGCGCGCTACAGTGTCGGCCAGGCGTTCGCCGAAGGTGGATTCTTCTTCGATCACTTCGTTGGGATTGCGCAGGGAGCGGGCGCGAACCAGTTGATGCGCGGAGTGCAGTTCGCGGGCGAAGGCGGTCAGGATATCCAAGCCGGCGTGGGGTTTGCGCTGGAGCAGGACGGTGATGTCGTCGCGGTCGACTTCGATGCAGACGGTTTCGTCTAAGGCGATCGCGGTGGTCTGGTGCGGGGTCGACTCGAACATGGAGGCAGAGCCGAAGAGCTCGCCGGGGGCGGGCTCACTGACCACCACTTCCTGCTGATCTTCATCGACGGTTGTGACGCTGACGCGGCCCGACATCAGGACGTAGGCGCGCCCGCCGGGTTCGCCCATTTTGTAGATGCGCTGGCGGGGGGTGAAGTTTTTGAGATCGACCTGCGCGGCGAGCACCGCCAGCTCATCATCGTCGAGTAAAGCGAACAGGGGAACGTTTCGCAGGGAATTGGGGTCGCACGCCATCGGTCACCTCTCCCCAATCCTACGATGACTTATTGATTCAGTAGCGGAATGTCTTTGGGAGGCGCGGGGCGGCTTGATAGATAGGCATGGATGTCGGTCAGCTCGGCGTCGGAAACCACTTTCGCAGTGAAGGGCGGCATGTTGGCGGCGGGGTGGCGGACGTAGGCTAGAAACACGGGCAGCGGAGGAGGTTTCACTCCGATGCGCGGGCCGGCGCCGCCGCCTTGACCTTCATGGCCGTGGCAGGCGGAGCACATGAGGCGCTCGAAAACTTTCTTGCCGTTATCGGCGTTTTGGGCTTGCGCCAGGGCGGCTGAAGCTACGGCGAGCAGGAGCCACTTATGACCGAGAGTCATGCGTGATGACCGCGGATTTATTGATGCGGGCTAGAGTGGGCATGCCACATTGGCGCATGGCCAGGCGCAGTTCGGCGTTCAGGATGTCGAGGGCGCGCTCGACGCCGGCTTGTCCGAAGGATGTCAGGGCCCACAGATAGGGGCGTCCGATGCCGACGGCTTTCGCGCCTAGGGCCAGGGCTTTGAGCGCGTCGGAGCCGCGGCGGATACCGCCGTCGACGAATACGGGAATGCGGCCGTTGACGGCGTCGATAACTTCGGGCAGATCTTCGATGGTGGCG
The DNA here is from genome assembly GCA_963710155.1 of Bryobacterales bacterium. Taxonomy (GTDB): domain Bacteria; phylum Acidobacteriota; class Terriglobia; order Bryobacterales; family Bryobacteraceae; genus Palsa-187. Next base: position 189,141 of record CAVPZQ010000018.1, on the reverse strand, counting down.
CGGCCGGTTTCCATGGCGCGGCCGCCGTGGTTTGAAACCAGGACGCCGTCGACGCCGTGCTCGACGGCGAGTTTCGCGTCTTCGGGGGCTTCGATGCCTTTGAGCACGATCTTCATTTTGGTGAACTTGCGCAGCTTGTCGACGAAGGCCCAGTCGAGCGACGCTGGGTTCATGCCGAAGCCTTTCATGTCCAGACCTTTGAACATGGGGCGCTCCGCCAGATTGCCGCCGGGCTCGCCGGGGCCGTGGCAGACGGTGCAGTCGCGGGTGTCCTGGCGGCGGAAGCGGCGGTAGGTTTCGGTGTTGCGTCCGGCCAACAGGTCGACGGTGACGGCCATGACGGGGCAGCCGGTGCCTTCGACGCGGCGCACTAGCGTCTCGACATTTTCCCATTTCGAGGGGACGTAGAGTTGGTACCAGACGGGCTCGCCGCGGGCTTGAGTTACGTCTTCGATGGAGGTGCTGCTGACGGTGGAAAGAATTTGCAGGGCGTTTTTGGATTTGGCGGCGCGACCGGTGGCGACTTCGCCTTCGGGGTGGAACATTTTGTGGCCGCCAGTGGGGCAGATGAAGATGGGGGTGTCGTAGGTCTTGCCGAAGAGGTCGACTTTGAGATCGGGCTTGCTGACGTCGATCAGGCGGCGCGCGCGCAACTCGATTTTTTTGTAGCCGTCGATGTTGGCGCGATAGGTGCGGTCGTCATCGACGCCGGAGGCCATGTAGCCCCAATGCGCGGGGGGCAGCAGGCGGCGTGCCATGTCCTCGAAATCGTTGACGCTGATGGCGTCCTTGGCGTCTTTCATTTCGAAGGGGGCCAACTGATTTTGCCAGGCGAAGGCGGGGAGCGTGGCTAACGGGCTGGCGGCTAGGAACTTCAAAAACTTGCGGCGATTTTGCGCGATGAATTCGGGAGTCATTACGGGTACCGATTATATCAAGCGAACGGATGGGCGCAGTACGGGCGCTGCTGCGCTTGGCGCAGTTTGGAAAAGACGGGACGAACGGAGGTCGTCCGCGGACCAGAGGTCCGCCCTACGTTACTTCGCTACGGGCTGGAGGGCGCGGCTGGAGATGATGTGATCGATCAGGCCGTATTGCATGGCTTGGTCGGGCTCCAGGATATAGTCGCGGTCTACGTCGCGGGCGATGCGCTCTACGGGCTGGCTGGTGGCGTCCGCGAGGATCTGGTTCAAAGTTTCGCGCATGCGCAGGATTTCGCGGGCGTAGATGTCGATGTCGGTGGCTTGACCGGCGAGGCCGCTCATGGACGGCTGGTGAATCAGGATGCGGGAGTGCGGCAGGCTGTAGCGTTTGCCTTTGGTGCCGCACGCGAGAAGCACGGCGGCCATGGAGGCGGCTTGGCCTACGCAATAGGTCACGATGTTGGGCTCTACGAGGCGCATCGTATCCAAGATGGCCAGGCCCGCGGTAATGGAACCGCCGGGCGAATTAATGTAGAGCGAGATGTCCTTTTCGGGATCCTCGGCGGCCAGGAATAACATCTGCGCGATCACCAGGTTCGCGACGTTGTCGTCGATGGGCGTGCCCAGGAAGATGATGTTCTCCTTAAGCAGGCGCGAGTAAATGTCAAAGGCGCGTTCGCCGCGTGAGGTCTGTTCGACCACCATCGGGACCAGGACGGAATTCTGCATAAACTAAACTCTCCTTCACTTGCGGCGGGGACGGGCGAGCAACTTACGCTTCTCCCCGAGGGCCTTCGCCAGATCGGCGACGGATGTACCCCCCAAGTACTCTATGATACGCGACCGCAGAGCTTTCCACGAGTCGTGCATGCCGCAGGCGGCGCGGTCGTTGCATTCGGGGGCGCCTCCGATGCAGCGGTCGAAGCGGCCGGGGCCGTCGACGGCTTCGACAATGCGCAGCATGGAAAGGTCTTCGGCGGGCAGGGCGAGGCGGAATCCGCCGCCGGGGCCTTTGTTGGATTTGAGGAAACCGTCGCGGGTGAGATCCTGCAGAATCTTGGCCAGGAAGGGCGCGGGGATGTTGGCGTCGGCGGCAATGTTCTTGGCCATGGTGAATTCGCCGGGCGGGAGGGTGGCTATGTGCACTAACGCGCGGAGGGCATATTCGGCGGAGCGGGAATAGATCATATAAAAATATGAGTTTATCTGAAATAGGGAATGTGCGTTTAAATTGAGATATGCGGATTGCGGTGCTGGCGGACATTCACGCCAATGTTTGGGCGCTGGAGGCGGTGCTGGCGGATGCTCGCAAGCATAGGTGCGATGCGGTGTGGAATCTGGGCGATATCCTGCATGGCGCGTTGAGGCCGCGGGCGACTTACGAACTGTTAAGAGACGCGGGCGTCGAACTCACGATTGGCGGCAATCAGGATCGGGAGTTGGATGAGTGGATGATTCGCGATGCGGGCACGGAGGCGATGGACTGGCTGCGCGGTCTTCCGGCGACGGCGATTTTCGAAGATGAGGTGCTGCTCTGTCATGGCTCGCCTGCGGACGATACGTGTTATTTGCTGGAGGACGTGTCGAGCGGGCACCCGCTGGTGCGCGACGACGCGGAAATCGTCAAGTTGCTGGGCGGGGCTGAGCAAGCGGTGATTGTTTGCGGGCATACGCATATTCCGCGCTTGGTGCGGCTGGCGAATGGGCAGATGATTGTGAATCCGGGGAGTGTGGGACTGGCGGCTTATAGTGACGACGCGCCGGTGCGGCACGTGATGGAGAACTATTCGCCGGATGCTTCCTACGCGATTTTGGAAAAGACGGCAGCGGGCTGGGATGCGACGTTTCGCAAAGTTCCTTACGACACGCGAGAGGCTGCGCGGGCGGCGACGGAACGGGGGCGCAGCGATTGGGCGTATCAGATCGCGACGGGGCGCGTGGCGAGACGTTAGGGCACAGAGACGCCGGCGATGCTCGCGCGTTTCGCGCGGCGGACGAAGGATCGATCAAACGAAACGAACGCGGCACCGGGCGGCCTGCTGCTCAGGTGCAACGCATCGGCAAGGTCAAGTCCTTGGCCCATCAGGGCGAGGGCCGCGGCGATCGAAGGCTCGTCTTCGACGTGCACGTTTTTGAGGCCGAGCAATTTAATGAAAGCCTCGCGGATCGCGCTCTCTTCGTAACCGTACAGGCTGCGCAGTACCCAGGCGGTTTCGAGCAACACGGTTTTCGCGATCCAGACCGGCTGTTGTCGAAAAAGAGATTTCGCAGCAGCGGCTTGTTTAGGGTCGTCCCCGGTTAGAAGGCGGACGATTACGTTAGTATCGACCGCGGTCATGACGCCGCGTCACCTCGCGCCGAATGGCCGCATGCATTTGCGCTACGGTCTTCGATTTGCGCCGGGGCCGCAAGCAGCCAGCTACCTGATCGAGACTGGTTTCCGGGAAGCGGCCGGTGGGACGCAGTAGAACTCCATCGCCGGTTTCTTCGACGGTGAACTCGGTACCGGGCGCCCAAGCTCGTGAGGTGCGGATGTTCTTGGGGAGGATGATCTGGCCTTTCGTCGAGAGGCGGGTGTTCTCCATGGTAAGACTCCAGTAAGATTATGGCACACTGGCTAGGGCTTTACTGGAGGCACGATGCGCAGGGAGCCGAGGTTGCCGGTGGCTTGATCCATCACGGCGACGCGGATCTGGCTCAGGCCTGGCGCCGGGGCGATGGCTACCTTCAGCGTGATTCCTTCCTTGAGGAGTTTGTCGCGGTTTTCGTCGGTTACGTCGATCTTGATGGAGTTCTGGATAGCATCGAGCACTACGCCGGTCGAGGCCTGTTGGGCGATTACGAAATTCAACATGTCGGCCCAACGGCTATTCTTGGCGGCCAGGCTGAGGTTCTGCATGTCCATGCCGAGCGCGAGGATAAAGCTTCCGGCGTGCGCGGGGTCGGGGGTGAGTGAGGCGGTTAGGCCCAAAGCCGTGGCGTCGGCGGGGCTGAATAATGCGTTCTTGAGAATTTGGCTCGCGGGCGGAGAATCGACGGTAGTGAGCGGCGTGGCGAAGTAGCCCTTGCGGTAACGCGTGTCGGTGCCCTTGCGCGCGACCTTCACTTTTAGTTCGTGGTAGCCGCCGTCGAGATCTTTCTCCTCCGCATAGAAACCCAGGGTGTAGGTGACCTCGGCGTCCTCGGTCGCTTGTTTGACGGCGCCGCGAATGTCGTTACTGTTATAGAAAGCTTTGCCTCCGGTCCAATCGGCCAGGAGTTGCATGGTTTCAATTTCTTGATTCCCAGCCATGTATTCGGGAGTGGGCATGTTGGTTGCCTGGCCCAATCCGGTCTGGTTGCGTAACTTAGGCATTTCGGTTCTGAGGGGGTTCGAGGCCAGCAGGCCGCGGGCGTCGACCGGGTATATGGAAACATTGGCTTGGTCGATCGCTATCGCCGCGTCCTTCATAGGGCCGGAATAAGTACCCAGTCGCTGCCCGGCGCCGGACAGGCCGCCGCGATCGAATCCTATGCTGAGCGGGAAGGCGCCCGAAATCCAGATCAGATTTTTACGCCCAGGAACGCCGGCCATACGGCTGGCAATGGCGTCCATGGCGGAGAGCGTGATGGCAACCTGGCGGTCGATGGAATATTCCTGCAACGGCTCCAGAATTTGCGACACCAAATCCGCGGTGTCCGGGGTGGGCAGGGTGGCGGGTCCGGGAGCGGTGAGATTCACCGCACTGGCCGCCTCGGGATCGCCCTGCGAATTGGCCAATGCGGTGGAGGTCGAGTTACGGTAGCGTTCGAGCGCGCGCGTCAAGCTGGCTTGATCCTGCGTGAAATCGTGGACGATGCGTAGATTGTTGCCGAGCGCATAGATCGCAATCGGGCTTTCGGGATCGAGCGCCTTCAGAAACGTGAGAACCTGGCGGCGTGCATCCGCCTGATCTTTAAATTTGGTGTTGAGGCTGTCGAACAAGAGGACGGTGGCCGTGACCGGGGACTCGCTCTGGCGGTCAAGGCGGTTTGAGAACGTATGGGGAGGAAGCGACGCGCGGGTGATGCGGTCACTGGCGCGAGCCACGCTGAAGGTAGCAATCTGGCGCGACTTGCCTTTATCCAGAATTTCAAAATCGTTTTTGGATAAATCGGCGACGGCGCCGTGTTTGTCGCGAACTACCACGGCCACTTGCACCAGGCGCGTGGTGACTTGAATGGGCGCTTGCGCCACGGCCGTTGCGGCTAGCGTGAACACCAGGAGTTTTCGCACGTCGTTCAGTATATGGGTGCGAATTTACGGCGTCAATGGCGCGATTATTTTGGAATTGCGCTGATGTAATCGGTGATCAGCTTCAGTTCGTCAGGCTTGAAGTGGAAGGCCGGCATGATGGAGTCGGGCGAATACTTGGGCGGGTCAGCGAAGTGGTTTTCGATCCAGGAGCGTTCGCGGCGTTCGCCGACGCCGTTTAGGGGCGGACCGAGTTCGTCGCCGACCCCGTTGATCTTGTGGCAACTGGCGCAGTCGTTGGCCTGATAAATCAAGGCGCCGTCGACGGCTGACTGGGGAGCGTTCTGCCAGGCATCGACGGCTTTATCGCTGCGTTTGGTGACGAAGGTGACCAGCATTTGCACTTGCGCGTCGGTCAAGACACCGGGGGCTTTGGGGTTGGATTTGATGTGTTCTTCGAGCCAATCCATGGGGCGCGAGGAGGGGGCGATGGTCAGGTCGGGCGCGGCTCCCGATTGCCCGAGAGTGTGGCAACTCGCGCATTGCGCTTTGCGGAAGAGGCCGATCGAGGCCATGTTGCCGGCTGAAATCTCCTGCCAGGGTTGGACTAGCGACATATCCATCTCGCGCGTTTCGGGAGTGGTGGCTACGGCGCGCTGGGTGAGTCCGCCCCAGAAGATTGCCGCCAGGACCACCAGTCCGATGGCGCCCGTGCGTTGCCGCACCCTTTTCATTTTGCCGCGGTCGATGAAGGGCACCAGCAGCAAGGCAATGATGGCGAGGGTGGGAATAATCACGGCGCCTACTACTTCGAGAGGTCCTTCAAACCATTTCAGGAATTGGAAGAGGAATAAAAAATACCATTCGGGGCGGGGGATGTAGCTTAAGTCGGTGGGGTCCGCTAAATGCCCTAGGGGCACGCGTGCCAGCAGCGCCATACCCATCAGCACAGCAAACCATCCGAAGATGGCGATGGTGTCTTTGGCCACCTGCTGGGGATAGAACTTTTTCTTGGGCTGAAGCTCGTCGCCGGGAACAGGAGCCACGCCGTAGCGCCGGACCAAGTACACGTGAATAGCGATCAGCAGCACGGTCAGCGGCGGCAGGAGCTGCACATGGGCCACGTAGAAGCGCGTGAAGGTGATGGCGCCGATGGCAGTGCCGTTACTGCCGAGCAAGCGGACCAGCAACGGCCCGGCGCCGGGGGCTAGAGCCGAGATTTCGGTAGTGACTACCGTTCCCCAATAGGCCCGGTTGTCCCAGGGCAGCAAATACCCGCTCAGGCCGAAAGCCAGAGTCAGCAGCAGCAGGACGATGCCGGCGATCCACGTCGCCTCGCGCGGTTTCTTATAGCTGCCCCAGAGGAAGGTTTGAATCATGTGGAGCACTACAATGACGATCATCAGGCTGGCGCCCCAGTGGTGCATGGCGCGCATGAAGCGGCCGGCGGTCACCTGCGTCATGATGTAGCGCAGACTGTCGTAGGCTTCAGGCGGCGTGGGCGCGTAGTTCAGCGCCAGCAGAATGCCGGTGACAACCTGTAACAGGAATGCGAAAAGCGCGATGCTGCCAAACACCTGATGCCATCCGGAGGAGGCGGGGATGTCTTCGTACAGGAAGTGTTTGACGGCGCTCTCGACGCCGGTGCGGTCTTCGAGCCAATCGAGCAACTGACGGAACATGCCCGGCTAGGCCTTCCGAATCTCAGAACCGATGAGTAGCTTGCTGTTCTCCACTCGTACAGGATAGCGGTCCAGCGGGCGCGCTGCAGGACCACCCAGCACTTTCCCGTCGATGGAAAAGCGCGACTCATGGCAGGGGCACACGAACTGGTTGCGCGGGGCCTCCCAGTGATAGGCGCAGCCGAGGTGCGTGCACTGCGGGGCGTAGGCCACGACGTTCTGATCGTCGGTGCGGACCACCCAGGCGATCACCTTTTCTTGAAACGTGCGCCAGCCGTCGACGCGAGTTCTCTCGAAGGTGACTTCGAGCGGCTTGCCGACCTGGAGCTGCGTCAGGTTGGCGGCTTCGACGAAATTGCCTTTGGATTTCGAACTGCGCGTGACTAAAAGATAAAGCGCCGTGGGAACGCCTAAGGCGACACCCATCACAGCGCCGAGTCCGGAGATGATTGCTGTATGAAAAGACCTGCGAGTCTGCATTCCTATAGTGTTGACGAGCCTAGTTGCGATTCGTTCCTCTCGCCAGTGGCGAATTTGTATTTCTCCCACTAGCCGGACTGCAGGTCGAGGCGCCCAAGCTACAATGGAGGCATCCAGGCGTGGCACATTGCAGCCGGGATGTTTCTTCTTCCTTTGAGTGTACAGGAGCCCTCGCTGATTTTCACTGTGCCATTTGTCATAACTGGGGTCGCTTTTTTGAGCGCCACGGCGGGAGTATGGCTGACGTCGGTGCATGCATGGACGCGGCGGCTGGTGCCTTTCAGCGGAGGCGTGCTGATGGGCGTGGCGCTGTTCTGGGTGTTGCCGGAGATGGCGGATTACCTAAACTGGTTCAATGCGTTAGCGTGGATCGCGGCGGGCTTCGGCGCGTTGTGGGTGGTGGATCGCTTTGTGCATCCGGTATGCCCGGCGTGTTCGCATCCGCACGATCACGATCATTGTTCGGCGGAGTTGCACGGGTTTGCGCCGCCGCTGCTGATTGCGGCGGCGGTACATAGCGCGCTCGACGGCTGGAGCGTTTCGGCGGCCGATGGGTCGGCACATCTGGGGATGCCGTTTGTTCTGGCCATTGCGGTCCACAAGATTCCTGAGGGATTGGCGTTGGGCGTGATCGTGCGGGCGGCGATGGCTTCGCGGCGGGCGGCGCTGGGATGGTGCTTGCTGGCGGAATCGGCGACGCTGGCGGGGGCCGGGTTCGAACTTGTGCTAGCGCCGTACTTGGGGCCGCAGGTTTTGCATGCCTTCCTGGCGATCGCGGGGGGCACCTTCTTGTATTTGGGCGGGCACGCGATTCACGGCGAGTTTCGGCGGCAGGGCGTGGCTCCTGGATTCCTGCCGGCGCTGGCGGGGATTGCGAGCCCCAGTGTGTTCCGCTTATTCCGGTTGTTGTAAAAACTGCGTGAAGAAACCTAAGGAGTTCAGCGTCTAAGCTTCGATAAGTTCGACGCATGAAACGCATCCCAGCTCTGTTCCCTTTGGTTCTCCTTGCTCTTGCGCCAGTTGCGCAGGGCCGTTATGGCGCCGGGGAGCCGAGACTAGAACGGCTCTTCAGCACATTCATTTCGCTTTGCTGCTGGCGGGAGAACCTGCCGCTGCATAATACAGAGATCGCGCGCATGAGCTACGCAGCCAATTCAGACGATGGTTCGCGATGGGCGGAGCGACCATGAGATCAAAGCAGTTCTGGTTAAGGAATACACAAGACAAATCCTCGCCGTCGCGGATGGTTCGCAAGGAGTGTGGTTGTTCCTGGCGCCATGGCCGGCGGTTCTCGCCGGCGCCTCTGGCGTTCTGCTCCTTTTGAAGCGCAGGCGGACTCACTCGACTGGATCAGACGGAACTCAGAGTTGTATACTGCAACAGGATGAACGGAGCCGGTAAATACGCGGGTTGGATGCGCCAGGTAATTGGGCTGGCGCTGATCCTCCTGTTTGGTCCGGCGCCGGTGATGTCGCTGCTGGCGCAGTCCGAGGAGCCGCAGTGCCAGATGGCGTGCTGCAAACGAGCACGCGCCGGGCAATCCTGCCCTCTTCATCACGCGGCCGCTACTGATTCGGCGCAGGGATTCCACGCCGCGAACGACTGTCTCGCGGGATGTTCGCAAGTTTCCGGAGCGCCCTCCGCGTTTGCGGCTGGATTTCGGCAATCAGGTGCCTGGTCTTTCCTTCCTCGCATTGAGAAGGCCATCCTTCCGGGACGCGTATCCGGCGCCGGCTTGGTTCTCGATCCTTTCCTCTATCAGCGGCCTCCTCCGGGCCTTTTCGCCTAAAAAAATTGGCAGTTAAATTTTGATGCTTCGCGGGTGTGCGCGTTGGCGCACGCGATTGGCGTAACGCTTAAGTTTGGAAGGGTGTCTACAATGAAACTGTTTCTCTTCTTCATATCCGTATCTTTCTCTTCATTTCTATTGGCCGCCACGGGCAGCGTCCGCGGAATCGTGCACGATCCGCAGCACCGGCCGGTTCCCGGCGCGCAAATCATTCTTCACGGCCCGAATGACAACGGCGCAAAAACCGCGCAGTCCGACGCTAACGGTGAGTTCCGAATCAACGACGTCCCGGAGGGAGCCTACACCGTCGATGTCTCCGCCGCGGGGTTCCGGCCGTTGCAGCAGCCACTAGCGGTGACGGCGGACAAAGCGCCCGTGCTGCACTTCCAACTGGAACTGGCGCCGCTGAGCTCAAGCGTCGAAGTGTCCGGGGCCACCAGCAGATTGAACACGATGGCGTCGACAGTGCAGACCATGGTTTCACCGCAGGAAATCATACAGACAGCGGGTGCGGATCAAACCAACAGCCTGGCCATGATCACCGATTTCACGCCCGGCGCCTATATGGTTCACGACATGCTCCACATGCGCGGCGGCCATCAGGTGAATTGGTTTTTCGACGGCATTCCGGTGATCAATACCAACATCGCGGCCAACGTGGCGCCTCTCATTAATCCCAAGAACGTGGAAGAGCTGGAGATTGAGCGCGGAGGGTTTTCCAGCCAGTACGGCGACCGCACCTACGGATTCTTCAATGTGGTGACGCCTTCCGGGTTCGAGCGCAACAATGAGATGGAAATGATTGCGTCCGCGGGGAACTTCTATTCCACCGACAATCAGATCAATATCGGCAGCCACACCCAGCGTTTTGCCTACTACGCAAGCGTTGACGGCAGCCGCTCGGAGTTAGGACTGGCGCCGCCGGTATCGCAAATCATCCACGATCAAACGAGCGGGGTGGGCGGATTTCTTTCTCTGCTTTTCAATCCTAACGCCAAAGATCAACTCCGTTGGATCGCCTCTGTGCGCGAAGACCATTATCAGATTCCGAATCCGCCGGACGATCAAGCGGCCGGAATTCGGGATCTCGATCTGGAGCGGGACTATTTAGCCGGCTTTCACTGGTTGCATAGCTTCTCCGACGGAATCACGTTTACACTTTCTCCCTATTTCCATTACAACAGCGCGCATTACATCGGCGGACCGCAGGACAATCCGTTCATCCTGGATGACAATGCCCGCGCCAACTACTTTGGCGGCCGCGCGGTTCTGCAGGTCCAGAAGAAGAGGCACAGCGCGCGAGCCGGCGTTGAAGTTTGGGGCCAGCACGACAACACCTTTTTTGGACTCACGGCCAATCCCGGAGGAGGCGTATTGAGTCAAACGGAAACGCAATGGGCCAACTCAAATGCACTTTTTCTGGAAGATCAATACAAGGTCACCTCGTGGCTCACGCTCGACCTCGGCATTCGGTTTACGCATTACGGCGGGTTGGTCAACGAGAACGCGGCCGACCCGCGACTGGGCGCGGCCATCCTCATTCCGCGTCTCAACTGGACGCTGCACGGGTATTACGCGTATTACTATCAGCCTCCGCCACTCGACAGCCTGGCCGGTCCCGCACTTAATTTTGCGGTATCGCAAGGTTTCGGCTTCATTCCCCTGCAGGGCGAGCGCGATATTCAGCACGATATCGGATTGAACATCCCGGTGCGCGGCTGGTCGCTCGACGTGGATTACTTCCACACCAGCGCGCGCAACTTCCTGGATCACGATGTCATCGGCGACTCCGGTATTTTCATTCCGTTGACCGATTTGGGCGCTATCATCAGCGGTACCGAGGTTACGCTGCGCTCGCCGCGGCTGTTCCATATGGCCCAGTGGCGAGTGGCATACTCGAATCAGATTGCGCAAGGTATCGGGCCGATTACCGGAGGATTGCTGGAAGACGCTCCTACCGGCAATTTCCTGCTGGATCACGATCAGCGGAACACTCTGACGTCGGCTCTCTCGCTGACCCTACCAGGTCACATGTGGGCAACGCCGTCCTATCAGTTCGGCTCGGGGTTCCTAAACGCGAACGGCCCGGCGCACCTGCCGCCGCACTCGACGTTCGATCTGTCGATCGGCAAAACCTTTCGGGGAAAGCTGACGGTTTCAATTAACGCAGTGAATATTGCGAATACGCGCTACCTGCTGGACACCAGCAATACGTTCGGCGGGACACACTACATCAACCCTCGCCAGATTTACGGCGAAATCAGATACCGGTTTCACTTTTAACCTAATCGCGCCAACCTGACGCAGTCGTCGCCGGCGGGCTTTGGGATAATAAAACCTGCATGGATACGGCAGAATCATCGACGCTCAGGACTGCGCGCTGGTTGGCGTTTGCTTCGTCCGCGGCGATTGTGGTGGGGATCGCGCCTTCGCAAATTCTGTTGGGAATGGCGCTGGCGGCGCTGCTGCTCTCGCGGGAGAAGGTGCGGCTGCCTCCGATCAAATTGCCGCTGGGGTTGTTCCTGTTGGGGACACTGATCGCGATTGCGTTCTCCGGGAATCCGGCGGCGGGGTGGCCGCAGATCAAGAAAATCTACGTGTTCACGCAACTGCTGATTGTGTTTTCGCTGCTGCGGAATATGGCGATGATTCGTTGGCTGTTTCTGAGCTGGGCGGCGTTTGGCAGCGTCAGCGCGGGGCTCAGCTTCGTGCAGTTTGCTCGCAAAGTGCAGGGGGCGCACGCGGCGGGCAGCGACGTTTACACCTACTACGTGGGCGAGCGCATCACCGGATTCATGAGCCACTGGTATACGTTTTCGGCCGAGGAAATGTTCGTGCTGATCATGCTGGCGTCATTTTTGTTTTTTGCTCCGGAGGCGCGGAAGCGGATGTGGCTGTGGATTGTGGTGGCGGCGGTGAGTTCTCTGGGGCTACTGCTGGCGGAAACGCGCGGGGTGTGGATCGCAACTGCTGTGGCGGGGCTTTACTTGTTGTGGTTCTGGCGGCGGTGGCTGGTGATGCTGATGCCCGTGGTGCTGGTGGCGGGATTGCTGCTTTCCCCCAATGTCATTCGCGAGCGCTTTACGTCCATCCTTCAACCCAAGAGTCTGGATTCGAATGATTTCCGCAAGGTGGTCTGGCGCACGGGATTGCAGATGATCGAACGGCATCCGCTGCTGGGATTAGGGCCGGAGATGCCGCGCATTCACTTCCAAGAATACGTTCCGGCCGATATTCCGCGGCCGCTGCCGGTGGGGTCCTACATGCATCTGCATAATATCTACCTGCACTACGCGGCCGAACGCGGCATTCCCGTACTGCTGGTATTTCTGTGGCTGATGGGGCGCATCTTGTGGGATTTCTGGAACGGGCTGCGGACGTTGCCGCCGGGGCGCGACGATCGCCGGTTTCTACTGCACGGTGGGATTGCGGTGGTGATCGCGACGCTAGTGGACGGTGTCGCGAACATGAACCTGGGCGATAGCGAAGTCTTGACGATGTTCCTGGTGGTGGTGGCTTGCGGCTATCTGGCGCTCGAAAAAGACGTGGCGCGCGAAGCGCCGAAGACCCCGGAAGAACTGCCGGTTGCGGCCTGACTAGCGCAGTTGCGGAACGATTTTAGCGTTCCATTCGGCGGGCGATAAGACCGTGTGCGGCACCAGTGCGCGGCGCAGTTTGAAACGCAACTTGCGGAGACCCTTCACTTGACGACCCTCCGTTACAAACGGGATCAACTTGGCGGCGCTGCGGGCCAGTCGTTCGCGCGTGGCGCGGAAGCGGGCGCCGTCCTGGGGACGATATTGCGCCCAAGCGATCGTATGAAAAAACGCGGCCGGGCCGAAGCGGTTGGAGCGCAGGATATCTTCGACGTAAACACGGATGGGGCCTTCAAATTCGTGAAGAGTGTCGTGGAAGGCCACGATCGCGCCGTCGGCTAGATAGGGCGAGAACAAGTCGAAGTCCTCTTTGGCGCCGGCGTAGGTGTGGTCGCCGTCGATCCACAGCAGGCGGATTTTGCGGTTCCAACCCTTGGCGACGTCTCGCGAGGGCGCGCGATGCACTTCGACATGCTGGTCGATTCCGGCGCCGCGGAGGTTGGCCATGAACTCATCGAAGGACGAGGCTTTTTCTCCCAGCATGGGGTCCGTGACGGAGGGCGCGGTGTGCGGATCGATGCTGACCACCGGGCCGAATCCGTAATGCGCGGCGAGCGAGGCCAAACCCACCATGGACTTGCCTTTGAAGCTGCCGATCTCGACCACCACGCCGGGGCCGGGTGCGCCGGCGGCGAGCAAGCCTAGGGCGCGGAATTCGAGTTCACCGATATAGCCGGGAACGGCGTGGGCGCGTTGCCACGCTGCGTCGATCACGGTTGCGAAGTCGGCGGGCAGAGTAAAGTCGGGCACTCTCTCTAAAATAACCCGAGCCAGCCTTCGAGAATGTGGCGCGCCAAAGGTTCGGTGGCGAAGGCATGGGGATCGATGGGCGCTTCGAGGGTGTCGACGTCGCCGCAGTTGACGGGCTGCGCGGACCAATCGACGATCATAGCGGGCGTGATTTCGGGATGGAACTGGATGGCGTATACGCTGTCACGATAGCGAAAGGCCTGCTGGCGGCATTTGTCGGAGTAAGCCAGCAGCTCGGTCCCAGGAGGCTGCGTGAAGGTTTCGCTGTGCCAGTGAAAAAACGTGGCAGGGGTTTCGAGGCCGCCGAGTACGGGATCACTGTGCGCGCTATCGGTGAAGTGGACCGGCGCCCAGCCGATCTCCTTTTCGCGATTGCGATAGACGTGTGCGCCTAGCGCCTTGGCGATCAACTGCGCTCCCAGGCAGATGCCGAGTACGGGATATTTTTCGTCGATCACTTGTTGGATGAAATGCATTTCGGCTGACATGCCGGGGTCGTTTGCTGATTGAGGTCCGCCCATGACGATCAGGCCGGCGTGGGGTCCCAGGTCGAGTTTGTCGTTCAAATCGCTATAAACAAAAGGGATGTGGAGGTCGTTGAGGATCTCCGCAAAATAGCCCAAGTGTTCGAAACGCTCGTGACGGAGGACCAGCAAGGAACGTGGGGCTGCGGGAGTGGGCTCCGGCATGTTTTTAAGACTAGCAGGAACCTGAGTATTTGTCTGAATCCGGCCGATATAAAGGGCTGAGGGGGCGGAGGATTCGCCGGTATAATTAGAGTGCACGCATGAAAATTCTGATCGCAGACGACAGCATCGTTTCGCGGCACCTGCTGGACGCAACTTTGCGACGGTGGGGCTACGAAGTAGTGGTGGCTTGCGACGGCAACGAAGCGTGGCAGATTCTGCAGTCTGAAAACGCGCCCAAGATTGCGATTCTGGATTGGATGATGCCGGGGCTGACCGGGCCGGAGGTCTGCCGCAGAGTGCGCGCGACGGCCAAGGACAAGGACATTTACACCTATATCCTGCTGTTGAGCTCCAAAAGCCAGCGCGAGGATCTGATTGAAGGCATGGAATCCGGGGCCGACGATTACCTGACGAAGCCGTTCGACCAGCACGAATTGCAGGTGCGGCTGCGGCCGGGCGTGCGCATTCTGGAGCTGCAGCACGAGCTGATCTCGGCGCGCGAGGAGCTGCGCGATCAGGCGACCAAGGACTTCCTGACGCGGATTTGGAACCGGTCCTCTATCTTGGATATTTTGAGCCGTGAGCTGCAGCGCGGGATTCGCGAGAACCGGCCGGTGGGTCTAGTGCTGGCGGATCTGGATAAGTTTAAATCGGTCAATGACACTTACGGGCATTTCGCGGGCGATGCAGTGCTGCGGGAATTTGTGCGGCGCATGTCGGGGTCGATCCGGCCGTATGATGCGATCGGGCGCTACGGCGGCGAGGAATTCCTGATCGTGCTGCCAGGCTGCGATGTGAACGTCACCGAAAAGCAGGCGGAGCGGATGCGCGAGGCGCTGGCCAACGATCCCATGTGGTTCAACGAAGAGTCCCAGTTGGTTACGTGCAGTTTCGGAGCTACGGCGTGGGTGCCAGGCATTACTGCCACTGAGGAAGCGTTGATCCGGGTGGCGGACGATGCGCTCTATGCGGCCAAGCGCCAAGGCCGGAACCGGGTGGTGTTTCAGCCATTCAGCGGTGCGGCGTTGGAAGCGGCTTCGGCGGGTCCGCGCAACTTGGGCACAAAGTGAAAACAACATGGGGCACAAAGTGATAAGCTGAAAGTCCCCGCTGAGAAGGGGACCAAGAAGTCACGATTCCAGAGTCATACCTGAACGACGCGGCGAAGGGGAACGGTTACACGTTCCCCTTCTCGCTTTTTAAGTAGACAATTTAGACCACGCCACGGACGCGCAGGGCTTCGTCGATCAACGCCAATAACTGCTGGCGGGTCACTTCCAGTTTTTCGCCGGGGTCGGGCATGTCTTCAGCGGCCATGGGGCTGCCGGGCTCGAAGTGATTGGGAACGGTGACGCCGTAGCGGGCGCGGGCTTCGAACAGCTTTTCGATTTCGGCGCGGGGCAGCACGCGGGGACCGCCCAACATTTCGGCTACCAGCGCAATGCGCGCCAGGTGTTCGAGCGTCTCCATGCGGGCGTAGGCTTGGGCCACATTCTCGCCGTAGCAAACGGCTCCGTGGTTGGCCAGCAGGATGGCGTTGAATTTCCCGACGTAGGGCAGCATGCCATCGACCAGCGCGGGGGTTCCGGGAGTCCGTACTCGGCCAGCGGCACCGATCCCATGGAGACGATCAGCTCCGGCATCAGTCCTAAGTTGAGAGCGCGGCCGGCAACCGCGAATCCGGTCGAGATCGGCGGATGGGCGTGGACCACGGAATGGATGTCAGGCCGGTTATCGTAGATCGCCAGGTGCATGGCCATTTCGGTGGTGCGCTCGCCCGAGCCTGCGATCTTATTGCCGGCGGTGTCGCAGACAATCAGGTCCTCGGGACGCATGCGGCCTTTGCACACGCCGGCCGGGGTGGCGAGGATGCGCTCGCTGTCCAGGCGCACCGTAAGGTTGCCGTCATTGGCCGCGATCCAACCGCGTTCGTACATCATCCGGCCCGTAGAGACGATGTCTTCGCGGAGCTGTAGCTCGCCGGAGGGCATAAACCTTTATAGTCTATCAAGCGGGCGGCGTGTTGCGGCACGCCCCTTTTGTTTTCCGGGCCAAGTTTGATATTGTCAAAGCCGGCATGAAAATCAATCTCACCATCAACGGCAAAAAATATTCCGGCGACGTCGAACCCAGGCTGCTGCTGATCCACTATCTGCGGGATGTGGTGGGTCTCACGGGCTCCCACGTGGGGTGTGAAACTTCGCTGTGCGGGGCCTGCACCATTGAGTTCGACGGCAAGGCGGTGAAGAGCTGCAGCATGTTCGCGGTGCAGGCCGACGGCGCGAACCTGACCACCATTGAGGGCCTGGCCGAGAACGGCAAGCTGCATGGGATGCAGGAGGCTTTTTGGAACGAGCACGGCGCGCAGTGCGGTTTCTGTACGCCGGGCATGATCATGGCGTCGAAGCAGATTCTGGAGCGCAATCCGAACCCGACGGACGAGGAGATCCGGCATGGCATTGACGGCAATCTTTGCCGGTGCACCGGCTATCAGCACATCGTGAATGCGGTGCGGGCTGCGGCCGCCGCGGCGGGGAAATAGGGGCCGGTTATGGCGAGCACCATCACACAGGTCGAAAAACTGGTTGGCAAGCGCATCCGCAGGCGTGAAGATCCGCGGTTGATCACGGGCACGGCCACTTACGTCGATGACATTCAGATGCCGGACATGCACTACGCCGCGATCGTCCGCAGCCCGCACGCGGCGGCGCGGATTCGTTCGATCGACACTAAGGCGGCCGCGGAAACGGCGAGCGTGGCGGCGATTTATACCGGCAAAGATACGGAGAAAGTGGGTCCGGTGCCGTGCGGCGGGTCGCTGCCGGGATTGCGCGTGCCGCATCACAATATCTTGCGACTCGACCGCGTGTATTTCGTCGGCCATCCGGTGGCGGTTGTGGTCGCGAACGATCACTATATCTGGCGCGCGATGCTGCCGATCTGATGGAAATCGACTGGGACGTTCTGCCGGCGGTTGCCGATCCCGAGAAGGCTATTGCGGAAGGCGCGCCGCCGTGCATCCGCAGTGGCCCGATAACGTCGCGTTCAACTTCACCAGAAAGGCGGCGATGTCGACAAAGCTTTCGCCGATGCCGACGTAGTGGTGAAGCAGCGCATCATCAGCCAGCGCTTGATGCCGACTTCCATGGAAACGCGCGGCGCGGTGGCGGATTGGCACGGTGCGGACCGCACTTGAACCTTTATACTTCCACCGCAGATTCCGCATTTGGTGCGCACGCTGCTGGCGCGGCAAGCTGGGCCTTGAAGAAAACCGCTTGCGTGTGATCGCGCCGGAGGTCGGCGGCGGCTTCGGCAGCAAGCTGAACATTTATGCCGAAGAAGCGCTGATGTGTTTCATGGCGATGCAGATCGGCAAGCCGGTGAAATGGATCGAGTCGCGGCGCGAGAACTTCCTGTGCACCATTCACGGGCCGCGGACATGTGGATTATTTCGAGCTGGCGGCTAAGAAGGACGGCACTATTCTAGGCATCAAGCTGAAGCTGGTTCAGGACCTGGGCGCCTATCATCAGTTGTTGACGCCGGCGATTCCGACTCTGAGCGTGCTGATGATGCCGGGGCTGTATCGAACCAAAAATATTCGCGCCGATATTGTGGGTGTGTTCACCAACTGCGTTCCGACGGATGCTTATCGCGGGGCGGGGCGTCCGGAGGCGACTCATGGAATCGAGCGCATGGTGGATATTTTGTCGGACGAACTGAAGATCGATCCGGCGGAGATTCGCTTGAAGAACTTCGTGCACAACGAAGAGTTCCCGTTCCCGACCGCGACGGGGCTGATGTATGACTCGGGCAATTACGCGGCGCCGCTGAGAAGGCGCTGGCGACTGTCGATTATCAAAAGCTGCGGGCGGAGCAGACGGAAGCACGCAAGCAGGGCAAGCTGATGGGCATCGGCATTTGCACTTACGGCGAAATTTGCGGCATCGGGCCTTCGCCGGCGACTCCGGCTGGGGGCTGGGAGAGTGCGACGGTGAAGATCGAGCCGTCGGGCAAAGTAACGATTCTCACCGGCATTTGCCACACGGCCAGGGCGAAGAAACCACCTTCGCGCAGATCGCGGCGGATGAGCTGGGCGTGGATATCGACGACATCCTGATACTGCGCGGGGACACGGCGATCGTGCAATATGGAATCGGCACCTTCGGTAGCCGCGGCACGGCGATCGGCGGGACGGCGCTGTATTTCGCGCTGCAGGAGTTGCGGACGAAGATCAAGAAGTTCGGCGCGATGCTGCTGGAATCTGACGACGTGTCTTTCGCGAACGGACAGGTGACTTGCAACAAAACCGGCAAATCGAAGTCGCTCGCGGAAATCGCGGGGGCTTCTTATCGCGCGTTGAAACTACCGCCGAACACGGAGCCCGGATTGAATTGCGACGCATTTTTGGGAGCCGCCGAATTTCACTTTTGGTTTCGGCGCGCACCTGGTGGTTACGGACATCGACACGGACACCGGGCAAGTGAAAGTCCGGCGCTATGTGGCGGTAGATGACTGTGGCAATATTTTGAATCCGCTGATCGTTGACGGACAAGTCCACGGCGGGGTGGCGCAGGGGCTAGGACAGGCGCTTTGGGAAGAGGCGGTCTACGACGATAACGGCCAGTTGCTCACGGGCGAGTTCATGGATTACGCGCTGCCGCGCGCGCATATGATGCCGTGGATCGAGAGCGACCATACCATTACGCCTTCACCGGTGAATCCGCTGGGCGTGAAGGGCGTGGGCGAGGCGGGCACGATCGGCTGTTCACCGGCGGTGGTGAATTCCGTGGTGGACGCGTTGTCGCATCTGGGCGTGCGGCATATCGATATGCCGTTGACGCCGGAGAAAATCTGGAAGCTCGTGGCGGGAGGCAAGAATTAACATGATTCCGCAAACGTTCGAATACGCGGCGCCGACGACGCTTGACGAAGCGGTGAAGCTCGCCGGGGGCGGGGCGAAAGTTCTGGCTGGCGGAATGAGCCTGATCCCGATGATGAAGCTGCGGTTGGCCGCTCCTGACCAACTGGTGGACCTGGGCCGCATCAAAGACCTGAACTATATTCGCGAAGAGGGCGGGGCGTTGCATATCGGCGCGACCACTACGCATTATTCTGTCGAAAGCTCGGCGCTGGTGCGTGCGAAGTGTCCACTGCTTTCGGAGGCGGCTGCGGCCATCGGCGATGTGCAGGTGCGCAACATGGGAACCATGGGCGGAAGCGTGGCGCATGCCGATCCGTCGGCAGATTATCCGGCGGCTCTACAGGCGCTCGAAGCAAAGATCGTGATTCGCGGCGCGAAGGGCGAGCGCACGGTGAGCGCGGCGGATTTCTTCATCGATTCGTTCACGACGGCTCTCGAAGCGGGCGAGATTATTCGCGAGATCGTGGTTCCGGTGGAAGAGGCGGGGACCGTGACGAATTATCAGAAGATGGCGCATCCGGCCAGCGGATTCGCTATCGTGGGCATCGCGGCTCGGGTTAGGCGCAGCGGTGGTAAAGTCACGTTCGCGCGGATCGGGGTGACGGGCCTGTCGAACATCGGCTATCGGGCGGCGGCGGCGGAGAAGGCGCTGGAGGGATCGGCGGGTACGGCCGAGGACATCGCCAGGGCGGCGGCTCTCGTGACTGAGGGCGCGGATGCGAATGCAGATCTGCATGCTTCGGCGGACTATCGCAAGCATCTGGCGGTGGTCCATGCGGGGCGTGCGCTGACGGCGGCGTTGAAGGCGTAACGGGTGAAGATTTCCGGAACCTACACTTTACCGCTTCCGCAGGAGCGCGCATACCAAGTAATGCAGGATCCGCAGGTGTTGGCGCGGGCCATCCCGGGGTGCGAGAGTCTGGAGAAGATCGGTCCCGACGAATACCGCATGAAGATGAAGATGGCGCTGGCGAGTTTGTCCGGGGCTTTCGAGGGGAAGGTGCGGATTACGGAGCAGACGCCTCCTTCTAGTTTTCGTCTAGTGGTGGAAGGGACCGGGAAGATTGGCTTCGTCAAAGGCGACGGACTTTTGAAGTTGACCGCCGTTGAGGGCGGCACGGAAGTCGCTTACGACGGCGATGCACAGGTGGGCGGGACGATCGCGGCGGTGGGTCAGCGGCTGATCGACGGAACTGCCAAGACCATGATCAAGAAGTTTTTTGAAAAGTTGGCGGCGGAAGCGGGCACGTCATAGCGGGATGTTGCCGTGCTTCTTGCGCGGCATCGTATCTACCTTGGTTTCGAGCATGCGCAGGGCGCGGATCACTCGCGGGCGAGTTTGACGCGGCTCGATGACATCGTCGATGAAACCGTTTTCAGCGGCGATGAAGGGGCTGGCGAAGCGCTCGCGGAACTCTTCTAGCTTCGCGGTCCGCACGGCGTCGGGGTTTTCGGCTGATGCGATTTCGCGGCGATAGACGATGTTCACAGCGCCTTCGGCTCCCATGACGGCGATTTCGGCGGTGGGCCAAGCCAGGTTCACGTCGGTACGCAGGTGCTTGGAACCCATCACGCAATAGGCGCCGCCGTAGGCCTTACGCGTAATCACGGTGATTTTAGGCACGGTGGCTTCCGCGTATGCGTAGAGTAGTTTTGCGCCGTGGCGGATGATGCCGCCGAACTCCTGCGCGGTACCAGGCAGGAAGCCGGGAACGTCTTCGAAAGTTAGAAGCGGAATGTTGAAGGCGTCGCAGAAGCGCACAAAGCGGGCGCCTTTAACGGAGGAATCGATGTCCAGGCAGCCGGCTAGGTGCGCGGGTTGATTCGCCACGACCCCTACGCTGCGGCCATCCATGTGCACGAAGCCGATCACGATATTGCGCGCCCAATGTTCATGGACTTCGAAGAATTGTCCATGATCGGCTACGCGGCGGATGACGTCCTTGATATCGTAGGGCTGATTTGACGCGGCGGGGACGATGGAATCGAGTTCCGGGTCCTGGCGCTCAGCGGAATCGTCGGTGTCGCCGCGCGGCGCTTCGTCGCGATTGTTTTGTGGCAGGTAGCTCATCAATTCGCGAATGCTGCGCAGGCACTCGGAGTCGTCGTGAGATTGGAAATGCGCCACTCCGCTCACGGCGTTGTGGGTGGCGGCGCCCCCTAGCGCTTCCTTCGTGACATCTTCGTGCGTGACGGTCTTGATGACGTCGGGTCCGGTAACGAACATGTAGCTGGTTTTGTCCACCATAAAGACGAAATCGGTGAGCGCAGGAGAATAAACGGCGCCGCCTGCACAGGGGCCCATGATCGCGGAAATCTGCGGGATGACGCCGCTCGAGAGCGTGTTGCGCAGAAAAATATCCGCGTAGCCGGCGAGCGAACGCACGCCTTCCTGGATGCGCGCACCGCCGGAATCGTTCAAGCCAATGACGGGCGCGCCGGTCTTGAGCGCCAAGTCCATGATCTTGACAATTTTGCGCGCGTTGGCTTCGGAGAGCGATCCGCCAAACACCGTGAAATCCTGCGCGAAGACGTAGGCCGGGCGGCCGTGAATCTGGCCGTAGCCGGTGACGAAGCCGTCGCCGTCGATCACTTGTTCATCCATGCCGAAGTCGTGGCATTGGTGGCGGACCAGCTTGTCGGTTTCCTCAAAAGTGCCTTCATCGAGTAGTAGGTCGATGCGTTCGCGCGCGGAGAGTTTTCCTTCGGCGTGCTGGCGCGCGCGGCGATCTTCCCCACCGCCTGCTTCGGCGGCGGCATGGCGGCGCTCGAGTTCTTCTAGTCGGTCTGACATTACAAGTTGTAGACTAGCAAAATGACTGCGTGGAGAAATGCCGTGATGATTCTGGCGGCGGTGACGGCTGCGGCGCAACCGCTGGTGATCGCGAAGCAGGGATTCTTCTACGCGGGCGGCCGGGAAGCCGGCATGACGCTGGCCGATGCCATGTTCGTCGAATATCAAATTCCGGCGAAGGTGACGGGTCCGTATCCGATCGTGATGATTCACGGGCAATTTCAGAATGGCAGCAATTTTCTGGGAACGCCGGACGATCGTGAAGGTTGGGCGGAGTATTTCGTGCGGCGCGGCTTTGCGGTCTATGTGGTGGATCAAGCGGCGCGCGGCCGCTCAGCGTACAATGCAGCGGAGGATGGGTCGCTGACGATGGCGTCTGTCGAAACCATCGAGCGCCAATTCACAGGCATCGAAAAATACAACCTATGGGCGCAAGCGCGCTTGCATACGCAGTGGCCGGGGACGGGCATGCGTGGCGATCCGGTGTTCGAGCAGTTTCGAGCGTCGCAAAACGCGTCTATGACGGATAACGCCGCGATGGATGCAGCTAACCGTGCGGCGGGTGCGGCGCTTCTGAAGCGCATCGGGCCGGCGATTTTGTTGACGCATTCGCGCTCCGGACCCTTTGGATGGGAGATCGCCGACGATGTTCCGGAATTGGTGAAAGCGATCGTTGCGGTGGAGCCGAATGGGCCACCGTTTTATGGCGCCGTGCCGGCGGCGACGGGAACAGTGGTGCGGCGGTGGGGTGTCGGAGATGCGCCGCTGACTTATGAACCTCGGGTGCACGACGCCGCTGATTTGGCGCCGAAGCGCGAAGAAAAACCGCAAAGCGCGGGCCTCGAAGCGTGCTGGTTTGCCGGCGTCCCGCACAAATTGCCGCGCTTGGCAGGGATCCCGGTGATGATCGTGACGGCCGAGGCTTCGTATCACGCGCCGTACGATCACTGCACTTCGCAGTATCTGACGCAGGCCGGGGTGACCAATGATTTCGTCCCGCTGGCGAGCCGCGGGATTCACGGCAACGGCCACATGATGATGCTCGAAAAAAACAACCTGGAGATTGCCGGCGTGATCGCCGATTGGATCAGCGGGCACGTGAAGGAGAAACGGAAATGAAATCGTCGATCACACGGCGGCACGCGCTGGCGGCGACCGCAGGAGTACCGCTGGCACTGGTTTCGCCTTTGCGCGCTGCCGATCCCAAGCCGAATATCGTATACATGATGGCGGACGATATGGGCTACGCCGATCTTTCCTGCTATGGGCGGCGCGAATATCGTACGCCTAACATCGACGGGCTGGCGGCGGCCGGCGTGCGGTTTCTGCAGGCGTATGCGAATTCATCGGTGTGCTCGGCCACGCGCACGGCGCTGATCACGGGGCGCTATCAGTACCGGCTGGCCGTGGGTCTCGAAGAACCCATCGTGAGCGCCGCGCGCAAAGCCGGATTGCCGGCGAATCATCCGACGCTGCCGTCGCTTTTGAAGAAAGCCGGTTACGGAACTACTCTCATCGGGAAATGGCATCTGGGTTATCTGCCTGATTACAGTCCGCTCAAGAGCGGCTACGACCACTTTTGGGGTTTCCAGGGCGGCGCGCTGGATTATTTTTCGCACAAGGCCAACCCCAGCGCGGATACCGACGATCTGTGGGACGACAGCGCTAAAGTTCACGAGGCAGGCTATTTGACGAACCTGCTGGGCGATCGTGCGGTTAAGGTGATCGGCGATTACGCGAAATCGAAGCAGCCGTTTTTCCTGAGCCTGCATTTCAATGCGCCGCACTGGCCTTGGGAAGGCCCGGAGGATGAAGCGGAGTCGCACCGTATCAAAGCATTGAATGACTTCGACGGCGGGTCGCTCAAGACTTATGGGCGCATGGTCACACAATTGGATGTGCAAGTGGGCCGCGTGCTGAAGGCGCTCGACAGCAACGGCATCGCGAAAGATACCATCGTTATTTTCACCAGCGACAATGGCGGCGAGCGTTTTTCGGACACCTGGCCGTTCACAGGAAAGAAACTGGATTTGCTCGAAGGCGGACTGCGCATTCCGGCGATTGCGCGCTGGCCGGGACATATCAAGCCGCGGAGTACCACCGATCAAGTCGCGATCACGATGGATTGGGTGCCGACGTTCCTCGCAGCCGCTGGCGGGCAGGCCGATCCTATGTATCCGTTGGACGGAATGAATCTACTGCCGCCGCTGACGCAGAACGCGACATTGGTTCCGCGCAAATTGTATTGGCGCTATCGCTACAATGCGCAGCGGGCCACTCGCGATGGCGACATGAAGTGGCTCAAGATTAACGAGAACACTTTCCTGTTTAACGTGGTGGACGATCCGCTGGAACGCGCCAATTTGAAGGACCGCCAGCCGGAGGTTTATCATAGACTGGCCACCGACTATGAGGCCTGGAGCAAGACCATGCTGCCGGAGGATCCCAATGCCAACACCACCGCCTTTTACGACGATGAATTGGCGGATCATCCGGGCAATAAGCGGAAGTGACGGTTGCGGAACGTAACGGCGGGGCGGGCGCGGGCGTCCCATAAATACGTGCTCCGCTCGTTTTCCGTTTTCGCTGCAGCGGCGTTGCTTTTCCCGTTGCTTGCACAGGAACCGGATAATTCCATCATCCGCGCGAATGTGCCGTTGGTGTTGGCGCCTGTCACGGTGACCGACAAAAAGGGCAATTTCATCGATGGACTTTCGGTGGATGATTTTCGCCTGACCGACGACGGAGTGGCGCAGAAAATTCGGATGGACACGTCCGATACGGTGCTGGCTCCGGTGTCGCTGATGGTGCTGATTCAGGCCAGCGGAATTTCGGCGCCGGCGCTGGCGCGGATTGAGCGCGTGGGTGGCTTGATCAAGCCGCTAGTGATCGGACAGCGCGGGCAGGCGGCGGTGATTGATTTCGACGACGAGATTCGCGTGCGGACGGATTTTACGCCAGACTCAGACCTGATCAGCGCGGCTTTTCAAAGAACCCGCAGCCGCAGCATTCGCACGGCACGCTTGATCGACGCCGTTGCCGCGGGGATCAAAATGCTGGATACGCGCTCGCCTAACAACCGGCGCGTAATGCTGATCCTGAGCGAGTCGCGGGATCGCGGCAGCAAGGCGAAGCTCAGCGAAGTGATTGAACTGGCGCAGCGCGCGGGTGTGGTGGTATATCCGGCGACGTATTCCGTGCAGGGTTCGACGTTTTTGTCGAGTCCTTCCGATAGCCCCTCGATGCCGGGCGGCGACGACAATGTGAATATCCTGGGGGGCATCCAGGAACTGGCGCGTATCGGCAAAGCCAACGTGGCTGATGCTCTGGCGCGCACGACAGGCGGCCGGCATCTGTCGTTTCTGACGTTGGGGTCACTCGAAAACGTGATCTCGCGCGCGGGCGAAGAAATTCACAGCCAGTATCTACTGAGCTTCACGCCGACCGCCAGCACAAAAGACGGCTTCCACCAGATTCAGGTGGCGATTCCCTCGCACCCGGACGCGGTGGTCCGAGTGCGCCTGGGATATTGGCCGCAAAAGTAAGTTAATCGAACAAGTAGAGCGCGGTGCCGGGCATGGGCAGCGGAGCTTCGGCGACGCCGCCCTCGGCGACGCCCACCGGCTCTTCCTGTAATTGGCGCACGAAGATGCCGCCTTCGCCCAGGTAAACTTCGAGCTCGGACGGGCGTGGCAGCGAGCCTTGGATCAGCGCTTCGCTAAGCGGGTCTTCGATGTACTTCTGCAGCGCACGGCGCAGGGGACGGGCGCCATAGCTGCGGTCCGTCAGCGTTTTGTCGATGATATATTTCGCCGCGTCGTCGTTGAGGCGCAGCTTGATCTGCTTGGCAACCAGGTTCTTGTTGAGCTGGTCGGAAAGCAAATGCATGATCTTGAGCAGATCTTCGTCGGTGAGCGACGTAAACAGAATGGTTTCATCCAGGCGATTCAGAAACTCCGGATTGAACGCCTTCTTCACTTCGCTCATCACCTGATCTTCCACCTTGGCTGGCACGCCGCTGCCCGGGGCGGAGAAGCCCATGGGACTGCGCTTGTCGAGGAAGCGCGCGCCCAGGTTTGAAGTCATGATGATGATGGTGTTTTTGAAGTCCACCGTATTGCCGAGTCCGTCGGTCAACTGGCCGTCTTCAAATACCTGCAGCAGGATGTTGTAGACATCGGGATGCGCTTTCTCGATTTCATCCAGCAGGATGATGGAGTAGGGCGCGCGCTTCACGCGCTCCGTCAACTGGCCGCCTTCCTCGTAACCAACGTATCCCGGAGGCGATCCGATCAACTTCGACACCGAGTGCTTTTCCATGAACTCGGACATATCGAAGCGGATCAGCGATTTTTCGCTGCCAAACAGGAACTCTGCCAGAGCGCGGGCGACTTCGGTTTTGCCGACGCCCGTCGGTCCCAGGAACAGGAAGGAACCGGCTGGACGCTTGGGCGACTTCAAGCCAGCACGCGAGCGGCGGATGGCGCGGGCCAGCGCGGAGATGGCTTTCTCCTGGCTGATCACGCGATGGTGCAGCTCCTCCTCAATGCGTAGGAGCTTCGAAACTTCTTCTTCCTTGATGGCCGTCATGGGCACGCCGGTCCAGCGAGCGACCACGTCCTCAATGTCGTCTTTGGTCACGACGCCGGTGGAGGTGTCATCCAGATTGTACTTTTCGCGCAGGACTCGCAGGTTCTCGCGTTCCTTGCGTTCTTCGTCGGAATAGAAGCGCGCTTTCTCGAACTCGTGGTTCGCGATCGCGTTCTCCATGCGGTGCACGATGAACTTGATGCGCTTCTGGATGTCGGCCACTTCGCCAGGGAGCGTGGTTTGGCGGAGCTTCACGCGCGCGCCCGCCTCGTCGATCAAATCGATAGCCTTGTCAGGCAAGAAACGGTCCGGAATAAAGCGTACCGACGCGTGCACGGCGTTCTCGATGGCCTCATCGGTGTAAGCTACGGCGTGGAACTTCTCGTAACGTTCCTTGATGCCGAACAGAATGCGCGTGGCGTCTTCCTCGTTTGGCGGCGGAACTTTCACGGCTTGGAAGCGGCGTTCGAGCGAGCGGTCCTTCTCAATAGACTTGCGATATTCCGAAGGGGTGGTCGCGCCAATGCACTGAATCTCGCCGCGTGAGAGGGCCGGCTTCAGAATGTTGGCGGCGTCGAGCGAACCTTCGGCGGAGCCCGCGCCCACCAGCGTGTGCAACTCATCAATGAAGATGATGGCGTTCTGGTTCTCCATCAGTTCCTTCATGATGGTCTTGAGGCGCTCTTCAAACTGGCCGCGGTATTTGGTGCCGGCGACGATCAGCGAAAGGTCCAAAGCGAGGATGCGCTTGTCGGCGAGGAAGGAGGGCACGTCGCCGTCGGCTACCTTCTGCGCGAGGCCTTCCACGATGGCGGTCTTACCGACACCCGGCTCGCCGATCAACACCGGATTGTTTTTCGTGCGGCGGCAGAGGATTTGGATGACGCGGTCGAGTTCCGTGTCGCGGCCGATCAGAGGATCGAGTAGCCCGTCCATCGCGGCCTGCGTGAGGTCGCGGCTGAATTCGCTCAACAGCGAACTTTCCTTGGGGCGGTTCGAGGAGACTTTTTCTGAACTTGACCGCTGGATCTCGTCGCGCACCTGAGTCAGGCGCAGACCGCGCTCATGCAGGATGTCGGCGGCGAAGCACTTCTCTTCGCGCAGCAATCCGAGCAGCAAATGCTCAGTACCGATGTGCTTGTGGTTGAGCCGCTCGGCTTCCTCAGCAGCATACGCGAGGACGCGTTTGCACTCATGGCTCAGCGGCAGATCGACCGAGGTCGAAACTTTTTCGCGCAGCGTAGTGTGCGCCTCGATCTGCTTGCGAATGGATTCCACGGACGCGCTGGATCGTAAAAAGCGATTGGCGAGCGCCTTATCTTCGCGCAGCAAGCCCAGTAGCAGGTGCTCGGTTTCGATACAAGGACTGCCGAACTGGCTGGCCTCATAACGCGCAAAAAAGATGACACGCCGAGCTTTCTCGGTATAACGTTCAAACATGTTGAGTGCCCTCGTTTGTATTAGACGGATTCCCCAGGGCCACGGATTCAAGCAGTTGGCTGGCCGCGACCAACTGCCCTCTTTCGAGCGTGACAACACGGTCCGCACGATGCGCAAAGCTCAGATTGTGAGTGACATGGATGGATGTCAGGCGGCGGGATCGATGCAGTTCATCGAGAAGATCCATGATCATTTCGCCGGTTTTAAAGTCCAGACTGCCGGTAGGTTCGTCGGCCAGCAGCACGCTGGGATTGCCCACCAAGGCGCGCGCCAAAACCACACGCTGTTGTTCGCCGCCGGAAAGTTCGCCTGCGCGATGGGTGGCCCGGTTGCTTAAACCCACTTCTTCCAAACGCGCCATCGATACTGGTTCTGCTTCCTGCTGGCTCTGACCGCGTATCAGCAGGGGCATCATCACGTTCTCGAGCGCCGTGAACTCGGCCAGCAGGGAGTGAATCTGCCAGACAAAGCCCAGTTCCCGGTTGCGGAATCCCGCAAGCTGGTTAGCCGGTAACTGGCAAATGTCATTCTGCCCGAAGTATATCGCACCCTCCGTTGGCCTGTCCAGACCTCCAAGTAGATGAAGCAATGTACTTTTTCCGCTCCCCGATTCTCCTACCAATGCCAGCTTTTCGCCTTGGGCGACTTCGAGGTCGAGGCCCGAGAAAACCACTAGGTCGGCATCGCCGGAGCGATAGACCTTAGAGAGGCCTACGGCGCGGACCGCGGGTTCTGTCGAGGCGGACATAACCTATACAACTATCTTATCGTTAAGCCCAACTGGCGAAGCCACACTAAGGTGAAATTATGCGAAAACTTCGGTGAGTGGGAGTTCCAGTACGGGGTTTTCAGTGCGCAGGACGTCACCTTTGAATTCGTGAAGGCCCGCTTCGGGTGTGGCCACATACACATAGCGCGTGCCGGGGTCGAAGAGCCAGAGGTAGCGCACTCCCATTGCGAGATGTTCATCGATACGCTGCCGCAGGTCGCGAAGATGTTCAGTGGCGGACAGAACCTCAATACATAAAAACGGCGGGGTTGAAGGAGAGCGATCCGGTCTGACATATATGCGCGACTCGGCTCGAAGGATACTTAGTTCGGCCGAGAGCGATTCCAAATATGCCTGCACATTCGTTTGCAGCAGCTCGCCGGAACTCTCAGACGAATCGCTGCCGTGGGCCGCCAGTTCCTCGCGGACTCCCTCGGCCGATAGCCCGCACTCGCGCAGCAGTGTTGCCGCGAGACAATTCTCCTCGCGCAGAAGCCCTAGCAGCAGATGCTGGGTGCCGATATGCCTGTGGTTCAGTTTGTCGCCCTCTTCGGCCGCGTAGGCGAGCACACGCTTGCACTCGAGGGTCAATGGCAGGTCGACCGCAGTCGAAATCTTCTCGCGCATCGGAGTGAGGTCGCGGACCTTTTGCTGGATGTACTTGACCGAATTGATGGATGGCAGGAAACGGTGGGTAAGGACTCGGTCCTCTCTGAGGAGCCCTAGCAGGAAGTGTTCGGTCTCGATGCAGTCGGCGCCGAATTGGCTGGCTTCGTAGCGGGCGAAAAAGATAACGCGGCGGGCTTTGTCGGTGTAGCGTTCGAACATGACGCCCCTTGTGGTCAGGTGAAGACTTCGGCGAGGGGGAGTTCTAACGCGGGGTTTTCGGTGCGCAGAACATCACCTTTGAATTCGTGGAGGCCCGCCGGTCGCGTAGCCACGTAGACACGCTGCCCGGACGGATCGAAGAGCCAAACATAGGACACGCCCATAGCCAAATAATCGTCGATACGCTCCTGCATTTCGCTCATACGATCGTCTTTGGAAAGAATTTCGATGCATATGAAAGGCGGCCGCCGAAATACCTGGCCGTCGGGTTCGCCCAATACGATACAGACGTCCGGAATGCGGAAGCGCGTGGGCTTCACTTGCACACGCTGCTCCGGCGCGACAGAAATGTTCCAGGTCTTGCGACGCTGGTAAAAATACGCGGTGATCGCCGCTTGCAGCTTACTGTGATCCCATTCGCCCAAGTTACGCTCCTCGATGCGCCCGTCCACGTAGTCGCAATCCGGCCGATAGCTCGTCGCCAGATACTGTTCTACGGAGATCAGCGTCCCTGTGGGCATGTCCTCAAGCTAGCACCTTTCAGCGGACCACAATGTTAACCAATTTGTCCGGTACCACAATGATTTTCACCACCTGTTTACCGGCGATGAACGGCTGGACTTTGGGGTCGGCTAACGCTAGTTTTTCGATTTCCGCTTGCGGAGTGCCGAAGGGGACGGACAAGCGCCCGCGTACCTTGCCGTTGACTTGCAGTACCACGTCGGCGGCGTCCTCTTTTGCGAGCGCTTCATCGAAAGCCGGCCACGGTTGGCGGAACACGGGACCGGTGCGACCGAGTTGTTCCCATAATTCTTCCGCCAGGTAAGGGGCGAACGGTCCGATCAGCAACACCACCGAGGGCAAGACCTGATCCAGCGCCGCTCGCGATAAGTGCGCTTCTTCGTCGTTGAGCGTGTTGAGCAATTCCATCAGCGCAGCGATGGAGGTGTTGAAGTGCCAGCGGTTGTTGAAGTCTTCCGTGACCTTTTGAATGGTCTGGTGCAGTTTCCGTAGCGCGCGTCTGTCGGCGGCAGCATCGCCCACAGCCTCGCGGTCGATGTTGCGCGTGACGAAGCGGTAAATGCGTTCGACGAATTTGCGGGGGCCGCCGACGCTCGATTCGATCCACGGCATGTCTTTCTCGGGAGCGTTCGCGAACAACACGAACAAGCGGCAGGTATCGGCACCATATTTGCCCACCATCTCTTCCGGGTCGACCACGTTGCCTTTGGATTTCGACATCGCGGAACCGTCGGAGCCCAGCACCATCCCCTGCGTGAACAGGTTCGTCGCGGGCTCGTCGTTCGAGATCATGCCCAGATCCCGCATGACTTTCGTAAAGAAGCGCGAATAGATCAGATGCAGAATCGCGTGCGTGACGCCGCCGATGTATTGATCGATGGGGAACCAGCGCTTGATCTGTGCGGAATCGAAGGGCGCGGCGTCGTTCTTAGGATCGCAGTAGCGATAGAAATACCACGACGAGTCGACAAACGTGTCCATGGTGTCACTTTCGCGCTGCGCGTCCGCGCCGCACACGGGGCACTTCACGTTCATGAACGAGGCGACCTCGGCAAGCGGCGAACGGCCTTTGCCGGTGAACTTCACGTCGTAGGGAAGGATCACCGGCAAGTCCTTTTCTGGAACGGGCACGACGCCACACTTGGGGCAGTGGATCATTGGAATCGGCGTGCCCCAATAGCGCTGGCGCGAGATGCCCCAATCCTTGATGCGATAAGTGATGGCGGCCTTGCCGAAGCCGTGTTGCTCGGCGTAAGCGTTCATCTTGCGGCGAGCGTCGGCGCTGGGAAGACCTGAAAACTCGCCGGTATTTTCCGTCACGCCGTAATCGGTGAATGCGGCCTGGGGATCGATGTCGAGAACACCGTCCACCGGACGAATCACCGGACGGATCGGAATCCCGAAGGTCTTCGCGAAATCGAAATCGCGCTCGTCATGCGCGGGAACAGCCATGATAGCGCCGGTGCCGTAGTCGATCAGGACGAAGTTGCCGATCCAGATGGGAATCTTCTCGCCGCTATAGGGTTGATGGCGTAATGGCCGGTGAACACGCCGATCCTTGACGATGTCTCCTGGACCCATCTGCTTGCGTGCATCGATCATCTGCCGGGCCTTGGCTCGTCCCGCGTCGTCGAGCAGCTTCTGCGCCAGCGGATGCTCGGGCGCGAGAATCACGCAGGTAGCCCCGTAGATGGTGTCGATGCGCGTGGTGAACACGCGGATCTTTTCGCCGCTGCCTTCGAGCGTGAAGTCGATCTCCGCACCTTCGGAGCGCCCGATCCAGTTGCGCTGCATGGAGAGCACGCGCTCCGGCCATCCGCCCTCGAGTTTTCGTAAGTGTCGCGCAGCAATTCGCTCGGCGTAATCGGTGATCTTCCAGGAACCATTGCTCCAGCGCGCGCTGCTCGACGGGCGTGGTTTCGTGACGCCAGCAGCAGCCGTTCGACCACCTGCTCGTTCGCGAGCACCGTCACGCATTCCGGGCACCAGTTGAGCGAGCGCCTTCTTGCGATAGGCGAGGCCGCGCTCGAACATTTTCAGGAAGAACCATTGGTTCCAGCTGTAGTATTCCGGCTCGCAGGTGGCGATCTCCAGACTCCAGTCGATAGGCGAAGCCCATGCGGTGCATCTGCGTCTTCATCTGCGGCGATGTTGGTGAGCGTCCAATCGCGCGGGTGCATGCCGCGCTTGATAGCGGCGTTTTCGGCGGGCAAGCCGAACGCGTCCCAACCCATGGGGTGCTGGACGTTGTAGCCGCGCATCCACATATAGCGCGCCAGCGCATCGCCGATCGAGTAATTGCGCACGTGGCCCATGTGCAGGCGTGCCGCTGGGGTAGGGCAGCATCTCGACGACGTAATATTTGGGCGCGCTCGAAGCGGGGTCGGCGGCGTAAAGCTTGGGGTCGCTATTCCAGCGCGCCTCCCATTTCAATTCGATCTGGTTGTGGTCGTACTGGGTTTGGTCGTGGAAGCTTTCCGGCATAGGCTCTTAAGTGTGTCCAGGTTGCGCTGTTCGTCGCCGTCCTGATCCACCGGCGTCTCAAGAATAAAAGCTTTGGAACGAAGCTGCGGGTGGGTGAGAATGCGACGAAACCCGTCTAATCCAATATAACCTTGCCCGATGTGCTGATGCCGGTCGATGTGCGATGCTAGCTGGCCTTTGGAATCGTTGGCGTGGATCACGTGCACGTTGTCGAGACCCAGGATGGCGGCGGCTTGCGCGACGGTTTCTTTCAGGCCGGCCGCTGTTGAGACGTCGTGGCCCGACGCCAGCAAGTGGCAGGTGTCGAGGCAAAAGCCCACGGGCAGATCCGTCATGCGCGGCGCAAATTCGCGGATGGCCGCCAGTTCTTCGAAGCGTCCGCCGATTTGCGCGCCTGCGCCCACGGTGCACTCGGCCAGCAGCATTAGCTTCCCGAACTTCAAGCCGGTGGCGGCTTGCGCGATTCCTTCGAGAAACCGGAAGATGCCTTGTTCGACCGATTGTCCTTTGTAATTTCCGGGGTGCGCTACCAGGTATTCGGCGCCGATGGCGATGGCGCGCTCCAGTTCGCCGCGAAACGCCTCGACGGATTTCGCGTAAACGGCGTCGTCGGCGGCGGCGAGGTTGATCAAGTAATTGTCGTGGATCACCAGCGGCGTCAGATCGTATTTGTCGCGCGCGCGATTCAAGAGCGCGATCGACTCGGCACTGGGGAACGACGCTTTCCACTGCCGCGGGCTCGCCGAGAAAATCTGGAACGTGTTGGCGCCCAGTTCCGCGGCACGCAGCGCGGCGCCCTCCAGAGATTTAGCGATGGATGTATGCAGGCCGATCCGCATGGGATTCCTTCATAATAGAAGCAAGGTGTTTCTCCGCGCCGCAGCTTTCCTCTTGCTGGCATCCGCGGTGGCCTCGGCCGCCGACCGCCTGTACCTCAAAGACGGCACTTATCAGCTCACCAATCAGTACGAAGTGAAGTCCGATCGCGTGCGCTACTACAGCACGGAACGCGGCGAGTGGGAAGAGATTCCGCTTGAATTGGTAGACCTCGACCGCACCAAAGGCGAGCTAAAAGAGCGGGAAACGCAGCTCGCTACCGACGCCAAAGCCGAAGCCGAGGAGCGCGCGGCCGAGAAGCTCGCGCGTAAACAAGTGACGGCGATTCCCACGCAGGCAGGCGCCTACTATATCCGCGGCGAGATGACGGAAGCGGTGAAGCAGGCAGAGTCCAAGGTAGTGAGCGACAGAAAGCGTACGGTGTTGAGAGTGTTTTCTCCGATTCCCTTGGTGCCCGGCAAGGCAACGATCGAACTCGATGGCGACCACGCGCCGCTGCGCATCGGCGATACCCGTCCGGAATTCTATTTCCGTTTATCCGATTACGAGCGCTTCGAAATCGTCAAGGTGACGCCCACGAAGAAGGGTGCGCGCGTGGTGGAGAACCTGTCGATCCTGCAAATCAAAGACGACCGTATCGTGGATGAGGTGCTCCAGAAAATCGAGAGCTTCAAGAAGCAGGAAGCCGATCTGCTTTATAAAATCTGGCCCGTGAAGCCTCTGGAACCGGGCGAATATGCGCTGATCCAGTACACCGAGGGTAAAATGAATCCGCAGATCTGGGATTTCACAGTCGACGCGAAGTAATCAGCCGCCGGCGATGCGCCGGAAGAAGGCGAGCGAGTCTTCGGCACATTTCTCCCAACGATATTTTTCGGCGCGCGCACGGCCGTAGCGGGCGAGTTTGGCGCGCTCGCTTTCTGATTCGAGCAGGCGGGTGATGCCGGCTGCGATTTCATCCGGGTCATGCGGATCTACCAGCACTGCGGCATCGCGCCCCACTTCGGGCATCGACGACACGTCAGATGTGACCACCGCTACATGTGCTGCCGAGGCCTGCGCGACGGGGAGCGCGAAGCCATCGTAGAGCGCCGGATAGACGAACAGCGTGGCTCCGGCCATGAGCGCGGCACCAGGCGCCTCGGCGGTCGAGACCAGGTCATACTCTCGTTGGAGTTCGGGGTTCAGGGCGCGCCAGGCAGCGAGCAGCGCATCGCGATTTTGGCGCGGCTGGTCGCGGGCGGTGTAAAGCACGTAGGGGCGTTCGCGGCGCGCCGGCTTCGCGTCGAAATACTCGGGCGCAACGCCGGGGTAGATGGTGGTGATTTTAGTCTCATCGATCCCCAGAAGCCGGATGGCGTCTTGCCGGACACTTTCGGACACTGCGATTAGGCCGTGGGCGCGCCCCAGTATTCTCTCCGCAAAATTCTTTGCCGCCTTGGTGTGTCCGTCGGGTATCAACCAGCCCGATAGATCGTCGACGGTGGCTGTCAGTTTCGCGGTCCGCGGAGCATACGGAGTTACGGGCGATGCGTGAAAGATATCCGTCCCGCCAAGCTTGAAATCAAGCCACTGCGCGCCGAGGACGGCCCCGAGCTTGCCGGATTCGAAAACTTGAATCTCTTCCCCGTGCGCTTGGCCGCGGAGGGCCGCGATCCATGGGGAGATCCACGGCGCGACATCGCTCCCCGCCGCATCAATCGTGATGCGCATACGCGAGCGATTCAACAGGCGACGGCGGTTGGATTTTCCAGCGCTTCATCCACAGGAATAGAATCAACAGTCCCCACAAGTGATAACCCAGGTTGGCGCGCCTCTCCAGGTGCGCATCTAAGATGGCCTTGACGGCGCCCCACTGAAAAATTCCCGAGGCCTGCACGTTACTTTGGCTGAGAGTCTCGCTGAGCAACGGCCGGAGAGTGGTGCGCAACCAGTGATGCGCCGGAATATCGAAACCCTCTTTCTTGCGCGCCAGCACAGCTTGCGGCAGCTTGTCCTTCATCAGATCACGCAGGATGAACTTGAGAGAGTTGCCGCGGATCTTGAAATTTTCGGGCAGCGTCGCAGCGAACTCTATGATGCGGTGATCCAGAAACGGCGGCCGCACTTCAAGCGAATGTGCCATGCTCATGCGGTCGCACTTATTAAGGATGTCGTCGGGCAGATAACAGAGCTGATCCAGCCACAAAAAGCGGTTGAGATAGCCGTCGGTTTCTCCAGGTAACGGAACTGCGCTCGCCGGACTGTTGGAAGACAGCAGGGCGCGCCGCTGCGCTTCGTCGAACGTCCCGTTCCAATAAAAATGCGCGTCGACAGGTTTGAGCAGCGAACCTTCGAGCATCCGCCGGATCTTATAATCCAGGCCGACTTTTTCATCAGACACCGGCAGCAGGGCAGCGGCGCTCGCAGCGGCACTTCGCGCGGCCCGCGGGAAATGGCGCAGCGTTTTCGCGTAACGGTCCGCGAGATAGGTGTTGTAGCCGCCAAACAATTCATCCGCGCCGTCGCCGGAGAGCGCCACCGTGACGTCCTGACGGCACATCTTGGATAGGAACCACACGGGTAGCGCGCCCGCGTCGGCGCTTGGCTCGTCCGAATAAGTGGCGAACTCTTCGATTGCTCCCGGTAGATCGTGCTCCGGATTCAGATCGAACTCGTGGTGATCGGTCTGATAGCGCTCGGCGACCTCACGAAAGAACTGCGTCTCGTCAAAACTGCGCCCACGGAAGGAAATTGAAAATGTTTTGAGGAGCGCCGGCGATGCCTCGGCCGCGTAGTGCAGAATGGTCGACGAATCCAACCCGCCGCTCGACCACACGCCTAGCGGAGCGTCCGATATCAAGTGTTCCGTCACGGCGGAACGCAGCAGACGGTCGAGTTCCTCTTTTGCCGTGGCAAGATCCAGCCGCGAGTCGGGCTTAAACTGCAAACTCCAGTAAGGATGGATCGACACCGCGCCATCCTGCCATTCGAGCCAGTTTCCCGGAGCCAGTTTCTGAATGTCCTCGACCAGCGTCTCTGTCCCCGGAACGTAGTTGCAGGAAAGATACCGTTCGAGCGCGCGTAGGTTCATGCGCCGGTCGAGCTCCGGATTTAGCAGAATCGCCTTCATCTCCGAGCCGAAGTAGAGATCGTCCTTGTGCCGGCGATAGTAGAGCGGCTTGATGCCGACACGATCGCGCACTAGGATCAGACGGCGCCGCGACTCCGTCCACAGCGCCGCGCCGAACATGCCGCGCAGCTTCGCGAACGAGCGCACGTCCCATTCGAGGAACGCGCGCAGCACCACCTCGGTGTCGCAGCGCGAGTCGAAACGATGCCCCAGCGCTTCGAGCTCGCGCCGCAGTTCCGCATGATTATAAATTTCGCCATTGAAGACCAGAACGGTGTCGCCATCATCGCTGACCATGGGCTGGTCGCCATGTTCCAGGTCGATGATCTTGAGCCGCACGGCGCCCAGCGAGACGTTCGCGGATTCCCAAACGTCCTGCCGGTCAGGACCGCGGTGGATCAGCGAGCGCGTGATCTCCCAGATGCGTTCTAGCTGCCGACGCCCGTTAGAATGCGTGAATCCGGCGATGCCACACACGAAGTTAGTCTAGGCTTCGAGCTGCTCGGGAAACACCGCGTAACCCTGCGGTGGCGGGAACAGTTCTTCGAGAAGCATCAGGCGCTTCCGCAAATTCCGGCTAGGCAACTGACGGGGACCGGTGTCGACGTCGATATCGCAACAGATGCCGTGCAGGTATAGCGTGAGCGTATCGGCGAAAGACTGCCGCGCATACTCACGAAACGCCTTGCCGTTGCGCACGTTCTGCGAGCGCCGCATGGCTTGTTTCAAGCGCCAGCTCGGTTCGTCCACTTCACCGTGAACATCGGCGCTCAACTCATCGCGCAGGATGCGGATGTAGCGGGTTTCGACGTCGTCGGCCCAATGATCGGCCATCAAAGTCGCCAGCAAATGGTAGAAGCGGTAGTGGTATTCCGCTACTTCCTGATCTTTCAAAGCGAAGGCCAGCACCGTTTCGTCACCCAGCTTCAGTTGGGTGTAAGGAGACAAGCGCCCTTCCGGGGGCCGCTCGATCGAGACGTAATCCGCAGCCGGCGGCGCGGTCTTGCGCTTCTCGTGGCCGTCGCCGCGCTCCAGATAAGGGACGAGCAAAATCGATATTTTAGGCAGCGCCCCGGCGATCGCCGGAGGCAACGCCGCCACCGGCTCCTCCAAATACTCCTTGAGATCCTCCTCCGACATCGGAACCGAGGCGCAGAAGTACGAAAACGTGTTGCTGAGCGGAATCATCTCGCCGCGAAAGCGCTCGGCGAATTGGGTAACGCTCAGCTTGGAGAGGTCAAGTTGGGCCGGCATTGAGTGGCAATCTCATTGTAACCCCCCAGGCAAATACGCGGCTTTTGGGAGCGAATGGTCCTCCCCGTGCGGTACAAATAGCTCTATGGACCTGAACGGCGCTATTCATCCCTCGCAGCATCATCTATTTAAGAAGGCACTGTGGCCCTACCTGCGCGGCATTCACCCGCTGGTGATTCTGACGTCGCCCGTCATCTACTTGTGCTCCATCCCGTTCCTGCTGCTGGATCTGGCGGTTACTATTTATCAGGCCGTTTGCTTCCCGGTTTATGGAATCCAGAAAGTCCCGCGCGCGGACTATCTGGTGTTTGACCGCGGCAGTCTGCGCTACCTCAATGTGATCGAAAAAATCGGCTGCGTGTACTGTTCTTACGCCAATGGGCTGCTCGCGTACGTGGTCGAGATCACGGCCCGCACGGAGCAGCATTTTTGTCCCATCAAGCATGCCCGCAAGGTGCTTCACGCACACTCGCACTATGCGAACTTCATTCCCTACGGCGACCCGCGGGCGTGGCGCAAGTTGATCGATCACATCGAGCCCGCGCCGCCCGCCGCGAAATGAATTTCGGCCTCCGTAATGATAGAGTAGACGCGAGGCTGATATTTCACTTATGACTCATCGTCACTTCACAGGCCGTCTGGCCGCACTTGTCCTGCTAGCCGCCGGTGCCGCCTGCGCGTTCGACTCCACTCTGCCGTTGCCGGCCATCACCGTCACCGGCCCCATCGCGAACACCACTGCATTGCGCAATCCCGACCATGGCTATTCCTACAACGCCACGCCCCTCGATCTCGAAAAGCAAGGCTACGTGGAACAGGAGTTCTTCATCGAAGGCAAAGCCAACTCGTACAACATCACGCCCGGCCAGCCCGGCACTGTGAAGGATTCGAACCATCCCTATAAGACCCGTATCGTAGTGAGACGTCCGAAATCGGCCGCGAAGTTCAACGGCACGGTGGTGGTGGAGTGGTACAACGTTTCGCAAGGCCACGACGGCGAATATGACTGGTTCCAGTCCGCCGAGCACATGCTGCGCGCGGGCTACGCGTGGGTGGGCGTTTCCGACCAACGCGTCGGCGTGAACTCGCTCAAGGAATGGAGCCCCGTCCGCTACGCCTCGCTCGACATCACCGATGGTGGCAAGGTCACCGACGATTCATTGTGCTACGACGCCTTTACGGCCGCAGCCGTCGCGATCCGCGGCGAAGGCAACGTCAAAGTGATGGGCAACCTCAAGGCCGCGCGGCTGGTGGCTATCGGACACTCGCAGTCGGCCGGCCGTCTGTGGATCTATTTCCACTCCGTGCATCCGCTGATCCCGAAAGTCTACGACGCCGTGGTACTGCACGGCGGTGGCGGCAAAGTCAGCGAGGACCTCAACGTCAAAGTTTTCAAGCTGCTCAACGAGACCGATGTCACCAGCCAGGCAAACAACCGCCAGCCCGACACCGATAAGTTCCGTCAGTGGGAAGTGGCCGGGACGTCGCATCTGGATGCGAAGTTCTCGCGTATGATGGCCGGACTCGGCCTGCGCGTCTCGGGAATGGATCCGGTGGAAGGCTCGCCTGCAATAAATGGCCCGTCGATTAGCGGCGGGGCGGGCAACGGAGCCGCCGGCAATGGCGATGGCGTGGCCGGTACCAACGTCTGTAAGAACCCTCCCTTCAGCCGCATCCCCGAGCATTACGTTCTGGATGCTCTGCTCGATCAGACCACGCGCTGGTTGAAGGACGGCACCGCGCCGCCTACCGCCAGCCACATCGAGCTCAAGCAGTTGCCCGACGCTCCTCCCCAAAGCACGCCCGGCCGCGGCCCGCAAGGCCCGCGTTGGGAAGTGGTGCATGACCAACTTGGCAACGCCCATGGCGGCATCGAACTGGCGCAGCACGCCGTCCCCACCGCCACCAACACCGGGCAGAACGAAGGTGGAGCCGCCGGCGGCGAGCGCAATTGCAACCTGATGGGCTCGTACTTCACTTGGGATGACGCGCGCCTGGCCATGCTGTACCCCACGCACGCCGCCTACGTCGCCAAGGTGAAGGAAGTCACCGAGAAAAACCTGAAGGCCGGCTACATCGTCAAGGCCGACGCGGACGCCACCATCGCCGAAGCCGTGCATTCCGGCATCGGCAACGCCAAGGTGAGCGCGCGTTAGTTATTCCTGTTGGTCGTGCGGGGCGGGGCCTTGATCGCTTATCCAGCGCTTCAAGTGGCCCGTCCGTTTGCGCGCTTCCTTGCTTTCCGTGTGCCGCTCATAGGCGACCATGGCAGCGAGAATCAAAATCACCGCGATAGGGAGGCCGATGATCAAAGTCTGCCGCATGTTTAGAGGTTAGCAAGTCGCATGGGCGGCAGGTTATTGATATGCTGTGATTAACCTAAACACGAGGTAAATAGTATGATTCGATCGTTCTTTTCCTTTCTAGTGCTGGCATTGGCGGGTTCCGCGCCCCTGCTGGCCCATCACTCATTCGCCGCCGAGTATGACGACAGCAAGCCCATCAAGGTAGTCGGCACCGTGACTAAAGTCGAGTGGCAGAACCCGCACATCTGGTTCTATATCGACGTGAAGGGCGAGGACGGCAAAGTGACCAACTACGCTTTTTCGGGAGGCGCGCCCGGCCAGCTCATGCGCCGCGGCATCATGAAGACCTCGATCCAGGTCGGGTCGGTGGTGACGGTCGACGGCTTCAAAGCGAAGGACGGTTCCAACAACGCCTTCGGTTCGAAAGTCACGTATCCTGATGGCCGCATGGTATTCACCGCCAATCAAGAAGACCACAACAAACCGTAAGGAGGACGCCATGAAAAAGCTGACTCTGCAACTCTCTCTCGTGGCCGCCGCCGTGGCTTTTGCTCCCGCGATGTACGCGCAGACATCCACGCCGGCCATACCGCGTACCGCCGACGGCAAGCCGGACTTCACCGCCATCTACCAGTGGCCCACATATCTGCCAGGCGCCGAGCGCGGCCACAGTTCCGCTACCACCTTCGACCGCAAGAATTTCGCGCCGCTCAAGCCCGGCGGCGAAGCGTTCCTTGAGCCGCGCACAGGCGATCCGCGCCACGACGAGCCGCGCGACTTCTGCATGCCTGCCGGATTCCC
This sequence comes from Bryobacterales bacterium, assembly GCA_963710155.1. Taxonomy (GTDB): domain Bacteria; phylum Acidobacteriota; class Terriglobia; order Bryobacterales; family Bryobacteraceae; genus Palsa-187. The sequence goes on along the minus strand of CAVPZQ010000018.1, from coordinate 148,300 downwards.
CGCCGGAATGCTTTCGGCCAATGCCATGCAGTTTTTCCAGACCAAGAACTATCTCACCATCGTCCACGAATTCCAGCGCATGTCGCGCATCATTCCGCTCGATGGGCGCGCGTTCCGCAAAGATATCGAACCCTCCTTCTACGGCGATTCCGTGGGCCATTGGGAAGGCGACACCCTGGTGATCGTCACCAAGAATTTCAAGCGCTGGATGCTGGACGATTACTTCTACACGAATCCCAAGGAATTCCGCATGCACAGCGACGCCATGACCACCACCGAACGCATTCAGTGGAAAGACAAGGACACGCTTTCCTACCTGCTGACGATTGACGATCCCAAGACCTTCACCAAGCCGTGGTCCCAGGAATTCCAGATCAAGGCCAAGCCCGAATGGGATGCAGTGGGTCTGTTCGAGTACGTCTGCGAAGAAAACAACCGCTGCCCCGGCGGCAAGTGCCAGGGCAATTAGTTTAGGGCAGCAGCTTTAGACTGGTGACCTTGACCTTGTCGCCGTCTACTTCGCCAGCGACTTCGACGCGCATGTCGTCGTCTTTTTTCGACGCCTGAATCAGCGCGAGCGCCTTCTGGTTGCCGGCCGCGTCAAACGCTAAAAACTTGTTGCTCTCATACGTGAACACGCCGTAACCGCTGCGCTGGCAGGCGGGCATCAAAAGGCACTTTTTGTCGTGCGTGTAGGCCCACAGCATTCCGCCCTCTAAATGCGGATTGGGGCCGGATACCATGCGGGTTTCCGCCCGCGCAGAACATTCTTTATCGATCAAAACCCCTTGCACCGTGGTGGGTTTCGTGTCCGCGCCCAACAGCGCTAGAGCCGCGCAGCCGGTCACCAGGGACCATGCAAAGAGTCGTCGAATAGACATAGCTTTTCGAGCCTCCGTCCCATTCTTTACCACGACTTTTGCGGGCTGACAATACCCGGTTTCGGGTAGGTTGGCGGGTCAATTGACCGCGTAGCGGGCTTTTAGGGCGAAGGACGCGATCTCGATATCGAACTGCTCCCCGCTCGCCCGCGCCATCTGATAGGTGCCCCCCATTTTGCCCGTCGGGGTCTTCAGCGGACACCACGATGAGTATTGAAAGGACTCGCCCGGCGCGAGCACCGGCTGCTCTCCCACCACGCCCGGGCCCTTCACTTCTTCGGTGCGCTGCGAGCCATCGGTGATGATCCAGTGCCGGCTGATGAGCTGCACCGTTTCCGGTCCCTGGTTGGTAATACGCACCGTATATTGGAAAACCCAGTTATCTTCGAGTGGACGCGAGTTCTCCGCTGCGTACCGCGATAAAACCTCGACACGAATATTTTCGGTGATCGCCTCTGACATCGGCGCAAGCTCTGACCCAGGGTCTGCCATGGTGGAATGCTCATGATAGCAAGCCCGCGCTTGCGAACGCCTAGCCGCCGGCAATGGCTCCCACGATCAATAAGGGCTCTGTTCCGGAGGAAACTGCGTCCGGTAACAGCTTGTCCGCGGACTCGCGAGACCAATCTTCAGAGCAGGCGAAGAACCGTACGAAGGGACGCCGCTGCCGGCTGACATGATCGCGGATGGTCCCTTGCAGCATGGGATAACTGCCCTCCAGCGCGTCGAGGACGGAAGCGATGGTAGCTTTGCCGGTGACTTCCACCGTCACCTCGCTGTTGGCTTGCGCCAGATTGCGCAGATGCGCCGGGAGGACCACACGGATCATGACAGCGTCTGCACTTCCACCGAGAGCACGGCCGGAAGATCGCGCACGATAGGCGCCCAATTGTCGCCGGCATCGGCCGAAGCATACACCTGGCCACCAGTAGTTCCAAAATAGACACCGCACGAATCGAGCGAATCCACCGCCATCGCATCGCGCAGCACGTTCACGTAGCAGTCACTCTGCGGCAAGCCTTTGCTCAGCGGCTCCCAATCGTTGCCGCCGGTGCGGCTGCGGTACACGCGCAGCTTGCCGTCGAGCGGGAAATGTTCCGAATCGCTTTTGATGGGAACGACGTAGATGGTTTCCGGCTCATGGGCGTGAACGTCGATCACGAAACCGAAATCAGTGGGCAGGTTGCCGCTGACCTCGCGCCAGGAATCACCGGCGTTATCGCTGCGCATCACGTCCCAATGCTTCTGCATAAACAGAACGCCGGGGCGCGAGGGGTGCATAGCGATGCGGTGAACGCAGTGGCCCACTTCCGCCGTCGGGTCGGGAATGTGCTCGGACCGAAGCCCCTGATTAATGGGACGCCATGTCGCGCCCGCGTCGTCGCTGCGGAAGGCGCCTGCCGCGGAGATGGCGATGAAGATCCTTCCCGGAACGCTGGGATCCAGCAAAATAGTATGCAGGCACATGCCCCCGGCGCCCGGTTGCCAGCGCGGTCCGGAGCCGTGGCCGCGTAGGCCCGAAAGTTCGCCCCAGGACTTGCCGCCGTCGGTAGAGCGGAACAGCGCGGCGTCTTCAATTCCTGCGTAAACTGTGTCCGGATCGTTCAGCGACGGTTCGATATGCCAGACGCGCTTGAATTCCCAGGGATGCGGCGTGCCGTCATACCACTGGTGAGTGCCAGGGACGCCATCGTAGACGAATTTGTTATCCACCGGCTCCCAGGTTTTACCGCCGTCGTTCGAACGCTGAATCAACTGCCCGAACCAACCGCTCGATTGCGAGGCGTATAGACGATTAGGATCGGCCGGTGATCCCTTCAGATGGTAAATTTCCCAGCCCGCAAAGTGTGGGCCGCTGACGTCCCACTTTTCACGTTTTCCATCCGATGTCAAAATGAATGCGCCCTTGCGCGTGCCGACGAGAACGCGTACTCCGGTTTTGTTTGCCATAAGTTTTCGTTTCCCCTTATTTTGCGAGACCCGCTAGCCGCCCTGCCTCAGACTGCGCCGGCAACCCAGTCAATTCAACCACCGGCCGGATTTCGATGGTACCGCGGCGGGCGATGGGAATGCGGGCGGCGATGGCGATGGCCTGGTCCAGATCACTCGCCTCAATCAAGAAGTAGCCGCCGAGTTGCTCGCGCGTTTCCGCAAAGGGGCCGTCCGTCACCAGACGTTTGCCGTCGCGCACCTGGACGCTGGTGGCAGTGGACGTTGGCTGTAACGGGGCAGCCGCCAAATACTGCCCGCTCGCAGCGAGCGCCTGCGCCAGTTGCGTCGACTCGCGGTAACAAGACTCGCGCTCAGCCTCGCTCAACGCCTGTTCGTCCAGATAAACCAACATCATGTATTGCATGGTGTGTTCCTTTCATTGTGGATCGGGCTATTTCTGAATCGAACGACGGATGCCCGAATCGACACCCTTCTAAAGAATTATTTACCATCGGGGGAGATGCCGAGGGATGCCGACGAGGCGGTCGAGGAGTTGTATCGGTCCGATTGGGGCCGGATCGTTGCGGCTTTGATCCGTTTGGTGGGCGACTTCGAAATCGCCGAAGAGGCGGCGCAAGAAGCGTTTACGGCCGGCGTGAACCAGTGGCGGATCTCCGGCGTGCCCGAATTCCCGCGCGCCTGGATCATCCAGACGGCGCGTCACAAAGCCATCGATACCATCCGGCGCCGGGCTGTGTTCAACGAAAAAGTGAATCTTTACGCTCACGAGCTCGGTGAGGCCACCGACGTGCCGGACTACGATGACGCCGAAATTCCCGACGAACGTCTGCGCCTGATCTTCACCTGCTGCCACCCCGCGCTGGCGCCCGATGCACAGATCGCATTGACCCTGCGTACGCTGGGCGGCCTTGAAACCGAGGACATCGCGCGAGCGTTTCTGGTGCCGCCGGCCACCATGGCGCAGCGGCTGGTGCGGGCGAAGCGTAAGATTCGCGATGCGCGGATTCCCTATGTAGTGCCCGGAACCAGCGAGATGGCGGAACGTCTTGACGCCGTCCTGGCGGTTATTTATCTGGTTTTCAACGAAGGTTACGCGGCCACCCGAGGCGGCACGCTCGTGCGCACGGATCTCTGTACAGAGGCGATTCGGCTGGGGCGGCTGGTAAGGACGTTGATGGCGCCGCCGTCGGCGGAGGCAACCGGTCTTTTAGCTCTGATGCTGCTGCACGATTCGCGGCGCGAGGCTCGCCTCGATGCGAACGGCGACCTGGTCATTCTCGACGAGCAAGATCGCGCCCGCTGGGACCGCCGGCAAATCGCCGAGGCTCTGCCGCTCGCCGCGGAGGCGCTTCGCGACGGACCCGGTCCCTACGCCTTGCAGGCTTCGATCGCGGCGGTGCACTGCCGCGCGGCGCGAGCGGAAGACACGGATTGGGTGGAGATCCTGCGCCTCTACGACATTTTAGAGCGTCTGCAGCCTTCTCCCATCGTGTCGCTCAATCGCGCGGTTGCGGTGGCGATGGCTCACGGTCCGCGTCCGGCACTGGCGATTATGGATAGACTCGCCGCCGAGGGCGGCCTGGACAAATATCACCTGCTGCATTCCGCGCGTGCCGATCTGTTGCGCCGTTCCGGCTTCTCCGCGGAAGCCGCCGATGCGTACGCGCGAGCGCTGGCCCTGGTCAGCAACAACAGCGAGCGCCGATTTCTGGAGCGGCGTCTGCGCGACGTGCAGTCTTTGCAACCCAAAAACGACGTCTGAGCGGAGTGTATTCAATCCGTCACACGCTGGTCATCGCTTTGCCAAACCAGCTTGTTATTCAGGATAGGCAGCGTGCTGGAGACACGCCGCGTATCCCATATTCTGGAGGTCTTTCATTAATGTTGCAACTCAGACGCCACACCCTAGGTGCGTTCGCACTCCTCGGTGCATTGAGCAGCCTCACTGCCAACGCCGATAACATCAAGACGGTCTTCGTGATCGCCATGGAGAATCATAACTGGACACAGCCCGCCAACCAGTTCACCGGCGGGATCCAGCAGATTTATCAGAATCCCAACGCCCCTTTCATTAACAGTCTGGTGAGTGGAACCGCCTACGCCGTGATTAACGGGAAGCTGGTCAACATCAGCCAGCAGACTTCCTACGCCAGCGCGTATCACAACGTTCTGGCCACTCCCAGCGGCAATAATCCCCACATTCATCCCTCAGAGCCGAACTATTTATGGGCGGAAGCCGGCACCAACTTCGGAATTTTGAACGATAACGATCCCTATTCAGGCACCGGCGTTAACAACCACAACACCCCGCTGCATTTGAGCACGCTGCTCACGCTGAATGGCAACACCTGGAAGTCTTATCAGGAAGACACCGATCTTACTCCCGACGGAACTGTGTTCGACAACGTCGTTCTGCCGCGCGATATGTGGACGGTTCCTTTGACCAGCCTTTCTGGAAAATTCGCCAGCGGCTTCAACGCGTTCAACGGCTCGATTCAATACAACTACGCTGCGAAACACAACCCCATGGTGTTTTTCACAGACACCAACGGCGGCGACAACACCACTACCTCGAATCCGTTGTCGAAGCAATACGCACCGCTGCAGCAATTGTTTACCGATCTAGCCAACGACACCGTAGCGGATTACAACTGGATTACTCCCAACCAGTACAACGATATGCACACCGCGCTCACCGGCGGCTATAAAGGGCTGACCGGCGACGCGGCCAATATCAAGCAGGGCGACGATTTCCTAAGCCAGGTTGTCCCCGCCATCATGGCCTCGGATGCCTATAAGAATCACGGCGTGATCATTCTGTGGTGGGACGAAGCCGAAGGCGACGGCGTCGCCGGTGACAACGCCGATGACTTCAATCACACCATCGCCGAGATCGTCATCTCGCCGCATGCGCACGCGAATGTGAAGGGTCTGCCCTACGCGAGCCCGCTCAATTACACGCATTCGTCCGACTTGCTCACCATGCAGGAAATCTTCCGCGTGGGCCCGCCGCTGCTGGGCGATGCCGCCAACGCGATCGATCTATCGGACCTGTTCGGACCCGGCGCGATCCCCAATAAGCCGTAAACCCGCTACCGTCACTGCGCAGAGATTGCTGCAAATAATCTCTGCGCAGGCTTGCTTCCCCTTCGCCTCCCCGTCTACCCTCAGTAAGTACCCTCATGCGCGGCGAACTTCACATCACGAAACCCTTGGTGCGCCGCAAGCCCAATCTCTCTCTGGTGAAATTCCGGCTGATGGCCTTCTTGGCGGTCCTAGGCCCCGGCTTCATCACTGCCAATGTCGACAACGATCCCGGCGGCATTCTCACTTATTCGCAAGCCGGCGCCAAGTACGGTTACACGCTGCTGTGGACCCTGATCCCCACTACGGTCGCCCTCATCATCGTCCAGGAGATGGCTGCGCGCATGGGCGCGGTCACCGGCAAGGGCTTGTCCGATCTTATCCGCGAAGAGTTCGGATTGCGCGCCACCTTCATCACCATGGCGATTCTATCGATCGCCGATTTCGGCAACATCGCCGCCGAGTTCGCCGGCATCGCCTCCGGCATGGGAGTCTTCGGCGTTACCAAGTATTTGGCTGTTCCCGTCGGCGCAGCCTTGGTCTGGATCGTCATCGTTAAAGGCCGCTACAAGCCTGTAGAGCGCATGATGATTTTGTTTTCCCTGATTTATTTCACGTACCCGGTCTCGGCGTTCTTAGCCAAGCCGGATTGGAACCGCGCGCTGCACGACACCCTGATCCCGCAATTCCATGGCGATTCGCAATACCTGCTGATGGTCGTCGGCCTGGTAGGCACCACCATCACCCCGTGGATGCAGTTCTACCTGCAAGCGTCGATCGTCGAAAAGGGAGTCGACCGCCGCCATTACGCGCTCACTCGCTTGGACGTCATTCTCGGCTGCGTCGTCACCGACGTCATCGCGTTCTTCATCGTGGTGGCCTGCGCCGCCACCATTTATAAGGCTGGAGGCGGCACACAAATCAACGACGCCGCCGACGCCGCCCTGGCGCTCAAGCCCTTCGCCGGACAGTTCGCGACGGCGCTTTTCGCCGTGGGATTGGTGAACGCCTCGCTGCTGGCCGCCGCCATCCTGCCCTTGGCCACGGCGTTCAATATCTGCGAAGGTCTGGGTTTCGAAGCCGGCGTCGAACGCCGCTTTTCCGAAGCGCCCATTTTCTACTGGCTCTACACTCTGTTAATCGTAGGTGGCGCTGGGTTCGTCCTGATCCCGCGCCTGCCGCTCTTGAAAGTGATTCTGTTCTCGCAAGTAGCCAACGGAATCCTGCTGCCCTTTGTGCTGTTCTACATGCTGATGCTGATCAACCGCAAGCGCATCATGCAGGAATACGTAAACAACTGGTGGCAGAACGTAGTGGCTTGGTCGACCGCCGTGATCATGGTCGCGCTCACTGCGGCGCTGGTGTGGAATACGCTGCCTACAGGCGGCGCGCCACCACAACCGTAATATCGTCGGCCGGCGGAGCGCCCTGCGTGAAGCGCGCGACTTCCGTGTGCACCGCCTCCATGATCTCGTGCGCCGACCTGCCCTTCATCGAAGCCACCAGATCCGCCAGCCTCTGCTCGCCGAAATCTTCGTCCGACGGATTCACGGCCTCGGTAACGCCGTCGCTAAACAGCACCAGCGTGTCCCCATGTTCCATCTTGATGCGGAACTCTTCATACTGCGCCATGGGAAGAATGCCGAGGATCATGCCGCCGCCGCCGAGCAGATCGAAGCCGCCCTTTGCGCGCACCAGCACCGGCGGGTTGTGCCCCGCGTTGGTGAACACCAGTTCTCCCGTTGCGGGGTCCGCGACGGTCATAAAGAATGTAATGAACCGGTTGTCCGGCGTGTGCGCCGTAGTGGCCTTATTCAGACGTGTGATTTTCTCCGCCAACCGGTCGCCCTCTTCGAATAGCACTTTGACGCGCGCCTGCAAGCTCGACATCAGCAGCGACGCCGGCATGCCTTTACCGGCCACGTCACCTACCAGCATTCCTAAGCGCCCGTCCGGAAATTCCAGATAGTCGTAATAATCGCCGCCCACGGTTCTACAAGGCGAAGTGCGCCCCGCGATGTCCATCCCCTCCGCCTTGGGAGGCGCCGATGGCAGCAGCCCCATCTGAATGTGCGCAGCCTGGTCCAACTCCTTCGACATTGCGCGCTCTACCAATTCGATTTCATTGAGCCGGGCGTGCTCAATGCGAATGGCCGCCACGTTCGCCATCACCGTCAATAGTCCCAGATCCTCACGCGTGAATTCGCGGATCATATCCGGCGAGTCCACATAGATCAGCCCGATCACCTTGTCGTTGGTTTGCAGCGGCACGGCGATCATGCTGCGCACCGAATTCTGCACGATGCTCATCTGCGCCTTGAGCGCCTGATCCATCTGGGCGTCTCGCACCAATAAAGACGACTTCTCTTTGATCACGCGATCGCGCACCGTGTTCGAAATCTTGAACCCCGCGCCGCGCGCCGCACGCGCCTTCAACTCATCGCCTTCGAGCGTCATCAGCACGCCGCGTCCCGCCAGCACCGCCTCCATCGAGAGGTCCATGATGACTTCGAACAGCTCATTCAACGGCCGGTGGCCCGCGAGCTCACGCCCCGCGCGAATCAGCGCCTGCATCTGCGGATTGCCCTGGATGATGGACGTCTTGTCCATCTCGCCCGACTGCGCGCTTAGCATTTCATCCAGACTGGCCACGAGCGTAGTTGACCCGGATGTAGCGCTCTCGGCGACCTCGACGAACTCGACCTTCTGCACGCCCGCCGCACCCGGCAACGCGTCCGACAGCTCCAATTCCAAATGGCCCGCGACGATTTTGTCGCCGATGCCCACCGGCGTAGCCGTGTCAATCCGGCGGTCGTTCACCAGGGTTCCGTTCTTGCTGCCCAGGTCCTCTGCGATCCACTGCCCGTTCACTTTAGTCAGCGCCATGTGCTGGCGCGACAACCCGGCATCGTCCGGATAGCAGAGTTGGCAGGCACTAGATCGCCCCAGCATAATGCGGTCGCGGTCCAGTGGCAGATAAGTAATTTTCCCTTCGAAATCGCGAATTAAGAGTTCCTTCGGGATCGCGGGTGAAACTTGCTGGGAAGACGCCACGGATTTAGCGTAACACCGGCGCACCCTCATCGGAACGCCACCCTCGGCCGATAGTACCAAGTAGGGTTAAGATGGAATTTGCTTGACCTGGTACTGCCTTATCGCGCAAAATGGCAGTTCGGGTCCCGTGATCGTCGTAGCCTGAGGAGAAGTTTTTGTCGTTCTTAGCAAATAGAGTTTTTCACGGGATCTGCGTGCTGCTGCTTTTAAGCGCCGCGACTTCTCCCGCCATCACCAAAAAGCCTGCCAAGCGCGTTGCGAAAGTGGCTCGCAAAATTGCTGCTCCCATCGCGCCAGTGGTTACCGCCGTCAAGAAGACCACTGTCCGCACTCTGCGCGGACCCTGGCGTGTTCCCACGTATGCCGATTCAACCGAAGGCGACCGCATCGAAGGTGAAGACCCCACCGTACGCCGCGCTGCGCTCGACGCGTTAGGAAAATTGAACGGCACCGTGGTGGTGGCCGATCCTGAAACCGGCCGCATCCTGAGCATTGTGAATCAGCGCCTGGCTTTCCGCGACGGCTTTCAGCCCTGCTCCACCGTGAAGGTTCCGGTGGCGCTGGCAGCACTCAGCGAATCGATCGTCGAACGCGACACCCGCATCCACCTCTACGGCCGCACAAGCATGACGCTTACCGATGCGTTAGCGAAATCCAGCAACCAATACTTCGCCAGCCTGGGCATGAAGCTAGGCTTCGAGCGCGTCAGCTATTACGCGCATCTCTTCGGTCTGGGTGAAAAAGCCGGACTCGATATCGAAGGCGAGCAAGCCGGCCTGCTACCCGCCGCTCCGCCCAAGAACGGCATGGGCATGATGACTAGTTTCGGTGACGGCATCGCCCTCACCCCGCTGGAGCTCACAGCTCTGGTAAGCGCAGTAGCCAACGGCGGCACCCTGTATTATTTGCAATACCCCCGGACCCAGGAAGAAGCCCAAACCATCCTCCCGCGCGTGAAGCGCCATCTGGAGATCGAAGCCTTGATCCCCGAAATCAAGCCCGGCATGGCCGGCGCGGTTGAATACGGTACCGCCCGCCGCATCGGTTTCGACCCCAACGCACCCATCTTCGGCAAAACTGGCACCTGCACTGACGAACGCTCGCCCACGCACCTAGGCTGGTTCGGATCGTTCTCCGAAACCGGCCGCGGCAAAATCGCCGTAACCGTTCTGCTGACGGGAGGCCACGGCGTAAGCGGCCCCGCCGCCGCCGGAGTAGCCGGAAACGTCTACAAGAACCTGGGCGCCGTAGACTACGTAGCAAAAATAGGGACGGAGCCTATTTATCCGCGCCCAGTCTCCCCAAGCCTACAAAGTAGCGTGCGCGATAAATAGACTCCGTCCCTACTTTTGCTCGTCCAGCCCCGCGGTCAGTTCCTCCCATTCCGCAACCCTCTGTTCCAGTTCACTCCGCCGAGCCGCCAGTTCCCCGGTTAACCGAGCCGTCTCCTCAGCACTCTTAAAATCCCCCAGCTTCGCCTCAACTTGCTGAATAGCCGATTCCAGCGAGGCCACCTCCGACTCCACCACCCCCAGCCGCTCCCGCATCTTCTGCGCCTTCATCGGATTCACTCGCGGCTTGTCACGCTTGACTACCTCCGCGACCACCGGCTCTTCTACCACGACCGCCTCAGCCACCATAGCCTCCGGCCCGCCCGCCTTACGCCACAAATAGTCTTCGTAATTCCCCGGGTACACATGCACATGCCCCTCTTGAATCTCAAACACCCGCGTCGCTAAGTTGTCGATGAAGTAACGGTCGTGCGAAACGAACACGACAGTACCGTTGTACTCCTTCAACGCCTCCAGCAGAACGTCCTTAGCCCGCATATCCAAGTGGTTCGTCGGCTCATCCAGCAGCAAAAAATTAGAAGGTGCCAGCAGCATCCGCGCCAGCGCATAGCGATTCCGCTCGCCACCCGACAGCACCCCGATCTTCTTAAACACATCGTCCTCGCTGAACAAAAAACACCCCAGCAAAGACCGCAATTGCGTCTGCGAATGCCCGGTCGCCGAGCCACTCAAATCATCCAGCAGCCGTGCGTTCACGTCCAATTCTTTGTATTGATCCTGCGCGAAGTAGTCCGGAATCACGTTATGCCCCAACGTGTAGGAGCCCGACGTGAGAGGCTCCGCCCCCGCCAGCAACTTAATCATGGTGGACTTACCCGCTCCGTTCACTCCCACCAGAGACACCCGATCCCCGCGCTCAATCACGAAGTTGGCGTCACCGAATACAAACTTCTGCCCGTAACTCTTCGAGACGTCCTTGAATTCAGCCACAATCCGCCCGCTGGGCTTCGGTTGCGGGAATTTGAAGTGAATCGTCTGCTCCTCCGGCGGAATCTCGATGCGCTCGATCTTGTCCAGCTCTTTGATGCGCGACTGCACCTGCTTGGCCTTGGTAGCCTGCGCGCGAAAGCGATTGATGAACGCTTCCAGTTGCTCAATGCGCTCGCGCTGATTGCGATACGCCGCCGTCAACTGATCCCGCCGCTCGGTCTTCTGCAGCAGGTATTTATCGTAGTTGCCGCTATAAAACTGCACCCGCTTGTTCCAGATCTCGACGGTCTTATTCACCGTCACATCCAGGAAATAGCGGTCATGCGAAATCAGCAAGTAAGCGCCCGGATAACTCGCGAGATACGATTCCAGCCAGTTGCGCGCTTCCAAATCCAGGTGATTGGTCGGCTCATCCAGCAGCAGTAGACTCGGCTTTTCCAGCAGCAATTTCGCCAGCGCCAGCCGCATCTGCCAGCCGCCCGAAAACTCCTCCGTGCGCCGCCCCCAGTCTTCTTTACGAAACCCCAGTCCATCGAGCACCGTGCCGACCTGCGCCTCGATCGCATACCCGTCGCGATTACGGAACTCGCTGTCAATATGATGCGCCCGATCCGCCGCCGCCGCGTATTCAGGACTCGCCGGATCCAGCTCACCCAAGCTGTGATGCAGCGCCTCCAGCTCTTTCTCCATCTCGCGGAGTTGATCGAACACCGTCATCGCCTCGGCAAACACGGTGCGCCCCGCAAGCGAAAGCCCGTCCTGCGGCAGATAGCCGATGGTCATCCCTTTGGCCATGCTCAACGACCCGTAGTCGAGCGTCTCCATCCCGCACAGAATCTTGAGCAGCGTGGATTTGCCGGTGCCGTTGCCGCCCACCAGCCCCGTGCGCTCGCGCGGCGTAATCAGCCAGTCACAGTCTTCAAAGAGGAGCTTGTGGCCGAAACGTTTACCGGCCCCTTGGAGTTGAATCATTTCGCGGAGAAGTCTTACCCTACGCCCGTCCCGAAAATTCCCGGGTTTCAGTAGCGATTTTCACTTTTTCACCTGCCTTGATAAAGAGCGGCACGCGAATCTCGAGGCCGGTCTCGAGCTTGGCTATCTTGGTGCCGCCACCGCTGGCCGTATCGCCGCGCACGCCTGGTTCGGTCTCGGCAACTTCCAGCTCCACAAACGTCGGCAGCTGCACACCAATGGGATTGCCGTTGTACTTGTTCGCATGGATGAGCGCACCCTCCACCAGAAGGTCCAAGGCATCCCCAATTACGGAGGCGGGAAGGTTCAGAGTCTCGAAGTTGTCCTGGTCGAGGAAATAGGAACCGTCGCCGTCACTATATAAATAGCTGACCGGAACCAGTTGCATATCCGCTTCCTTAAACTTCTCACCCGCCTTGAAGGTCTTATCCAACACGGCCCCGTTCAGCAGGTTGCGAACTTTCAGGCGCACCAGGGTCTGGCCGCCGCGGGCAGTGGGTGTGCTTATATCTGCCTCCAGGCAGTAAAACGGAGCGTTTTCGTGCTCAAAGACGGTCCGGCGTTTTATGTTGATCGCATCTATCAGTGAGGCCAATGAGGTTTAGGCTCCTTAGTTTTCAAATAGGGGCGGGGTGTTCTACTTCCGCAACGATAGTTCGAAATGCAGACCTTCTGCCCTCTGCAGGTGCCCGATCAGTTCGAACAGATTCCGCGCCTGCGGATTGCCTTTGGGACCGAGCATTCGCATCAGGCTTTTAGTGGGCTTATGCGTCAACCCCGCCAGCTTTTCGAAGCCGACCGTCCCCTTGATGTAATCACGAAGGACCGCCTTCCCCGTGTCGAGGTCGCCCGCCAGAAGACATTGTACTCCTTCTTTAAAGAGTTCCTCTCGAAATGCCGGTTCGCGCGCGATACGAACCTGCACGGTTTGTTTGAAGCTGCGTGTAAGAGGCATAAGATCCCTAATCGCAGAAAAAGCTCAACGCTTTCGCGATGTAAGCCTTCATCTCGCCGCGCTTCACCACTGCGTCCAGGAACCCGTGATCCAGCAAAAATTCGCTACGCTGAAACCCCGCCGGAAGCTTCTGGCGAATGGTCTGTTCGATGACCCTTGGTCCAGCGAAGCCAATCAGAGCGCCCGGCTCGGCGATGTTCAAGTCACCCAGCATCGCGAAACTCGCGGTGACGCCGCCGGTGGTCGGATCGGTAAGCACGCTGATGAACGGCAGCCGCTCTTCATCCAATCGCATCAGCGCGGAAGAAATCTTGGCCATCTGCATCAGACTGATCGCGCCCTCTTGCATGCGCGCGCCGCCTGACGCTGAGACCACAATCAACGGCGCCCGCCGCTCCATCGATCGCTCCACCGCCCGCGTGATCTTCTCGCCCACCACCGTGCCCATGCTGCCGCCGACAAACTTCAGCTCCATCGCGCAGATGTTGACGTGCCGCCCTTCGAGCGTGCCCCAGCCGGCTACCAGCGCGTCCGCCATCGACGTCGCCTTCTGCATTTCGGCCAAGCGCACTGCGTAGGTTTTGGAATCGGAAAATTTCAGCGGATCGGTCGACGTCAGGCTCGCGTCCACTTCTTCGTAAGTGCCGCCGTCAAAGAGCAGCGCCAGCCGCGTCCGCGCATCCACGCGGAAATGGTGATCGCACTGCGGGCACACCTGCCCGTTCTCGTCCAGAGTCTTTTTCCAGATGATCTGGCTGCAGCCCTCGCACTTGAGCCACAAACCCTCGGTGCGGACGCGCTTTTCGCCTTCCCCCGACCCCTCTGCCCCAGACCTCTCCCGCGAAAACCACGCCATAGTGATGCTTCAAGCGTAACAGGCACCCGCCCGCGGAAGCCAATTTGATTCACGGCGCCGTAAATCTAACAGGCGTCCCAAATGTAAGCCGCGAACTCGCGCCGGTCTGTGAACCCCATCTGTTCATACAGCCGGATGGCACCCTTATTCGTCGATGTAACAGTCAATCCCACGGTGTGGCACCCGTGCGCCGCCAGCGCCAGCAGGGACCGCCGCAGCAGCGCATACCCCACACCCTTGCCGCGCTGCGCCGGAGACACGCAAATCTGTGTGATGTGTCCGGTCGTGCCGCTCACCAGGCTCGCCAGCGACATCCCGCACAACGTACCCTTCGCATCCGTCGCCGCGTACGATGCCGGGCCGAAGAACGTGCCGCAGCCCGGATACTGCACGATATTGTTCAAGAACCGCCGCGCGCCGCTGGGAGAGCGGTACTGATCGTTGATGTCGCTATCGACGTGCCCGCGATACGCCGCCGCCACCAGCCGCGCCGAATCGTCCTGCCGCGCTTCCGTCCAGTGCGTGATGCTAACCCCCGGCGTTGCATGGTCCGGCAGCGCCAGTGCCTGCATGGCCGACGCTTCCAGAAACCGCCTGGGGAAGGCCCGGAACCATTGCGCAAACGGCAGCTTGCGCGCCAGCGGCGAATCCAGCAGCAACAGCTGGGACTCCACGCGATGCACTCCTCCCGACCTCCACAGCGCCTCCAGAGTCGCCTCGATCAGCGCGTGCTCGCGCTCCACCGTGCGGTCACGCTCGCGCACGTAGAGATCGCCAATCAACCCCTTCTTTTCTTCGCGGATGTAATAGCAGTAGCCGCTGACGCGCCCGCCCTCGAGCAGCGCGAAGCCGTTGAGCGCCTGCATATCGACGAAGCGCCGGACCAATTCAGCAGACGGCTCAAAATCCCAGTCGAGCGCTTGCCGCCACACTCCGGTTTCTTCCTCCAGCAAGGGAGTAAGGTCCGTTGCCGAAACCTTTCGCAGATCGACAACCAGGGGTTCCGGCGATTCCTGCCAAGCAGCCATAGAGCCGCCTACATTATGCCAGGAACAGATACCTATAGCGAACGCCGGAATTGGTCGAATATACAACAGTACCCATGCGCCTATTGGTTGCAGTGGCTCTGTTCCTGGTGTTGCTGATCCCCTCGGCGTGGTTTGCCTGGTCGAATCGCGACATGCCGCAGTTCGGCCGCGCGCATGACGATGCCATCTATTTCGTGGCCGCGAAGTCGCTCGCGGACGGTCACGGCTACCGAATCCAGAGCCTGCCCGGCGCGCCTTACGAAACGAAGTATCCGCCGCTACTGGTCTGGTTATTGGCGCTGGCCTGGAAAATCGACCCGCAATTTCCGCAAAACCTCAGCGTCGCGACCGCGATTCAGTGGGCGGCGATTCCTCTGTTTCTGTCGCTCAGCCTGGTCTGGTTCCGGCGCGCCGGGCTCTCTCCCGTCGAGCGCTGGGGCGCGACTGCCTGGCTGGCGGTGAGCCCTTATACGGTGGTGATGGCTGCCGGGATTTTCACAGAAGTTTTGTTCGCGGCTTTTCTCTTGGCCTCGCTCATCGCCTTCGACCAGGCGCGCCTGCGTGACCGCGGCTGGCCCTGGGCGGCCTTGGCCGGATTGTGCGCGAGCGTGGCTTACCTGACGCGCAGCGCGGGTGTCGTTGCCCTGATCTCCGGTCCCGTGATTTTCCTGTTGTGGAAAAAACGCCGCGAGGCCTGTGCCTTTGCGGCAGCCATGGCGCCGGCCGTTGCCGGTTGGATGGCCTGGGTAAAGCTGCACCATACAACTTCTACTGACCTGGTCTCGATCTACAACACAGACTACATCGCTTTTGAATTCATGAACGTTCATCTGCGTGATCTCGGCACCGTAGTCTGGACCAATTTCGGTCATTTGCTCTACGAAATGGCGGCTCTGGTGTTTCCCGAGGAGAACGGTTCGTTTTTCTGGCAATTGATCCGCGTCACCACTGCCGCGGCCATTCTCACCGGCCTCTTCCGCCGCCGCCAGGACCGAGCGCTGCAACCATACCTGGCGTTAGCAGCTCTGACCATGCTCGAACTGGTGGTCTGGCACTACCCGCCGAATCTGCGGCTGATGTATCCCCTGGTCCCGCTGTTCGCGGTAGGCGTGCTAGAGGAAGGAAAGCATTTTGTCACATTGCTGCGCTCCACCTTTCGGCGTCCGGAAGCCAGCCAGCGCATCGCGGGTTGGGTAGTAGGCGCGCTGGCCGGCGCGCTCGCCTTGAGCGCACTCTGGATGCAAGGCTCCATGACCTTTGGGGCTCTCCCGGATATGCGCGCGGATAACGTACGCGTTCGAGCAGAAAATCTCGCGGCCTATGCGTGGATGAAACAGAACCTGCCCGCCGATGCCACCGTACTCTCCATCAATCCGGCGCTGTATCTCTACACCGGACGGCGCACGGCGTCGCTTGTGATCATGCCCATCTACTGGTATCGCGCCGACGTTCCGCGAACTCTCGCGCAGTTCGAAACCTTGCCCACTTACGCCGCGCAGCTCGGTCTCGATTACGTGTACATGCATTGGGTGGATTACCAGTTGCTATCGCCCGATCACACCTTGGAAGCCGTCCACGCCGTCCAGGCCAACTCACAAATGCGGCCCCTGTTCCAAAGCGGCCAGGGCACTCTGTTTCAACCCGCCGCTGGAATTTCGCGACTGACTAAGTGACGTGCTCGCCAGCTTCCGTCCGACGCGTAGCAGCGGTTTCTCGATTGCGTAATAGCTGAGTGCCGCCACCGCCACCGTCACCGGCAGATTCGCCGGCCACTGCTGCCACCAGTGCGCGGGATGTTCCCACCCGGGATACAGAAACAACGCCTGCCACAGATACAAGCTGTAGGAAATCCGTCCGATCCAAGTGACCGGAGCCCAATCGAGCACGCGGCTCAAGGCCCATTGCGGGTGAAGGGCGGTGCCCGCCAGCAGCATCGGAATCAGCACCGCCAGCATCACGCTGGTGAGCTCCGAATAATACACGATGCAAAGCCCCAGTAGCCCCGCCAGCATGCACCACACTCCGAATCGCAACTGCCTCGCGACGCGCGCGCGAGCGTCAGCATTGTCCAGAATAAACGCCACCACGCATCCCCACAGCAGCGCGTCGAGCCGGAGATCCGTGCGGAAATGTGCAGGAACCGACGCCAATACGGGAGCGGCAAATTGTGACTGAATCATCCTCCACAACGCCACCGTCAGCGCCAGCCCAGCCGCTAGATTTTTCGAACGCCGCGCGCCTACCCACGCCAACAACCCCGGCCATAGCAAATAGAAATGTTCCTCCACCGCCAGCGACCACAAATGCTGCGTCGCCCCTCCCGCCAGCGCGTCGGGCACGTAGTTGCGAAAGAACAGCAGGCACGACGCCGCCTCCCAAGCGGAGCGCCACATCCCCGCCGCCGTAAGCACCGCCAGAAACATTAAGTACGGCGGCAGAATGCGAAAAGCCCTGCGGATGTAGAACCCGCGCAGATCGAAGGCGCCGGTTCGCTGAAACTCATCGAGCAGCAGCTTGGTGATCAACAGTCCGCTCAGCCCAAAGAAGACGTCGACGCCGAAAGCGCCGAAGCGCGTCACGCTCAGGTTGTAAGCGGATTCCTGCTGATAGAACCAGCGCGCCAGGTGATGAATCACTACTGCTGTGATGGCAACTGCACGCCACCCATCCAGAGTAGGAATACGCTTCATCTATGGAATATCGTCACCGCCTGCGGCGAACATTAATGCGCCTATTCCACGCGCTGGAGCCAGGCGCCCGGCCAATAAGTGACGTTTTCCGTCAGCGGACCGTCGTGCGAAAGCCTCGGCGGCTCCTGCTGCCGGAACTCGGGATGGCGCGCCGCAAAGGCATTCGCCGCCTCGAAAGGATTGTCGTGCTTCCAGTCCGCCTGCGCCCGCGGCACGTCGGAGAGGTCTTTCATGATGCCGTCGGTCGCCACGATATATGATCCCTTGGTCACCAGCGGCGCATAGGATTCAAGCTCGCGTGCCACATGCTCGCGCGTATGGTCGGAATCGAGAATCACCAGCACCGGCCCCGCGCCTTCCGTGAGGCTTCGCACCTGCGACACCACCGCCGGATCGGTGGAACTGCCCTCCAGTAAAGATATGCGCGACGCCAGCGAATGGCTGCACAGCGCTTCGCGGATGTGCGGTTGGATCTCGCGGTCGATCCCGATCACTTTGCCCCCGCCCATCGCCGCCAGCAGCGAAGCATGGAACAACAGCGAACCGCCTAGAAACACTCCCGTCTCGACAATCACCGCCGGCCGCACTGCGTAAATCACTTCCTGCAAGCGCAGCAAATCCTCCGGAAGTTGCAGCACCGGCAGGCCGAACCACGTGAAGGTGTGGTAATACTCCAAGCTCCAGCCGACCCGCACCCACTCCAGTGACAGCGCCTCAAAGGCTTCTTTCGTAAACAATCCGACGGTGGTTTCGCCGCTCGCCTGCTGTTTCGTTAGCGTTTGCGCGGCCGTGTCGATCACAATCTTCATTCACCTCAAGTATAAACGCGGGTCTTTGGAGAGCCCGTCAAAGAGCACTTGCGCCGCAGCGTGAAATTTGAGATTACTAGGGCCCTATGGACGTTTTGAAGGTCCTCGGAGACCTCCGCGCGTACAAAGCGGAGTTGGATCGTGCGATTGCGATCTTTGACCGGTTAGCGCATAACCGGGGAAAGCGGGGGCGACCGGTGCTGGTGCCCTCGGCGCGCCGGCGGACGGTGAGCGCGGAGGCGCGCAAGCGCATGGCTGCCGCGCAGCGCAAACGCTGGGCCGCGGCCCGCAAGGGCGCCGCGAAACCTAAAGTCTTAAGGAATCGCCTGCAAAATCCGCGCCGCCGCCGTGCCGCGCTGCCTTTTGCGCAACCAGGTCTTGTTATGATGACGGCATGAATCGCGCGCTGCTGCTTTCTCTTTTAGCCGCGTCTGCTTGGGCCCGCCAGTGAACGACATCTCAGGCGAGCGCATGCGGGCACACGTCAAATTCCTGGCGAGCGATTTGCTCGAAGGCCGCGGTGTCGGCGCGCGCGGCGGCGATCTCGCCACCGAATACATCGCCACCCAATTTGCGCTTTCTGGACTCAAGCCGGCCGGCGATCACGGCACTTATTTTCAGAACTTCACGCTGATCGAATCCACGCCGCAACCTGGCGGCCAGGTCAGCGCCACCGGCGCCGGAACCAGCATCAACCTCAAGTGGCAAGATGATTTCGTAGGAGTCACTTTTGAACAGAAGCCCAACGTCGAGTTCGACGCTGAAGCCGTCTTCGTCGGCCATGGCATCGTCGCGCCGGAATACCAGTGGGACGATTACAAAGGCATCGACGTGCGCGGCAAAGTGGTTGTGTTGTTCACCGGCGAGCCGCCCTCGAACGATCCTAAATTCTTCACCGGCGAGGCGCTCACCTACTACGGCCGCTGGATTTATAAGTACGAAGAAGCCACGCGCCACGGCGCCATCGCCGCCATTATCATTCACACCACGCCCACGGCCAGCTATGGCTGGAACGTCGTGCGGTCGTCCTGGTCCAAAGGCGATTTCGCCATGAAGCTCGAACCGGGAGCGCAAGCTCTAGGATTCGCGGGCTGGGTCACCAAAGAAGATGGCGACAAGATAGCGGCGTCTCTCGGCAAGACCGCCGACGAGTGGCTGAAGATGGCCGACACTACCGGCTTCCGTGCCCAGCCTTTGCCGCTGCGGTTCCACATCCGCGCCCCCGCGTAGATCCGCGAGATCCGAACCCGCAACGTGATCGGCAAAGTGGAAGGCAGCGATCCGCAACTGAAGAACGAAGCGGTGATGTTCAGCGCGCACTGGGATCACTTGGGTATCGGCGAAGCCATCCACGGCGACGCGATTTATAACGGCGCCGAAGACAACGCCACCGGTTGCGGAATTCTGCTGGAACTGGCCCGCGCCTGGGCTGCACTGCCGCAGAAACCGACGCGTTCGGCGCTGTTTATCTCGGTCGCAGCCGAAGAAGCGGGCTTGCTGGGATCCGAATATTACGGACTGCATCCCGTGGTCCCCACCGGAAAGACCGCGCTAGCCATCAACTACGATTGTTTCCGCCGCTTACGGCCGCACCCGCGACGTGCAGAGCCCGCGGCTCTGAACGCACCACCGCCTTTCCGTTGGTCGAAGAAGCCGCGCGCCGCTTCCAGTTCACGCTTTCCCCTGACCCTAAGCCGCTTGCAGGAAGTTAT
Organism: Bryobacterales bacterium; assembly: GCA_963710155.1. Taxonomy (GTDB): domain Bacteria; phylum Acidobacteriota; class Terriglobia; order Bryobacterales; family Bryobacteraceae; genus Palsa-187. Next base: position 128,024 of record CAVPZQ010000018.1, on the reverse strand, counting down.
TATCGCTCCGATCATTTTTCGTTTGCGCGCGTAGGCATTCCGGCGTTTTCGGTCGACTCTGGTGAGGACATCATCGGCAAACCGCCCGGGACCGGCAAAAAGCTGGCCGACGAATTCACCGAAGCCCGCTACCATCAGCCCTCCGATGAATATCACGACGATTGGGACTTCTCCGGCATGGAACTCTACGGCCGCTTCGGATTCCTCATCAACTTGAACGCGGCCAACCAATCCCAACTCCCGACTTGGCACGCCGGCGACGAATTTCTCCGCGCCCGCGTGGCTAGCGGAGTACGCTGAATCTGGCGAACAAAAGGCGTAAGTCCTAGCACTGCAACAAATTCTCTTGCCAAATTCTAGAAGCTTGGTTTACACTGAGTGGACTGAAGTGGTCAGTTGTGGTTTAAAGTGGCAGAGCAAGTGGCGGGAAATGGCGGCGGAGGAACGGTTCCAGTGGAGCCGCCGCATTCGATTGCCCAGGCGCGCGTCGACGACAAAGGCCGTCTCAAGCTGCCCGCCGAGTTCCTCGAATACCTCAGAAAGCTGGGTGTCGATAAAGTTTTCATCACCACGCTGGATCGCCAGCTAGCTAGAATTTACCCGATATCGGTGTGGAAAGCCAACGAAAACTTATTCGCCGACGCGGGCGATCTGGCGGAGTCGGCCGAAGACGTGGCCTACGTCGCCAAAGTGTTCGGCGGGGATTCGGAAATCGACGCGCAGGGTCGTGTGCTGATGCCGGCGGCACTGCGGCGCGTGATTGAGCTCGAATCGCAGCCCGTGTTTTTGGATTGCTACAACGGCCGCATCAACGTGGCCAGCAAGAGCGTCCATGAGGAGCGCCTCAACCGCGCTACGGCGAATTTGAGCGAGAAGGTCAAGACGCTCGAGAAGAAGGGATTGAAGTAAGCGGCCATGTATGCACGTACCGGTCATGTTGCGCGAGTGCCTGGAATATCTGGCAATCAGACCGGACGGAGTGTACCTGGACGCCACCTGCGGTCTCGGCGGACATACCGGAGCCATTGCGCGGCAGTTGACCACGGGTTTGGTCCTGGCCTGCGATCGCGATGCGGAGAGCCTGGCGCTCGCTCGCGCGAACACAGCGGACGCTGCTTCACGCATCCGCTTTCACAAAGTTTCGTTCTCGACGGTGGGACAGGCGCTGGCGGCCGAGGGGCTCACTCAAGTGGATGGCCTGCTAGCGGACCTGGGAGTTTCGCGTTACCAGTTGACGGAGGGAGAAAGGGGCTTCTCCTTGATGGCCGACGGTCTTCTGGATATGCGCATGGATCGCAGCCAGGAGCAGACTGCGGCGGACATCGTCAACTACGAATCGGAAAAGCAACTCGCCGACATGATCTTTCAGTTAGGCGAGGAAAGGAGGAGCCGGAGAATAGCCAGAGCAATCGTGCGGGCACGGCCCATCAAGACCACCGGTCAGTTGGCCAAGCTGATCGAAAGTGCCGTGCCCCGTACGGGCAAACTGCATCCCGCCACGCAGACATTCATGGCGTTGCGGATCGCGGTGAATCAGGAGAACGAAGAGTTGGACGCACTGCTCGACGTCATTCCCAAGTTGGTCAAGCCGGGTGGACGGGCGGTACTGCTGACCTTCATGTCGCTCGAGGACCGCAAAGTCAAGCAAAGTTTTCAAGCGTTGGCGAAAGAAGGGCGAGTGACTATTCTCACGCGCCACGTCGTTCGGCCAAGCGAGGAAGAAGTTCGGGACAATCCGCCGTCGCGCTCCGCAAAACTGCGCGCGGTGGAAATATTGTGATTACGAAACAACAGAGGCAGCATTCAGCCACAGACACTTTCCTCCCCCGGTGCCTGGGGCTGACGGTTGGCCTCAATTCCGGAGGGAAATAGGAACATGGCAACACTCGCCACTGCATACAGCAAAGTCTTCGCCAAGGACGCCGCGGGTCATTCGTCCGTCAGCCGGTCGAACACCGTCAAGCCCCTGCGCGCCTTCGCGAACGAAGATATTTATTTTTACGTCAAGCGCATCGACAACAGCCGCGTCGTGCGCGCAGGCGGACCCGCGCGCCGGTGGAGTCTGCTGGAAGATGATCGGCTCGGTGGGCGCGGCCGCGCTGCTGCTGATCGGCGTGCTGCTGCCTAGCGCTTACGGGTTGCTGGCGGGCTATCAGATTCAGTCCCTCGAGGCGAGGCCCAGCGCCTGGCGGGCGAGCAGGCGTCGCTCGAGTTGCAAGAAGCCAAGCTGCTTTCGCCGGCGCGTATGGAAGAGCTGGCGCGCCAGCAGCAGTTCATCGATCCGGAGCCCGCAGAAGGTGGTGTATCTGGATTCGAAGGATGGCTCTTCGCTCGCGTTGAACCAGAAGCACTAGTCGGACGCTCAAAGAGGAAGTCATGCCGGAAACTCAATCTACCCGGCGGCTGCGGTGGCTGCTGTGGTCGTTGCTAGCGTGGGTCGGCGTCATTGTGCTCAAGCTGCTTTCGCTACAGGTGTGGCATCACGATGAACTGGTGAAACTCGCCCAGCAGCAACAGCAAAAGACTGGTGGAGATTGAAGCCGTGCGCGGCACCATCTTCGACCGCACCGGCTCAGCCGCTGGCAAAAACGCTGCCCGCTGAATCGATCTGCATCAATCCCATGAAGATTCCGGATGTAGGCGTGGCGGCGGATTTGCTCTCGCGCATCCTCGACATAAAGCGGACGCCGCTCTTTGACCGCATCACCATGGCGAAGTCCCGCAACAGCGGGTTTCTTTGGGTGAAACGCAAAGTCTCGGCGGAAGAAGCCGAGCGGGTACGCAGCCTGAAGCTCGATTGGGTAGAATTCCGTCCCGAAAATCGCCGCTTCTATCCCCATGGTGAACTCGCTTCCCACGTTCTAGGATCAACCGGCATTGTCGATCCCGACGACGTGATCGAACACGGCAATGGCGGCGTCGAGATGAGTTTCGACGATGAACTTTCCGGACGCCCTGGCTTGGCGCTCGTCTATAACGACGTGCGCCAGAACGCGTATGACTCGGTGGTATCGCGCGCGCCGGAACCGGGCACGAATCTGACGCTGACCATAGATCCCAATCTGCAATACGAAGCCGAGCGGGCGGTGGCCGCGGCTGTGGCGAAAAGCAGCGCCAAGACCGGATCCATCGTGGTGCTGAATCCCTACAACGGCGACATTCTCGCGATGGCCAACTATCCGTCTTACGATCCCAATAGCGGGCAACCGGAAGGCGTCAAGGAAACCGTGGGAGCGCGCAGCAATCTGGCGGTGGCGACGCCGTTCGAGCCCGGCAGCGTGTTCAAAGTGATCACGCTCGCGGCGGCGCTCGAAACCACGAATCTGACGCCGGACACGATTATCAATTGCGGGAACGGGACCATCAACCTATTCGGCCGCGTGATTCACGATCACAACAGCTACTCGTCGCTCAGCATGGCGGATGTGCTGGCAAAATCGAGCAACATCGGCGCCATCAATATCGGCTTGAAGGTGGGGGAGAAGAATCTCTACGAGTATGTACGCAGATTCGGCTTCGGGCGCAAGACCGGCATCGAGCTGCCGGGCGAATCGGCGGGCATGCTGCGCCGCTTGAGCCAGTGGGAGCCGAGTTCGATCGGCTCAGTGGCCATGGGGCACGAAGTAGGCGCGACTTCAATTCAACTCGCGCTGGCAGGAGCGATTGTAGCCAACGGCGGCATGCGCGTGAAGCCCCGTCTGATCCTGGCGCGGCAAAAGCCCGGCGGCGTCGAAGAGCGCACGGTCCCCGAGAAGCCCGAGCGCGTGATCCGGCCGCAGACCGCCATCACCATGCGCCAGATGATGGAAGGCGTGGTGCTGCATGGCACCGGCAAAGGCCTGGCGAATCTTGCGCGGCTACACTTCGGGTGGAAAGACCGGATCGGCGCAGATTTATGATTTCAAAGCCAAGGCCTACACGCACCATTACAATGCGAGTTTCCTGGGCTTCGCTCCGGTTACGAATCCGCAGATCGTGATTGCCGTGACGCTCATCGGGACCTCAGGTGGCAGCGCGGGTTATGGCGGTCCCGTGGCAGCGCCCGTTTTCCGCGACCGTGGCCACGTCTGCGCTGCGGATGCTGGATGTTCCCAAGGATTTGCCGGACATCAGCCCGCGCCTGACAAGAATGCAAGCGCGATCACAACGATCTGGCAATTGCCGGCTTGGGAGCTGCGCCGTGGAACTTGCGGATCGCGACGCGGCGTTCGGTAACCTCTATCGATCTCGCGCACTGCGCTCGACGTCTGTATCCTCCGTCACTCCGCCGCCGGTCCAGGGGGCTTCGTCGCTGCTTGGCCGCAGCCTCTCCGGGTGCTTCCCTTGGAACTTCCCAGGTTGGAGCTTCCGGGACCGGCGGCCTTTTTTAAGCGCGCAACGGGGGATCGGCGCCGCAAAGTGCCCGATCTTCGCGGCATGACTCTGCGCGCGGTGCTGGAGGAATCGGCGGCCACCGGGCTTCCTATCGAAGTGCACGGGAGACGGTATGGCGCGAGCTCAGGATCCGCCGCCCGGGCACCGTACTCGCTCCCGGCAGCCGCGTCCAAGTGCAGCTTACGCGGTGAAGGATTGAACTCGCCGTGATGGTCCCCACTGCGCATGACATTGGCTGGGGTCCTCGCAGGCGTGCGAGTGCGCGGCGAGCTGACGCCGCGAGTGGTCGGAGTTGAAGGTGGCGGGCCTCGAATACGATTCGCGCAAAGTAGAAAAGGACACCTTGTTTTTTGCGTTTCAAGGAGCACGCGTCGACGGACGCCAGTTCGCCCGGGAGGCGGTGGCTAGAGGTGCGTCCGCGGTGGTGAGCGAGCTGCCGCCGGCCGAAGACATCACCGGTGCCGTGGATTCAAGTGGAGCATGGCCGCAAGGCTTTGGCCGATCGCCGCGCGGAATTTCTATGCGCGTCCGGATGAGCGCGTGCGCTTCACCGGCATCACCGGGACCAACGGCAAGACCACCACCGCCTACTCTGGCGGATGCGGTTTTGCGGAGCCGCGCGGCGCGCTGACGGCGATGATCGGAACCATCGAATACCGCCTCGGTGACGAAACCCGCAAGGCGCCCAATACGACTCCCGAATCGCTGGACGTGATCCGTCTCGCGGCCGAGTTGGAGCAGCGCGGCGGACGCTACCTCACCATGGAAGTTTCCTCGCACGGCTTGGCGCTGGCCCGGGTTTACGGCATCGAATTCCACACCGCTGTATTCACCAATCTGACGCGCGATCACCTGGATTTTCACCACACTATGGAAGAGTACGCCGCAGCCAAGCGCCTGCTGTTTTTCCCGCGAGACGGCCCCGCGCCGCGCTGGGCGATTCTCAATGCCGACGATCCGGCCAGCGCCGACCATGCGTCCGACGCGCAGGCCCGAACGATCTGCTACGGGATGTCCGACAGACGCCGATTTGCGTGCCGAAAACATCCGCTCCGGCTTCGACGGTCTGCATTTCGATCTGCTCTATGCCGGACAGCGGCAGGCGTTCGAATCCCCGTTGGTAGGGCGAATCAACGTGTCGAATATTCTGGCGGCGGTGGGCGTCGGTCTCAGCTACGGCATGGATCTGGCGGCGATCGCCGAAGGCATTGCGGACGTGTCCGCCGGTTCCGGGCCGCTTCGAGCGAGTCGACGCCGGACAGCCTTTTCTGGTAGTGGTGGACTACGCGCACACCGATGACGCGCTGCGTAACGTCATCCAGGCGAGCCGCGAGTTGGCGGGCCAAGGCCGTGTCATCACGCTGTTCGGCTGCGGCGGCGACCGGGATCGCACCAAGCGTCCGTTGATGGGAATGGCTGCGGCGGAGTTAAGCGATTTGGTGGTGTTGACCTCGGATAATCCGCGTTCAGAAGATCCGCTCGGCATCATGAATGATGTGATGGTAGGTCTCGGGCGCTTCGACACCCCGCACGTGACGCAACCGGATCGCGCCAAAGCCATCGCTTACGCCTTAAGCGAAGCCAAGGCAGGCGATGTGGTGCTGCTCGCAGGCAAAGGCCACGAGACTTACCAGATCCTGCAGGATCGCACCATTGATTTTGACGACCGCGAAACGGCGCGGCAAGCGTTGCGATCTTTGGGATATGAGAAACATGCGGTATGAAAAGGAAGGATGAAGTTTTCACTGCGAGCGGTGGCGGATGCGCTGGGCGCTGACGCGACGGCGCTGCCGGACGCCATGATCACCGGTTGGTCGCGTCGATTCGCGCACGGTCGAAGCGGGCGATCTGTTCTTCGCGCTGCGAGGTGCCGGTCAATGACGGGCATGCGCACGTGGCGGAGGTCTTCGCAGAAGGGCGCAGTGGCCGCGGTGGTGGAAGAAGCCATCGGCGTCGGCGGCCCGCAGTTGCGCGTCGACGACACGCTGCGCGGCTTGCAGGATCTGGCGCCGTGGGCGCGCCGGGAATGGCGGGGCGACGTGGTAGCGGTCACCGGCAGCGCCGGCAAAACCACCACGAAAGATGTGATTGCGGAAATGCTGGCAACGGAAATAGCGACGGCGAAAACGCAAGGCAACCTGAACAATCACGTGGGGCTGCCGCTGTCTCTGCTGCGTCTGGACGAATCGGCGCGCGTGGCAGTGCTTGAAATCGGGATGAATCACGCAGGGGAAATTCGCGATCTGGCGGCAATCGCTCGGCCCGACGTGGGCGTGGTGACCAATGTGGGCTACGCGCATATCGAAAACTTCGATTCGATCGAGGGAATCGCGGCTGCCAAGCGGGAATTGGTGGAAGCGCTGGGCGAACATGGCACGGCGGTGCTGAATGCCGATGACGCGCGCGTCGCAGCATTCGCCGACGACCCACAAGGGCGCACGATTCTCTACGGCCAATCGCCGGCAGCGCATGTGCGCGCCGAGGACGTCGAGTATTCGCGCGCCGATGGTTCTCCCGGTGTCCGCCTCCGTGTCGGAACAACGCGTTTTGAAAGCGCGCTGACCGGCCGGCATAGTGTCTCGAATGTGCTGGCGGGGATCGCGGTGGCGGGCATCTACGGGATTCCGCCCGATCGGCTGAAGGAAAAAGTTCACATCTTAACGCCGGGAAAGATGCGCGGCGAACGCCTGCGGCATAACGGCATTTTGATTTTTAACGATTGCTATAACTCCAATCCAGATGCGGTGCGGGCCATGCTGGAAGTTCTGCGCGACACTCCGGCGCGGCGGCGCATCGCGGTTCTGGGGGAGATGCTCGAACTCGGCCGCTGGGCCGAGCCCTTGCATCGCGACGTGGGCGACTACGCCGCGGTGTGCGGTTTGGATGTGCTCGTTGGAATTCGCGGCGCGGCCTGGCATATGGTGGACGCGGTCAAGCGTGCCGGCCTAACGGCCGGCGCCGCGTTTTTTTTCGACGATCCCGCCGAGGCGGGCCGCTGCTTGCGCACGCTGGCCGCAGCCGGGCGATGCCATCCTCTTTAAGGGCTCCCGCGGTGTGCATGTGGAACGTGCGTTGGAAGAGTTCCTGAACAAGGCCAGGGAACTGAGGATGTTCTACTGGCTATTCTTCGAAAAACTCTTCCACTACTATTCGCCCTTCCGGGTGTTTCAGTACTCGACCTTTCGGACGGGTATGGCGACGCTGACGGCTATGGCGCTATCTATCGCGCTCGGTCCTTGGTTGATCGCGCGCCTGCGCGAATTTCAGATCGGCCAGCATATTCGGGAAGACGGTCCGCAATCTCATCACAAGAAAGCCGGCACGCCCACCATGGGCGGATTGCTGATCTGTGTATCGATCGTGCTGCCGACATTATTGTGGTCCAACCTGCGCGAGCCCGCCGTGTGGGTGGCGCTGGCAGGCCTGGTCAGTTTCGGCGCCGTAGGATTTCTGGACGACTATACCAAAGTGCGCAACAAGCGCAATCTGGGATTGACGGCGTGCTGGAAAATGGCGCTGGAGATTCTGGCGGCGCTGCTGATCGGCGTGCTGTTGCTGGCGATGAACGCGCGCGGAGTCGTATTCCACCAGCATGAACGTGCCGTTCTTCAAAAATTTCAAGCCCGACCTGCTGATCACGGCGTGGCTGCACAATCCCTTGACCTATCCTCTGGCGTTCACAGCTTTCTTTGGTTTTCTGCTGCTGGTGCTGGTGGGCTCATCCAACGCCGTGAATCTGACCGATGGCCTCGACGGACTCGCGATCGGGCTGATGGTGATCGCGGCCGGCGCCATGACGGCGTTGTCTTTTCTCAGCGGCAACGCGGATTTCGCACGCTATCTGGAACTCTCGCGTACTCCTGGCGCGAGCGAACTGACTATTTTCTGCGGCACCATGACGGGAGCCTCGCTGGGCTTCCTCTGGTACAACGCTCATCCCGCGGAAGTGTTCATGGGCGACGTGGGATCGCTCGCGTTGGGCGGGGGCTTGGGAGTGGTGGCGGTGCTGCTCAAGCAGGAAGTCCTGCTGCTGTTTATCGGCGGCGTGTTCGTGATCGAAGCACTCTCTGTGATCCTGCAGGTGGGCAGTTTCAAGTTGCGTGGCAAAAGAATTTTCAAAATGGCCCCGCTGCATCATCACTTCGAGCAGATCGGATGGCAGGAATCGAAAGTCATCGCGCGTTTTTGGATCGTGGGGCTGATCCTGGCGCTATTCGCGTTGACCACTCTGAAGCTCAGATGAAACTTGCAGGCGCAAGAGTCGTGGTGGTAGGGATGGCGCGCAGTGGCGTGGCGGCGGTGGAATTATTGCGCGCGAAGGGCGCGAGCGTCCGCGCCGTCGATCAGAATCCGACGGCAACGGGAGTCGAGCCGCAGACGGAAGCCTCCTTCGCAGACGCGGAGTTGATCGTGTTATCGCCCGGCGTTCCCGCGGATCTCGCAGTTCTTGCAGCCGCCCGAGGGCGCGGCGCACGCGTCATCGGAGATCTGGAACTGGCAAGCTGGTTCTTGGAAGGCGACATCATCGGCATCACCGGATCCAACGGCAAGACCACGACCACCGCGCTCGCCGCCCACATCCTCAAGCAGAGCGGCATTCCGGTGCAGGTCGGCGGGAACATCGGCACACCGCCGGCGGCCATGGTGAAGACCTCGCGTCCGGACCAGTGGAACGTGCTCGAACTCTCGAGTTTCCAGCTCGAAACCACCGATACCTTCCGCGCGCACATCGGCGCTGCTCTGAATGTGACGCCGGATCATCTCGATCGCCACGGTACGCTGCAGCGTTATGCTGATGCAAAGGGCCGCTTGTTTGTCCAGCAAACGCGCGACGATTATAAGGTGCTGAACGCCGACGATCCTATCTGCGAAAGCTACGCCCGGTGCGGAGAAGGCGCTGTGATCTGGTTCAGTTCGACACGTGAAGTTTCGCCGGGTGCATTCCTCGCGAACGGCGAAATCGTCCTGAATGGAACAGGCGTGATGAAGGCCGCAGAAGTGCCTTTGCGCGGCGTGCACAACCTCGAAAACACCATGGTTGCCGCGGCGATCACGGGTCTTGCAGGCGCTACGCCCGCACAGATCCGCGCCGCGGTGATGACTTTCCCTGGCGTAGAACATCGTCTGGAATTTGTGCGCCGGCTCGCAGGAGTCGACTGGTACAACGATTCGAAAGCCACTAACGTGGATGCAACCCTCAAAGCCATCGCGGCGTTCGACGGAGGCCTGTGGGTGATTCTCGGCGGCAAGGACAAGGACAGCGACTACTCTCCGTTGACCGCTGCGCTGCGCGCGAAAGCGCACGGCGTGCTCCTGATCGGCGCTGCGGCGGATAAGATCGAAACTCAACTGCGGGGAGCCGTGCCCCTTTTGCGTTCGGCTACGATTGAAACCGCGGTGGCCGAAGCCCACGCGCGCGCGAAATCCGGCGATACCGTACTCCTCGCTCCGGCCTGCGCCAGCTTCGACCAGTTTGAAAATTTCGAGCACCGTGGCCGCGAGTTCAAGCGCTTGGTACAACAGTTGGAGATAAAACATGGCTAGATTGCGCACCGATTGGATCTTGTTCCTTACCATCGTCGCGATGGTGTTCTTCGGACTGGTCATGCTCTACAGCGCATCCAGCGCCGTCGCGGAGCTGCGCTATCACGTCGCGCCGTATTATTTCGTCGTGCGCCAGATCGGCTGGGCTTTTGTCTCGTTTCTGGTGCTGATGTATTTCAAGCGCATGGATTACCGGCGCATGAACTCGCCCGCTTGGGCATTTTCAGGTTTGGGAATCGTCTTGGGTTTACTGGTGATCGTGTATTTCGTCGACCCGCACGCCCACCGCTGGTTCAAACTTCCCGGCGTAGGATCGTTCCAGCCCTCTGAATTCGCCAAGCCCGCGCTGATCTTGTTCCTGGCCTACTTCATCGCGCGCCGCTCGCACATTATTAATGACCGGCGCACCATCAAGCAGGCGCTGGTCGCCGTGTTGATGCTGGGCTTCATGGTAGTGGTCGCGGACCTTGGCACCGCACTGGTTCCCGTAATCACGGCCATCATCGTTTTCTGGATCGCGGGACTCGAATGGAAATACATGCTGCGCGTGGGAATGATCGCGGTGGCGCTGATCGTTCTGGCCATCGCTTCGCGCGGCTACCGGCTCGGACGCATCATCGCTTACGTCGATCCGGACTACAGCAAGATCGAAGTAATCGATCCCGGCGGCCGCCTCAAAGCTTACATCCAAAGTTCCACCAGCGTGCGCGACGCGAGCTATCAACCGCGGCAATCGCGAATCGCCGTGGGCACCGGAGGCGTGCTGGGCATGGGCTTGATGCAGGGCAAACAGAAACTGATGTTCCTGCCCGATGCCCACACCGATTTCATTTTCGCGACGGTGGGCGAAGAACTGGGCCTGTGGGGATCGACGGCGGTGATCCTCGGATTCCTGGTGATTCTGTGGCGTGGTGCACGGCTCTTCATGCTGGCGCGCGACGACTTCGGAAAATATTTAGCGCTGGGCGTCACCGTCTCGATCGTGGTGCAGGCCTTGATCAATATGAGCGTGGTTGTCGGTATCGCGCCGACAAAAGGTTTTCCGCTTCCCATGATCAGCTTCGGCGGCAGTTCGCTCTTGAGTACGCTGGCATCGCTCGGAATGCTACTGAGCGTGAGTGAAAATGAGGGGTGAAGTTGCCGCGAACCTTTGTGATGGCCGGTGGCGGCACCGGAGGCCACGTGCTTCCGGCGCTGGCTGTGGCACGAGAACTGCGCGCACGTGGGCATCAAGTGCAATTCGTAGGAGTGGAGCGCGGCATGGAAGCCAAACTGGTTCCTGCAGCGGATTTCCCCATCGAATGGATCGAGATCGGCGGTTTGAACCGCGTGGGATTCCGGCAGACGTTGGCGACCATGGGCGAGTTGCCTTTCAGCATCTGGCAAGCCGCGCGCATTTTGCATCGTGCCGCTCCGGCGGCCGTATTTTCAACCGGTGGTTATGTGGCGGGCCCTGTGTTGCTGGCCGCAGTCTGGAAGCGCATCCCCATCGTCGTTATGGAGCCCAACGCGATTCCGGGCTTCACACACCGGCATCTGGCGCGTTTCGTGACGCGCGCGCTGGTGAGTTTCTCCGCAGCCGAGTGCTGGTTTCCGCAAGGCCGCGCCGAAGTTACCGGCCTCCCGATTCGCGCAGAATTCTTCACGGTGCCGCCGAAGCCGCGCAACTCAGTGATCACAGTGTTAATCACCGGAGGCAGTCAAGGCTCGCGTACCTTGAACCGCGCAGCGCAAGAAAGCTGGCCTCTGTGGGAGAAAGGTAAAGTGCGATTGATTCACCAAACCGGCTCGCGCATGTACGCCGAACTCGCACCGAAATTTCGTGAGTCGGGTGTGCCCGGCGAGATCTCTGAGTTCATTGCCGACATGCCAAGTGCCTTCGCCGAAGCCGACATGGTGGTGAGCCGTGCGGGCATGGGAGCCGTCAGCGAACTCGCGGCCGCGGGCAAACCGTCGATCCTGGTGCCGCTGCCGGGAGCGAGCGATCAGCACCAACTGAAAAACGCGCAGGCGTTCGAAAAAGCCGGCGCCGCGCGGTTGGTCGTGGATTCCGAAATGACGGGCGCGCGTCTCGTGGAGGAAGTGACTCGCTTAACCAACACACCGGGGTTGTTAGAAGAGATGCGTGCAGCAGCGAAAGCCTTCGCGAAGCCGGGAGCCGCGCAGCGAGCGGCGGACGTACTCGAATCCATAACCGGGGCCATTGACAGGCGATAGGGAAAGCCGAAACAATACATTATTAAAATGTTTTTTAAGTCACAGCCCGTCCACTTCATCGGCATCGGAGGCATTGGCATGAGCAGCCTCGCCGAAGTGCTGATGGATATGGGCTATCCAGTGACCGGTTCGGACCTGAAATTCTCGCCCACCACCGAGCGTTTAATAGCTCGCGGAGCGGTGATTTACGAAGGTCATGCGGCTGCGAATCTCGCGGGAGCCAAGATGGTGGTGTACAGCTCCGCCGTGCGTCCAGAGAACCCGGAAATCGTCGAAGCGCGCCGCCGCAAGCTTCCCGTAATCGCGCGCGGCGAATTGCTGGCCGAGTTGATGCGTCAGAAATACGGAATCGCCATCGCCGGCAGCCATGGCAAGACCACCACAACGGCGATGGTCGCAGCAATTCTGATCCACGCGAATCTGGACCCCACAATATTGGTGGGCGGCCGCATGGGCATCAACGGCTCCAACGCGCGCTTGGGTAAAAGCGATTACCTGGTGGTTGAAAGCGACGAGAGCGACGGCTCGTTCCTGAAGCTTGCTCCCATCATCGCTGTCGTAACCAACATCGACCGCGAGCACTTGGATCATTACGCAGGCATCGAAGATATTCGCGCCGCGTTCGCCACTTTCATTGCGAAGGTTCCGTTTTACGGCGCCGCCATCCTGTGCCTGGACGACGAAAACATCCAGCAGATTTTGCCCTCCTTGAACCGCCGCGTGGTCACCTATGGCTTGAGCGCGCAAGCCGAGCTGCGCATCACCGGCGCGTCCGCCGGACACCTCGCCACCGAATTCCATTTGCATCTGGGCGATCGCGATCTCGGTTGCTTCCGCTTGCAAGTCCCCGGTGCGCATAATACCTTGAACGCAACTGCCGCTGTCGCCGTCGCTCTCGAACTCGACGTTCCGGTGGAGATGATTCGCCAGGCGCTGGCCGAATTCCGCGGCGTCGACCGCCGCTTTCAGGTGCGCGGGACGCAACGCGGCATCACCGTGATCGACGACTACGGCCATCACCCGACGGAAATCCGCGCCACTCTTGCAGCCGCGCGCGCCTGTCGCTTTCAGAGCGTCCACGTGCTGTTTCAGCCGCACCGCTACACCCGCACCCAGGCGTTGATGGATGATTTCGCTCGCGCGTTCCATCAGGCCGATAGCGTACACGTCACCGATATCTACGCGGCCTCGGAAGCGCCCATCGCAGGCGTGACCTCGGAAGTCCTGGTTGAAAAATTGCAAGCCTTCGGCCATCGCGGGGCGAGCTACGCCGGTTCCGTCGAGCAGGGCATCGCCGCGGTGATAGCCGCCGCGAATGCAGGTGACGCCATCGTCACCCTCGGAGCGGGCAGCGTGTCGCAGGCCTCAGGTGAAATCTTGACGCGCCTCGGGAGCAAAGCGTGAGCTCCAACGCATCCCCGCCGCGCCCCCGCGCCCGCGTTTCGAAACCGCAGCCCGACGCCGTCCCAAGGTTGAAAATCGCGATAGGCGTGGTGATTGCCACCGTAGTGCTGGTGATCTCGCTCTTCGGCTGGCACCAGCTCGAACAATTCCTGATTCACGATTCGCGCTTCGCGGTCAACGGCCCTGACGGCGCCGAAGACGCTTCCGCCATTCAAATTCAGGGCGCCCAGCATGCCTCGCGGCGCGCCATTGAAGCCGCCTTCGCCGATGACATGGGACGCAGCCTCTACATGGTTCCGCTTGACGGCCGACGCGCAACGCTGCGTACTGTCGATTGGGTGAAGGACGCCACCGTTATGCGCTTGTGGCCGAATCGCGTGCTGGTCCGAGTGTCCGAACGCAAGCCGGTGGCCTTCGTGACGCTGGCCGGCTCGCGCTACGGATTGATCGATGAAGATGGTGTGATCCTGCCACCGGCGACGGACCGTTTTCATTTGCCGGTCCTCAAGGGAGTGAATGCACGCGATCCTTTGGCCGACCGCCGCGACCGCGTGCAGCGCATGCTGCGCTTGCTGCGCGCCCTCGGTTCGAACGCCGATAAAGTTGCCGAGGTGGACGTGAACGATCGCGACGACCTGCGCGTGACCCAACCCTACGACGACCGCATGGTGACCTTGCTTCTCGGCGACCAGAACTTCGCCATACGCTACCAAAATTTTCTGAACCACTACGCTGAGATTCGCGAGAAAATGCCCAACGCGACCTCGCTCGATCTGCGCCTCGAAGACCGCATCACCGTAGTAGAACAAAAGGCGGACGAATGAGCTCAAAAACCCAATTAGCCGTCGGTCTGGACGCGGGCAGCGGCCGCACCCGCTGCGTGATCTGCGCGATTGAGAACGGAGGCTCCGTTACTTGTCTCATGGCCTCGCGCCCGCCGCGGGATGGGTGAAAGGCCGCATGAGCGATCCGGAGCCGTCGCCGAATCGATTCGCGCCGCGGTTACCGATGCCGAGCGTGGCGCGCAGGTTTCCGTCGACGCCGTTACTGTCGGCATGGGCGGCATGGATGTGCGCGGCGCACAAAGCCGCGGCCTGTACGATTCGGACGTCCCCACGAACTCGACGCCGGCGATCTCGAATACGCTGTCGAACTCGCCGCTGACGTTCGTCTGGAACGCGACCGCACGCTGCTCCACGTGCTCCCGCAGAATTTCACCTTGGATGGCCGCGCCGGTTTCCGCCGCCCCGCAAGAGCGTGTGCTCGCGTCTTGAAGCCCACGTCCACATGGTCACCGCCGCGGCGCAGGAGCATCAGGCGCTGGTGTCGGCCGCGCACCTGGCGCACTTCGCGGTCGAAGAAACCGTCTTCGAACCTTTGGCGGCAGCGTATGCCTGCGTCCTCCGGAAGCCGCGCGCGTGGAGTGGCTCTGCTGGATCTGGGCTGCAATCGACGACCTCGTGTCTACGATGGCGACGCTATGCTGCTGGCCGCTAGCATCCCCGTGTGCGGCGAACATTTCACGCGCGACATCGCCACTGTTCTGAAGTCACTTACGAAGACGCCGAGTGCTTGAAGCACGAATACGGCTGCGCGCTGCTCGGCATGACCGCGGATTCGAGTCTGATCGAAGTGCCGTCCCCCGAGGGCCGCGCGTCCCGTGAGGCCCGCCGCAGCGAGTTGAATGAGATCCTCGAAGCGCGCGCCGAAGAGTTGTTCCTGTATGTACGCTCTGAAATCCATCGCGTCGGCATGGAGCGGCACCTTTACGAAGGCATCATTCTGACGGGCGGCGGCGCGTTGCTGAACGGTATGTGCGACATGGCCGAGCGCGTCCTCGATTGCCAGGCCGCCAACGGCACCGTCAGCGAAGACGACATCGGCGGTTGGCCGGAAGAGTTGAAGAGCCCGCTGTGGACCGCTGCGGCCGGGCTCGCCCTCTATTCGGCAAAATTAAAATTGCACCGGCCGCCCTCGCGGCAGGTAAGCGGGTTGATGGGTTTAGTTTTGAGATAGACAGGAGGAGACAGCCATGGCACTCGGCGGATTGAAATTCATGATCGAAGAAGAACCGGCTCCGCGCACGCGCATCCGCGTCTTTGGAGTAGGCGGCGGCGGCTCGAACGCAGTCGCGCGCATGATGGATCAGGGCTTGGGCGGCGTTGAGTTCTGCGTGTTGAATACCGATGCGCAGGCGCTCGAAGGGTCGCCGGTCTCATCGAAGCTCGCCATCGGTTCGAAGATCACCCATGGCTTGGGCGCGGGCTCAGACCCGGCGGTGGGCCGGCAAGCCGCGCTAGAAGATACCGAGCGCATCATCGATTTGCTCGAAGGCTCCGACATGGTATTCGTTACGGCCGGCATGGGCGGCGGCACCGGCACGGGTGCGGCTCCAGTGGTGGCATCGCTCGCCAAAGAACTGGGCGCGCTCACCGTCGCCATCGTCACCGAGCCTTTTGGTTTCGAAGGCGCCAAGCGCCGCAAGCAAGCCGAGCAAGGTTTGGCGGAACTGGCGAGTGTCGCCGACACGGTCATCACCATTCCGAACGATCAGCTGCTGAAACTCGCTCCCAAAGGCACCAGTTTCATGGACGCGTTCCGCATGGCCGACGATGTGCTGCGGCAAGCGGTGCAGGGCATCAGCGACATCATCAACCTGCCTGGCTTGGTGAATCGCGATTTTTCCGACGTGCGCAGCATCATGACCGGCATGGGCTACGCGATGATGGGCACTTCCTCCGCGCGCGGCGAAAACGCCTGCGTCGCGGCCGCGCAGAAGGCCATCCATTCGCCGCTGATGGACGGCGGCGGATTGCATGGCGCGCGCGGCGTGCTGATCAATATCACGGCATCGAGCGAGTTAGGGCTGCATCAAGTGAACGAGGCCTGCAACCTGGTTCGCGAAGCCGCCGACAACGAAGACGTGCAGATCAACTTCGGCGTGGTGCTCGACGAAGATATGGGCGATGAAGTGAAGATCACCGTGATCGCCACTGGCTTCCAGCGCGAGAACCTGCCGCGGATTGAACGCCGCCCTGCGAAGACTGACGCCGTCGCCTTGCCTCCCCCGCCGGCTCCGCTGGATGCGACTCAATGGATCGAGGACGCGGAGCCCGCAGTAGCGGAACCAGTGTTGGCGGAAGCCCCCGCGCCCCAACCGGTTCACGAAGAACCCGCGCCGATGGCCATGGCGGCCGCGGCGACGGCGCCGAGTCCCGTCGAGAGCGATTCTTTGTTCGACGATCTGGAAGTCCCTGCGATCCTACGCTCGCGCCGCCGCATGGTTCAATAACTCCGAGAAGAATAGTGGGGCTCTTGCGGATTCAAAGTAGCCGACCGGAGGTCTGCCTCAAAGTTCAACCTAACAATTGCAGGACAACGCTGCGCCGGTACGGCTCAGCCCGGTGCTCGAACAAATAAAGACCCTGCCATGTGCCCAGAGCCATGCGCCCGTCGATCACGGGAATAGAGAGCGAAGTCTGCGTCAGCGCCGCTCGAATGTGCGCGGGCATGTCGTCGGAACCTTCCGTGGTGTGCCGGTATCGAGCGTCATTCTCCGGCACCATGCGCTCGAAGAAATCCGCCAGGTCCAGTACCACATCCGGGTCGGCGTTCTCCTGGATGACTAGCGACGCTGAGGTGTGTTGCACGAAGACCGTCAGCAGGCCATCGCGAACGCCGGATGAAGCCAGCCACTTCGCCACTTCGCGCGTGAACGGATACAGCCCTTTCCCGCGCGTAGCCACTTGCAAAGTGTGATGCTGAGAGCTCACCCCCGGGTGGTTATTCGACCGTAACGCTCTTGGCCAAGTTGCGCGGCTGATCCACGTCGCAGCCGCGGCGAACCGCGATGTGATACGCCAGCATCTGCAGCGGCACCACTTCGAGAATGGGCAGCAGCAATTCGTTGGTCGATCCAATGGGGATCACGTGATCGGCGACCTTGGATACTTCCTCCACATCCGCCTCGCACGCTACCGCCACCACGATCCCCTCGCGTGCCTTCACTTCTTGCAGATTGGAGAGCGTCTTCTCATACAGCGTCCGGCTCAACTCATCCTCAGGATCGCGCGTGCACAGCACCACTACGGGAAGATTCTCGTCGATCAGCGCGTTCGGCCCGTGCTTCATCTCGCCGGCCGGATAGCCTTCTGCGTGGATATAGGAAATCTCTTTCAACTTGAGCGCGCCTTCGAGCGCGATAGGGAAGTGGATGCCGCGGCCTAGATACAGGAAGTCGGTCGAGCGGAACAACACCTTAGTCAAGTCATCGTAAATCGCGTCGCGCCGCAGCACGTCTTCGATGAGTGCCGGTAGCTTCAGTAGCTGATCCACCAGCTTGAGGGATTTCGCCGGCTCCAGCGTCTCGCGCACTTGCCCCAGATGCATGGCGATCAGAAACAGCGCCGTCAACTGGCAGGTGAATGCTTTGGTAGAAGCCACGCCGATTTCCGGCCCGGCATGGGTGATCAACGTCCCCGAGGCCTCGCGCGTGATCGCCGATCCGACCACATTACAGATCGCCAGCGTCTTCGAGCGCTTATGCATGGCTTCATGCAGAGCCGCGCGCGTGTCGGCCGTTTCGCCCGATTGCGAAATTACGATGGTGAGCGTGTCCGGACCGACAATAGGATCGCGATAACGGAACTCGCTGCCGTAGTCGACTTCGACGGGAACCCGCGCCAGCCGCTCGATCATGAACTTGCCCGCCAGCGCCGCGTGCCAGCTGGTCCCGCAGGCGACGATGCGCACCTGGCGGAAGGTTTTGAAGTCCTTCAACGAAATTTCCATCTCGTCGAGGAAGATTCTGCCCGATTCCTGGCCTACTCTGCCCAGCGTGGTATCGCGCACCGCGCGCGGCTGCTCAAAGATTTCTTTGAGCATGAAGTGCTTGTAGCCGCCCTTCTCGGCCATGATCGGGTCCCACAGAATGTGCGAAGGCGGACGCTTCACCGGACGCCCGTTGAAGTCGGTGAGATGCACCCCGTCCTTGGTCAGGATCGCCATATCGCCATCCGCCAGAAAGATCATGTCGCGGGTGTGGCTCAAGATGGCCGGCACATCCGACGCCACGAAATACTCGCCGTCGCCCAGCCCGATTACCACCGGCGGCCCGGAGCGCGCGGCCACGATCTTATTAGGGTCCTTGCGCGAGATCACGCTCAACGCGAACACGCCGGTCAACTGGCGCACTGCGTCGCGCACCGCGTTCTCCAGATTGCCGTCGTAATATTTCTCCACCAAATGCGCGATCACCTCGGTGTCGGTTTCGGTGATGAAGGTATGGCCCTCGGCGATCAACTGGCTCTTCAGCGCCAGGTAATTCTCGACGATGCCGTTGTGTACCACTACGATGTCGCCGTGGCAGTCACGATGCGGGTGCGCGTTTTCTTCAGTCGGGCGCCCGTGCGTGGCCCAGCGGGTATGGCCGACGCCAAAGTGGCCTTGCACCGGATTCAGTTTCAGCACTTCTTCCAGGTTGCGCAGTTTGCCGGAGGCGCGCCGCACGGCCAGGCAGCCATCTTCGAGCACCGCCAGGCCAGCCGAGTCATAGCCGCGATATTCCAGGCGCTTCAGGCCGTCAATAATGATGGGGACAGCTTCCCTTGGTCCGATATAGCCGACAATTCCGCACATAATTTGTTATCGTCCGTTTAGTCCAAAAACTCGATACGGTAATCTTCGATCACCGGGTTCGCCAGCACGTCGCGGGCGATCTGGTCCATTTCCTGCTGGGCCTGGTCGCGGGCCGCCCCGGGGGCGATTTCGATGTCGAAGAATTTCCCCTGCCGCACGGCGGCGATCGAGGAATGTCCCAAGCTCTGGAGCGCGCCGCGAATGGTCTGGCCTTGCGGATCGAGCACGGTGGGCTTGAAGGAAACGAATACGCGAGCCTTCATATTCTTTACTCTACTGGATTTGACCGAGGCCCCGCTCCGCTGTGTCCTATGATGGCCATAATGAAGACCGGCAAGACGAAGACCATCGGCATGGTGGGAGGCATTGGCCCCGAATCAACCATCGATTACTACCGCCTGCTGATCGCCGCCTATCGCGAACGGCACCCGGATGGCAGTTATCCCGCTATTGTCGTCAATAGCGTAGACCTGAAGACGGTGCTCGATCTGGTGGCGGCGGGCGAGCGCACTCGGCTCGTCGAATTCCTGGGCGGCGCGGTCGAGGCGCTGGCGCGCGCGGGAGCGGAAGTCGGGTTCTTAGCGTCCAATACGCCGCATTTGGTATTCGATGAACTCGCCCCCCGCTCGCCGATTCCGCTGGTGAGCATTGTCGCGAGCACTTGCGAGCAAGCGTCGGCGCTCGGGCTGAAGCGCGTGGGACTGTTCGGCACCCGCTTCACGATGCAAGCCAGTTTCTACGCCGACGCCTTCGCCGAAGCTGGCATCGAGGTGGTCGCGCCGCAGCCTGCCGAGCAAGATTACATTCACGAGAAATACCTGGGCGAGTTGGTCGCCGCGATCCTGCTCCCCGAGACTCGCACCGGCCTGCTGACCATCGCGCAGCGCATGAAAACGCGCGATGGGATTGAGGCGTTGATTCTTGGTGGGACCGAACTGCCCCTGATTCTGCGGGGCACGAGTGACATCGGAATCCCTTTTCTCGACACCGCTCAGATCCACGTCGAAGCTGTCATGATGGCAGCGGATACGTAAGCACCGCTTGCTTCGCCCCTCCGTTTCCGCGTCTAATAAGGAGGAGGCTCCGTCATCGTCAAGCTAACCGTACTCGCGTCGTCCAGTTCCGGCAACTGCGCTCTAGTTGCCACCGAACGCACGCGCCTGTTGGTCGACGCGGGGCTCTCGCGCAAGGAAACATTTGAGCGCCTGGCGGCCGTGGGTGTGGCTTCGGAAACCCTCACCGCGATCCTGATCACGCATGAGCACAGCGATCACATCGCCGGGCTGCAGGTGATCGCCCGCAAGCTCGACATTCCCATTTATATGTCGCGCCTGACCGCGCCCGCCATCTTCGGAAAAGACACGCAGTGGCCGGAGGACTACACGCCCAAACTCGAGTTGTTCGCCGCAGGGTCGTGTTTTCAGGTCGGTGACATCGATGTCACCAGTTTCACCATCCCGCACGATGCGGCCGATCCCGTGGGCTTTTCGTTTCGAGCCGAAGGCATCAAGATTTCGATTGCCACGGATCTGGGCTACATGCCGGATTCGATTCGCTTCCATCTGCGCGGCTCCAATGCGCTGCTGCTCGAATCCAATCACGATGTCGAAATGCTCAAGGTCGGGCCGTATCCCTGGGCGCTTAAGCAGCGCATCATGGGGCGCAACGGGCACCTGTCGAACGATGTCGCCTGCAACTTCATCCGCGATGAGCTCGACACGCGCACATCGACGCTGATCCTGGGCCATCTGAGCGCGCAGAACAATCATCCTGAAATCGTGCGCTTGATGGCGGAGCAGGCGCTTGACGGACGGAACCTCTTCACGCGCCTGGTGATTGCAGAGACCAAGCGCCCCCTCGATCAGCCCTGCGAAAGCTTTGTTTACTGACGAGAAGCAGACCAAAAAATGATCCCACGCTATACCCGGCCCGCAATGGGCCGCATCTTTAGTGACGAAAACCGCTTCGAACAATGGCTGGCTGTCGAGCTCGCCGCGAGCGAAGCCTTAGCCGAGACCGGCGACGTTCCCACGGACGCCGCGCAAGCCCTGCGCCAGTTCGCGGCGTTTGATGTCGAGCGCATTCACGAGATCGAGCGCGAAGTGAAACACGACGTTATTGCTTTCACCACCGCTGTCGCCGAGAAGATGGCCGCCGCCGGCCAGGCGGATGCTTCACGCTGGCTGCACTACGGGCTGACTTCGAACGACGTGGTCGATACCGCGCAGGCGCTGGTGCTCCAGCAAGCTTCAGCGGTGTTGAAGAAAGACTGCGCAGCGTTACTCGAATCCCTTCAACGCCGGGCGTTTGAGTTTAAGCATACTGTCGAGATCGGCCGCACGCACGGCATGCACGCCGAGCCCATCACCTTCGGCTTGAAACTTGCGCTGTGGTACGACGAGATGAAGCGCAACCTCGCTCGCTTGAACGCGGCGTCTGAAGACTTGCGCGTGGGCAAGATTTCCGGCGCCGTCGGAGCGTTCGGCCACATTGGCCCTGAAGCCGAAGAAAAGATTTGCGAGCGCCTGGGCCTGAAGCCGGCCGACATCGCTTCGCAAGTGATCGCGCGCGACCGCCACGCCGCCTGGATCGCGGCTCTCGCGCTGCTCACGGCGACACTCGAAAAGATCGCACTCGAAGTTCGCCATCTGCAGCGCACCGAAGTGCGCGAAGTCGAAGAGCCGTTCTCAGCGGGGCAAAAGGGTTCGTCGGCCATGCCGCACAAGCGCAACCCGGTTACATCGGAACAAATCTGCGGACTCGCCCGCGTGGTTCGTGGCAACTTGAACGCCGCGATCGAAGATATCGCGCTGTGGCACGAACGTGATATTTCACATTCCTCTGTCGAGCGCGTGATCCTCGCCGATTCGGCGATTCTCAGTGACTACTTGCTCGCCAAAACCATCTGGCTGATAGACGGCATGCGGGTCTACCCCGAGCGCATGATGAAGAATCTCGAAAGCACTCACGGGCTGATCTTTTCCGGGCAGCTTTTGCTCGATCTGGCTGCCGCCGGAATGCTTCGCGAGCAGGCTTATAAGGTGGTACAGGCGCACGCCATGCACGCCTGGGAGTCCGATGGCAATTTCCGGGCCAGTGTCGAGTCTGATAAAAAAATTCTTTCCTTTCTGTCGCTTGCACAGATTCAACAGGCCTTTTCGGTAGGCCGTTACTTGCTTCATGTGGATCGCATCTTCGCGCGCGTTTTCCCCGGAATCTCTTGATTCCAGGGGACTACCCGTCATCAGTACGTACTGCCAAAATCTACGGGTTAAAAAACTGCCTTTCGGGGTTAAACTGTAGTTGGTTCGTGACTTGAGGTTAAAAACTCAGGCCCCAAACAAGATGAGCCAACTGCCACGTAGCTTCGAATATGATCTGGCGCGCGTCCTGCTAGTGGACGACGACCCGGCTTCCCGGCTCACCTTAAAGACGGTCCTCGAAGCTGGCGGCTACAACGTCGATGCCGCGGCTAGTGCGGCGGAAGCTGTCGGAAAACTCGAAGAAGGCGAATACGAGCTTGTTTTGAGTGACTTGCAGATGGAGTCCCCGCAAGCTGGCTTGCAGGTTTTGGCCCACGCCAAGATGATGGACTACAAACCCGCAACGGCGCTCCTTACCACTTACGAGAATGAGCGGCCGAATCTTCCGAGGCGTGAGAACTCCATGTTTATCAAGCCTGTGGACATCCCCGAACTGCTCGGCAAAGTCGCTGACTTGATTAGCGACCGTGCCACCCGGCGTCTGCAGCGCGAATTGCGCCTGGCCGGCGTCTAGTTCAAGCCCGCAATCGTCTCTTCCAGTTTCTCCAGAGCGTCGACGAAGAAGTGGTCCTGCGCTTCGATCCAAATCAACTGTTTAGGCTCCGGCAAGCTGTCCACCAGGGGTCCCAAATCCTCGATGGGTCCGAACTGATCATGGGTGCTCTGCACGAAAACCCGCGGAACTGTGCAAGTGTCTAAGAACGAACGGTTTTTATACACCGTGGGGAAGCCCACTGCAATCACGCGCCGGGGGCTTGGGTTCGTTTGGTAATTTACCTCACAACCCAGACGCAGGGCGATTCTCGATCCGAAGGAGAATCCTGCAAGTGTCAGCGGTAAATCGGGATAGCGGCTGCGCAGAAGGTCGAGCGCCACGCGGGCGTCGTCGAGTTCTCCTTCGCCATGCGCATAGTCGCCTTCGCTCTGGTTGACGCCGCGATAGTTGAAGCGAAGCACAACATTGCCCGAGCGCCGCAGGCCGCGCGCGATGCGGAAGACCACTTTGTTATGCATGGTCCCGCCGTGCTGCGGATGCGGGTGGCAGACGAGGGCTATGCCGGTAGCGGCTTCGTCGGGTTCTTCGAGCAGAGCTTCCAGGCGCCCGGCGGGGCCGGCCAGAAACAGGCTCTCTATCTTACGCGGCATCTCCGGATCTTCTAATTGGTCCGGTAGTTGGTGAACTGCATGTCGATGCCGAAGTCGTGGCCGCGCAGCACCGCGATGATTTCCTGCAGCGTGTCGCGGTCCTTCGCGGACACACGCACCAGGTCGCCTTGGATAGACGCTTGCGCCTTCTTTTTTGAATCCTTGATGGTCTTGACGATGTCGCGAGCCTTCTCGATGGCGATGCCTTGTTGCAGGGTGATCTCCTGGCGCACCGTGGAGCCGCCGGCCGGAGTGATGACACCGTAGCTCAAGCCCTTCAGCGGCACGTTGCGCTTGACTAACTTCGCTTGCAGTACCTCGGTAACGGCTTTCAGTTTGAACTCGTCGGCGCTCGCGAGCAGAATCTTGTTCTCTTTCTCGCGCAGTTCGATCGAGGAGTGGCTGTCCTTCAAATCGAAGCGCTGCTGAATCTCTTTCACCGCCTGCTGCACGGCGTTGCTGACTTCCGGCAAATCGATCTTGGATACGATGTCGAAACTGTTATCTGGCATAAACTAGTGGCCCAAGGCCGTCAATACTTTCTGAGTGAGTTCGTCGAGAAAACGCGGCAGTTCTGCTTCGACGGCATGTTCGACGGCGGCGCGAATGTCGTCGGTGCGCAAGGTAGTGCTGGGCGCCGCGGTCTTGCGTCCCTGCTGGGCCTTGGCGGCCAGCGGCCGCAAGGTGTCGAGCATCACGGAAGCTTCAAACGGTTTGCGCAGAATGGCATCGCAACCGGCGCGACGCGCAGCGTTCTCGTCTACTTCTTCGATCTGGCCTGCGGTCAGGATCACGCGCACGTGGCGGCAACTGGATTTGATGTAGCGGCACAGTTCGATACCGCTCAACCCCGGCAGGTTGGCGTCGGCGATTACTACGTCAGGATCGATTTCCGGGAGGCGCAGCGCGGCGGCTTCGCCGTCACCGACCCAGACTACCTGATAGCCTTCACCGGACAGAATACGCTCGCCCATACGCTGGGCGTGCGGACTGTCATCCGCCAGCAGGATCACGCTCATAGCGGGCTATTGTTGCGGTTTCTTGGTGCTGTCGGGGGCGGCAGCCGGAGCGGCTGGGTCCCCTGGTTTGGCCGGAACCGGGGGCACGGGACGCGCGTCCGGCTGGGTATCGAGCGCGGAAGGTCCGTTTACCGGCGCTACCGTCACGTCGCCGTTGAAGGGCGGCGCTGCTGCGTCGGCCGTCTGCGGCACGCTGGCCGGAATTTCGCGTTTCGGTGGATCCATGGTGGGCGAACCGCTCTTCGCGGCGTCGCTGACATCCGGGTTACGCCGCATGAAGTCGGTGAGCTTGTGAATGCGGCCCGGTTCCTGATGATTGGCGGCTTCATACTTCATGCGCGCCACGGCGGCGGGATCGGCTTCCGGCACCGCCATTTCCATCTCCACCAGTTTCTTCTTGGCGAGTTCGGCGTAGGTGCTCAGCGGATAATCGCGTACGATGCGGGCGTAAGCATCGCCGGCCTTTTGGCGGAAACGCGCGCCCATTTTCGTGTAGGCATTGCCGTCCAGCCAGAGCGCCTCGGCCGCACGGCTGTAGAGGGGATACTGGCCTACCAGGCCGTTGTAGCGGTTGGTGGCAGCTGCGAGCGCTCCCTTGGTGTTGTAATACGAAGCCGCCACCATTTCAGCTTCTGCCAGGGCCTGTTGAATCTCGCGCAGGCGCTGCTCAGTTTGCGGCGCGAACTTGCTGTTGGGATATTTGGTGAGCAAATCGCGGCATTCCTGTTCGGCGCGCAGTGCGTTATTGGGATCGCGGTCGGCTTTCTCCATCTGGCGGATGTGGATCTCGCAGATCTTGGATTGGGCTTCCGGCGCTTCTTCCATGGTCGGGTAGAACAACTGGAAGTCCTTGAATTCGGCTTCGGCCTGCGCCATGCCTTCGGGGCCGCTCTGCCGCATCCAGCTATCGGCGATGGCGAGTTTGGCTTTGGCCAGGAATTCGCTCGAATCGTAGGTGTTGATCAGGGTATTCAGAGTCAGGCGCGCCACTTCGTAGCGACCCTTCTCGATGTCATTGATGGCCTTGTCGAACAGCACTTTGTCGGGCTGTTCGGTTTCCTTGGTGATGGGGTTCTCGTACTTCTTGCGATGGAACCCGCAGCCGCCGATTAGCACGACCGCCGCCAGAGCCGTTATTCCAAGTCTCTTGGTGTTGAAAGTCATCATTTGTTCCTTACGACTATACCCGAATCTCAATTAAACCTGTACCATCCCGGCCGTCAGTGCGTGCTGCCGCATTTCCGTGAACGCTTTTGCCGGATTTCCGGCTCCAAATATGGCGGAGCCGGCCACCACCCAATCGACGCCTGCCTTGACCATTTCGCTTACGTTTTCAAGCGTGACGCCGCCGTCGATTTCGATGGCGAACGCCAAGCCTTTCTCGCGCCTCTTTTGTGCCAAGCCCCGGACCTTATCAAGAGTATAGGGGATGAACTTCTGTCCGCCGAATCCCGGATTCACGCTCATGACCAGGACGTAATCGACGAATCCCAGCACTTCGTCGAGGGTTGCCAAGGGCGTAGCAGGATTAATGACGACGCCGGCGAGCGCTCCCAGGCTTTGGATCATTTTCAGAGTGCGATCCAAATGCGGGCAGGCTTCCTGATGCACCGAGACGTGATTAGCCCCAGCTTCAATGAACAGTGGGGCATAGCGGTCGGGGTCGGTAATCATCAGGTGTACGTCCAACGTCAGTCGAGTGGCCTTGCGCAGCGACGCTACTACCGGCGGCCCGATGGTGATGTTGGGAACGAAGTGGCCATCCATGATGTCAACGTGGAGAACGCGGCAACCCGCCTGTTCAAGCGCGGCCACCTGTTCGCCCAAGCGGGCGAAGTCGGCGGAAAGAATGGATGGGAGGATTTCGGTCATCGTAGAAGCAAAAGCCGGCCGAAAAACACTACATCTATTTTATCACGGCTGCGAAAAAGCCATCCCCTGGGTCCTGGCCGGGGAGGCGCGCGTGGGTTTCGATTACCGCAAAGCCGTTGACAACTCCTTCATTTTCTTCCTGTTCGAGGGCGCAGGTGGCGTAGACCAAGCGGCCTCCGGGGCGCAGGAGCGGGAGGGCCCGCTCGATCATTTTGCGTTGCCGCGTTTGAAACACTGGTAGGTCTGACGGCTCCAGGCGCCATTTGATTTCAGGATTCCGCGCCAAGGTGCCGGTTCCGGAGCAGGGAGCATCGATCAGGATGCGGTCAAAGAGGTTAGAGAAGGGAAGCGGTTCGGCCGCGTCGAGGACCACTCGGGCGGCTTGCTCGGGAACTTCGGCAAGGCGGCGCAGGTAGCGGTCTCCGGCGGTGACGCGCCCGCCGGCGGCAATGGCTTGGGCGGTTTTGTTGCCGGGGGCGGCGCAGAGGTCGAGAACCGTCATGCCGGGTTCGATCTCGAGCAGCGGCACGATAGATTGCGCGCCGATGTCTTGTTGTCTTCCGGTGACAGGATTGATATAAGATTCAGGTTCCACCAGCGTGGCTTGTGCGATACCGGTGGCAACGTCGCGCCCGAAGTGGTGCTCCCAGCGGTCCAGCATCCACGCCGGGACGGAGAGTTCGGTGGCGCGATCGGGCCAGCGCACGGGCGCGCGATTCACCTTGCGCAGCACCGCATTCACGAAGGGCGCGGCGGAGCGTTTATGTGCGCTCTTGACTAATTCGACACTTTCGGCCACGGCGGCGTGGGCGGGAATACGGTCGAGATAGCGCAACTGGAAAATGCCCATGCGCAGGGCGACGCGGACTTCGAGATCGAGTTTGGGTTGGGGGCGTCCCGAGAAATGGGCGAGCAGGAAATCGAGCTGGCTTTGATAACGCAGGCATCCGAAGACCAAAGTCTCGGCTAGCGCGGCATCGCGGGAATCGAGCGCGGCGGTTTCCTGGCGCAGTAGGTCGGAAGCATAGCCGCCGGCGTGAACTTTAAGGAGGATGCGAAAGGAGATCGCTCGAGCGGAGGAAACAGCATTCACGGGATGGGCTCAGCATAACATTTCGTCAGGCAGAGCCGCCCCGGAGTTCACGAACCGCGCGTTTAGCTGCCTTGGCTGGCAGCGGACGCGGTGTAGGTATTAATCTTCGAGAAGATCGAGCTTATGCCGGGCATCAGCGTGGATGGGAAAATGGCTCCTCCTGCCACTGCCACGAAGCCGGCCATCAGAGCGTATTCCACCAGGTCTTGTCCACGCCGATCGTAGCGGAGCCGGTAAACCCATGCGTAAAGCGTCGCTTTCATTTTGCGATTCCTCGTCTCGTTGTACTGAACTTCTGTTCTTATATTCGGCGACCCACCCGGAAATGACAAGAGTAATATCACCCCAAAGCTAAGCGCGAAAACCCTTACTTAACAGTTCTATGCTGGCTTTCTTAGCCATGTCTCAGGTCTTCACCTTACGGGTTCGTTTGCGCGGGGTAGCGGATGACCGTGAAGTTGCTTAGTGTGATCACGTCGCTGGTGGTTGCCGCCATGTGCACGGGGAAGGTGATGGTCAAACTAAGGGAAGTGTTCTCCGCTGCCAGGCCCACGGCGTTGGCTAAGGCGAACGTATTGCCCCAGCTCTGCGCATCCCAGGATTGGCCGCTCGAAAGAATCCCCAGGGTTGCATGTCCGCTGAGCGCGAGCTCGCCGGCGACGGAGGTACGCGAGAGAACCGTGGTGGAACCCCAGTGGAAATCGGCCGTGAAAGCAGTGGCGGTGCCGGTATGGCGGTAATAGAACTGCACTTCTATGCGGTCTCCGGTGGTGAGCAGGCCAGCGGGTATGGTGCAACTTCCGAGCGAAGTTGAGACAGTGGCGCTGGTGGCGGCGCCGGCGCTGCTGCAAATGACTTGCGAGGCGGTGAGGGTGCCCAGAACATTGTTGGGATTCGCGTAGCGGTAGCTGGCGATCAGTTCGTCTCCGGTTTGTGGAAGCGAGCCCGCCAGAAACGTGACGACGTTACCGGACAGCGAGTAATCGAATCCGTGGGTTTGCAGCAGGCCATTGCGGAAAATGATCAGGCTGGTGGCGGGCGAAGGCGCGAACACGAGTGTGAAGGCCGCGTTGACTCCGTTCACGGCGCCGGCGGGAGTTTCGGCGTCGGAGTAGAGGGGCAGGATTCCACCGGTGCCGCCCGATGTTCCGGTCCCGCAGGCGCCGGAGCTGCCGTCGACGTGCATGCAATCGCCAAGATTCCCAGCGGCGGCGTCGATTTGGCCGGAGGGATTGATGATGGCAGTACGTCCGATGCTGAAGCCGGCGCCTTCGGTGGGGCGGACGGCCAGGGCGTTGGCTAGGCCGGTGACGTCGCCGATCTGAATTGGGGCAGTGGAGGGTGCGGGTCCGATCACGACTCCGCTGGATAGGCGCACGTCGCGGACCCGCAGAGTGGGGGTGCTGGGTGGGACCGCCCATACTTCCGTAAATTGATTCACACCGCCGCTTTGGTAGGTGACGTTGTATTGCGCTCCGGCGGTGGCGGTGGTGGTGGGCACGAGTTGCACGCGTAGGACTCCGTTTACGATGGGCACCGTAAGATTCGCGGTGGCGATATCGGAGGTGTCTCCCGCGAGGAAGCTGCTCCAGGTAATGAACATGGTGCCGCTGAAGCGGGTTCCGTCGGCCCGATAAAGAATATCTTGAATGGTGGTGAGCGCGGGCTGCGCCTGCGCCAAGCCTGTCGCCGCTAACAGCAGCACAATCAATCGTCTAAGAAAAAGCATGACTCGCCTCCCAGTCGCCCCGAGTTTAGGGAACGCGGCTGCGAGGGAGGCGGAGTTTAAAGTGCTATGTGTTTGATTTCACGCCGAGCGAATCACTTCGACGCCAAGGTACGGGCGCAAAGCTTCGGGTACGACCACGCTGCCGTCGGCTTGCTGGTAGTTTTCGAGGATCGCGAGCCAGGTGCGGCCGACGGCGAGTCCGCTGCCGTTGAGGGTGTGGACGAAGTCGGCTTTGCCGCTGCCGGATTTGGATTTAATGGACGCGCGGCGGGCTTGGTAGGCCTCGAAGTTGGAGCAGGAGGAAATTTCTTTGTAGCCGTTCTGGCCGGGGAGCCAGACTTCGATGTCGTAGGTCTTGGCGGAGGTGGCGCTCATGTCGCCGGTCGAGAGGACAACGGTGCGGTAGGCCAGGCCGAGGCGCTGCAGGATGTCTTCGGCGTCTAGCGTGAGTGCTTCGAGTTCGATGTAGCTTGTCTCGGGCGGCGCGAACTTCACTAGCTCGACCTTTTGGAATTGGTGCTGGCGGATGATGCCGCGCACGTCGCGTCCATAGGAACCCGCTTCGCTGCGGAAGCAGGGTGTATAGGCGCAGAGTTTGATGGGGAGCTTGTCGAAGTCCAGCGTTTCGTCGCGATAGAGGTTGGTTACGGGGACTTCGGCGGTGGGAATCAGGTAGTAATCGGTGTTTTGGACTTTGAATAAATCGGCTTCGAATTTCGGGAGTTGGCCGGTGCCGTAGAAGCTGGCGGTGTTGGCCATGAAGGGCGGCAGCACTTCGGTATAGCCGTGGTGCTGGGTGTGGACGTCCAGCATGAAATTGATGAGGGCGCGCTCGAGCTTGGCGCCCAAGCCCCAATAGACCGCGAAGCGGGCACCGGTGATTTTGGAGGCGCGCTCGAAATCGAGGATGCCGAGGGCGGGGCCCAGGTCCCAATGAGGTTGGGGAGTGAAGGAGAACGCTGGGGGCGTGCCCCAGCGGCGAACTTCTACGTTATCTTCGGCGCTTTTGCCGGTGGGGACGGACGGGTGCGGGGTGTTGGGGACGCCGGCCAGCAACTGGCGGTATTTTTCGTCGAGCTCTTTGGCGCGTTCGTCGAGGGCGGTGGCGCGGTCGCCCATTTCGCGGACTTTCTGCTGGCGTTGCGTCGCGTCTTGGCCGGCTTTGATCAGCTTGCCGATTTCCTGCGATTCGGTTTTGCGCTGGGCTTTGAGTTGTTCGGATTCGGTGAGCGCACTGCGGCGTTCGGCGTCGAGTTGGCGGAAGGCTGCGACGTCGAGCGTGAAGCCGCGATCCGCCAGTCTCAAAGCGATGGCGTCTAGATTCTGGCGGAAGAAAGAGAGATCGTACACTCGGCTGTCGTTCGCTTGCGCCTAGCGCTCGGCAATGGGGACCCAGGGTTGGCCCACTGCGGTGCCGATATAATCCGCGCGCGGGCGAATCAGACGGTTGTTGCGATACTGTTCGAGGACGTGCGCGGTCCAGCCGGACATGCGGCTGACGGCGAAGATGGGCGTGAACAGGTCGATGGGAATCCCCAGCGAATAGTAGGTGGAGGCGGAGTAGAAATCCACGTTCGCGTTCAGGTTCTTGGTTTCCTTCATGTACTTTTCGATACGGCTCGAGGTGAGGTAGAGATCCACGTGGCCGGTGCGCTTGCCGAGTTCCTCGGAGAGCGCGCTCAAATGCGTGGCGCGCGGATCGGTGGTGTGATACACGCGATGGCCGAAGCCGGGGATCTTGATTTTGTTGGCTAGGCGGTTCTTCACCATATCCATGGCTCTGTCGGCAGAGCCGGCTTCGAGCAGCATCTTCATGACGTCTTCGTTGGCGCCGCCATGCAGCGGGCCTTTGAGCGCGGCTACGCCGGCGGTGGCGGCAGAGTAAATGTCGGATAGTGTCGCGGCCACCACGCGGGCGGCGAAGGTGGAGGCGTTCAGTTCATGATCGGCGTGCAGGGTGAGGGCGATGTCGAAGACGCGCTCCATCACTTCGTCGGGTTTCTTGCCGGTCAAGGTGTAAAGGAAATTGGCGGCCATGTTCAGCTTGGGGTCGCCGGGAACCACTTCCTGGCCTTTACGCAAGCGGTCAAAGGTGGTGACGATGGTGGAGGTCTGCGACATCAGGCGAACGGCTTTGCGCTCGCTGGCTTCGATGGAAGTATCTTTGACGTCCGGGTCGTAGAGCGACAGCATGGAGACAGCGGTACGCAGGACGTCCATGGGAACATGCTTGCCGGCGTCTTTCAGGAAGGAGGTGACCTCGGCGGGGATGGCGCGATTGGCCACCAGCGAGGCCTTCAACTGATCGAGTTCGGCCTGCTTGGGGAGACGCCCGTACCACAGGAGGTAGATGACTTCCTCAAAAGTGGCGTGCTCGGCCAGCGTATGAATGTTATAGCCCTGATAACTTAAGATGCCCGCGTCGCCATCGATATAACAAATCTTGGATTCAGCCGCGACGATGCCTTCCAGACCCGCAGTTGTGACAGCCATGATGCTCCTTAGAATTTAACGTTCTTGTGTTCGTGCGAGATTCCCACTTCGCCGGTTGAAGAAACTCGCCTCAGCGGAAACTGTATTTTAGCATCCGCGGAAGGCCCCGGTGGCGGGTGAGGGGCAGTTTCGGCTTAGTGGAGGATTTTAACCAGGTGCCAGCCGGTGTCGTAGCGTTCGTAGCGGAGGGTTACGGGCAGGTCAGCGGCGTACTTGCCTTTGCGGATCCCCATGATGGGTAAAGGGGTGTTGAAGCAGGGGTCAGCAATTTTGACGCCGAGCTTGGCCTGGACAATTTTGGTGTCTTTGTCCTCGCCATCTTTGATCGAAAGCACCTGGTCCAATTGCAGAGCGAACTTGCCGCGCACTTGGGTGTAGGGATTGGGAAATTCCGGGTCGCCCGAGTAGACGTCGTCGGTAAGATGCAGATCGCGGCCTTTTTGTTCCAGATGCGATAGTGAACGCTCGCCTCCATTGCTGGGAGCCTCCCACAAATCTTCACCGGCGCCGCAGTCCAGTTGCATGAGGTTCATCGACACCTGTTCGCTATCGAGCTGGAACGGCTCCGCTTCGGCTAGACCTTTTGCGACGCCTTCATCGAAGGCATTAGGATCTCCGCCACAACCCGCCAGGATGGTAGCCAGGGCCCCTGCCAGCAGGGCCGGTGTTACCCAAAACTTCATTTCTTACCCTCCGCGATCAGGTCTTCGGGTTGCTGGGTGGTCATATATCGGCGCGTCAGGCTTTCAAACGAGCGTTGCCGTACCAGGCCTACGCGATGCAGTTCGTATTTGAGCAGCAGCCATAGGATCGACAGACCGTAGATGGAACTTTGCACGAAAGAGGCCGAAGACGCCTCCGGGAAGTAGCGCGTCGGCACTGGCACTTCGGCGATGCGCATGTTCAGGTTCACTAGTTGGGCGATGATCTCCTGGTCGAAGATGAAATTGTCGGAGTTCATGTCCAGGTTGACTTGATCCAGGGCATCGCGGCGGAAGGCGCGGTAGCCGGTGTGGTATTCGGCCAGATTCAATCCAAAAATGGCATTTTCAAGCTTGGTCAAAAATCGGTTGGCGGCGAATTTCCACCAGGGCATGCCGCTGGCCATGGGATGGCCGCCGAGCAAGCGCGAGCCCAGCACCACTTCGGCTTTTCCCTGTTGAATGGGGCGGATGACGTCGGGCAGCAGCGTGGGATCGTACTGATAATCGGGATGCACCATCACGATGATGTCGGCGCCCGCGCGCAGGGCTTCGCGATAGCAGGTTTTCTGATTCGCGCCGTAGCCGTAGTTGCGGTTGTGGACGAACAATTCGAGCCCTAACTCGCGCGCGATGGCGGCGGTATGGTCGGAGCTACCGTCGTCGACGACGATCACCAGATCGACGGCGTCATGCGGCAATTCCGCGTAGGTCATGCGCAGGGTTTCGGCGGCGTTATAGGCCGGCATCACGACGACTACTTTGGGCTTGGTTAGAGACATGGGTACGGGGTACCCTCCGTTAGTAGTAACGACCGTTTGTAGTGAATTCTTTAGGAGCGGGAAGCTGTTGATTCCAAAATGCGGCGCAGGCCTTCGGCGAAAATCGCGGGGGGCGTCAGCAGGCTCAGGACCAGGAAGGCTTCGGACTCGAAATCGTAGAAGAAGCCGGGCTGCACCAGGACGTCTTTTTCGGCCAGCAGTTGCAACACCCATTCCTCTTCTGTGCGAATGCGAGGGACTTCGAGGACGGCGTACCAGCCGCCTTCTATGGTGAGGCAACGGCAGGGCGAGGCAGCGGCGAGCAAATTTTTCCTAAGGTGTTCCAGGTTGGAGCGGGTTTGGGCGCGGATCTGCTCCTGCACGGGGCGCGCGGCTGTCAGGAGGCGGGGGAGAGCTAGCTGGACCGGGGTCGAGACGGAAAGGTAGGTGTCGGCGATCCATTCCAAGCCATCGAGTGCGGCGGCGTGATCGCGACCGCTGGCTACGATCCAACCGAGCTTCATTTGGGGAAGGCCGGCGATCTTCGAGAGGCCGCTCATGGAAAACGTCAGTACGCTGTTTTGTCCGGCGAGGGTTGTGATGCGCTGGGGGTCGGGTGCGAAGGCGAAATCGGAGAATACTTCGTCGGAGAGGATCGGCTGGCCGAAGGTTTGGAGGTGTTCCCATTCGGGGAGCTTGAGGTAGGAGCCGGTTGGGTTGTTGGGATTTACTACGACGATAGCTCGGGTGCGCGGTGTGATGGCGCTGGCGAGGGCGGAAAAATCGATGTGCCAGACGCCGTCATAGCGCAGCGGGTACTGGCGCACGGCTACGGATTCCATGGCGGCGAGGTAGTCAAACAAGGGATAGGACGGGCGCGGGACTAGGATTTGATCGCCGGGATTGGCTAACAGCTTGAATATGTAGCTGTAGGCTTCGCTGGTGCTGGCGGTGAGCAGGATGCGTGAGGCCGGGACTTCTACGTTGCGTTGGGCGTAGTAAGTCGACACGGCTTCGCGGGCGGAGAGTAGGCCGCGGGGGTCGGGGTCATAATGCAGGGCGCGGGGGTCGGCGAGGGCTGTGAGCAGGCCACTCGGGTAATCCAGGGCGGCGCGCGTGGGGTTGGATTCGGTTAGGTCCAGGATCACGGCCCCTTCGCGGCGTTTTTCGGCTAGAAGAGTGGTCAGGGGATTGGGATGGGCGTTCCACTCTAGGCGGGAAGAGAACAAGTGGGGTGGGCCTCCAGGCTTTTACGATTGTAGCTAGCCGGACCGGAGGTGCGGCGCGGACGTGGACGTCCGCCCCACAGGAGGACAGCGGATATGATGAAAGTCTATGGCTACGCAGACTTCGGCTCACCAACCTAATCCTCTCTTAATCTTTGATGCTTTGAATAGTTTTCAGCGGGCGCTGGCCTTGAAGGCTGCTATCGAGCTAGATGTGTTTACGCACATCGGCGCGGGCGCTACCACTGTTGCCGAGATTGCGCGCCGCGCTCAGGCTAGCGAGAAGGGCACGCGCATTCTTTGCGATTTCCTGACCATCGAAGGTTTTCTTACGAAAGAGAACGGGACTTACGGGTTGACGCCCGACACAGCGGTGTTTCTTGACAAGAAATCCCCCGCGTATCTGGGTTCGATTTCCCATTTTCTGGCTCACCCTATGCACATGGCGAACTTCATGGACCTGACGGAGTCTGTGCGCAAGGGGGGCGCGGTCCATGACCAGGGGAATATGGGGCCGGAGGCGCCGGTGTGGGTGGAGTTTGCAAAATCGATGGCGCCAATGTCGGCCATGGCCTCCGCGGGCATGGCGCAGATCGTCAATCTGCCGGGGCAGCCGATGAAGGTGCTGGACATCGCCGCCGGGCCGGGGGCTTACGGGATCGAGATTTTGAAGCTGAATCCGCAGGCGCAAGTTTACGGTCAGGATTGGAAGAACGTGCTGGAGCTTTCGACCGAACACGCGCGGAAGGCGGGCGTGGCGGATCGCTACCACACCATTCCGGGCAGCGCCTTCGACGTGGATTTCGGCACGGGCTACGATCTGATCCTGGTACCCAATTTTCTGCACCATTTCGATCATGCTACGAACGTAAAGCTCTTGAAGAAGGTGCGTGCGGCGCTGAAACCAGGGGGGCGTGTGGCGACGGTGGAGTTCGTGCCGAATGACGATCGCATCACACCGCCGATGCCGGCCGCGTTCAGCATGATGATGCTGGGGTCGACGGAGGGCGGGGATGCTTATACTTTTAAGGAACTCGACGCCATGCTCCGCGACGCGGGATTCGGCGAGAGTACCGCGCAGCCGCTGGGACCGCAGACTTTGATTCTGACGAAGTATTGATTACTTTTTCTCGATGGACGTCACACTGACGTCTGTGCCGTCGCCGGAGCCGACGCCCACCGTTAATATCACGGAGCGGGTCTTGCCGCCGTCTTCGGCCATCAGCATGCCGCCTTGCGGGGTGTTGGTGGTCATGGTGATATTGAAGCCGCCGGATTTAAACTGGTCCTGATAATAAGACGTCACCTTAGCGGGAGCGTCGCTGGTTTTAAAAGCGAAGGTGCTCTGGTTGCCGTCCTTGGTCTGCGACGAGAAAGTTCCTTTCGGCGAAGAACCGGGATAGATGGGTATCCAGGCAGGCATTTGATTGCTTCCCGAGGTGCCGAACTTCACGGTGCCATCGGAGGATTGCACTTCGATGCCGCTCTTATCGCCGTCGGTGTTGAGTTTGACGGTGGCCGCTTTGCCGTCTTCATCGACGACGACCATGGATTTCTTATCCGCGTCGAACTTGAAGGTCATGGTCTTGCCGGTTTTCTTTTCGCGCACGACGATGGTGCCGTTGCTGTCGTCGCTCGATACAGTATCGAGTTCCGGGTTCATGGTCACCATCATCTTCGCGGTGGCGTAGCCGGGATTCTTAGTGATGAGAGCGGAATCGAAGCCCGACTGCTTGGCCTTGCGCATCAGGAGGTAGCCGCCGATGCCGCACATGGCGGTGAAGCCGACCATGACAACTACGACTATGCCCACGATCCACAGCAGGACATTGGACTTTTTTCCGGGAGGCAGTGGGGCCTGACTGCTGGCGAATGGATCGGGGGGCGGGAAGGAGGGCGGAACGGAACTCGACATGGGTGCGTATCCTTTCGTAGGGAAATCATACAACAATGGAAGGGTTGAGCATTGCATCCAGCAGTTTGCCGCTCCGGCCGCCCGGCCCGAAGAACGCTGCGGCCGTGGCTGGGGGTGCTGCCGGATTTCCGTAAGGACCCTGCAGGTTACCTGTTGAACGTGGCGCGGGAGCACGGCGATTTGGCTTACATGCGGCTGGGTCCGCAGCATGCGTTCGTGGTGAGCCATCCGGAAGCGATCCGCGACATTCTGGTGACCAACCAGAGCAACTTCACCAAGAGCCGCATGCTGGAGCGCGCCAAAGTTCTTCTGGGCGACGGGCTGCTGACGAGTGAAGGCGAGTTTCATACGCGGCAGCGAAGGCTGGTGCAGCCGGCATTTCATCGCGATCGGCTGGTGCGCTATTCCGCCGACATGGTGGCTTGTGCCGAGCGGACGGGGAAGGCATGGTCGGCGGGTGCGGAGTTCGATATGCATCGCGAGATGACGCGGCTGACGCTGGCAATCGTGGGCCGGACATTGTTTAGCGCGGACGTTTCGTCCGACGCCGATGAAATCGGCCGCGCGATGACGCAGATCTTTGGATTGTTCGATACGCTGCTGCTGCCGTTCTCTGACTGGATTCAGAAGCTGCCGATTCCGCCGGTGCGGCGCTTCGAGAAAGCGCGCGATCAACTGGACAAAATCGTCTATGGACTGATCGCGGAGCGGCGGGCGAGCGGGAAAGACGCGGGCGATCTGCTGTCGATGCTGTTGCTGGCGCAAGACGAGGATGATAAGGGCCACATGACCGACAAGCAGGTCCGCGATGAGGCGTTGACGCTGCTGATCGCCGGGCATGAGACTACAGCGAACGCGCTGACCTGGACCTGGTATCTGCTCTCACAAAATCCGCAGGTGGAAGCGCGAATGCATGACGAGCTGGATCGCGTGCTGGGCAGAAGGCTGCCGGGGTTTGAGGATTTGCCGCGGTTGCCGTACACAGCGGGGGTTTTTGCGGAATCATTGCGGCTGTTTCCGCCGGCGTGGGCGATCGGGCGGCGCGCGAAAACGGAATTATGCAATCGGCGGGTACACCATCCCGGCGAAGTCGATTTTGCTGATGAGCCCGTGGGTGGTGCATCGCGATCCCGCGTTGGTGGCCGGAGCCGGAGCGGTTTAACCCGGATCGCTGGCATCCTGAAGAAGCGACCAAGCGTCCCAAGTTCGCGTACTTCCCGTTTGGTGGAGGGGCGCGGGTGTGCATCGGCGAGAGATTCGCATGGGCGGAGGGAGTGCTGGTGCTGGCGACGCTCGCGCAGCGGTGGAAGATGCGGTTGGTTCCGGGGCATCCGGTGGCGACGCGAGCGGTGATTACGCTGCGGCCCAAGCACGGGATGAAGATGACGTTGGAGCCGCGCGAGGCGGCTCCAGCTTAAGGCTACGCTTGACGAATCATTTCGACGTCGATGGTCAAATCGACGTCTTCGCCCACTAAAAAGCCGCCGGCTTCGAGCGCGACGTTGAAGGTCATGCCGAAGTCCTTGCGGTTGACGCGGGTTTTGGCGGTTGCGCCGCGGCGCATGTTGCCCCAGGGATCTTTGGCTTCGCCGGTCAGTTCTTCGACGTTCAAGGTCACTTCTTTGGTGACGTCGCGGATGGTGAGGTCGCCGACTACGTTGAAGCTGTCGGCGCTGATGGCGGTTACTTTTTTGGATTTGAAGGTGATGGTGGGGTACTTCTCCACGTCCAGAAAATCGGCGCTCTTGAGGTGTCCGTCGCGTTGTTCGTCACGCGTGCTGATCGTCGAAACGTCGATGCTCGCCTCGACAGTCGAAGCGGTGGGGTTGGCGGGGTCGAAATTGACGGTACCGCTCACTTTATCGAATTCGCCTTTCACGTTGGCGATCATCATGTGGCGAACCTTGAACTGCGCAGAGGAGTGCGCGTTGTCGATCTGGTAGGTGCTCATCTAAATCCCTTTCATCTTTGAAAATGCACTTCCTATCAGACCGCAAACTGGCGGGGCGAAGCAAGTGCAATCAGTGGGCGGCGGGCTCCGGCATGGGGGCGGCCTGGTGGTGCGAGCGCAGCGGGACGTTCTTCAGGAGGAGGTTCAGTACCACGGCACCACCCATGACGAAGGCGCTGGATACGAAGATCAGGTGCAGGCCGTGGACTAGCGATGCGCGTACGTTCGCCATTAAAGTTTCGAGCAGGGCTGCGCCGTTGGGGTGCTGGTTGAACATCGCGTCCAACTGCGGGCGCATCTGTACTAGCAACAGTGGGTTGTCGAAAAACTTCAAGCCTTCTGGCGGCACGCCCGCGGGCAGGGTGCGTCCGAACTGGGCGTGATAATTGGTGAGCAGGACGCTGCCGAACAGCGAAACGCCTAAGGTGCTACCGATGGCGCGGAAGAATATGGTGGAGGCGGTGGCGGCTCCCATTTGTGCGCGAGGAGCGACGTTTTGCACGGCCACGGTGTAGACCGGCTGCAGCAAGCCCATGCCGAGTCCGGCGAGAATCATGCCGAAGACTACTTGCAAGCGGGGCGTTGCCGCGCCCATGGTGGCGAAGATGGCCATGCCTCCGGTGACGAGAATCGAGCCCAGCACGCCGGGCATTTTGTAGCTCTTCATGCGGTAGGTTAACTGGCCTCCCAGGAAGCTGCCGGTGACGGCACCCAGCATCATGGGCGTCATTAACGTTCCGGATTGGGTGGCCGAAACACCTAGCACTCCTTGCATGAACAGGGGCAGGTAGATGATCACGCCGAACATGCCCATGCCCAGCACGAAGATGCACACGGAGCACACGCGGATCACTGGGTCTTTGAATAGCGTTAACGGGATCAGCGGCTCGACGGCTTTGCTTTCCGAGTAGAGGAACGCGATCAGCATCGCCACGGCGATCACCAGCAGGGTTTCGACGCGGCCCGAGCCCCAACCGTATTCAGTCACCCAGGTGAAGGCTAGCAGGAGCGGTCCGATGCAGGCCAGCATTGTAAATACGCCCGCCCAATCGAGAACGCGGCGGATGGCTTGCGGACGGATGTCGGGAAACTCAAAATAGATCGCGGCGATGGCGACGATGCCGACCGGCAAGTTGACGTAGAAGGTCGCGCGCCAGGAAATGTGATCGGTGAGCCAACCGCCGAGAGTGGGCCCGAAGATGGCGGCGAGTCCCCACACGCCGGAGAAGAAGCCTTGATAGCGGCCGCGCTCGGCTGGAGAAAAGATATCGCCGACGATGGTGAAGATCAGGCCCATGATGGCGCCCGCGCCGATGCCTTGCAGGCCTCGAAAGAGGATCAACTGATTCATGCCGTCGAGAC
Organism: Bryobacterales bacterium; assembly: GCA_963710155.1. Classification (GTDB taxonomy): domain Bacteria; phylum Acidobacteriota; class Terriglobia; order Bryobacterales; family Bryobacteraceae; genus Palsa-187. The sequence continues at coordinate 88,317 of CAVPZQ010000018.1, read as the reverse complement.
CCGTGAAGTTGAGATTTCCGGACGCGCCGCACAAAGCGGAGGTTGCGACGAACACTGCCGATCCCCAGAGGAAAAACCATTTACGTCCCCACAAATCCGACAGCTTGGCGATGATGGGGACGATCATCGTGGAGGTCAGCATGTAGGCTGTCGCCACCCACGGATAGCGGTTGAAACCGGAAAGCGACGCAATGATGCGCGGCTCGGCGGTGCCGACGATGGTTTGATCGAGCGCGGCCAGGAACATGGCCAGGACCAGACCGGTCATGGTGCCGACCAACTGCGGGCGGGTCAGGCGCACGATTCCGGACGTATGGAATTGCGGTTCAGCCGCAGCCGTGCTCATTTACTGATTTTAGCAGGGTATTCCGAATTTCTCGGCGGTCTGTCCTTCGAAATCGAATTCGATCAAAACGGCGGGCTCATTGCCGACCACCCAGCCGTCGTGTCCGGGACTTACGGCGAAGGCTTGCGGGGCGGCGAATTCTTCGACGTGGCCATCGGCGAACTTGACGTGCAATTCGCCGCGCGCGATGAAGCCGATATGTGCGTGCTGGCACAGGTCGCTCCCGATGATCGGTTTCAAGTGCGTCGACCAGCGGAACCCGGGCTGGTAAATCATGCGTTTCACGCGTCCGGCGCCTGCTCGGAAAACGTCGACTTGCACGCCTCCGACGGTGCGGGTTTCACAGGACTTCATGTCGGCCAGTAGCGGATCAGAGGGACTCATGCGTCAATTAGACTGCCTCCGCGAGATGCAGTCAAGCTGACTGAGAATGCAGATACCGCGCAGAAAGATTTACTAGATCGGGTTAGCGGGTCTTTTGTTCGACCTTGTCGGCGCCTTGCTCGGTTTTCTGTGCCACCTTGTGAGTGCCCTTCTTAGCGGTCTTCTTCGTTGCGCTGGCTGTCTTCTTGGCCGCTGCGCCCGTTGCCTTTCCTGCGTCCTTGACGTCCTGCCCAGCGTCTTTGACGTCGTCTTTGGCGGTCTGTGCCATTGCCAACGTCCCCAGTGAGCTGGCGATCAACGCGGTCGTCAGTAAAAAGCTTTTGATAGTCATACTGGGAAACAAGCACTCTAGCGGCCACAACTATCTGTCGGGATCGAGCACGGCGATGTAGCCGAGGTTGCGGTAGAGCTGCTTGTGATCGAGGCCGCAGCCGACCACGAAGCGGTCCGGGATTTCGAAGCAGCGGAAATCGACGGGCACTTGGACGATGCGCCGCACGGAACGGTCGAGGAGCGTGCAGATGCCCAGGGAACGCGGGCCGCGGCCGGCTAGCGTCTGCAAAAGATAGCGCGTGGTGAAGCCGGTATCGACGATGTCTTCTACCAGCAGAACGTCTTCGTCTAATATTGGTTCGTCGAGATCTTTAGCGATACGCACCAAACCGGGCGTGGGGCCGCGCGAGGGGCCGCCGAAGCTGGAGATCGCCAGGAAATCGATCTTGACGGGGATGGTAAGGGCGCGGGCGAGTGCGGTGAGGAAAAAGACGGAGCCCTTGAGCACGGCGATCAGTTTGAGGTCGCGTCCGCGATATTTTTCGCTGATCTCGGCGGCGACTTCGGCGATGCGGGCGGTGACTTGCTCTTCCGTGAACAAGATTCTCTCAAGGTTTTGCGGAGCCGGCGTCACGAGGCCACCATTCGCAAGCCGTATTTGAAGACCAAGTCCTGGAAATCTTTTTGGTAGAACACCTGGATGTTGATGTGCGGATAGATGGCGCGCAGGAGCTTCACTTTGCGATTTTTCTTGGTGACCAGCGATTGCTTCATGGTGGTGAGTTCCACGTAGAGATCGAATTCGTGAAGGTAGAAGTCGGGCGTGAAGGCTTCGGTTACGTGGCCGTCCTTATCCCATTGGAGCGGGAAGCTGCGTGGCTCATACTCCCACTGGATTCGGTAGAAATCCAGCAAATTCGCGAACATCTTTTCACTAGGATGGCCGAAGCTGGCACCGGTGATGCGCGCGCGGCGGGCGGGGACGATGCCACGTTTGGCTAGCTCCAGGCGCGTTTCAAATTCGATTTCGTCGGCGGCGTTGGGGGAAAGCAGCCCCTGCTCGCCGAGTCGCTTGGCGGCGGCAGCGGCTAGCATCTCGGCGGCTTGCGCGGTGTCCGTGCGTGTGAGGTTGAGCGTGAGATCGAAGGCAGCGGGGTCAGCCGAGGCGCGGCTGAAGCGCGCTTTGCGCACACGCTTGTGTTCGGCGTCGAGTTCGCGAAGGCGCGCGAGAGCGTCGGATTTTTCGAGCCGCAGATCCAGCATTAAGTTGCCGGCGCGGTGAGCGTCGATGGTGGTGACGCGCACGCGGAGCAGCCATGGCGCGGAACGGAAGAGGTGTTCGGAGCCGTCGAGGGCGATTGCTAAGGGATGCTCACGGGCCAGGCGCGCCAGCACTGCGACGGCGGCCGAGGCCCAGGCGCGCGCGGGGATAAGAGTCTCGCCGAATTCTTCGGCCATCCATTGCGCGAGGCGCGTTTCCGTCACCAGCTCGAAGTCCAGGAGCTGTGCGGCTCCGCGCGCCACTTCTTCCCAGCGCGACGCCGGATCGCCCGAAATCGTAAGCAATGCCATCCGCTACACTGTCAGAATATCAGTCCCCTCGAGACGCAGAAAATGGAGACGCAGAATATTCTCGTGAAGCGGGCGACGCTGGCGGATCTGGAACTGATCGTCCCCTTGTTCGACGCGTATCGCCGGTTCTACGAACAGAAGCCGGATCTGGCACTGGCGCGGAAATTTCTGCGCGAAAGATTGGAGCGGGATCAGTCCGTGATCTTTTTGGCGCTGTGCTCGGATGGATCGGCGGCCGGGTTCACGCAACTCTTTCCCAGTTTTTCGTCGGCCAGCGTGCAGCGAATTTTCATCTTGAATGATCTGTTCGTGGATCCGGCGGCGCGGCGCAGTGGCGTAGGACAAATGCTTCTCGAAGCCGCGGCGGAGTTCGGGCGCAGCGCAGGGGCGATCAGGCTTACGCTCTCGACGGCCCATAGCAATACCGCAGCTCAGTCGCTCTACGAAGCGCAAGGATGGCGACGCGACGACCTTTTCCGCAGTTACCATTTACAGCTTTAGTGACCACCTGCCGTCAACCTATTCTTCTCCGATGAGCGTTTTTGCTTGCATAAACCCGTTTAGGCGGTTGGATAGCCACGTGCACATAGTCCTAACAGATTTGCAGTACTAACGAGGACAAACACAAAATGAAAAAGCTGCTTGCAGCGATGATGTTGACCGCGGGACTCGGCTTGGCGGCGCAATTTTCGGTGGGGATTCATATTGGGGAACCGCCGCGTCCACGCGTGTTGCGTGTTCGACCGATATCACCTGGTCCGGGCTACTCCTGGGTAGACGGCTACTGGTATCCGGCGGGGAACCGCTATACCTGGCATCAAGGGTATTGGACTCGTCCGCCCTACGAGGGTTCGCAGTGGAGTGCGCCGCGTTACGAAGGCGGTATGTATTATCAAGGCTACTGGAATGGCGAACACGGGCAAGTGGGACATGACCATCGCTGGGATCGTGACCGCAAGTACCGCGATTACCAGGATCGCCACTAGTCAGATCCGCCGCACGGGCTGATCCATCACTTTACTTAGCATCTCCTGCACCGTGTGGTTGCTGCGCGGTGGGCGGAGCGCGGGCGCGAGTTCGGCCAACGGTTCGAGTACAAACCTGCGCTCCGCCATTCTTGGATGCGGGACTTCGAGGCCGGCTGTGTGGATCACGGCGTCGCCGAAGAGCAAAATATCGAGGTCGATCACGCGCGGTCCTTTGGCGACAGTGCGCTGACGCCCCATCTCGTGTTCGATTCGGAGCAAGCGTGCCAGTAACTGGCGGGGGAAGAGTGTGGTTTCCGCGGCCACCACTTGATTCAGGAACGAGGGCTGGTCGACGATGTCGCGCGGCGCGGTTTCGTAAATCGACGAGGCGCGGGTGAGGCGCACGTGTGGCGAGGCGATGTGCTCGCGCGCGAGCAGCAGGTTTTCGACACGATCCCCCAGGTTCGAACCCAGCGCGATGTAGACGGTTTTCACGGGCGTTTAGAAGAGGGCGCTTTGCGAGCCGCCGCGGCGTCGGGTGATGCCGAAGTATTCAAAGCCGCGCTCGGTGCCGACGCGGCCACGTTGCGTGCGGTCGAGAAAACCCAGTTGCATCAAGTACGGCTCGTAGACTTCCTCGATGGTGCCCTGCTCTTCGTCAATGGACGCGGCGATGGTGCTTAACCCCACGGGACCGCCTCCATATTTTTCGAGCACAGTCAGCATGATCTTCTGGTCGATTTCGTCCAGGCCGTAGCGGTCCACTTCGAGCAGGTTCAGGGCTTTTTCGGCAACGCCGGCGTCGACATGGCCGTCGGCGCGTACTTGCGCGTAATCGCGCACACGGCGCAGCAGACGGTTGGCGATGCGTGGAGTGCCGCGGCTGCGGCGGGCGATTTCTTCGGCGCCGGCTACGTCGATCTCGACGCCGAGCAAATTCGCCGAGCGGCGCACGATATGCGCGAGTTCCACGACGTCGTAGGGATTGAGGCGCAGGACTAAGCCGAAGCGTCCACGGAGAGGCGCGCTGATAATTCCTTGCCGCGTGGTAGCGCCGATGGCGGTGAAGGGCTTGATGTCCATGGCTACGGTGCGCGCGCCGGGGCCGGTGCCGATCAAGATGTCCATGCGGAAGTCTTCGAGCGCCGAATAGATCATCTCTTCGACGTCCGGCTGGAGGCGGTGGATCTCATCGATGAAGAAGACTTCGCGCTCGGCCACGTTGCTGAGGATCCCGACTAGATCGAGTTTTTTTTGCAGAACCGGTCCCGAAGTCTGCTGTATACCCACACCTAGCTCGGCGGCAATGATTCCGGCTAGAGTGGTTTTCCCCAACCCGGGTGGGCCGTAGAGCAGCACGTGGTCCATAGCTTCGCCGCGTTGGCGGGCGGCTTCAATGGCAATCGAGAGCTGCTCCTTTAGCTTGCTCTGGCCGGCGAAATCCGCGAGACGCAGTGGGCGTAGCGCGGTTTCGAACTGCCGCTCTTCCTCGCGCAGCGATGCCGAAACGATGCCCTTTTCCTGCATGAAGCTTCAGTGTAGTGGAACTGCGTAGAACGCGCCATTCGAAAATGCGCTTGCGATTCTGGGTCGCGAAACTGGATAATGGGCGGCATTGGAAAGCACTGGAGGAGGTGCGTAGGATGGCGCGAATACTGACATTGAATCCGCCGTATCACGGAATGTCCACGATTGTGAATGTGCTCGGCCGGGTGGGTTCGAGAGAGCAGAATAGTCCGGACGATGTTCGAGTGGTGCAACGTCTACTGCAAATGTGCTCTCGCGGACAAGCTTTTTCCTCAAGCGTTGGGGCGGCGCAGCCGACTGGCCACTTCGATGCCGTCACCGGCTTCTGGATTTTCTGGGTGCAAGACCGTGTCAGGGCCCTGATCTCGCACGCGCAGATCGTCGATGGGGTGGTTTCACCGGCACATGGATCTCACTACGCTCCCGGCGGAGGGATCTGGGCTATCGTGCAACTGAACGAGAGTGCCAAGAGTAACAGTCCCACGGATTATGCGGCGTACTTGGCCGAGTGTATGCGCGGAACCAGTTAAAGCTACCTCACTAACTTGAGGGCGCGACGGAAGAGCGCGTCGAATTCGTTCGATTCGCTTTCCGAGCGGGCCTTGGTGACGGCGGCTTCGGCGGAGGCGCGGGTGGCTCCGAAATTCATGAGAGCGGAGATCACGTCCTCTTCGTTGGCTCCGAATGCGCCTTTGGGCGAGCCGCTGGTTCCGGCCACCGAGGTGCCCGCCGGCCCCAGCTTGTCGCGTAGCTCGAGCACCATGCGCTCGGCGGTTTTCTTGCCGACTCCGGGGATGCGGACCAGCGACTCCACTGCGCCGGAGCGGATGGCGGCGACTAAATCTTCGGTGGTCAACCCGCTCAGCGCGGTTACGGCGAGCTTGGGTCCGATGCCGCTGACTGCGATTAATTTTTCGAAAAGCGCCTTGTCATCTTTGGTCAGGAAGCCGTAGAGCGCCAGGATATCTTCGCGCACATGCTGATAAATATGCATGCGCACGGGCGCGCCTTGTTCGGGAAGCGAGGAAAAGGCGGAGACCGGGATGGTGACCTCGTAACCCACGCCGTGGACGTCGATGACGATCTGGTTGGGGTGCTTTTCGAGAAGTGTGCCGCGCAGATGCGAGATCATTAGAACTTAGGATACGAAACCGGTAGAACTTAGGATACGAAATCGTAAATGCGACGGCGCTTTTTTGTGGATCAAGTGAGGAATGGACATGCGGAAATTGCTGGCGAGGAGGCACGGCATCTGACACGGGTACTGCGTGTCGAGGTGGGCCAGCGCTATGAGATTTCAGACAACCGCGGCGTTTACCTGGCGGAGATTGAGACCGCTCGCAAGGAGCATGTGATCTTCCGCACGCTCGAAAAATTGCCGGTGATCGAGCCATCCGTGCAGATGATTCTGTGTGCGGCGATCGTGAAGTTCGATCACTTCGAGTGGATGATCGAGAAAGCTACTGAGTTGGGAGTGACGCGCATCGTGCCGATGATCAGCGTTCGCACCGAACGAGGCTTGGATAAAGCGGCGCCCAAACGCCTGGAGCGTTGGCGACGCATCGGACTCGAAGCGAGTCAGCAATCGCGGCGCGCGCATCTCCCGGAGATTGACGAACCGGCGGGGTGGGGAGAAGCGCTCGCTATCGCTGCAGCGTATCGTTACGCGCTGGACGAAAACACTACACGTCCGTTGCCTACGGCATTTCCGGCGGAGCGGCGCGCGGAAGATGCGGTGGCTCTGCTGATTGGTCCGGAAGGCGGCTGGACCGATGAAGAACGCTCGGAATTTGTAGCGGCGGGATGGGCGCCGGTGTCGCTGGGCCCGTCAATTCTGCGCGCGGAGACGGCGGCGCTGGCGGCGCTCGCGGTGGTGTCCGCGGCGTGGCTTCCGTCTGAGGTTGCTACACTGGGACATTGATTCACCGCCTGGTTTTAGAAAATCTCAAGCACCGTCCGGTGCGAACTCTGCTTAGCGCCGTCGCCATTGGTGTTCAGGTCACTATGATCCTTACGCTGGTGGGCGTAAGCGAGGGCGTGCTGGGGGACATTGCGGCCCATGCGCGTGGCACCGGCGCAGATATTTTGGTACGGCCTCCGGGCAGTTCGGTTCTCGCGTTTTCGGGTGACATGCCGGAAGGGATCGTGGGAGTGGTGCGCCATGAGCCGCATGTCGTGCAGGCCACGGGAACCAAGGTGCAGCAGATCGGCAACTTCGATTCCATCACGGGCATTAATCTCGACGAGTTCAATCGAATGAGCGGAGGATTGCGCTACCTTGCAGGCGGCCCGTTTACCGCTGACAGCGATCTTTTGATCGATGATGTTTACGCCAGCGCGCACAAGCTGCACGTCGGGGATAAATTGGATCTCGGTCTAGTATGGCGAGTGGCTGGCATCGTAGAATCCGGCAAGCTTTCGCATATGTTTGCCCGGCTTTCTTATCTTCAGGAAAAGTATTCCGCCGAAAACAAAGTCTCCGTGGTGTATGTGAAAATCGACGACCCAAAAAATATGGAGGCAGTGATCGCTTCGCTGAAAAACAAGCTGACGGACTATAAAGTTTTCTCCCTGGATGAATTCGTATCGCTCATTTCTGTGGACAGCATACCGATTCTAAAACGCTTCACGCGTGTAGTGATCGGCCTGGCAGTGGTAGTGGGTTTCCTGGTGGTGTTTCTTTCCATGTACACAGCCGTTCTGGAGCGCACGCGTGAGATCGGCATTCTGAAAGCGCTGGGAGCGTCGCCGGGCTACATTATGACGATTTTGCTGCGCGAAACTTTTATGCTCGCGGTAGTGGGGGCGATTGCCGGCATCCTGATGAGCTACGGCACGCAGGCCATTCTACGTGTCGCCGTTCCCACCATGCCGATGCTGATCGTACACGCATGGTGGCCGTGGTCGGCGTTGATTGCGCTGGCGGGTTCGATGATCGGCGCGATTTACCCGGGCCTTAAGGCCGCGCGGCAGGACGCCATCGAAGCGCTGGCCTACGATTGAGTTTCCATGATTGAAATTCGGGACCTGAAGAAGACTTATCATGTCGGCGAGATCGACGTGCACGCGCTGCGCGGCGTGAATTTATCCGTTGAGCGCGGCGAGTTCCTCGCGGTGGTGGGTCCCAGCGGATCCGGTAAGTCGACGCTATTTCATATTTTGGGTGGGCTCACGCCGCCGACTTCCGGCACGATCCACATTGATGGCCGCGACCTGCTGGCGATGTCCGAAGCGGAGCGCACGAACTTGCGCAAAACCGGTGTCGGTTTCGTGTTTCAGAAATACAATTTGCTACCGACGTTGACGGCGGCTGACAATATCGAGATTGCGCGGGACATCGCGGGAAAGAGTGGGCCTCTCGATCCGCAGTTCGATGAAATTCTGGGGCTGTTGGGGTTGAAGGGACGCTTGCATCACAAGCCTCGCGCGCTTTCCGGCGGGGAGCAGCAGCGGGTGGCGATTGCGCGCGCGATCGTTAATCATCCGGCGATTTTGCTGGCCGACGAACCTACCGGCAACCTGGATACGGAAAACTCGGAAGCGGTGCTCGGGTTGTTGCGCGATCTGAACACGCGGCTAGGCCAGACCATCCTGATGATCACACACAACCCGGAGGCCGCGGCGTATGCGCACCGCACGGTGAAGATGCGAGACGGGCGCGTGGTCGAATAATCGGGAACCTTTCTTTGCGGCGGTGTCTATGAGGGCATGTTCGAGCAATCCATGCTGCTGTCTTCCGCGCCCGGCAAGAAAGCCGGAGCGCTGGCTGTTTCGCTTAGCGCGCAGACCCTGGCGGTCGGCACGCTGTTGCTGATTCCATTGCTGTACACAGAACAGTTGCCCTTCGTTCAACTGCAGATACCGACGTTTCTTCCGCCGCCGCCCCCTGCTCCTATCCCCGAACATGTCGTGCCACGGCACACTACGGTTCGAGCGGGAAATGTATTCACGATGCCTAGACGCATTCCGCCGCTGAACACTCGACCAGACATTATTGACGTACCTTCCGGAGGCGTTTGGCGGCATCGATGCGGGGCGTTCCTGCCGTTGGGTCCTAGGCCTATCTTTACGCAGGTGATTCCGCCGCCGCCTCCTGCCGCAGGTGATCGAACCTGCCGCTAGCAAGCCGATCACGGTCACTAGCGACATTCAATCCGCGAAGCTGATGCGAAAAGTGATTCCTGTTTATCCGCAGTTAGCGATCGTGGCGCGCTTTCGGGGACGGTGCACTTGATGGAACGATTGGGAAGGACGGGAAGGTGAGCAGCTCCGGTCGTCAGCGGTCCGCCGCTTCTGGTGCAAGCGGCGGTGGATGCGGTGCGGCAGTGGGTTTACCGGCCGACCATGCTAACAACAAGCCGGTGGAAGTGATCGCGCCGATCGAGGTGATTTTTAGTTTGTCGCTTTACAAAAAGAGGGACGGAGCCTGATTATTGCCCCAAAACGGGACTGTTCCAATACGGAACAATAATCAGGCTCCGTCCCTCTTTTTGACGTGGATGCGTTTCCACTTTTTGCCGGCGCGGATCGTGTAGGTTCCGGGCTCGGCGTGGAATACCATGCCGGCTCGAACGCCATCGATTTCCACTGCGCCGGATTTGATCAGACGCTCGGCCTCGGTGCGGGTTGGGGCCAGGCCGATGGCTTGCAGCATTTGCGGGACGCGAAGATCGCCGGGCAGAGCCGTACTCCACGGTCTCGATATCACCCGGCTCCGCGCCCTGGCGCACTTCGCGGTTGAAGTCTTCTAGGGCCTGCGCGGCGTCGGACGGCGAATGGAAATCCGCGACGATGCGTCCGGCTAGTTCCATCTTCACGCCCATGGGTTCGCGCTGTTTGAGCGCGGCGATCTCGGGCAGCGACAGATCTGTGAGCAGTTCCCAATAACGCCACATCAGTTCGTCGCTGATGCCCATGACCTTGCGGAACATCACTTTCGGCGGCTCGGTGATGCCGATGTAGTTGTTCTTCGATTTCGACATCTTCTCGACGCCGTCGGTGCCTTCGAGCAAGGGTGTAGTGGCGACAATCTGCGGCGGCTGATCGAAGTCGCGCTGCAACTCGCGGCCCACCAGCAGATTGAACCTCTGATCGGTGCCGCCGAGTTCCACGTCGCAGCGGAGCATCACGGAATCGTAGCCCTGCACCAGCGGATACAGGAGTTCGTGCATCGAAATCGGCGTGCCGTCCTTCAAACGTTTCGCGAACTCGTCGCGTTCCAAAATACGCGCCACTGTGTATTTCGAGCACAAACGGAGTATGTCCTCGAACTTCATTTTGTCGAGCCACTCGCTGTTGAAGCGGATTTCGGTTTTATTAGCGTCAAGAATTTTGAAGACTTGAGCCTTGTAGGTCTCGGCGTTGCGATCGATATCGGCGCGCGTCAAGGGAGGGCGCGTGATGTTGCGGCCGGTGGGGTCGCCGATCATGCCGGTTCCATCGCCGATCAGAAAGATAACGGTGTGGCCCAGGTCCTGAAAGTGTTTCATTTTGCGCAGCAGCACGGTGTGGCCCAAGTGCAGATCCGGCGCGGTGGGGTCGAAGCCGGCTTTTACGCGCAGCGGACGGCCGGTTTTGGCGGCTTCCGTAAGGCGCGCCTGTCAGGTCTTCTTCGCGGATGATTTCGGAGAAGCCTTTTTTCAGGTAGGCAAGCTGTTCCGGGACGGGGGCAAAGGACACTTTACAATTGTAAACATGAAGGCGATCTTACTCATGAGTTTGCTGATCCCTTCCGTCGGCGCCAGTCTCTCACCGACCGGTTTTTCGACGAATATTATTTCCCGTTCAATCCGACGGCGGCCACCTCGGCGGGAATCCATAAGTACGATGGACAACTGGAGGATTATTCCAAGGCCGGCGTGGACGCGCGTGTCGCCAAGCTCAAGCAGTTCGAGGCCGAGTTCGCCAAGCTTCCGCCGGATCCCGACCGCGACTTGGTGCTTTCCACCATTCGCGCGGGGCTGCTGGAATACTCAGACGGTTCGCAGTTGGGAGCGCAATCCGGACATTTATTCGAGTGGGATTTCGGGCAGCGCATTCACCATCATGAGCCGGACTTTTGCGCCTCCAGAAGTGCGGCTGCGGTCGTTGATTGAGCGCGAACGAAAGATGCCGCAGGTGCTGGCCGCGGCGCGAGTGAACCTGAAAAATCCGCCGAAGATTTATACCGAGATCGCGATTCAACAGGCTCCCCGGCATTGTCAGTTTTTTTCAGAAGGATGTCCCGCTGGCGTTCAAGAGCGTCACGGATGCGAAGCTGCTGGCGGAATTTCGGACCGCCAATGACGCCGTCATTAAGGGCTTGGAGGATTACCAGACTTATCTAAAAACCAACGTCCTGCCGCGCTCCAACGGCGATTTCCGCCTGGGAGCGGATACTTACGCTAAGAAACTGCTGTACGAAGAAATGGTGGACATTCCGCTCGACCGCCTACTGGCGATCGGTTACGCCGACTTGCGCGCGAATCAAAAGAAGTATCGCGAAACTGGGTTGCTGATCGATAAAACCAAAACTCCGCAGCAGATTCTGGCGGAGGCGGTGAAGGATCATCCGGCTCCGGATAAGCTGCTGGGCGAGTTTCGCAACACGCTGGGCGGCTTGCGGGACTTCATCAACGCTCACAAACTGGTGACGATCCCATCTCCGGTGCTGCCGATTCTCGAAGAGACTCCGCCGTTTATGCGCGCGACCACTTTCGCGTCAATGGACACGCCGGGGCCCTACGAGACCGTCGCCAAGGAAGCGTTTTTCAACGTGACGCTTCCGGAAAAGGACTGGGCGCCCGAGCGCGTCGAAAGTTTCATGGGCCAATTCAATCGCGGCACCATACTCTCTACCGCGATTCATGAAGCGTACCCGGGCCACTACGTACAATTTTTGTGGGTACCGCACATACAGTCGCGCGTCCGTAAGTTGCTCGGCGCCAGTTCTAACGCTGAAGGCTGGGCGCACTATTGTGAGCAAATGATGCTCGACGAAGGCTACTCGACCGATCCCAAGATGCGTTTAGGCCAGCTTCAGGACGCGTTATTGCGCGATGCCCGCTATATCGTCGGTATCGAGATGCATACCGGCAAGCTTACCTTCGACCAGGCCGTCGAATTCTTTCAAAAAGAAGGCTACCAGACGCATGAGACCGCAATGGTCGAGACCAAGCGCGGGACTGCCGACGCAACGTATCTCTATTACACGCTGGGCAAGCTGCAAATTTTGAAGTTGCGCGAAGATTACAAAAGGATGCGCGGAAGCCAGTTCTCACTCCTGGAATTTCACGACAACTTCCTGAAGCAGGGATTCCCGCCCATCAAGATCGTGCGCAAGGCGATGCTCGGGAACGACTCACCGACGCTCTAAACCACTACTTCGATCGGCACCGCTGGGAGTTTGCGGCGGCCGATGTTGATTTTGAGGTGATGCAATCCCGGTCCGATTCGGTCAGGCAGACGGAAGTTCACCTGGTAGCGCTGCGGGCGCGGGTCGCTGCACGTTTTTTCGAGATCTTCTACGGGTTGACCTTCTACCCAGATTTCGATTTCCCAGGGCCGCGCGATTTCTTCGAGGGTCAATCTCACGATGCGATTCTCGATCCGTCGCGGCGCCATAGCAAGGCGCGGAATGGGAGGACCGGGGGGAATCACGCGAAGAGTCGCGGGCGGGGAAATGGCCCGATCTAGCCACAGAAGTTGAACCGGGAGCAAACCGGTGGCTTCCAGTTCCGGGAGGTCCACGCGGATGCGCTGCCAGCCGTCGCGGTCGGGCGCGCCGATCGAAGTGATGGTCCCGAGAGAACTGCCGATAGTAGCGCGCAAGTGATTCAGACCTGCGTCGGGCGGCAGATTTTCGGCGCGGATGGAGATGGCAGCGAAACGCCCACGGCAGGGAGCTACCGGCTCAAAGCTACTGGCGTTGGTGATTTTGTGGATCGTTACCGGCAGGGCATCACCCCACGCGGCGGCCTTCTCTTCGAGGCCGGCGAACCAGCCTGCGGGTTGCTTGCGCCAGGTGGTCCACATGGATGGTGTGGAAACTCCGTCCAGCGCGAGCACTTGAAAATTGTGCGCCTGCGCGAACTCCATGAGCTCATGCTGCGTGAAGCGAGCGCCGGTCCATTGGTCAAAAGACTGGCTGCCTGCCGAGCCATTGAACTGCAGGCGCGCCAATCCTCCTGGCCGCAGCACGCGGTGAATTTCGCGCAGGAAGGCAATCACGAGCTGCTGGCTGGGGATGTGCGGGAACAGGTCAAACGAGTAGACGAAATCGAAGGACTGGTCCGCGAAATCCTCCAGGCTGGTTCCGCGAATCTGCTGGGGGCGCGCGTTGGACAGATCCCGCAGACTTTCGCGCGCTTCCTGGATGAATTCAGCGGACACATCCACGCCGTGGATTTCCAGAAAGTGGCGACTCATCGGCCGCATCAGGCGGCCGGAACCGCAGCCGATTTCGAGAGCGCGGGCGCTGCTACGCTCCTCCGTTTTCAGGCGGCGAAGTTCTGCTTCCAGGTCATTGATGACTCCCGTGGCGGCCGCCAGAAATTCCGCGTCACTCTGGCTGCGGCGCCCGAAGGCGACGTAGTAGCTGGAGTCAACGACGGAATCGGGAAACTCGGAATCAGGCACGTTGACTATTTACGGCTGGAGTAGCGGTCGAGTTCGCTTAAAAGCGCAGCGGCAGCCTTAGGCGGGGCTACGGAGCCGTCGATAATTTCGCGGTTCTTGAGCGCCTTGCCGTACATATCGATGTTCCAGTCTGAGTCCTCGCGCAGAGTCGCGCCGTTTAAAGCGATGCCGGCGAACAGTCCGCGCGCGCGGGAGTAGGCGAGGATTTCAGCGGTAAGCCGCGCATCTGTTTCAGCTTGCGCCACGCGGCCTACCGGGCCCGCCGCGACGGTAGCGTCTCCGCCCAGGGTGAACTTGTCACCCAACAGGCGCTCCATGCCCCTATCGTTCATCACCAGCATGAAGACGTCCATCTCCGATCCGCCGATCTGGAAGCCTACACTGCCACCCTCAATGCGAATGGCGCCCGGGGCTGTCCAGCCGACGTTGTCCTTCCTGCGGCAGGTCACGAAACCTTTGCCGTACTTGCCGCCTACGATGAAAGCGCCTTTCTTCAAATCGGGAACGATGACAATGCATTCAGCCTTGTTGAGCAGATCCTGCGGGATGGCTTTGTCAGGCATATCCATTACTTCTTTGAGGGCCTGCGCAGCGCTCTGTAGGCGTTTGTCGACGTCGGAAGCGGCGGAAACCGTTAAGGGCAGTATCGTGGAGCCGGCCAGCAGCGCGGCAAATATTTTCAATCTCATGAACAGCCTCCGTTAGGGGATGATTACTGTAACAATGATGCCAGATCTCAGGATGGGGTTCCATGGGAACTGGTTAAGTTTCTTTCTCCATGATGCTGGAGACCTCGGCGTTGCGCACGCCATAGACGCGGAGGATCACACGGCAAATTTCTGCTGCCACGCGCTCCGGCCGTTCTTTGTCTTTCTGCGACTCCGGCAGGTCCAATTCAACTTTCAGATAAACATGGGTCCGCGCCATTTCCCGATGATACGATAGGGGTATCGAACGGTGAATATTCCCTGCAAATTATGCGAAAAACGGCGTGCGCGGAGGCACTGTCCAGGCGTCGAAGGTGAAATCTGCGCGCAGTGCTGCGGTGCGGAACGCGAGAACTCGATCGATTGCCCGGCGTCTTGTGAGTATCTGCGAGAATCCCGTTTCCATGAGCAGCCGCCGGCGATTCCCGACGATCAGGTGCCAAATGAAGACATCCGCTTGAGTGAAAAGTTTCTGCGGGAGATGGAGCCGTTGGTATTCACGGTGGCTGTGGCATTGAAACGCGCCATGGAAACGGGACGTGCGGTGGATTTCGATGCGCGCGAAGCTTTGGATGCGGAGATCCGGACGTATCGCACTTTGCAGTCGGGTTTGATTTACGATTCTCGTCCGCCGAATCCGTACGCCGCGGCAATTCAGCAGAAGCTGCGGGAAGCGGTGGAAGAGTTGCGCAAGGAACTGTCCGAGCAGAAGGGCATGCACACGTTGCGCGATACCGAGGTTCTGGGCGTGTTGGTGTTTATACAGCGGCTGGAGATGCAGTATAACAACGGACGCCGGCGGGGACGGGCGTTTCACGATTTTCTCACGGGGTATTTGCCGGAGGCTCCGGCACCGGCGGTGCTGGTTTGAGTTCGCAACAAATCGGATACATTGTGTTCGGGCATGGATCGAGTGTCGAATCGGCCAACGATGCGGTGCGGTCGATGGCCGCTCAGTTGGCGCGCCGCGGCGGCTATGAGTCGGTGGAAACAGCGTTTTTGGAAGGCGGGCGTCCGGATTTGCGGGGTGCGGTGGAGACACTGGCGAGTCGCGGCATTCAGCAGGTGATTGTTATTCCGTATTTCCTGACGCTCGGGATGCACCTCCAGCGCGACTTGCCGCTCCTGGTGAAGGAGTTGCGTGCGCTGCACCCCGGGATGGAGATTCGAGTCACGGCGCCGCTCGACGGGCATCCGGCGCTGATTGATGCGTTGGTGGGACGCGCTCGCGAAGCTTCTGAGGGGAACCCCGGTGCAAGCGAAACTGATTAGTTGGGTGGAAATCGCGCCGGGCGTGCGGCATTTTGTTTTCGAGGCGCCAGAGCTCCAGCGGTTGGATTTCGTCCCGGGGCAATTCGTGTCGCTGACGGATTCGATCGCGGGCCATGCTATCACGCGGGCGTATTCGATTGCATCGGCCCCCGGCGGAGGGAACCGCTTTGAGTTGTGTCTGAACCTTGTGGACGGCGGAGCATTCACGCCGCATTTATTTGAACTCTCGCCGGGGGACGTGGTGGATATGCCGCCGCCGCTCGGCACCTTTACGCTGCGGCAACCATCGCGGGATTCTCTGCTGGTGGCCACGGGCACTGGGATCGCGCCGTTCCGCTCCATGTTGCAAGCGGATCTCAGGACCGGCTCGCCCGGATTCACGTTGTTGTTCGGCGTGCGGCACGAGTCGCATTTGCTGTATCGTCAGGAATTCGAAGAGATGGCGAGGGATTTTCCGCAGTTTCGTTTCTGGCCGACGTTGACGCAGCCGGGACCGGCGTGGGGTGGGCGCGCGGGTCGCGTGCAGGCGCATTTGGCTGAGGCTGTCGGGGGTCGCACCGACATCGACATTTACTTATGCGGATTGCGTCCAATGGTGGACGACGTTCGGCAGATTCTGAAGAGTATGGGATTCGACCGCAAGCAGATCCGCTACGAGAAATACGACTAATGGGGCGCACACTAGCACTGGCGTTAGCGGTGGTTCTGGTGTTCGCGGCGGTAGCTGTGATCATGCTGAAATTGATGCCCGCGCCGCTCAAGGACAGCGATTATTTGATCATCGGCTCGGTGGCGACGCTGGTTTCGTTGCTGGCCTTGTTCGTGGTGGTGGTGACGACGTCCGGTCAGGCGTCGAGCGTATTCTTCAAGCGCCGCAAAAAATAGGGACGGAGCCTGATTATTGTTCCGTATTGGGATTCCCATTTTGGGGCAATAATCAGGCTCCGTCCCTATTTTCCGTACTCGAGGTGCAGGCGCAGACTGTAGATCCACACCGGGCCGCGAGCCTGGTTGTAGCCCGGGTTGGCGACGTGCTGTACATCGATGGTCGAGAAAAAGCCAGGGAACAGCCGCGCGCTGTAATAGCTTTCCCAGGCGTACTCGGGTCCATATTGCAACGCGCCGTCGCCGATCAAAAAGTCATAGCCGCCATGCGCTAGGTAAGACGCGTGCACGCCGGAGAGGCCGCCGACGGTGAGCTCGGTCGCAGCGGTATCGTTGGGGCGCCTCCAGCGCGTGCCGGTCACCGAGACTCCGCCGGTCGCCAGGCGATCCATGGCGGTGAAAGCGAAGCTTTCCGTTTTGCCGTCGTTCCAGCCCAGGCGGCCGAACACGCCGATGTCTTTGGCGATCTCTTGCTCGAGATTTATGCCTGTCCCATATTTCAACCGTCCGACCTGACGGGTCGCGGTCACGTCGGGCCTGGTGTGAGTTGCTTCGCTCAACTGAAGAGCCTCGGCGTAACTGCCGGAATCGGTGTGCAGCCAAGAGCCCATCACGCGGATCGCACCCGCGTGGCCGCCAGGCGAAAAGTGCAGCTCGCCTTCCACCATATCGCCCCGGTCGCGCAGCAGGCGCCGGTCGAAGCGCAGGCCGTTCGCCACCTTCGGCTCCGCGGCGCTCCCGTAGCGCAGGGACCACCGCTTAGTGTGAAACTCGTGAACCCAGCCCCAAGTGTAGCCGCGCGTGTCGGCCGGATAATCCCAGGCGCCGTTATACATCACCGCCCAGCCCATGAACTGCGTGCGCGGGTCATGCGAGTACTTGTTGTTATCGAAGAAATCGGTGACCGTGAACCGCCCCGCGGTAATGCTGTAGCGCGTCATCGGACGTGAGCCGGCGAGTTGGTTCTCTTCACTCGCAAAGTTTTCGCGCTCATCGCCAAAACCAAAATCCTGCGTGAAATAGGCGCGCGCAAGGTACGGTTTGGGGGTAGCCGAAGCCACGCGCGGTAATTCACCGTTGGGAGAGTTGGCGATTCCATTCACGCCGCTGAAGCCGCGGCCGCCGGCGACTTCGGGGTCGATATAAAATTGCGTGTTGCCCAGCCGAAAGCCCAGGAACAGCGTGGTGGTGAGCGAAACGTCGCGTTCCGCATAATCCTGCAGACTGAACGGCCCTGCATAAGGCGAGCGGAAGGTGCCGTGATAATCGCCGATAGACGTCGCCTGATAGAACAGATTCCAGCGCTCGGGCGCGGCCGAATCAGGCGCAGTAGCGGGAGCTTGCTGCGCGAGCCCGAAGCCCGCACACGAGAACACTAGCAGCAAGATCCGCATAAACCCATCATCGCAATAGCGTGTGTCAATCCAATTTCTTCCGGGAGTGGAGGGCCTTCTTTAATGGAAAAAGAAGGCCCTGCTGAATCGCATCCGCGGCGACGGAGCCTCATGATTGTTCCGAAGTGGAACATTCCCGTTTCGGGGCAATAATCAGGCTCCGTCCCTATTTTACGTGGCGCAGTTCTACTTGTTTGTAGACGGCGCGGGCGTCATTGAAAGTCGGGAACGCCAGGCCGGGCAGCTTCGCTGCGGCGGTGCCGGTGGCGACTCCCCAGCGCAGTGACTCCGAGAAAGACTTCTTCTTCTCCATGCTCCATGCAAAAGCGGCGCCAAGAGCGTCGCCGGCTCCGATCGGGCACAGTGCTTCTATGCGCGGCGGGAGCGCTTCAAACACTCCTTCGGGCGACGATCCAATCGCCCCGCGCGCGCCTAGCGAAAGAATCACACACTCCGGACCCATCGCCTGCATGACATCCACCGCTTCCAGACACTGCCCGCGAGTAATCAACGCGCGGCTGAGCAAACGCTCGGCTTCGTGCTGATTCGGCATGATGACAGTAGGCTTTGCTTCGAGAGCATGCTGCAGCGCTTCGCCATCGGTATCGAGCAGCGTCTTTACTCCGTGGCTCTTGGCCATCTCGACGATCTCGCAATAAAAGTGTGGCGGCACCCCAGGCTGGATGCTGCCGCAAATCATCAGCCACTGGGTTTTGGGAAGGCGCGCCTCCACCTTCTTCTTGATTTCCTTCAGCTCACTTGCCTCCAGCGGCGCGCCACGCTCGTTCAGCTTTACGGTTAGTCCCTGTTTGTCGGAAATCGTCAAGTTCGTCCGGCTCTCCGCACGAACGTGGACGAGGTCATAGGGAAATCCCAAACCGCCCAGCAATTTTTCGATACGCTCCCCGGCAGCCCCGCCAGCGGTGAGGACCGCCGCGGTCTTGCCGCCGAAAGCGTGAATCACCTGAGAGGCGTTAATGCCCCGGCCACCAGCAGCCTCGGCCCGATCGAGGATATATCCGCGGTCCTCAAATACAAGGCGGTCCGCCGTGATAATGCGGTCAATGGCAGGATTTATGGTGAGCGTGAGGATCAAGTTAACATGGTAACCTGAGCGGGCAAGATCAGTCCCATACAGAATTCCGCGGGTTGGCGGCGCTGGCCTGCGTGTGTTTTTTCTGGGGCACCACCTACCTGGGAATCCGCGTGGCGCTGGAGTCCTTTTCGCCCGCGATGCTGATGTGCCTGCGCTATTCGATCTCCGGCGGAGCGCTGCTGATCGGCGCGTTGGCTACCGGAGCGCGCTTACCGACTGGGCGTGAAGCAATACGCACCGCACTGTATGGACTGATGGTGATCGCGATGGGAACTGGCGCTCTGGCCTACAGCGAGCAATGGATCCCAAGCGGTATGGCCTCGCTCTTCGCAAGCCTACAGCCTTTTTGGCTGGTCGGCGTCGAAGCCTTGTCTCCCACCGGCGAACGCCTGCACTGGCCGTCGATCGGCGGCATGCTGGTGGGACTCGTCGGCGTGGCTCTGCTGATGACCCCGGGAAGCGGGCAACACATCAGCACCCAGGCCATGCTCGGCGGCTTCTTCCTGATGCAGTTCGGCGGGCTGATGTGGTCGATCGGTTCCATCGCGCAGCGGCGGATGGGGAGCCGTGCGCATCCCTTCGTCAGCGGCGGCGTACAGCAACTGGCGACCGGAATCGCCTTCGCCATTCCGGCGATGCTCGACGGGCGGCATGAGACCTGGAATACCAAAGGTATGCTGGCGATATTGTATCTGGCGGTGTTCGGCGGGATCGTCGGCTATAGCGCATTCATTTATACGATGCAACACCTGCCGGTCGCTTTAGTCTCGATTTACACTTACGTCAATCCGATGGTGGCGGTGGCGCTCGGCTGGTGGGTTTATCGCGAACCCTTCGGGTGGCGCGAGACGGTGGCGATGATCGTCATCTTCGCCGGAGTCGCGATCGTGAAGTGGACCACGTCGCGCAGTCAGCGTGTGCCCGAGCCTTCAGTCCCGATCGAGTAGCTTCGCACCCAGCGAGCCACCGAACGTCGGCAGCAGCGTCAGAAACACAAACGATTCGAGTAGAGCCTTAGTGATTCCCGCGGCAGTCTGAATTTCCTTCAGCGCTTGCATTACTTCCGGACGTGTCGCGCCGGCTTGTTGACGGACGGCATCGGCCAGTTCCGGGTTCGTGAGCATCACCGCGAAGGCCGTGAACAGAAGGGTCGTGATCAGGAAGCCGAAGATGCCTGAGATCCAGCCCAAATGCGCGCCGCTGGCCATCGATAGCCGCTGTCCGGTTTTGCGTTTGTAAAGGTGCACCGCGAAGACTCCCGAGGCTACCGGCGAGAGAATCGCGATCACCTGCAATCCCGGCAACTGGCCTAGGAGCACGAATAAACACAAGCCTAAGGCTCCGGCCATCAGCGCCACGCGGACGGCGAGCAGATTATGAAAGCCGATGCGCGCGGGCACGGGCACCGGGACTGCGGTCAAAGGCGGCGGAGAGGGCTCCTCCACTTCTGCGACAAACACCGGTTCATCGCGCTGCGGCTTGCCACACTTGTGGCAGAATCGCGCGTCGGGCGGGAGCTTTGCGCCGCAAGTACAAACGTCAGGCACGCTTCCAGTGTGTCACGTTATGCTGAGACTTGCGATCCCCTACTCTAGAAACCACCGTAACGATCGAAGACATTCGGGCCGCCGCCGAGCGTATCCGGCCAGTCGCGCGGCGAACGCCGGTCATGAATTCGCACAGCTTCGACCGCGAAGCCGGTGTCACCACCTTCTTCAAATGCGAAAACATGCAGAAGGGCGGCGCGTTCAAGTTCCGCGGTGCGGCGAACTTCATCTATTCGATCCCCGAAAAAGACCGCGCGCGCGGCGTGGTGGCGTTTTCCTCCGGCAATCACGCGCAGGCCGTGGCCATTGCGGCGCAGTCGCTAGGAATTCCGGCGACCCTGGCTATGCCCCTCGATGCGCCGCGCTCCAAAGTGGCAGCGACACGGGCGCGCGGGGCGAAAATCGTTACCTACGACCGCTTTCGTGAGGATCGCGTCGCCATCGGCAAGAAGCTAGCCGAGGAAACCGGCGCAACCTTGGTTCCGCCCTACGACCATCCCTGGACCCTCGCAGGCCAGGGCACGGCTGTATTGGAATTGATGGAAGAGATACCCGATCTGGATGCCATCGTCGTCTGTATCGGCGGCGGCGGGCTGATGTCGGGCAGCGCCATCGCGGCCAAGAGTCTTCGCCCCGGCATTCGCGTCATTGGCGTCGAGCCGGCGGACGGCAATGATACTCTCCTGTCGCTCGAGGCCGGGAAACGCGTCGAGATTCCTCCGCCCGCGACCATTGCAGACGGGCTGCGCGCGCAGATCCCCGGGGAACTGACCTTTCCGATTGTGCAGCGGCTGGTGGATCAAATCGTCCTGGTGAGCGAGGACGAGATCCGGGCCACCCTCAAGTTTCTACTCTCTCGTTTGAAGATCCTGACGGAGCCGAGCGGTGCTGTATCCGCTGCGCCGGCGTTGTTTAAAAAACTTCCGGCGGGTGTGAAGCGCGTGGGCGTCGTGCTCTCCGGCGGCAACGTGGATTACGAACTGCTTGCCAGCCTTTGAAGAGCACATCCATATAACCGCATATTGGCGGCGTACGCGGCGTAGGGCTATCGCCGGACGATCAATCCCGCCGTTGGCAAAAATAGGGACGGAGCCTGATTATTGCCCCAAAACGAGATTGTTCCACTTCGGAACAATAATCAGGCTCCGTCCCTATTTATTTTGCGTTTCCAGGCGAGCGGCGAAGACGTGATCCTAATGCGCCGGAGCCAGACCCTCAGTTAGCTCGATATAGGTGCCCCACGGGTCGGTGATGAACGCGATTTTGAGTTTGGTGTTGGGAATCTGGCGGATGGGCACGTCCAACTTGATCCCCTGCGCTTCGAGCTTCTTGGCGAACTCATCCAGATTCGTTACCTCGAAGCCAATGTGATCGATGGCGCGTCCCTTGGTGGGCTCTTGTGGCATGGCGGCGGACCCAAAGGAGAGGTTGACGCCCGGTAGATCGTCCGCTTGAATCATAGCCGGCTTCGATAAGCAGGCGACGCATGCGCGCTGGCCGGGGATCGCTCCGAACACTTTCGCGTACCAGGCCTTGATCCCGGGAATATCGGAAGCAAAGTAATGAATGTGGTTCATCTGCACCGCAGTCGGAAGAGTCGGCACCCCATAGACTTCGAGGCGAATGCCGTCGGGCGCGTTGACGTAAACTTCGTTGGGATTTTCCGTCGGGTCGATCTTCAAGCCGGCCGCCTTCCATTTCGCCAGTGACCCGGGCATATCACGCACCACGAAACCAAAGTGATTAACGATGGACCCAGCCGGAGGCGCCGTGGGCTCGGCCTTGCGCAACATGATAAACACTCCTGGAAACTGGATGAGCTCAAGTGGTCCATTCTTCACCAAAGTGCCACCCATCGCGGAAACCCAGAATTCCTTTTGAGCGTCAACATCCTTAACGGCCAGGTGCATGTGACCCATAGTGACACCCGCCGCGTTCGGCGCTGCAAGTTGCGCCAGCATGGGCGCGGCCACAAAAATCGTCAGGACCAAGGCGGAGAGGCATCGCATAGTGGCACCTAATATATCAACGTTCATGAAAGAATTGAAGGATGACGTGGCTGGTTGTCGCGCTATTTTTGTTTGCTGATCCGTTCTGGCAGATCAAGCCGCCAATGGAGTGGACTGACGTCGAACTCGCGCAGTTTCTGGCTGACTCTCCGTGGGCGCAGATGTCTGCCGTGCCCGGGAAGGCGCAAGTGGGAAAGAACGCCGGTTCCACTCAGCCAATACAGGTATATCTGGCCACCGCCGGGCCCGTCTTGAAAGCCGTCGCCGAACGCGACCGGCGCGCCGAATTGCGCCGCCCCGGCATCACGAAAGCGCTGGCCGACGATCCGCTTTCGGAGGAGCGCGCTGCGTGGTTTGCGGACAACCGCGAGCGACATATCATCGTCGCCGCGCGGCTCGGAACTAACGATGCCTTTTCGAACGAAGCCGAGACTCGTCGGCTGGAGCACGACAGCGCCATGGACGCAGGGCACGGCCGAGTCAAGCTGAGCGCCTACTTTCCGCCCACGTCCACTGACCCGCATTTATACTTTGCCTTCCCACGCGAACAGGTGTCGCCTACCGACAAAATCGTGAGCTTCGAGCTGTACCTGCCGGGCGCGGCGGGGCCCTACCGGACGCTGCAGTTCAAGGTTAAGGACTTGCTGGTTGACGGCAAGCCAGAGTTGTAAGGGAGCGTCGTCACCGGCCCAGAGCCGAGCGCAGGAGCGTGCTCAATCCATTCCAGGAAATCTGCACTCCGATGCACACCAGGATGAAGGACGACAGCCGGATCACCACGTTCATCGCCGCTTCGCCCAGGGCCGCGGCGATCCGTTCCGCAAAACGATAACTCAGATAAACCGATACCGCAATCAGACTGGCCCCCAGCAGCAGGCCCACGATCAACGGCCAGCGCCACTCCGCCCCTTCGGTCCGGTTGGCCCCCACCGTGATGGCCGTCGATATTGAGCCGGGGCCCACAGTCAAGGGCAGCGTCAACGGATAGAAGGCTTGCCGCATATAATTGGTTTCGTTGCAGGGCCTTTTCGCGTCCATGGTCCCATCATCGTCGTCGGTGTGGCGCAGCAACGCCCACCCGGTGGCAGCCACTACCAGCCCGCCACTCACTTGCACTACGGGGAGCGAAATTCCGAAGAACCCGAGTATATGCGTGCCGATGAAGAGCGATACCAGCATAAGCACCAACCCATTCACGGCGATGGTCCGCGCGAGTGTGGCGCGAGCCTGGTTGGAGAGCCCGCGCGTCAGCATCAAAAAAATAGGGGCGTTACCCAGCGGATTGACGATCGGGAACAGCGCGCCCACCACCAGCAGCGTGCTCGCCACTAATTCACTGAACGTGCTTTTCACGAACTACACCTCATTCGGCGTGTAGAAAGCATCTTCGTCCAATGGTACTCAACTGAGGCCTCTCTACTCGAGAGCGATCAGGCCGCGAACCTTAAGACTCCCTCTCATGGAACGGAAAGGTCGATCCGATGGACATATTGTGATTGCAGAGATCGTCCCCGGTTTGTATGAGCTTGCCGGCAAATACATATCGCAGCCAAGCAACAAACGGCACCCGTGCTTTAAGGGACGTCCGATGGGCTTGTTCCTCAGCCAGCCAGTGAGGGTCGTCTGCCGGGATATCGCCGAGATCCGCGACTTTTTGTCTACCTGCCGGTACGTTTCCGATCAGGAACAATTCGGGGTCAAAGACCACTGGATGGCGCCCGAGGATTTTGAGCAAACCAGGCGGGGGGATTGTGACGACTTCGCGCTGTGGACGTGGAGGCAACTTCTCGGACTGGGATATAACGCGCGCTTCGTCGTGGGGTCCACGGGTAGATATGGCAGCGGCCACGCGTGGGTAACCTTCAGTGTTGGCGACAAGACCTTTCTTGTGGAAGCTCTATTGGCGCGAGCTGGCGTGAAGTTTCCCCGTCTGAGTGTTCTCAGCTACAGACCAATCGTTTCTGTTGGAGTTTCCGGCACTCGCATCAGGTTTTTCGAACACTCTCGACGACGGCTCGATCCGCCTTTTCGAATTGTGGCACCCCTTGTCCCCGAGTGGTTCCTATTTCGGATACGCACTTTGCCACGTTTGCTTCTCCGGCCGTTCTTCTCCTTAACGCGATGGCTCCGGCGCGAATACATGCGCTATTCACAACCGCGCCCTAGCAGCACCGATATCAGTTAAAGCTTCCGCGCCAGGCGACTCCGCCCCCGTTTTGCGGATTAAGGACAGGCGCGCTCCCCTGAGTAAGACTTACGCGTCGTCTCTGATACTGACCGATTCGGGCTAATGACATCATCCGCCCAACAATTGGCGCTTGAGGCCCCCGCTGACTGGCGCCGGACCTAACCACACGGAAAGCAGGGCATCCGCGAAGTCCTTACCCCGAATTGTCATCTCCTGGCCTTGGCCGCGCAGTATCGTGCCGGATCCGGGCAAATACGCGAACGTGAGCACATCCCCCTTCTCCAAAGGAGGCAGCGCTTTTTGGAGCAGATCGAGTCGCTCTCTCAGAATTGGCATCGCGCCGCTCGAGTTGCGCATGATCGCCGTCTCCAACGCCTCCACAAACTGCTCGCGGCTAACGTCCCGCAGCATGCTGAGCACAATGTACTTTTCCTGATCGCTTGTAATCGCTGTATCTGCATCCGACGTTGGCTGTTCGAGGTACAGCGCCACGACATAGACCTTGAAGAATGCCTTTTCCTTACGAACACCTGCGCCGTTCAGCGTGAGTTCCTTGTCGGCTACGTCTACGGTCGCGGGCACGCTGACGCCGGACACCTCACGCGGCTCCGCCGGTCCGCTCAGCGCCGCCGCACAGCAAAAAATTGTGATCGCGATGGGCTTCATCTGCTTGCCCCCAATTCTCTAGACTGCAGTGCCGCTTTTATTGTTTCGACAATGCAACGAGTCCAATGGCTGGAAGCGGTAGTGGCCTTATACGTCGGCCAATTCGACTGGCTAAGTCAAGATTGTTGATGATTCAAACTGAACCACTACCCTACCGCGGGTCTGCTATACTTTTATTTTGATTCCTAGCCCTTGCGCCTTCGCTGTAGCGTTGCGCGCGTCTAAGAAGGAATAAGATGCCGAAACGCACATTTCAGCCGAATAATCGCAAACGCGCGAAAGTACACGGGTTCCGTGAGCGCATGAAGACCAAGAACGGGCGCGCCGTGCTCAGCCGCCGCCGCGCGCGCGGCCGTCACAAACTGACCGTCAGCGACGAGAGAGCCGTCCGGTACGCCAAGGCCACCAGTTAAACCCGCCTCCGGCGGCGCGCTGGGGTTCCCGCAAACTGCGCGGATTCTGCGCTCCTCCGAATTCCGAGCCGTCTATGACAACGGTATCCGCCTCTCCGGTCCTTTATTCGCAGCGTTCTGCCTGGCGCGTCCGGACCCGGCGCGAAGCTCCGCCCGCCTTGGGCTTACGGTGCCGCGAGCGATCGGCGGATCTGTTGTCCGCAACCGCATCAAGCGCCGCATTCGAGAAGCTTTCCGGATGCACCGCTCTGAAATCGGATGCCAGTGGGATATCGTGGTCAACCCGCGGCGTGCGGCCCTGGGCGCGTCGTTTCCAGAAATCGAGCGGGCTTTGCGGAAAGTGATCGAGAAATGCGGATCTTAGTGGTGGGGGTTTTACGTCTCTATAAACGATGGCTTTCGCCTTGCCTACCCTCGGCCTGCCGGTTTCACCCGACCTGTTCTGAATACATGCTGCAGGCGGTGGAGAAACACGGCGTGGCGCGGGGGGTGTGGCTCGGGACCCGGCGTTTGCTGCGCTGCCATCCATTTCACCAAGGGGGATTCGATCCCGTTCGCTAGGTTTTCGCTGCTATGAAAAAAGAATTGTCCATGGAAGTGCGGCTGCTGATCGCCTTCGTACTGATGGGATTGGTGCTGCTGGTTAGCCAGTATTTCATCAAGCCGGCTCCGGCGCCCACGGCTACCAAGGCGGGCGCGGCCAAGAGCGCTCAGCCTGTGACCGCGGCGGAAGTCGAAAAGCCCGAGGCCGTCATTCCTTCCACGCAGAAGCAGAAAACCGCTGAGACCCTGGATGCCGTTCAAGCATCCGGCGAAGAGATCGTTCCCGTGGACACCGATGTATATCATGTGGTTTTTTCGAACCGCGGCGCGGTGGTGCTGAGCTGGGTTCTCAAAGACTATAAGGATCACGCCGGCAAGCCGCTCGAATTGGTGTATCAGCCCGGGATGGGGCGGGTTCCGCCGCCGTTCTCGATTGATGTCAAGGGGCAGACGCTGGACACCGATCCGAATAAGGCGCTGTTTAAGACCGAACGTGCGGGCGACGGACTCGAAGTCTCCTTCGAATTTTCTGACGGCCGTGCGCTGACAAAGAAATCTTTCCACTTCACCAAGACGAGTTACCTGGTGAGCGTCACGTCCGAGGTCACGCAAAACGGCACGGCGGTTCCCCATCAGCTTACCTGGCGCGGCGGTTTTGGCGATCCGACGGTGCGCAACCCGGAGGCCGTGCAGCATGCGCTCTACTACGATCTGGCGAATTCCAAACTCAAGTCCATTGCGTTCGGCGACGCCAAGAATGGACCGGTTTCGGTAAGCGGCCAGTTCTCCTTCGTAGGAATTGAAGACAGCTATTTCACGGCAGTCTTCCTCCCGGGCGATGTACCGTCGGTCGAAGAAACCACCTTTGCCGACGCTGTTCCGAATGCGGACGGCAAGGACGAGAAGCGCGTCGGCGTGGGCGTGGGCGGCCAGGGCATCAACACGCTCTCCTTGTTTGTGGGACCTAAGGACACGGACCTGCTCAGCAAGGTGAACCCTAAGCTCTCACAAGTTGTCGACTGGGGCTTCTTCGGCGTGATCGCGAAACCCCTGTTCCTGGTTCTCAACTGGACCTCAGATCATCTAGTGCACAACTACGGCTGGGCCATTGTGCTGGTCACGCTGGCGATCAACATGTTGCTGTTCCCGTTGAAGATCACGGGCATGAAGTCCTCCAAAAAGATGCAGGCGTTGCAGCCGCAAATCAAGGCCATCAACGATAAGTACAAAGGCATCTCCATGAAGGACCCGCGCAAGACCGAACAGAACCAGGAAGTGATGGATCTGTACAAGAAAAACGGCGTGAATCCGGTGGGTGGCTGTTTGCCGATGCTGTTGCAGCTTCCGTTCTTGTGGGCGTTCTACAAAGTCTTGGGCGTGGCGATTGAGATGCGCGGCTCGCATTGGTTGTGGGTCAGCGATCTTTCGCAGCCGGAGTCGCTCGCGATCCACTTGTTGCCGCTGCTGCTGGTAGCCACGCAATTCCTGATGCAGCGCATGACGCCGCAGCCGGGCGTCGATCCCGCGCAAGCGAAAATGATGATGTTTATGCCGCTGATGTTCGGTTATATGTTCTACTTCGCGTCGGCCGGACTGGTACTATACTGGTTAACCGGCAACGTGGTGGGCATCGTTCAGCAGTGGCTGTTGAATAAAACCATGCCCGCGCCTGAAGTGACGGCGCCGGTTCCCATAAAGAAGGGCAGGAAATAAATTTTGGCCCAAAAGAAATATACGGTCGCGGAAACCGCACCGCGCATCGAAGAATTCCTCAACCAGGTATTCAAGCTGGCCGGATTTCAACTCTCGTTTACCGTGGCCGAAGGCGAGACGCCCCATCCCGATTTCGAAAACCCCGATTTGATGGTGCGCTTCACCGGGCCCGACGTCGACCTGCTGCTCTCGAACAAAGCCGAACTGCTGCTGGCGCTCGAGCAGTTGACGATGGAAGCGATCGGGATGGCTCCCGAGGAGCATTCGCGCATTTGTTTCGATGCCAACGATCGGCGCATTCTGCGCATTGAAGAGCTGCGTATGAGCGCCCAGGCAGCGAGCGAGCGTGTCAAGAAATCCCGTCAGCCGTTTCACTTCAGTCCCATGAACAGCCGCGAGCGGCGTATTTTGCACCTCGCCCTGCGCGACGAAACCGATGTGCGCAGCGAGAGCGTGGGCGAGGGTCCGATTCGCCAGGTGGTGATCGTGCCTGCGGAAATGAAGACGCTGCCGGAGCCTGTGATCCCACCCAAGCCGCGGCCCGAACTGGATTCCACTGGCGGCCGTCCCGGAGCTTTCCGCGGTCGTGGCGGACGCGACGGCGACCGGCGTGGTGGTCCTCCGTCACGTGGTGGTCCGCGCGGCCCGCGCCGTGACTCCCGGTAAGTGAATCTCAAAGACACGATTGCCGCGGTTTCCACGCCGCCGGGACGCGGCGGTATCGGCATCGTACGCATCTCCGGTCGGGACGCGCGCGTGATCGCGGCCGCTATGCTGCGGTTTCCTCCTGGAACCGAACCTGAGTGGAAACCATGGTCGGCGTTTCTCGCCGAGTTGCCTGATGTGGGCGGCCATGCCGTCGATCAAGTCGTAGTCACCTACTTCGCGGCTCCTCGTTCTTACACCGCCGAAGAAGTGGTCGAGATTTCGTGTCACGGTTCCCCCGTCGTACTGCGCTATGCACTCGAACGTGCCTGCGCGTGGGGAGCCCGACTCGCCGAGCCCGGCGAATTCACGCTGCGCGCGTATCTCAACGGCCGCATCGACTTGCCGCGTGCGGAAGCGGTTCGCGATTTAATCGATGCGACCACGCTCTATCAGGCGCGCATCGCAGCGCAGCAAATCGGCGGGTCGGTTTCATTGCGCCTAAAGCCGGTGAAAGAGCAACTACTGGAATTGATCGCGCTACTCGAAGCCGGGATTGATTTCGCCGAGGACGACATCAGCGTGGCGCCGCCCGAAGAAATCCTGCGGCGGATCGAGCCGGTGCTGGTCGGTGTTCGCGCGCTGATCGCAAGCTTCGCCTACGGCAAGCTAGTGCATCAAGGATTCACGCTCGCGATCGTCGGCCGTCCCAACGTCGGCAAAAGCAGTTTGTTCAACCGGCTGCTGGAACAAGACCGCGCCATCGTGACGGACGTGCCCGGAACCACACGCGATCTGGTATCAGAGACCGCGGTGATCGAAGGAATCCCGGTAAGATTCGTCGATACAGCGGGCATTCGCGCGGGACAAGACATCGTCGAAAAGCTGGGCATCGAGCGCAGCTATCAAGCTATGGCCGACGCTGACTTGACTGTGGTGGTGGTAGATCTTTCTATGCCGCTTGAAGCAGAAGATCGCCAGTTAATCGAAAAAGCGCAGCAACAGGGGAAGCATCTGGTCGCCGGAAACAAGTGCGATTTGCCAACCCAGCCTGAGGCTCCGGATGCCCTGCGCGTTTCCGCCCTCACCGGGGAAGGGCTCACTGACCTGCGTCGCGCCATCGTCGACTCCGTTGCACCGCGCGGCCACCTGGAGCAGGAAGGCGGTTTCATCACCAGCCTGCGCCACGAGCAACTCTTGCTAGAAACGTCCCAGGCTTTAGAGCAAGCGCAAACCTCGACCACACTCGGTATTCCGCACGAGATGTTGCTGCTCGATTTATATGCGGCGCTACGTCCCATTGACGGCATTACCGGCGCTACGACCGCGGACGACATTCTGAACCGGATCTTTTCCACTTTCTGCATCGGCAAGTAAGACCCATGACCCAACGCGAATCCGAGTTGCGCGCCATGTTCGCGCTAGCCGCGCCGCTGGTGCTCACCGAGCTCGGCTGGATGGCGATGGGCATCGTCGACACCATGTTTGTCGGCCGCGTAAGCGCGGACGCCATTGGCGCGGTGAGCTTGGGCACCTCAGTGTTCTACGCCATCGCGGTTTTCGCCAGCGGGCTCTTGTACGGACTCGACACCCTGGTTTCGCAGGCGTTCGGAGCGGGTGATCGGGACGATTGTCATCATTCGCTGATTAACGGGATCTGGCTGGCGCTGTTTTTGATTCCCGGGGTGATGGGCTTCGTTTGGGTGATGGTGCCCGCCATGGCGCGATTTGGAATCAACGCGAGTGTGCTACGCGATACAACTCCTTATATTCGCGCGTTGAATTGGAGCGCGCCCCCGCTGATGTTGTTTTTTTGTCTGCGACGCTATTTGCAATCGATCGGTGTGGTGCGTCCCATTCTGCTGGTTTTGATCACGGCGAACCTGGTCAATGCCGCCGGCAATTGGATTTTCGTGTTCGGCAATTTCGGTGCGCCGCGGCTCGGTGCGGAAGGCGCCGGTTGGTCAACTTGCTTTTCACGCATCTACATGCTGGCCGCCATGTTTCTGATCATCTGGCGGCGCGACCCGAAAGCCTTCGTGGTGAGCTGGCGTCCGGACTTTCCGCGCATCGGCAGGCTCCTGAAACTGGGACTGCCCGCCGCCGGACAGATTGGCTTAGAAACCTCGGTGTTTGCGACCGTGACTATTCTGATCGGCAAGCTCAGCGCCGATATTCTGGCGGGACACCAGATCGCGCTGACCGTGGTCTCGACAACTTTCATGATGCCGCTGGGCATTAGCTCGGCCGCCGCTGTGCGCGTGGGACACGCTATTGGAAGACGCGATCCGGAAGGTGCGTCGCGAGCCGGCTGGACCGCGTTGGCGTTTGGCGCGGGTGCGATGTCTTTGGGCGCGCTGGCCATGCTTGTCATCCCCCAAGCTATCGCGCGCCTGTTCACGCCCGAGCCCGCGATCATTTCCGCCGCCGCGCCGTTGCTCCGCGTCGCCGCCTTCTTTCAACTCTTCGACGGACTGCAAGTGACTGCCACCGGGGCCCTCCGCGGCGCGGGCGACACCCGCACCCCGATGCTGTGCCATTTCGCCGGATATTGGATTTTAGGACTGCCGTTGGGCGCGTTCTTATGTTTCCGCGAATCGCTGGGCGCGGTGGGGTTGTGGATGGGGCTGTCAGCGGGATTGATCGTGATCGGCATTGTGCTGCTGTGGTTCTGGCGGCAGACGGCGCGAAGCCTGCGCGGAGTGGTGCGCACTCGCAATTGAGTTCAGCGTGTTCTCCAGTGTTACAATGGAGAAACTCACCGCAAGATCCATGGCCAGGTAGCTCAGTTGGTAGAGCGCAGCCCTGAAAAGGCTGGCGTCGGCGGTTCAAGTCCGTCCCTGGCCACCACAATTTCAATCAGTTACAACTACCGTCCCCCGTCGTTTTGTTCCATTTTGTTCCAATTCCAAAATCAGGCTTGCCGGAATTTGCCTCAACTCAAAATGAATCAGACCAATGTCCCGCCCGCCCTCGCTAGATTGGTCAGTGATCAGCCAGATCAGCGGGAAGCGCGTTATACGTCCGAGTGCCCGGCGGCCAATCGCTTGTAAACGGGTGGTGTGCATTGTTGAGCTGGCACTCGCCTTGGTTTAGGTGTAACCGCTCAACGGTCCGAACTTTCCCGACGTCTCGCCTTGTACATCATTGCTGCGGAGAAGCAAACCTCCGTCGAGTACTTGTCGAAGCTATGCCGAAAATGGGAACCGCCGATCTAGACGCAAGCTTCCTGCGGATACCAACCCTTCGTGGCTGGGCTATTCCGTTGGGCGTTGGGAAGGCGATAGATTTATGGTGGATTCGGCGGGATTTAATGATAGAGCCCGGCTGGATGCCTTCGGGCATCCCCGCAGCGAAGCTTTACATCATGTTCGTTATCGGGCTGCTTGCTGGCAATTGGCCTAGCTATTGGCCGCCGTGCTCGGCATCCTGATCTTCCTCAACAGCGCTTCAAATCGAGGATCGGAGCGCAGGTTTTCGAAAGAAGGCTGTACTGTCATAAAGACGAGATAACTGGAGCGTTCCTCACAGGCTGCGTGTAGACATTCAAAGGCGCGGTCTAGTTTGTTGAGTGCCACGTAAATGAAGGCAAAATAGACAGCCGGAATATATCGCTGCTTCGACAGGGCTCGCAGTTTAGCCAATTCTTTCTCGGCGGCCTTCTTACGTCCGGCCAATGCATGAGTTATCCCTATGAACATAACCGCCGCGATATCACCTCCGGTGCTCACGTAGGCCTGTTGAAACTCCTGCCGCCCGCGCTGAGGCTGGTTCATGTGATGAAAGGAGAGCCCCCGCCCGTAAAGAGCCATCGGCACCCCGGGCGCGATCTCTAGCGTTTTTTGGAACTGCTCGATCGCGAGATCGAAGTGCCCCCAAAAATAAAAGGACCACCCGAGCCCAAGGTTGCATGGAACTGAAAGTGGGTCCAACTCCAGTGCCCGTCGAAACGACTTCGTGGCTTCATCCGGAGCCGCCTTGGCCATCAGCAACTCGCCCATCCATTGGTGGGCGATCGCGTAGTTTGGCTTGAGCGCGAGAGCGCGCTCAAGCTCTCGGGTCGCTCCCAGCAGGTCACGATCATAAGCAAGTTTCACGTATCCTAGTGCCGCATTCGCCTCCGCAAACGTCGGATCGATCTCCAGCGCGCTCTGAGCCGCAGCCTTGGCCCGAGGCATGGCTTCTGTAGGCGGCATAACGTCGTATCCATTGCTGCCCATCAATGCGTAAGCGTCAGCGAGCCCGCAGTGCGCCGGCGCGTAGCTCGGGTCCTTCTCAATCGCATGTTCGAAATATTGGCGAGCCTTCTTTAACGATTCTACCGTTCGCTTGTTCCAGAAATGCCGGCCCCGCAAGTAATCTTGGTAGGCTTCAGGATTAACGGTGCGCGACTGGGCCAGCCTTGCCTTTTCCGGTGCGGTCATTTTCACACGAATCTGACCCGTGATTTCGCCCGCCACCTCGCTTTGAAGCGCAAGTATGTCGCGCATGTCTTTTTCATAGGTCTCTGCCCACAGGTGCTTTTCCGTCCCGCCGTCGATGAGACGAACTGTAATTCGGACCCGGCCTCCCGCTTGGAGCACTGCGCCTTCCACTACCCATTGCACGTTCAGCTCCTTGGCGATTTCCCGCAGAGGCCTTTTTACACCGTTATAGGCCATCGCCGACGTGCGTGAAGTGACCTGCAATGCCTCGATCTTCAGAAAATAGCTGATCAGGTCATCAGTCATTCCATCCGTGAAAAAATCTTGGGCGGAATCGCCAGAAAGGTTCGCAAACGGAAGGACCGCAAGAGATCTCGTGGAAGGAATGCTCTCCTCGGAAGTCTCGGAAACCGCCGAAACGAATCGATATCCCCGCCGTGACACTGTCTCGATATATTCGGCATCCGAATCATCCTGCAGCGCCCGGCGTAAAACCGAAATGTTTCTTGCGAGGCCCCCTTCCTCGACAAACGTTTTGGGCCAGACAGCGCGGGCATGGTGTCGTCGTCGTGCAGAGAGAGCGCAAAATCGGGGCGCGGGAAGCGGGTAAACAGACCATCTTTTAGCATGGCGGAGGCGCCTGAGCCACTTTCTTCCGCCGGTTGCCCTACCAACACCAGCGTGCCGTGCCAGCGATCCCTGTGCTCCGCCATCAAACGTGCGGTACCAGTCCACGCCGACATGTGGATATCGTGTCCGCAGGCGTGCATCACTGCAGTTGCCCCGCCGGTGGCGCTTTTCACCACGACTTTGCTGGCAAATGGAAGGTCGGTTTTCTCTTCGACCGGCAGGGCGTCAAGTTCGGTCCGCAACATGACAGTGGGCCCAAGTCCGTTTCTCATTACTGCCACAATGCCGGTTCGCCCGACGCCCGTGGTGACCTCATAGCCGAGGGCCTTCACACGCGCAGCAAGTTTGGCCGCAGTCCGCACTTCCTGGAACGCCAGTTCCGGATTTTGGTGAAGGTCTATATACAAGCTTTCGATGTCGGGATAGACCGCATCGACTTCGGCCGCGGTTGGAGTAGTCCAAGCAGTCTGGCTCGCCCCGCGTCCGACGAAGGCTACCAGCACGAGGAGCATGAATGCGAGGTGTTTCATGGGAACCCTCCCTGAATAGCAAGTCTTAGGAAGCGCCTATGGTGTCGAGGATACAACAGTTCCGCATGCGCCAGATCGAAACAAATTTTCGGTGTAAATCGACGAATTGTTCCGATTGGGCGGGCACCCGGAAGAGGAGTTGGCCGAATTGGGACGTGCTCACCCGTGTAACGCCAAACCGGAAAGGTGGAAAGTCCAATGCTACCGGGCGGACGGTTCCGATAATGCTCCGTAACGGTGTGTGAATTGGCAACCCTATTTCTGTCGAGTCGACAAAATAGCCCTTGTGTTGAGGTGCAGTTCGGCGTAATCTATGGGCACTTGAGGTTAGACTCCGGAAGATTGTGGTCGCTTCCGATGTGAGGGATCATGAGGAATACTGCACTCACTTTGCTGGCATTCTCGTTTTATCTGCCGGCTTCTCAAGGGCAATTTCTCGCTTCGGTTGACGAGTTCGGGATTCGTGCCACTCTCAAGAACGGATCTACCGTAGTTTCGGTGCCCGTGATCAATACGGCGAATAGTCCGTTGCACGCGACGCTCTCGCTGAGTTGGGTAACTCCTAAGGATTTAGTTCTGGAAAGTGCTCGCTCGGAGGCAACTCTGCCGCCGGGCAGATCACCGATAGACCTGCCCCTGCCAGTCACCGAATCGTCATTGTGGACCAGATTGCGCTATAGCCTGACGCCCGAGACCGGCAATCAGCGCCCAGTCTGGGTGGCATCTGGCATCGTTTCGATTCCTCAAATCGCAGGCCATGTATTCGAACTGAAAGTAAGCCATGAAGGTGCAGCGCGGCGTGGCGGCGTTTTGACGTTTCAGGCGCAGGCCGTACACCCGATTAGCTGCAAGCCCGTCGCTGCGGACAAGTGGGACGCGAAGTTAACGGTCGACCAGGTAGCGATTTCCCCATCAAAGATTGCGTCGCTTTCTGAAGGAATGGTCGAGTTCACCTTCGATGTCCCGGAAACAAAGGAATCCGATCCCAACGCCGAAGCCAGCCTCTGGGTGCAAGCTCGCGCAGGCGATTTTGTTCAAGACGTCCGAGACGATCTACCACTGCCTGGCGGTATGAGCGCCCGTGTGCAAACCGACAAGCCCATCTATCAGCCGGGTCAGACCATTCACTTTCGGGCGATCGTTTTCGATCCACAAGGCAAGGTAGCGGATAATGCTGAAGTCAAATTCGAAATTTCAGATCAGGACAATGAAACCGCGCACACGGCGAAGCTGGTTACTTCGCGGTTCGGAATCGTGAAGGACGATTGGACCTTGCCCTTATCTGCGGGACTCGGCCCGTACGTACTCCAACTTACGACGCAGGATGATGATCGCGTGGCGAGTCACATTGTTCGCGTGAGCCGTTATGAATTGCCGACCTTTAACGTGACTGCTAAACCGGACCGCTCTGCTTATTTGTCAAACCAAAAACCGAGCGTCACCATCACGGGCGCCTACCTGTTCGGTAAGCCTGTTCTCCGAGGCAAGGTCAAAATCGTCCACAACGGCGAATCGCGGTGGAATCCCGGCAAGAGAAAACTTGAATCCGATGACAAGACTGTCGCCCTAGGCGAGGCGGGTGAGAACGGTACTTTTACCACGACGCTTGATGTGACCGAAGCGCAAGACGAGATCAAAGGTTCTGATCGGGACCGGTTTAAGGATGAGCATTACGTCGTCTATTACACGGAACCGAGCACCGGTCGCACAGAACAGCGCCGGTTCGACGTGCGCATTACCCGCGAGCCGATTCACGTCTACGTGATTCGCAGCGACGAGGGTGGACCGCTTCCGATTACAGTGTATGTGGCGACTTCTTATGCGGAAGGTCGGCCGGCACAAACCACGGTGGAACTGCTCCAGGACGGGCACAAGACTGCCGTACAAACCAACCATTATGGCCTGGGCAAGGCAACGCTGCCTCCGAGTGATAGCGCTTCGCTGGAAGCGCGTGCAACGGATGCAAACGGACTGGTGGGCACGTGGAAGGAACAGTAACTGGTCCGATGGTGGTGCACGGCTGCCGTTGGAAACGAAACGATTTCTCTATCGAGCAGGCGAATCCGTAACTCTGCAAATTAAAGCGCCGCCCGACGGTCCTGCCGATCAACTCGTTGTTATCCACGCCCTTGCTGACGACACAGCTGTAGCCCGGCAAGTGGTCCATATTTTCGACCGCAAGGCCGAGGTCACCTTTCCCTACCAGCCACAATTCCGACGCAAAGTCATATTCGCCGCATGGGGAGCGGCGGATTCGCACGCGAACCTACCCATTGCCGCTTTTGGGTCCAGAGCCGTTCTGTTTCCGGATCGGTCGGATTTGCGCGTTACAGCAACGACAGATCGCGGCCTATACAAGCCCGGCGAGCATGCAAATCTACGCATGCAAGTGAATTCCGTCGATGGAAAGCCACTGGAAGCAGCTTTGGGCGTCGCGATTGTAGACCAAGCCGTCTTGGAGCGCGCCCGCACCGACCAGGAATTCGGCCACCGGCCATGGTTTGCGTGCGCATTTTGCCGCGATGACGCAGAAGCAGAATTTGGCGGCGTCAGATTGAACGATCTCTACACCATGAGAGCTGATTCACCCGTGACCCCTGAGCTCGACCTGGTGGCCGAAGTCTTGGCGCGCGGCGGCGGTTATATCTGGAACCTGGAAGGCGAAACACTGGGGAGCGCGCCTCGATTTGCGTCAGTGGGATAATTCCGTCGAACATTAACGGTAGGCAGGTAATCCGTATCGGCCGCGCTATCGGGCCGCCGCCCGCGCAAGGGCGGCGTCGTATACGATCCTGCCGCCCACCATCGTTATGACCGGTTTGATGTTTCTGATCTGGTCCGCTGGAATGGTGAGATAGTCGCGGTCGAGCACCACCAAGTCCGCCAGTTTGCCCGGCTGAATCGCACCCAGGCTGTTTTCCTGGAACACCAGGTACGCATTCTTGCGCGTGTGTGCGATCAACGCGTCCTCCCGCCCAATGGTCTGTCGAATGACCTTGGTGCCGCCCGCCATCTTGCCGGTAACGGCAAAATACAACGTCGTGAATGGCAGGTATTGATTAGCAGCGGTCCCATCGGTTCCGAACCCCCATTCGATGCCACTGTTTTGGATCGTGCTCAGTGGAGGCATATCATAAGCGCCGTCTCCAAACCCTTCATGCATGTTCCCTCCGTTGATGACAGCCCACGGATGCACGGCGGCGTACATTCCTAGCTTCTTCATGCGTTCGAGTTGTTGAGCGTTAATCTGGTTCACGTGGGCCAGGGTCCAGCGTAGGTTCTTGATGGGATGTTCCTTGTTGATAGCTTCGATTTGGTCGAGGAATGCATCAATCGTGTTGTGCAGTTCAGCATGCACGTGCAGGGGTAGGCCGGCCTTGGCAATCTCCGTAGCAATCCGACGCCACTGCTGGAGCTGATCGGGTCTTGGATCGGACTTGAGCGCGAACATCGGGTCGTGCAGCGGCTGGTAAACGCTTTCTCCAAAAAAGACACTGTCGATGTAACTGTCACCCTGAAATAGCTTCATCCGGGCTATTTGCTCCAGGGACCGGTCCACCTGCTCGGGAGCACCAGCCGCGGCACCGTCGATACAAAAGATCCGGATATTGAGTCGGCCCTCAGCCTTCCATTTTTGAAAGATCTCCAGTACATCGCTGTTGCAGCCAGGAACGCCGATAGAGGTGAGGCCCGCTCGATTCATGTCGTTAACCAGGGCCCGGCTGCTGGCCTCAAGTTGGTCGGGCGTTACTTTGGGAAGTCTGGCGGCAACCGGTCGAGTAGCTGCAATGTCACCCTGGATCACACCCGTAGGCCTTCCGCCAGCGTCGCGCATAATCGAACCTTTGACGAAGTCCTGAGGGTCCGGAGCGTTCGTTTCAATCCCAAAAGTCTGCAACGCCCGGCTGTTCAGAAAAACTTGATAGTACGACTCCTGAAGCGCGACCGGATCGTTCGGCGCGATCTCATCTAACTCCTCGCGCGTGAAAGGTTTTGGCTCGTCTGCGAATTGCTGATGGGTCCAGCCACCGATGTTGTAGATCCATTCCCCGGGCCCCACCGCCTTCGCCCGGGCGCGCAGCATTTCGATCGCGTGTTTGCGCGATTCCACGCCATCGAAACGGAGTTCCCGGATCCAAGTCGTCGCCGCGCGCAGGAGATGCATATGGTTATCGATCAGCCCGGGAATGACGGCCCTTCCCATTAGGTCGATTTTTCGGGTGTTGGGCCCAGCAAGCCGGGTCATCTCCTGGTTGGTGCCCACCGCCACGATACGGTCGCCTTTGATGGCTACCGCCTGCGCGATCGTAAAACGCTCATCGACGGTGATGATCTTCCCATTCGAGAGGACCAGATCAGGCGCTGGCTGTTGTCCGCTCAGCATCGCTGTCGCACTCGCGATCGCGAACAGCAAAACGATGCGGACAGCGCCGAACGGCGCGAGGACTTTGTGGGGGTATAGTCGCGTCCGCGCCGAGAGAAGCATACCGATTCGACTGATTCTATCCTAATGGGGGCTTCAAGGGGGGTCGGGAACGATAAGAACTATTATCGGAACCTAGTTGATTCCGGACGCTGTCAAGAGTCACGGCGGATTGATCCGCTTTTATCCCTTGGGAGCGAGCATAGTAAATCAGAAGAGCAAAACCGACGAATACGGGAATCAGTCCGGCCAAATAAACCGGCCGCTGTGAAACGGCGTCAGCGCGATGCCTACCGCGGCCGCGATCAATCCACCAAGTTTAATACCCTCGCGGACACGCCGTCTCCAATTCTTTTGGTGACACCGTGGCGTTCGAGAGGATTGGACGCCGCTGGCAGCGACCATTGATCAACCTTGCCTTCCTGTTCTGTCACGACCGCGCGCGCTCCGAAGACATGGCCCAAGATGCCTTTCTGCGGGCTTATCGAACATTGAATGGATGGTGGAGGGACGCGGCGGTTTCTACTTGGCTGTTCGCGTTGGCAACCAATTTGTGCCGCACCAACTTGTCCGGATTACACCACGTACAGCGCCCCAATTCGAAAGTTCGCGCGGGCACAATAAACTATGCTTGATCCCGGGCGCTAAAGATGATAGCGTCTGCTGGGTCGGGGAGGTTCTACAAATGAGGAATCTTTTAGTTGCCTTAGGCGTGGTATTTCTTAGCGCCAGTCTCTATGCTCAGTCGCAGATTCAGGGAACGGTTCTCGATTCCACGGGAGCGGCAGTTCCGGGCGCGGATGTGAAAGCAACCCAGACTGCGACTGGCGCTTCACGGACCGTCAGCACCGGTGCCGATGGCGCCTACGTGCTGTCCAATCTGCCCATTGGGCCCTACCGTTTGGAAGTGAGCAAGCAAGGTTTCACTACCTACGTGCAAACCGGAATTGTTTTGCAGGTGAACACGAATCCAACCGTTGACGTTGCTCTGAAAGTCGGCAACGTCAGCGACCAAGTTCAGGTGGAAGCGAATGCCGCCCTGGTCGAAACCCAGGCCACCGGCATCGGCGCTGTCATTGATAACCGGCGCATTCTTGAACTGCCGCTGAATGGCCGCGTGGCTACCGACTTGATCCAATTGGCGGGTGCTGTAATCCCGCAAGGTGTAGCCGGCAATGGTGGCTATCCCAACACCCAGCAGTACGTAATCAACGGTGGACAATCTTTCGGCGACGCGTTCTGGCTTGATGGCAGCGTGTACAACAATCCGTGGGACAACGCCAACATGCCGTTCCCCTTCCCGGATGCGTTACAGGAGTTCAAAGTTGAAACCAGTTCGTTGACGGCGCAAAACGGCGTACACGCCGGTGGAACCATCACGGCGGTGACCAAATCCGGGACCAACAGTTTCCATGGCGACGCCTTCGAGTTCCTCCGCAACGGCGATTTGAACGGAACGAACTGGTCGACGCATACCAACGATGGGCTTCATCGGAATCAGTTCGGCGGCGTCATCGGAGGTCCGGTGAAGAAAGACAAGCTGTTCTTCTTCTTCGGTTATCAAGGCACCATCACCCACCAGACTGCCTATTCGAACGATTTCATTCCCACGGCTGCGATGATCCAGGGCAATTTCAGTGGCTGTCCGGCCGATATCACCGGCCTTGCGGCCGCGGCAAAAGCTGATTTCACCAACAACATCCTTAATTCCAACATCAAGTTCGACTCCGCAGCCTTAAAGCTCGCGAATATGCTGCCGGTCTCCTCCGTCGTCAACGGTTGCGGCGAAACGGCGTTGGGCCTGGCTACCCAGGTCAATGAGAAACAGTATGTCGGCCGCGGGGATTACCAAGTCAGCGCCAAGCACAGCTTCTTCGGCCGCTACGTCCGTAGCCAATACTTCCGGCCGCCGTCTTTGACGGTGACACCGGATAACCTTCTCACTTCTACGCAGGGCGGACTCAATGACGCGGACCAGACTTGGACTGCGGGCGACACGTATTTATTCAGTTCGACCATGGTGAATCAGTTTCGGGCTTCCGTGGATCGCACTGGAATTCATCGTTTCGACTCCAACTTTGTCTCCTCATGCGATCTTGGCGTAGAGAATATCTATTGCGGATATGTACCGCATCAAAGCACGTTCACAATCGGTTCTCCGGGCTCTAACGGCTTTCAGGTCGGTCCTGGTACCGGTGGTCAGGCGGGAGCTCACAGTACCACCTATCAACTCAACGACGACGTAAGCTGGGTTCACGGCTCGCACCAAATCAACTTCGGGATGGGCGGATCCACATACAAGCTGAACTTCCTGGGTAACGTCTATTCGCAAAACGAGTGGAGTTTTGGCAACATCCCCACGTTCCTGCTCGGGCAATTCACCGGCCTCTCCATGTCCGCTCCCAATCCGCTGGTGCAGCAAAAGTGGTTCGTCAACGCTTATGTGCAGGACACATGGAAAGTGACCCCGCGCTTTACCGTGAATATCGGTCTACGTTGGGAACCCTCCCTTCCGGTGGGAATGCTGAACAACGCGGCGTATAACTTCAGCTTGGCGAATATGCTCGCCGGGATCACCAGCAAGACCTACGTTAACGGCCCTCCGGGAATGAGTTTCCCCGGGGATCCCGGCTTTCAGGGTCTGGCCGGCGTGCAGAGCCAGTGGGCTCTGTTTGCGCCGCGCGTAGCGGTCGCCTACGACCCCAAGGGCGACGGCAAGATGGTGATTCGCGCTTCCTACGGAATCTCGTATGACTATGTGAACGGGTCGATGTACGTGAATTCGGCCGACTCCCCACCCTTCGGTAACACGACCATCTTCGCGGGCAATTCGTTCACTAATCCATATCTCTCCGATCCCGGCGGCAACATCTTCCCGTTTGT
This sequence comes from Bryobacterales bacterium, assembly GCA_963710155.1. GTDB lineage: Bacteria > Acidobacteriota > Terriglobia > Bryobacterales > Bryobacteraceae > Palsa-187. The sequence continues at coordinate 46,663 of CAVPZQ010000018.1, read as the reverse complement.
GTTGAACGGCAATGCGCCGTTCGTCAAGGGTGGAACCTATATCGCCGAGCAGCCCAACCTCACGACGACCGAAGTACATCAGTGGAATTTCGTGATCCAACGGCAGTTCGGCAATGACTGGGTAGCGTCGGCCACTTACACCGGCAGCGAAACCGAGCATCTTTTGGCTTCCTACCAGGTGAATCCGGGAGTTTTCATTTCCGGAAATTGCGCGGCCGGACAGTACGGATTGACCGCGCCCGGGCCGTGCTCAAACACCGGGAACACCAACGCCCGCCGGTTGTTCACCATCAATAACTACCCTGGCGCGGCATATTACGCGGATATCGACGTGCTGGACAGCGGCGGAACCTCCAGCTACAACGGGATGATTCTGGCGATCCAGAAGCGCCTTAGCAAGGGTCTCAGCACCAACGCTAACTATACCTGGTCGCACTGCATCGGAGACCTGACCATCGGTAACAGCACTGGCGGCGCCGGGGGCGGCTTTGTCATGCCCAACGACCGGCGCTACGATCGCGGCAACTGCCAGTCTGTCGAGATCGGAGGCGTATTCTCTTCCGACCGCCGCCAACTATTCAACTGGACCACTGTATATGCGATGCCAAAGTTCACCAACCGCGCTGTGAATATGCTTGCCTCGGGCTGGCAATTCTCGGGGATTTATCGGGCTCAATCGGCGCCGTGGGTTACGGTCAGCCTGAGCACGGACGTGTCGCTGACGGGCGCGTCTACCGGTGGACAAAGGCCGAACGCTACAGGGCAACCCTCGCTTTGCCCCAACCCTGGTCCGACTTGCTGGATCAATCCCGCCGCCTTTGTGTCTCCCGCTTTGGGCACACTCGGCAACGTGGGCCGCGACAGTATCCAGGCTCCCGCGTTCTGGCAGGTCGATACCGCGGTTGTCAGGAATTTTACGATCCGCGAAGGATACACGCTGCAGGTTCGCGGTGAGGCCTTCAACGTAACCAATAGCCGCCGTGCCGGCATCGCGCCTCCTAGCCTGGCGGCCGGCGCCTCGGGGCTCAACCTGACTTATGGTACACCGGGATTTGGCACGCAAACCAGTTCACTTGATCCACGCATCCTGCAGATGGCTCTCAAGTTCGTGTTCTAAGCGAAGCCTGAGACAGCTCAGCGGTTGCACTTGATCAGGCGCATGCCGATTTCACTGCTTCCGGAACTTGGCGAGAGCTTGACGGGGATTTTAGCGGCAGCGGTTCGCTGGTTCGTCCTTGCGCCTCTTGACGCGAGCGAGCACGAAGATCGTGTCTCAGACTGGATTCAGCAGCAGTAAGTGCGCTCATGGTTTGTGCCACTGATCACGGGCCGCTTCGAACGCGTTACTCACAGGCCCGTTGTGTCACATTATCGGTAGTGATTGGGCCGCGGCCGCAGCTTGCTCTAGGTGCCAAAATGGTCTTTTACGTGAGGCCAGGTCCATTTGAAGATCGCCACTTTCAATATCAACAACATCAACAAGCGTCTGCACAATCTCACGCAGTGGCTCGTGAAGGCGCAGCCTGACGTTGTTTGCCTGCAGGAGTTGAAAGCGGAGCAGCGAGCATTTCCGGCAAGCAGTCTTCGTGACCTCGGTTACCACGGAGTCTGGCTGGGCGAACGTTCCTGGAACGGTGTAGCGATCCTAGCGCGGGATCGCGACCCGGTGCTCACGCGATCCAGTTTGCCTGGGAATCCTCATGACAGCCAGGCACGCTATATCGAGGCGGCGGTAGATGGTGTGCTAATCGCTTCCATTTACCTGCCGAACGGAAATCCTCAACCCGGCCCGAAGTTCGACTACAAATTGGCCTGGTTCGAACATTTAATTGAACACGGGGCGGAACTCATGAAGGCCGGAGTACCGGTCGTCTTGGCCGGCGATTACAACGTAGTGCCGACTGGGCAGGATATTTATCCGACGCGGTCCCTCGATAGAAACGCATTGATTCAACCTCTGAGCCGGCAGGCTTATGCCAGGCTGCTAGCTCAAGGTTGGACGGACGCTCTGCGGAAATTACAGCCCGAGGGGCCGCTCTGGACGTTCTGGGACTACGAGCATAATCGGTGGCCTTTGGACAAGGGCATGCGACTGGATCATTTTCTTCTCTCCCCAAGGGTGTGCGATCAACTCGTGCAGGGAGGTGTGGACCGATGGGTTCGCGGTGAGGAAAATGCAAGCGACCACGCGCCCGCCTGGATAGTACTCGATCGTTGACTTGCAGTGGAAGTTGGACGCGGGTCGTGAGACTTGGGGGAAGGAGCCCCGACGGCTCTTGAAAGATCCCGATAATTCCTATTATCGGAAGGCATTGCCAACCGCCACTTGCACGAGTCGCCGACTACTTGCCGGAATTCAGTTTGATCTCCGCTGTATCGCCGTTCACCACGATCGTCGTTCCGAACGGCCGCGACAAGTCGGCCAACCGCTCTAATATGTAATGCGCCTGCTCCCCTGTTGCCGGCTTCGGCAATCCACGTGTCTGGAGAAAGAGATTGTCGGTATGTTCCTCATGCACGTCCGGGTGACCCTCGCCGATCTTGTTCTGCGCGATCGGGCGGAACTTGATCGATTGCAGATTCCGGCCCTGGAACTCGACGTACGCGACAACGCTCTCCCACAGGATCGGCTCGTCGAGCAGCGTATCCGGCGGCGGGACCTGGAAAATAAAATTGCCGAGATCGAAGAAGATCGGATGCCCGTGGTAAATCTCAACGCCATGCAGCAGGGGAGCCCCGTGCATCACAACGATGTCCGCGCCCGCGTCGATCTCGGCGTGCGTCCATTTCTTCAGCCATTCCGGAGGTCCCAGCCTCTCCGGCAGCTCTTCCAGCATGATGGTCTGAAACGGCTTGGCGAAGATGTGATTGTGTTCATAGACAATCACCAAGTCGGCTTTCTTGCGAGCTTCGCCGATGCTCTGGAGAATGCGGCGCGTATCTTCATCGCTCGGTTTGTCGCCGGATACATGCAGTTCGTTCACGCCCGCCCGCGAAGCCGTGGCGTTTCCTCCGTCCGGCACCAGGCCCGAGGCCATGGCGATTAGTGCCACGGTTCCCTTCGGCGTCCTCAGGTAGCCGGGCGCCGCTGCTTCGTCGATCGTTTTCCCTACGCCCGCGTGGGCCATGTTCAAGCGTGCCGATTCCTCCAGCACGTTCTGGACGCCCGCCGTCTTCAGATCGAACGAATGATTGTTGGCCAAAGACAGAAGATTGAACCCGAACATCTTCAGCGCTTCCATCGCCTCCGGCTGCGAGACGAAGCGTCCGTCGGTGCGCTTCTGTCCCTTGCTCGGATCGAAGATCGTCGTCTCGAAATTCGTGAATATCACGTCGCCCCTGAGCAGCGACTGAATCACCGGCACCGCCGCGGGCGAGTGCGCGCGGATGTCCGTCCGGATCATCGATTGCCCGGTCAACGTAATGCTCATCGTCTGGGGCTGGGCGGACAAAGACGGCTGCGCGAACAACGCCTGCCCAAGCGTCAGCAGGCACACGGCAGCCAGAGCCAGCCGCGCGGCGATCTTCTCACGACGGTCTGACTGACCGAATTTCCGGGTCGATTTCATCAGCATTTCTCCTCAAGCCGTACCTTTGGGAAACCGGCGCGATCTGAATACTATCACTGGCAGCAATAATGCCAAAGTGGGTATCAAGATTGCAAATGCGGACATTCAGCACAAAAAAAGACGAGCAACCAGCTAGGCTGGTGTCCGTCCAAAGGTTCGAAGTTATTCACTTTTGCGTATGGCACGCTACTTGTACAAGTCCCGATAATCATCAATATCAGGAAGGGCTAACCGAAGCGCAGCGGTGGAAGAGCGCCGTGGCGAGGAAAAGGGCCTCGGCAAAGGACGCACCTGTAGACCGCCCCCCTAGTGGCGCGCGGCAGATACGACGGGCCGAACGTCGTTTAATAGGAATTTCAAGAAGAGAGTAGACCTGGTCAACAGGGCAGCGTGACGCGCGTCCGGCATTAGCAGAAAGGCCTTTCGGGGCGCCGTGATCTGGTCGAAGTAGGTTTTTGCGAGACCTGCCGGCGTGATGTCGTCGTCAACACCCTCGACGATGAAGAAGGGGACGGAGAAGTCAGTGCCCAGAGTTGGCAGGTCTACCCGCATGAAGGGTCCGTCGAGAGTCTTGCCTAGGAAGCGGTCGCCATCTATTACTCCCCTGAAATAATTGCCAAAATCCTTGAGCGAATAGTCTGGTGAAGTGGTGATCTCGACAATCAAGCCCATCGGGCCCTCGCCGGGTTCATATTTCGTAGCCCATTGCCGCTGTAGACCGATCTGGCGCGATGCATGATAGGGCGGCGGACCGCTCCTTTCTAGTGATGCGACACCGTTGCTGTCACCGCGGGCGCGGGCCTTGGCAAGCACGCGAGCATAGGCGGCAACCTCGTTCTTTTGCATGTTTACCACCTGACCAGTTCCGACATAGGCGTCGAAAAGATCGGGACGAGCCTTGATCATGTAAACGCCCAGTACGCTTCCCCATGAGTGACCCACCAGAACGATTCTCTTTTTTTGAAGACGGCTGCGAATATACTCGCTTACTTCGATCCCGTCTTGAACCATAAGCTCGATGGTGGGCGGCATTCGTTGTTCGCTGAAACTCTTGCCTGCGCCGCGCTGATCCCATTGGATGACGGTGAAGTAATGTTCCCAGGGAAGGAAGTGCGGAGAAAGCGCGCTGTAAGCCACGCCGGGGCCGCCGTGGAGTATGAGAATCGCCGGATTGTCGCGATTCTGGCCGCGGATAGTGATCCACTGCTCGACGCCGCCGATCTCTATAAACCGACGCTCGTCGATCCCGTTAGGGCCGGTGGTAGCCATCGCCTCGGAGATCTGGTATCGACGCACCCCTCGCCAACCAAGTCCCGCGCCTGCGGCCAACACCACAACTCCGGGGATCAGTAAGATCCCACGGACAAGTAGTTTCTTCAACATGCACACGAATACGAATTAGCGGGCGACAAAGTTCCAAGCGCTTGCGAACTGAGAGATATTATTGGGAGGCAACAGGATTTCGCGCTGGCCGTCGGGTGACGAAAGGTCGAGCGCGGCAGCTGAAATCGCTACCGATAATGATGCGATGAAAGCGCTGCAGCGGGGTTTCGCGTAGACTGCGAGCGAAACCCCAAGCACAAGGAGCTGCTGCAGCAATATGGAACAGTTTATCGGATGCGACGCTCACAAGAAGTCTTCCGTGTTTGTGGCGGTGAACGAAAAAGGGCACGCCGGGGAGGCGCTTCGGGTGGCACACGATCGGGATCATTACCGCGAGTTTCTAGCGCGGCTCCCGGCGCATTCTGCGATCGGGGTGGAAGCTAGCGGTAGCTACAGTTGGTTGGTAGATGAGATGGAGCGGTCGGGCCACCACCTCAGGCTATGCAACCCGCACGAGGCCAAGCGGCGAATGGGACTGACCAACAAGACCGACAAGTTGGATGCCAAGGGGCTGGCGATCCTGCTGCGTAACGGCACTCTGCCGGAGGTGTGGATTCCTCCGAGCGAGTTGCGCGATCAACGCGAACTGCTCCGGCTCCGCATCTTCCTGGTGAGGCTGCGGACACGAGTGAAGAATCGGATTCACGGCACGCTGGCACGTCACAACGTGCGGGTACCAGGAGCGGATCTGTTCGGCGTCGCAGCTCGCGCGTACATTCCAGCGGCGGTCACACGCGTATGGGTCAGGTCTGCGGAAACGTGAACCGAAATCTGAAATGGGCTTTTGTGGAGATCGGCAATCTGATCGTGATTAACCAGCGCCGGCTCGCGGGAACCCATGTGGTGCGGCTGTATCAACGGATCAAACGCGCCAAGAATCATCGTGGTCGCGGTGGCGCGCCACTTGGCCGAAGCAGCCTGGTGGATGCTCACCATGCGTTGACGAAAGAGCCAGTCGCGAGTTTTGCGGCTCGCGGTAAACCTCCTGCCTGGGTAAGCGCGTTTAACAGCCTAGCCCAAGAGGCTGAATAATGATTGCGACACCCTGTCAGCGGAATAGGCTCATGCAGAAGTTGAGGGCGGAGACATGGACCCGACGAAAGAACGGAATCTACGCGAGAGCGGAACGGACGAAATGAGTTGAGGGTAAAAAAGGAGGAACGTCTGCCTGGGGACTCCGTCCCCACCCCCCTGGGATTTATCGCGTTGATGCCAATCCCAGTACATCAAGTTCGCTGTGGGGGCCCAGCTTCGCACTGAGCCCCCGCCTGGTCTTGGCCCCGGAGTCGGCGCTGAGTTTGCTTCCCAGCAGAGGCTTGTCCTCCGCTCCGGCCGCTTGTAGTGTATCCGCAATGGCGATGTTGAGCAACTATGGAACGAAAAAAGGCCTTGATTATCGCAGCGCTTTCAGACATGGCTGTTATCAAGCCTTCGGCGAACCTGTCGTGCTGCGATGTGCCTAAGATAGTTCATGCAAATAAGGCAGAACAGATTGCTCTGGATCATGATGGTTGGAGCGGGGTCTCTGACCGCCCAAGACGACTGCAAATTAGTTTTGGACGCCACGATCAAGGCCTTCGACGTCCCCGTTCACGCCTACGTCACGATGAACATCAGCGGCAAACCCGAAACCGGAGAGTCGATCTACGCAGGCGGCGTAGTATACGCAAAGTACAACGGCAAATGGAGCGCCGGATCGACGACGCAGGAGATAAAGGCGATTGCGGAAAAGAACCGACAGACTAACAAGACGACGTGCCGTTATCTAAAAGATGAGCTGGTAAACGGTGAAATGGCCGCGGTATACAGTGTGCACGAGGTATCGCCCAAGTCTACGTCCGATTCCAAGACCTGGATTTCCAAAGCGAAGGGGCTGCTGTTGCGCTCGGACGTGGACATGGAAGGGGGCAAGAGTCACCTCTCTACGCGCTACGAATATGGCAACATCAAGCCGCCGATGTGAGGCGCACCCGCAGGTGAAAGGAGCCAAATTTATCCGCTACGAGCTTTCTCCGCCTGGTTAACGCCCGACAAGCCTCAACGCCCTAGAATGGCGGTAAACGGCCATGCTGTCTTTTACCTTTCGTTCTAACACGAGAGGTCCCCGCGCGGTGTCTCTAGGGATCGAGCCTAAATCCGTTCCCCACCATTTCTCGAGTGTCACACAAGTATATCGATGCTGCCGATAATGATGATTATCGGGGCATACAAGTACGTCTTAGCGAGTGGGAACTTGACCAATTGTAGGGTTTGCGCGTTATTCGTAAAAGTGCGATTACTGCCGGATACGTCGTCATCCGGGCGCAATGTGTTTTTTGCTCTGCTACACTTATCGAAATCCACCAATCTCAAGACTGATGTTTCGAAGGAGATCGCGAGGCTAAATACAGGAGGCGCAACGCAGTGTCGCCGAGTCAACCGATTAAAATTAGTCTGCTCAAAAAGAGTGAACTCGAAGAGGCGGACCGTATTGTCCGGCTGGCGTTCGGAACGTTTCTGGGATTGCCTAATCCACTCGACTTCATGGGAGACCGCACTTTCATGGCGCCACGTTGGCGCTCTACCCACGTCAAGGTGATCGCGGCCCGTGAAGGTGACCGCCTAATCGGATCGAACGTAGCCACGCGCTGGGGATCCTTCGGGTTCTTCGGCCCCCTGACTGTGCTGCCCGAATACTGGGACCGCGGTGTAGCGCAGCGGCTCCTCGAAACCACCATGACGATTTTCGACAGATGGGGGCTGCGGCATACGGGTTTGTTCACGTTTCCGCAGAGTGCCAAGCACGTGGGCTTGTACCAGAAGTTCGGTTACTGGCCGCGTTATCTCACCGCGATCATGACGCGCACGCCGGAGGTTAACCCAGCCCGGAAGGCCAGCCCTGCGGATGCGCAGGTGCTCTTATCCGCCCTCACTAAAAGCCAGCGCGAACAAGTCATCAAGGCATGCGGGATACTCACCCACAAGATTGATAAGGGACTTGATCTCGCTGGTGAGATCCGGGCAGTACTCGCGCAGCGCACCGGCGACGTAGTGTTGACGTACAGGCGCGGCGTTCTCGATGCTTTCGCAGTGTGCCTGAACGGAACTGGATCGGAGGGAGGGGAGAGGACGTGTTACATCAAGTTCGGGGCGGCCCGAGACGGTGCGGGCGCGGGTGAACGCTTTGACAAGTTGCTTGAGGCTTGCGAAGCGTTTGCGGCCTCGCGGGAAGCGACTATCGAGGCTGGCGTGAACCTGGCTCGCGAAGATGCCTACCGGCGCATGCGCTCCCACGGGTATCGAGTTGCCATGCAGGGCGTCGCCATGCATCGTCCGCATGCGGAAGGATTCAATCGGGTAGATGCCTACGTAATCGACGATTGGCGCTAAGACCTTACCGCATGGCCGTATTGTCGCTATACCGCCGAAGTGAAGCTAAGCAGACTCTGTTCGGTCGTGCTCACTTGGCCGTGTAGTCGACAAACCGTCGAAGTGGTTTCTAGCCGCAGTAGGATCTTATGGCAATGTGATGTGCTATCAGTAATCAAATGGCATCCGACGAAGATTTGAAAGCAGAAATTGAACGGCTTCGAGCCGAGAACGAGGCGTTGAAGAAGCCTGCGAGAGGACAGATATCGCTCAAAGTGACTTCCGTTAATAGGAATTAACGGGCGTTTTTTGCGCATATTCCGCGATGCGTTTTCATCCTGGTTCAGCGCTGCGAAGCTGTTACCAAACACTTTGCGATTACCGGCGGTTGATCTGGCTCTTGGCGCCGCGCTGTTTGCGATGGTGCCGCTCGAGCAGTGCCCGTAGACCTTGATCGAAGCGATCTCTGCTGGCTTCGATGTGGCCGCTCCTAAACACTTCTGCGAGCCGAGGGAAGGATCCCGTTGCAAGTTGGGCGGAAGCAAAGTCGTTGTCGATCGCTGCATCGGTGGCTGCTTCGCGCAACGCGTGACCAAACACGAAGTCGTCGACTGTCGCAAGAAGCGTGATCTTCTGTTCTGCCGTCATCGATGTCCGAGAGAGTGCTTCGAGGCATTGTTCCATATGGCGCATCGCGTTAAGCCCAGGCGGCGCCGATAACATCGCGACGAGCGCCCAGGGATGACGAATGAACACCGCGTGTGTACGCTTGGCGATTTCCATCGTTGCACGCTGCCAAGCCTTAGCAACCGACGGTACAAGAGCTTCGCTCATGAGGGCATCGTCCATCGCTGCAACGAGATCGTCCTTTGTCTTCACGTAGTAATAAAGGCTCATCGTTCCGACTCCGAGTTCTCGCGCCACGCGGCGCATCGAGACCGCCTCGAAACCCTCCTTGTCCGCAACGGCGAGTGCAACGGAAGCGATCGTCTCCAGGGTCAAGCTCATTTTTCTCTTTGACATTCGTACACTGTACCATTAAGATTGTTTCGTACGATGTACGACACATCGGTGTTGATTGTCGGAGCAGGACCGACCGGTTTGACGCTTGCGATCGATCTCGCGCGTCGCGGAAACTCGTTTCGTCTAATTGAGGCAACCGCGACGCCTTTCGAAGGGTCGCGCGGCAAGGGCATCCAGCCGCGAACACTTGAGATCTTCGATGATCTCGGGGTAATCGACGCCATTCTCGCTGCCGGTATGCCCTACCCACAGTTCCGAATTCACCTCGGCCCCTTCTCGTTGCGGGTGGGCTCGCTCGCACAAACCAAGCAGCCGACAGAGAGCGTACCCTATCCGAATCTTTGGATGGTGCCGCAAGCGCACACGGAAGCGATCTTGCGCGAGCGTTTACGCTCGTTCGGCGGCGAGATCGAATTCGGCAAGGCGCTCGCGACGTTTACGCACAATGACCGCGGAGTGTTGGCCACACTCTCGACCGGTGAAATGGTACGAGCGGACTTTTTGGTGGGTTGCGATGGCGGCCGAAGTATGGTGCGAAAAGCGCTCGACCTGCGGTTCGAGGGTGAGGCAATCGATGAGAGCTCGATGCTCGTAGCCGACCTCGAAATCGAAGGGCTCGATCGCCATGACTGGCATGTCTGGCCTCTCACCAAAGTCGGCGCGCTCGCGCTCTGCCCATTGCCGAATACATCGTCATTCCAGTACACCTCCAAAGCCAGGACCGCAGCATCGGACATCGAGGCGACAGTGCACAAAATTACAGGTCATCGCGTCCGGCGCGTAGCATGGAGCTCCATTTATCAGCCGGCGGTACGTATGGTCGATCGCTACCGCGTCGGACGGGTATTTTTAGCGGGGGATGCGGCACACGTGCATCCGCCGTCAGGAGGTCAAGGGCTGAACACAGGCGTGCAGGATGCCTACAACTTGGGTTGGAAGCTCGCAAACGTCGCCCGCGGCGGGCCTGATTCGCTGCTTGATACCTACGAGGCCGAACGTCTTCCGATCGCTGCCGCGGTGCTGGGCTTGAGCAAACGCCTGCACCAAACGCGATCGATTAAGCGCGGTAACGCGACGAACCAACTCTCCTTGCACTACAGAAACAGCCTCCTGTCGTCGGGCACCCCTTTCGGAAGCCTGCATCCTGGCGATCGCATGCCTGATACCCGGCTGGACGATGGCAGCAAACTCTTCGATCATTTGCGCGGACCCCACGCAACAGAATTTGTCACGCTTGCTGGACCTCGAATTCTGATCCGCCCGGACGGCTACATTGCGCACATCGGCTCAACGCGCTTCGGTGAGTACGCAGGTAGGCCGACTCGACAGGTCCGTGGCATGATGCCTCAGCGTCGCTAGAGTCTTCGCGAACAGATAGATCGCGGCTGGGCCGCAGCTTACAGATCCACATTGACGGTTTGTCGTCTTCTCGGACAAGTGGGTCGAGCACCCGTCCTTGGTGAATGCGACATCGGGCAAAGGTGCCGCCGATAATAGCTACCGATAATGATGCTATGAAAGCGCTGCAGCGGGGTTTTGAGTAAATTACGAGCAAAACCCTGAGCACTAGGAGGTGCTGCAGCATATGGAACAGTTTATCGGATGTGACGCACACAAGAAAGTTTTCCGTGTTTGTGGCGGTGAACGAAAAAGGGCACGCGGGCGAGGCGTTGCGCGTGGCACACGATCGACAGCTTTACCGGGAGTTTCTGGCGCGGCTCCCGGCGCATTCTGCGATCGCGGTGGAAGCTAGCGGTAGCTACAGTTGGTTGGTAGATGAGAGCGGCTAGGTCATCGCCCCAAGTTGTGCAACCCTCACGAGGCCAAGCGGCGTATGGGCCTAACCAACAAGACCGACAAACTAGATGCCCGGGGGTTGGCGATCCTGCTGCGCAACGGTACCCTGCCGGAAGTTTGGATTCCGCCGAGCGAGTTGCGGGATCAACGCGAGCTGCTCCGGCTACGCATCTTCTTGGTGAGGCTACGCACGCGCGTGAAGAATCGCATTCACGGAACGTTATCTCGTAATAACGTCCAAGTGCCGGGAGCGGACTTGTTCGGCGTTGCAGCACGTTTGGAGCTCGGCAGGCGACTGCCTGAGTTGCCAGAGCACAGCCGTGAGGCTATCGAGCAGGAGTTAACTACGCTCGACTTTCTGGAGGCCCAGATCGAATCAGCAGAGCAGAGGCTCGAAGCAATCATGAAAGTGAGCGTCGAGGCGGATGTGCTGAAGACATTGCCCTGTGTAGGGAAGATCCTCAGCATGGTTCTGATGTTGGAGATCGGCAGAGTGGATCGGTTTCCAACCGCTGCACATCTGGCAAGCTACGCCGGACTGGTTCCACGCGTACATTCCAGCGGCGGTCACACGCGTATGGGCCAGGTCTGTGCAAACGTGAATCGGAATCTAAAATGGGGCTTTGTGGAGATCGGCAACCTGATCGTGATCAACCAACGCCGGTTCGCGGGAACCCATGTTGTACGGCTGTACCAACGGATCAAACGCGCCAAGAATCATCAGAAGGCGGTGGTCGCCGTGGCGCGCCACTTGGCCGAAGCAGCTTGGTGGGTGCTCACTAAGCTGGAAGTTTATCGCGAGCCCAACGGCCCGCGGCAGCAGGCTCTTTCGTCGACGCACGGGTAAGCGCGTTTAAGTCACTAGCCCTTGAGGCTGAATAATGATTGCGACACCCGGTCAGCGGAATAGGCTCATGCAGAAGTCGAGGGCGGAGACATATATGCGACGAAAGAACGGAATCTGTGCGCGAGCGGAATGACGAAATGAGTTGAAGAGTAAAAGGAGGAGCGTTTGTCTGGGGACTCTGTCCCGAAACCCCTGGGATTTATCGCATTGATGCCAATCCCACTGAAATAAGTTTGCCGCTGGGGCTCAGCTCGACGCCGGCCCCAGCCTGGTCTTGGCCCCGGAGCCGGCGCTCAGCTTGCTTCCCAACAGAGGCCTATCCTCCGCTCCGGCCGCTTGTAGTGTATCTGTAATAGCAATGTTAGGCAAAGGTCGAACGAAAAAACAGCTTGAATTTCGCAGCGCTTTCAGACATGTGACTAAAGGTACTGGCAACAAGTGGCCGGACCGATCCATCGGGTATGAGCGGAACGCCGGTGAGTGTGACGGACGTTGAAGACTTCCTCACAACCAATGGTAAAAGTGTCTCGGGTTCCCTGTCCCGGTTTCCCAACTCGCGTGAGTGTCAGTTGAGATATAATCCTTGCGACATGAAAGGCAAAACACTAAACATTGCGATTACTGGTGTAGTCTGCCTGGCGGCGATCTTGCTCAGCAACCGTTTGGGCCTGCTGAGTGGACAAGAGGCGAAGGTGCCCGGGTCGGGATTTGCAGCGGTCCCAGGACAGAAGGGCGGACAGGACGTCTTCGGCCCTTACGATCCTGTGCAGAATTGGGAGAAGCCGTTGGCGGAAAGCCTACCCGAACTCAAGGGTTGGAACTTTTCGCAGGCCACCTACGTTTTTCCGGAAACCCCCGATCGAGTATTTGTGGCGCAGAAGGGCTTGCTGCCCTTGCTTCCCGAACGGCTCAAGACGACGTGGCTTCCGCAGATCGGGCCGAGCTTGAAATTCCCCGTTGGCATGGGCCTGCCGATGCGCGAGACTGCCAGCGCCACACCGAGTTGTGGCGGGATTCAAAATCCTCCGAATATGCCGCGGAATCCGAATTGTCCCGACGTCAGTGATGGGCGCGCGGGGCGGCCGGGCGTCGATTGGCGTTGGGATCACGTCATTGTCGTGCTGGATCGCAATGGCAAAGTGGCGGAAGACTGGTCGCAATGGGACAAGATTTGGGGACGGCCGCACGACATTGAGGTCAGTCCTTACGATCCGGAAAAGAACGTCTGGATCGTGGATGCCGATAACCATTTCGTCAGCAAATTCACGCACGACGGCAAACAGCGCCTTTTAACTTTGGGCACGCCGGGCGTGCCGGGCGACGACGATACGCATTTCGCGCGGCCGACGTTCATGGCGTTTGAGCCCGACGGAAGTTTCTACCTGTGCGATGGGTATGACGGCACGCGCGTGATTAAGTACGACAAGAATGGCAAGAAGCTCTTCCAGTGGGGCCAAAAGGGCAGCAAGCCGAATGAGACTCGCCCCGGTTATTTCAACAACGTTCACGGAATCGCCATCGATCCGGAGCGGCACTTCGTCTTCATCAACGACCGCGACAACGGTCGTGTGCAAAAGTTCGACGAGAATGGCAAGTTCCTGGACCAGTGGAACATGGGTCCGCGACCGCCGATGAACATTCACACCCTTTACATGGGCAAGAACCACATTCTATGGGCTGCGGATCAGGGATCGAACAAGCTGAACGCTTATGACGAAGACGGACATTTCCTCTATTCGTGGGGTACGTTTGGTACGTGCCAGGGCTGCATGTGGGGTGTACATGGGTTCGTCACGGATTCGGAGGGAAGCCTCTACACCGCGTCGGTACGAGATGGCCGGGTTCAGAAGTATACGCCGCGTAAGGGCGCCAACCCCGATTTTCTAGTGGGTAAGCCTTGGGGCTCCCATTAAGGCGCGCTCGAAAGCCCAGCAGCGGGAGTGCGAACTGAAGCGCGGAAGTAGCTTCCGATAATGGTGGTTATCGGCCAGCTTAAAAACTGTCACACGGATCGTTGTCGGCAGCAACCACCAGGGCCGCACTAAGGAAACGACCCCACAGCGTGAGTCTTAGTTGTATTAGACCTGACGACATTCGCTCCCTACGATGGCTCGCCCCTCGGCCGCTGTCTGTAGAGCAAAGCTATTGGCGCGCATTCGGCATGATGGGCGGCAAACAAATTTGAAACAGGCAACCTTGCCCAGGTGCCGTCGCCAGATGAATATCTCCACCGTGTATTCGAACAGCCCATTGGGCGATCGAGAGCCCGAGCCCCGCTCCGCCAGCATCGCGCGACCGGGATTCGTCGACGCGATAAAAGCGATCGAAGATTCTATCGGCGTGTTCCGGTGCGATCCCCGGGCCGCTATCGCCGACCTCCAGGCCGATCATTCCTCCGGGTTGGTCACGCACTTTCACGGAAATTGCACCGCCGGTCGGCGAGTATTTGACCGCATTATGAATGATATTCACTACCGCTTGCCTCAGAAATACCCGGTCACCGGTAATGCGCAGCCGCTGGTCTCCTTCCACCGTGATTTGCTGAGCCTTATCTTCGATAAGAACATCAAAGAGCCCCGCCGCTTCGCGCGCAAGATCGATCAGCGAAAAACTGGTAGGCCGTAATTGGATGCGGCCTGCGTCCGCCCGCGAGATGGTCAGCAGGCTGTCGACCAGCGCCGTCAATCGATTCACTTCCTCCAACATGCTTCCGATCGTGTCGCGGTAATCCTCGCGGCTACCGTCCTTTTGAAGCGCAACCTCCCCGACGCTACGGATCGAAGTCAAGGGCGTGCGCAGTTCATGCGAGGCGTCCGAGGTGAAGCGGCGCAGTTGCTCGAAAGATTGTTCGAGCCTTGCCAGCAGACTGTTAAAGACGCGCGCCAGGTGCCCCAACTCGTCCCTCACTTCAGCGGCGGGCAATCGTTCGTCGAGACGATCCGAAGTAATTTGCTCGGCCTGGCAAGCCATTTCTTGCAGTGGTGCCAGAACCCGCCGGGCCAACAAATAACCGGCCAGACCCGCCAGAGCTAATACGATTGGAACCGCGAGCAAAGACGCGAAAGCCAGTTCGTCGAAGCGGGCCCAAATGGGCTCCTCGCTATAGGCCAGCCGGATAACCAGCGGCTGACCACTGAGTATGTGCCGCCGGCTGACTAATCGAACTCGTGTTCCGTCTGCAATGCATGCCGAGCGGATGGAATACCCGTCCTCTCCTTCGCCAGGGAAGGACGCTCCGCCCAGCGCCTGCCCACGCAAACGCTCATTGCGATAAAGAACTCTCTCGCTTGACGAGCGGACCTCAACAAGCCTTTCGAGCACTTGCTTCGATTCGGGATGATTGTGGTAATCCTCGCGGAGCGTCAGGTGCCCGGCGGCGTCGAAGTACAGCAGACCTTCGATTGTTTCGATGTCCTGAATCGCATAGTGATCCAGCTGGCCCCGTAGTTGCAGGAAGAGAAACGAGCCGGTAAGACCCCCAAAAAGCACCAGGACGGCTGCGAACACGCCAACGTACCAGAACGTCAATCGCGTCCGGATACTTTGAGGGGGGAACCGCATGATGTCTTGGCTTCCTCTCTTATAGCGTTCGCTTAACGACGTTGCAAGTGGGCGCAACGGCAAGCTTGGTTTTCTGACGGCTAAGGTCAGCAAAACTTCAGAGAATCTTAAGGCACGAAGAGCTGCTTGAGATGTTAAAACCGAGACGTGCTAAAACCGAATTGGTTTTCCCTGTATTTCGCCGCACTGGCGATTCTGGTTCCGGCTATCCACGCCAAGAATAAGAAGGTCCCGCCACCGGCGCCGAAAGATGAAATCGAGGTAGTGGGGCACGTTCCGCTAACGGATGGGCCTGTCACCCGCTTCCTCACGACTCAGCACTTCAGCAGCTACTATCTTTATGCCGAACACAGCACCGGCGGCAAGGTCACGCTGATTGATGTTTCTAAAACCGGCCAGCCTTCCATTCTCGGGGATGTTTCTTACGCATCCGGTAGCGGTTCCGATAGCCTCACGGCAGTGGTCGGCACGGCGGCGCTAGTGACCAGCGCGCCGGCCGCTGCCGTAGCCGCGGCAGTACCACAAGCCATCAAAATCATAGATTTCTCAGACCCGAAGAATCCCAAAATCGCCCGCGAATTCACCGGCGTCACGGCGATGAGCAGAGATGATCGGGGACTCATTTTCCTGGCAAACAGCGACGGAATTTGGATCCTGCGTCAGCACTTGGCCGAAGATCCGGAAATCGACAAGATATACGCCAACTACGTGTTGTACGGCTCTAGCATGTATCCGCCCAGCCGTTAGTTAATCCGGTCCGCTGCGCACCACAAAGCCAACGCCGCGTACGGTGTGGACTAGTTTATGCTCGAACCGGTCATCAATCTTGCGGCGCAGGCGCGCTACATGGACGTCGATGACGTTATCGAGGGGGCTGTAGCGGCCCGGTTCCTTCCAGACATCGCGCGTAAGCATCTCGCGCGAGACCACATGGCCCTGATGACGCAACAAATACTCGAGAAGCTCAAACTCGCGCGCGGTTAGGTCCAGGGCTTCCCCCCCACGGGTGACGGAACGGCCCACCACGTCCACCTCCAGGTCCGCCACTCGCAACTTGGGATTGGCTTCCGGGGCAATGCCACGGCGGCAGAGCGCCCTGACGCGAGCGAGCAGTTCCGGAAAAGCAAAAGGCTTTACCAGATAGTCATCGGCTCCGGTATCCAGGCCGCGAACCCGGTCTTCGACCGCGTCCCGAGCCGTCAGCATCAGGACCGGCGTCTTGAAGCCATGCTGCCGCAGCGTCGCTAGGATCTCAAATCCATTTCTCCCCGGAAGCATTACATCCAGGACTAACAAGTCGAAGATTTCCGTTTGCGCTAAGTAGAACCCTTCCTCACCGGTATGTGCTAACGCGACTTCGTACTGCTCCGCTTGCAGACCCTCCTGCAAAGCGTTGCCCAGCTTCTGTTCGTCCTCGATAACCAGAATCCGCATAGCCTACTTTTAACTTTATATGCGCGGCCCGCACCCGCGAGGACTTAAGACTCCCTTAAGAGATTGTGACGGCGTCGTCAGAAACAATTCAGCAAGTCTTCAGTGGCGTCGAAGTATTCGCCCGGTTATAGGTAGTGTGTACATCTGAAAGGAATCGACTCCGTGCTCGATCTTGGCCCGGCAAAGAAGGTCACGATTCATCTAAATGAAGACACCAGCTCGGGCAGCGACTTCTTGAGCCGCGAGATTCTGTCACTGCTTCTAAAGAAAGGTGTCGCCGGGGCTAACCTGCTGCGGCCGGAGGCCGGCTTCGGGTCTCATCACCGCATGCATACTTACGAAGGCGGAAGCGACACTGCCCAGCACATGCCACTTCGCATTGAGTTTATCGATACGGAACAGAACGTCAAATACCTCTTGCCACTGCTACAGGAGCTGGTAACCGACGGGCTGATCGAAGCCCAGGATACGGTAATCCTTAAGGTTTCTGCCGGAACAGCTCGATGAAGGTTGGGAGCTGGGTCATTGCCTGTGCACTGCTCTGCGGCAACGCGTGGGCGCAGGCTTCGGTTGCTGTGTCTCTCACTGAGGCACAGCAAATCGCCGTGCGGAATCACCCTAGAATCGCGTCCGCGGCGTTGACGGCGGAAGCCAGCGGATTCGCCGTGAAAGAGGTTCGGTCGGCCTACTACCCTGCACTCTCCGGCAATGTCACGGGCGTCGGATCGGAACATAATTCCACGCTCTCGGCGGGCGCCCTCACCACCTCGAGCATCTTCAGCCGCGGCGCCACCGGCATCACAGCTAGCCAGTTAGTGACTGACTTTGGACGAACCGCCAGCCTGGAGCAAAGCGCCAAGCTGCGCAATGCCGCGCAGAATCAAAATGTAACTAACATCCGCGCGCAAGTGCTGATCGAGGTGCAGCAGACTTACTATCAGGCGCTGGCTTCGGAGTCGGTTCTCAAGGTTGCGCAAGCGACGCTTGACCTACGGCGCCTGACGCTTCGTCAAGTCAGCGCGCTGGCGCAGAGCGCCCTGCGGTCGACGCTGGACGTGAGCTTTGCGCAAGTGAACGTCTCTGAGGCCGAACTCGACCTTTTTCGTGCTGAAAACGATACCCGCGCCAGTCATGTGCGTTTGTCTGCCGCCATGGGTTACGATCGCGACCAGCCGTTTTTGTTGACCGATGAGCAATTGCCACCGCCCGTCGATCCGGACGTGAATACGTTGATTGCGCAGGCCGTTGGCGCTCGCCCGGACCTCGCGGCGCTACAGCTCAATCGCGAAGCGCTGGACCGTTCCGCCGAGGCCGAGAAACGACTACGGAATCCGACCATCGTTGCCGCCGCCGCTGCCGGGGCCGCGCCCGTTCGCGACGAACGGTTGCCGGAGACCTACAGCGCCGCGGGCGTAAACGTGAACATCCCGGTGCTCAACGGTGGTCTGTTCAAGGCGCGGCGGCAAGAGGCCGAGTCGCACGCAGCCGCGGCGGCCAAAGATGTCCAGGATCTGTCGCTGCAGATTGCTCGCGATGTGCGAGTGGCGTGGCTCGATGCCACCGACGCTTTTCGACGGCTGGATGTCACCGCGCGCCTGGTTGCCGAGGCCAAGGACGCGCTGCGTCTGGCCCAGGCTCGCTACGACAATGCGCTCGGCAGCATCGTCGAATTGAACCAGGCGCAGTTGAACCAAACCTCGGCGGAAATTGCGGCTGCCTCCGCCAAATATGAGTACCTCAGCCGGCGGGCAACGCTGAATTATGCGATGGGAGTCTTACGGTGAGCCACTCGACACGAAATTATTCACACGGCCTTCTGTTCCTGACCGCAATTGCTGGTGCGCTAACCATCGTGTCTTGCGCCCGCGGCGGCGGCGCGGAAACTTCGCCAGCCTCGCCGGTCGTGCAGACGGTGGCCGTGGTCAAGGCCGCGCGCGCCAATCTGACCAGTGACTTGATTCTGACCGCGGAATTCGAGCCATTCCAGGAAATCGATGTCATGGCGAAGGTTTCCGGATTCATACGCGAGATGAAAGTGGATATTGGCGATCGCGTTCACGAAGGGCAACTCCTCGCCACCCTTGAAATCCCTGAGATGCAGGACGACCTAACCCGCGCCGCCGCCGCCATTGAGGAAGCCAACGCCGAACTGGCCACCGCGCGCGACGAATTGCAACGCGTCGAATCCGCTCATCAGATCGCCCATTTGTCGTACACGCGGATCCAAGACGTTTCGAAACGCGAGCCTGGACTCGTCCCGCAGCAAGAGGTAGACGAAGTGCACTCTCGCGATCTTGTAGCCGAGGCGCAGGTCTCCGGCGCCAAGTCGCACATCATCGCCTGCGAGCAGCGTATCCGCGTCGCCCAGGCCGAGCAAGCGCGTTTCACAACCGTCTATAAGTACGCCGTTATTACCGCGCCCTTCGCCGGAGTGGTGACCAAACGCTATGCCAACATCGGATCGTTGATTCAAGCTGGCACCGCTTCGCAGACGCAGGCGATGCCGGTGATCCGTCTGTCGGAGAACGGCCTCCTCCGGCTGGCGCTGCCGGTGCCTGAATCCGCGGTGACGCAGATCCATCTGGGGGAAACGGTGAACGTTAAAGTGTCCGCACTGAATCGATCGTTCCCCGGTCGCGTCGCTCGCTTCGAGGATAGAGTCGACCAGTCCACTCGAACCATGAAGACGGAAGTCGACGTTCCTAACCCCACTTTGCTGCTGGTGCCCGGTATGTACGCCGAAGTGGACCTCACCACCGAACAACGAAAGAACGTGCTTTCAGTCCCGATGGAGGCGGTCGAGGGCTCTGGAGCTTCCGCTAGCGTTTACGTCGTCCAGCCTTCCGGCGCGATCCAAATTGTGCCAGTCCGCCTAGGAATCGAGAATGCGCAACGGATCGAAGTTCGGGCTGGAGAGCTGCGCGAAGGCGATGACGTGGTCGTCGGCTCGCGGGCTGGACTGAAAGCCGGGGGCAAAGTTCAACCCAAGGTCATCACTCTGGCTGCCGATTCAGCGCCGAAATCTTAGGGAGTATCCAATGTCCCGATTCGCCATTCGCACGCCCTATCTCATTATCGTCACATGTCTGATCATCGCCATCCTCGGCGGAGTCAGCGTGGTGCAAATGCCAGTTGACATGTTCCCGTCGATGAATATTCCGGTGGTTGTCGTCGCGACGTTTTACGCCGGAATGCCTCCCGAGCAAATCGAGGGCGACATTACGTATCACCTAGAACGATTCTTTACTTTCGCCAGCGGAATTGACCATATCGAGTCGCGGTCGTTAAATGGTGTGAGCATTATTCGCGTCTACTTTCAATCCAACACTAATGCGGATATCGACGCCGCCACCATCGCCAACCTGGCCGTCTCCGACATGAAGGACTTGCCGCCCGGCACATTACCGCCAGTGGTGCTGAAGTCCGACGCGTCCAGTCTCCCCGTGTGCCTGGTCACCATGAATGGCGACGGTATGACCGACGGCAACCTGAAAGACATCGCGCAGAATTTCGTTCGGAATCAATTGGCGAGCGTGCCTGGGGCGTCCATTCCCCAGCCATTCGGGGGGCCGTGGCGTCAAATCCAATTTTATGTGGACCCGCTGAAGCTGGAGGCCCGGCAGATCAGCCCCATGGATGTGGTGAGATCGCTGAGTCAAGCCAACGTGATTCTGCCGGCCGGCGATGTGCAGATCGGAAATCTGGATTACAACATCTACTCGAACGCGCAGTTCAATCTCAAGAGCGCAAATCAGTATCCCGTCAAGATGAACGGCGAGAACCCGGTGTTGATGTCGGATATCGGGAAGCTCACCGATGCTCACGCGTTGCAGTACAACGTCGTACACGTGAACGGACAGCGTTCAGTGTATCTCCCGGTGATGAAGCAGGGCGGCGATTCGAATACGATCGCGGTGGTCGACGGTGTCCGCAAGACCGTCACACATCTGGTGGATGTTCCACCGGCCATGAAGACCGACGTGGTATTCGATCAGTCGCGCTTCGTACGTACCGCCATCGAAACTCTGCTGAACGAAGGAGGCATCGGGCTGTTTCTCACCTGCCTGATGATTCTGATATTCCTGGGCAGCCTGCGCGCCACGGTGGCCGTGTTCTTCTCGATTCCGCTATCGGTGTGCGCGACGTTCTTTGTCCTGCAGTTGGGAGGGTCGTCCATCAACAGTATGGTGCTGGGAGGGCTCGCTCTGGCGTTATCCCGCCTGATCGACAATTCCGTGGTGGTTCTTGAAAACATCTATCGCCATCTTGAAATGGGACAGCCTCCGCCCGTCGCCGCCGAAACCGGAGGCAAAGAAGTCGCTCTACCCGTGCTCGCATCGACACTCACGACGGCGGTGGTGTTCTTCCCCGTAACGCTGCTGGCCGGCGTCAGTAAATTTCTTTTTTCTGCAATGGCGTTGGCTGTGGTGATTTCTCTTTTCGCTTCTTATATCGTTGCCATGACAGTGGTGCCCCTGTTCTGCGCACACTTTCTGAAGCTGCAAAATCCGGAACACCTAGGCGAGGTTGACGCCGCCGAAGCCCGCACGCTGCAAGGCAAACAGCCCGGCTGGGGAGCGCGCTTCAACGCAGCCTTCAACACCGCTTTCCATCGCATGTTGGGAGCATACGAAGTTCTGGTCAAACAAGTCCTTCGCATCCCCGCCACCGTATTGGTAGTGTTTTTCCTGGGGTTTGCGGCGAGTCTCCTGCTGTACACGCAACTCGGCTTTTCCTATTTTCCCCAGACCGACGCCGGCCAGTTTGTGATCACGTTTAAGGCGCCCTCGGGAACTAAACTTACCGTGACCGAGAGAGAAGCCCTCAATCTTGAGCGTCTGATCAAGGACATCGTCCGCCCGGAAGATCTCGGCGCAATCGTCGATAACATTGGTGTCGACAACGGCTTTTCGGCTGTATACACATCCAACGCCGCCATGCACACCGGTTTTATTCAGGTAGGATTGCGGCCAGTACATCGTGTCGGCAGCTATGAGTACATTCGCCAGATAAAGAAACGCATGGCGGGAGAGATGCCAGAGCTTATGCCCTTCTTTTCGACGGGCAGCCTAGTGGACGCCGTCGTGAGTATGGGCGCGCCCGTTCCGATCGATGTGCAGGTGGTTGGTGCAAACCTCGAAACAGATAACCGCGTTGCACGGGATATCGCAGGGAAATTGCAAGAGTCACCAGTGATTGCCGACGTCTTCATGCCGCAAGATCTTGACTATCCATCCTTGCGGGTGGACGTCGACCGCCTCCATGCCGCCAAACTCGGCCTTACCGAGCGCGAAGTGCTCAGCAACGTGATCACCTCTTTGACGTCCAACCAGATGATCGCTCCAAATTTGTGGATCGACCCGCGCAACGGAAACAACTATTTCTTAACCGTCCAATACCCGGAGGCCCAGATTCGATCGATCCAGGATTTGAGATCCATTCCGCTGCACGCCGATGGCGTCTCGCAGCCGACGCGCCTGGACATGATCGCTAACATAGAACGTATCAAGGCGCCTACCGAAGTGGACCACTACCAAATCCGTCGCAAGCTGGACATTTATGCGCGCCCCGCCAGCGAAAATCTCGGCGCCGCAGCCGACTACGTCCGCAACGTGATCGCGCACGAGGAGGTTCCCGGCAATGTAAATGTGGTCGTCAGGGGAAGTGCGGAGGCCATGAACGCGTCATTCAGAAGCTTTGCACTCGGCCTCACGCTCTCTGTGGCGCTGCTGTACTTGATTTTGGTTGCTCAGTTCAGATCCTTCATGGATCCGTTCCTCATTCTCCTCGCGCTGCCGCCCGCTATCTCAGGTGTGTTGATTGCGCTTGTGCTCACGGGGACAACCCTGAACGTCATGTCGCTGATGGGGGTGGTGATGCTGGCAGGAATCTCGATGTCCAATAGCATCCTAATTGTCGAATTCGCTCACCACTTGAAAATGGAAGGCCGCGGAGTGAGTGAAGCCATCATTGAATCCTGCCGCGTACGCTTGCGTCCTATCCTGATGACATCGCTTGCCACGATCATCGGGCTGATGCCGATGGCGATGAAACTCGGCGAGGGTAGTGAATCCTACGCACCTTTAGCTCGTGCCCTGATCGGAGGCTTGCTAACGTCGGTACTCTTTAGTGTGTTTCTGGTGCCGGCTGGATTCTCCCTCGCCTACCGCAATCGGCCTGACAGGTAGTGCGGGAGCAGTATACATTGGGTTCCGATAATGTTGCACATCGAGCCGAAAATATGCCAACTCAAATCCACGGCCGTAGGTCGATATTCATTTGGACGGTGTGGCTTGCACTGAAACTGAATTGTTGGGATCTCGAACGAACTGGAATCGGAGGATCCATTCATTTGAACTTTCCGGTGCAAACTTCCATTGCCGAGCGGCCTGCAACGCCAGGTGCTCGCAGCTAATCCAAAGTGTGCCAATTGTGTGCCAGAAACTTGCAGGTCTGGCCGTTCTAGCAGATCTGGCGCGACGAAGAAACAGTAACTTGCGCGCCGTCAACGGCGGTAGGGGGACCAAGTCCGTCCCTGGCCACCACAATTTCAATAAGTTACAACTGCCCTCCCGTCGTTTTGTTCCATTTTGTTCCAATTCCAAAATCTGGCTTGCCGCAATTTGCATCGTCGCAGAATGGATTAGACGGGTCCCGCCCGGCCTCGGAACGTGATCGATTCGAACTCCATAAGCCATAGCGAGGGGGGCCACGGCAGCATTGATTCGAGTTGCGAGCGCGGAATCTGCCTTCGTAGGACGAACCCCGAGCAAAAACGAGGACGCGGTAACACCAGCGAAGGTCCTCTCGCCGCGTCCGGCAGCTAGCCCCGCACGATCTCCGACGCACCTTCGCAAAATTCGCGCACCTCTGATCTTGATCATGCCTACGGCCGCCGCAGTGCCGCGGGAGGTGCGGGCCTAATCCGATCGCCAAGCATCCAGTCCAGACGTTCTCTCAAGTCTCCTTCGCGCATTTGCCCTTCAACACGCGCGACAATGCGACCTTCCTGGTCCAGGAATGCGGTTGCTGGAACCGCCGCTCCCATCCCCAACTTCAAGAGATCGCGAGTGGTCGCGTCCATCCATACGGGAAAACTCACATGATATTTATTTACGAAATTCGGGACGCTTTTCTTGCTCTTTCTATCGTCTACCGAGGCAGCGATGAAGACCACTCCCTTGGGGTTGTAATATTTTTCGGCCTGCACAAGCATGGGTATTTCAGCAGCGCAAGGAACGCACCAGGTAGCCCAGAAATTCAAAACCACTACCTTGCCCCGGTAGTCGCTGAGCCGGACATGCTGTCCATCGATAGACCTAAGACTAAGCTGAGCTCTGGGAGCTTGGCCGGCGCCAAAAACCAAGAAGACGCCTGCGAAAAACGCCGGCAGCATGCGCATGGTACTCATGCAAAATACTAGTTGCCCCTGGCGCAGGTGCAAACGATCGCCTGGTTCGGCGGAGGCATGCCATTGGCCAAAGCGGCGCTCTCCTCCCTGTGTGTGCCAAATGTCCGGCTCACCCCGATGGTTACCACGGAAGCGTGCAAGTGGCCATTCGTACCGAAGAGCGACCGTCCGAAGGAGGCGAACATTTCCATCTTTCGGTTCATCGCAAAGGACACACCACCCGTAACGTCGAGCAAACTGGCTTTTCCAAGCTGGTCGTGGTGAAACCATTGTTCTTCGGTAAGACCGCTCGGTGGAGGTAGCTCGAAGTGAGCTTCTAAGCCGTCATACGTGTAGTAATACTGCGTCGACGCCAGAAGAGACAGGCGTGGGGTCAGGAAGTATCCCAACTGCGCGTCTACATTGCTGCGATTCGGGGAAATATTCAGAACACGTTCAACGAAGGCGTAGGAATACTGAGCCTGTATAAAGGCCTTCGGCAAGATTGGGTCCAAGCGGCGTCCTACGTTGATTCCGATGTGATATTCGCGGACATCCCGTCCCACCGCGGCGTGTGCGAAATACTGATAGTCGTGACTAGGCACTACCAGTCTGACGAAAGGCGTGAGCACCACCGGCCTCTGACTGACGTTATACCTGAGATCGGCCGTGAAGTTCTGAAAGGTCGAATGGTATTTTCCGTCGTCCACCGGAAAACTGTGGGCAAACTGGGACAGGCCGTCATATTTCCCAAAAACATACGGCAACGATATCCGTACAGCGAGCTTGTCGGTGAGAGAGTAATCCGTGTCGACAGTTATGGATTGTGCGTTTATGGCGCCGAACAAGGCCCACGGCTGGCCTTTGTAATCTACGTGGTCGAGCACGTATGTATCTTGATAACTGAGGGTAACCGTTCCCTCGCCTTTCGGGAACAACCAAGCTTGCCCCGGAAGCGAATATGGAATTACGAAGAAGCAGAAGACGATAATGATCGCACGGGACCTCGCGCCCTGAATGGAATCAGGGCTCGTCAGGGTTTCGCCCTCGCCTTCATCGCCATTTCGATCATTTTCAGAAACTGGATCTGGTCGGCAGAAGACTTTAAGGGGAAGGAGAACTGCTTTTGCGCCACCGCCCACTCGCTCTTAGAAGGCTTGTAGAGCACCGGAACGATCACGGGCTTGTTAGGCGCCGATTTCAGTTCCCGCGAGAGGTCCCCTGCATCCGCTACGTCGGCCAGCACCAAATCCACGTTGCCCGCCTTGAGAACAAAATCGAGCTGAGCCGAGTCCTGCACGATGACGACCGAATGCCCAACTTCTTTCAGCGTCGCGCGCAGATTTGGGCTAGTAAGAACAGGTCCGGTTGGGCGCTGGTTCGAAAAGACAACTATGGAGGCATGGCGCGAGGCCATGTAAGCGCGTTGGTAACGAACACTCGAGAGCAAGGAGACGAGAGTATCTCCGCATCCCTTGACGACCGGCGGAATTAGAAAAAGGCATCCAGTGACCGCAAAACCAGCAAAAATGCGATTCATGACTCCCCTTCAACACCAAATCCAAGTCAACAATAGATTACTTCAATCCCTCTGCTGTGTAAAGAACACCAAGTCCCCGCCAAGACGTATAAACATAGGATTTCCCGTCTGGAGTGATGCGGATTGCTCCTGGTCCATTTTGGATCCCGACAAAGCCCACCTTATCGGGTACCTCTAGTTTCTTCCACGGCTCACGCTTTCCGTTCATAAGGTCGATTCGGAATAGTTCCACGAAGGATTCGTTTGGTCCTTTCACATAAAGAAAGCGGCCATCCGCGCTCCATTGGATTAACTCGTCCCCGCGTTCTGCCCCGCGAATTCTCTGGAGTTCGCCGCCGTCGATCGGGGCCAGGTAATAGTCGCCCTCCGGACCATACGCGGCCAACCGCGTTCCATCGGGGGAAATCAAGGTAGCCCGCACGCCCGCAGCGGTTACGGGTCGAGCTTCCCCTCCATCTACATCCTGAATAAAGGATCGGGGAATGTGATCCGAAGCTTCCCCGGCGAACAGAATTTCCTTTCCTCCCGGAAACCATGCGCCAGAATAGTATTCTTGGATGCCGGAACGCGGCAGTAGCTTCGGCTCGCCCGCGCCGGTAGGCAGAAGAGTAAGTTGCGGCGGCGGCCCTCCCCTTAACGCTAATACCCACTTCCCATCCGGGGCCAGCGCTAACGGTTTTCCTTCCCCGAGGCCGACAGCATCACCGCCCCCCGTGTCCCGCAAATAAACGGTGGGGATGCCTCCGGTGCCCTCTCCCCACTCGTAGAAGAGCAAGGTGCCACCGGTGGAGGAGAGATCCGCCGCTGTCGACCAGTCAAACCAGGAGAACCCTCGGTCATTCAATGCGCCCGGGGCCCGGTAGATTATATTGCTTCTGGCGTTCTGCTGAAGGAGCAGAACACGACCGTCTCGCGCAATGTCTTGAATTTCCACCCCGCCTGGCATTTCAAGAACGACTCTCCGCTGCCCTGTGAGAGTTACGGCGTAAAGCACGCCATTTCTTTTAGAACTTCCTGAAAACCAAACTTCGTCGCTTGACAAGGACCAGGCAAGACCCTTGACGGCCTTCATGCCTGCCGCTAGAGTGGTTTTGTGGCCGCTCAGGTCAACCATTTCGACAGAGCCATCATTGCTGCCGAGCGTGGGGTGATTCAAAAAAGCAATCCGGTCGCCTTTAGGTGAAAATCGCGGATGGGTGATCCAACCTGCGGTCTCATAGAGCACATTACCGATGGGGTACTCCAATCGGTATCTTCCCTCGAGCCCTCGCACGATGAGGAAGTTCGTGCCTTTGGGGTTCCAATCTGCATAGTCGGCATCGTCAACGATCTCTCTTGGCGCGTTGCCCTCAAGAGGCATCCGGGCGATGGTGCCCCTGCATTCCCCCCAGTTCAGTTGACATCCGAGCGTTAGCAGGAGCTCTCCGGCAGAGGAAACTCCCAGGATGCCGGTGGCGGACGGCAATGCAAGCGGCCGCGATTCCGGAGCGTCGATGCGTGTCGTGAAACTCTCTACAGGCCTTCCCTCCCAACCGGCACTGTAGACAACGGTCTGGCCGTCGCGAGTGAACCTACCGCTAGTGACGAGGCCCGGTCGAAACGTAATCTGACGAAAACTAGGCGGCGGCGCCTGTACGAACAAGAACTGGCGCCCCGCGAAAAAAAGAATCAATACGAGTACGGAAATAGCGGCGGCGGCAGTCTTAGACTTCCACTTCGCGCCGGAGGGAACGGGCGCGCTCGAAGGTAGCGCAAGGGCCTCGAGGTCGAAGGACAGATCCTTAGCGGATTGGAAGCGCTCCCGCGGATCTTTTTCCAGACAATGGCGCAAGAAGCGCGCCAACCCGCCCGCTAATTTAGGATCGTCGTCGGAGAGTGGCGGCCCTTCCTTCAGGATCGCCTGCAGGGTCTCGATTGGAGTATTGCCCTGGAAAGCTCGTCGACCCGTGAGCATTTCATAGAGAATGGCACCGAGATTGAATAGATCGGACCGGCTGTCTACAGACTCTGCCTGCACCTGCTCCGGAGACATATAACCAACCGTGCCCATGATCATCCCGGACTGGCTGCCGAAGGACTGCGCATCCATTTTGATTGGCGCTGATAGAGTCTCGTCGAGGTTGGATGTAGTCCCAGCGAATTTAGCTAAGCCGAAGTCGAGAATCTTCAGCCGGCCGTCCCGCGTAATGAATAGATTCTCCGGCTTCAAGTCGCGATGGGTGATTCCTCTCTCGTGTGCCGCCGTGAGGCCGGCGGCTATCAGCCGGGCGTATTCGAGCGCTTTGTGCCGCGGCAATGCTCCGCCACGTAGCCGGTCACGTAAGGTTTCGCCCTCCAGGAGTTCGGAAACCAGATAAGAGGTATCATCGTGCGTGCCTACATCGTAGATAGTGAGGACGTTGGGATGGTCTAGCGTGCCCGCTGCCCAGGCCTCCTGCTCAAATCGACTCAATCGCTCGGGGTCTGCCGCTACTGCCGGCGGCAGGATTTTGATCGCAACTTTCCTGCCGAGCCTGGAGTCGAAAGCACGATACACTGCGCCCATACCGCCTTGGCCGAGTAGCCCTTCGATTCTATAGGGACCCAACTGTGTATCGGGCGCGAGTGGAGGTGCGGCCAGATCCACAAAATCCGCCGCGCCTTCCCAGGCGGGGCGGTCCAAGATGTTTTCGGCGGACTGCTGGGCGAGCATTTCGATGACCGTATCGCGAACGTCGGGGCTAGCCTGCGCGAATAACGCGGTCCGTGCCTCCTCGCCTGAGTCCGCTGCGGAGTGGTACAACTCCTCGATCTGTTTCCAACGCTCCGGTGTCATTCCCGTTTTATAGAGTTCCTCTATTATTGCGCTTCTGGATTCCAATTCATAAGGCGCGGACCGGCGGCAAAAACTGGCATATCCGAAGCACTTTTCCGCAAGGTGGTTTATACTTTCCGACAACAGGAGAAATGGCTGATCCACCCATCACGGATACCACGCGGCTTCTGCGCGACTGGGCCGGCGGTGACCCCGAGGCCTTGAAACAGTTAACCCCGCGCGTTTATCAGGAATTGCGCCGGATGGCTGCGCACTTCCTGCAAAACGAGCGCCCAGGCTGTACGCTGCAGAGCGTAGACCTGGTTCATGAAGTGTATCTACGCCTGATCGATGTGAAACAAGTAGATTGGCAGCATCGGGCGCACTTTTTGGCTGTATCCGCCACCCTAATGCGAAGGATCCTGCTAGATCGCGCCCGCAGGCGTTCGGCGGCGAAGCGCGGCGGAAAGCAGGAGATTGTAAACCTGGACGCAGGCTTGGATGTCTCCTACGGGCGTGCTCGCGAGCTGATTGCTCTCGATGATGCTCTAAACACTTTGGCTAAAGTGGATCCGCGCAAGGCTCAAATCGTCGAATTACGTTTCTTCGGAGGGTTGAGCGTTGAAGAAACCGCCGAGGTGATCAAAGTGTCTTGCGACACCGTAATGCGCGATTGGAAGCTCGCCAAGGCTTGGCTGTCAACCGAACTAAACCGCAAGGACTGACTTCGCGGCTACGTTTTTTCTCTAATCTTCTACCGGGTTGCCAGTTTCTTCCGCCGGATTGCGCCTATTGGCACGTATGAAGGTTGCCGTCGTTAGATTGGCCGCCTCCAACAGCAATAAGGAGAATACCAATGAAAACAATGCTTAGAATGGTTCCCGCAAGTCTGGGAATCGCAATCATCGCCGCGGTTCTTGCTCCGGGCGCTAGCGCGGGTTGTGCTAACCTCCCGCCACGACCGGCTGCGGAGCTCGGGCCGAATCAGCATTCCTACCTGGTGCAAGCTGCCTACCGGCCGGCACGGTTCGTTCTAGTGGACGCTCCTGCGGGCGCCGACGTTGTGGGGCTTTGGCATGTGGTCTTCACACAGAACGCAAATTTCGGCGGTGGGCTGTTCGATGACTCCTACGCAGCGTGGCATAGCGACGGAACGGAAATCATGAATTCCGGTGTTCACAGTCCCGCGTACGGGAACTTTTGCATGGGTGCTTGGACCAAGAGCGGACCTTCTACGTATAGACTCAAGCACATTGCGCTGGACTATAGCATGCAGCCTGTCGGTAGCACGACTCCTTCCGTTATCGTGATCCTCCGGGAAGAGATCAATGTGGATCGGACGGGAAATCATTTCACTGGATCGTTTACCGCTGATATTTACGCACCCTATTCCAGCGCATTCCCCGCCACGCCCGGCGCCCATATCGCGAGCGTCGGCGCGGGCACAATTACGGGAAACCGCATTACGGCGGATTAAGAGCTAACTCTTTTTGAGACGACACTCACGGGAGTTGAAAAGGGAAATATGACACGTTACCCGATATTGCCGATCACTATGCTCGCCATTGCTAGTTTCGCAGTCTCCGCACTGGCCCAGGCTCCCGCTTCAACTCCCGGTTTTAGTGTGTCCGGCAGTCTTCACGACGCCCGTGTGGTTCACACCGCGACTTTGTTGAAGGATGGCCGGGTCCTGGTTGCCGGAGGCGGCCAGGGACCGGATTGGCTTGACGGCTATTGGAACGTACCCAGCGCCGAACTCTTTGATCCAGTGAGCGGAAGTTTCACGCCTGCCGGTACGTTCGCCCGCCAATCCCACACCGGCACGCTGCTGCCATCAGGAAAAGTTCTGCTCGCGGGTGGAGATCTTTCTACCACAACGGCAGAATCGGAACTCTACGATCCGGTCACCGGGCAATTTCAGCCAACCGGGAGTTTGGTTGTCGCGCGGGAAAGCCACACCGCCACTCTATTGCAAGACGGCCGGGTCTTAATGGTGGGCGGCGTTCGCTCGCAGGCTTTGAACTGGGTATCGCTGTCGGACGCCGAGATCTATGACCCCGTGACCGGAACCTTCTCGCTGACCGGTAGTTTAAAGGACGCTCGTTATGGCCATACGGCCACTCTTTTGCCGAGCGGCAAAGTGCTCATCACTGGCGGCTTCAACACGCAACGTCTGGACACCTTAGCATCCGCGGAACTGTATGATCCAGCCACCGGAGTGTTCGCGCTAACGGGCAGCATGAGCGTCCAACGATTCGGGTCGGTGGCGACGCTTTTGCTCGATGGCCATGTCTTGATAACCGGAGACCGAGAGACTCCTGAGCTTTACGATCCCGCAACCGCGTCCTTTGAACCCACCGGCGGTATGCTCGAGCCACGTTTGTGGCACACCGCCACTCTACTGAGAGACGGCACTGTGCTCATTACAGGCGGTTATAACGCTGCCGGAATCGCAGAGATTCGTGCGGAGATTTATGATCCCGTAAAGCGCGTATTCACATCCGCGGCAAATCCGCACTTCCCGCGTGTCCTTCATACCGCGACCTCCCTCTCAAACGGAAGCGTCGCCATCATTGGCGGCGCGGATTCGACGGACGGCATCAGTCTTGAATTTATCAACTCCGCGGAAATCTACGGAGCCGTCGGGTCCATTTCGGGCTCCCCGAACCCTTGTGTGCTGTCGGGTATCCGTTGCACAACCTATCTCACCTGGTCCACCAGCGGCATTTCCAATGCCCAGGTTTGGGTGAGGGTTGGCGATGGCCCCGAAACAGATTTCGCAAACGAACAATCTTGCGGAGGTATGGATTGCCCGGCGCCGTGGATCGAGGCGAATGGCGCGGTCTACACGTTCACACTTTACACTGCGACGCCGCGGACTGTACCTTTACTGACCACACCAATGCTCGGGCGATCGCCTCCGTGCAGGTCACAGCGGCATCCGCGTCAGTTGGCCCGCCGTGAATTTCAACGGATTCGCGTTTTTGCCGAGCAGTGGCGAGGAGAAACGTAGTGAAGCCGTGCAAAAACCGCCTCGGGCAGTCTTCTGTATTCCGAACGAGCGCCAAGCCGTAGCATCACCCAGCAGATGTTTCGTCCGGGGAACCTCCCGGCGAAGCTAACTCCCTTCCGCCGGAATACTGATAGTCCGCGCAATTGCAGTACTTACAACGGCCTCTCTCTTTGTGATCCCGTTCCCGATGGCCACAGACGCCCACGAGCCGGTAAACTATTTCGAGTTTTTCAGATTCCGTTTTTGCCAGCAGATCCTGGGCGGTACGAATGCTGATTCCCATCGTGATCCCGGCCATCGAGCGCGCCAGGAATCGAATCCGTCTTCCTTGATTGGTAGGGCGATCCGATTTCGGCCACCGACGATCCTGCGTGGCGGCTAAAAATTCTTCCGCGTTGCCGGAGAGCAAATCACAGAACATGATTGCGCCGCGCGTGGGATTGAGCCAGAACGGCGATTCATCGCACACGGCCTTTACCTCTTTCGGGGTTGTAGCGCTGAGCAACCTTATCCAGAGGGTGTATTCGTCTTTGAAATCGAGATCTATCCTTAGCTGGCACCACTGGCACCACCGATGCGATAGCCATCCTAGTTTCACGAACTCTTTAATGCTGAATCGCCGCGGCCTTTTCGATTTCCTTCATTTCGGCTTCCGAGAGCGCGAGGTGGGCGGCTTTCATATTTTCTCCCAGGTGCGCCACAGAGGAAGTTCCGGGGATCGGAAGGATCACGGGACTGCGGTGCAGCAGCCACGCGATGGAAAGTTGCGCGACGGTGCTGCCGTGGCGTTTCGCGATTTCGTCCAGCTTGCCGCCGGGTCGCGCGAGCATGCCGGCTGCGACCGGGAACCAGGGGATGAAGGCAATATTGTGGCTTTCGCAGTATTCGAGAACATCCTCATGCTGGCGGTCGCTGACGTTGTATAGATTCTGCACGCTGACGATCTCGACGACTTTGCGGGCGCGATCGATGTCCTTTGGCTTCACTTCGCTGAGGCCGATGTGGCGGATTTTGCCCTGCTGCTTTAGCTTGACGATCGGCTCAAGGGACTGTTCAACAGGGACTTTCGGATCGATGCGGTGCAATTGCCATAGATCGATGACGTCGGTCTTGAGCAGGCGCAGGCTTTTTTCTACTTCCTTCGCAAGGTAATCAGGGCGCCCGTCGGGACTCCAGAGGTCAGGGCCCTGGCGGGTCAATCCGCCTTTGGTTGCGACGACCAGGCCTTTCGGAAACGGTGACAATGTTTCACCGATCAGGCGCTCGCTAACGTCGGGGCCATAGCTGTCGGCAGTGTCGATAAAATTAACACCGAGCTCGACGGCGCGTTTCAGGACGTGCCGGGCTTCTTCGGGATCTTTTGGCTCGCCCCAAATTCCCGTCCCTGTCAGGCGCATAGCTCCGAAACCCAGACGATTTACTTCAAGGTCGTTACCGATTGCGAACGTTTTGCTCATTGTGATCATGGCTGTAGTTATGATGCCCGGATTGGTGCTCCGGGTGCGGAAAGGTGCGGAAAAAGGATCTCTGAGAAGTCAAAAGGAGTGGAGTACGAGGGACATGCGCCACTGACATCAATTGCGCAGCAACCACCGTCGCCTCAGCCCGCTAATGCCCGTTAGTAAGTATTAGCAACGGTTAGCTCTAATGATAACTCTCATTATTACAGCACTTTGCGGATGTTTTCTGCGCTATAATCAGGCCAAGCCGTGCCCGCTCTTGGCTCCCAGTTGGTCATCGAGAACTGGCCGATCGGACGGCTCAAGCCCTACGATCGCAATCCGCGTAAGAACGGCAAGGCGGTCAGTCGAATTCGTGAAAGCATTCGCGCGTTCGGATTAGCAGTACCTATCCTTGCGAAGTCGGATGGCGAAGTGATCGACGGGCACCTCAAGCTGTGTCCTCGGGCTGCTCGCTAGTGGCTGCGGCTCGGGCGGTTCCGGTTTCTTCAATCGTCGACGTCATGATGTGTTCTCCTTGCGCGGTGATTACCGCGGTGGCGGGGCGGGCCGCAGAAACTCCGCTTGAGTTTGAGTTCCGTTAATGGCAATTATCGGGTACGGTTAACTTGTCACTTCTCAGAGATGACGACTTCTCGTCCGCCTTCTGTGTTATCCTGCGCTCGCATTTGGAGTGATCCATGACCAAAATTAAAACTTCAGCTCTGCTGTTGTCTTGCACTGTTTCGCTGGCGTCCTCCCGGTTGCTGGCGCAGGTCCAAAGGCCCGGGGAGTATCCGCGGGGCGAGAAGCCTTCTCCGACAATGAATTTTTTCGTGACGAGCGAACCCATCGGCGACGGCGGCAATCTCGGCGGACTGGCCGGCGCTGACGCACATTGCCAAGTGCTCGCAACGGCCGTAGGCGTAGGAAATCGCACCTGGCACGCTTACTTGAGCACGCAGGAGCGGCCAGGCCAGCCGGCAATGAACGCACGCGACCGCATCGGCAAAGGTCCCTGGTACAACTTCAAAGGCGAAATGATCGCTCGGGATCTCGCGCACCTGCACGGCGATACGATGGAACTGGCGCATCAGGGAAATAATCTGAATAAGCTCACCGGGTTGACGGAAAAAGGCCAGGTCGTGCCGGGTTTGTATGACTATTCCGATCTACGCGACAACGACTGGAATTACGCCAAAACCACCCGGTTTTCGACTCGTCACGAAATGCTCACCGGTACTCAGACCGACGGGACCGCGTTCACCGATAGTGTCGATCACACCTGCGATAACTGGACCAGCAACCAGAGCCCGGCCCCGGGAACGTCGAACGGAAACCTGAATGCTGCCGATGGCAGGCTTAACGCCCAGATCGGTTTTCCCGACCGCAATGGCGGCGGCAGCGGTTCCTGGAACTCCGCTCATGGAACCCGCGGCTGTGCCCAGACGGATTTGCCGAAAACCCACGGCATCGGCCTGTATTACTGCTTCGCGATTAACTAGAACGGCGGAAAAGCATATGACCAAGCCACATGCTCACGTTGTCGTTTTGTGTACTTTGATGCTGGCCTCTTGCCTGATGCTGGCTCAACAGAACGCGCCGAATACCCAGGGCGTCACGCCGCCCCCCGGTAGCCCGACGCCGACGCCGGCTCGAATGACCTTTTTCGTCACCAGCGTCGGTCTCGGTAAAGGCGGAGACCTTGGCGGACTTGCGGGCGCCGACGCGCACTGCCAGGCGCTTGCGGCGGCTGTCGACGCGGGCGGTCACACCTGGCACGCCTATCTCAGCACTCAGCCTCGTCCCGGACAGCCCGCCGTCAACGCGCGTGACCGTATCGGCACCGGGCCCTGGTTCAACTGGTCGTTCGCGCAACTGGGGGCGCCGCAAAACGCCATCATTTCGGCAGACCTTGCCGAACTTCACGGAGACACGCTCGTGCAGGCGCAGCGCGGCAGCAATCTATTCAAACAGTCCACACGCAACGAGCATGGACAGGTCGTTCACGGCATCGGCGATACGCCACCGATTCAGCACGAAATTCTCACGGGATCGAAGTGGGACGGCCGCGCTTACATGGATAACGCCGACCATACTTGCAACAACTGGACCAGCAGCTCAACAGGTTCCGCGCAGGTCGGCCATTCCGATCGAATCGGCAATGGCTCATCCTGGAATTCCTCGAACGCCACAAAAGGATGCAGCCAGGCAGCGCTGGAAAGCAGCGGCGGCGCGGGCCTCTTCTACTGTTTCGCCATTAACTGACGTTCATCGGTTGGCCCCTGCGCTTTGCGGCCGGCTTCCTAGCCTAGCTTTGGATTTCACGGCCCGTTCGCGGGCCATTTTCCAAAAGCCCGACGCTTACGGGCGGGTTTATTGGCATGTACTCCACCTGTGGATAATGAAGGTCTAGAGTCATCGCGAGTTCTGGAAATGCCACGCGAATCTGCTCGAATGCGGCAAATGCAATCTCGAATTCTCGTGCGTGCGGAGTTTTGTGCCTGCGGGCAGTGCATAGGGGCGAGTCGGCTGAGTCTACTCACAGACCCCAAAGTAACGAAATACGGACCAACTCCCGTTTCAAGGCGCATCCGAAAACTATCCCACTTTGACGAATAACGCGCAAACCGTACGAGTGCCAGATTTCGTCAGGCCATAGGCCTTCGCCGAACGCCTTGACTCGTTAAATAGGTTCTTCATAGTTATCTCCTCCTGCAGGTGAGTCACAAAATGTAAATACATTGTGAAATTTTTGCAAAGCTGCTCAGCAGATTACCCTGTCATAGTGCAGGTACGAGGGACTGAATGAAGGGATGGAATTGGTTGTTCAGGGATAGCCCGGTTGGACTCCGCGACCGCGTAGCGGGCGATGCCGCATTGCCGGCCCCAACATTTCCTCGACTGAAGCTAGTGTCCACACGTCCTCGTGGGCCTGTGGGCTTGCTGCCCGACAAACCTTTCCCGCGACTTCGTTCAATGTGCCGGCGCAGTCAGCAGCCGCTTGTTGAAAAGTATTCCTGCCCCGATTAAAAAAAGAATGGCGGCGGTAAACAGCGAGAGCCAGCCCCAGTACTGTGTCGGATGCTGAAACATGCGGACGAAGTGCCGCCCATACAGGTTTGCAACAGTGGCGATCACTGCGTACCGAACGCCGCGACTTACGATGACGACAGCGAGGTATTTCCCGAGGTGAAATTCCGAAGCGCCCGCCGCTGCAAAAACCAGGCTTGTCGGGAACGGAAAGGGGATGGCGGTGGAGGCAACCAAAGTCCCTGTACCCCATTTCTTAAACACCGCCAGAAACCCGGCCACTCTGGCCTGTCCGAATTTACTTTCCAGATAGGCCTCACCGGCCTTGCGCGCGAGTCGGAAGGTAATATACGCGCCTATGGTCGATCCGACCATGGCGACGGCGACGCACTCGTACCAGGGATCGCGACGCGTAGTCACGAGAATGGCGAGAAGAATGTCGGGGCCCCCGAAGGTCGGGACAGGAGAACTATCAAGAATCGTGAGAAAAAAAAGCCCGAGTGCACCCAGGTGGCGGAACGTCGAAAGGAACGAGCGCCCGCGGCTCGCATTTTGGAGCAGAAGATTCAACATGGACCATCGGGGAGATCCGGTGCTGTCATTTCTCTTCTGTGCCGATCCTTCATCTTCATGTTAGCGGAAGTGTCTTCAAAGTTTCCGTCCTGGACTGAGATTAAGCCCGTTAGACGACAAAACCGTCAATGTGGATCTGTAAACGTTGCGGCTCGCGCGCGATCAATCTGTTCCAGCGAACACTCTATCGACGCTGAGGCATCATGCCATGAACCTGTCGAGTCGGCCCACCTGCGTACTCATCGAAGCGCGTTGAGCCGATGTGTGCAATATGGCCGTCTGGACGTATCAAGATTCGAAGTCCATCAAGCGTGACAAATTCTGTTGCGTGGGGACCGCGCAAATGATCGAAGAGTCTGCTGCCATGAGCGAAGCTCTTCTACCGTCGGTTCCTAAAGCGTGGCAGCGTGCGACTATGGAAGTCGCCAAGCGTACACACGCGGTCTTCATTCGTCATCCCTGGGCGCTCGTCGCGATGTTGTCGGCTCCGCCTGGGGTTAACGCGATGCGCCATATGGAACAATGCCTCGAAGCACTCTCTCGGACGTCGATGACGGCAGAACAGAAGATCACGCTTCTTGCAACGGTCGACGACTTCGTGTTTGCTCACGCGTTGCGCGAAGCAGCCACCGACGCAGCGATCGATATCGAGCTTGCTTCCGCCCAACTTGCAACAGGATCCTTCCCTCGGCTCGCAGAAGTGTTTAGGGGCGGCCGCATCGATGCCAACAAAGGTCGCTTCGATCGAGGTTTACGGGCGCTGCCCGCGCAGTACTATCGCAAATAGCCATGCTACACTGCTTATTCATAAATTCCACCGTCTCAACAAAAGAAAACCTTCACGCTCTGAGCCGATCCCGGCGCGATACGGATTTCTCAACAGCTATCGCGACGAACAGCGGCTGCGGAAAACGTAGAATGACGGGTATGAAACAAGGCGTTCCCAAATCGGTTGACGGTACATTGCCGCTCGGCCCGAGGCGGCGCGGCCGAAGCTCGAACAGGTGCGCGCATGCCCGGATACAAGCTGCAAGGAAAGCCCATTGTGTTTCGCCGGCTTCAAGGAACACTACTCGCTGTTTGCCGCATCGGGGACATTTTTCCCGCTCGAAGATGAGCTCAGGACCTGCTGCAATCCAGAGCACGGCAAACAATAACCGGCCGGTATTCCCGAGTTGGTGAGGGACACCGGCAACCGAGATAGGGGCCGCTCAGAGAACCTTCGCACGACCCCAAAAACCTGTTGAACGCCCCTCTACTTTAATTCAGCCATAAACCCGGGCACGCTCCATCTCTGCGCCGTGCTCTTGGGGGCCCACTGATACTTAGTCTGCATGAATTTCGCCACTTCGGCTTGGCTCTTGCCGCCCTTCACCATACCGCT
Source organism: Bryobacterales bacterium (assembly GCA_963710155.1). Classification (GTDB taxonomy): domain Bacteria; phylum Acidobacteriota; class Terriglobia; order Bryobacterales; family Bryobacteraceae; genus Palsa-187. The sequence goes on along the minus strand of CAVPZQ010000018.1, from coordinate 8,535 downwards.
CACTTCCTGGCGTATCGTGAAAACTTTATCGCGATAGGCTTGCAACCCTGCCTTATTGGTAAGATCGCCGTGGCCGGGAATCACAGTATCGAACTCCCACTCTTTCATCGCCCTGTCTAGCGTCTTGGTCCATTCCACTATGCTTCCGCCGCCTGCGTAATCGATTAAAGGACCGTCGTTCGCCATCAAATCGCCGGTGTGGATCACTTTTAGATCAGGAAAGTAAACTATGGCGTCGCCGTTGGTATGGCCGCGCCCAAAAAACTTCGCCCGTACCTCTTTGCCGCCCAAAAATATCGATTCTTCATCGGTGAACACGAGATTGGCCGGTGTCAGGGGAGGCGCACCCGGTTGCTTATGCTCCAAGATGTTCGTGCGCGCTTGAGCCGTCGAAATGATATTTACGCCCATCGGAAACATCCTTCCGTTGCCACCTGAGTGATCGGCGTGATGATGCGTGTTCAAAACATACCTAATGGGCTGCGAGGTGAGTTGCTTCACAGCATTCACGACGTTATCGTGATCGTACTCAAAGCGATCGTCAATAAGAACGACGCCCTCGCCCGTAATATAAACTGCGACGTTGCCGGCGTCCTTTGCAGATCCGTCGCCAGCAAGAAGGTAAAGGTCTTTTTTTATTTGCTGCACCGTCAATTTCTGTGCTTGATCTTGCGTGTAAGCAATCCATGCGAGACCGAAGAATAGAAGCGAGGCGAAAAGGTAAGCACGTGTTTTGCGGGTGAGATTCAAACTCATGTGGCGCCTCTCATGCGCCATAGAAATCCATGTTTTCATAAATAGTTTTCCTTGAGCTACGCCCTATGAACGCCAACCAATAACCCCGGAGGGCGCGAGTGATCCGTTTGCTTCCGAAAGGAAGCGGCTCGCACACTGAGCGAGTAGCGGCCGGGTGGCCGCAAAACACGGGAAAAAGGAACTCAACAGCGCGGTTGAGATATTTACGAGGCTAGCACAGACTCTTCGGGAAATTTCGAGTGATCGAAGACGCGTAAATGCTCTCAACTTCACCCTCGTCTTCGAATAACCACAGAGGCCGAGGCTGTTACATCTGCGTTCAGAAATGCTCGGCGGATGAGCAATCTGGCCGTCGTTCGGACGCCTTGCGCCGTCCCGTCCCGCTAGTTGAGGCCGCTCTCGATCGTGACCAAATTCACGAGCGACGCCCGCCGGTCCACCGTGAAGCCGGTGTGGCAGACCAGCATCTCATCGGTGTTTTGCGGACCCAGGTGAACGTCCGCCGCCGGGTCGGGATTGAACGGATTGTTGGCCGAATTATCCCAGTGGGCGGTAATCTCCATGCGTGTGCCCATAGGAATGTGCAACGGTTTAGCCTCGTAATAAACGATCTGCCAGTCGAATTCGTAGTGCGGCACATCAGCACGATCTGCGATTCTCCATCCGGATACACCAGTCTCACCGACATGTCTTTCCCGCGCAAATGCATGTGCGGCTGCAGGAACACGAGGTCCACGGTCGGTTGAAGGTCATGGACGCGTGGCCTTCGTGGTTCGCGTCCCCTGCAGGAATGGCAACCTTCCAGGACCAGTTAGGAATGGTTACGAACCTCCGGGTGGGCTCGATCTTGGCCAACACGAACCGACTTGAATGCGTTCTTCAACCGCCGCCTTCCCGTTCGGCGTGAAATGCATCTCCAGCACCAAATCGGATTGCGCCGGAATCACCTTGGCCGCGTGATCCTGCTGAAATCCTGCGGCGGCATGCCCGGCGAATATCCGATCAGAAACTCCGCGCCGTCCTCCAGCCGTCGTGGCGCCGGTCCATTTCCAACGAGCCCTGCTTCCCCTGCGCCCATCTCGAGTTTAGAAGCCTCATACGGCACGCCTGCCTTGGCGGACTTCAACCAATTCGACCCAGGCGGCCGCCAAAACGCGCTGACGTGATGCACCACGGAGCGGTCGCTAGGGCGATTCTCTCCGGCCGTGATCCAGGTGTCATTTTGAAGTTGGTGGGAATGACAATGTACACGTAATCCAGCACCCTCTCGCTGGCACCGTGTAACCTGGGCGTCTCCAATACCACGTCCGCGTCCAGATTCCAGCCGCTGGTCCATTTCACACGCGCCGGTTTTCTTTCGGATTTCCCTCCGGCACATCCGCATCGGCCCACGAACCAATGTTTGAATCTCCCCGTCCGTCAGGCGCCGGTCGTTGAGGAAGTGTCCATATTCCGGATTGGCGAACCAGGGAGGCATCTTACGCGTCAGGACCGCCGTCTTGATTGCCCGCGCCCACGGACGCGTCGTCTGATAGTGAGAAACGTCCTCCCGCCTCGCCCGGACGATGACACACCTGGCATCTTCGTTGCAAGATGGGGAGCACGTCGCGGTCGAACGTAACGCTGCCGGAAGCACCGCGAGCCACGCCCGCCGTCAATAGCAATAGAACGAAAAACACTGCCCGCATAGCCGCGAAACTCTCCTGAAAGAGGCGCTCGGGGGATGCCTTGGGTTACTCCAGGTAATTTGCGGTGCGCCCGGGCACGAGTCGAGTTATTGAGCGACCGTTATTTGCCATTGTCGGAAACTACGTCATGAGCACATTGGCTCTGAAGGAGGGAGCAGCAACCGCACCGCTTCGCGACTGACTTTGCAATTCTGAAGCCAGTTTCAGGGTCGCCCGATGACGCTGAGGAACTTATCTTTATGAATACGGAATCATAATCCCCACGATGCGCCATGGCAAACAAAAGCTAACCTTAGAAAATCGTTTCGATGACGATCTCGGATACTCTGGCCCAGAAGCCTCTGCCTAAGGCGACTCTTTCCTTCTTTCCGACGCTTGCAGTGCAGTTAGTCATTGGGACTATGGTCACAATCGGCCTTCTCCACCTGGGCTTCTGGAGACTGCGGTGTTGGAAATCTCCAAATTGGCGCTTGTCCTTCCGCAGGCGTTTGAGTTCCGGCGGGCCGCACGTGAAGAGGATCGCTGTGCGCACCGCTTCGCTCCTTGCCACAGCCAGCATTGCTCTCTTGGCAATCAGTGCATTTGCCGACGCCATTCTAATTTTTTACGACATCCAAAAGGGTATGGGCCACTAGCACATGCGGGAGTCTTGAACGTGCTGCGCGTGGCAAAACAACTCTTTGTGGAGCGTACGACGTACAGACGAGACTTTCCCTGAATTCCAGTTGGCACCTTTTCACATAGTCAACTACTAGTACGTCGAAATCTTGTATACCTTTTCGAGCTTAAGTCCGAGGCCTTACTCCAGGGCGATCGTAAGGGTAGAGGCAACTGAGCGCGCCGCCGGCCGCTGGAGCGTCGCCCCACTCATTCAACGACGACTCCGTTTGCGCTCAATGTGAAATGGCGGTTGCCGGAATGCCCATCCAGGCCTCCGCTCGGGTTGGTCTTCGGCATTTCCTTCAGCACCATAAGATTTTGCATCCGCCCGTCCGTGTCACGAAGCATGCGGGGAACTTGAGCAAATCCAGTTTCTGCTCGGTCATGTCAGCATCCAGACGACGGAGCGATACCTCGGTCAGCAGCGGCTCCGAAATGCCGTCAACGACAAGATCGGCCTCGAACGAGCCGCCTCGTAGCGCATATCCGGCATCCTGGCTCAAGTTCCGCGAGCGTCGCCAAACGTCGATAGCAAAAACGCTCTGGAGCAACAGCCTAACGATGGGTGTCGCGCCCACGCAGCAACTGAGGCACCGTGAAGGTGGCCGAACGCTGCTGCCGGGCTCGGACGGAGCCCGCCGTGGGCTCGGCGTTTTGGCGGCCGCGTGGGGCCATGAACCCGAGCAGTATCGGGTCGATGATGATGTCCAGGAAAGCCCCTGTCACGATCGTGAAACACGTGAAGATGCCGAAGTCTGCGGTCGGCTTAAAGCTCGAAACTGTCATACATAGAAAACCGCCGGCGAGAATTCCGGTCGTGATTAGAATGCCGTCGCCGACGCCCCGAACCGCAGCCTCGATGGCTTCGTCCCACGTCCGGCCTAGGGCGAGCTCGGTCTGAAAGCGGTTGATGAAGAACAGCGTCGAGTCGACCGTCGAGCCGATTGCCACCCCGCCGATGAGCGCGGTCGCCAGATTGAGCCGGCTCCCTAGAAGACCCATCAGCCCGAAAGTCATCGCGAGCGGCAGCCCGTTGATCACGACGCCGAGCAGTCCAAGCCCAACCGAGCCGAAAAGGATGGGCAGCAGTAGGACGAACACGGCCGCTAGCATCAGGATCGACCGCACCTGGGTGTGACCAATCTCGCCGTCCATGTTGGACCAGAGCACCGTTGTTCCTTGGAGCGAAGCGCGCGCATCCTTTGGCAACACCTCGTGCGCGATAGCCGTGACGGAGTTGTGCAGCGCGTGCAGCTCACTCGAGCTCAGGTAGTCAGTCAGTAAAAGGATCCGGCGGCGTTGCCCGTCGGAGGTCGAATAGTCATCGAGCTCCGTTACCCCCGCGCTCCGCGCTGCCGTCCGCAACTGCGCCACAGCCGCCTCGGGATAGGCGATCCATTGCGGGGACGCCGCCGGGGCCGTTGAGAGCCTCGTCCGCGCCCTGCAGGATCTGTTGCTCCGAAAGCGTATTTCGAACCCGAGGCAACTTCGCCGCGCGCGATTCCAATTCCGAAAGTCCCCTGACGATATGCCCCCGGTCGAGCGATCCTCCGGCTTGCGCGGTGATCACAATCTCCACAACGCTCTGAGGGAACCCTGACGCCGCCAGTTCCCGGTACGCCCGGCTGACCGGGGTATCCGGTGAAAAAAACCGTGTATAGTCGGTATCGATTCGCAGGCGATTTAGCCCCGCAACCGGAAGCACCAGGACACCGGCCAACGCGAGCCATGCCCAGCGCCAGCGCCCCCGCAGCAACGGCAGTAGGCGCGCACCGTACTTCCCCGCCACCCAGCGGGCATTTGTCCCCGTGGCCGCCTCTGCCAGAACAGCACCAGCAATGCGGGCACCATCGTCATCGTGCACGCCCAGGCGAGCGCGAGACCGGCACTGGTAGCGACTCCCATCTGGCGGGATCGGGGCCACGGAGGAAAGCGCAAGCGATAACATGCCGGCGACCGTCACGATAGAGGTCCACAAACAGGGGGCCCACAGCGACGAGACCGCTGCGCGCGAGCGTCCTCCGCACTCCGCTCGCGGCGTTGGCCGTGGAATGCGTTGACGACATGGATGACGTCGCACACAGAGAGTGATACGAGGATCAGCGGCAGCAAGATTGTCACCATGTTGAACGGAACGCCGAAGAGCGCAATGCCGCCCATCGGCCCCAGAACGGCGACGGCCAGGACCGCTAATACGATCGAAAGGTCGCGCAGGTCGCGCAGCGCGAGCCATCCAAACAGCATCACCATGGCCGTCACCAGCACGTAAAACCGGAGCGCGTCCCGACGGGCCGAACGGTTGAGCTCAGCGTTGATGACCGTCGTGCCGGCAAAAGCATGGCTGCGCACACTCGGGCGAACCGACACGAGCCGGTGGACGGCATCCACCAGTTCGAGGCGGTACGGTCGGAGGTCGTGGAGGAAGTTGTCGGACTCCACTAGCACCACAGTGTGCGTGCCCCAGCCCTGGGGCAGTAGGAGATGCTCCGTTGACGGGATGCGTGCGAGTCCAACGCGGAGCGCGGCTGCGGGATCGGCCACTGCGGGGTCGAGTAGAGGCGCGAGTGTGGGGCCACGGCCGGGCGTTAGTTTGAGGGCGCGGACGCTCGCGAGCGAAAGCACACGCCGGATGTGCGGCACCGCTTCGAGATCGTTCGGTCAATTCCGCGCGAGGTCGCGCAGAAACGCCGGGTCCACGACGGACGCTGTGTCCAGAAGGAGGATCTTCACCATTCCCGGTTTCCGAAGGCGGCGTTGTTGCTCTCGTACTCGGCGAGATGGGGATCGTCTCCAAGGAACCAGACGCCGACAGAGTTGTCGATCACCGTGTGCGGACCCGCGAGATCGGCAACCAGCGCGCCCGCGGCGAGGAGACAGAGGATTAGCCAGGCCGCAATCGTGCTCCGCGGATAGCGGAGACTGGGTTTCAGTAAGACTTCCCGGATCGCCGTCATCATATAACCCGCGCCCTCGCGGAGCTGGTATCGCTCCAGCATGTACTTGATCTTGTGCGTCGGGGTCCGCTCGAGTTTCCGGGGCAGGATCCAGATGCGGCTGGTATCGAGCTCGGCGGGAATTGCCAGGAGCGAGGCTGCATAGCGAATCGCCTCCACGAGGTGTGGCCTGAGCGCCTCGTCCTCGGTGAGCCCCGCCGCGACGTCGCGCCGCCACCGAACATCCTGGCGGATGCGCGGCCAGTCCGGGAAGACGTAAACCGACAGGCGCGGATCAGCCGGGTGGGCGTGCACCACCATGGCGTCCTTCACTGCGATGCTTCGCGTCACGAGATTTGATAAGTGCTGGGGATCGAGCAGCCAGCCACAGGTCCACGGGATCAGTTCTTTCGCCCGCCCGACGAGCCGCACCCGAGCCTGCTCATCCACCCACGCCAGGTCGCCGGTCGCGAGCCATCCGTCTGGTGTAAGGTCCAGCGGCTCGGTTACGCCGCCAACGCCGAGATATCCTGCGGCCACAGTCGGGCCTTTGACTTCGAGCAACCCCACGGGTTCGGTCGACCCGGGCAACGAGCGTGGCCGGGCCAGCCGCCACTCCAGCCTCGGAAGAATTCTCCCGGAGGTGCCGGGATGAATCTCGTTGAGGCGGCTCCGCGCGATGATCCCGGTGCACTCGGTGGCGCCGTAAATGTCGAGCACGGTGATACCAAGCTTGCCGAAGATCTCGACTAGGGCCGGGTCCAGTTTGGACGATGAGGAGATGCCGTAGCTGAAGTGCCCGCCAAGCTTGTCCCGCAGCAGCAGCCGCGTTGCCGTCAGTTTCGCCTTGTCGATCATGCCCAAGGCTTCCGCCAGGTGGCCGTTCATTGCGCATCGTACTACCCAGATCGCGCAGCACCGGCTTGCCCTTGAGCTCCTCCAAGAGTTCGTTAGAGGAAGATCCAGAACTTCGGCACCGCCATCAGCGCCTTCACTCGCACGCCCCGTATCCGGAGTTTGTCGTTATTTTGTCCTTTAGTACATTCGGATTGTCGGGTTCCCGTGTCAGGTAACTGACCGCGAAACCCTTGGTCTTCGTGACGAGGAATTCGATCAGGGTGGCGATGTGGGTATAGGCACCGATGTTCAGGACATCCTCCGTCACGCCGCAGGTTCACGATGTCGCAACCCCGCATCTACGGCGGCCACGATGTTACCGTGCGAGATCCTCACGATGCGCGGAAGACCGGTCGTTCCTGACGTCGCGTAGTGCCCGAGGACGGTGGCCGTATTGTCCAGGAGCGGACTGGGAGCAGGCGCGCCGTAGCCGCGGTACTGGTCGAGGATTTGCCGGAGGCTGAGCTCACCAGGCAGGAGCTCTGCCGCAGGGATCCCGAGGTCTTCGAAGCAGGAATGGAGATCGGCCACAAGGAGCTCGGCGCGGAAGCCCAGGCGACCCTGGAGTTCGCGGGCGCGCGCGAGTTGCGCGCGGCTGACCAGCATGACATCGGGCGGACGCAGCGAGAGCAGGCCTTCGAGTTCCGCCTGGTTCATGGTGATATCCAGCGGGCAAAGGATGTTCGCCGTGTGGAAGACGGCAAGGGCGGTCATGTCCCACTCAGGGCGGTTCTTACATAGGGTGACCACGAGCTGGTGCGGGGTTGGGCGGGCAAGAAACCAGCAAGCCAAGGCGCTGGCATTCACCAGGGCTTCCGCGTAGGTCGTATCGACGTAGCTTTCGCCGGCGTCGTGCCGTGTGGCGATGGAGTCCCCGTGCCGCGCCAGGGTGCTGCCGAGGAGGTCGGCTATGCTGCGAAGCCCCGCGGTGTCATTGCTGCAGTCTGTTAGTTCGGTGCATAGCCGCTGCTCCGTCCTTCTTGCATCAAGGGTTGCCCGCCTAGTTGGAAGGCGCCGAGCCCGAACCCGTGGTGCGCCGCCATTGCCCAGGTGCGCTGCACTTGCGCGACGCTAACCCGACCCTTGCAGAACGAATGGTTGTGGCCGTCGAAGCCAAGCAACAACGTTTCCGCCAGACAGCCGAAGGCAAGGCCTCCCGTCGGCAGGCCGATGAAGTTGAGGCGAGCGTTTCCGCCAGGTGGGGGCTAGGCCGCCATCGAAGGCTACGATATCACCAGCTTGCCTATGAAGGTTTCCGATAAATTCGACGGTACCGACGTACAGCAGACGATAGCGCCGGGCTTGAGCTGCGCGGGAGTCAGCAACTCACGGTCCGGGCTGCTGGTAGTTACGACGATGACGTCGCACTCGCGCAGGATGGCGGCGTCGGTCGCGCACGAAATATTACAGGCAGGCTGACCCGTTCGCGGAGGAAGCGGACTCTGTCCTCCCACCTCGCCGAGACGCAGGCTCTCGAGGGAGGCGTTCCGCGTCGCGTCCAGGCGAGTGCGCGCATCGGAGCGGCTGCTGCCAAGGAGCACCAGAGACTCGCAGGAGCTCGCGAGGAACACAGAGGAGATCCGGCCGATATTGCCGCCCGC
>CAVPZQ010000017.1:0-118279 GCA_963710155.1 Bryobacterales bacterium | reverse complement strand
TTGGGTATTGTGCGAGCCGAAGCGTCCGCGCGAGAAACAGAAATCCGTGTAGGGGGCTTCGGGCGGGGCGGCAGGGCGCGGAAACAGGCCGATGATTTTGGGATTGCGCGGATCTTTCACGTCGACGACGTAGGGCGTGTGATAGGCTTCGCGGCAATCGGCTTCGAGGGCTTCGGGGACTCCGATGATGAGGTTCTGCAAGCGCGGGTGTGCGGCGTCGGAAGTCAGGGGATAGCAGGTATGGAACGGGATGGTGCCCATCTGATCGAATTCCCACTGCACGTTGCCGATGGGCTTGGGATGGGCGATGTCGCTGAGATCCATGACGTACATGCCGAAGGCTCCGAAGCCGCCGTAGCCGAGCTTGCCGCCGTCTTCGACGCGAACGGGGACGCTGAGCGCGCCGTGGTTGCCGGTCCAGGAAGTTTTGTCGCCGGCAAAGCGGTATTTTTTGTATTCGGCTTCTTCGCCGAGTTTTTGGCCGGGGACCCACCAGCGGGAGACTTCTTTCACTTTGGAGGGATCGGACATGTCGACGATCATGATGGCGTTGCTGTAGGGGCGCTGATGATTTTCCATGCGCAGCGTTTCGTCCCAACCGCAATCGAGATAGGCGTAGCGGCCGCCGTCGTAAAAATTGTGATGCGTGCCGTTGCCTTTTTCGCCGGTGTTGAATTCCTGGAGGAGAACGGGCTTGGCGGGATCGGTGATGTCGTAGTTGCGAATGCCGCGGAGGCCTTTGAAGTTGACGGACCGGTCGCGTAATTCTTTGTCGTAGGCGCCGTTGGGGAATTCGGGCGTGGCGGAGGTGAGCGGCGCGGCGGCGGTGCACATCATGATCCACTTCTTGAGCTTGCTGTTGTAGACCACGGCGCCGCCTCCGCGAACGACTCCGCGGTTCATGACGACCGGGTTCTTGGGATTGCTGATGTCGACGAAGCCGCCGTTGGCGGGCAGCAGGCGCTGTTTGCCGCGGGCCCACATCGCCATGAGCGGTTCACCGCCGCTGATGGTGGAGCCGGGAACATGGGCGACGATCTCCATGTTGTGGAGGTACTGTTTCTTGTCGAGATAGTCGAGGGCGCCGAGGGCTAGCGGGAAGGGCGGGGTGCCGCCGCCGGGGATGAGTCCAGTGACTTGCGCTCGCGCGGCGGCTGCGCCTAACATCGCACCGGCGGTGTTTCTAAAGAGAGATCTGCGAGTGAGTGAATTCTTCATGGATTTAGAGATGCTGCGTAGGCGGCCAAGGCGATCATGTCGTCTTCGGTTAAATTCGCGACTACTCGTTTCATCAGCGCGGCTTGGCTGCCGGCGCTGGCTCCGGTTTGGAAGCTGGAGAGTTGGCGCACGATGTAGATGGGATGCAGGCCGGCGATGCGCGGGACGTCGCCGAGGCCTTTCAGACCTTCCCCGTGGCAAACGGCGCAGGTCACGGTTTTGCCGATGCCGCTGGAGGCGAGGGCGGCGCCTTTCGCGATGCTGCCTTTGGGAACGTAGGCGGTGAAGCCGTTGCGGGGATCACGGGCGGTGGCGGTTTCGGCGTTGTCGGGGAGTTCGACGATGCGGTTGCCTAAGGCTTCGGTTCCGCCTGAGGGGAGCGGCAGGCGCATGCGGCCTTTGGTGCTCACGTAGCTTTTCGGGAGCGTGTCGGCTTCGACCACTTTGATCCAGCCGCCGGGCTTCATGGCGGCGAACCATTCGGCGGCTTGGCGGACGTCGGCATCGGATACGGCTTTCGCGATGGCGTTCATGCGGGCGGGATCTTTGCGGGCTCCGCTCTTGAAATACATCATCTGGCGCACGAGATATTCGGCGGGGAGACCAGCGAGGTCGGCGGATTCGGGATGGCCGTGGCCGGACTGCAAGTGACAAGATCCGCAGGCTAGGGCGTTGGGAGGAGTGCCGTGCGCGATCACTTGCGGTAACGAGCCGTGATCTTCGGGATACCAATCAGGCGGATTCGCGAGGTCGTCGATTTGTTCAGGCGTGTAGGCTTTGGTGCTGCCGGGCAGGTGACGGGGCTCGCTGCTTTCGGTGACCTTGGGCTGCTCTTTATCGGGAGCGGGGAAGGCCCACGCGGGGCGGACTCCTTGTTGGGCTAGCGCGAGAACGGAAGAGAGAGCGAATAGTGCGAGGTTCTTAGTATTCATAAAGGCGTGCTGGATTATCGACCAGAATTTTTTTGCGCGTGGCGGCGTTGGGGGCCCACACGGGGAGCAGATTCAGCAGGCGTCCGTCGTCGATTTGATATACGGGATTCAACTCCGTCGCGGCGCGGCCGGGGGGCGGATTGGAGTTGGGATGCGGCCAATCGGAGCCCCACACGATGCGATCTGCGTTGGCGGCGATGAGGGCTTCCGCGAACGGCACGAGGTCGGGATAGTCAGGACTCTGCATCGACGCGCGATAGGCGCCGGAGATCTTCACATACGCCTTACCGGATCGAACCAAGTCAATGAGATCGGGGAAGCCGGGCTGGGTTAGGCCGTGGGCGGTGTCGATGCCTCCGAAATGATCGAACACTACGGGGACGGGCGAGGCCATCACCAGATCTTTGATGGCGGCGATCACGGCGGGGCTGACGTACATCTGGATGTGCCAGCGGCGGCTCTTCACGCGTTCGACGGCGGCTTGAAAACGGGTGCGGGCGAGGACGGCGTTGTCCTGACCGACGGTGGTGAGGTTGATGCGGATGCCTTTGAATCCGGCGCGGGCCATCATGTCGAGGTCGGCGTCGGAAGTTTTGTCGCCGATCACGGCGACGCCGCGCGCGCCTGCGCCGTAGGCTTTCATGCCGTAGATGGTGGCGGAATTGTCGGTGCCATAGATACTCGGCGTAACGATCACGACGCGCTGCAGATGGAGCGCGCGATGCAGCGCGGCCATTTCATCGGGCAGGGCGGGTTCAGGCGTATAGACGCGGCCGGACCAGAAGGGGAACTTCGCGGGATCGCCAAAAATGTGGGTGTGGGTGTCGCAGGCGTTCGCGGGAACGGCGAAATTTACGGGGGTGGATGGCTGCGACGCTTTTGCGAAAGCTACGCGGCTTAGGGTGAGGACTCCGGCGGCGATGAGGGCTTCGCGTCTGGTGGTTTTGTTCATGGTGCCGGGCACCAGCGAGTATATGTCTCGCGAATATTCGAAGTCAACGGACTTGTGCAATTCGCGGGAATTGATATAAACTTTACCCCGAGGAAACACCACACATGACACATAATATTTTTACAAAGCTGACGTTGGCCGCGGCCGCGCTGGCTGTCGCCTCAGGCCCGTTGGCGGCGCAGAATCTGAGCAAGTTCGTGATCTCCGACGAAGCTGCGAAGAAAACCATGATGAAGAACGAGATTAACGCGGAGACTGCGGCGAAAATCGCGCAGGCTTGCGTGGACTTCGCCACTAAGGCCAACATGCCGATTACGGTCTTCATTCTCTCGCCGACGGGGCAGATTGTGCATTCGCACCGCATGGACGGGCAGGTGCCGATCAACATCGACACGGCGCTGCTGAAGGCGCAGAGTGTTCTGTTCACGCGCGACTCGACGCATCAGCGCGCGAATATGGTGGCGAATAATTTGGCGCTGCAGATGCGCTGGGCGCCTCTGGGCGTGTTCCCGACGTCGGGCGGGCTGCCGATTATTGTCGACGGGCAGATGATCGGGGCGATTGGCGTCGGCGGCGGAAGCAAAGATGAAGAGTGTGCGTATCAGGCGTTGACTTCGGTGGTTGGTCCGCAACCGCCGCTGGCTGGGCCTCCGCCGGAGCGGCGTCAACCGTAGGCTTTACTTTTGGCGTTCGAGACTGGCGCGGTCCCACTGCGCCAGTTTTGCGCCGGCTTCGTAGGAGCTTTGGCAGAAGTCCAGAATGTCTTGCTCGGGGTTCGGCGCAGTGCGGGCGTCTTCGTACTTCAGGATGAATTCACCGAGTTGGCCATCCCAATAGGCTGCTGCGGGGCGCACTGGCTCGGCTTCTAAACCGGGAGGCACGGGGGCGCTGTAAGCGTAGAACGCGGGCTGCGGGAAGAGGCGGTTACCGGGCCACCATCCGCAACTGGTCACTTCATGCGAGTAGGCTTCACGCTGCATCGCGTCGACGCCCTCTTTTTGCGGAGCGCGGCGGCCGGAGAAGCGGGTTACGGCTAAATCGAACGAGCCCCAAAAAAAATGTACGGGGCTGCACTTGCCGAGGAAGCGTGTGCGGAATTGTTTTAATACGCGATCGCTTTGGATCAGGATGCGGCGGAAGCGTTCGACGTACTCGGTGTCGTAGGACGCGTGGTGCTGGTCTTGATCGAAGGGCGTGGTGTCGTCAAATTCGCTGGGCACGCGATAGATTTTGACTTCGATGCCGAGCATTTTAAGCGCGGCCATGTATTCGGCGTAGAAATCGGCGACGGAGCGCGGGTAGAGACGCATGGAATGCATGCAGCCGGAGCTGGCGCGCATCCACAGTTGGTGCGCGACCAGATCGAACTCGATTTCCAGCGTGCCCTGGGCGCAGGGGATGGCGGAGGTGGTCAGGCCGCGCGGGGTTACGTAGAGCGGGACGTTCCACCAATGGTTTTCTAGCGGGGCTAGGGCCATGCGGGTTTTACCTACGATTTGCGTCCACATGTGGAGCGTGTCGCAGGTTTTTTCCCACTCGGCGAAGGGGAGCGAGGGCCAGTCAGCTTGGCTCATGGATCAACTCGGCTCAAGCATCACTTCGTCGATGTAGCACCAGGCCCAGTCTTCACCGGGCTCGAAGGATTTTACGATGGCGTGCTTGGTCGCATGAAAGTGTTTGGTGGCGTGTTTGTTCTTCGAAGAATCGCAGCAGCCGACGTGGCCGCAACTGAGGCACAGGCGCAGGTGGACCCAGGTGTCGCCCATCTTCAAACATTCTTCGCATCCCTTGGAGTGGGGTTTTACGTCGTGGATCTGATTGAGGTGGGAACAAGCCGGCACGATGACTCCTACGATTTGATTTTCAGCAATTTCGCTGCGTTTTCACCCAGGATCGCACGCTTGTCGGCGTCGCTGAGGCCGGGGGTCTTGAGGACGTCGTCGACGATGGTGTTGCTCCAGGGAAAGGGATAGTCGGTGCCGATCATGAGCTGGCTGGCGCCGCACTCGGCTACCAGGTGGCGCACGCCTTCGGTGGTGAAGACCATGGTGTCGAAATACAGCTGGCGCAGATATTCGGAGGCGTGTTTTTTGGCGCCTTTGCACTGCTCGGGAAAGCGGTTGCAGCCGTAATCGGAGCGGCCGGCGTAGGACGGGAGATAGCCGCCGGCGTGGGCGGCGCAGACCTTGAGTGCGGGGAATTTGTCGAGGGTGCCGTCGAAGATCAGATGCGATAGGAAAATGGTGGTTTCGAGCGGATTGCCGATTACGTTGGTGAGTCCGCCGCCGCCCGCCAGGCGCTTGTTCATTTCGGGGATGCCTTGCGGGTGCATGAAGACCAGGCAGCCGAGGTCTTCGGCTTTTTTCCAGAAGGGGTCGAATTTGGCGGCGGAGAGTTCATCGCCGTTGACGTGGCCTCCGATGGCGGCGCCGCGGAGGTTGTATTTCTTGACGCCTTCTTCGAGTTGTTCGGCGGCTAGATCGGGATATTGCAGCGCTACGGAGGCGAAGGCTACGAAGCGGTCGGGATATTTCGCGCAGAGCTCGGCTAGTTTTTCGTTTTGCAGTTTGATGACCTGGGTGACGACGTCGCGCTCGGCTGAATACCAGGTGGGGTTGATGCTGAGGGCTTGCATGTCGGTTCCCCATTCGTCCATGCGAGCGAAGCGTTCGGCTGCCATGGTGCCGTCGATGATGGAGGCATCGTCGGTGTTGGTTTTGCGGCCGAGTAAGGCGGTGGCTTCGGGGACGACGACGTGGGCGTGGATGTCGATGGTGCGAATGCGGCGTCCGCCGACCGCGACCTGGCGCTTCTTGTTGGGCGAGGCGGCGGGCTGGGCGTGCAATCGGCCGTTCATGAGGTGACAGCCGGTGAAAACGACTCCCGCGGTTGTGGCTGCGTTTCTCAAAAACTGCCGGCGATTGGTCATGATGAATCCTTCCCCGTGCAGTGTATCAGCCGCTGTGTTTTTCGGCAATGTGCCGGGCGAGAGTCAGGCGGTGAGCCAGCGCAGCAGGAAAAAGTGGCGGCCGCAGAGCGAGCAGCGGTAGGGGAGAAGGAACCAGTGAATGGCTTTTTCCATGGCGTTGCGCGCGCCTACGCCGCGGAAGTCGACCGAACGGCAATTGGGGCAGCGCCTGGAAAATAGCACGTATTCCTAACCGTCGGTTTTTGCGGCGCCGCCGATGGCGGTGGCCAGGCGATTGCGGAAGGAGCGGCCGCTGGCGGCTACTTTAGGCTGGTTGCCGCGGCTGAGGGCGGGACGGCTGGCTTCTTTGGCGGCTTCAATTTGTTCCGGGGTGCGGACGTCGGGCTCGGAGAGTTTCACTTTTTCGCGCGCGCGTTCTACTTGGCGTTTGTGGCGCTTGGCTAGTCGCTTATCCATACCTTAACAGTACACCTGGGCGCGAACAGCGTGTACGACAGGAGGTCGAACCCGGACCGGAGGCCCACCCTACATTGGCGGTAACGGTTCGCTCGCGCGGTTTTGGCTGAGTGGCGAACAGTACTTGGCGGTTTCACTCTACTGTTCTAGCCAGCTGCTCGAACTATGGTCGGGTAGAAAGGGGTATCGCATTTATGATCGTTGTATTTCCTCCGTCTCCAGTCGGTAATTAGGCTGGCGCAAAGGGGCGCCGCCGGGGGGCGGCGCTCCGCGCGATTTGGGGCGGTACAATCTTTCACATGGACCGCCCGCTTCTGTTGATGCTGGTTGTGGGTTGCTCACTAGTCCCTCCCTCGCGACTCGGAAGGGAGGATTCCAAGCCTCCGTCTTGAAGGAGCTCTCTACTTTGCTTCCTATAATGCGGCCGGGGGGATAAAGGGCCACGGAGTTGGCCACTGTCAAAGGCAAGGTCGTAAAGTCGAACCGTCCGCGCGCTACGGAACCTGTTTTTTCCATTAGTAGGGTGCGCTACGAAAAACCTACAAGGGAATCAAGTTAGACCACTACCGATTTACGAGTACCATTGGTTTACGGTCCGCTCTCTGGTAGTATGAGCCGTAGTAAGACCGTAGAACTTAGCAAATGGCTGCCTTCGGGAGAAGCCTTTGCCTGATTCTCACGCTGTGGATGACGGGATCACGTCCCCCGACGGTCATCCCGCCTAGATTGCCTGACTCTAGCCCTTGGTGGGATCAGGCCTCCCTGCAAATCCAACACGACGCGCTACGCCTGCGTAAGGCCGGAGACTTTCGCGCGGCGGAGGCTCTGTATCAGCAGGGCTATCAGGAAGCTGTGCGCCGGGGCGACCGGCTGGCGGCGGCGCGTTTCCTGATGAGCGCGGGCGGCAGCCAGATGTTTGCGCTGGAGTATCGCGCGGCGCTCGCGACCTTCTTACAGGCGCGCGCTTTGGCTGCGGGACTCGCAGATCATGCGGATTTGGGCGGCATCGACGTCAATCTTTCCAGTTTGTATCTGCAGATGTGGGATGTTCCGGCAGCCACGCGCGCGGCGGAGGAAGGGCTGCTCGAAGCGGGGATGGTGGACGCGCGTGCGGCTTACTTCAAAGCTCCGTTGCTGATGCAAATGGGGCGCATCCACGCGCTGCTCGATGACGGCGAAGCGCGCGGATTCTTCGCGGCGGGGATCAAAGCGGCGCGGGCGCGGGACGACGTGGCGATCGAAGCGCTCTCCTGGGATCTGCTGGGCGAGGACGAACTGGGTTCGGCACATCTGGAAGAAGCCGAAAACGCGTTCCTGGAGGCTTTTCGTTTACGGAGATTTTTCCGCGCTGGTGAACTTGGTTTGTCTTTTGGGCGTCTGGGAGCGCTGGCGTTGGCGCGCGGGGATTTCGGACCGCTGAACGCTTGACGCAACGGGCGCTGGACGCGGGGTGGCACGGCGCACCGGCGGAGGCCGAGTATGTCCTGCTCCACCAAAGGGGGCGAGTACGGCTAGCCCGCGGAGAGGATAAGGCTGCGCTCCGCGACTTTTCCTTAGCACTGGATGCCGCGGCGCGGTGGCGTCTGGAGGTGTCTGCCGGCGCAATCGACGCTCACCAGCACCAATATTGCGCTGGAACAAGAGATTTTTCATTCGTTCATCCAACTGGCGGCGGAGGAGGCGTTCCAATACGGAAATGCAGTTTGGGCCGGCAAAGCGTGGGAAGCGGTGGAGCTGAACCGCGCGTCCAGCTTGCGTCAAAGCCTGGCTTTGGCGGGCGTTTGGCGCGAAAAACTGCCGCCGGAATATTGGGAAACGCTGGCTAAACTGGGCGCGGGGCGTCCTTCGGACGCGGGCGAAAACCGTCTCCTTTCGAGACTTACCGAAATGGAAGCGCAGGCCGGATTGGGCTTCGACGCGAAGAAAGTGGAGAATATTCTCAGCCGGAATTCACTTAATCATTTTCAGGAAGGATTAAGGGACTCCGAATTACTCCTCAGCTTTGAGTTAGGGAAAAAGGAGTCGTACCTGTGGGCAGTCAGCCGGGGTTCGCTGCGGTTATACCGGCTGGCGGCCGAGCAGGATATCGCGAAAGCCGTCGCGACTTTTCGCGAGGCGTTTCCCGCCGGGGGGCCGGAAGCGGCCCGGCGCGGACTGGAGTTGTACCGGCAATTGTTCGGGCAACTGAGTCCGCTGGAAACGCGCAAACCAGCGTGGCTCTTGTCGCTGGACGGTGCGCTCTTTGACATCCCTTTTGCTGCGCTAGTGACGGAGCAGCGGGGCGGCAACACGGAGTATCTAGTGGAGCGGCATTCTTTGCAAACCGTTCCGGGGGCGCTGCTGCTGAGCGCGTCCGCGGATCCTGAAGTTCAGGGTGGTCATCAACGTGGCGAATTTCTGGGGGTGGGCGATCCCGTCTATAACCAGGCTGATCCGCGCTGGCGGGGGGTGGTCTCGAACCATCCGCCCGGGGGGCAATTGCAGCGGCTAGTGGGAAGCGCGGATGAGATTGCCGCGAGCGCGGGGATCTGGGACGAAGGCGGCGGCGCCTCGCTGCTGCTCGAAGGCACGCAGGCGCGCCGCGACAGCTTTTTACGAAGCTTAGCCGCGCGGCCAGCCGTGATCCACCTGGCGACGCATGTGCTTTCCCCCAGCGCCAACCGGGAACAAGCGCTGATCGCCTTCGGCATGGGAGCCTCGTCCGCGCAGCCGGAATTCCTCACCACTTCTGAAGTAGCGCGGCTGCGAGCGCCTGGCGCGTTAGTGGTGATGACGGGCTGCGCCGCCAACGCGGGAGAGGCGCGCGCCGGCGCTGGGCTACTCGGATTGACGCGAGCGTGGCTGATGGCGGGAGCCAGCAGCGTGATCTCCACTGCATGGCCGGTGGAAGATAATTCGGGCGCGATGTTTGCGCGGTTCTATTTTTATTTGCGGAATCATTCGGCAGCCGAAGCGCTGCGGCTCAGCCAGAGGGAAGTGGCCCACTCCAGAACTGGGCGCGATGCGCCAGCCTCCTGGGCTTCCTATCAAGTGACCGGAGGAACCCACTAAAATGCTCGCTCCAGACCCCGTTGGAAGCAATCGGCCGCCGCCGGACGAATCGGCCATAGAAAACGAACTCTCGCTGGCGGTAGCGGCCGGCGCGGGAGCTCGGAACGTAAGCCCCGAGCTGGCTCGGCGGCTTTCGGAGAACTCAGAAGTCTATGCCGGCTGGGTAAAACTAGTCGGACGAATCCGCACCAGCCAGACGGACGGCATGGCGGAGTTGTATCATCTGTTTTCCAAAGGCGTTCGCTTCTATTTGTGCCGCCAGTTGGGATTGCAGGATTTGGACGACCGGGTTCACGACACCTTTGTCGTGGTGGTGCAGGCGATCCGCCGCGGGGAGCTGCGGGAACCGGAAAGGCTGATGGGATTTGTGCGGACGATCGTGCGCCGTCAAGTAGCTTCGCACATTGACAAGGCGGTGCAGACGCGGCGCGAACAACTGGATCTGGACGCCAGTTCGATGGTGGCGGATCCGCACGGGAACCCGGAGGAAGCGGCCATTTTCCATCAGAAAGGGGATCTGATCCGCAAAGTGCTCTCCGAATTGGCCACGCGGGACCGGGAGATCCTGACTCGCTTCTATCTGGAGGAGGAGACGCAGGAGGAAATTTGTACCGAAATGACGCTCACTGAGACCCAGTTTCGGCTGTTGAAATCGCGCGCCAAGTCCCGTTTTGGGGAACTGGGAAAAAAAAGACTGGCTCAGGGCGCTTTGACAGCGATTTGTATGAGAACTTCGGCGGGCGCGTCCCACTAAGGAACAGAGAGTGCCGGATTGGCACCGTCCCGGTTTGAGCTCGAGATCGGCCGCGGCACAGTTTTTGTTGGTGGAGGAAAGCGATGTCGTTGGACACTTTGCCCTCGGTCCCCGTTCATCCGACGGAGGATCTTCTGGAGGAGTATTCGTTTGGACGCGTGTTCGAACCTGCGCTTGCGCCGCTTGAGGAACACTTGCTCGATTGCACCTTGTGCCAAGACAGGCTGTTAGCGGTGGATGAATACACGGCACTGATGAAAGCCGGGATCGCCGCCATGGAGCGGGAACGTGCGGTCGCCCGGACATCGCCACGCTTCGCAATCCATAGTGCTCCGGTTGTGTTCGCTGCTGCGGTGATGTTGGTGCTGGTTGGGGTCACCATAGGCTGGCGCCTGCAATCATCGTCAGCGATGGCGACTGGCTCCAGGATGACGGTTAAGTTAACGGCATTGCGGGGCGGCGACGGGGACGGAGTGGCGCGCGCGCCTTTCGGACGTCCCTTGGACTTGACGGTGGATCGAACAGACTTGCCGGCCGCGTCAGCGTACCGGTTGGAGGTGGTGAGTTCCAGCGGACAACCTCTGTGGAGTGGAGCGGCGCAAGTGGCAGGGCAAAGTCTTTCGGCTCGCGTGACCACTCGTCTGGCACCGGGAGTGTATTGGGTGCGGCTCTATTCCGGCGACCAATTACGGCGGGAATTCGGGTTGCGCGTGGAGTAGCGGGCGGCGCGCCAAATGTTGGTTGAGCATATAATGGCTGCCGAAAGGTGGCCTGATGTGAAGCCTCTACTTTTACTTTCACTCGTTGTTTTGACAACCCTTGTTGGGACTACCCGAGCCGTTTCTGCCGACACTGACGTTGTTGGCAAATGGATAGTCGTCTATGCAGGTTCGCCAGGAACGGCCCCCAAAACTGTTGGGTCGATGATTCTAGATCTAAAGGTCAACGGAAATGTTGTAACTGGCACGGCCTTTATCGGAGCATGGCCAGGAGAAGCCCCGATTTCAGATGGGAAGATCGAGAGCGATCACATTACTTTTACAGCCACGGGACATGTTGGATCAACCACGGGTATACCAACGTGCAAATTTGACGTGATAATGCAGGACGATGAAATGCATGTGACCCTGACCGCTATCAAAAACGCGGGCGGCCCGCTCCCTTATGGGCACGCCTTCAGCTATACCGGCAAACGCAAGCGGGATTAGTTCCAGCAACCAACTTTGAGCGCGCCACCGGGTAGCGGGCGGCGCCGGGCGGAGCGGCGCTAAAATGAAAACTTGGAATCCTCTACACCCGCTACAGCCGTTCTGCGGCACAATTGGACCCTGGCCGAGATCGAGGCCATCTACGCCGGCGCCCCTGCCGGACTTGATTTTTCGCGCGCAGACGGTGCATCGCGCGCATCATCGCACGGACGAGGTGCAGGGGTGCTGCTGCTTAAGCATCAAGACCGGCGGATGTCCGGAGGATTGCGCGTACTGTCCGCAATCGGCGCACTATAAGACGGGCGTCGAGCGCGAGGGTTTGCTGAGCGTGGAAGCGGCGCTGGAGGCGGCGCGGAACGCCAAAGCGCAGGGCGCGACGCGGTTCTGCATGGGAGCGGCGTGGCGCGACATTCCCAAAGGCGAGCAGTTCGAGCGCGTGCTCGACATGGTGCGGGGCGTTGCGGGCTTTGGGGATGGAAGCTTGCTGCACGCTGGGCATGTTGACGGACGAACAGGCGGCGGCGCTGGCGGAGGCGGGGCTCACCGCGTACAACCACAACCTGGATACATCGTCGGAGTTTTACGGCGAGATCATCAGTACGCGCACTTATGAGGATCGGCTGGCGACGCTCGATCGCGTCCGGCGCTCCGGCGTGACGGTGTGCTGCGGCGGAATTATCGGGATGGGCGAGAGCCGGCAAGAACGCTACCGGCTGCTGCGCGAACTGTCGACGCTTGATCCGCATCCGGAGAGTGTTCCGGTAAACATGCTGGTGCGCGTGGAGGGAACGCCGCTGGCGAAGCAGCGTGCGGATGATCCGCTGGAACTGGTGCGCATGATCGCTACGGCGCGCATTCTGATGCCTGAGTCGATGGTGCGGCTGAGCGCGGGGCGGATGTCGCTGTCGGATGAGGCGCAGGCGTTGTGTTTCCTCGCTGGGGCGCAACTCGGTCTTCATGGGCGACCGGCTGCTGACGACGCCGAATCCGGAGGCCGACGTCGGACCGCCAGTTGTTCGACAAACTCGGCATGCGGCTGATGCCTGCGGAGTCTGCGGACCAAGTTCATGCCTGATGCGGTGGCCTCGCGTCTGCGGGAACGGCTGGCCGCTATTGACGAAGCTGGCTTGCGGCGAACGCTGCGGCCGCCCGAGGGCATCGATCTTTGCTCCAACGATTATTTGGGGCTGGCGGGGCATCCACTTTTAAAACAGCGGATGGCGGACGCGGTGCTGGCGGAGGGCGTGGGCAGCACAGGCTCGCGATTGCTGCGCGGGGAGCGGGCGAGTTTCTCTTGCGTGGAAGAGAAGTTCGCGCGCTTCAAGGGGACGGAGCGGAGCCTGTACTTTTCGAGCGGGTATCTGGCGAATCTGGCGGTGTTGACTACGTTCGCCGAAGCGGGCGATGTGATTTTTTCGGATGAGCGCAATCATGCGAGTCTGATCGATGGGTCGCGTTTGTCGCGGGCGCGGCGGGTGGTGTTTCCGCACAACGATGTTGCGGCGCTGGAGAGGGTGCTGCGCGAGGACATCGGTGAGGGACAGAAATTCGTGGTGGTCGAGTCTCTGTTCAGCATGGACGGGGACAAGGCGCCGCTCGCGGAATACGTCGCGTTGTGCGCGGGCGCTGGGGCGGCGCTGATCGTCGACGAAGCGCACGCGGTTGGGATTTATGGAGACCACGGCGAAGGATTGGCTCGCGACGTTTTCTTGTCGATTAACACTGCGGGCAAAGCGATGGGCGTGAGTGGCGCGTTCGTCGCGGGGTCCGGGGACGCGATTGAATCCTTGATTCAGCGCGCGCGGCCGTTTATTTTTTCGACGGCGGCTCCGCCAGCGGTTGCTGCGGCACTGGTGGCTAGCTTGGAAGTTATTTTGAACGAGCCGGAGCGGCGCGAGCGGTTGTTGGGGAGGGCTCGCTATCTGCGCGCGAGGCTGGGGCTCGACGGAGACTCGCCGATTATTCCGGTGGTCATCGGAGAGAACGATCGGGCCGTCGCGGTTGCACGGGAATTGCAGGCGGCTGGGTTCGATGTGCGCGCGATCCGTCCGCCCACGGTACCGGCGGGGACGGCGCGATTGCGGGTGGCGGTGAATCAAGGGGTGAGCGAAGAGGTGCTCGACCGATTTGTCGCTGGGCTCGAAGCTGCGACCAAAGCATGAAGGGGCTCTTCGTCACCGGGACGGACACCGGCGTCGGCAAAACGGTGGCGGCGGCGGCGCTGTTGCAGCGCTATCGTGGGGTCGCGCCGCTGCGGTATTGGAAGCCGATTCAGACTGGCATCGAAATCGATGACGACACGGCGACAGTGCGGCGGCTGGGCGCGGCGTCGGCGCAGGAAATTTTCGAGGCAGGCGTACGGTTGAAGAAACCAGTTTCACCACATCTGGCGGCGCGCTGGGCGGGGACGCGGATCGATCTCGCTGAATTGCGCGCGCTGCTGCCGGACGAACAGGATACGAGTTGGATCGTCGAAGGAGCAGGCGGGTTGCTAGTTCCGATCAACGAATGGCAGACGATGGCGGATTGGATCGCGTACCTTTCGCTGCCGGTGGTGGTGGTGGCGCGCTCCGGGCTGGGCACTATCAACCATACGCTGTTGACGCTGGAGGCTCTGCAAACTCGGTGGCTGCGGGTGGCAGGCGTATTGATGGTCGGTGAACCGAATGCGGAGAACCGTGCTGCCATCGAACAATACGGACGGGTGCCGGTGATTGCGGAGATGCCGTTGTTGACTCCGCTCGATGCGGGGCTGCTGGGTGCGTGGAGCGCGAAACATCTTGACCCGCAGGGGCGCTTGCTGGAGTTTCTGCGATGAATTTGAACGATCGCGATCGCGCGCACGTGTGGCATCCGTATACGCAGATGCTGACGCAGCCTCCGCTGCTACCGATTGTGCGTGGTGAGGGCGTGTATCTTTACACGGAAGACGGGCGCAAGATTCTCGATGGAATTTCTTCGTGGTGGGTGAATATTCATGGGCACTCGCATCCTAAACTGAATGCGGCGCTGGCGGAGCAGGCTCGCGAAATCGAGCAGGTGATCTTCGCGGGATGTACGCATCGGCCTGCGGTGGAACTGGCGGAGCGGCTGGTGGATGTGATGCCTGCGGGGCTCAACCGGGTTTTTTATTCGGACAATGGGTCGACGGCGGTTGAAGCTGCGATCAAGATGGCGGTACAGTACTGGCGGAATCGCGGGGAGCCGCAGCGCACGGGGCTGATCACGCTGCATCACGCGTATCACGGCGACACTGTCGGCGCGATGTCGGCTAGTGAGGATTCGCTGTTCACGCGTGCGTTTACGCCGCTGCTGTTTCCGGTGGCGCGCGCATACTCGCCGTATTGTTACCGGTGTCCGCTGGGGTTGAAGCGGGCGACTTGCAAGATCGATTGTCTGGGCGATTTAGAACAGCGTCTGGAGGAGCAGCGCGAGCGCACTGCTGCCGTGCTCGTCGAGCCCATGTTGCAAGGCGCGGGCGGCATGATCGTATGGCCCGCCGAGTTTTTGGCCGGCGTGCGCCGGTTGTGTGACAGCTATGGCGTGCTGCTGATCGCCGACGAAGTGCTCACCGGTTTCGGCCGCACGGGCCGCATGTTTGCTTGCGAACACGCGCAGGTGAAGCCGGACATCCTGTGCTTGTCGAAAGCGTTGACGGCGGGTTATCTGCCGATGGGCGTGACGGCGGCTACGGAAGCTATTTACGAGGCGTTCCTCAGCACGGATCGCGGGCAAGCTTTTTTTCACGGACATTCTTATACAGCGAATCCGCTGGCTTGTGCGGTGGCGATCGCTAGTTTGGATTTGTTCTGCGAGACTGATGTACTGGCGCGGGTGGGGCGTCTCGAGTCGCAAATGCGTGCGGGGTTGGAGCCGTTGCGTTCGCTCGCGCGCGTGGGGGACGTACGCGTGATCGGCGGGGTGGGCGTGGTGGAACTGGAAGGCGATAGCGGTTATCTGGCCGATATTGGTCCGCGGCTAGGCGCGGCGTTTCTCAAGCGCGATTTGTTGCTGCGGCCGTTGGGAAACATTGTCTATTTCATGCCGCCCTACGCCATTACGGACGGGGAAGCTGAGTGGGCGCTGGAACAAATTCGCGACGTGGTGGGAGCCTTGTGATCCCTCTCACGATTTTTCTGAGCGCGTTTCTGCTGTTCCAGGTGCAGCCGATGATCGGGCGCTTTGTGCTCCCCTGGTTCGGCGGCGGGCCGGCGGTTTGGACCAACTGCATGTTGTTTTTCCAGACCATGCTGCTGGCGGGTTACGGATATGCGCATTGGCTGGGATCACGGCGCGGACGGGTGCAGTGCTGGGTGCATCTGGCGCTGCTGGCGGCGTCGCTGGCGTTTTTGCCGATTGCTCCGCGTGCGGCTATTTGGAAAACGGCTGCGGCGGGGGATCCTTCGGGGCGCATTCTGCTGTTGCTGGCTGTGACGATTGGCGGCCCTTATTTGCTGCTGGCGTCGACGACTCCGCTGGTGCAGCGCTGGTTTCATTTGAGTCGCCCGCAGGAGGCGCCGTGGCGGTTGTATGCGCTGTCGAACCTGGGGTCGTTTTTGGCGCTGTTTAGTTATCCGCTGGTGCTGGAACCTTATTTCAAACTCAGTACGCAGACTTGGGTGTGGTCCGGGTTGTATGTGATCTTCGTGGCGTTGTGCGGATGGGTGGCGTGGCAGATGCGCGGCGTGAAGGCCACGGAGGTGGAGGCTGAAAGTGCGGACGCCGGGCCGTCCGCGCTTGATTTCGCGATGTGGCTGGCGCTCTCGGCATGCGGGTCCGTGCTGTTGCTGGGTACCACTAGCCAGATCACGCAGGAGATCGCGGTGTTTCCATTTCTGTGGATCGCCCCGCTGTCGATTTACTTGCTGACGTTCATTCTCACGTTTGAAAGTGACCGCTGGTACCGGCGGGGCGTGTTCGCGGTGCTGGCAGGGGTGCTCGCGCCGGTGACTTGCGCGGTGATCAGTCTGAGCGTGACGACTTCCGTTGGAAACCAGTTAGCGGTGTACTTGGGCGCGCTGTTCGTGACCTGTATGGTGTGCCAGGGAGAGTTGGCGCG
Source organism: Bryobacterales bacterium (assembly GCA_963710155.1). Classification (GTDB taxonomy): domain Bacteria; phylum Acidobacteriota; class Terriglobia; order Bryobacterales; family Bryobacteraceae; genus Palsa-187. The sequence continues at coordinate 101,720 of CAVPZQ010000017.1, read as the reverse complement.
CTCGCGGCCCTCGCCGCGGCATCTGACTTCGTTCTATTTGACGATCGCCGCGGGCGGAGCGTTGGGCGGGGTGTTCGCGGCGCTGATCGCGCCGCGCGTGTTCAGCGAATTCAGCGAGTACCCGATTGGGTTGGCGGGCGCTTGTATCCTTGGTTTTTTATGCTGGATGCGCAGTGGCGCGCTGGCGCAGTGGACGGGGCGTAACTTCGCCGTGCGCGTTCCGCTGATGGCGCTAATGTTTGGCGGAATTATTTCCGCTTATGCGACGGCGATCAACAAGCAGCCGGGGATCGTGGCGCGCCGCAATTTTTATGGAATCCTGCGGGTGGTGGAGCGCAGCGATAAGAACGGGCTACTGCGCGAGCTGAGCCATGGCAGGGTGCAGCATGGGTTTCAATATCTGGATCCGGATAAGCGTTCCTGGCCGACTTCGTACTATGGTCCGCACAGCGGCGTGGCGTTGGGTATCGACGCTCTACTGCATCCGCGACGGGTTGCGGTGGTTGGATTGGGCGCGGGCACGCTCGCGGCGTGGGGACGAGACGGCGACAGTTATCGCTTCTATGAAATCAATCCCAACGTCGAACCGATTGCGCGGAAGTGGTTCACGTTTCTGGGGGACTCGAAAGCCCACACTGACGTGGTGTTGGGCGACGCGCGTATTCAACTGGAGCGTGAGTTGGCAGAAGGACATGCGCATGATTTCGACCTGATCGCGGTGGATGCGTTCTCGGGGGACGCCATTCCTATGCATCTGCTGACGGCGGAGTGCGCGGAAATCTACCGGCAACGGTTGGCGCCGGGAGGCATCATTGCGCTCCATATTTCGAATCGTGCGCTGGATCTGGAACCGGTGACGCGCGGGCTGGCTCGTTATCTGGGATGGCAGGCGCGGATGGTGGTGGTGGCTCGGGATCTGCTCGATGAAGATAAGGGCGAGAGCAGTTCGCGGTGGGTGTTGCTGACGGAGAAGCGGGAGACGTTCACGCACTCGAAAATTCGGGATACGATTTTGGGCTGGAGTACTTCTAAGGATCCAGTGATTACCTGGACGGACGACTGCGCCAGCCTGTGGCCCGTACTGCGGTTTTAAAGCAGAACGGGGACACCTCATAGAGGCGTCCCCGGGTTGTTGCGGAGGGAGAAGTTAACGGCGGGCCAGCTTCACTTTCGGCGTGGCCAGGTAGCCAGTGACGTGATCTTTCGTAACCTGATTGATCACGATCTCGTAGGGTTGCATGTTGCCGGAGACGTATAGCTGTACCGGTTCATTGATGGTCTTGTCGCGTTTTTCAACGTGACGGTCATCGGCCAGCACGTCCATCGTAAAGCGGCTGCGTTTCGGATCGGTCTTCTTCAGCGTCAGGACGACGTCGCCGACTTTCTTGGCGGCATCTTTTTTATTCAGATCGAACTCGAAATAGTTGCGTTCGCCCAAGGCGCGCAGCGATTCCAAGTCCTTGCCGTTGGTGGCGATCAAGCCGCTCATCACGCCCATGTCGCCCATGGCACGCTTCAGGTCGGCGCTGGTCTTTTCGATGTCGCTCTGCGCGGTGGCTACATTGGTTTTCACGGCTTCGACGTTAGCTTTGACACCATCGACGTCGGTGGTGACGGCGGTGAATTTCGAAGATGTGGTGTCCTGAATCTGCGACAGCTCACTAGCCACTTGCTGCTGCTGCTCACTCAGCTTGCCGCTTAGCTCTTCGCCCTGCTTCTGCGCTTCGCTGCGGGCACGGCGGATGGCGACGGTGGCGGAATCGTTCACGCCCTTAACCTGCTGCTTCATATCCTGGGCGAGTTCTTGCAAGCGCTGCCGTTCCTGCTCCAGCAAGGTAGTGGTGGCGTCGTTCAACTTGGAGATCTGCGTCTGGGTGCCGTTTTCGGTGCGCGCTAGATCATCGTTCAAGTGGTTGGACCGCACCAGGAGATAGCCATCTCCGGCGAGCGCGATCACCAGGCCGACCGCCAATACTGTGATTGCCGCTTTATGGCCGGAATCCGTTACCACCACGGTCTTGTTATCGTCGAAGTCGTTGGTCTGCATTTTGTGCTCCTTCGCGGGCAAAGGATGCACGCTGCATACCAAAAACAGAGCGCCTCTGAAACGTTTGATAGTAGGAGGGTTGTGAGGCGTGGGGAGCGATTTCGCTCCCCGTAAGACTTACGGCTTGTCGGTAATCAATTCGACCTCAAGCGAGCCCAGGCTATCCAATTTGACTTGAATGGGCACGCCTAGCGGAGCTTCGACGATGCCGGCGTAAGAGCCGGTAGTGACGATTTCACCGCCTTTCAGGCCCTGTCCGCGGCTATTTAGAAAATGAACCAGCCACGTGAAGGCCTTCATGGGATGGCCGCTGGGATGGGCGCGCTCCCGGTCGAAGAGCGTCGCGTCCGGTGTTTGAATCGTTACGTGCAGGCGCTCGAGCGGATGATCGAGGGCGTGGGGAATCACGGGGCCGATCAGCAGGCCGTGATGATTGTAGGAATCCGCGAGGATCTCGGGAGGCGTGGCGGAGGCTTTGTCGGCATAGCGCGTGGTGATCAGTTCGAGCACCATGCGCGCTTCGCCGATGGCGGCGCGGATCTCGGCGTCGCTGTAGGGCGTAGCGCGGGGCGGGAGATCGTGGGCGATTACGAAGGCGATCTCTGGTTCGATTTGCCCTTTGCTGCCGGGCACTGCGCAGGGTTGCGAGCGTAGGATTGCCGACGCGGGAATCGCGGCGACGATGGGCCCGGTAAGGGGATTCGGCACGCCGCACTTCCAGCCGCCCACTTTTTCGCCGAGCAATTCTAGAACGCGATCCTGAATCGCTAACGCCGAATCGGTGTCGGCGGGCCGATAGCTCTCGGGAATGGTTGGGCCTGGGGTCTTGGCTTTGCGGGCGGCCAGCAAGTGGCGCGCGGCCTGATCGATTTGAGGCGCGGAAAGCATCGGCGGTTAGTGGTCTCCCTTAGTTTCTACATGGCCGCCGAACTGGAAGCGCAGGGCGGATAAAACTTTGGCAGCGAAATCGCCTTCGCCGCGCGAGGTGAAGCGTTGATAAAGGGCGGCGCTCAGCACGGGCGCGGGCGCGGATTCGTCGATGGCGGCTTGAATGGTCCAGCGGCCTTCACCGGAATCGGAAACGCGTCCGGAAAACTTGTCGAGGCCGGGACTGTCGACGAGCGCCGCCGCTGTCAGATCGAGCAGCCAGGATGCGACTACGCTGCCGCGCCGCCAGACTTCCGTGATGTCCGCGAGGTTCAATTCGTACTGATAATGTTCAGGATTGCGCAGCGGGGTGGTCTCGGCATCGACGGTGCGTGCGTGCAGGCCGGCGTTGGCGTGGCGCAGAATATTCAGGCCTTCGGCATACGCGGCCATCAAGCCATATTCGATGCCGTTGTGCACCATCTTGACGAAGTGTCCGGCGCCGACCGGGCCGCAATGCAGGTAGCCTTCTTCGGCGGTGTTGGCTTCGGCAGTGTTGGGTTTGTCGGCGCGTCCGGGCGTGCGGTCGATGGTTCCCCGCCCCGGCGCCAGCGTTTTGAAAATCGGATCGAGGCGCGTGACCACTTCGTTTTCGCCGCCGATCATCTGGCAGTAGCCGCGCTCGAGACCCCACACGCCGCCGCTGGTGCCTACGTCGACATAGTGGATGCCTTTGGCTGCGAGTTCCTGGCCGCGGCGGATGTCGTCTATGTAATACGAATTGCCGCCATCGATCAGGATATCTCCGGGAGCGAGACGCGGTGCGAGCTGCGCGATCATGCTGTCGACCGCGGCGGCCGGAACCATCATCCAGATGGCGCGCGGTGCGGCGAGTTTCGCGATGAAATCGTCGAGCGAGGAAGCGCCCGAAGCTCCTTCATCCGCCAAGGCTTTTACGTTGGCGGGATTCAGATCAAACACTACGCATGACTGGCCGCCCTTCTTCAGGCGGCGGACCATATTGGCGCCCATGCGGCCGAGGCCGATCATTCCGAGTTGCATCAGATCTCCATGTTATCGCGCGAGCGGGCACACAAAATAAAACCCCCGAGCTGCCGATGCAGCCCAGGGGTCCCCCCGACGGTCCTCTCCGAAATTTGGCGAAGGGAGCGCTTACGGCTTCGCGATATTGTTACCGAAGATAAAGCCGATTTCACCCACTACCCGGAACTGATTGTTGTCCAGGCCCGTGGAACCGAAGACGTCACCCTTGACGTAGCTGCCGGCATGCACCCAGGCAATATCTCCACGAACGAAGAAGCCGCCCTGCTGGAAGGTAGGCGTCACCGTGAAGGAGGTGGCCGAACTGCCAGGACCATACAGCAGATTGACGGAATTCTGAGCGACGCTTCCCGAGCTCGAGATATATTCCCAGCGGACGGGCAGCGAGAAGCCATGTTTGAAGGCGTAGCTCGCGAGGATCGCCCCGCCTTTGGTGGTCGCGCCGCTCTGAATACCGATTTTCGCGTTGGTGGGAATATCGGTGAATTGGACGTAGGGTTGAACAATCCAGGGCCCCTTCGTGAAAGTATAGATGATGTTGTAGATGCTGCCGTTATTTTGGACCGGCGTGGCAAACGTCTGCACCGCTGTCTGGCTCATATTGCCACCTGCCACGAACGACAAGGCGCTGGGCCCGCTGACGTATGCCAACGAACCGCTCAGCCAGGAGTAACGATTGGAATAGAAGCCGTCGTTCAAGCTAAGCGAGGCGGTCAGCTTGCCCATGGTCTGATTCACCTGGATGCCACGGCTGATGGCGGGTTCCTGATTCCACAACAGGCCGCGCTGCACGTTCATATTTTCAAAGCTGAAAGTATACTCGGCACCGATCAAGGTGGGCAGGGAGCCAATTTGAAAAGAAGTGTTCTTGCCGGCCTGGAGCTTTAGATAAGCGAGGGGCAGCGGGCCCCACAGACCGCTGATGGTGTCTTTGGTGCTGACAAAGGGCACACCCAAATCCGGAATGTTGTAGGCGCCCGCCTGGAAGTAGAACTGAAACCAACCGTCGGCCTTCTGAATAATGACTTGACCGTTGCTCAGATCGGCTTGCTTGGTGTCGTCTCCGGGGATGTGATTATTCTGAACCAAACCCATGCCGCTAAGAATAGCGTTCGCTGAAATTTTGCCAAAAAAACCGGCGTCGAAGACGGCCGGGGGCAGATTCGATAGGGGGCCCGTCATCGCAGGGCTGGGAAGCGCAGTGGGCGCCGCCGGCGCTGCTGGAGCCGCTGGGGCGGCCGGGGCGGGCGCAGGTTGATCCTGTGCAAATGCCAAGGACGCGATGGCTAACAGAAAACTGCCCGCAAATAGTCTTGTGTTCTTCAAGTGAAACCTCCCAAATTTAAGCTGAAATTAGGTCAACAAGCAGCGCGGCTTGCGTCCAACTGAAAGCGAATAACCCGATTGTAATGGCGGGCTCACAGCTTGGCTAATAGATAATTTGGATGGACCTTATAGACCCTAATCCGCTAGGTATCAGCAGGATGGATATCAATTATTTGGATTGACTCCATACAGAGTTTTTCATGGTCCTCCAAGGGGTTGCGTGCTACTGATTGAGTAGGATAGATAATGGCCAGCGTGGGAATCAGTCGCAGCATGGAGAAACTACAAACCAGCCAGGCGTGGAGCGGGATTCGCACGGATTTTTATGCCACGGGCGATGCCGCGGCGGTGCAGGCGCGGCTCACCGGCGTGATCGATGAGATGTCGATCCAGGCGTTCGATTCGACGCTGCGGCCGGCTTTCCCGAAGGGCATCGCGATGCTGGCGGTGGGCGGCTACGGACGCCGTGAGTTGTTCCCGTTCTCCGACATCGACATTATGATCCTGCTGGACAATGAATCGCTGGCCGGGGCCATTAAGGAACCGCTCTCCGAATTCATGCGCCTGCTGTGGGATGCGGGGCTGCGCCTCAGCCATTCGGTGCGCACGGTGAACGATTGCACGGAAGTGCACGACGGGAATCCGGAACTGAACGTGAGCCTGCTCGACCGGCGTTTGTTGAGCGGCGATGAGCAGGTGAACACGCGGCTTGAAACCCGCCTGCCGCTGTTTCTCACCAAGCAAGGGCACCGGCTGGCGCGGCATCTGTGCCAGTTGACGCGCTCGCGCCACGGCAAGTATCAGGACACGCTGTTCCATCTGGAGCCGGACGTGAAGGAAACCCCCGGCGGATTGCGCGATCTGCATTTCATCCACTGGATTTCGGGGCTACGGCCGGAGCTGCGGCCGGAGACGTCGCTCAAGGAAGCCACGGCGTTTCTTTCCTCGCTGCGCTGCTTTCTGCATTTTGAGGCCGGCCGCGACCGCAATGTGTTGAATTTCGAGACTCAGGAGATGATCGTCCAGCAGCCGTTTTCCACCGTCAAGACGCCGACGCTGTGGATGCGCGAGTACTTCACTCACGCGCGCATGGTGTTTCGCGAGACGCAGCGCACGCTGGATGCTTACGAAAAGACGGACACTTCGCTGTTCAGCACTTTCCGTGAGTTGCGTTCGCGGGTGTCGAACTCGGAATTCACGGTGTCGCGCGAGCGCGTATTTTTGCGCAATCCGGCGCGTTTGCCGAGCGATCCGGAGATGGTGCTGCGGCTGCTTGAATTCGTGGCGCGTCATGGGGTTCTCTTGGCGGCGGAAACCGAACGGCGCCTGGAAGCCATTCGCGAACCTTTCCGGAGTTGGTGTGAGACTCCGCGGCCGCTGTGGCGATCGCTCAAAACCATTCTGGCGCTGCCGCATGCGGCCATGGCTTTGCGGGTCCTGCAAAACACCGGCTTGATGCAGGTGCTGTTCCCTGAATGGGAAAGCGTGGTGAGCCTGGTGGTGCGCGATTTCTATCATCGCTACACGGTGGACGAACACACTCTAGTGTGCATTGAGCGACTGGAAGCGCTGCGCGCCACGCAAGATCCGGCGGCGCGGCATTTCGCGGGGCTACTATCGGAGATCGACGATCCCGCGGTGCTGCTGTTCGCACTCCTCTATCACGACGTCGGCAAGGGCGCCTTCACGGGACACCATTCGGATGTGTCCCTGGAGTGGGCAAAGACGGCCATGATGCGCATGCAGGTTCCGCAGGAAGAGCAGGATACTGTCGCGTTCCTGGTGCTGCATCATCTGGCGCTATCGGAAGTGATGACGGGCCGCGATCTGAGCGACCCCACCACGGCGCGCGCGCTGGCGGATCGCGTGGGCACGATCGAACGCTTGAAGATGCTGGCGGTGCTTACTTACGCCGACATCTCGGGCGTGAATCCGGGCGCGATGACTCCGTGGCGGCTGGAGCAACTGTGGCGGGTGTACCGCGTGGCGCAGCATGAGCTCACCCGCGAACTGGAGACGGACCGCATCCAGGAAGTCCCCGAGAATTTGGCCGCGCGCGCGGATTTTCTGAAAGGATTCCCGGTGCGCTATCTGCGGACGCACTCGGCCGCGGAGATCTTGAGCCACGTGAAGCTGTATGAACTCAGCAGGCCGACTGGTGTTGCCGTCAGCCTGGAACACACGGAGGGAGCGTGGCGCGCCACGATCGTCGCGCGCGACATGCCGTTTCTGTTTGCCTCGCTGGCCGGGGCGTTCTCCAGTTTCGGTCTGGATATTCTGAAAGCGGAAGCGTTTTCGAATGCCCGCGGGCTGATTCTGGACACGTTTGTTTTTGGCGATCCGCGGCGCACGTTGGAATTGAATCCGTCGGAGAGCGACCGCCTGCTGGATTTAATCCGCAAAGTCGCGACCGGCAAAACCGATGTCAAGATGCTGCTGAAGAACCGGCCGCAGCCCGATTCGAAGCGCACCGTGCTGCCGCCCAGCGTTGAATTCGATTCCGAAGCCTGCGCCACGGCTACGCTGGTAGAGATCATCGCAGAGGACAGACCGGGGCTGCTGTACAGTCTGGCCACCGCGTTCTCCTCGGCCGCGTGCAATATCGACGTGGTGCTGATCGACACCAAAGGCAACCGCGCCATCGATGTGTTCTACGTGGCGCACCAGGGCTCCAAGCTGTCGGACGAAACCCAAGCTACTCTGAAGCAACGCCTCTTAGCTGCCTGTTAGCCACGGCGCCCGCCAGCGCTGATATATACTGGCCGGGTATGCAACGAGCGGGGTGGGGCGCGATCACTTTGATAGCGGGCTGGCTGCTGGGCGCCGGCTTGGCGAACGGCCAGACGGCGGAGGCAAAAGTGCCGCTCGCGGAAGAGGTCTTCAAGAACATTCAGGTGCTCAAGGGAATTCCGGTGGACGAATTCATGAGCACGATGGGAATTTTCTCGGCGGCTCTGGGCATGTCCTGCGAGAATTGCCACGCGGCGGACGACCGCGATTGGGCGAACTACGCGGGCGATAATACGCCGGCAAAACGCACGGCGCGCGGCATGGTGATGATGATGGCCGCGATCAACAAGAACTATTTCGCGGGACGGCAGGTGGTGACGCGCTACTCCTGCCATCGCGGCGGCGATCATCCCAAAACCACGCCCAACTTGGACACGATCTACGGGCATCCACCGGAAGAAGAAGAGGACGACATTGTCGCGCAGGACCCCAAGGCGCCAACGGTCGAGCAGATTCTGGACAAATACATTCAGGCGCGCGGCGGCGCGCAGCGGCTGGCCGGGCTGACGAGCTATATCGCCAAGGGAACCAGCGCCGGGTACGGTCCGGAAAGCGAGCCGCGCGCTGTTGAGATTTATGCGAAGGCTCCGGGGCAGCGCTCGACCATTATTCATACGCGCAGCGGAGACAACATCATCACATTCGACGGGCGCTTGGCCTGGCATGCGGAGCCGCTGCGGCCGGTGCCGGTGCTGCCGCTCACGGGCGGCGAATTGGACGGCGCCAAGCTGGACGCGGAGATGGCATTCCCCGCGCAGATCAAGCAGGTGCTGAGCAAATGGCGCGTGGGACGCACCAGCATCGTCAATGACCGCAAGGTGCAGGTGGTGCAAGGCACAACGGCAAGCGGGGCTATTGCGACTCTGTATTTCGACGACGAGTCCGGGTTGCTGGTGCGGGTGCTGCGCTACGCCAACTCGCCGGTGGGACGCATTCCCACGCAGATCGACTATTCGGATTATCGCGATGTTGGCGGCATCAAGATGCCGTTCAAGTGGACTTTCGGCTGGCTGGACGGCCGCGAAAATGTGGAGTTGACGAGTCTTCAACTCAACGTGCCGATCGATGCGGCGAAGTTTGCAAAGCCTCCTGCGCCGGTCGAGCCGAAGCGCTAGCACGGAACATGTTCATCGAAAATCCGTTGAACGTTTCTGCGTGGACTTTCCCTATTCTCGAAGTGCTTCATATCTCTAGTTTCGCGATCGCCATCGGGACCGTCGCGCTGGTGGATTTTCGACTGCTCGGTCTCGGGTTACGCGGGCAGAGCGCGGAGCAACTCACAAAAGACACTAGCGCGGCCACGCTGATCGCCCTGTCGGTAGCTCTGTTTTCGGGGCTGCTTTTGTATTCGACGGACCCGGACAAGTTCTACCTCAACGTGTCCTTCTTGTTTAAGATCACCTGCCTGCTGCTGGCGATCTTGTTTCACTACACAATTCATCGCAGAGTTGTGTTGGCGGACTCTTCGCCAATGTGGGGCAGACTGGTGGCGGTGGTGTCGATCGCGCTGTGGGTGAGCGTGGTGTTCGGCGGCATTTTCATCGAGTTCGTCAAGCCTGGTTTGGGCTTCGACTAGGCGCCGGCCCATGTTCCTTTCCCTGGCGATTTGGCTGCAAAACACCGGGCTCTTCCGGTTCCTCCGCGAGTCGGATCACGGCTATGAGATTCTGCTGGCTTTACATGTGTCGTCGATCTCGTTGTTCGCTGCTAGTGTGGTGTTGACGGACCTGCGTCTGCTGGGATGGACGCTACGCGGGCACTCGATCGAAAGCGTCGTAACCCAAATGCGCTGGCCTAAGCGGATCGGCTTCCTGTGCGTAGCCACTTTTGGATTCCTGATGTTCGGCATGAAGGCAGAGGAATATTACTACAACGTTTTCTTTCGAATTAAAGTCGTGCTGTTTTTGTTGGTCGCGGTGCACGCACTGATTTTTCGTCCGCGCGTTTACAACCGGGCGGCGGCACCCGTGGGAGTGAAGCTGGCGGCCGTTTGTTCTTTGATTTTGTGGCTGGCGATCGTATGTGCCGGAAGGGGGATCGGCTATATTCACCCTCCGGTTTTTTCACATCATTTCGCGATGCTGTTCAGCCGGTGACGTTTTACTGATTGGAAAAAACGTAGACCGCGCCGGCGCCCATGGCCGAGGCATCGTTCTGATTTGCGTTAATGCCCTTGGCGGCGCTGCCTTCGCCGCGCGCCCCGACGGCCATGATTTTGCCGTCCTTGCTGAACGCTACCGAGGAGGCGAATTCATCGTAAGCCCTGGTGTTGGTACCTTTGACGTAAGCCTTCTGCACCCACGTCGTGCCGGTGCGCGTGAACAAGTACAGCGCGCCGGAATCTTCGGCCGAAACATCCTTCTCATTGCCGTTTATGCCCTTGGAGTTGCCGTTCTCAAGTTGCGCGCAGACGCCCAGGGTGTTGCCATCGCCGCTGAGATTCAGGCGTGAGCCAAACCAATCTTCTTTACCGGGGTGCGAAGCTTTGATGAAGGCCTGCTGCGTCCAAGTGCCGCCGTTGCGGACAAAAACGTACGCGGCGCCGGTGGAGGTGTCGGTCTTGTAATCGTTGTCGCACTTTTCCGGGGGATTGACTCCGGCGGCGAAGCAGTCTTCGTCACCTGCGCCGCCGACGATGGTGTTGCCATCCTGACTGATGGCCATGTCGTAGCCCAGGGAATCGCCATTTTCAGCGTTCGAGGCCTTTAGATAAGCGGTCTGCGCCCAGTTGGCACCGGTCCGCGTGAAGACGTAGATCGCGCCGGTGCCGCGCACTCCACGGTCCATCACGCCGTTGATCTCACGGGCGGAACTGCCTTCGTCGTAGGCGCTCACCGCCATGGTGTTGCCATCGGCACTCAGGCCGACGGCGTAGCCGAACAAGTCGTTGGCTCCCGTATTCGATGCCTTCACGTAGGCCTGCTGCGACCACTTGCTTCCGGTCCGCGTGAAAACATAAGCTGCGCCGGAGGACTGCGCGGCGTTATTGTCCTGATCGCCGTTGATGCCCTTGGCGGCGCTGTCCTCGGAAATGGCGCCCGCGGCAAGAGTGTTGCCGTCCGCGCTCAACGCGAGGGAGAACCCGAACTGGTCGCCCTTAGAGGGCGTCTTCCCGTTTTCCTTTTCACCCGTGTTCGAAGCTTTGATGTAAGATTGCTGGCTCCACGCCGCGCCGGTGCGCGTGAACACATAGACCGCTCCCGCCTGCGGGATGGACTTATCAGTCTGATCGCCATCAATCCCTTTGGCCGCGCTGGCCTCGTAGAAGGAGGAAACCGCCAGCGTGTTGCCGTCCTGGCTCAGCACCACATGGTGTCCGAAGCGGTAACTCTGTCCGGGATTCGAAGCTTTGATGTAGGCTTGCTGAGTCCACGCATTGTTCACGCGAGTGAAGATGTAAACGGCTCCCGAAGCATAGAGCGAAGTATCGTTCTGGTTGCCGTTGATGCCTTTTGCGGCGCTGCTCTCGTAGGGAGCGCCGACTGCCATGGTGTTGCCGTCGCCGCTGATAGCAAGACCGTGGCCCTCCAGCGCGCCGCCATTACCGAAATGATCATTGGCATGGGTGTTCGAGGCCTTGAGATAAGCCACTTGCTTCAATTGCGCTTGCGCGCTGCCCAAGCTGAAGACCGCCAGGCACAGCAAGCTTGCGGTCGAAAAAATTCTCATGCCGCTCCCTCTCTTTTCGAACTGACGAGCTAGTTGGACTGCGGCGCTTGCTGCTGCAACGCCGGACGCTTGGGTGTGTTGGTGCCGTAGTTAGGAGTGCGGAAGATTTCCTTGCCGGTATCGGTCAGCACCACGTTGGCGCGATCGGTCAAGTTCATATAGGGGGCGCCGCTCTTCACTTTGCGGCCGGTGAGCGTGATCTTGTCGCCAGGCTTCAAGGTGTCTTTGGTCCAGCCGAAGTCCTTGATCATGGCGGTTCTGCCGCCCATCTCGGCCTGCCAGCGCACCATTTTTCCCGTTTCGTCGGGGACGTCGACGACGATGATCGAATGCGGCGTGATCAACTGCATCTCGACCACGGTCCCTTGCATGACCACTACGTTATCTTCATAGCGGCCGGCATCTCCGTGATGGGCGAACGCCGGAAGCGAGTTCACTAGCAGCCCGGCCACCAACACGGGCAGCGTCAGAGTCGTACTCTTCATAGAGACGGAAAACCTCCTACCAGTGGGTAATGTCTCACGGTTTTCCGTGCTGTGTCAACCACGTACACGGAAACGCCCCGGACGTTTTGCCGGGGCGCCGCACTCGCTTGAAATGGCCGATGGTCTAGAACTGATTCCACAAATACTGGTTATAAACTTCGTGATGGAACTGCACTTCGGGAGTCTTCACGAAATTTCCCAGCAGGCGCGCGCAACGGTCCGCCGAACCCTTCTTCAGATCTACGTAGCGTTCCTTCACTTCCGCGCCGAATAGTTTGGTGGTCCATTCGGCTTTGCTGAAGTTTTCCATCGCATCGTAGATATTGTCCGGCAGGAAACGCTTGGCTGAGCGCAAATCCTTGATCTTCGAAATACTGCCATCGATCCCGGTCTTGAAGATCGAGTACAGCACCATATAAGGATTGGCGTCCGGCGCGACGGCCCGAACCTCGACGCGAATGCTGCGTTCGTTGCCGAGCGGGATGCGCACCATCGAACCGCGGTCGACCGCCGAAGCGATGAGTCTGATTGGGAGCTTCAAAGTGCGGGTCCAGACGGCGATAGGCGTTCACGCTGGGATTCAGCACCAGGCAAATGTCGTTGCCGGCGGTGAGAATGCGGTCTGTGAAATCCCAGCCGAACTTGCTGAGCTTCTCTTCGCCCTTGGCGTCCCAGAACATGTTGGTCTTGCCTTTGCTCACCGAAACGTTGGTGTGCATGCCGCTGCCGTTGACGCCGACCACCGGCTTCGGCAGGAAGCTGGCGGTCATCCCCATGTTCTTGGCGACCTGGCGGCAAATGAATTTGTAAAGCTGGATGTGATCGGCCGCCGCCACAACTTCGGCATAGCTGTAGTTGATTTCAAACTGCGAGGGCGCGACTTCGGGGTGATCCTTTTCGTTCTGGAATCCCATGGCCCGCTGCACTTCGGCGCTGTGGTCGATAAACACGCGCAGAGGATCGCCGGGCAGCGAATGATAGTAGCCGCCGGTGTTCACGTACTCAAATTTGCCGGTTTCGTGGTAGTGCCGCTCGGCGTCGAGGCCCGCGAAAATGAAGCCCTCGATTTCGTTGGCGGCGTTCAGCGTGTAGCCGTTCTTTTTGAACTGCGCTTCGGCGTAGGATTTCAGCACGCCGCGCATGTCGCCGACATACGCGCTGCCGTCCTTTTCAAGGACCTCGCCGAACACCATCACCTTGCCTTCGCCGAACACATCGGCGGGCCCCCAATAGAAGGCGGACCAATCGATGCCCAGGCGCAGATCGCTTTCTTTCTGCGCCGTGAAACCGCGAATCGAGGAGCCGTCAAACGTCAGATTGTCCCAGCTCTTCAGTAGGAACTTCTTGTCGTAATCGAGCATGTGCAAGCGGCCTTCGAGGTCGCTGAACATTACCGTGACTGCCTTGATCCGCTTCTCGTCTGTCAGGTACTTGAGGCGTTCTTCGCGGATGGTCGCCATGGGAACGCGGCTCAGCCGCTGCTCCTTGGCTTGCAGGTTCATTTCTTCGAGCTCTGAGTAAGAGAGTCTCAGGAACTCACGTAATTCGTTGCTCATCGTTCTCCTCAATACGTTCGTGGTATCGGATTGCCGGGTGGGCCAAGGCTATTTTTGCACACACGTGCACGCCTTGGCACACCGGCAGCGGAGCGCGCGGCGCCTTAGTCCCCGGCGGCAGCGAGGGCAGGCTTCGGAACGCTATTGATGGTCTTCAGAATGCGCGAGACGATCTGGTAGGGGTCGCCTTCGGAGTTCGGGCGGCGATCTTCCAGATAGCCCTTGTACCCGTTCTTGATGAAATGCACGGGCATGCGGACCGAAGCGCCGCGATCGGAGAGGCCGTAGCTGAACTTGTCGATCGCCTGCGTTTCGTGCAGACCAGTCAAGCGCAGGTGGTTATCCGGGCCATACACAGCAATGTGTGAGGCGACGTTGTCGGAGAACGCCTTCATAAGGGCTTCAAAGTATTCCTTGCCGCCCACTTCGCGGATATATTTCGTCGAGAAGTTGGTAGTGCATGCCCGATCCATTCCAGTCGCCCTTAATCGGTTTGCAATGTAACTCCATATCTACTTCGTATTTCTCACAGAGACGCATCATCAAATAGCGAGCGGTCCACATGTCGTCGGCGGCTTTGGCGGAGCCTTTGGCGAAGATCTGGAACTCCCATTGACCCTTGGCGACTTCCGCGTTGATGCCTTCGTGGTTGATGCCGGCCGCGAGACAGGCTTCCAAGTGCTCTTCCACGATTTTACGGGCCAGATTACCCATGTATTTATAACCGACACCGCAATAGTAGGGGCCCTGCGGGGTGCTGGGGTGGCCTTTTTCCGGGAAGCCCAGCGGACGTCCACCTTGATACAGGAAATATTCCTGCTCGAAACCAAGCCACAAGTCAGGATCGTTCTCGATGGTGGCGCGCATGTTGGTGGAATGCGGGGTGCCGTCCGGGTGCATCACTTCGCTCAGAACGATATAAGCGTCCTTGCGGCTGATGTCGGGGTATAGAGCCACCGGTTTCAGGATGCAGTCAGAGCTTTTGCCCTCCGCCTGCATGGTGGAACTGCCGTCAAACCCCCAATTGGGTATGTCGGCCAGGGTGGGCGGCTGCCCGAATTCTTTGAGCAGAGTCTTGCCGCGCAGCTCGGGAACCGGTTGTTTGCCGTCCAGCCAGATGTATTCGAATTTGTATTTTGTCATAGTGTTTTGGGGAGAATTTTGGGTTTATTCGGACGTACGGCTCTCGGTTCCATAAGCGACGGAGCGAACAACAACGGAGCGCCGCCATAATCTCATTGCTACATTGTGGACGAAAGATGGGGCTCCGGCAATAACTTGACCCATAGATTGTGTTTATAGGGCCGATTGCCAACTGGGATGGGTGGCAGGGGGGCGGTGGGACTGGCCAGAAGCACGAATGATGCGATTTAAGGGGGCGCTGAAAGCTCGCGCCCCCACGGCAGCCTTAACTACCTAGTGATCTAGCGGGATGCAACCTGAACTCTGGGCGCTGTAGCGACCCCGAGTTGTTCCAATAGCGTAAGCAGGTTCCAATCGACAAACTGTTCGACCATCTTTTGATTTTTAATGCGGTAAATGGAGGTGCCTCCCACACTGGCGATCTTGCGGGTGGCCGCAATGCCCACGAACTGGCCTTCATGGGTACCGTTCGCGGTCCAGTGCACCACCACTTCGTCGCGCTCGGCGATGATGTCGTCGAGGGTGAAGCGGAGGTCGGGAAACGCGTTCCGGGACATAGTGATGTGACGTTTCAGGCTGTCCACGCCCGGTGCCAGCGTAGGAAATACTGGATCGTGGTAGCGGCAGTCCTTGGCAACATACTGATCCACTCGGTCCACCTTGCCCTGATTCCAGCATTCATCGTAAAAGCGACGGGCGATCTCCTTATTCTGTTCCACCATGTTTTCATCCTGCATAAGATTCATCCTTTCTTTTGTTATGAAATTACCGGGAACGCGCGTGGACACACCACGAGCCTGAGCCCTCAAAAGGAATCAACGATTCTGCGGAGGGGGCCGGTTGGCCCGATCCGTATTTCAACATCTCCTGACCGCGCAAATGGCATCGCGAACGGTTCAGCGAGTGTCCCGGATACGGGTTGAGTATACACCTGTCAGCTCCGGCGTAAACTGCAAATTTTGGAGTTTAATGTTATCTTCCCGCCCTGTTCGCAGCAAAAAGAAGGGGAAGAGATTCATGTCTTGCAACCAGGTTGTGAGGCGTGATAGCCTTACTTCAACTTTCCTCGTCGAAAGCCTCCTTTCCCTACGTTGTTTCGCAGCGGCCTTGCTGGTCGCCCCAAAGCGCTCGGTTCGCGCGTGTCGATCCCTAAGCAATTTATTTTGCCGTACCCGATGTGTGCACCGACGAGAGCGGCGCAAGCGCGCCAAGGGCTCAGGCAGCGCGACGAAAAGGAGACTTTCATGAAGATGCAAACCCTCACCGCAGGACTTCTGCTGGCGGTATACGCCCTCGCTTCGAATCACACTCGAGCGGACCTGAAACCGGGAACCCTGGCGGAGCCCTGGCTCACGGGCGGCCCCAACTGTTTGACGGTCCCCGACTGGCAGGTGCATGAATACAACGAAGACTTTTACATTCTGCGCGAATCCGGCTGCATCAACGCAGAGAAACCTTTTCTATATTTGATCTTTGGAGAAAACAAGGCGCTGCTCGAAGATACGGGGGTCGAGCGCGACAGCGATAAAAGCATTATTCCCACGGCGCCGGTGGTGATGGATCTGATGGCCAGGTGGGCCAAACGCAAAAATCACGCCCCGGTTTCGTTGCTCGTGATCCATTCGCATTCGCATAGCGACCACACCGCCGCCGATCCCCAATTTCGACAAATGGCCGGCGTGGAGTTTGTGGATTCGAAACCGCCCGCGATTCAGAAGGCCGCCGGGATTGCGACTTGGCCCACCGATCTGGGCCAAATCGATTTAGGGAACCGCATTGTGGATGTGATTCCGATCCCCGGACACGATGTCGCGAGCATCGCACTCTATGACCGCGTCACCGGCAATCTGATGACCGGCGACAGCCTGTATCCGGGCCGCCTGTATGTAGGCGAGGCGCAGATTCCCGCTTATGCGGCGAGCGCGCAGCGGCTGGTGGACTTCGTAAGGCTTCATCCCATCGCGCACGTGCTGGGAACGCACATCGAGCAGGGCAGCCAGCCGTATTTCGACTATCCGCGCAACACGACCTATCAACCTAAGGAGCATGTTCTTGAACTGAGCCGCGCCCACGTATTCGAACTGAACGAAGCGTTCAAGAAAATGAACGGTAAGCCGATCAAGATCGTGTATCCGGACTTCGCCGTGGTGCCGCGAGTGGCCGGCGTCAAGCAACCCGAAAACATTCAGGCAGGAGACGGTCTGGGCCTGCAACCCGGCATGGTGCCGACGGGGTGGAGAACCGGCGGTCCCAATTGCGTGACGGTTCCGGACTGGCAGGTGAAGGAGTACAACGAAGACTTCTATATTCTGCGCGAATCCGGCTGCATCAATCCTGAGAAGCCGTTCCTGTTTTTGATCTTCGGCGAGAACAAAGCGCTGCTCGAGGACACCGGCGTTGCCATGCTGATGCCGGATTTCACGCGTGGCACGGTGATTCCAACGGCGCCCGTCATTCAGGATCTGATGGCCAAGTGGGCCGCTAAGAAAAAGCACGCTCCGGTCTCGCTGGTGGTGATCCATTCACACGGCCACAACGACCACACTGCGGGCGACGAACAATTGAAGACGATCGCCGGCATGGAGTACATCGCACCCAAGCCCGACGAGATTCAGAAACACACGGGCATGGCCAACTGGCCGAACGGCATCGGACACATCGACCTGGGCGGACGCATCATCGACGTGATCCCGTTCGACGGCCACCAGGAAGCCAGTATTGCTTTATACGACCGCTTGACTGGCAACCTGATGACCGGCGACAGTTTGTATCCGGGGCTGCTGGCCGTCGAAGACCTGGCGAAATACGCCGCGAGCGCCCAGCGGCTGGCCGATTTTGCGAGCGAGCATCCGGTGGCTCACGTATTCGGCACTCATATTGAGCAGCAAGGCACGCCGTATCTCGACTTCGGCCGCGGCACGATCTGGCAGCGCGACGAGGCGCCGCTGGAGCTGACGCGCGCGCACGTCTTCGAGCTCAACGACGCGTTTATCTCGCTGCACGGTGAGAACAAAATTTACGCAACGCCGGATTTCACGCTGGTGCCGCGGGGGACTCCCGAGACCCAGTATCCGCCTGAGTTGCGGGCGAAACCGAAAGCGAATTGAGGGCCAGGGAGAACTGACATGAAGACTCTTTCCATCTTCTTGATTTTCGCGGCGTGCGCAGCGGCGGCGCAAAACGATCGCGCGGGACTGCAGCCGGGGACGCTGGCGGAGCCCTGGCTCACCGGCGGTCCCAATTGCCTGACGGTTCCAAACTGGCAGGTTCACGAATACAACGAAGACTTCTACATTCTTCGCGAATCCGGCTGCGTGGACTTCGAGAAGCCGTTTCTGTATCTGATCTTCGGAGAGAAGAAAGCCCTGCTCGAAGACACTGGCGTAGCGAATCGGGCGACTAAGAGTGTCATTCCTACGGCGCCAGTGATCATGGACCTGATGGCGAAGTGGGCCGCGAAAAAGAAGCACGCGCCGGTTTCGCTGGTGGTGATCCATTCGCACTCGCATGGCGATCACACCGCCGCCGACCCGCAGTTCCAGGCAATGCCCGACGTGCAGTTCATCGCCGCGGCGCCGCCCGAAATTCAAAAGGCGGCGGGGATCGCGAACTGGCCCACCGATCTCGGCCAGATCGATCTGGGGAACCGCGTCATCGATGTCATCCCGTTCCCAGGTCACGACGTCGCGAGCATTGCGCTTTACGACCGCCTTACCGGCAATTTAATGACTGGCGACAGCCTCTATCCCGGGCGCCTAAGCGTGGCCGAAGCGCAGATCCCCACCTTTACTGCCAGCGCCGAGCGACTGCTGGCGTTCGTGAAAGTTCACCCCGTCGCGCATGTTTTGGGGACGCACATCGAACAAGGCAGTCAACCGTATTTCGATTATCCGCGCGGGACTCAGTATCAACCGAAGGAGCACGTGCTGGAACTCAGCCGCGCCCATGTGTTTGAGTTAGCCGAAGCGTTCCGCACGATGAACGGCAAGCCTATCAATCAGGTTTACCCGGACTTCGCGGTAGTCGCGCGCCCCACCAACGGGCCGACGCGAGCGCCGAATTTCCAGGCGGGCGATGGTTTGGGCCTGCAGGAGGGCGTAGTTCCGACGGGCTGGAGAACCGGCGGTCCGAACTGCGTTACGGTTCCCGACTGGCAGGTGAAAGAATACAACGAAGACTTCTACATCCTTCGCGAGTCCGGCTGCGTGAATCCCGAGAAGCCGTTTATGTATTTGATTTTCGGCGAGAACAAGGCGCTGCTCGAAGACACCGGCGTGGCGAAGTTGATGCCGGATGGCAGCCGTGGGACGGTGATTCCGACAGCCCCGGTCATCATGGACTTAATGGCGAAGTGGGCCGCGCGCAAGAAGCACGCGCCGGTCTCACTGATCGTAATCCATTCGCATTCGCACAGCGACCATACCGCCGGCGATGCGCAATTCCAGGCCATGGCCGCCGTGCAATACATCGCTCCCAAACCGGCGGAGATTCAGAGGGGTGCGGGTATCGCAAACTGGCCGACGGATATCGGCCACATCGACCTGGGCGGACGCGTGATCGATGTGATCCCGTTCCCGGGACATGACGTCGCGAGCATCGCGCTCTATGACCGCCTCACTGGCAATCTGATGACCGGCGACAGCCTATATCCCGGACTGCTTTCGGTGAATCAGGAAGATCTCGCCACCTTCACTGCCAGCACGCAGCGTTTGGCTGACTTCGTGAGCGACCACCTGGTGGCCCACGTTTTCGGCACGCACATCGAGCAGAAAAAATGGCCCTATCTCGATTACGGCCGCGGCAACAGCTACCAGCCCGATGAATCTCCGCTGGAGTTAACCCGCGCCCACGTCTTCGAGCTGAACGAGGGGTTCAAATCGCTGGGCGCAACCCTGAAGGTAGTCGCGATGCCCGACTTCACCATCACGCCGCGCGGCGCCGCCATCTCTTACCCAACTTCCGTGAGGCCTGCCCCATCAGGGGGCAATTAATTTTGTATACTGCCCCCTATGAAACGCTTGAGTCTATTTGCAGGCATTCTCTGTTTGTATTCGGGAGCAGCATGGGCGCAAGCGCTCATCATCTCCCAGGTAGTGGACGGCGATGTATGGCAAACCACGGTGGTGCTCACCAATACCACCGCTGCCAGCACTGTGGCGAGCTTGAGCTTTTTTCAGGAGACCACGGGTAACGCCACCGTTCCGTGGACTCTCCCGTTCCTGGAAATGTCTTCGGCCCAGGCTCAGGCCATTACGCTCGCGGCGGGCGAAACGCTGCTGCTGCACACGCCCGACACCGCGACGAATCTATCCGTGGGATGGGGCCAGGTTCTCTCAACGCCAGGAGTGGTCGCTTACGCGATCTTCACTAAACGCCCAGCCGGACTTCCCGCGCAAGTGGGCACGTCGCCGGCGATCGCGGCCGCGACCCGCATTCTGGTGCCGTTCGATAACACGATGCTTAATGTCGCATCGATGGCTCTGGTGAATGCCAGCACCAGCGCCGAGACGATTACCGTCAATTTGCGAACCACTGGCGGCATGGTAACGCAGGGTACGCCCTTGAACATTCCCGCGCAAGGGCATATTGCGTTCACTTTCCCGGCACAGTTTCCGGCAACGGCGGAGCAAAGCGGACTGGCGGAATTCTACACCGCGTCGGGGACGTTCAGCGTCCTGGCGTTGAGTTTCAATCCTGCTGGCTCCTTGACCACGGCGCCGGTTTATAACGAAAGCGGGCCGCCGATCATCGCCGGAACCGGGTCAGCCGGTGCCATTACATTTTCAGGATTTTCCGTCGGCAAAGTGAACACCACAGGCGGCAGCTTTCCCGCCAGCGGGACCACAGACATCGTTGGCGGTCAATTCGCCAGCTACTCTTCCGCGGAATGGAATCTGGCTTATTCCGCGCCCACCTTCGGATCTTGTTCGGTACTCACCTTAAACTATCCCGTAGGCGGGAAAGATCCTTCTTATCCAGACAACTTCTTGGACGCGGGCGCCAACATCCCGGTAAGCGGTCCCGGTTTGACGGCGGGCGCCGTTCTGGGAAAACTCGCGTTGCCGCAAGGCCCTATTTACAGCCTGACCCCTGCTCCGGGGGCACTGGCGTTAGGCGGCACCTACACGCTTAGCGGCACGGGCGGCACGCAGGTGGGGCCTTTTACTATCGCCGCCACGCTGCCCTCCAATTTCGCGGTCACGAATTGGGACACGATTACGGCCGTCAATCGCGCGAGTCCGCTCACGATTAACTGGGCCGGCAGCGGATTCGATCTGGTCATCATCCACGTCCAAGGATCGACGAGTGCGAATTCCGCGAATGACAATGTTGTCGTTTCGTGCGCGGTTCAAGGGAGTTTGGGCACTTATACCATTCCCTCGGCGGCGCTTGCGCTATTGCCCGCGACCACGGTCGGCCAACTGTCGGTGACGGTGGGCACGTCTGCCGGGGGCACGGTTTCAGCGGTTTCGAGCACTTCGCAATCGTTCACTCCGAGCCTGGTGGGCGGCGGTTCCATTAACTACGGCAGCTTCGCGCCCTTCCTGAGCGTGTCAAAAAGCTTGACCATTCAGTAAGTTCTGCGTGCCGCGAAGCCGTTGACACATTTTTCGCCGGGTCTGCGTCTAACCAGCAGGGACCCCGATTACGCGGGGACCCATGGCCCGCTTGGGAAACCGTGCTCGGTTCTGTCCAAGCCGGCGCTTGAGGGTGGCGACTACCCTTGGACGGGCGCCACCCACATGCTTCGTACGAACTGCCTTCAGGCCGGCAACGGTTCTAAGCCGGGATCAAGGACGTCGGGGTCCGGTTCGTCCGGTTCGCGGGTCGGCTCCGGTGATACGCCCGGCGAATCCCACTCTGGATCCGGATCGGGCGCCGGGAGTTTCGGCTCTGGCTCTCGATCGCGGGAAAACATCGACGGGAGCGGCACCGGCGGCGGCTCATCTTCATCGGGATCGGGCGGAGCATCGGGATCAGGGAGTGGAAACGCTGGACCCGGAAACGGATAGGGCGGATCTTGAGGGTCTTGCGGCGTGCTCATAGCCCATTGTCCTTCTTTTTGAGAGCAACGCCTGCCCTGGATCTAAATCGACAAAAACGAAGGATGAATGGCGGGGACGACGGGGTTCGAACCCGCGACCTCCGACGTGACAGGCCGGCGTTCTAACCAACTGAACTACGTCCCCGCATTGCCAGATCGGCGTTCTCAGAATAGCACAGGGCTCCGCGTGGCCGCATCTTTTTGGGCCTGTTGTGCGGGGTTTTCTGCTATGCTAAAGGCAGATGTTGTCCCTGCCTCCGCGCTCGCGGATGTCCGGTTTCGCGCACTACTCCTGCTCTCCCCTCGAATGAAGTCCAGCGTACAGATCAGCCGTGGCATTGAGTCCTTGTTCGGGACTCGTGATGAAAATATTCGCCTGATTGAATCCGGCCTTAACGTGCGTACGCGCTTGCTGAATGACTGCCTGGAAATTGAGGGCGACGACGCCAACGTAGCCCGCGCCGCCGAAATTCTGGACGATTATGTGACGCTGATGCGCGACGGGCACGTCTTCAATAACGGCGATCTCAACAGCTTCCTGCGTGTGGTTACGGCGGACCCGGACGCGAGCCTGCGTCGCCTGGTCGAAAGCGGTAAGCAACGCAGCTTCGGCAAGAAAGTTATCACGCCGAAGACCATGAACCAGCGGCGGTACTTCGATGCCATCGAACATCACGACCTGGTTTTCGGAATCGGCCCCGCCGGCACCGGCAAAACCTATCTCGCGGTCGCTATGGCCGTGTCCGCACTGCTTTCGAAACGCGTCAACCGCATCGTTCTCACTCGTCCCGCGGTCGAAGCCGGCGAACGCCTGGGTTTTCTGCCCGGAACGCTGCAGGAAAAAGTCGACCCTTATCTCCGCCCGCTCTATGACGCGCTTTATGACATGATCGAAGCGGAGAAAGTGGAGAAGTTGCTGGAGCGCAACACCATTGAGATCGCGCCGCTGGCCTTCATGCGCGGCCGCACGTTGAGCGACAGCTTCATCATCATGGACGAAGCGCAGAACACTACTCCCGAGCAGATGAAGATGATTCTGACGCGGCAGGGATTCAATTCGAAGATGGTAGTCACCGGCGACGTGACGCAGATCGATTTGCCGCAGGGCACGCGCAGCGGACTGATCGAAGTCGTGGACGTTCTGCGTAACGTCGAGGGCATCAGCTTCGTGCAGTTCGACGATCGCGATGTGGTGCGCCACAATCTGGTGCAGAAGATCGTCAAAGCTTACGAGCGTTACAACGAGGTCATCGGCGCCAACCGCCAGTTGTCGCTCAAACTAGCGGACACGGCTCCCGCCGAGGTTGCCGCGGAGCCGGTTCCCGTTCCTGAAACAGCGGCCTGAGGCCGCTCCCCAATGTCACCCGACGACATTCCGTTGCTGTTTCATACTTCCCGTAGAGTGCGGCGCGAAGAACTGCGCCAATTTCTGGGCGAGCTCACGCGGCGGGTGGCGCGCGGACGAACCATTGCTTGTCTGATCGCGGATGACGCCGAGATCCGCCGCCTCAACCGCCAATTCCGCGGCAAAAACTATGCGACGGACGTACTCTCGTTCCCTGCGGCGCAGCCGAACGGGCTGGCGGGCGACATCGCTATTTCCATAGACCGCGCCCGCGCGCAGGCTGCCGAGCACGGCCATTCCGTCGCCGACGAGCTGCGCATTTTAATGCTGCACGGCGCGCTGCACCTCAGCGGCATGGATCATGAAACCGACTCGGGCGAGATGGCGCAAGCGGAAGTCCGTTGGCGCAAGCGCCTGGGTTTGCCCGGCGGCCTGATCGAAGCGCACGGCAATGACGCTGCTATTTCTAGTCCTGGACGCCATCGTCGCTATCGCGGTGACGTTGGCCACGACGATACAGGTGCTGTACCTGGAATCGCTGCGAATCCGGGCGCGCGAACTGCCCTCGCTGGAATTTTTCAAATCCACGCTTGAAACCAAAATCGGACTCGAAACCGAATCGGGCGCGCTCACGTTCTCGCTGGTGAAACATCTGGGCCTGGCCGTGGTGGGCTGCCTGACCCTGGCCCTCACCGCGCATAACGCTTCTGATTGGGAGGCTCTCATCGTCGCCGTCCTGCTGGTCTCGGCTTTGCGCGATTCTCGGCACCTATATGATCCCGCAGATCATCTACCGCAAGAGCACCGGACATGGGTTGCTGCCCTTGGTTCCGCTGTTCCGTGTGATGGCCCTGCTGATGCGGCCGCTGACGTGGGCGCTCAATTTCCTGCAATCGCTATTCGATTTGGGCGATCATCCGCAGGCCGACGAAGCCCCCACGCCCGAGGAGCACATCGACGCACTGATCGCCGCCGGCGAAGAAGAAGGCATCATCGAAAAGGGCGATCGCGAGCTGATTCAATCGGTGGTGGCCTTTGGCGATACCACGGTGCGCGAAGTGATGACGCCGCGCCCGCGCATCGTCGCCATACGCCAGGACGCTTCGCTCGAAGAGCTGCGCGAGGTGGTGATTCACGAACAGTATTCGCGCATCCCGGTGTACGAAGAAAACATCGATCAGATCACCGGTTTCGTACACGTGCGCGACATGTTCGAGCTGGACGACGAACAGCGCGCGCAAACGCAAAGTCCGCGACATCGTGCGGCCCATCCGCGCCGTTCCCGAAACCAAACCGGTGAACGATCTGCTGCGCGAGATGCAGGAAGAAGGCGCGCACATGGCGGTCGTGGTGGATGAATACGGGTCCACCGCGGGCATCGTCACCATGGAAGACATGGTCGAGGAAATCGTCGGCGAAATTCATGATGAGCACGAGCCCGAGCGCGATTTCAGCGCCCAGCCGGATGGCAGCTACGTGGTCTCCGGCAGTTTTGATATTGGCCGCCTGCAAAACCTGTTGGACTTCCATCCTCCCGAAGGCACCGAATCGACCACCGTCGGCGGCTTGGTTACCGAATGGCTGGGCCACGTCCCCGAGGCCGGCGAAGCCACCGAGCGCGACGGGATTTCGATTAAAGTTTTATCCGCGAATCAAGTGCGCGTCGATCAAGTCCGCGTCTCGAAAGCTCTCTCTACGCAATGAAAAAAATTAAACACCGGGCCGGATTTGTCACTATCCTGGGCCGCCCTAACGCCGGCAAATCCACGCTCTTGAACGCGCTGCTCGGCACCAAGCTGGCGATTGTCGCAGCCAAACCGCAGACCACGCGCACGTCGATTCAAGGCGTGCTCACGCTGCCGCAGGCGCAAATCGTGTTCGTTGACACGCCGGGCATCCATAAATCCAACACGCTGCTAAACAAGCGCATGATGGACACCGTCCGCACCGCCGCGGGCGCGCCCGACGTGGTCTATTTGTGATCGATGCCCTGGCGTCCTTCACCGATGAAGACGTGGAGGCGGTGGATCTAGCGAAGAAAGTCGAAGCGCCGGTAATTGCAGTGCTGAACAAAGTCGACTGGCTGGACCAGAAACCCAAACTGCTCGACCTGATCGAGAAATACCGCCCGCTGCACGACTTCGCAGCCTACATCCCCATCGCCGCCAAAACCGGCGATGGACTGGACGTACTGCAGCATGAAATCATCGAGCGCCTGCCCACTGGCCCTGCGCAATTTCCAGACGACTACCTGACCGATCAGCCGCAGCGCTTCCTCGCGTCCGAAGTGCTGCGCGAAAAAGTTCTGCATCACACGCAGCAGGAAGTGCCGCACGCGGTGGCAGTGGTGATCGAATCCTGGGAAGACACCCCGAAACTCTTGCGCATCGCCGCCACCATCTACGTCGAAAAGGCGGGGCAGAAGGCCATCCTCATCGGGGCCGGCGGGGAAGCGCTCAAGAAGATCGGCACACTGGCGCGCAAGGAGCTGGAGCATCTGTTCGATCGCAAGGTTTTCCTGCAGACCTTCGTGAAAGTCCGCGCCGGCTGGCGCCAGGACCCAGCGTTCTTGTCGGCCGTGGACTGGCGCTAGAATTGGAAAGGCAACTTTATGCGTCTTATTTCTTTGCTTCTCATTCTCCTCCTGATCGTGCCCATGTTTGTAATGGCACAAGGAAACCCCAAAGATGACCAAATTTACGACGCCGTCCGCCGTAAGCTGGCCGACGATGCCGACGTCAAAGGCGCTGGGTTCGAAGTCACCGTCAAGAATGGCGCGGTCACTCTCTTGGGCCGCGTGCACGACGCGCCGGCCCGCGAAAAGGCCGCCCGTCTGGCGAAAAAGGTGAAGGGCGTTACCAGTGTGGATAACAAACTCAAGCTGTTCAGCGACAATTAGTGGCGGAAGTGGCGCACTCCGGTAAACACCATCGCTAGTCCCAGCCGATCCGCCGCCGCAATCACATCTTCATCGCGCACCGATCCGCCAGGTTGAATCACTGCTGTGATTCCGTGGCGCGCTGCTTCTTCGACCCCGTCCGCGAAGGGGAAAAAGGCGTCCGAAGCCACCACCGCCCCCGCCAGGGG
This sequence comes from Bryobacterales bacterium, assembly GCA_963710155.1. Lineage (GTDB taxonomy): Bacteria > Acidobacteriota > Terriglobia > Bryobacterales > Bryobacteraceae > Palsa-187. The sequence continues at coordinate 75,298 of CAVPZQ010000017.1, read as the reverse complement.
CAGGACCGCTTTCATAGCGCCGAACTTCACGGAATCGACGCGGCTCATTTGCCCCGCGCCGGCGCTGATGGCCTGCCCGACGCCGTCCACTAGCCGCGCGTAAACGATCGCGTTGCTCTTCACGTGCTTCGCAACCTTCCAGCCGAAGTCGAGCGCGGCCCATTCGGCGTCCGTCGGAGCGCGCTTGGTCTTCACTTGTGTCTCCGCGCGCGACAGACGATGCACATCCGGAGTTTGCGCCAGAAAACCGCCGCTGATGGACTTCACCACCGTTTCCGCAGATCCGCCCGCGACTTTTAACAGCCGCAAGTTTTTTTTGTCGCTGCAGAATTCGCAGCGCGTCTTCGCTATAGTCGGGAGCAGCGATGGCCTCGATAAAAGTCTTGGCGATTTCGGCTGCCGTGTCGCTATCGAGCGTCGCGGTTGAAAGCCAGCACGCCACCGTATGCCGACACCGGATCGGCTTCGAACGCCCGCCGGTAGCTTTCCGCGAGCCTCGCGCCTTCCGCGCAGCCGCACGGATTGGTGTGCTTGATGATGGCCGACGCGGGCGCGTCAAACTCCGCAATCAACTGCCAGGCCGCGTCCAGATCCACCAGGTTGTTATAGGAGAGCTCCTTGCCATGCAATTGTTCGGCGCCTGCGATGCCCGCGCCGCCGGAAGCATACAGCGCAGCCGACTGGTGCGGGTTCTCGCCGTAACGCAGCGCCAGTTTGCGCGGCGCTCGAATATCCAAGATGGCGGGCAACACTTCGCCCGTAGGCGGAATCTCCGACAGCCGCGCACTCACCGCGCGATCGTACGCCGCTGTGGTCGCGAAGGCCTTTTTGGCCAGACGCCAGTGAGTGTCACTAGAGAGAATGCCGCCGCTCCCCTGCAATTCCGCGATGATCGCCGCGTAGTCGGAAGCCGCCGTCACCACCGCCACGTCCTGCCAGTTCTTGGCCGCGGCGCGGATCATCGTGGGTCCGCCGATGTCGATATTCTCGATCAGCTCCTCGAGCGGCGCGTCCTTCTTCGCCGCGATTTTCTCGAACTCATAGAGATTGACGCAGACCAAATCGATGGGGGGAATCCCGTGCTCGGCGATGGCGCGCATGTGTTCCGGCTTGGCGCGCATCGCAAGGATGCCGCCGGCGATGCGCGGATGGATCGTCTTCACGCGGCCATCCAGCATCTCAGGGAACTCGGTGACCTCGGCTACTTCGCGCAAAGGCGTGATCCCCGCTTCTTTAAGCACGCGATGGGTTCCGCCAGTGGAAACCACTTCGACGCCGAGACTTGAAAGTGCGCGCGCGAAATCCACGACTCCGGTTTTATCGGTGACGCTAATCAAAGCGCGCTGAATTCGTGACATGAACTATCCATTCTGACATGTAGGTGTGGCATGCTGGACCTCATGCGTCTGGTCACCTTTCAAACTGAAGCAGGAAGCACACCGCAAGCGGGCGTCGTAACAGCCGACCAAGTGATCGGCCTCGGCCGGGACATGCTGTCGGTCATCGCGGCCGGGACTCTTCCGGCACTCGCTGGCCCCTCGTCACGATCTGGCCGCGGTCAAATTGCTCGCGCCGATTCCACGTCCGCCCAAATTCATCTGCGTGGGCATGAACTATCGCGACCATGCCCGTGAAGCGGGCGTCGAGATCCCCTCCGTTCCCACGATCTTCAGCAAATTCTCCAATGTAGTGATCGGCCCGGGAGCGCCGATCGTGCTGCCGAAGAACTCCACGCGCCCCGACTACGAAGCCGAATTCGCCTTCGTGATCGGACCCGGCGGACGCCACATCCCCGCTGCCCGTGCCCTCGACCACGTGTTCGGCTACACCATCGTGAACGACGTCAGCGCCCGCGACCACCAGACCACCACCTCGCAATGGCTGATCAGCAAAAGTTTCGACACCTTTGCGCCCATGGGGCCGTGGATTGTCACGCGCGACGAAATCGCCGACCCGCATGCGCTCGATTTGCAACTCGAAATCGGCGGCGAAGTTCTGCAGCATTCGAATACGCGCGAACTGGTGTTCGGCGTCCCGGCGCTGGTCGAATATATTTCCTCCGTAGTCACGCTCGAACCCGGCGACATCGTAGCCACGGGCACTCCCGCGGGCGTCGGCTTCGCGCGCAAACCGCCGCGCTACCTGCGGCCCGGCGATGAGGTGATCATCCGCATTCAAGGGATTGGCGAACTACGCAATCCAGTCATCGGCGAAAGATAATCGGCCCTGCCACGGTCTATTTTAAAACCGCTCGCGTCTGATAAACTGGATAAAGTTGGGAGGTCGTCTAACGGTAAGACTGCGGCCTCTGGAGCCGCGTATCGGGGTTCGAATCCCTGCCTCCCAGCCACTTCCGCACGAAAAACCTATGCGAATTTACACTGTTGTACTCTTGGCCGTGCCGCTATTGAGTCTCGCACAGGCCCCCGCGCCCCCCGCGGAAGTGGATCAGGCCTTGCGCGCCCAGGCCACGGCCTTCCTGAAGTATCAGATGGAAGGAAAATTCCGCCAAGCTTACGAACTAGTGGCCGAAGACAGCCAGGATTACTATTTGGGAACGGCCAAAGAAAAATCCGCATCGGCCGAACTGCAGAAAATCGAATACTCCGATAACTTCACCAAGGCGGCTGTGACTTCCGCGTCGAAGCAAACGCTCATGATGGAAGGGCGGCCCATCGAGATTCCTTCCGGCCGGATAGATCGCTGGAAACTCGAGAACGGTCAATGGAAGTGGTATCACGATGCTTCCAAAGACATGGTGACGACGCTGGTTGGACCGATGCCGGCCCCGGCCCCGGGCTCTGGGGTAGCGCAAGCGCCTAAACTGCCTAAGGAAATCACCCCGGAAGCGGCTGCAGAGGCGGTCAAGAGGGTTGCCGCTCCCAAGTCTACGATCCCTACCCTCAATCGCCAGGCTATGCCGTTTAAGGTGGGCCAGGAATCGACGGAGGAGATCGTTTTCCACAACAATTTCCCGGGTGAGATTCGCGTGGATGCCGATTTAATTGCGGATTTTCCTGGATTCGTCGTGCAACCGAAGAAATTTCAGCTGAAGGCGCAAGAAGAGGCTACCTTCAAAGTCACCTATCGTCCGTCCGACAAGGGCGTCTTTAACGCTGCCCTGCGCTTGACCGTTCAGCCTTTCGAGAAAGAGGTTCGCATCCCGCTGGTCCTGTCGAAGGAGTCCTCCGCGGGCAAGCCTTAGGCGCGTGCAATCACATTCCAAGGCTTCCGCTATCAGGCCTAGGGACAGCCATATAGGCTGAGGAAAACCCTTCGTGGTGTAGACAGTGGTGTCCATGATCAGGCAGGAGATTTTAGCCTGATGAGCGCACCAGTCAGTTTACCCGTGGCTCCGCCGCAACCGGATGAGGCCAGTTATAGCCCCGCCGACCTCGCCCTGTTCCAGGAATATACGCGTGAGAGTTACCGCGCCGCGTTCGGCGTCGACGCCCCTTCCTGGGATCCGACGCGGCTTTACAAGACCTGGTTTGATTCGAGCGTGTTCACGCCGCAGCCCAACACCGTCGCTTACCAGATCTTTGGGCAGGACCTGACGGGCGCCTGGGGATTCCAACCCCTGACGCTTCTGTTGGCCGACGCCGCTGCGGTAAATCTGCCCGGCGCCATTACTTATCCCCAGTACGTGGTCGAGCCGACCAGTGCTACCCGCGGCGCTTCCGGTATGTCGGCGAACTATCTGAGCCTTGCGGCGGACGGCAATGCTCTGCTGCCCATCTTCGCAGGGACCAGCCTGGTAGACCAAGGGATCACGCCGGTATTTCCAGTGGTTTACCCTGCGGACGAGCCCCGACGGATGTGGGCGATCGACATGCCGAACGGAAACCAGTTGAACGTTGGATTGCTCCTATTGGAGCGCAATGCCGGCGGCATCGGTTCGCCCGGCCATTGGGATACTTCGACGGATGGGTCTGTGGGCGGTTATCCGGTGTGGGTAGCCGACGCTCCCGCACCCGATGGACTCGACGACACCCGGCCGCACTGCGCGATGCCGGTGCGCGGCCTGTTGCCTAACGAGCAGGTGAAAATGCAAAATCTTGGGATTCTCGCCAGCCCGGTAATTATGCGCTCTGACTTGGGCCAGGCCGCTGCCGAATTGGCCGGGCAATTCACTCCCGCGGATAGGCAGAATCTGAACGAGGTTTACCGCATTCTGAGCAAGCTGGGAATTTAGGGCCCGCAATACAAAAGGGAGGGCCGGAGCCCTCCCTTTCGTCACAACTGACTGCTGTACTACTGCTACGTTAGTTCTCCAGTTCGTCCGCGAACACCTGGTTGGTGCGCGGCAACTGTTGCGGGCTACCGAAGGTGATGGTGCCGGTACCACTATTTCCACTTAAGGCAATAGTGCCGGTGAACAGATCCGCCTTGTCCATAACCAGACCCAGATAAGTCTGCGGGCTCAGGTTCGGCGCGGAGATCGAGGCGATGCCATGGCAGAACTGGAATTGCGACTGCGCAATGACATAACCCGCGAAGTTACCAGCGATCGGCTTGAGGCCGTTCCCGGCAGTTTGGGTGGTTGCACCCGCATTGCTGGGGCTGATCACAAACGCAACGTACGATCCGGCAGGTACCGAAGCCGTCGTTGTCTGCGATGCGACCACGGTTGCAGGACCTGTGGCACTACCGAAGTTCGACGGATTGAAGCTGATATCGCTCGTTCCGAAGAACCAGAAGGTCACGGTTCCAGCCTGCGGAGCAGCCAGGAAGCCGAAGGTTGGGCCTGGATCGAGTGAGGTATTGGCGACCACGATACTGGTAGTAAACGAGGCGTCACCAACAACCCACGGGAACAGCAAGTCGCAAGCGCAACGGCTGAAGGAGAACAGGTTGATCGGCGTGGTCGGCAACAAGCCCGTCACAAAGCGCGGGATCGGACCGACGGACGAGGTCAACGGATGACCGAGAAGCAGCGGGCTGCCAGCCGAGGAGCCTGCGCCGTTATTGTAGAACGGAGCAAAACCGGCCTGCGCGGTCGCAACCACATTCACCTGCGGGTTGGTGCCGTTAAACGGCTGTACAACCGCAACGACCGGGATGGTAGCGCTCTCGATTGCCAGTGGATCGGCGAACAGAACTTCGTAGAACACGGTGAAGTTCGTGCCGGAAGTAACGATGCCACCTACGCCAACGGTGCCGCCGGAGCCGCTACCATCGGAATCGGTGCCTCCCACAGCCAGCATGGTGCCGGTATGGGTGCCGTTGCCACCGGAGATGTTGATCAAGTCGACTTTTTGCGGAACGCTGATAACGGTGCCAGCCGGGATGTTGGAGAACACCACAGCAAAGCGAGTACCGTTACTGACGGTTCCAGCAGTCGAAATTCCAGTCGGATCGCCAGTTCCCGAAGTGAAGGGTACATTACCGGCCGGTGAGCCAGTAGCACTCGAAATTCCGGGCGGAGGATTGGGCGACGGTACAGCGGCGGTCGGCGGGAACATGAAACCGCTCTCCGTGCTGTAGAAGGCATTCGGTACGTTCTGCGCCATGTCGGCAGTCGTGAAGGAAGTCCCACCCTGATATTGCCAGTCAGGGGTTCCTACATATAAGCCGTTATCGTTAATCTGTTCCCAGTTGCGAGCCTTGAAGGCCGACGGGAAACCTTCGGTCAGCGTTACGCTACCGCCCGAGACAGTCTCGACGCTGGTAAAGATGCACTGCAGATACGGACCGGAGGGGGTACCCGAAACGCTATCCAAGCCGTTGCGGATGGAGCCGTTGGTCACGTTAATCAACTGCGCGTTCACCGAGTTCGGCGACGTGAAGGTGACGAACGTCTGGAAGGTGAGACCCACACCAAAATTGCTATTGGTGATGCGGCCGCCGCTCAGAAACACCGCGTTGGCGCGGAGGTTGGTGATGCGCAGCGTATGGGTACCGCCATCCAAAGGAACACCGATAAACTGGATGATCTGATTGTTGGAACCGAGTACCTGGCGGCCCTGAAATACGTTCGGGTGACCGGGGCCACCGGCCACGCCGGGGGCGCCGCTGTAGGTCGGAGTGCCATCTGCAACAATGCTGCAAACGCCCGTACCAGAAGTTGTCGTGTTGAAAGGTGCTCCCGGGGCCCCGCAATTCAGCAGCGGGTTGCCGGCGGCGCCTAGACCCGGCTCATCGATCAACAAGAGAGCCTCGTTGAAATTCGGGGTGAATCCCGTCGAGGTCAGCTTGCTGGTGATGATGGTATTCATCGAAACGTCGATGGTTACGGCCGGAACGGTGACACCCGTCGGGGTGGCGGTTCCGCCCGAGCAGGTGATGGTGATGTCACCAGCCAAATCGGCGTAGCCTTCTGCGCGGACGGTCGGGTTGACCGCACCGCCAATGCAAGTCTGGAACGTTGTCTGCGCGCTTGCTGGGACAGTGAGCCCCGCGAGGAGCGCCACTACAGCAAACGCATAGAGCCATTTGCGAAAATCTGCCATTTCCTTCTCCTTGTGAATTGTTGGAATTGAATTGATGGAAGTTCTCTTGTTCAACCTGAGCCTCAATCTGCAATCCCCTTAGCTTTGAAGAACCTCGGGAACCGAGCTTCCCAGCCGCACTTCACCTCTGGCTGATCTTCGCTCGACTGCTGTGTTAGTAATCCAGCTCATCTTGACCGACTTCTCTACTTCTTTTTTGTTCTGTGCTCGCGGGAATGACGGCACGTACGCCGCCCTGCCCTGAAATACAACTAACAACTGCTGTAAAACCCTTGGACGCAGTCAGACTTATTGATACCATTGCCGAACAGGTTCCGTCAAGGCAAAAGTGTCATTCGCGCGTATAGTTTGGCCGTTTTTCACCCTAGGGGGGCTGGGGTGGCCCAGAGAACGGCGCTTTTGCGGGGGTGACTGGTGATTTTTGCGGGTAGAGAGTGGCTTTTTCCTTAGTTCCTTATTAAAGCAACTTAACGTACCTTTGGAGCTTCTTTACGCGCTCGCGCAGTTCATTGCTGGCCTCAATCAGGTCGCTTTCGTCCAGAATGACGTGCGGCGTCATAAAAATGATCAGCTCGCTACGCGCATGGGAGCTGCTCTTGCTGCCGAACAGCAAGCCGATTCCAGGGAGCCGCGACAGATAGGGAATCCCGCTCGACCCGGTGGTGGTGGTGTCGCTAATCAGGCCGCCGATTGCAATGGTGTCGCCGTCCTGTACCGTCACCTGGGTCTGCACCACTTGCTGGTCGAAGGACGGCGTCAAGGTGCCGGCCCCTGCTCCCGGGGAGCTCACCTCCTGGTTGATGACCAGCGTGACCACTCCACTGGGATTGATGCGCGCGTTCACCTGCAAGGTGACTCCGGTGTTTTCGGACGAGATGGAATTGGTCACGGTGCTCGAGCCTGCCACCGTGGTTGACGAAGAAGTCTGCACGGGAACCTGCGTGCCCACGTTGATGGTGGCCGGTATGCTGTCGGTGGCGATCAAGCTCGGCTCGGAAAGAACCGTCGTGCGCCCGACATTTTCCGCCAGATTGAGGAACGCCAGAAGCTCCTTGCTGCGGCCCACCAAAAATCCCATTTGCATGGTAAGGGCGGTTACGCCGGAAGCGCTGCCCAACGCCCCTAGGAGCCCGCGATCCGCAGTCGTCACGCGCTGGAATTGTGCCGAGACGCCCCCTGCGAACGATCCCGTGAGACTCACCGAATAAATTTTGGCTTCGAGCAGAATCTGGCGCGGGGGCACGTCCAGATCCTTGAGGATGCGTAATACGTCCTGATATTGTTCCGGAGTGGCCTGGATCAGCAGCGCGTTGTCGAGCGGATTAGCCACCACGCGAACCATCGGCTTGCCATCGGGCCCCAGCCCCGCTGTCGTCGGAGGCGCCGCCGCTACCGCAGGCGCGCCGTTGCCCACTATGGAAGTGGCGCCGGCCGGGGCCGTCGCGGTAGCCGGCACTTGCGCGGCGTAGCCTCCAAACACCGGGTAGCCGTAGCCACCGCCACCCTGAAAGCCGCCCGTGCCCGTTCCCGGACATTGCCCCATGCCGCCGAAACCGCTGCTGAAGTTGTTGCCATTTCCGTAGGTGCTGTTGTTGTTCATGCCGCCCCCGGTCGCAGCGTAGGTGTTGGGAAATCCGTAATTTCCGGCGCCAAACTGCCCGCCGCCTCCACCGTAGCCCCCAAAACCGCCCCCGGCGCCGCCGTAGCCGCCGTAGCCCCCGCCATAGCCGCCTCCGCCGTAGCCGCCGCCGTAGCCGCCGGCTCCGCCGATACCGTAGAGCTGGTTCAAGGCTTGTGACACGCATTCGGCGCGCCCGTAGCGCAGACGGTAGACGTGATTTTCGCTGCCGCCACCCACGGACAGCTTCACCGGAATGTCCAGCTTCTTCAGCCAGTCCTCGATGGTGTCAAAAATACCTGGATTCGCCGCTACCGCAATCAGAGTGTTAATGCGATCCACCGGAAGAAAGCGCACCGTGGTGTTTTTGCCGTCGAGCGAAACTGCCTTCAAGACGCTTTCCAGATCCTTCACCAGATCGGAGGGTTTGGTGTTCTTTACATCAAACAGGTGGACCCGCTGGTTCGCGAAACTATCGCTGTCAAACAACTGGATCAATTCCATGGTCCGGCGCATATTGCGGCGGCTGTCGAGGATGAACAGCAGGTTCGAGGGCGCATAGGAATACATGGTCGCGTTCTCACCCACGAATTCGCCCAATACTTTGGTGAGCTCTTCCACCGTCACGTATTTCAGGAACACCAGATTTAGCATGATCTGGTCGTCTTCGGGGATGTTCTGCGCGTTCACTTGCGGTCGCAGCGGCATCTTGGGCGCGTCCTTCAGCGGCAGGATGCGGTACACTTCGCCTTCTTGAATCATGGCCGCGCCGTTGATGCGCAGGATCAGGTCCAACAGCCCGCGGGCATCCATGTTGGCGGTGCTGCCATAGGTGTTCAGCACTACTGTGCCCTTCACGGCGGGATCCAGAATGTAATTGATTTTCAACTGGCGCGCCAGTTGATTGATCACTTCCACCAGGGAGGCGTTTTGCAACTGCAAGTTACCCACCGGTACCAGCGGGGGGGCGGGAGCCGCCTGCGCCGGCGCGACTTGCACCTGCGGAGCTTGCGCGAAGGCCTGGCCCCATTGGTCGACCAACAGAAAGCCGCTCAGCGCGAGCCCCAGTCCCCAAACCGTCATCGAACGCGAAATTTTCATTTATTTAACCGGCTCCCAATCACAAGACGCACCAAATATGCTCATCGCCTGAACCTTTCTGTATCCGGAATGCACTGTGCCGGCGGGCGAGCTGTCGGCGGGCACGCACGCGCGAAAGCCTCCCGGCAACACGGCGCCGAACATGCCGTCGTCACTCGCATCGCTGGCGCTGCTGCTATCGCCGGCTTTCGATCCGCCTAACGAAGTCGTAGTATTCGCCGCGGCCGCAGCAGAACTAGAAGTGGAACTGGCCGCGGGCGCCCCCACCGTGCTGAGGCCGGTGTTCGCGTTGTCCGGTGGGTTTATCGGTCTGGGAAAACCCGGAGCTGGAAACGACGGGCGCGGCATCGCCGGAACGGGGCTTGGGGCGGCACCTGAACCTGCACTTGCCCCTGCACCTGCCTGCGCCAGAATCTGCCTCGTCCGCAAGTCTTCGAGCTTGCGCTCGATCGTTTTGCCTTTCCACTCCAGGACGATATTGTCCTGATCGAAACTCGCTAACTTGAAATCGCCCACCTGCTCGCCCGCGTGATAGCCGTGCTGAACGTCTTTCGCGATGCTCAAGAAAATCACCGGCTCGCCAATCGACATCTGTCCGCTATAGCTGGGCAGCGCCGGCATCACCGGCTCGGGCGCGGGTTTAGGCGGCTCCACCACAACGATTGGGTTGCGGTCTTTCGAGAACAGCATTTTGTTGGCGACGTCGATATACTCGGCGGGCGTGGCGGCCTGCACTCCGGGGATGCTCGGCGGCGCCAGCACTGCCTTCGGCGCTACTTGACGCCGCAGCACGGCCCGCTCGCGAGCCTGCGCTTCGAGCCAATTCACACGCAGGACCCACCCTAACCCTGCTACCAAAGCCACTAACGCAAAATTCAACAGAACGATTCGGCGATTCACAACGCGGGCCCTCCGGTCTTCTTTCCCAGCTGTGCTTTTTCTGGAACCAAGCGTCGCGGCACCACGCCCGAGACGGTTATGCGCACGGCCACGGTTTTCTCTTTCGCGTTCGAGGAAAGCACGCGCAGATCGGTGGTGGCCACCAGTTCGGGCTGCGTTTCAAGCGAAGCCAGCAGGTTCACCAGTTGATCGATGCGGCACTCGATCTGAACCGCCACGCTCGCTTCCCCATAGGAATCGCCAAACGGGCGAATGGGATTCAGTTCAGTAGAACGAATGTCGATCGCGGGATTTTCTGCGGCGCCCAGGCGGCGGACGATCTGGATTAACTGCGCTTGTGCCTGCGCGGCGGTATCCGCCTGGAGCATGCCTTTTTCGCGCGCTCCCAGATCGGCGGAGACTTTTTTGAACACGTTTTCTTTCGCCGGCACCGTGGCCGCCGTTTCGCGCAAGCGGGCCAGACGCGTTTCCGCAAGCGTCACCGGATCTCCCACCGGAGCCACCACCGCCGCCGCGCCGTCACTCGCCGGCCAGAAATAGGCGACCAACCCCACCAGGGCTGCGACGGCCAGCCAGGAGCGTGCGCGCCGGTCACGCGGGCTTAGATTCATTTGCCGGGCTCCCGGTTGGTGCGGATGCGAAACGCCTCGGCGTCCTTCACGTGCGAAGGTGGAATCACGAACTCGGAACCTTTGAACAGGGGCGAGGCATCGATGGTTTTGAGCAGCGGCGCCGCCTGCGCGGTTTCCCCGGCCAACGTCACTTGCGTGCGATTGATTTCCAGCAGATTGAGCCACGCGGGCGGCGCCAGAACGCGCGTCATCTCGTTCAGCACATCCATGTCGGCTTTGGTACGGGAACGCAACTGGTCGAGCGCGAGCGTGTTGCGCCGCGCCATTTCAATCTGGCGATCGAGCGCCGTCGCGCGACCCGCCAGCGGAGCCACCCTGGCGATCTCCGCGTTCAATGAAGCCAGATAACGAGTGTTGTCGTAGTGCGGGAACAAACCCAGCGCAATCGCCAGCAGCAGAACCGCTGCACCCAAAGCGGCCGACGGAATCCACAGCCAGCGCGAGCCGGAAGGCCGCAAATCCGCGGGAAGAAGATTGAGCGGCAGCGCCATCAGCGGACACGCCGACGCCAGCGCCGCCGCATACGGCAACGCCGGAGCCGCCTGCAGCAGAGTATCCAAATTGACCGGCGCGGTGTCGGGTTGCAAGCGCAATTCCGCCGCCGCCATGGCCGCGGCTCGTTCCAGCGGCACCGCAAAACTCGCGGAGAATACTGCGCGGCTGGCGCTCTCGCCGTAAATTTCAAACCCGGATTCGGTGCTCTCATACGCCAGCAGACCGGACTGCGGAGGCTCCGCGCGAAACATGCGCAGCGCTGCATGAATCACCGCCGTCGAACAAGTAAACGCACCCACCTGAATCCCCGCCTCGCCGAACAGTGTGACGAAACGCTCGATCACCGCGCGCCGCGTGATCGCTACCAACACCGAAGAAGTGCCCGGAATGCGCGCCCAACTCGAAGCCACATCGTCTTCGCGATAGGGATGCAAGCCGTCCATCTGAAACTCGATGGCCGCAGGCAGGTCTTTGTCGGAAACGCCGGGGAGCGATAGATGCCGCACCATCACCTCGCGCCGCGGCAGCAGCACGGTGGCGGCCACTTGAGCGCAACCGTGTTTGCGAAGGAACGCCGCGTACTCCGTGCCCCACACGCCGGCGGCATGATGCATGGCGTCGTCGAAAGAATGCGTGCCCACCACGCGCGCTCCGCCGGGATGCACGCGCACCGCGGTGACGCGCAGCGATTCTCCGCCATGCGGCCCCACGACTTCGATGCCGACACCGTGGCCGAACGCCAGCCACTGGCGCAGCCCGCTTGGAATCAGCGTGCGAAGGACGCTCATGGCTGCGCTCCCGCAAACCCCGGTTGTCCCGGAACGTTGCCGCCGCGGATCACCATTCCCGGATACGGCGGAATCGCGGCCTGCGACCAGGCATCGTCGTACCAGCGCAAAATGTCCAGGGGGCGCGGCGCCTTCGTAGGGTCGAATAACTTGATAGTGGCGCCCGCTGTGCGCACCACTTCGGAATAAGAGCCGTCAGGGCGGCGCAAGCGGGCACTGGCACGCAGCGTGTAGATAGTGAATCCGTTGTGCACTGCAATCCGCGGCGGCAGCGGCCCGTTCTCCTGCGAATCTCCAAAGGGCTGCGACTGGCGGCGCGCAACAATTGCCGCGGACTGCTCCGCCGGCACGCCCATCGCTTCGAGCAACGCGGGGCTTGCCGTATTTACGTCGAACGGCCCCACCGATCCCCACGGCGACAAACAATCGCGCAGGCCGCCGCGCGCATACAGGCGCCCGTCCGGCCCAGTGGTGTAATTTCCGTAGAACAACTCGGGACTCATCCCCTGCACCAGCAGTAATTCCTCTATCTCCACAAAAGACGCGTGGCGCGCGCGAAAAGTCGGACCCAGGCTGAAATAGTATTGGTCGAAAATGCTGGGGCTTGCCGCGGGGGTGCGCCAGTCGACAATGCCATCCGCGATCTGCCGCGCGCGTACCGGGTCCCCGCTCACCGCGAAGACCACGCGATACAGATCCTCCGGATCGGCCGTGTTGATATTGAGCTTGGAATTTTCCGGAATCACTTCGACCAGCGCATCGCCGCTCGGGAAACGCATGGGGAGTCGCCGCATGTTGGGACTCCAGAAACGCGGCAGCCCGTCAGGCGCCGTATACGTCAACCCCAAATTGCCCCACATCACCCACAGGATTCCACGCTCGAGCGCACCCGAGGCCAAGTAAGACGCGCGCAGTCCTTCGCCCGCCGTCGAAACGCGATCGGTTTCCGACCGCACATTCGCGGACACCGACAGCGCTATGGCAGCGAATCCGGCCGACAGCCATAGCACGGCCAAGAGCGCGCCTCCGCGCGATCGTTTCGTCCGGCGGTTAGAAGCGGTCGTCATACATGAGTCGCGGGTCGCGGTCGACCATGATCGGAACCGTCACACTCATCACCGAAAGGCCGCCAGTCTGGGGCACGGAGGGCCGCATTTCAATACGGACGCCGGCAGGCAGCAGCGGCTTATCCCACAGCGGCAGCCAGGGAGTTTCGAGAAACGTGTTTGCCTTGTAAGGCTCGTGAAAAGAAAAATGGCAGTAGGCAAGGTTCTCGGCGAGTACATACGCGGTTCCCCCGGGCGCGCCCTGACAAAACGCGTTGATGCTCTCCGGGCCCGTGTAGGGATGCTCCGTCGCCACCAGACGCACGCCGCCGCGATCGCCGGGAAACACACGATATTCGACAATTTGCGGATAGCCGCGCGCGCCCTCGGCAATGGAATAACTGGTGACCAGACGCAGCGCGTCCGGTAATCCGCTCAGAAAAGAAATTCCCGCAATCGTCTGGCCTTCGCTCCCCCCGCACGCCCCCTGCACCGGAACCACCGCGGCAATCTGGCTGGATAAAATCTGCTGCGTCTTTACAAAGCGGCGGTTGGATTCCAGTTTCTTGGCGGTCTTCTCATAGGTGAGCAGGCTGGTGCGCATGGCCATCAGCATGCCCGTCGACAGGCCCGCCACCAGCGTGATCGCGATCATCAATTCCAGCAGCGTGACGCCGCGCTGGCTACGATGTGGAGACGCATGCTGCATCAGAATCGCTGGTCCCCTGGTTGCAGAACATTCCGGCGGAAACCCTCGAGCGCATAGATACGCCGCGTCTGTCCGCTCATCCACCAGACTTCTAGTTCCACACGGTCGAGATCCAAAGCCACGGCGCCACCCGGCAGGGATTCGAACGGCGTAACGCGAGCATGCCATCCCGAGCGCACGCCCCCGGTCAGCGCTGGATCGAACTCCGCGGCGATGTCTTGATTGCGCGGCGCCGAGCGATCGAGCAGCAACTCGTCCATCTTCTGCTTGGCGAGCAGCGTCGCGCGGTCGATGTCGGTGAGCCGCGTGGCGTTGCGCGACGCTCCCGCCATGCCGCTCAAAATACCGGACACGGCGATGCCCATGATGAGCGTCGCCACCAGAACCTCCAGCAGAGTAAATCCGGACTGGCGGGGCGCGCTCATGGCACCTTCTCCGCACGCGTTAATTCCGTGAAGGGATCCACGCTGACCATGCGCTTAGCTCCAGCGCGGTTCGCAATCTCGATGCCGATGCGCGGCACCGCACCGCCCGGATACAGCAAGAAGCGCCGCGGCTCATCCGGATTCACTTCCGCGGCCGGCAGAATGGTCTGGATGCGATATCCTTCCGGCAACTCCAGCCGGCGCGAAAATTCCAAATCCGGCGAGCGCGAAATCAACACATTGTCTTTCGGCGAAATCCACACTTCGATCACCTGCTGGCGGCGGCTCGCGCGATCGATGGCGGTATTGAGAAAACTTACCACTCTGTCGGACACCGAGCGTAGACGCAGGGATTCGACGCCGGCGGCCGCGCTCGGGAAAGCGATGCCCGTCACCAGCGCGATCAGCGTCAGCACGATCAGCAGCTCAATGAGCGTGATGCCCGCGCGCCCGCGCTTATTTGTTGCTCCAACTGACAATGTCGGCGTTGTTCCCTTCTCCGCCAGGCTGGCCGTCGGCGCCCAGCGAAACGAGATCCGGCTCATCCCCGTGATCGCCGGGAAATTTGTAAAGATACGGATGGCCCCAGGGATCTTCCGGCGCGTCCTGCGGCAAGTACGGGCCGGCCCATTGATCCACGCCCTCCGGCTTCACGCGCAGCGCGTTCAGGCCCAGGTCCGTGGTGGGAAAGTTTCCGGTATCCAGTTTGTAAGAACCCAGCGCCGTCATAAAAGAATTGATCTGCGCGCGCACCTGCGTGCGCTTAGCCTTATCTACGTTGGCGAACAGTTTGGGACCCACCAGCGCCGCGAACAGCGCGATGATGGTCACCACCACCAGCATTTCAATCAACGTGATACCGCGTTGGGATCGTGTCTTATTCCATCTAGTTTTCCGCATAACGTTTCCTTCTAGCCTGCGATGTCATTGATGCTGGTGATGGCCAGCATCAAGCTCAAAATCAAAGTGCCGATCAACAGGCCCATCACCAGAATAATCAACGGCTCAAACAGTGAGGTGAAGCGCCGGATGGCGCTGCGCGTTTCCGTTTCGTAGATGTCAGCCATGCGCACGAACATGGCGTCCAGGTGTCCGGTTTCCTCGCCGACGCTCAACAAGTGCGCGGCCAGCGGAGGAAATTCGCCGGCCTTCGCCAGCGGCCCTGCGATGCCTTCGCCGCGCTTCACGCCCGTAATCACCCGCTCGAGCGATCCCGCGATGCGCCGGTTATTTAAAATGCCGCGCGAGATCCCGATCGATTGCACCAGCGGCACGCTCGCCGCCACCAGCGTTCCCATCGCGCGTGCAAATCGAGCCGTCTCCGCCTTGCGCAGCGCATCGCCGAGCACCGGCACACGCAGACGGAAAGAATCCCACCACATCGCACCGCCGGCGGTCCGCACATAAGCCACCAAGGCTAAAATCGCCATGGCAAGAATAATCGCACCCGGCAGTCCGTACATCTGCAGATAGCGGCTGGTGGTCAGCAGCATCTGCGTGGGTACTGGGATGGTCATCCGCGGATCGGAAAAGATGAGTGCGAAGCGCGGCACCACGAATTCCAACAGCACGATGATGGATGAAATGCCGACGATCGTGAGCAGCCCCGGATAAATGAGCGAGCTAACAATGTAACTGCGCAAGTCATCGCGAGTGCGCTCGAACTCCGCCAGCCGATCGAAGATCTGCGAGAGCGACCCGGAAGCCTCGCCCGCGCGCACCATGTTGACGTAGAGGTCGGAAAAATAAGCGGGATGCGACGCCAGACTATCCGCCAGTGATTTTCCGCCCTTGATCAGGCGTACGATGTCCATCACCAGCGTGCGGAAATTCGCGCGTTCGGTCAGCTCCGCCGTGATCGACAGCGCACGGTCGAGCGGCACGCTGGCGTTGAGCAGCGTCGCCAGTTCCTGCGTGAAAAATAGAATGTTTTTGCGCTTGCCGGCCTGGAACGTCGGCAGCTTCAACGCATTTCCGGCCTTCTGCTCCAGTCCCACATACACCGGAATCAAGCCTTGGCGCTTCAGTTCGGCGGCGACGTGACGGTCGGTGTCGGCCGACAGCGTGCCCGTGCGGAGCTTGCCGTCCGCCGCTACCGCCCGAAAAAAGTACGCTGTCGCCATTTATAATTCCTGTGTCACGCGCATGACTTCATCCGCCGATGTCATCCCGCGGCGTACTTTATTCCAACCATCTTCGCGAAGATTCTGCATACCGTTGCGGCGTGCGATCTCCGTGATCCTGCCCGAATCCTCATTGCGCATGATGGACGCGCGCAGTTCTTCGTTCAGCTCCATCATTTCAAAAATACCCAGGCGCCCGCGATAGCCGGTGTTGAAACACGCTTCGCATCCCGTGCCGCGAAAAACGTCGATGGTCTCGCCTTCCGGAGTCACCGCAGTGCCGCCCGCAACTTTACACTCATTGCAGATCACGCGCACCAGACGCTGCGCCAGCACCGCCGTCAGCGACGACGTGATCAGGTAATTCTCCACACCCATATCCGTCAAGCGCGCGATAGCGCTCGGCGCATCGTTGGTATGCAACGTCGAATACACAAAGTGTCCCGTGAGCGCAGAGCGTATAGAAATATCCGCCGTCTCGCGGTCACGAATTTCGCCCACCATAATGACGTCGGGATCCTGACGGACGATATGGCGCAAACCTTGCGCGAAGGTCAAACCGATCTGCGGATTCACATGAATCTGATTGATCCCGTCCATCTGATATTCAACAGGATCTTCGATAGTGATGATCTTCTTGTCGGTTTGATTGATGCGCTTCAACGCCGAATACAGCGTGGTCGATTTGCCACTACCCGTCGGCCCCGTAACCAGAAAAATGCCGTGCGGCAGCGACGTGTAATGCTGCATGCGCGACAGCATGTGCTGATCGAAGCCCAGCCGTTCCAGATCGTAAAAATCGCCCGCCGAGCGATCAAGCAAGCGCATCACGACGCTTTCGCCGTACAGCGTAGGCAGCGTCGAAACGCGCAAATCGACTTCGCGTCCCAGCGTCTTGACTTTGATACGTCCATCCTGCGGCAAGCGGCGCTCGGCAATATTCAAACGCGCCATCAGCTTCACGCGCGAAATAATCGCAGCCCGCAACTCGCGTGGCGGCGCGATCCTGATTCACCAGCACACCATCCACGCGGTAGCGCACGCGGAATTCCTTTTCGAAAGGCTCGATGTGAATATCGCTCGCGCGCTTTTCGACGGCCAGCGCAATCATGGCATTCACCAGCCGGATCACCGGCGCCTCGCTCGCCATGTCGCGAAGATGTTCCAGATCTTCGTTGGCTTCGCCGGCGGGAGTCGCCAACTCGGTCTCGTTCTTCTCGGTCTGCCCGTAATAGCGATCGATCGCGTCGAGAATTTCCTGCTCGCCCGCGAGCCCCGGATTCACCGTCAGCCCTGTGCACGCCGCCACCGTCGACACGCGTTTCAAAATCCAGGGGATCGGCCATCGCCAGCGTGACCGTGTGGTCGTGCAGCATCACCGGCAAGCAGCGGAACTGGCGCAGAAACTTGGGGGACAGCGTTTCGGTTTCAGGCGATACCGCGGGAGGCCCTTCGATCGAAAGCAGCGGAACCTGCAGTTGCTCCGACAGCGCCAGCAATACGTCGCGCGCCGCGACAAAGCCCAGATCGACCAGAATCTTGCCCAGCTTATCGCCGCGCTCGCGCTGCAATTCGAGCGCGCGGTCCAGGTCCTCGCCAGTGATCAGGTGTTTGTGGATCAGGATTTCGCCAAGCCGCATGGGCGTTAATACTGCACGGCGTGAATCGCGGATTCAAGAGCCGCACCACCCTGGCGCTGTCCCTCGATCAGTTGCCTTTTGGAGCCTTGCATCATAATTTGCACGGGCAATCCGTCCAGGTCTTCCCAGGGAAAGTGCGAGAGGAACGCCACTAGCACGATCTGTTCGTCGGGCGGCACCCCCGCCATCTCCGGCGAGAGCGCGACATCGGCCAGCGCCTTCGCCATAGCTTTCTTCAGCTCCGGAATGCGCGCGATCTTTTTCTGTTTATGCGCCGCGATATCCTGTTTCGTCATGGGCGGCGTCATGATGCCGAGCACCGGGCCCGCCACCAGATTCACTTCCGCCGTAAACACCGCGCCGTAGCCTTCTAAATAAACGCCGCGCGTGGGACCCAGCACTACGAACGGATTGTCGCTCCATAACTTGGTGAAGCTGTTATCGAGCTTACGTTCCGTCGCAGCCAACGTGTTCCGTGGCACGCGCGGCGCATCACTTGCCATTGCTGAGGCGGCAATCACAAGGAGGAGGAAAGGCTTCGTTAGGTGTTTCAAAGTCGTCAGGTGCTGCAAAGTCGAGATCTTCATTTAGCGAACTCCCGCCCCGGTATTCAGGGCATAGATACGGGTAACTTGTTTGTTGAGAAAATCGGCGTCCTCGGAGTAACGCTTCTCCGCCGCGGAGAGCAGCATTGCGGAGCGCTGGTCCTCGCGCTTTTCCGTGTCGGCGACCGCTTTGGTAACCGCCGCGCCCACCGCCGTCGCCATTTCGCTCTGCAACCGCGCCGTAACTTCAGCGCTCACCCGAGCCTCAATGGCCCGCGTATCCACCTGCGCGGCAGTCGTGATCGGGACACCCACAGGCCGCACAAAAGCGTGCACCAGAATCGCCGCCGCAATCACCATCGCCGCCGCAAACGAAGGCCGCAGGAATAACTTTTGATACCAGCGCGGCTCGAAAACTTTGTCGGAGACAAAAGCAATGCGCCGCGGCAGCTCTTCTTCGCGCAGCGTCGCCATCGCATCCAGCGTCACCCGCAGCCCGGCCAGTTCATCCTGGCAATCGGCGCAGGCAGCAACGTGCTTTTCCGCGTCTTGCCGAGTGCGCGAATCCAACTCACCCAGCGCATACGACTTCCAATCCGGTCTGTCATCCCCCAACTTGCAACTCATAACGCCATCCTCCCGTCTTTACGAAATACCGCCGGAGCCAGCGTCGCCTTAAGAAGATCCAGCGCGGTATACAAGCGCGACTTCACGGTAGAGACCGGAATTTCCAGGATCTCAGCCATTTCGTCGAACTTGAACCCCTGATAGACCTTCAACAAGACCGCTTCCCGTTGATCCTCGCTCAACACCTTCAGCGCACTCTCTACCGCTAGCGACAACTCCATCGGCAGCATCCGCCCGCCGAAATCCCGCGGACGCGGCTCCGAAAGCTCGCTCTCCGGTTTCCGCCGCCGCAGCAACGAAAACGCCTCGTTGTGAGCGATCCGGAACAGCCACGCCGAAAAGCGCGCCGGATCGTCGAGTTTGCGAAGGTTCTGATACGCTTTCAAAAAAGTTTCCTGGCTAAGGTCAAGTGCATCCTCGCGATTCGACACCAACCGCAGCAGATAGTTGAAGATACGCTTCTCCCACCGGGACACGAGAAGGTTATAAGCCTCCACGTCTCCCTGCCGCGCTTTGGCGATCAGGTCGCGATCCTCAACCTCGCGAAAGATCAACGTTTGCTCCGTTCGTAAAGACGCCCCCAACCCGGAAAAAGTTGGACAAGGGCGGGAATCGAGTCCCTTTCATTATGAACATAGCGGAATAAAAATGGTTTAGAGGATCACGGGCACCTTCGGAAACCCTTGAAAGTTAAGCGCGGGAGCTATCCCGATTCGTGCGATGGAAGGCTTCGGACTCAGGGTTCGCCGTGCCCGGGCGGCACCTCAAACATGGATTTGCCGGAGTGAATAAATGTGTCCACGCTCTGAAAACGCTCTTCACCAAGTGCAGCCCTGAGCCGCTGCGCGTGATCCAGGATCCTTTGTGCCCATTCATTGCGTAGATCGCTTAATTTCTGTTGCAGAGGCGGGGAAATGGTCCCTGCCTCTGTGAACTCCATGCGGGATTCGAATATCCACGGCTTTATGATCTTTTGAAAGAATAGGCTTTCGTCCGCCAGATCCGCAGTGATGGTGATCAGGGAGCGCAACTCTTGATCCGTAAAATGGAGGGTGCGGCGCGCTTCAACCGTGATTGGCCGATTCCCAAGGTACTTTACTTCGTCAAAGAATTTCTGATAGTCCCTAGCCTGGAGGATCACAGCGGGGACGCCGGCGATTAAGAGGGAACGATTTTCCAGCGGATCGGCAGCGGTGCTGGTTTGGCAGAAACTATTGCAGGCTAAGAGCCCTAGAAGCGCGACCGGAATTGCAGAAGCACCCAAGGAGTACAACTTCCTCCTATCGAAATTATATAAGCTTTCTCAGTGCGCGGAGCCGGCGATCCAGCGACTGCCGGTCTCACCGTCAGTTTCGCACCGCGCAGCCAGTCCAGAATAGAAAGACATGAACTATCCCGATTCCGTCCAGTTCCTGTACGCGCTGGGCAACGAAATGAAGACCGCCAAACTGGGCCTCGACCGCATCCGCGCGGTTCTCGCCGCGCTGGGCAATCCGGAGAAGGCGTACCGCGTCGTCCACGTCGCTGGGACCAACGGCAAAGGGTCTACCTCCGCCATGATAGCCGCGGGCTTGCGGGCAGCGGGCGTTCGCACCGGCCTCTTCACCTCGCCCCACCTGGTCGAACCCACCGAGCGTATTCAGATCGACGGCATCCCCGTCACGCAGGCGCAGTTTTCGCGAGCCTTCGACGTGGTCCACCAAGCCGCCGGCTCGCTCGATCTCGACGCGCATCCCAGTTACTTTGAAACCGTCGCCGCCATGGCGTTCTGGTTGTTCCGCGAGTTGAGCGTCCAAACGGCCGTGTTCGAAGTCGGCCTGGGTGGGCGCCTCGATGCCACCAACATCGTCGACCCGGCACTTACCGTCATCACGCCCATCGACATGGATCACCAAATTTTCTTGGGCGACACCATCGAGTCGATCGCCGCCGAAAAGGCCGGCATCCTGAAGCCCGGGGTGCCCGCGGTATTCGCCCGCCAGCGGCCGGACGCACAAGCAGTGCTCGACGCTAAGGCCGCCGAGTTGGGCATTCCCGTGAAGCGCGCCGCCGATTTCGTGATCCGCGATCTGGAAATTGACGCCCGCGGCAGCCGCTTCTCCGGAATCGAATGCCCGCTCGCCGGAGAGCATCAAGTCGACAATGCCGTCACCGCCGCGCTGGCGCTCGAAACGCTAGGCGTGTCGCCGAAGGGCATCAGCGAAACGAGTTGGCCGGGCCGCCTGGAACACATCTCCCCCAACCCCGACATCCTGCTTGACGGCGCCCACAACCCCGCCGGCGTGCGAGCGCTCATCCGTTATTTAGAGCATTTCTACCCGCACCGTAAACGCTGGATCATCTTCGGCGCCATGCGCGACAAGGCCGTCGCCGAAATGGGCGCGCTCCTGTTCCCGCTAGGCGACGAATTGATCCTGACCGCCGCCGATTCGCCGCGCTCCATGTCACCCGAAGAACTGGTAGCACTAGCCCCGCGCGGCCGCGCTGCCCCGAATATCGTTGAAGCACTGAAACTAGTCGCCAGCGAAGCCGCGGCCGACGACATGATCGTCATCACTGGCTCGCTCTTCTTAGTAGGCGAAGCCCGAGCCGCCTCTTACAATAAAAACTCATGGCCTTTCTCTGGAGCCTGGTCGTAATCGACCCGCTCATCATTCTTTCCACCTTCCTATGCGGCTGCGTCAGCATTTTCCTGACGCTGTTCGACAAGTCCGGCGACGCCGCGATTCGCGTCGGCCGCATATGGGCACGCTCGCTATTGTGGATCGCCGGAGTGCGCGTCACCGTCGAAGGCTTGGAGAAAATCGACGCCCGCGGCAGCTATGTCCTCTGCTCAAACCATCTCAGTTATATGGATACGCCCGCGGTCCTTGGCAGCATCCCGGCGAACTTCCGCTTCCTCGCGAAAAAAGGCCTGTTCCAGATCCCTTTCCTGGGAACGCACTTGAAGCAAGCCGGTCACATTCCCGTTCCTCGGGAAGATCCGCGCGCCGCGGTGAGGACCATGAACCTCGCCGCGCAAGTGATCCGCGAGCGCCGCATTTCCCTGCTGATTTTCCCCGAAGGCGGCCGTTCTCGCGACGGCATCCTGCAGCCCTTCAAAGAAGGCGGCGCGTACATCGCCATCAAAGCCCAAGTCCCGCTGCTGCCGATCGCACTCATCGGTACCCGCGCCGTTTTAGCGATGGGCTCGGGCGTATTCCACCCGTTCCAGCGCGTGACGCTCCGTATTGGCGATCCGCTCCCCACCGCCGGCCTGACACTCCACCACCGCGATCAACTCACGGCGGCCGCCCGCGAACAAATCGTCGCCATGCTTGCTAAGCCGTCTGTGATTTCCCGTTAGATGCAACCTCGGGAGCCGTGGGCTTTACCGGTGGCATTTCGATCAGCCCCAGCTTCTGCCGCACGGCCAAGTCCAGCTTGTCGCGAATATCGGTGTGCTCTTTCAAAAACAGTCGGGCGTTATCCCGCCCCTGCCCCAGTCGCTCGCCCGCATAGCTGAACCAGGACCCGGACTTCTCCACCACTTCATGCGTCGCCCCCAGATCCAGCAAGTCCCCTTCGCGCGAGATTCCCTGTCCGTAAAGAATGTCTACTTCCACCTCGCGGAACGGCGCCGCGACTTTATTCTTCACCACCTTGATCTTGGTCCGATTACCAATCACCTGATCGCCATCCTTGATAGCGCCAATGCGCCGAACCTCAATCCGCACCGACGAATAGAACTTTAGCGCCCTCCCTCCCGTGGTCGTCTCCGGATTGCCAAATACCACGCCAATCTTTTCGCGCACCTGATTAATGAAAATCAGACAAGCGTTCGCCCTCGACACCGACGCCGTCAGTTTCCGCATGGCCTGCGACATCAGCCGCGCATGCAGCCCCATGAAGCTATCGCCCATCTCGCCCTCCAGTTCCGCTTTAGGAACCAGGGCCGCTACCGAATCCACCACCACCACATCAATGATGTTCGACGCCACCAGCGAGCCCGTGATCTCCAGCGCCTGCTCCCCGTAATCCGGCTGCGAAACCAGCAAATTGTCGACATCCACCCCCAACGCCCGCGCGTAGGTAGGATCCAGCGCATGCTCGGCGTCGATAAACGCCGCCGTCCCCCCCGCCGCCTGCGCCTGCGCTATCACCTGCAAGGCCAGCGTGGTTTTACCGGAAGACTCCGGCCCGAACACCTCCATCACGCGCCCGCGCGGAAACCCGCCCACGCCCAGCGCGGCATCAAGTGAAATAGACCCGGTCGGGATTACGCTTACCTGCTGCACGCTCTTCGAACCCAGCTGCAGCACCGACCCTTTCCCAAATTGCTTCTCCATCTGGAGCAGCGTCTGCATAATCAAGCGTGCGCGTTCAGTGACCGGAGCGGCGGAAGTTTGCATAGCGACCTCGCCTATTGGTGCGTTGAAGTGGAGAAAATTCTCACGCCCAGAGTAGAATCGTGGGAGGAGATTTAACCATGTCTTTACGCATCAACGACGAAGCGCCGAATTTCACCGCCGAAACCACGCAGGGCACCATTAACTTCCATGAGTGGATCGGCGACGGCTGGGCCGTCCTCTTTTCTCACCCCAAAGACTTCACGCCCGTATGCACCACCGAACTCGGCTATATGGCCGGTCTGGAGCCCGAATTCAAGAAGCGCAATACCAAGATCATCGGCCTGAGTGTCGATCCCGTCAGCAGCCACGGCAAATGGGCAGCGGATATCGAAGAAACGCAGGGCCACAAAGTGAACTACCCGATGATTGGCGACCCGGAACTTAAAATCGCCAAGCTTTACGACATGCTTCCCGCCGACTCTGGCACCACGTCTGAAGGCCGCACCGCCGCCACCAACGCCACCGTGCGTACGGTCTTCATCGTAGGTCCGGATAAAAAAATCAAATTAATGCTGTCTTATCCCATGAGCACCGGCCGCAACTTCGACGAAGTCCTGCGCGTGCTCGATTCCATCCAACTCACCGCCAAGCATAAGGTGGCGACGCCCGTGAACTGGAAACAAGGCGAGGACGTCATCATCGTTCCGGCAGTCTCCGATGAAGAAGCCAAACAGAAGTATCCCGGCGGCTGGAAGACGGTGAAACCCTATCTGCGAGTGGTCCCCCAACCGAAATAGTCCGCCCTAAAAAGCGAAAGGTCCGGAGAGGCCACATTGACCCTCACCGGACCTCTAAACTTCCTTTTGCTACGTTAGCTGCCCTGCGTAGACGCGTTCGCCATCACCGATCCCACCTGCGAGAAGATAGTGCTAATGCTGCTGGCGACGCCCGGCATAACCGCACCGGCCGCGACGGCTACGAAGCCCGCCATTAGCGCGTATTCAATGAGGTCCTGACCGCGAGTATCGCGGAGAGCCTGAATTTTGAGAATCAAGTTTTTCATCATCTATTGTGTCTCCCTATTGGCCCGGCGCCGCCTCCAATGGCCCGCCAAAATAGTCCTCAGTACACATTTCGGATGATAGCCAATAATTTTTCAGGGCAAGATTGCAAAATGTGTCCCTTAGAAGCCCTAGTCCTACGACACTCTGCTTAATAACTTGGCTGTATCTACGGATGCAAATAGAACAGACTCAGGCGGGGCAAGCTCTTGTTTTCTAATAATTTCCTCTCGAGGAACTGCTTTTCGAGCATGGCCAATTGCTCGGTGCTCATTTTGCCGCGATAAGGCTTGAGTTCGCGGTCGAGCGTCCGCCGGGCTTCAAAAAGCGCCTCGTCGCTAGCGTCCGCTCGCAGCCGGGCGATCATTTTTTCCTCCAGCGCGGTGAGCCGCTGCTCCAGTTGTTCCAAATCGGAATAAAGGGTGTCTATAGGTACCGCCTCCAGCGACACCGCCAGTTCTTCGAGACCGGCTTTCCGCAATGCCGCCGCGTTATTCGCCAGGTAAGCCCGCACGTCTTCGAGCGAAAAAGGCGCCGCCGCACCAGCCGGTTTCGCCGGCCCTCCGTCCACCATCACCTGGACCTCGGCCGCAATCGCCTGCGCGCAATAGGCCAGCGAATTCACCATCTGGAGTCGCGCCCGGGCCGGACGCGACCGCCATTTATCGAAGGCTTGATCGATCCCGCGCAGCACGGCCTCCAACGGAATTCCTGCGTTTTTCCAGGCCTCGATCAGCGCCCAATCGAGCGGCGAGAGCAGAAACAGCCCGGTCCCGCGCGCCCGCTGAAAGTGGTCTTCGATTTCCGTGAAGTAGTTGAAGTAGTTTTCCGTCAACGTGCTTGATTGCGCTCCCAGATCAGCCGCAGTCCCTCGAGCGTCAGGTCTTCGTCATAGACCTTCACCAGCCGCGAGCCGTCGGCGATCAACTGCCCCTGCCCACCCGTGGCGACGGTTTTGGTGTCCGCGCCCAACTGCTTCACGATGCGTTCGACGATGCCGTCGATGAGCCCGATGAACCCGTAATACAGTCCGGACTGTATGCTGCCGACGGTATTGCTGCCCACGAGTTTCTCAGGCGACCGAAAATCAACCATCGGCAGCCGTGCCGTACGCGCAAACAACCCATTGATCGACATGCCGATCCCCGGCGCAATCAGCCCGCCCAAAAACTCCGCGTCTTTCGAAACCACGTCGAAGTTGATCGTCGTGCCCAGATCGACGATCACGCACGGTCCGCCGTACTTGTGGAATCCGGCGACGGCATTCACCACGCGGTCCGCTCCCACTTCGCGCGGATTATCGTACAGCACTTTGATCCCGGTATCCGTGGCCGGCGTGACAAACATGGGCTCGCGCTTAAAGTAGCGTTCCGCCATGGCGGTCAGAGGTTGATCCACCGCCGGCACTACGCTCGAAATCACGACGCCATGCACTTGGCTCAAGTCCAACTCGGATAGCGAAAACAGATTGCGCATCAGAATGCCCCACTCGTCCGGAGTCTGCTCGCGAATGGTGCGCAGCCGCCAGCGCCCCGTGAGCTTTCCGTCCAGGAACGCGCCGATGGTGATGTTGGTGTTCCCCGCGTCGAGTGCTAGCAGCATAGTCAGATCGGCCGGACGCCGCCGGCTAGGATTTTCGTCACCGTTCCATTATCCTGCCGCAGCAGCAGAAACCCGGAGGCGTCGAGCCCCGCGGTCACGCCTTCGAGAATTGCCTCGTCCTGCTCCACATGCACCCGCCGACCCTGCGCATAAGTCGAAGCGCGCGTGAACGCATCGCAAATCGCCGCCGGCCCGCTCGTCGTCAGCACGCCGCAGGATTCTTCGACCGCGGTCACCAGCGCCGCGAACAGCACTTCGCGCGATACCTCCGCGCCCGCAAGTCGTAGCGACGTCGCCAGCCCGGCGATATCCGGCGGAAAACTGCTATGCCCTACGTTAATTCCGATCCCCGCGATCACCGCGTCGCCCTCGATCTGCGCCAGAATCCCCGCGCACTTTTTTTCCCCCAGCAACACATCGTTAGGCCAACGCAGATCAGGCGCGAGCCCGCTGACGTCGGCAATGGCATGCTGCGTGGCCAGCCCCAGCGCCAGCATCACTAGCGGCAGCGACTCTGAACCCAGCGCCAGCCGCAGCACCATCGATACGTACAGCCCCGACCCCGGTTCCGAATACCAGGAATGCCCAGCGCGCCCGATCCCAGCCGTCTGCTGGTCCGCCCCCACCACCGTTCCCGACGCACAGCCTTCGCGCGCCAGCCGCGCCGCTACGATCATAGTGGAGTCAGTCGAATCCAGCCACTCGACCCGCCGCCCCGGCAATTCAAATCTCATAAATTCCGCAATTGATATCGACGGCGGCAGCCGAGTGTGTAATCGACCCCGACGAAATGAAATCCGGCCCAGCTTCAGCGTAAGCCCGCACATTCTCGAGCGTAACCCCTCCGGAAATCTCGACCTCCACCCGCCGCGCGATGAAGCGGATCTCCTCAGCCGCCTGCGCCGGAGTCATATTATCCAGCAACAGCCGCCCCGCGCCGCAATCCAGCGCGACCTCGATTTCAGCGCGCGTGCGGACTTCGACCTCGATCGGCTTCCCCAGCGGACGCGCCCGCTCCACCGCCGCGCGAACCCCTCCTGCCAGGCGGATGTGATTGTTCTTGATCAACACCGCATCCCACAATCCCATACGATGATTCACCACGCCACCCGCCGCCGCCGCCATTTTCTCCAGCACGCGCAAGCCGGGCGTTGTCTTTCGCGTGTCGAGAATCCGCACCCCGGTCCCCGCCACAGCATCCACAAAACGCCCTGCCAGCGTGGCGACTCCCGACAACCGTTGCAGGAAATTCAGCGCCACGCGCTCACGAGTGAGCAGTAACCGCGCGGGTCCGCGGACGACCGCGATCTCTTGCCCCGCGTGGACCCTGGTCCCGCTAGGCACTTTCAAAACCGGGCTGTCGTAGAGCAGTGTCAGCAGTTCTACGCCGGCGAGCGTCATGTCCTGCCGAGCCACGAAATGCCCTTCCGCCTGCAACTCCGCCGCAATCGTAGCCTCCGTAGTGATATCGCCCGTCCGGACATCCTCGGCCAAAGCGTCCGCCACCGCACGCTGCACATCAGGATGGGCGATGTCGAAACTCATTCCCCTAGCGCCGTCCGATTTTTCGCGAGCTGCGCTTCATACTCGGCAAGTTTGGCGCGCATGCCGTCGATCACATGCGCCGGCGCCTTCGCCACAAAACTTTCGTTCGTCAGCTGGCGATGAGAATTCGCGATCACCTTCTCGAGTTGCTCGTTTTCCTTCTCCAGCCGTTCCTTAGGAACCGGAATGCCCAGCGTCAAACTGTAGCCCGCGCCATCATAGGGCTCGACGGTCAGACTCACGTTAGCGTTGCGCTCGATGAACTCCAGATTGATCGAACCCGTCACCCGCAGCACGCCCGTCAGCTTTTCCTTGCGATCGATCTTGTTATCCGCGCGCACCCCGCGAATCTCCGTGACGACGTCCTGCAGCAGCTTCATCTCGCGCTCGGCCTCCGCATCGTTCAACGCCGGATCGTAAAGAGGATAAGCCTCCAGCGCAATCGAATTCTCATGCCCGCGACGGTGCCACAGTTCTTCCGTAATGAAAGGCATCAACGGATGCAGCAGCAGCAGAGCCTTCTCATGAACCTCGTAAGCGAACCCCCAATCGGCATCGGACTTCTTCAGTTCCAAATACCAATCGCAAAACTCGTCCCAGAAGAATGTCCAAACCGCATCCGCCGCCTCGTGATAACGATGCGTCTCAAAAGAATCGTTCGCGATCTTGACCGCGGCATTGAGCCGCGACCCAATCCAGCGATCCGCCAGCGACGACCGCGCCGCCGCGCCACGCTCCTTAGTGAATAACAGCCGCGAAGCGTTCCAGATCTTGTTCGCGAAGTTGCGCCCGCGCGCAATCACTTCCTCGCTCAGCGCAATGTCATTGCCGGGCGCCGCCGCCACCAGCAGCCCAAACCGCACGGCGTCCGTCCCGTATTTTTCGTTGACGACCAGCGGATCCACCACGTTCCCCTTGGTCTTCGACATCTTCTGCCGCTCAGCGTCGCGCACCAACCCATGAATATGGATCTGCCGAAACGGCACATCGCCCATCATTTCCATGCCGAACATGATCATCCGCGCGGCCCAGAAAAAGATGATGTCGAACCCGGTCACCAGCAGCGTCGTCGGATAAAACGCGCGCAGATCCGCGGTGTCATCCGGCCATCCCAGCGTAGAAAACGGCCACAGCCCCGAACTAAACCACGTGTCCAAAACGTCAGTTTCCTGCGTAAGCTTCGCCGAACCACATTTCGAACAGCTGGTCGGTTCCTCGCGCGCCACCGTCACACCTTTGCAATCCCCGCAATGCCACGCCGGGATGCGATGCCCCCACCATAACTGCCGCGAAACGCACCAGTCGCGAATGTTGTACATCCACTCGAAATAGGTCTTCGACCAATTCGCCGGCACGAACGTAATGCGCCCGTCCTCCACCGCCGCAATCGCCGGAGCCGCCAGCGGCTTCATCTTCATCCACCATTGCTTCGAAACCAACGGCTCGACAACCGTCTTGCAGCGATGGCACTTGCCGACGCTCAACTTATAAGGCTCGATCTTGACCAGGAAACCGAATTCCTTCAGCTCCGCCACCACCTGCTTGCGAGCCTCATAGCGATCGAGCCCCGCGAACTTGCCCGCGGCCGCCGTCATCTTCGCGTCCTCGCCGATCACTTTAATGCTGGGCAGATCGTGCCGCTTGCCCGCTTCGAAGTCATTCGGATCGTGCGCCGGCGTAATCTTCACCGCGCCTGAACCAAACTCCGGGTCGGCCATGTCATCCAGCACCACTGGAATCTCACGACCCGTCAACGGCAGCTTCACATTGCGCGGATGCAGCCGCGCCGCGCGTGGATCGAGCGGATTGATGGCCACGCCGGTATCGCCCAACATCGTTTCAGGACGAGTCGTCGCGACCACGATATCTTCATCCAGCCCCACCACCGGATAACGGATGTGCCACAAACTGCCGTCCGATTCTTCGTGTTCCACTTCCAGATCCGACAACGCCGTCTGGCAGCGCGGGCACCAGTTGACGATGTAATCGCCCTGATAAATCAGCCCCTTCTCGTACAACCGCACGAAAGCCTCGCGGACCGCGCACGACAAACCGGCATCAAGCGTAAAGTGTTCCCGCGACCAGTCGCAACTCACGCCCGCGCGCTTCATCTGCTCGACAATGCGCCCGCCGTTTTCCTCTTTCCACTTCCACACCCGGGCCTCGAAAGCCTCGCGCCCCAAATCGAACTTGGTGAGCCCTTCGGCGGCCAGTTGCCGCTCCACCATAATCTGCGTGGCGATGCCAGCGTGATCCGTCCCCGGCAACCACAGCGTGTCGACGGCTTTGCCCTCCGGAGTCCGCTTCATCCGCCGCCAGCGCACCTGCGCGTCGATGATCGAATGCTCGAACATGTGCCCCATGTGCAAGGACCCAGTCACATTCGGCGGCGGAATCGCCAACGAAAAATAAGGTTGTCCAGGATGCGGCTCGGCGCGGTAAGTGTGATGTTCCACCCACCACTCAGCCCAATGCGGCTCGAACCGCTGGGGCTCGTAAACTTTATCGATTTCCATGGGGAAATCCAATTTTAGCAGGCCACCTCGTGTATATTCAATGTAGAGCCATATGCCGAACGACACGCAAGTAGCGAAATGGGGCAACAGCCTGGCCGTGCGGATTCCGCGAGCCATTGTTAAGGACGCCGGCTTGTCTGAAGGCGACCGGGTGTCGCTCGACTTGGCCACCGATGGCAGCATCGTGCTGCGTTCCAGTCGGCGCAAGTACTCGCTGCCGGAACTCGTGGCCGGCATCTCCAAAAAGAATCGTCATCGCGAGACCGATTGGGGACCGGCGCAAGGCAAGGAATCCTGGTAGATGCCCGCATTCGTGCCGGATGCAGGCGATTTAATCTGGCTCACCTTTGATCCGCAAGCCGGCCGCGAACAAGCCGGCCGCGAACAAGCCGGCCGTCGTCCGGCCCTCGTGCTGAGCCCGCGGTCCTACAACCAAAAATCCGGATTGGCTGTGCTTTGCCCCATCACGAATCAAATCAAAGGGTACCCCTTCGAAGTCCCGCTCCCGCAAGACTGCGGCGCCACCGGCGCGATTCTGGCCGATCACATTAAGAGCATCGATTGGGCCGCCCGCCGCGCCGCGAAAATCGGCCGCATTCCGGCGTCCACCTTGGACGAAGTTCTCGCGAAAATCGCCCCTCTGCTTGGATTCTAATTTGGGGTCCGGTTCGCTTCATGTGTTTTCACGTGCTCCGGCCGAAATCCAATCCCCACCACGCGCGCCGGAATGCGCCGCAAAATCGGGAACCGCTGCAACAACCGCAGCGCAAGCGGAAGCCGGCGAATGGGTGCTTCGCGCCCTAACGTCGGACTTAGCAATCGCCGGTGCGCGAATACCTGCAGCCGCTGCGTCATCCGCGTGGGAAATTCGCGCCGCCGTTGCACTTCATGCAATTGCGCGTCACTCACCGTGCCTGCGAGCAACGGCCGCGCCAGCAAATTCGCCGCCGCCACCGCATCCTGAATCGCCAGATTGATGCCCACGCCCCCCACCGGCGACATCGCATGCGCCGAATCCCCGATGCACAACAGCCCCGCTCGCGACCACTTCCGCAGGCGGTCAACGGCCACAGTCAGCAGCTTGATATCGTTCCAGTCCTTTAGTTCCTCCACCCGCCCTGCGAGGAACGGCGCGACTTTCACCAGGTCCTCACGAAACGCCGCCAGCCCCTTTTCGCGAATCGCCTCGAAAGCGCCCTTGGGAATCACGTAAGCGCACTGCCAATAATCCCCGCGATCGAGCGTCACCAATATCCTCCCCGCCCGAACGCGCCCCAGCGTCTGATTAGGATCATTCGCATCCCGCGAAACCCGCATCCACAACACATCGATCGGAGCGCCCAGATCGACCACCTCCAACCCGGCCTCCTTGCGCACGATCGAATGCCGCCCGTCGGCGCCGACCGTCAAAACCGCTCGCACTTCCTGAACACCCACGGGAGTTTCGGCGCGCACACCCACCACCCGGCCGTTTTCTTCCAGCAGTCCTGTGACTTCCCATTCCATCCGCACTTGAAATTGCGGATACCGTTTCCCCTGCGCGGCGATGAAGTTTAGGAAGTCCCACTGCGGCATCAGAGCCACAAATTTACAGTGCGTGGGAAGATGCGAAAGGTCCGCGATCGTCACCTGGAAGTCGTCGATTTGCGCCCCGATCTGGCGCAGTTCCTGATGCGGCCGCCGCAGGAACTCATCCAACAGCCCCAGCTCATACATCAGTTCGAGCGTCGAAGGATGAATCGTGTCCCCACGGAAATCGCGCAGGAAGTCCTTGTGCTTTTCGAGCACGGCCACGTCAATCCCGGCGCGCGCCAGCAGAAACCCCAGCACCATCCCAGCTGGCCCCCCGCCTACGATGCAGCAACGGACGTCCATACGGGTTTCTCCAGCAATTACTCCGCCAGCGAGCTGTCTTACCCGTGGAGTTTAGCAGCCCCGCGCTAGAATAGACACTATGAACTATTACGGAGCCAAAGACCTTGCCGCCTCCTTCCGGACGGTACGCAAGAATACCTTGACCATCGCGGAAGAAATTCCGGAGGACAAATACAGTTACCGCCCCGCTGAGGGCACCAGAACCGTCGGCGAGTTGCTGACCCACATCGCGCTCGGCGGAAAGTTTCAGGAAACCGTCGTCATTAACGAAAAGCGCACCTCCATGGAAGGCTTCGATTTTATGAAGCTCATGGGTAGCATTGGCGCCGAAGCCGCCAAGCCGCGCACCAAGGCGCAGATCATCGCGCTCTTGAAAGAAGAAGGCGAGAAGTACGCCAGCGCCGTCGAGTCGTTGTCCGACGATTTCATCGGCGTGGCCGTGTCCATGCCTCCCGGCGGCACGCCGCCCAGCCGCACTCGTTTCGACATGCTCGCCAGCGTGAAGGAGCATGAGATGCACCATCGCGGCCAGCTCATGCTGATCGAGCGCATGCTCGGCATCACGCCCCACTTGACCCGCGAACACCAAGCCCGCATGGCCGCCATGCAAGCCGCGGCGGCGCAAAAGGCCTAGGCGTTTAGAGAGAGAGCCACGAGGGTTCCGAGTCCCGCACCCGCCTCGCCCCTCGTGGCTGCAACCCAAAATCCGCCGGTTCTCATTGATATCGTTACGGTATCCTGATACCAGGATGCACCCTGTCGAAGCCACGTTGCCCCAAATCTCCGAGTCGGTAGTTCAGCACGCCTCGGAGCATCGAGAAGCCTTCATCAACGCCTCGCCCTTCAAGCACTCGATGATCGAAAACTTCTTCGATTCCGCCTTTGCCGAACGGCTGCTGGCGGAGTTCCCCAGCTTCGATCCCAAACTCGCCATGAACGAAATGGGCGAGCTAGGCGGCAAGGCGGTCAACACCAAGATCCGCGAGATCAGCCCGGCCTACGAAGAGCTGTACGAAATGATCGGGTCGCAACCCTTCCTCGATCTGATGAGCCGCCTCACCGGCATCCCCGACCTCCTGATGGACCCCAAACTCTACGGCGGCGGCACCCACGACAACCGCCACGGCCAGGAATTAGACGCCCACGTCGATTTCAACTACGACGAAGCCCAAAAACTGCACCGCCGCCTCAACGTGATCGTCTACATGAACAAGGAATGGAAGACCGAATGGGGCGGAGCCATTGAAGTTCACTCCAACCCCTGGGATCACGAGCACAACCAGGTCCGCGCCTTCGATCCCCTCTTCAACCGCTGCGTCATGTTCGAGACCAACGAGTACTCCTGGCACGGCTTTCCGAAAATCAACCTGCCCCCCGACAAGCGCCACCTGACGCGCAAATCTATTTCCATCTATCTCTATACGAAGGAACGCCCCCCTCAGGAGATCGCGCCTCTCCACGGCACGTTTTACGTCCAGCGCCCCCTGCCGCCCGAGATCCGCGAAGGCCACACGCTCTCCGGCGACGACGTGAAAGCCATCAAAGATCTGCTGAAGCGCCGCGACGACTGGCTCCGGATGTATCACAAGATGGAGCTCGAAAAGAACGCCGACATCGCCATCAAGAACCAGAACATCGTCGACCTCCGCACCTACGTTCGCATCCCCCTGACCGGCTACGTGATCCAGGGCGCGTCGCCTATCGGCATGTTCTCAGACCAGTGGGTCGAATCCCACGCCGATGTCGAAATCCAACCGCTAGCGCCCGTATCCGGCGTGCTTCTGCGCGGTTGGCGTCCCGACAAGGCTCCCCCGGCTCGGGTTCGTTTGGTAGTAGGCGATGCATCCGTCGAGAGCGCCGTCGGCGAAGGCAACTTCGAAGTGAGCCTGAAACTCCCCCATCCGGCGGACGCCCCCTTCCGCCTGCGCATAGACACCATCTCGCAAGGCCGCGCCGTCGACCCCGCGATCGATAGCCGCGACCTGGCCTTCCGCGTAGCCGAAATCCGCGCCCGCCATCCACTGGTCCAGACCTTGACGAAGATGCTCGGATGAAGCCGCGCGTAGCCGTAGCCGGGGCCGGAGCCTTCGGCAAAAACCACCTCCGCGTCATCCATCAGTCTGAACACGCCGATCTCGCCGGGGTCTACGACCTCGACCCCGCACGCGCCGCCGCCGTTGCCGAACCCCACGGATGCCGCGTCTTCACGAGTCTGGATGAGCTCGCTGCCAACGCCGACGCCGCCGTAATCGCCGCGCCCACCGTCGCGCATTCCGAAATCGGCTGCCACCTCATCGCAGCCGGGTTGGACGTGATGGTCGAGAAACCCATCGCCCACACGCTAGAAGCCGCGCGCGCCCTGGTCGACGCCGCCGGACAGAACCACCGCATCCTGCAAATCGGACACCTCGAACGCTTCAATCCAGCCGTAATCGCGCTCTCGGAAGCCATCGGCAAACCCCTGTTCTTCGAAATCCACCGTCTCAGCGAGTTCACCCCGCGCTGCCTGGACGTCGACGTGGTCCTCGACCTCATGATCCACGACGTCGACATCATCCTGGCGCTCACCGGCGAACGCCCCGAAGAAATCCGCGCGGCCGGCATCCGCATCTTGTCCGACAAGGTGGACATCGCCAACGTGCGCATCCAATTCCCCAGCGGCTGCATCGCCAATCTCACCGCCAGCCGCGTGTCGACCGAACGCGTCCGCAAGCTGCGCCTGTTCCAGCCCCACGAGTACATTTCGCTCGACTACAGCCGCCAGGACGCCGTCCGCTTCCGCGTCAAACCACCAATGGCCATCGACTTTGCCGCCCTCCCGGTAACCAAGGACGAACCGTTGCGTCTTGAATTAGAGGGATTTTTCGAAAGCGTCTCGACGCGCCAGCCCCCGCGGGTCACTGGCGCCCAAGGCCTGGCAGCACTGGAGGTGGCTTTCGAGATCCTTGATAAAATTGAGGCGCATTACCGACTGGTGGAAAAAACGCTGGCAAGCACGTGAACACCGACCGCAAACCCGGCCCCGTCCTTAATCCAAACGACGACCTGAACCTTCTCCGCGAGTGGCGCGAGCCCATCCCGCCCTCGAGAATCGCCCTCGCCATCGCCGGAGCCATCCTCTACCACTTGGTGGCCTTGTCAGTAGTAATCACCGCCATCAACGCCCCGCTCCCCGAGCGTGTCCCCGATTTCGTAGTCGACGTCCGAAAGGCCATCCCGCTCTACATTCCGCAGGATCTGACGCAGCGCGACCCCAACCGCGGCAGGATCACCCACGACCTGGACGTCCGCAGCTCCGCCCCGCCCGCGCCGGTTCCGCAAGCCCCGCGCTTCCGTGCGCCGCTCCCCGCGCCAGCCGCCGCCCCGTCCGTGCCCGCTCCCATCGAGCCGCCCAAGATCGAAGCCGAAGCCACCCCGCCGCCCCCAGTGGCCTCACCCGGAATCCTTCCGCCGATCGCGCCCCCGCCACCCGAAAAGCCTAAGCTGGCGTTTGAACCCGTAGGCTCCGGTGGCACCTCGCCGCGCCCCAACTACAACCCGAACGCGAAGCTGCCGCCGATTGCGCACACCCTCGAAGAAACGCTCCGCCCCCCCACGCCGACGGCCCCCGCGCAACCTTCCGCCGGAGTCACCATCGGCGACATCGACGAATTCACCAACATCCCCAGCCAGAATCAAGCTCCCTCGTCAGGCCCCGCCCGCAGCAACCTGCAACTCCTGAGCGATCCCGCCGGCGTAGACTTCAAACCCTACCTGGTGCAAGTCCTGGCCGCTGTCCGCACCAACTGGCTGTCCGTGATCCCCGAGAGCGCCCGTGTGGGCGGCCGCAAAGGCCGCGTTTTAATCCAGTTCATCATCGACCGCCGCGGAGGCGTTCCCAAACTGGTCATCGCCGAACCCTCCGGGACGGCTGCGTTCGATCGCGCCGCCGTCGCCGGCATCAGCGCCTCCTACCCTTTCCCGCCCTTACCCAAGACATTTAAGGGTAATGAGATCCGCCTTCAATTGGCATTTACGTATAATCAGCCCAAATGAACCGCCGTTTTCTCTACGCCATGCTGGTCTACGCAGTTCTGGCGATTTTGGCCGGTTTCACGCTGGATGGCGTCATCCGCATCGCTACCCTGGTGCTTTTAGGCGGTTTCGCTTTGAAAACATACTTAGCCGTACTGAAAGACCGCATCGGCTAAGCGTGAGACATATCCTCCTTCGGACTATTATTAGGCCTCATCTAAGGGGAAGCTTCTAGGTACTATCCGTACCTTACCCGCTAAGCTTCTAAAAGCCGGAGGGTTTTTATGTGAAATCCGATCCCAGATCGGTGCTCACGTTCCGGTTTGGTATTAAACGATGGAAACGCAGTTCCAAAACGGTACGGGAGCAGGCCCAGTGGGAAAATCGGCCTCCACGCGGGAGGAGATCAGCCCCGTCCTTTCCAACGCATTAGTGTTTGATTATCGGAGCTTTAGGCGAATTTCGAGAGGTCTCTCGGCAGGAGTTTTCCGGACCTTTAACCCGTTTGGCCTAGGGCGTGCCTTTTCAAAGGCGTCGGAGAAAATAAAATGAGACTAAAAAGTTCCAGTGCCGCCGCTGTCGCTCCCGCGCTCCAGCTTCCGCCACACCAGATCAAGACCAAGCCCTCGCAGAGCAGACTGCGCGCCGTGCCCCGCAAGGGAGCCGCGCCGGCCAATCCTCCCGCCAAACCCATGGCGGTGAGTGGCACGCTGCACACCCGCACCACGGCGAAAGCCGAGGCGACGGCGAAATTAGCGGCGGCCCAGCAATCGGCCCAGCAATCGGCCCAGCAGACCGCGAAGATGGCCCGCCGCGACCGCGTGGTGCTGGAGCACCTGCCGCTAGTCAAAGCCATCGCCATTCGTGTGCATGAAAACTTGCCGGTTCACGTCGATGTGGACGATCTGGTGCACGCGGGAATCCTCGGCCTGTTCGACGCCGCGAGCAAATTCAATCCCGAAAAACAAGTTGCGTTCTCGAGCTACGCCAAGCACCGCATCAAGGGCGCCATCCTCGACAGCCTGCGCCAGCTCGACTGGGCCTCGCGCGACATGCGCCGCCGCCACAAGCAAGTGGAAGCCGCCACGCGCGAGCTAGCCGCCACCCTGCAGCGCAATCCCACGGAACTCGAAGTCGCGCAGAAACTGGGCATCGATCCGGAACGCTGGCGCACCATGATGCTCGACCTGCGCAACGTCGGACTGGTCTCCGCCTCCACCCGCGCCAACGAAAACGACGATCTGCCCGCTCCCGATTTCCCCACCAGCCCCGATACCCATCCCGATTCCATCTGCGCCCACGAGCAGTTGCGCAGCGTGCTGGGCGTAGCCATTAAGACGCTCCCCGAGCGCTATCAGAAAGTGGTGTCGCTCTACTACACCGCCGAAATGACCATGAAAGAAATCGGCGGCATTCTGGGCATCAACGAAAGCCGCGTCTCGCAGATCCACAAAGCCGCGCTAGAGAAGATGCAGACCGTTCTGCAGACCAACGGCATCAGTTCCAGCCACGCGTTCTAAAACGTTGGGATTCCGAAGTACAGGTGCCGGCCTTCGCCGCTGCCTAAGCCCACTAACGCGCGGAAGACTGCGCGATTTCCGGCCCAGATACTGACGCCGAAACCGAAGCTCTGGCGCATATTGGCCAAGCTCAAATCACCCGCCCTGTTTGCGACCTCGCCGGTATCGTAGAACCCGACCAGACCAACCGGTCCCCAGATGCGCCGATCGTATTGCACCTGAATCAGCACGTAGTCGGGCGCTCGAAAACGATAGTCGCGAAATCCCCGCAGCGTAGGTTGCCCGTCAATGTCGGAGCCGCCCAGTGTCTCCTGAAAATAGAACGGCACCACACTTCCGGCATTCACATCGGAAATCGTGAGACGCGTGTGAATGGTGAGAAAACTGTCGTCGCGTTTTTCCGGATGGAAGGTGTGGGTGCCCTCCACTTTGAAGCGGCGGAAGGAATAGTGCCCGCTCTGCGTGTCCTGATAAAAGTGGTAACCCACCCGGTAAGTGAATTCGAACGGCCCACGCGTATGGCGCGGCTCCGCGAAGACTTCGTAATGCATGAAGGCAGGCTGTGAAACCAATCCCGGCGCGGTGGCTTCGTTAAATACGGTTTCAATGGAGCGGACGCCCTCATTGGTTACGCCGCCGATATCCGGCGAGATGGCCTCTAGCGTGCCGCCCGCGGCAAACCAGGCCGAAAACGGATTGATCAAATCGGCTCCGGCCTTCACCTCACGCTCGCGGTAGTCCGTCAAATTCTGCTGCGTGACGTTGGGTCCAATGCCGTAGTAGGGCATCAGCGGCAGGTCCCGTGCGTGGGCGTAGAGGTCCACGCGAAAGCGGTCGCGCGCGGAATTCTTCGCGCCGAAACGAGTATGGGTTGCCGTGAAGAGCGCTCCCGTTTCCCAGAACTGGCGGATGGACGCGACGCCGGTAATGTTCAGATGATTCTGCCACTGCCCGCTATTCAAGTCTTGATTGAACGTGGGCCCCGCGCCGAACCCGCCGCCCGGCACGATACTCTTCACGGTGACGTGCACGGGACGCGCCGTAAAGAAATCGGTGAGGCAGGCTTCCGTTTCCTGGAGCGGTGTTTTAGGCGGCGGTGGATTGACGATGCCCCCGCAATCGCTGACGAGCTGCGCGAAAACCGGAGCGGCCAACAGCAGCAGCGAGGCAAGCCAGCGCCCCTTCATCCGCCCGCCTTCTGCGTCTGCGGCATAGCGCGGCTGAGAACGTCCTTGTGAAACGCCGCCGCGTCCGCTTGGGTCTGGATCGAAGCGACCGGAATCGTAGACCGCTGGTCCAGCGGCAACTCCTGGTTCACCAGATTGGTAAGCTGCACCTGCGTCTTCTGAAAATCGGAAAGCGGAAGGGCCGCCTGCCGTGCTGCGCGTACCGCCGGCGTGATCTGGCGATAGGGTTGTGTGGGATCTACCGTATCGGTGCGCGCCGCATCGCGAGTGAGCGTGCCGTCGAACGAAAGCGCCGCCCGATCGCGCGCCGTCAGCGCCTTCGCCTGCCAGCCCGCGCCCAGAAAGAGCTTGCGTGCGGTGGCGACGATGGATGCATGATCGTACTGGTTCGAATCGATGGTCTCCGGCTCGACCCACGGCGAAATCACCACCGCCGGAACGCGCACGCCCAAACGCGTAAAGTCGAAAGGCGGATCGAGACACGCCTTGCCATCCGGGTTGACGGTAGCCGGCGGCGGCACATGATCGTAAGTGCCCCCGTGCTCGTCATAAACAACCAGTAGAATCGTGCTCTCCCACAGCGGGCTCTTGCGCACCGCGTTGTACACATCCAGAATCAGCGTTTCGCCTTCCTGCACATCATGATCGGGGTGCTGATCGGTAGCCGGCAAAGCGTCTCCCGAGTTGTCGGCGTTGTAGCGCGGCTCAATGAAGCTGTAGGCAGGAAGCGTTCCTTTGCTGCAAGCGTCCAGAAAACCGTTGAACGTTCCGAAGTATTTGTTCTGATCTCCCAGTTGAAGATTTGTGAAAGTCTGCGCCATGCTCATGTCGTGAAAATAGATCTTCGACGTAATATTGGACTCGCCCAACAGTTCATAAATGGTTTTGGCCTCGTCGAACCAAGTCGGATTCATATCCAGGCGGCCGACCGACGTTGCCGCATGCGCGAAGGAGCGGTTGGGCAGCGTCGGCCCTGGAATAGAAGAGAACCAGTGGTCGCAGATGACATACTGCTGCGCGAGCGTGGTGATCACTGGAATCCGTTTCGCGGAAAAACATTTCATGATGCGGCGCGACTTGGAAAGATTTCCACCGCACATTTTCTGATAGTCGGCGACGAATCCCGCCATGGTAGGCGCGCCCGTTCCTGCGATGTTGCCGAAGATCTGGATGTTAACGTCCGGGAAATGGTGGCCGGGATCCGTGCCCAAGTCACCCGAATAGTTGGCGTCGGCCGACACTTTCACTGGCTCGCCTTGCGAATCCAAGTTGCTTTCATTTCCCGACAGTCCTTCAATGGGATAGTTGTCGGACATGAGAAAGCCGCACATATGATCGAACGACCGGTTCTCCATCATGAGAACCACCAGGTGCTGGATTTGTCCGGGAGGAGGTGGCACAAATAAATCTCCTTAGAATTTTTTACGTAATATTACACGCATATGCCGCAATGAGCGGCTTCCCTACAAGCTCCATCCAAGTGAGTTAAGATCACTCCATGCGCCTGACTGTTTCATTGCTGCTGTTGGTTTTTTGCGGGCTTGCCAGTGGTCAAGGCATCGATTGGCCCAAGGTCAATCAAGAACTTTTGCGCCACTACCAGGCGCTCATCCGCATCGACACTACCGATCCTCCCGGCAACGAAACCAAAGCCGCGGAATACGTCCAGCACGCGCTCGAAGCCGAAGGGATCCCGGTAACCCTAGCTGCCAAAGATCCCACGCGCGCCAACGTGATTGCACGCCTGAAAGGCAACGGCTCGAAGCGCCCCATTCTCCTGATGGGCCATCTCGATACAGTGCAAGTGGATGCCTCGAAGTGGACCATCCCTCCCTTCAGTGCCGAACTCAAGGACGGCTACATCTACGGTCGCGGCACCGAGGATAACAAATGGCAAGTAGCCGCCGGTCTGATGACTATGCTGCTGCTCAAGCGCAACAACGTGCCGCTAGACCGTGACGTAATCTTCGCCGCTGAAGCGGGTGAGGAAGCCGCCACCGGGCCCGGCATCGAACACCTGGTCAACGATCACTGGTCTGAAATCGACGCCGAGGCCTGTATCGCCGAGTCAGGAGGCGTGGTCCGCAGCAACGGCCAAGTCCGCTACGCGTTAGTCGAAACCGCCGAAAAGTTGCCGAAGGGAGCCCGTCTGGTAGCCCACGGCCCCTCCGGCCATGGCTCGCGCCCTATGCGCACCAGCGCGATTCTGCACCTCTCGACAGCCATCGAAAAAGTGGCCACCTGGGACCCGCCCATGCGTTTCAACGACACCACCCGCACCTATTTCGAGAAGCTAGCCACCATCGGCACCCCCGCCGAAGCTGCCCGCTACAACGGATTATTCAGCCCCGTGAAAGCCGCCGCCAGCCGCGAATACCTGGCCGAGCACGATCCCAGCAAATACTCCATGCTGCACACTTCCATCTCGCCCGACATCATCTCCGGCGGTTTCCAGATCAACGTGATCCCCTCGCAAGCCGAAGCGACTCTCGACATCCGCGCCCTGCCCGACGAAGACATGCCGGCGTTTTATGCGCTGATGCGCAAGATGATCAGCGACCCGGCCGTCGAACTCATCCCTGAATCCAAGAACCAGCGCCCCGCCGCCCTGCCCTCGCGCATCGATTCTGATGTGTACCACGCCATCGAAGCCTCGAATCGCAAAATCTACCAGATCCCGACGATTCCGACTATGAGCACCGGCGCCTCCGACATGGCCTTCCTGCGCGCGAAAGGAATGCAGTGCTACGGAGTCGGGCCTATCGTTGACGAAGAGGACGCGGCGAAGGGCTTCGCCGCTCACAGCGACCAGGAACGCCTCCGCGAAGACGCGCTCTACAAATTCATGCAGTTTCAGTGGGACGTGCTAGGCACGGTTGCGATGTCGAAAAAATGAAGTGAAGCGGCGGTTTCTTAGACTACTGCTAGGAGTCGTCATTCTGTTCGATGTCATTGTGTTCGTGCATTTCCATGTCTACGGGCGGTCCGTTATTGTAACCGGCCTTAGCTTGGGCGAGGGACGAGCGGAGTTTTCGGTAACACGCGTGCCCATCTCAGCCGCCGACTGGTTGATAGGTGCCTTGTTAGTCAGTATCGAAGGCATCGTTGTTTACGCAAACTGGCGAACCAGATAAGGTCCGCGCAAGCGCCTGCTAAAATCATGCAGTAGGTGTCTTCCGCAACCAAACCACTCACCGTCCGCCAGTTCTTTGGCCGTAAGGGACTGCTTTCCGAGTGGCACGCGAACTACGAATACCGCGCCGGGCAACTGGCCATGGCGGAAGCCGCCGAATCCGCGCTCGCCGAAAAGAAGCACCTGATCGTCGAAGCCGGCACCGGCACCGGGAAGACGCTGGCGTACCTGGTCCCGGCGATTCTCTCCGGCAAGCGCGTGGTGATTTCCACCGGCACCAAAAATCTGCAGGAGCAGCTGTTCTTCAAGGACATTCCGTTTCTCGAACGCCACCTGGGCCCGCTGCGCGCGTGTTACATGAAGGGCCGCGGCAACTACGCTTGCCGCCAGAAAATTTACGACGCCGAGAAGGAGCCCATCCTCGACGGCCTGGAAGAAGTCGCCGACTTCCGCATCATCCGCGAGTGGGAGAAGACCACCGAAACCGGTGACCGCTCCGAAATCAAGACGCTGCCCGAAGCGAGCACCGCCTGGGCCAAGATCGACGCGCGCAGCGAGTTGTGCTCCGGACAAAAGTGCCCGCAGTTTGAGCGTTGCTTTATCACCGCGATGCACCAGCGCGCGCAGGCGAGCGACATCATCATCGTCAATCACCACCTGTTCTTCGCCGATCTCGCCGTGAAAGGCGGACCCATGGGTGGAAAGGGGGGCGAAGCTGGCGGCATCATCCCCGACTACGGAGCCGTCATCTTCGACGAAGCGCATGACATCGAAGACGTTGCCGGCCAGTATTTCGGAATCAGCGTTTCGACGTATCAGTTTGAAGAGTTGACGCGCGACGTAGCCGGACTCGCCCACCGCAAACAATTCGGATCGCAGGAACTCGACCGCATCCTGATCACGCTGGGCGAACGCGCCGCGCACTTCTTTGGACTCTTCGGCGCAACCGAGGGACGGGCCGGTTTCCGCTCGCACGAGGCTTTTCTCATACAGCACGAAGATAAATATCGCGACATCCTGGCTGCGCTCGAAATCGTGGCGCTGCAACTGGAACTCCTGCGAGCGGCGCCTGAAGAAGCCATCCCACTGGTGAACCGCGCTCGCGAAATCTCGCGACGCTTGACGTTCTGGATGGAGTCCGGCAATAAAGCCTACGTCTATTGGATCGAGCGCCGCGGCCGCGGCACCTTTCTGCAAGCCACGCCCATCGACGTGTCGCAGTTGCTCGACGAAAAGTTATTCGACGCCATCGATACCGCCATCCTGACTTCCGCCACTCTCGCGGTAGCGGG
Organism: Bryobacterales bacterium; assembly: GCA_963710155.1. Lineage (GTDB taxonomy): Bacteria > Acidobacteriota > Terriglobia > Bryobacterales > Bryobacteraceae > Palsa-187. The sequence goes on along the minus strand of CAVPZQ010000017.1, from coordinate 32,121 downwards.
AGAGTTCGAGTTCACCAAGCAGCGCCTCGGTCTGCGCAACGCCCGCACCCTGGTGGTGCAAAGCGATTTCGACTACGGCAAGCAAGCCTTGCTCTACGTGCCGCAAGAGTTGCCCGAGCCACGCAACCCGGCCTTCACCTCGGCGGCGGCGCGCGAAATCATTGAGATCCTGATGCACTCTCGCGGCCGCGCCTTCGTGCTGTTCACCAGCTACCAGCAGATGCGCCTGATCTATGACAAAGTCTCGCTCGAAGTGCCCTTCGAAACCCTCATGCAAGGCACCGGCCCGCGCAGCGCCTTGCTCGAAGAATTCCGCGCCACGCGCAACTGCGTGCTCTTCGCTACGTCGTCGTTCTGGCAAGGCGTTGACGTGCCGGGCGAACAATTAAGCTGCGTTATCATTGATAAGTTACCGTTCGCGGTGCCTAGCGACCCGGTGGTGGAAGCGCGCATCGCGGCCATTCGCAACGAAGGCGGCGATCCGTTTTCGGGTTATCAAGTCCCGCAAGCCGCCATCGCGTTAAAGCAAGGGTTCGGCCGGCTGATTCGCAGCCGCACCGACCGCGGAGTGCTGGCGCTGCTCGACAACCGCATCACCAAGACGCGCTACGGGCAGATTTTTTTCGACAGCCTGCCGGATTATGCGTTCACCACCAAACGCGACGACGTAGAAAGGTTTTTTGACGATGTTTGAAATTGCAGTAGAACAAGGATTCGCTTCCGCGCACGCACTGCGCAACTACAAAGGCCGCTGCGAGAACGTGCACGGCCACAACTGGAAGGTGCGCGTGGTGATCCAAGGCGAAAAGCTAGACGAAACCGGAATGTTGGTCGATTTTCTCGACGTCAAAAGCTTCATGGGCCAGATCCTAGACCGCATCGACCACCAGTTCCTGAACGAAATCCCCCCATTCGACGTAGTCAACCCGTCAGCCGAAAACATCGCCGAATATTTCTACCAGGAGATGACGGGAAAGCTGGAAGACACGCCCGTCCCCGTGCGCATCAGCGAAGTGAAAATCTGGGAGACGGATATTCAGAGCGCCACCTACCGGCCCTGACTAGGGTGTCGGTCGCGTTAGCGCCCGAAGTAAACCGCGTTGCGTTGGGCGAATTCGCCCCACTTCTCGGGCAAGTCATCGATCGCAAAGATGGCGGAAACCGGACACACCGGCACGCAAGCGCCGCAGTCGATGCACTCCACCGGGTCGATGTAGATCATCTCTTCGTTAGCGAATTTTTCGCTGTCTTTTTTGGGGTGGATGCAATCGACAGGGCAGGCGTCGACACAGGCCGCATCCTTCACTCCAATGCAAGGTTCCGCAATTACGTACGCCATAAATCCTTTTTCACCCATGGGGGTTTAACGCGCGAGGTTGAACTATACCAATAGCATAGCCTACCGAGGGCGGGCAATCGAGGAACAGTGGGCGGCGCAGATCGCCTACCGGGAGGCGATTACACCCGGTGAATGGCGCTAGCGGATCGACGTCAAGTCCCGCTGAATCGCGAATTTGACCAGCCCGGCGACATCGTGGATGTCCAGTTTGCGCATCAAACTCGCGCGGTAAGTATCCACCGTTTTGGGACTCAAATCCAGCCGCGCCGCGATCTCCTTGGCGCGAGTGCCTTCTACCAGTAGCGAGAAAACCTGGTACTCGCGCGCGCTCAGGGATTCGAGTGGATCGTCGGGGGACGCCTTTTGCCCCGAGCTGAACATCTTTTCGAGCTCGAGCGATGGCGAAACGTAGATGCCGCCATCCAGAATCTGTTCGAATGCTTCGAGCAAATGATGCGCCGGTCCGGACTTGAGCAGAAACGCGTTCACTCCCGCCCGCAGCGCCTCGACGACGGTCTTACGGTCCTTGCGCGTCGACAGCACCACGATGCGCGTCGTTACCTTGGCCTCTCGCAGCTTGCGGACGATTTCCAGAGTGAACAGATCCGGCAGGTTCAAATCGAGAACCGCAATATCCGGCTTCTCGGACTCGATTAACCGCAGCGCCGCAGCTCCCTCGGAGCATTGCGCCACCACCTTATAGTGAGGCTGCGCTTGACACAGCGCCGCCAACCCTTCTCTGACCAGCGTCAGGTCATCGGCAAGCAATATGGAGTACGTTTTCGGCTCTCTGACAGGGACCATGGTTTTCTAACAACCGCCCTTGGGCAGTTAGAAGGGTCCTGAATTGCCCCCTTCACAACAGAGTGACTCGGAGCCGCCGTAATTCTCTCAATATTCCTTAGCGGAGGGGTTTGAGGCAGTCCCAAAATGGCCCACGCCCCCCGAAGACCTACTTGAAGCTTTGCACCGCCTTAGCCTCGTCGTCGAATACTTCGAACACGGTATACAACTTGGTGATCTGCAGCAGATCCTGTACGCGCTTGGTCAGGTTCAGCAGCTTCACCACGCCGCCCTGATTGGCCACGGTGGTAAAACCGGACACCAGCTCGCCAATGCCGGAGCTGTCGATGTAGGAAATCTCAGCGAGGTTCAACAGCAATTTCTTGTGGCCGCCGGCCGCCAGATCGCGGATGGTATCGCGGAACATGCTGGCGCCCTCACCCAGTGTGATGCGGCCCGCCGCATCCACCACCGTCACGTCACCCACTTGGCGGGTGGTTAATTTCACACTCACAGGGAAACCTCCTTCACTCTCTTGTTTTGCTTTATGTCGCTTTAGCCTTGTACTTTACCATTTTCACTTCGGTGCCTTGCGGCGACCGTTTTGAAATCTGAAATTCATCCATGAACGCCTGCATCAGCATGACGCCCCGCCCCGAACCTCGCAGTAGATTCTCGCCCGCCAGCGGATCGGGCACGGCCGTGGGATCGAATCCGTCGCCCTCGTCGCCGATCACCACCGTGAGACTCTCCGCCGTGCGAGTCACCTTCAAATGTACTTTCTTCCTGGAATTGTAGCGATTGCCGTGAACCACAGCGTTCACCATGCACTCACGTAGTGCGATGCCCACCCGGTGCAGATCGTCTTCGTCGAAGCCCAGCGCTTCCGCCTCACCGAGGACGGTGTGTTCGGCGCTGTCTACACTTTCGAGTGTGGACTCCAGCACCTTTTCCACAGTGTGTTCCTGTACCCGGTCCGCCATAAAACAGTGAGACGACTCAGCCGCATCGCGCGAGCCAAGTCGAACCGCTACATTAGAATAGTGAAGCCTCGAAAGTCAAGAGCGCGCGTCGTGATCAGTGTAGCCTTCGCCCTGGTTCTGTGCGCCGTTCCGGCCTTCGCTCAGTTAACTGCCGAGCAGAAGCAGTTGAATCTGGCGTCTTTTGAGGCCGTGTGGTCCGCCGTCCACGACAAACACTGGGAGGAGAAACCGGCCGGCCTCGACTGGCAAGTTATCCACCAGGAATACCGCCCGCAAGTCGAGGCCGCGACCTCGACGGAAGCCGCCCGAGCCGTCATGCGCGACATGCTCGGCCGCCTGCATCAGACCCATTTTGCGATCTTCCCGGCCGCCGTGTACCAGGTTCTCGACCCCTCGGGCGCCGGCGACGGGTGGCCTGGATTCGAAGCTCACGTTCTCAACGGCCACGTTATCGTTACGGAATCGTTAAACCCGGAAAGCGTCAAACTCGGCTGGGAAGTCTTGCAAACAAATGGCTCCGATCTTGCCCCGCTGGTAGCGAAGCTGCAAACCGACCCCGCCGTCCACGAGTTGCAACTCGAACGCGCCGTAGCCGCGCGCCTCTCCGGACCCATAGACGTCGTCCGCCCCATGGTTTTCGCCGACGCCGCCAACGCCCGCGTCACCCGCAGCATTAAACTGATCCCCCCGCGCGGCAATTTCGCGGGCTTTGGCAACCTGCCGCCCCAACCCGTGTTTTTTGAATCGAAGATGCTCGGCAACACCGGCTACATCCGTCTTAATATGTTCCTCGATCTGGTGCGCGTGATGACCGAATTCGGAGACGCTGTCCAGAAATGCGCCCATTGTGACGGCATCGTCATCGACCTGCGCGGCAATCCGGGAGGCATTGGCGGGATGGCCATGGGCATGGCCGGTTGGCTGGTCAGCCAGCAAGGTCTGCGTCTTGGGACCATGTATATGCGCGGCGCGACGCTCAATTTCGCCATCAACCCGCGCGCCGAAGCCTACGGCGGTCCGGTCGCCGTGTTGGTCGATGGCAGTTCGGCTTCCACGTCTGAAATCTTCGCCGGCGGACTCAAAGACCTGGGCCGTGCCCGCATCTTCGGCACCCGCACCGCCGCTGCCGCCCTGCCCTCCGTGATCACCCGCCTGCCTAACGGCGATGGTTTCCAATACGCCGTCGCGAATTATATCTCGCAAGGCGGCCAAGCCCTCGAAGGCAATGGCGTCGTCCCCGACGTCGAAGTGAAGCTCACTCGCGAAGCCCTGCTCGGCGGCCACGACTCCGTGGTCGACGCTGCGCTAGATTGGATACGGAAGCAAAAGGAATCGAAATGACCAGACTTGAACGGATCACGCTCCTAGGCGCCTGCGCCGCGGCACTCACGTCATTACAAGTGTCAGCGCAAGATTTACCGAAGGCTGAAAGCATCCTCGATCGTTTTGTCGAAGTCACCGGCGGCAAAGCGGCCTATCAAAAGCACACTCACGAGAAGATGACGGGAACGATCCTGGTTCCCGAAGTCGGCATGACCGGGAATCTCACCCGCTATTCCGCCGCTCCCGACAAGGAATACTCGTCTCTCCAGTTGGGACCGTTAGGCAAGGCCGAATCGGGATTCAGCAACGGCGTCGCCTGGGAGAAGAACGCCATCACCGGCCCGCGCGTGAAGAACGGCGACGAGAAAGCGCAAGCCGAGCGCGAAGCACGCTTCAACGCCCAAGTGGACTGGCGCAAAGTCTTCGCCAAGGTCGAAACCACCGGCTCCGACACCGTGAACGGCGAAGATTGTTACAAAGTTCAGGTGACGCCCATGCTGGGCAAAGCGGAAACGCAATTCTACTCGAAGAAATCCGGGTTACTGATGAAAACCGCCACCACCGCCGTCAGCCCCATGGGCGAAATCCCGGTGGAAGTGGAAGTGTCCGACTATAAGACCTTCGACGGCGTCCTGGTGGCCACTCATTCCAAGTCGAAGATGGGCCCGCAGCACCTGGAGATCACCATCACCGACATGAGTTTCGACCAGCCGATTGCGGCCGAGCAGTTCGAACTTCCCGGCGAAATTAAAGCGCTGGTCGACAAAGCCGCGAAATAACGCTACCGTTTCGGGACACTCAAAAGTCTTCCGGCGGTTCAGCCGCGCGATAGAAACGCTTGCGGCAACTGCGGCAGCGGAACGGCCAGCGTCCGAACATCCGCTGCAAGGCCGCATACATCCCTTCGTTATGCGAGCGGCGTGCACTGCTGCTGCCGCACTTGGGACACTTCAACTGGCTTGAAGAGCGATCCTGGTCTCCATCCCCCGATCGTTCATGAGGTTTTTGCGGACTCAACCATTAAAGCGTAACACCACACTAGTATTTTTTCGTAATCCACGCTATAAACGTAAATTGGAAGCATTGCTCCGATCACTCTCAGTTCGCTTGCGAATGCGCCGCGCTGGTTACATCCTCGCGTTCGCGCTGGCGGTGGTCTATGGAGTGGTCGCATTGCGCGGACCTCAAGGTGTTTCCGCACTGCTCGACAAGCGCCAGGAAGTTCGCCAATTGGAAGAGCAGAACGCCGCCAAGGCCGCCGAAAACGAGCGCCGCCGCGAACGCATCCGCCGTCTAGGAGAAAGCTCGACCGAGCAGGAGATGGAAATCCGCAAGCAACTAAAACTGCTGCGCCCCGGCGAAACCACGTTCATCCTACCGGACGCGCCCAAGACAGAAGCGCCCCCGAAGTAATCCTGATGTGGCGGCATGCGATCCTTCTGCTTCTCTGCTGGACCGCAGCCGCTCAATCGCCCATCCATCCCATCGTCTTGCGCGCCGCTAGACTCTTGGATGTAGAAACCGGCCGCATGCTAACACCCGGTGAAGTCCTGGTAGTGGCCGATCGCATCTCCGAAGCCGGCACTTCGGTAACGCATCCCGCTGGAGCTGAGATCATCGACTTGGGCGATCGCACCCTGCTGCCCGGCCTGATTGACGCTCACATCCACCTGTTTCTGCACCCCGGCGCCGAAGATTTGCAAACCGTGCAGGAGTCTGTAGCGCAGCGCACCCTGGCTGCAATTATTGCCGCGCGCGAAGATCTCATGGCCGGTTTCACCGCCGAACGGGACATGGGGACCGAAGGCGCCGGTTCCGCCGACACCGCCGTCCGCGACGCCATCGACCAAGGCCTCTTCCCCGGACCCCGCCTGCGCATCAGCGGCAACGCCATCGACGTCCTCGGAGGCCACGAAGACGCTCTTGGCTTCAATCCCGAACAGCGCGTGCTCCCCAATGCCACCCAAGCCAACAACGCCGCCGATCTCATCACCGCCATCCGCCAGCAATTCAAGGAGGGCGCCGACTTCATCAAGATCTACGAAACCGGTAAAGACTCCCTGACCGCCGGCCGTTTTTCAACGCCGTACCAGTTCACGGGCGAAGAGTTGTCTGCCGCTGTTAAGGAAGCCGCGCGCGTCGGCAAGCACATCGCTGTGCACGCCACCGGCGAACCCGGCACGCTCTACGCCGCCCAAGCCGGAGTGGTTTCGATCGACCACGCCTACCAGCTCAGCGACGCGACCATCAAGCTGATGCGCGAGAAACAAATCTTCGCCGTCCCTACGTTTACGATCCTCGAATACTTCGCCGCCCACGCCGCAACCCCCGCCGCTGCGGCCTTCTATCGCGACATCCAGAGCTACCACGCGCAGGAATTCCGCAAACAGCTAGCCGCCGGCGTCCGCATAGCCATGGGCTCCGACGTCGGACCGTTTCCGCACGGCACCCAAGCCCGTGAATTCGCTTTGCTGGTGGCGTACGGGATGACCCCGTTAGCGGCCATTCAGGCCGGGACTGTGAACGGGGCAAAGCTGCTCGGCTGGGAAGGCCAAATCGGCATCCTCAAATCCGGCTACCTGGCCGACATCGTAGCCGTTCCCGGCAACCCCCTCGACGACATCGCCGCCTTACAAAAGGTGTCGTTCGTAATGAAAGGCGGCGCGATTCACCGCCGCCCGTAACGAGACGATTACCAAACCCGGCAAGCCGGTCCGCGAACCATCGGTTGGTTTTGGGTGCATGCGAACGCCTTCTGAAACTCCGGCATGTTCGAAACCGTTCCGTTCACCCGGAAGTTCCCCGGCGAATGCGGATCCGTCTGGGCCCGCAGCCGCGCCGCTTCCGGCGTCACATTCTGGCACCAGATCTGCCCCCAGCCCAGGAAAAACCGCTGCGCCGCCGTGAAGCCGTCGCGTGGCGGCGGCTCTTTGCCCTGCAGTTTATCCATCAACGCCATATAAGCCAGCCGAAGTCCACCGTTGTCCGCGGTGTTCTCGCCCAGCGTCAGCTTGCCGTTCAGCTTCACGTCATCGATCGGGCTGAAGTTGCCGTATTCCTGCACCAGACAATCCGCGCGCTGATCGAAAGCCTTGGCGTCTTTTTCGGTCCACCAATCGCGCAGGTTGCCTTTGACGTCGAACTGACGGCCTTCGTCGTCGAAGCCATGCGTCAGCTCATGCCCGATCACCGAGCCGATGGCGCCATAATTCACCGCGTCGTCGGCTTTGTTGTCGTAGAACGGCGGCTGCAAAATGCCCGCCGGGAAATTGATATTGTTCTGCTGCGGATCGTAATAGGCGTTCACCGTGGGCTGGCTCATGCCCCATTCTTTCTTGTCCACCGGCTTGCCAATGTGCGACAGTTGGCGTTCGGTTTCATAAAAGCCCGCGCGCTCAGTGTTGCCGAAAAAGTCGCCGCGCGAGATGCGCACAGTGGCGTAAGTTTTCCACACCTCATTGGTGCCGACTTTATTCAGCACGCCGTGCAGCTTCTCGAGCGCCTGCTTGCGGGTTTCAGGCGTCATCCAATCGATGTCCTGCAGGTCCGCCGCCATGGCCTTCTCGATCTCACCCACCAGCTCATGCGTGCGGCGCATGCCTTCGGCACCTAGTGTGGTTTCGACAAACTTGCGCCCCAGCGCATCCGGCAACTGCTGATCCGTCAGATCCGTGCAGCGCTTCCAGCGCGGACGCATTTCCTTGGTACCGCGCAAGATCTTGCCGTAAAAGTTGAACGATTCCTGCTCGAAAGGCAGAGACAGCGCGTTCGCCGATTCGCGCACTACGTTCCACGTCAAATAGGCCTTCAGATCGTCGAGCGATGCCGAGCCGATCACCGCATTCATTCCTTTAATAAAGTCCGGCACATCCACGTTCAGCGAATCGAAGCGCGGCGCGCCCGAAGCCACAAAGAATTTCGCCCAGGCAAAGCCCGAGCCCAGTGCGTCCACCTCGCGAATCGTCATCTTGTGATAAACCTTCACCGGATCGCGGCGCGATACGCGGTCGAGAGAAGCTTTCGCCAGTTCCGTTTCGAGCGCCATCACCACTTGCGCCTGCTTCGCCGCGTCCTCCGGCTTGGCCCCGGCCAGCTCCAGCATTTTCTGCATGTGCGCGACGTATTGCTTGCGAATTTCAACCGACTTGTCATCGGTCTTCAAGTAGTAGTCACGATCCGGGAGACCCAGGCCGCCTTGATCCAGATCCGCAATCACGATGGCCGAATTCTTGGGGTCCGGTCCGGAACCGAATTGAAAGAAGGGCGCGACTCCGGCGCGGTACAAAAACACCACGGCATCGGTGAGGCCTGCTTTGTCTTTAATCGCCGCGATGCGATCGAGATCCGGCTTCAGCGGAGCCGCACCTTTGGCATCGATCGCCGCTTGATCCATGCAGGACGCGTAATAGTCGCCCATTTTTTGTTCCAGCGCTGTGCGCCCCGGCTTCACCACAGCGGCCGCTTCCAGAATTTTGTGGAGGACTTCACGATTGCGGTCCTGCAGCGCGTCAAATCTCCCCCAGCGCGATTGATCGGCCGGGATGGGATTGGCCGCCATCCACGCCCCGCACGCGAACTGATAGAAGTTATCACAAGGATTGACGCTGTGATCGATGGCGGTGGGATCGAATCCCGGGGCAGTTTGGCCCCAAACGGCCGCGGAAAGCAGGAAAAACGAAGTGAGAATCCTCATGGCTTTATTGTATGTTGACGTTTCCGGCGCGAAGAAGTATCGCCAGTAGTACTCCGGTACGTCAGGCGAACCCTATTTCGAACTAAGCGCTCTGCCCGATTGGGCCACCCCCTCGCGGACCCTACAATCGAATTAACCGCAATGCTGATGACTCGTCCTGGAAGATCGCAATACACGGAAGTAGAGGCAGCCGAAGAACTTGGCGTTTCGGTGGAGCACCTGCGCAAGATCATCCGCAGCCATGTGGTCGATCAGGAAGAGGACGCGAATAACATTCCTGTGCACACGTTCCAGCCCTCCGACCTGCTTATCCTGCGCCTTCTGGCCGGGATGCCCACGAGTCCCACACAGCGGGATTGAGCAAGTTGGGCGGGCGTCGTCCCGTTAACGCCGCCAGTGCATTTTCTGCCGCCATCATGGTCATTTTCCGGCGCGTGTCTACGCTGGCCGATCCGATATGCGGGGCAAGCACCGCGTTCGAGCACGCGAGCAGCGCGGGGTGAACTTCGGGCTCACGCTCGAAAACGTCGAGGCCGGCGGCGGCGATCCAATGTTCGCTGAGTGCTTTCGCGAGCGCCGCTTCATCGACCACCGGCCCGCGAGCGGTGTTGATCAGGATCGCGGTCGGCTTCATGCGGCGCAATTCCGCTTCGCCGATCGCGTGCCGCGTGGTTTCGTTCAGCGGCACGTGAATGCTGAGGAAATCCGACTCCGCGAGCAACTCTTCTTTCGAAACCCAAGTGGCTACATCGGGCGCCGACCGCGTGCGGTTGTGATACAAAACCCGCATCGAAAATCCGGCCGCGCGTCGAGCCACCGCTTGCCCGATGCGGCCCATTCCTAAAATTCCCAGCGTGCGGTGATGGATGTCGTGACCGATCATCAATTCCAGGCTCCAGCGCTTCCATTGGCCGGAGCGCACGAACGCATCCGCTTCGGTCACGCGCCGGGCGGCCCCTAGCAGCAGCGCAAATGCAAAATCCGCCGTCGTGTCGTCGAGAACTCCCGGCGTATTGCTCACCAAAATGCCGTGCGCGCTCGCTGCCGCTACGTCGATGTTGTCGTAGCCCACGCCCACGTGCGCGATCATGCCCAGGCCTTTGAGTTGCGCGATTACTTCGCTCGATAAAGAATCGGTGAACTGGCTAATGATGGCCTGCTTGCCGCGTGCCCGCGCGATCAATTCGGGCGAAGTGAGGCCGTCCGCGGTGGGCACGTAATCGACGTCTGCGTGTTGCTCGAGAAACGCCACGGTTTCCGGGAAGAGTCGCTTGGTGATCAAAATTGTGGGCCGCACTGGTAAGATTCTCTCATGGCACAACTCGGCTTTTTAGGTTTGGGAATCATGGGCTATCCGATGGCCCGGCATCTTCTGGAAGCGGGTCACGAAGTCGCGTTGTGGACGCACAGCGCCGCGAAGGCACGCGAACTGGCGGCGAAAGGCAAAGGCACTGCCTGCGCAACACCTAGAGAAGTGGCTCAACGGGCCGACTTCATTTTTTATTGCGTCGGCACCACCGCCATGGCGCGCGCCGTCAGCACCGGCAAAGACGGATTGCTCGAAGGCATCCGCCCGGGTAGCGTGACCGCGGATTGCAGCACCGTTTCTCCCACCGAGAGCCAGGAGATCGGAGCGTTGTTCACCGCGAAAGGCGTCCACTTTCTGGACGCGCCCTGCACGGGCTCCAAAGCGGGCGCCGAGGGCGGGACGCTTACCTTTATGGTGGGCGGAGATCAGGGAGCGTTCGATCGCACGAAACCGTACTTTGAGGCGATGGGTAAGCGTTTGTATTACTGCGGTCCTGCCGGCCAGGGACTGAAGGCCAAGCTGACGCAGAACCTGGTGCTCGCTAACTTAATGCAGGCATTCGCCGAAGGGATGGTTTTAGCGACCAAAAACGGGGTCGCTCCCGCGCTGATGCTGGATATTCTCGACAACAGCGCCGCGAAAAGCGGACTAGTCAGCGCCAAAGCCCCGTTCATCCTGAAGCGCGATTTCCGGGCCAACTTTTCCACCAAATGGATGCATAAGGATGTTGGCTTGGCTCTCGAATCGGCCAAGGGTTTGGATCTGCCGCTGCCACTCACGGCCATCACACAACAAATGTTACAGGCCGCCATCGCCAAGGGTTATGGCGAGGACGATTTCTGCTCGACTATACGGGTTTTGGAAGATCTGGCGGGTGTTGAGGTCAAAGGTTAGCTTATTTTCCTTCCAAAGTGTTCGGATTAGGGCCCAGGCCGAACGGCATACGACCGGAGACTTCCTTGTAATATCAATGTCATAAGAGATTTCTATGGGTCTTGGATAAAAATTCTTCATTTTGAAATACAGAAAACTGTTGCAATCTTCCAGAAAGTGTATTATCTTTAAATCAAGCCGGGGAGGAAACTCCCACCAAAGCGAGACTAACCTCACTAAAGACCCCTGAAGCACCTTCCCGGCGCCCCTAAAACAAGAAGGCTTCAGATCCCAGTAAAGTTCCCGACGAGCAAAGTTTCCGCAGTGTTCCCCAGCCCCAAAATGATATGATCGGAGGAGAGTGACTTACCTCACCCTACTCGGTTCCACAGGCTCCATCGGCACCAGCACCCTGGATGTAGTTCGCCGGTGGCCGGAGCGCTTTGGAATCTATGCCTTGGTGGCAGGGCGCAACGTCCAACTGCTGGCCCAGCAGATTGCAGCATTCAAACCCAAAGTGGTCGTGGTCGCCGACGACCAGGCGCTGGCGGAGTTGCGGACTTTGCTAAAAGCCAACGGAACGGCGGTTCCGGAGTTGGGCGCGGGTCCAAGGGCGCGAGTGGCGGCAGCGGCGGCTCCCGAAGCCGGGTTCGTGATGTCGGCCATCGTGGGCGTCGAGGGCCTGGAAGCCACCTATGAAGCGGTCCGGCTGGCCAAGCGCGTCGGGCTTGCAAATAAAGAGGTTCTGGTTGCCAGCGGCAGGCTGGTGACGGACGCCATGCGGGCATCCGGTGCGGAACTCATTCCTGTCGATAGTGAACACAACGGCGCGCACCAATGCTTCCGGGCGGGGCTGCGCCGGGAAGTTTCGAAGCTGATCCTGACCGCTTCAGGCGGCCCGTTCCGCGAAACCCCGGCGGCGGATCTAGAATTTGTAACACCGGAGCAGGCGCTGAATCATCCAACATGGAAGATGGGACAGCGGATCACGATCGATTCGGCCACTTTGGCCAACAAAGGGTTTGAGGTCATTGAGGCCTGTTGGTTGTTCGACCTTGCGCCGAAGGAAGTAGAAGTGGTGGTACATCCCCAATCCAAAGTCCATGCCATGGTGGAATTTGCCGACGGCAGCGTGATGGCGCAGGTTTCCGCTACCGATATGCGGATGCCGATTCAATACGCGATGACGTATCCCGAGCGCGCGGACGCTCCGGTGCCGCGACTGGACTGGTCGCAGGCGGCGCGGTGGACGTTCGATCCCCCCGACTTTAAGAAGTTCCCGCTGTTGAAGCTGGCTTATGAAGCGCAGGAGACCGGCGGGTCCGCTACCTGCACGCTGAACGCGGCCGATGAGGTGGCGGTGGAGGCGTTTTTGGCGGGGCGCATTTCCTTTCCCGGGATTGCTGCGTTGATCGCGGAAACCCTGGAACGGGTTCCCGCGCGGGAACCGCGTTCGGTAGGCGAAGTGCTGGAGATTGACCGGGAGTCGCGGGCCGCGGCTCGTGGCATTATGGAGAAGGGTAAGATAGCGACAACCGAAGCGGCGTTGCGCGCGTAACACTTATAATGGTCTGCTTCGAAAACATCTGGTGGTACCTGGTTCTGATTGGCGTGATGATCCTGGTTCACGAATTGGGGCATTATTTTGCGGCACGGTTCTTCGATGTAAAAGTGGAGACTTTCAGCTTCGGGTTTGGGCCGCGATTGTTCGGGTTCCGGCGCGGCGAAACCGATTTCAGATTCTCGCGATTCTTTTTGGCGGATATGTAAAGATGACCGGCGAGCAGCCTGGCGATGAGGGCGCGGCCGATCCGCGGGCGCTGACTTCGAAGCCGCGCTGGCAGCGGTTGCTGATCGCTTTTGCGGGGCCGGCCATCAATATTGTCCTGGCGGTGGCGCTGCTGGCTGGGCTGTTCATGGTGCATTACGAGAAGGTTCCGAATCCGCATTCTCCGGTGATCGGCTATCTGGCGGCGGATGGCGCGGCGGCTAAGGCCGGCGTAAAGTTGGGCGACAAGGTCGTGCAGTTTGACGACACCACCGATCCTACCTGGGAACAGGTCGCGATTAAGGGGGCGATGAGTCCCAATCATCCGGTGGACTTCTGGGTGATGCGCAATGGCGAGCATCTGCACCTAACGCTGACGCCGGCGCTCGAGGAAAAGCAGAGCATTGGCAATCGCGGGGTGGCAGCAGGAGACCGATATCGAGGTCGCGAGCGTCCTCAAGACATGGACGGTGAGCGCGTGGGCTTGCAGCATGGCGACATTCTGGTGAGCGTGAACAGGCAACCGCTGCGGTCGATTGCTCGTCTGAACGAGATTGAAAACGAAACCAACGGGGCGCCGCTCGACCTGGTGTACTCGCGCGGCGGGCAGCAGCACGAAGTCACGGTGAGACCGGCCAAGCGGGACGTCGAAGGGCAGGGCGGGGCGCGCTGGATGATCGGTCTGTCGCTGCAGCCGCGAGTCGAAATCACGAAGCTGGCGTTTCCTTCGGCGCTGGCCGAATCCTGGCGGCAGAACGTGCTCAACACGCAGTTGATCGTGAAGTCGCTCGAAGGCATCGTGGAGCGAAAGATGTCGGCGAAATCGCTGCAAGGGCCGATTGGGATCGCGCAGATGTCAGGCGACGCGGCGCGCGAGGGTCCGATTCAATACTTCCTGCTGATGGCGGCGGTGAGCCTCAATCTGGCGATCTTCAATCTGCTGCCGGTGCCGATTCTGGATGGCGGCGTGATGTTGATGCTGTTTGTGGAAATGCTGATGCGCCGCGATCTGGATATGAAGGTCAAGGAAACCGTGGTCAAAGTCGGCTTCGTGTTCCTGATGTTCGTGGTGGTCTTCGTGATCTACAACGACATCTCGAAGATCTTCCCGCCGGGGTAGATCTGGATTTCTTTAAGAGCGACGCTGCCTCGGTCGCGCATTGCACACCATACATCATCTGTGTTGAACCGGTCCCAGGCGCGGGTGCGCGCTTCGAGGGACGCAAAGGGAATCAAGTATTCGGTGCCCTTGATGGATTCGGGCTGTATGCCGTGGCGGCTTAGAATTTCTAGCGGCGGCAAGACGCTGCCTTCGGCGTAGACGCGGCGCTCGTATATGAGCGGCGGCTCGGCGGCTGTCGCGGCGAGTGCGGTTCCCGCGATGCCATACGCGAACTCGCGGCGAGTGATGCGCATGGCTCAATTGTAGAATGGGACAGATGCCGAAAATTCTGGTGACCGGGGGCGCCGGATATATCGGCTCCATCACTGCACATCACTTGCTTGAGCGCGGGTTTGACGTGGTGGTGATCGATGACTTGTCGCGGGGCCATCGCGAAAACGTCGCGCCGGAGCGGCTGCATGTGCTGCGGTTGCAGGATACCGACGCCGTGGCTGCATTACTCAAAGGCGTGGATGCGGTGGTGCATTTCGCGGCGCACAGTGCGGTGGGCGAATCGATGCGCGAGCCGGAGCTGTACTTTTCAAACAACGTCGGCGGTACGGTTTCTCTGCTGGAGGCGATGGCGCGCAACGGGGTGCGGCGGTTGGTATTTTCGTCGACGGCAGCGGTTTATGGGAATCCGGAAAAGGTGCCGATTGCGGAGGACGCGCGGATTGCTCCGGTGAATCCTTACGGGGAATCGAAAGCGATCGTTGAAAAAATTCTGCGGGAGCTGGATCATTACCGCGGGTTGCGCAGCGTGCCGCTGCGGTACTTCAATGCTTGCGGGGCGGAGCCGGAGGCGGGATTGGGCGAGGGGCATAATCCGGAAACGCATTTAATTCCGCTGTTGTTCCGGGCCGTCGCTACGGGCGAACCGATACAGATTTTCGGCGACGATTATGCGACGCCGGACGGGACCTGCATCCGCGATTACATTCATGTGAGCGATCTGGCGACGGCGCATTTGGCGGCGCTCGATCACTTGCTTGCCGGGGGAGGGTCAGCGGCTTTCAACGTGGGCACGGGCACGGGGCAAACTGTGCTGGAAGTGCTGCGCGCGGTGGAGATGGTCACCGGGAAGCCCGTGCCGCATAAAATTGCTGCGCGGAGAGAGGGCGATCCGACGGAACTGGTAGCGGACTCGACGAAATTGCGCAAGACGTTGGGCTGGGAACCGCGGCACAGCGGGATCGACGAGATCGTGCGCGATGCCTGGGCTTATTACCAGTTAAAATTGAATTAGGATGCGTTGGGTTTCGGTTGTGACGATCGCGTTGCTGCTGGCAAGCGTGCAGTGCTTGTCGGCTTGCACGTTGGCGTCGTGCGCTCCGGCGCCTAAGGACGCGCAGCTTCCACCTTGTCACCAGCATCAGCAAACGCCCTCGACTGATCACAACAATTGCGATCACCAGAAGGCGGTTAGCGCACCCAACGCTGACCTGGCGATGGCGCACTTGGGGTTGGTTGCGGCACCGGTGTTTCTGCCAGAGTTAATGGCGGCGGTTCCGCTGGCACCGGTCGCGCATCTGGTTCTCGAGAGCCCGCCGGGGCTCGTCACACCTTCCGTTCTCCGCATCTGAGCTCGTTCTCCGTCTCTGCAATCTAAGTTTGTCCGCAAGAAGAAGGAGAACAGGTATGTCTAATCGTAGGAATTTTTTTGCCCGCGTGACTGCGGCTGGCGCTGGGCTTTTAGCGTCTCACAAAATACATGCGCAGCCGGCAGCGGTGAATCTGCCGATTCAAACTCCGGATCTTCAGAAGCTTCCGTGGCGCATGGTGGATGGCGTGAAGGAGTTTCGGCTGATCGCGGCAGTGGTGCGCACGGAATTTATCGCGGGACGCGCTGTGGATGGCTGGGGGTTCAACGGGAGCATTCCCGGGCCCACCATCGAGGTGAATGAAGGCGACCGCGTTCGAGTCATTTTAGAAAACCATTTGCCGGAAATGACGGCGCTCCACTGGCACGGGTTGGAGGCGCCCATGGATATGGAGGGCAGCGTGGGGCTGGGGCAGGACCCGGTGGCGCCGGGTGGCAGTTACACATACGAGTTCACGTTGAATCAGCACGGGACCTTGTTTTATCACTCGCATTTTTCGATGCAGGAGATGATGGGGCTGATCGGATTGCTGATTGTGCATCCGCAAACGCCTTACGTGCCTCCGGTCGATCGGGACTTTGGGCTGATCGTGCAGGAGTGGCAGATTCTGCCGAATAATACTGTCCCGAACACGATGGCGATGGAGTTCAACTGGCTCACGTTCAATGGCAAATCCGGGCCGGCGGCGACGCCAATGCTGGTGAAGCACGGGGAGCGGGTGCGCATCCGGCTGGTAAATCTGGGAATGGATCATCATCCGATTCATTTGCACGGGAATCAGTTTGTGGTGACCGGGACGGAAGGCGGGCGCGTGCCGGAGGGGCAGTGGCATCCGCAGAACACGGTTCTGGTGGGCGTCGCGCAGGCGCGCAATATTGAGTTCGACGCGAAGCATATTGGCGACTGGATGCTGCACTGCCACATGCCGCATCACATGATGAACCAGATGGTGTCGATGGCGGGTCCGATGACGCCGTCGGGCATGGCGAAGATGATGAGCAGCAGCACGATTGGGTTGTATCCGATGGATGACCCGGCGAAGAAAGCGGTCCGGGGATATCCACAAGACATGTGGATGCCCATGGATGAGATGTTTACGAAGCCAGAAACATTTGGGCTGCGCAAGGGGTGGAGCGGGGCCATGATGGGCATGATGACCATGGTGCGGGTGCTGCCGCCGGCGCTGTTCGATGAAATTCAGGGGCGTCGGTCGTGAGGCGGCTGTGGTTGGTTGTGATGCTGGCGGTGCAGGGGCGGGCGTTGACGCTGGCGGAATTGGAACGGATGGCGGTGACGGCGAGTCCTTCGTTGGCGCAGAGTCAGAATGAGGTGCGGGCGGCGGCGGGGCGGGCGTTGCAGGCGGGGGCGTATCCGAATCCGGTGGTGGGCGCCAGCGGCGATCATGTGGCGGGCGGGCCCGTCTTGCGGGGCGGGGATTTGGGGGCGTTCGTCGAGCAGCGTGTTGTGATGGCGGGGAAGTTGGGGTTGTCGCGTCGCGCTGCGGAACAGAGTGGTAGAGCTGCCGCGCATTTGCAAGAGGCCGAGCGGCTGCGGGTGCTCACTTCGATTCGCGAGTTGTATTATCGGGCTCTGGGTGAGCAGCGACTGGTGGCGGTTCGCCAGGACATGGCGGAACTGTCGGCGCGCACGGCGAAGACTCGGCGGGAGCTGGCGAACTTGGGGCAGGCGGATCGGCCGGATGTGTTGGCGGCGGACATCGAGGCGCAGCGTGCGGAATTGGGTGTGACGATGGCGCGGAATGCGCTCGATAGAACCTGGCGCGAGATCGCGGCTGTGGTGGGCCAAGCTGGACTGCAGGCGTCGACACTGGACGGGGATTTTGAGGCGGTGCCGAAGGTGGATGCGGAGGCGGCGCTGGCGGCGATCAACGCGGGGAATCCGGAATTGCTGGCGGCGGATGCGAATCGAGCGGGGGCGGATTTGCAATTGCGGAGGGCGCGGGTCGAGAACATTCCGGACATCCTGGTGCGGGGAGGCGTTCGTTATAACCGGGAATTGATTGTGCCCGGGGGCGAGGCGATTGGCACGGAAGGGTTTTTTGATATCGGGGTGCAGATTCCGATTTTCAATCGCAATCAGGGAGCGATCGCGGCGGCGGGGGCGGAGGCGGAGCGCGCGGGGCTTGAGGGGCGTCGAGAAAAGCTGGCGTTGACGCGGCGCTTTGCGGGGGTTTACAGAGAATACAAAGATGCGGTGGACGCGGCGGCGCGGTATCGGGATTCGATGATCCCGGCGGCTCGCGAGGCTTACGAAATGTATGTGGGCAACTTCGCGAACATGGCGGCGCCGTATCCGCAGGTGCTGGCGACGCAGCGGAATTTGTTTCAGCTGCAGGAAGAATATGTAGCGGCGCTGATGACGGCTTGGCGCAGCGCGATGGAGATCGAGGGTCTGCTGGTGATGGAGTAGCATAGAAGCCATGAAGAAATTCATCCTCGTGGGGCTGCTGGCCTGCGGATTGCAGGCGCGCAATCTGGACATTTATTGGGTGGACGTGGAGGGCGGCGGGGCGACGCTGATTGTGACTCCGGAGGGGCAATCGCTGTTGGTAGACACGGGCAATCCGGCGCCCGACGATCGCGACGCTAAGCGGATTTTTCAGGCGACGCAGAAGGCGGGACTGAAGAAGATCGATTATCTGATGATCACGCACTTCCACGGCGATCATGTGGGCGGCGTGCCGGCGCTCGCGAAGCTGATTCCGATCGAACATTTTCTGGATCACGGGGATTCGATTGAAGCGCAGGATCCGCGCAGCGGGGGGCCGTGGGCTGCGTACAAAACTGTCGCGGCGGGGAAGCGGACAACGCTGAAGCCGGGCGACAAGCTGCCACTGAAGGGATTGGACGCGGTGGTGGTGGCTTCGAACGGACAGATTATTTCGACGCCAGTCAACGGAGGCGGGGCGGCGAATCCGAATTGCGCAGGGGCGGTGCAGCATCCGGCGGATAAGACGGAGAATCAGCGGAGCGCGGGGATTCTGTTGACTTACGGCAAGTTTAAATTTTTGGACTTAGGCGATTTGACGTGGGACGTCGAGATGCAACTGGCTTGCCCGGTGAACAAACTGGGGACGGTCACGCTGTTTCAGGCCACGCATCATGGATTCGTCAACGATTTCTCGGGCGCTCCCGCGTTTGTGTGGGCGGTGAGGCCGCAGGTGGTGGTGGTCAATAACGGCGACACCAAAGGCTGGCAGAACTCGGCGTGGGAAACGGTCATGAAGATTCCGGGGCTGGAAGATGTTTGGCAACTGCATCAGGCCATGGGGCCGAATCACGATCACAACGTGAAGGTTGAGCAAATCGCGAATGTGGGGCCGGGCGGGAGCGATGCGGGGCACGGATTGATGGCGTCGGTTAGCGGCGACGGCAAGTTTACTATTATTAACAGTCGCACTGGGCTCAGCAAGACCTACGTCTCTAAGTGACGGGCGCTGACGCGATAGACTAGATAGGCACTGTTATGCCTAATAAAATTGTTGCGGTTACTGATTCTGTTTTTCCGAACCTGGACGCGGCGCGGGACGTAGTGGCGAAGGTTGGGGGTGAGCTCCGTTTGGGGAAGGCGCCGACGCCGGAGGGGATTCTGGAGGTGGCGCGGGACGCGGATGCGATCCTCTGTACTTACGCGAAGGTGACCACGGCGATCGTTGAACAACTGACGCGTTGCCGCATTATCTCGCGGTTTGGAATCGGCGTGGATAACGTGGACATCGCTATGGCTACGAGTAAGGGGATTGTGGTCACGAAGGTTCCGGACTATTGCATCGATGAGGTCTCGGATCACGCGATGGCGCTGCTGCTGGCGATTGTCCGCAAGATTCCGTTTTCGAATTCCGAAGTGCAAGACGGGCGCTGGGCGATGCCGACTGTGGTTCCCATTCACCGGCTGCGCGGAACGGTTCTAGGGCTGGTGGGATTCGGAAGGATTCCGCAACTGGTTGCGCCTAAGGCGCAGGCGTTCGGGATCAAGGTGGTTGCGTTCGATCCGTTTGTGCCGCAGGAGGTTTTCGCCAAGGCAGGCGTGGCTTCGGTGACGTTCGACGAATTGGTGAAGACGGCGGATTACATTTCGCTGCATTGTCCTTTGACGCCGGAGACGAATCATTTATTTAACGCGGAGGTTTTCGGCAAGATGAAGCCGGGGGCTTATCTGGTGAACACCGGGCGCGGGCCGCTGATCGACGAGGCGGCGCTCGCGCAGGCGTTGGATAAGGGGCAGTTGGCCGGTGCGGCGCTGGATGTAGTGGAGAAAGAGCCGCCTGTTGGGTCGCCGGTGTTGGGGCGGAAGAATGTTATTCTCACGCCGCATACGGCGTTTTATTCGGACGAATCTTTACTGGAGTTGCAGGTCAAGGCGGCTGAAGAAGTAGTGCGCGTGCTGAGCGGGCAGGCGCCGAAGAATCCGGTCAATCCCGAGGCTCTGAAGGCCGCGGCTACCAGATAGACTTTTTTTTACACGAAAGGAACCTATAAATTTATGGCACAAGAGCCCTGGAAGACAGATAAGTGGTATGTGAGCCCGTGGAATTTCGCGGAGCCGGTGCGCGAGCAGCTGCATTTCCCGAAGCAGGTGAAGTTTCACGACATCACGCTGCGCGACGGCGAGCAGCAGACGGGCGTGATCTTTACTAAAGATGAGAAGATCCGCATCGCTGAAGGGCTGGCCGAGGCTGGCGTCCATCGCATTGAGGCGGGGATGCCGGTAGTGTCGCCAAGCGATACGGCGGCGATCAAGGAAATCGTCAAGCGGAATTTGGGGCCGCAGGTGTTCGCGTTTTCGCGTTGCATGGTGGACGATGTGAAGCGCGCTGTGGATTGCGGCGTTTCGGGAATCGTCATGGAAGTGCCGTCGAGCACGCACATCATCGAATACGCTTACAAGTGGCCGCTCGAGAAGGCGATTGATCTGTCGATTGAATCGACGGCATATGCGCACTCGCAAGGGCTCGAAGTAGTGTTCTTCCCGATCGACTTCAGCCGCGCGGAAATCACCTGGGTGCTGGATCTGATCACGCGCGTGGCGAATGAAGGCCACATGGACGCGCTGGCGCTGGTGGATACGTTCGGCGTGCTGGCTCCGCATGCGATGCAATATCTGGTGCGCGAGACCAAAAAGCGCATTAACAAGCGGCTGGAAGCGCACTTCCATATGGATTTCGGGATGGGAATCGCGAACACCATCATGGCGGTGGCCGAGGGCGTTGAGGTGATCCATTCGACGGTGCTGGGACTCGGCGAGCGCGCAGGCAACGTGCCGATGGAAGAAACGGCGATGGCGCTACGGACGCTTTACGGTGTCGATCCTGGGATCAAGCTCGACAAACTATATGGTCTGGCTCGGCTGGTGGAGGAATTGTCGGGGCACAAGGTGGCTTCGAACCGGCCGGTGGTGGGCGAGCAGTTGTTCCAGATCGAGTCGGGAATCATTGCGAGCTGGTGGCAGAATTGCGGCAAGGATCATCCGACGGAGTTGTTCCCGTTCCACTGGGATGTGGTCGGTCAGCCGGCGCCGAAGGTTGTGATCGGCAAGGGCAGCGGTATCGATTCGATCAAGGCCAAGCTGCAGCAGATGGGCGTGAAGGCCACCGAGGAAGAGGCCATGAGCGTGGTGATGGCGGTGAAGGAACACTCGCTGCGCACCAAGGCGCTGCTGACGGATGAAGAATTCCGCCAGGTGCTGACGGCGACGCTGCCGAAAGCGGTGGGCGTCGCTTAGGCGCGGTCGTGGACATTCTCGCGCCGCAGACTGCGCGGACAAAAGTCGCACTCACGCGGAACCAGACTAAAAGTTTCTGGGCCGCGTGGGGCGGCTGGACCATGGATGGGATGGATTCGTTCATCTATTCGCTGGTGCTGGTGCCTGCGCTGCGGGAGTTGCTGCCGAAGTCGGGGATCGAGGCGTCGGCAGGGAACGTCGGCTATTATGGCGGCGTTTTTTTCGCGTTGTTCATGATCGGGTATGGGGTTGCGCTGGTCTGGGGACCCATCGCGGACCGCTTCGGGCGCGTGCGCACGATGATGTTCAGCATCCTGTGCTTTTCACTGTTCACGATGCTCACCGGGTTTTCCACGGGGCTGTGGACGCTGGCGATTTTTCGCTTCATGGCGGGAGTGGGGATCGGCGGAGAGTGGTCAGTCGGAGCGTCGCTGGTTTCTGAAGACTGGCCGGAGGAGCGGCGGACGATGGGCGCCGCTTTGATGCACACCGGATATTATTTCGGATTCTTTCTTGCGGCGATCGCGAATTATTTCATTGGTAGCCATCTCGGGTGGCGCTATATGTTCTTTTTGGGCGGCACTCCCGCGCTGCTGATCGGGCTGATCCGGCGTAACGTCCATGAACCAGTGAAGTGGGAGAAAGTGCGAACGACGATGTTGCAGTCATTCGCAGAACTTTTCTCAACGGAATACCGGCGGCGGACGATTCTCAATTCTTTGTATTTAATTGTTTCGTTGTGCGGGTTGTGGGCGGGATCGGTCTACGTGCCGTCGGCGATTACTTATATCGCGCAGCGCGAGGGACGGTCCGTGGCGGATGCCGCGCAATTGGCGTCATATTCCTCGGGATTGCTGGGGATTGCGACGATTTTGGGCGCGCTGGTGGTGCCGGCGCTGGCGGATTGGTTGGGGCGTCGGGTCACGCTGGGATTGTTCTACGTCGTGATGATGGTTTCGCTGTGGGTGGCGTTCGGGCAGGTGTTCTACATGCAGGCGCATGCGCTCGAATGGTTTTTGGTCTGCACGTTCTTTCTGGGACTGGGCGGGTCGAATTTCATTGTGTATTCGTTCTGGCTGCCGGAACAGTACGGCACTAAATGCCGCGCTAGTGCGTTTGCGTTCACGACTAACATCGGGCGCTTCGCGGCGGCGGGGTTCACTTTTCTGGTGGGGTCGGGCGTGCGGCATTACGGATCGTTGGGAGTTCCGGTGGGATTGACGGGACTGGCGTTCGTGGTGGGGCTGGCGCTGTTGCCGCTAGGAGTAGAGACGAAGGGCAAGCCGCTGCCCGCTTAGTTCGGCTCTTCGATTTAGTGCATCCAGCGGACAACGCCGGCTACGCCGTCGACTGCTACGGTTGAGCCGTTGGGGATGCGGCGGGTGGCGTCCAAAACGCCTAGCACCATGGGGATTCCGCGTTCGCGGGCTAGCGAGGCCATGTGGGAAGTGCTGCCTCCGCGCTCGGTTACTACGCCGGCTACTTGCGAGAGGATGTGGCTCAGCGCGGGGCCGGCTACTTTCGTAATCAGGATGTCGCCGGGGGCGATGCGCGACATTTCGCACTCGCAGTTGATGACGCAGGCGCGGCCGGTGCCCCAGCCGATGCCGGCGGCGTGGCCGTTCAGACGAGTTTGATGGCGCCAGATTTCGTCGGGAACAGTAGCGGGCTGGGTGTGCAGGGGACGGGCTTGCAGGAGTTTGAAGCCGGCCTCATCCATGGCCCATTCGATTTCTACCGGCATCGCCATCAGGTCTTCGACGCGGCGCAGGAGTTGGGCGAGTTCGACGGCTTGGGCTTCGCTGAGGCAGGGTTCTTCGGCGCGGGCGCGGGTGACAACTTGAGTTGTTGGCTCGGCGGCGTGATGGATGCAGCCGACTTCGTGATCCTTGCGGCCCGCCATTATGCTGAGAAGTCTTCCGTCGCGGGAGAGTTCGTAGCGGTCGGGCGTGACTTCACCTTGTGCGATGGCGGAACCGAGGCCCCAGGTCGCGCTCAGGATCATGTTGCCTTCGGCGGATTGGCTCAGGCCGCCGCCGGATGCGCGGGCGCTCACTAGCGGCTGGATCAGGATGCCCATGGCGGTTTCGGCGGGGTCGATATCGTGAGTCGCCATGTAGCGTAGGGCTCGGGTCGCCCATAGTGCGCCCCAACAGGAGCGGATGGCGGTGATGAAGTCGGCTTCGCTCTCGAGGCCGAGATAGCTTTCGAATTGGCCGGCGAAGCTGGAGCCGAAGCGGTCCTCTACTAGCGCGGAGGAACGCACCACGGTCAGCGCGGCGGTTTCTTTCGTTAAGGCTTTCCACGCGGTAAGCAGGGGATCGAGAATGGCGGGCGTGATGGGTTTGTCGAGCAGGCCGAGTTTCATTGCCAGCGCGTGGCGGCGGGCTTGCGGGCTGTCTTCGGCTGTGAAAACACCGCGGGCGTCGGCTTCGAGACCGAGAGCGCGGATTTGCTCGCGATACGCCGCGGCGTCGAGACAGAAGCCGGCGGGGATGGGCAAACCGGCGTGTCCCAGGCGCGCGAGGTTCGCGGCCTTCGGGCCGAAGCGACCAGCGTCGGTCGCCTCGGGTGAAGTAAGTGGAACTACAAACATGAGCGGCGCTTACTGGCCGGGTCGTTTGCCGTAATCGGAGTAGCCGGGCATGGGATCGACGACGGTGATCTGATTGACCGGGAAGTTGGAGACGATTTCGACGCTGTCTTTGTGGACGATGAGCATCTCCTCGATGCGCACGCCCCACTCGAAGGGCTTGCCGTGCTGGGTTTCGAGTGCGAAGACCATGCCTTCTTTGATCTCGATGGGATGATCTAACGACCAGATGCGCGAGATGACGGGCTGGTCATACTGCGCGAGACCTAGGCCGTGGCCCCATAGGTTGGCGGCGGCTTGATCTTCTTCTTCGTAACCCCAGGCTTCTTTCGCGGACGGCCACTTCATAGCGATGTCGCGGGTGGTGGCGCCGACTTTCACGGCTTTGATGGAATCGTACAACCACTTGAGGGCGAGCGCGTAGTAATCTTTCTGCTCCTGATTGGGCTCGCGGCCCACCATGTAGGTACGGTAGTAGCAGGATTTGTAACCGTTCCAGGTAAGAGCAGCGAGATCCATGAACACCATGTCGCCGGGCTTGATGATCCGGTCTGAGAAATTGCGCCAGTTGGGCCAGGTGTTGAGGCCGGAGGAAACGATGACATCTTCGACATCCTCCATGCCGGGGATGTTATAGAGGAACTCCATGATGTGCGCGGTGAGCTGGTTCTCGGTGAGTCCGGGCTTCAGGAATTTCATGAATTCCCAATGCGCGGCGTCACCGATGGCTCCTACGATGCGCATGCATTCGTGCTCGTCCTGATTTTTAACGGCGCGCGCTTCCATCATGGGGGACATGCCGTCTGCCCATTTGATTTTGGCTTCCTCGAAGATCTTGATCATGGTGATGTCGATGAAATCGACACCCAGCGTCATGCCGTCGACGCCGCGCTTTTTCATTTCCTGCTTGATGGCGTTGGTGAACTTGGTCACCTGCATGTTGGACGCGCCACCGGCGGCGCCCTTCACCCAGGCGTAGGAATAGCGGACGTTTTCTTTGGGGATCCAGGGCGAATGGCGCTCAATGTGCATTCCAATGTCGCCTTGCTCGAAGAGCACCGGTGCATCATCGCCGCAGAGCAGAGCGTAGCGCAGGCCGGGTTTCAGGCGGTTCCAGCCGGGGGTGAGAGTGCTGGTCACGTAGCGCACGTTCTCGTCATACATGAGGAGCATGGCGCCCAGGCCGTGGGCCTTCATGCGTTCGCGGGCGCGCTCCAGGCGGTACTTGCGGAGCCGATCCCAATTAATGCGCTGTTGCCAATCTAATCCTACGGTACCCACATTTGCCATGTTATCTCCCGGTAGATGTTAATTATGAAAAATGAGTCGCGGACGCGGCTCTCGCTTGGAACACAATCATCAATGTTACTGAGAGCGGGGAGCTCTGTCAAATGAGTGCCGGTAAAGAAATGTAACCTTGCCCGGCTAATTGGCTCGCTTGAGATCGTTATAGAGCTGGCCGACGAAGCGGTCGGCTGTAGTGCTGGCGCTGGGAACTTTCGCGTCGAAGTCGGCGGTGGGTTTGGCGGCGGTGACTTCGGCTTCGGTTTTGCCTTCGCGAATCATCTTGCGGACGCGGTCATGCACGGTGACGTACATGTCGCGGTGGAAAATGAGGTCGTCGCGAGTGGCGACGGGGCCGTGGCCGGGCACTATTTTGGAATTGGCGTCGGCGAATCCGATGGCGACACCGAGTCCGTTGATCATGCCTTGCGAGCTGCCGCCGTTGGCGATGTCGATGGTGGGGTAGCCGACGGAGCGGTAGAAATCGCCGGTCATGAGGACGTTGGAGACGGGGAAATAGACCAGTGTGTCGCCGCCGGTGTGGCCGCGGGGGACGGGGATGGCGCGCACTTCTTCGCCGTCCATGTTCAGGGTAATTTGGCCGCCGTAGGTCATGGTGGGCAGCGCGGCGGCGGGATACGCGGGGCGGATGGGGTTGCCGGGCGTGGCGACGGTGACGGGCTGGGTTAGTCGCGCGCGCAGGTCGTTGGTGGAGAGAATCGTGACGCCCATTTTGCCGAGATTTTCGTTGCCTCCGGTGTGGTCACCGTGTTGATGGGTGTTGATCAGAAAGCGAATGGGCGCGTTGCCGGAGATCTGATTGATGGCGGCGACTAATTTGGTGGTCAAAGGCGCGAATTGGGAATCGACCATAAGGACACCGTCGAGGCCGGTGAGCACGCCGGTGGCTCCGCCGGCGCCTTCGAGCACGTAAAAGTTGGGTGCGAGTTTGGTGGTTTTGATTTCCACCTTGCTGAAGTCGGGGGCTTGGGCGGCTAGCGTGGCGGCGGTGATCAGGATGAGGGTGGCGGTCTTCATAGGGGATATCATCGCAGATCGGCTCGGGGACGAATTCTAGATCTTCACATTCATCGAGCTGGCTGGCTGGAACGAGGTAGTGCGCTGACGCTTTGATCATTACTCCGCCGCCGAATTCCTGGACGTACCAAACTGTTTCTGGGTTGGCAGGGTCGCATGCGACAAACTCTATTTCGGCTGCTTCGCCGTGGAACAGCACGCGATCATGGTCTTTATCTCTTCGCCGGATTGATACTGAGAATCATGACACGAGCCGAACGACCAGGCTGGATTATTGTGGCACACGGGCTCTCAATACGGGCTGTCGCTACGGATGGGAAGGCTGAGGGGCGCGACCGGAGGTCGCGCGCGGACAAGGATGTCCGCCCCACTTGCGGTGGGTATATACTTACGCTCCAGGGACCCTAACTTCATCTAGAGAGGTACGAGGACAATGAGCAAGAAGAGGCTTCTGTTACTGGGTGCGAGCGTGTTTCTGGCGGTGTCGCTGGTGACCATCAAGGCGCAGCAACCGGCTGGCGCGGCGGTGAAGATCAACGATAACGATATTGGCGGCGTGGTGACCAGTTCCAAAGGTCCGGAGGCCGGCGTCTGGGTGATCGCGGAAACCAACGACCTTGGCACGAAATACAGCAAGACGGTGGTCACCGACGATCGCGGGCGCTACTTGATTCCGGAGCTGCCGAAGGCCAGCTACACGGTGTGGGTGCGCGGCTACGGGCTGGTGGATTCGGCTAAAACGAAAACTGTGCCGAGCAAGAATCTGAACCTCACGGCGGTGATTGCTCCCAGCGCGAAGGCTGCGGCGGAATATTATCCGTCGAATTATTGGTACGCGCTGGCGGAGCCTCCGGCGAAGAGCGAATTTCCCGGCACGGGGCCGGAGGGCAACGGGATTAATCCGGCGATGAAGAGCCAGGCGCAGTGGCTGCGCATCATGAAGACCGATAGCTGCGAATCGTGCCATCCGCTGGGCGGGAAGGGAACGCGCACGCTGCCGGCGGGGCTGGGGCATTTCGATTCTTCTGCGGACGCTTGGGAGCGGCGCATTCAATCGGGGCAGGCGGGGACGGCGATGCTCTCAGGCATCAATCAACTGGGCAAGCCGCGCGCGCTGAAAATGTTTGCGGACTGGACGGATCGCGTGGCGGCGGGCGAGTATCCCAAAGATGCTCCACCGCGTCCGCAGGGGCTGGAGCGCAACGTTGTGATCACGCAATGGGATTGGGCGGGGCCGACGGTTTATCTGCATGATGAGATCGCTACGGACAGGCGCAACCCCAAGCTGAACGCGAATGGATTGTTGTACGGATCACTCGAAGTGAGCGCGGATTTTCTGCCGGTGCTGGACCCTGTGCATAACACCATCAGCCAGGTGAAGCTGCATCCGCGCGATGCGAACACGCCGCTGGCGGCGCCGGCGACCATGCCCCGGCCGTCGGCTTATTGGGGCGATGAAGTGATTTGGAACAGCCAGAACAACGTCCACAATCCGATGTTCGATGAGAAGGGTCGGGTGTGGCTGACGTCCACGATTCGCGGGCCGGAGAACCCGGCGTGGTGCCAAGAAGGGTCGAGCCATCCGTCGGCGAAGATTACTCCGGTAAAGACTTCGGGACGGCAGTTGGCGATGTACGATCCGAAGACGAAGGAACTGGAGTTGATTGACACTTGTTTCGGCACGCACCATCTTGTTTTTGCTGAGGACGCGAACAACACTTTGTGGACCAGCAGCGGCGGCGGCGGTGGGGTGGTGGGCTGGCTGAACACCAAGATGTGGGAGCAGACGCACGATGCAGCGAAGTCACAGGGATGGACGGCGCTGGTGCTCGATACCAACGGCAACGGCAAGCGCGATGCTTATGTCGAGGGCGAGCAAAAGGTGGCGACGGCGCCTAGTGGCGAGAGTTTGGGGACGAATTCGGCGCTGAATGTTTCGCTGGACCCGACGAAGGACACGCGGTTGAACGCGGCGTTTTATGGAGTGACGGTGAGTCCGCTGGATGGGTCGATCTGGGGGACGGTGTTGGGGTTCCCAGGTGCTGTGGTGCGGATCAATCCGGGCAAGAACCCGCCGGAGACGGCGCTGGCGGAATATTATGAACTGCCGTGGAATAATGCCAAGGCTGCGGTGCAGGGGTTTGGGCCGCGCGGGTTGGATATCGACCGCAACGGCGTGGTGTGGACGGTGATCGCGAGCGGGCATCTGGCGAGTTTCGACCGGCGCAAGTGCAAGGGTCCGCTGAACGGGCCGAAGGCGACGGGGCAACAGTGTCCGGAAGGGTGGACGCTGACGCCGGTGCCGGGTCCGCAGTTCAAGGGCGTGACGGACAGCGGGAGCGCGGATTCGAATTATTACGACTGGGTGGATCAGTTCGACACGCTGG
The DNA here is from genome assembly GCA_963710155.1 of Bryobacterales bacterium. GTDB lineage: Bacteria > Acidobacteriota > Terriglobia > Bryobacterales > Bryobacteraceae > Palsa-187. Next base: position 3,243 of record CAVPZQ010000017.1, on the reverse strand, counting down.
GGCTGGGCAAGAATACGCCCATCGCAGCGGGGAGCGATTCGGATGCGCTGCTGGCGTTGAATCCGGCGACGGGCAAGTTCACGGTGATGCGGGTGCCTTATCCGACGGGGTTTTTCGCGAAGGGGATGGATGGAAGGATTGACGATCCGAACGCGGGGTGGAAGGGGAAGGGCGTGTGGTCGACGTGGGCGACGAGGGCGCCGTTCCATAGTGAGACGGGCAAGGGAACCAGCAGCAAGGTAGTGAAGTTCCAGATGCGGCCGGATCCGTTGGCGGATTGAAAGGCGAGTTGAATAGAATGGGCGCTGCGGGATTGCTTCTCGCGGCGCTCATTGTTTTTCAATATGCAAGACTGTTGAGGCTTGCATTTGACGCTTACGCAGGACTAAGCCGACGACCTCCAGAAACCGCCCAGTCTCAAGGTCCTGTCGTGTCCCTTGGCTAAAGATGGTGGTCCCGTCGAAGATTATGATGGCATTCCCGTCTGGGTCACCGTGGTCATCCATCCTGGCAATCTGAACGCGATCGCCGAAGACCTTTGTAATTGTCCCCGCCCAACGGTCAGTGTTGGCCCAGATTGATATAGCTAACGCTTGATCGTTGCTCGCTGGGCGGTACTGAATAGCGATATCGTCTCCCAGGTGAAGTTGATGTAGATCGATATCTTGGCCGCGCCATATTTTAGTCTCTGCATTTATCTGAAACGTCTTGGTGACCTGGTCGTTTCTGACGGAGATGGAATGGTCGTGCACGGCAACTAATTTACCGCCCATTCCGGTTATCTTGGCAGTCTGGGCAAGTAAAACCGGCCCCCAGCCTACCTGCGATAAGCTGACCAGGAAACTGACGACGAACAAGCTGAACTTCACGCCCGAATCCTACCATGTCTAGAACAAAACGGCATCCGTCCTATCTAGACGGATGCCGTTTGTAATTCTAACTGACTTGCGATCACTGCGCGGGCGTGGTGGCCATCGCCGAGGGGCCTTTCATCAAGCGCCTGATCAGGTCGCCGGTCGATTGATGGGCGGAGCCGCCGGTGTTGGCTACGCCGCCGACGCCCATGGCTACGTCCCAGGGGGTGCGGTTCTGCTTATTCTTGACGTCGAGTTTCGCGCCGTGGTCGGCTAGGTATTGCACTAGCGTATCGGCGCCGCGGGCGGCTGCGCCGTGCATGGCGGTGTCGCCGCGGTCATTGGCGGCGTTCACGTTGGCGCCGTGGTCGACCAATAATTTTAGGGCTTCGAGGAATTCGGGTTCGGGCTTCTCGTCGCCGCCTTGGAAACGGACTCCCATGCCGGTGGCGGCGGCGATGATGGGCGTGGTGTGGTTGTCGGAGCCCTTGTTAGGATCGGCTTTATGATCGATCAACAGGCGCATGGTTTCGAGATCGGCCGAGCGCGCTGCGCGCAGGAACGGGGTATTGCCGTTGGGCGCGATGGTCGCGTTCTGCGAGGCGCGGGGGGGATCTTCACCTTCATGGTTCCGTTGGGGTCGGCGCCGTGGGCCAGCAGATAGTTGATGAAACCGATTTCGTCGAGCTTATCGCTGACGGCTTTGCGCGGACGGTTGCCTTGATAATCCAGATTCCGCATTTCGACGGCCAGGTAGAGCGCGCCTTCGTCGAGGCTGGCTTTGCGGTCGACCAGGAAAGCGGCCAGGTCGTAGTGATCGTTAAAAATCGCTTCGAGCAGCGGGGTGAAGCCGTAATCCTGCTCCGACTCATTGATGTTGGCGCCGACGTCGAGGAGAATCTTGGCGCAGTCGGTGGATCCCTGGCGTGCAGCCAGCATGAGGGCCGTGAGGCCGCCGCGCGAGTAGACGGCTTGGGTTCCTCCGGCGGCTACTTTACGGAAAGCGAAGTCGAAGAGCGTCGAGCGGATGTTGACGTCGGCTTTTGCGTCAACCAACAGCTTGGTGACTTCGGGGTGATTTTCGGATACCGCCCACATGAGAGCAGTCTGGCCGCGGTAGGAGTCGGTGGCGTTCACTTTCGCGCCTGCGGCTAGCAAAGCTTTCACGCCTTCGATGCTGCCGGTGCGGGAAGCGGTCATCAACGGGGTCTCGCCTTCGCCGAAGGGAGCGTTCACGTCGGCGCCGGCTTTGACCAGCGCCTCGATCATGGCGCCGTTGCCGGAATTAGCGGCTTCTGACAGCGCCGTCACTTCGTAGCGGTTGGCGGCCTTGGCGTTGGCGCCGGCGGCGAGCAGCGTCTTTACGGCGTCGAGGTCGTTATTGTGCGCGGCCCAGATCAGGGCGGTCATACCGTCGACATCGGCGGCGTTGATATCCAGCTTCTGCTTGACCAGCGAGTGCAGCGCGGCGCCATCCTGATTCTTGGCGGCCTCGAGCACACGGAGGTCGGGAGCCGCGAAAACACATACGGCGGATACGGCTAGCAATGCCCCTAGGGTACGCATGTCGTTATTCTCCTGCTTAGATTTCGATACGGCCCGAGCTGTCGCCAAAGTGATCGGTGCGCACGCCAGCCTTGTCCATCATGCTGATTAACAGGTTCGACAGCGGAGTGTCGTTCTTCACCTTGATGTGACGGTCGCCTTTGAGCTTGCCGGCGGCGCCGCCCGCGATCAGGATCGGCAACTGGTCGTGAGCGTGAACGTTGCTGTTGCTCATGCCGCTGCCGTAGAGAATCATGGAATTGTCGAGCATGTTGCCGTCGCCGTCGGGCGTGGCTTTCAGCTTGTTCAGGAAGGCGACGAACATTTCCATGTGATAGGTGTTGATCTTAGCCTGCATTTCCATGCGCAGCGGATCGTTCTGGTGGTGCGACACGGGGTGGTGGCCGTCGGGCACGCCGATTTGCGGATAGGTGCGGGTGCTGAGTTCGCGGGCGAGCATAAAGCTGACGACCTTGGTGATGTTGCCTTGGAAGGCAATGGCCCACAGGTCGAACAGCAGCGTGGCGTGATCGGCGAAGGAATCGGGGATGCCCACGGGGGCTTCGGGAGCGCCGTAGCCGGTGGATTCGCTGTTCTGCTTCTCGGCCTTGGCGATGCGGCGTTCGATTTCGCGTACATTTTCGAGGTAATCGTTGACGCGGGCTTTGTCTTTCGAGTCCATGCCTTTGGACAGATCTTTTACGCTGGCGGTGACGCCGTCGAGGATGCTGAGGTTGTCGCGCAGGCGGGAGGCGCGCTGCTCGGCCGTTGCGCCGTCGCCGCCGAACATGCGTTCGAAGAGCACGCGCGGGTTGAGCTCCATGGGATTCGGCGTGGTGGGGGT
>CAVPZQ010000016.1:0-441777 GCA_963710155.1 Bryobacterales bacterium | reverse complement strand
GATCCGTTGCTGCGCCTCGCGCGCCGCCTGGTCCGCCGCAGACTTTCGAATTTCGAGCTGCTGGCGAACGACCGTATTGGTCACGGCGGGATCGGATCCTTCCGCTCGGGCCGCTTCTTCCGCAGCTTTGAGTGCGGCATCCGCTTCCGCTTGCTGGCCTCGCGCGGCTTTCAGTGCCTGCTCCGCCTCTGCGATCTTTCTATCTAGTTCCGCACCTTTCGCTCCGCGGCCTCCACGTCGGTTCCGATCTTCTCGATGCGCAGCACCTCTTCCTCGTGCGAGCCGGACCTGTTCCGCCGCGACCGACCGGCATGTCGCCTGCGAAGCAAGCCGCTCTAGTTTTGCGACGAGTTCCGTCGCGACGGCCAATGTCTCCTGCTTCTGTAGTGCGCCGATCCGTCAGCTCCCGCAACTGCCGCTCTGCGCCCTCCGAATCGGCGACGATCCTTTGAAGCCGCTCCTTCTCGTCTCTCGCTTCGTTGAGCCGGTCCGCGGCAGCCTTGAAGACGCTTCCCTTCGCGGTCTTCTTTGCGCCCTTGTCGGTGTACGCCTCGTCCCGCCGCGCCTGCGTTTCTCTCAGCAGCGCGACGAACAGCGGGTCCTGCGCCACCGCCTGCAACGCTGCCGCGATCTGTTCCTTGCCGCTGCCGGTCGGATCACCCTGCAAGCTGTTGCGAAGCACGGCGCTCACGTCCGTCTTGCGGGGACAAGAGCGCTGTCGCGAGGAAACTCGTCGGAAGTCCTTTACCGCCGCCGGCGCCGCCCGGCTCGGGAATACCCCAACGCAGGATCTCCCGCAGCTTCCCATCCACCTTCCTTCCACGCTCCACATCGTCGAAGTCCTGGCCATTCCTCGATTCCTGCAGAAGCGACGAGCCGCTTTTGCCGAACTGCTTCCGTACGCGCCAGATGCGCTGCGCTTCGGTTTCGAAACGTCATCTCAACGACCGGATCGCCGCCGCCCGTCCACCCGACGTACTGCTCGCAATGCGTCGACGTGTGAGGAAGCAGCAAGCCCAGACGGATGGCGGCTACCACCGTGGATTTGCCGAGATCGTTGGGCCCGTACAGCACATTGAGCCCCGGGCCGAACTCGACGTCCACGTTCTCGATCGCGGCGAAACTTGCGATACGCAGCCGATGGAGTCTCATATGCCGCGCCCGCCTATCGCGTCGTGGCTCTGCAGCAGCTTGTAAAGATGCGCCAGCGCCCGCGTCGCCCTCGCTCTCTCAGACTCGTCGATGGCCTCGGCGATGAGCCGGTCGAGCCGTGCGACGGTGTCCTTGAGCACCGGCGGAAGATCATCGGGAAAAGCGTCCCCGGAACCGGCTTGCAACCGCAGATTCGTCAGATCCTCCACCAGGACGCCAACGCGGCCATGGGTTGCGTCGGTCCCTCGGAGGTCGCGCAGTATCCGCTCGACCTCGCTCTCTTCGGACAGGGAGACCGTCATCTCGAGATGCAACCGGACGACGTGGCGATCGAGATCCGGCGTGGTCAACAGGCTGCGAAGCTCGTTCATGTCGCGGCAGCGCACGTCGATCCATCGCCAGAACGCGACCGGCTCGGCATCGACCCGGGGACGCAACCCGCGCCGGAACATCGCCACCAGCGCGACGCGGCCGGCGCCGGCATCGTCGAAACTGGTGGGTTCGGGAGCGCCGGGGTACACCGTCGGCACCGGTAGATTCTCGGTGACGTCGCGGAACGAATGGGTGTCACCTATGGCGAGGTAGTCCAGCCCGCGCTGCACGCCCGCATCGCGGCGAATGGGGAAGTTCGTCTGGTACCCCTCGATATCGAACGTGCAGCCATGGACGCAACCGATGCGCAGCCGTTCATCGCCGGCTTCACGCGCCGGCAGCGCCATCGCCAGATCGTTCTCGCCGGCCTTCGATCGGCACGGCCGCGCGTATAAGACCGCTTCGGGCGCGAGCTCATAGATGAAATCATCACGGTCGACGACGTGCACCCACTCGGGAAGCCGTTGCGCGAAAAGGGTGGCCCGGCGCCCACACCGACTCCGGCGTCAGAGGATCGTGATTGCCAGGAACCAGAAAGAGCGGCGGATGCGGACCGGCGTGGCCTCGGAACTCTTTGCAAGCCCCTCCCAAAAGTCCGGGCCGGGTCGGGATCGTCGAATATATCCCCCACGCATAAGACCGCATTTACCGCGTTGCGTCGCGCGACGTCGAGGATCCTCGCGATCACATCCATACGGGCCCGTGACAGTTTCTTCTGCCCCTCATCCGGGAACGACGGAAAGCGCCGCCCGAGATGCCAATCGGCGGTGTGCAGCAGCTTCAGCACGACGTCTCCGGGTTCGCTGCGGCGATCCGGAACGCCGCCTGGAACAGCCGGGTCACCGTCGGCGCCCGGTAACGAAGCTCGTGGTATTCGTCTCGCCATTTTTTGTAAACCTCGTCCTCTCTGGATTCCAATGCCTCGATTCGGCGTTCGAGACTCTCTTCCCTGGTGGCCAGCCGGAAGATCTCCGCCTCGATCCGATCTCGCGCACTGGAGCCGACAATCTCGTCACGCCGCGCCCGAGCGGACCGCAGCTTTTCAGCGATGCTCGCTCGCTCGCGGCGGCATACCAGGATTTTGTCCTCGACGAAGCGCTCAAGCTGGCCGATAGCCTGCTCGAAGTGCTTCTGCTCGCCTTCCTCGACGCTGCCGCTGGTCGACGAACACCGCCTCGTCGACCGCATCATCGAGCCATTGCGCGTCCACCGCGACTTTCGATTGCCGGACCGTCGGTTGCCTTCAAGCGGACGATCCTGGCGGCGAGCGACGGATCGATCGGCGTGCCGTCAACCACAGCCGCCGCGACCAGCCGCTGAACCGGCTCGAAGCCGAGCGTAATCGACCAGCACGACGCAGAGAAGACCCGCCTTGCCGGCAAGTGCGGCAAGCTCCGGCGGAGAGCCTGGGGGAAGCTGCAGCGTGACCGACCCGCCGCCGACCATGCTCGCGCATGCGCGATCGCAGCGCGAACCAGCGGATGCAGCGAGATTCAACGACTCGGCGTCCGTCAGGCCCCCGCGCGTCCCCAGTGGCGAATCGCCGGCCGTCCCCAACCTCAACGGGCAACGCGGCGCCCGGCGCGATTTCGAACACCACCCGGCCAGCCTCGTCGAAACGCCGGTACGCGACCTCGCGTGCGGTGAGATATCCATCCACCAGGTCGGCGAGGTCCCGATCGAGGTCGGCAAGGCTGTCGGGCAGGTCCTCCCGCAGACGCTTGAATACTCTGCGCACGTTCTCGTCGAACCGCGACTCGATGATCTGCGAGGTCCGCTCGTATTCCTTCTCGTAAGCTTCCCTGCGCTCCGAAATCTTGTCGCGCAGAGCGGCGATCTCGCGCGTGACCTCGTCGAGCGTGCGCGACCGGCTGTAGATGCTGCGGAGATCGCTCTCGAACTCGACCGATAGCGCAGATACCAGAATCTCGGGTGCGTCCGTCCGCGGCTCATGCAGGACATGGTCGGACGCGTCGAGGACCCTGCCGAACAGATCCAGCTTCTGGCTCAGAATTTCGAAAGTGAGCCGATGCGCCTCGTTGTCCCGGGCGATGAAATTGACCACGGTGACGTCGCGCTGCTGGCTGTAACGATGGCACCGCCCGATACGCTGCTCGATGCGCTGCGGGTTCCACGGCAGATCGTAGTTGATGACCGTCTCGCAGAACTGCAGGTTCAAGCCCTTTCGCGCCGGCCTCGGTGCAGACGAGGACCTTCGAACGCGTGCGGAACTCGTGCACCAGCGCAAGCCGCACGGCCGACTTCGCGACTCGGCCTCGCTCCGGCGCAAAGCGGGCGCCTTCCTCCTCCTGCCAGCGCGCAAGCGCTTGCTGCGCACGCTCGTTATCGTTGACGCCGCGAAACAACGTGATTTCTTCCTCGCCCAGGCCGATAGCGAGGAGCAGCCGTGCGCAGGTACTCCTGGGTGGTGATCGACTCGGTGAACACGACGGCCTTGCCGCTGCCGCGGCCGTCCCGCCCCAGATCGAGAATCACCTTGATGGCGTCCTGGAATGAGCGCGCCTTGGCGTCATTCGGAAGCGATCGCGCGCGGTCGACGAAATCCTCGACGCGGGCCAGTTCGGCCGCGAGCGTTGCACGATCGATCGGCGGGGTCGCGTTCCTCCGGAGATTCTTCGATTTCGTCCTCGTCCTCAAGATCCCGGAGCACGTCGATCACTGTATCGTCGGAACCGTAGTCCCGCTTGCAGGCGGCGCAGACGGGCGGCGACGTTCTCCAGACTCGCCGCCAGCGCCGGAGATCGACGAAGCCATGCGCCGGTGAAACCCGATCAGCAGAAGCCGCCGTTGTCGGCCGGCGAAAGCATACAGCGACGGCTCAAGCAGGTATTCGGTCACATCGTCGTAGAGCGACCGCTCGCGTCGCTCATCGCGTATTCGTACAACCTGCAGCGCCGTTGCGTGAAAGGCCGGTCGAGAAATTCCTGCGCCTGGCGGCGCAGCGTCCTCTGCAGAACCATCGCGAGACGCCGCTGCAGCTCGTGCTCCTGGCCAGGAACCAATGTTCGATCGTCTTCATCACAGAACACCTTGCGGAACGTCGCGATGTCCCCGAGCAGCGTGCCCGTTGGCTCCACGTACTGCACCAGACCCCACAATTCGGCCAGCGAGTTCTGCATCGGCGTCGCCGTGAGCAGCAGCACCGGCGTTGAACGGAGAAAGCCGCGCACCCGGTGCGCCATCAGGGCTTCATCCGACGTCTCGTCGTACATCCCGTCGCGCCCGTATCGCTTGTGCAGCCCGGCGAAGATCTCATGCGCTTCGTCGATCACGGCGAGATCGAAGGGCGGGACGGCGCCGAGCGGCGTTGCGCCGCGCTCGCTACCCGCGAATTCGCGGCCGACCAGATACACGCCTGGCGCGAAGAAGTTGGTCTCGTTCTCGCGCGCCTGGATGCCGAACAGGTTCAGTAGCTCGCTCTGCCACTGGCCGATCAGCGACTTGGGCACGATCAGCAGAATGCGCTGCGCGCCCTCCGCCCGGCTTTGGGCAATGACCAAGCCGGCCTCAATCGTCTTTCCCAGGCCAACCTCGTCTGCGAGAATGCAGCCGCCTTCGCGGAGACGTCGAAGCGCAAAGATTACCGCGTCGATCTGGTGGGGATTGGGATCGATGCGCGCCTGGCGCTGCGAAGCCGCATAGCGTTCCCGGTCGTCCGGACGGCGGACCCGGACGAGATCCTCGGCGAGGATCCGCAGATTGAAGGCGTGGAGACTCATGTGTTGCGCGATTAGACCCTTGCATTTGCGTCATCAATATTCTGGTCAGATGCGGAATCATCATGATACCGAGTTTCAGCCTTCATCGGCTGTCTCGATCGGGGATTCGTCGCGGTTCGATGTACAGTTCATTCATTCGATTTTTGCGTTCCAGGAACCGGAATCGAATGATGGAAATTCACCACGAGCGTGATTGATCTTGAAGCGCTTGTCGGAAGCCCCTCGACGAGACTGTCAACCGGCGGTGCTCGAACGTGGCTCACCACCGTGCCGACGCCCTCGGTGTCATAGGCTCGCCGTCGCAAACCTCGGAATAGATGGAGAGCGTGCTGCCTGGCAGGCAAGTGGTTATGGCCGCTGATCGGCTGAGTTCCTGTCAGCCGATCCAACGGGGCCTATCTCATTGACCGCATGGGTAATTGAAACGTTTGTGTGCGCTTCTGTTTTCTGTCATAATCCGTGTGAGATCGTTCCATGCCCAGCGGCCAAATCATCGCTCGCAAGACCAATACCTGGCTGGTACGCCTCTACCAGGGCCGCGATCCGGCAACCGGAAAGCGGCGCTACCTTAATAAGACCGTTCAGGGAGAGCGCGCCTCGGCAGAGGCCGAACTTGCGCGCCTGCTTTCGCAAATCCCGCTCGCGTCCCGAAGCCAACTCGATCCTTGATGAATATCTCGATTGGTGGTTGCACGCAGCAGTCGATGGCCGGCTTCGCGCCAAAACTGCCCGCGATTACCGGACGCTGCTTGCCCGCTACGTGCGGCCGGAGCTTGGTCACGTCAAACTCAGCCGGCTCAAACCGCTCGACCTCCAATCCCTGCTGCTGAGCCTCACGAGCCGGGGACTTTCGGCGCGCACGGTTCGCTACACCCACGCGGTTCTGCGCAGCGCCCTCGACCAGGCAAGGCGCTGGAAGCTTCTGGTCGAGAATCCGGCCGCGGACATGCCACTGCCCCGCGCCGACAAGCGCGAGTTCCGTGTCCTCACGCCCGAAGAAGCGCAGCGCTTTGCTTCGTGCTGCCTGCAGGATCCGGCGGGCCTCGTTCTTCTGGTGGCTTTAACGACGGGTCTTCGGCCCAGCGAGTATCTGGCAATTCGCGCCGAAGACTTCGATCGGCACCGGGCGACGCTTACGATCACGCGGACGCTCGAACGAGCCAAAGGGATTTGGCGGTTTGCCGAAACCAAGCGGCCGCGTAGCCGGCGGACCGTCTCCGTTCCGGCCGAGGTCGCTCGACTGATCGCGAAACACATCGACACCGGCGAACTCGGACCAAGCCGGTTGCTTTTTGAGAGTTCGACTCGCGGCCCCATTCACGAGCGGAACCTGGTCCAGCGCTCATTCAAGCCTTTGATCGGGCGCGCGGGCCTCCCGGACATCCGGCTTTACGATCTGCGCCACACCTTTGCCGTCCTGGCCCTCCGCGAGGGCGTGCCGGCGCGGCTCGTTTCGGAACAGCTTGGTCACGCGAGCGTCGCCTTCACGCTCGAAGTGTATGGGCATGTTCTCGAAGAAACGCGCTCGGTCGCAGCCGAGCGGCTCTCGGAACTGCTCTTTTCGCCCGCTCGCGCGAGGAAGCCTGTCGAGCGCGAAACGGCTCAACGCAAGTCGGCATAAGGATACGCTAGGGGACGACAATGAAGAATACGGAACCGGCGAAATTCATGACTACGAGCGAGTCCTTCCGAAAACTCCTCCTCGCTCATTTCGAGGGCGACGCGGAGGGTTTTCGCGTGGCGGCTCGCGAATACATCCAGGAAGAGCGCCGCAAGAATCATCACGTGGTGGCGCGCGACCTCGAACGCTTACTCGCCAGCTACAATGGCCTCTCCGTGGTCCGTGGGAACAACGGCTTGAGTCCCTTGCCGAGCGGCTCCCGTGACCTACCAAAGGACAAAGAACGGGACGTCGCTCTCATCGAGATGTTTGAGCCGGCCAGGCGCCTGACGGATCTGGTGCTCGATGAAGCGACTCGCAAAACCCTCGAGCGCATCGCAGACGAAAACCGGAAGGCCGATCTGCTCAAGACGTATGGCTCCCGACCGGCGAATCGCATCCTGTTCTGCGGTCCTCCCGGCTGTGGCAAGACTGTCTCTGCTGAGGCGATTGCGGCCGAGCTCTATCTGCCGCTCGCGCTGGTGCGATTCGATGCGGTCGTATCATCCTACCTGGGCGAAACGGCCGCCAATCTGAGGAAGGTTTTCGATTTTGCTCGCAGCCGGCCGATGGTGGTGTTGTTCGATGAGTTTGATGCCATTGGGAAGGATCGGGCCTCGCTCGAAGAACACGGCGAGATCAAGCGGGTCGTCAACTCGTTTCTCCAGATCCTCGACGGATTCCGAAGCGACACGGTTGCTATTGCCGCGACGAACCACCAGGGATTGCTTGACCCGGCGCTTTGGCGCAGGTTCGACGAGATCGTCTTTTTCGATATGCCGTGCGCGGCTGCAATCGAGGAGTTGCTGCTTCGAAATCTTCGCCAAATCGGAGTTCATCCGGCCGTGGACTTGCACATTTTGGCTGAGGGGCTTGTGGGGCTATCGCACGCCGACGTCGAACGGATCGCTCGGGACGCGGCGAAGGAAATGCTTCTAACTGAACCGGGGCCAGTGACGCCAATGGCACTTGAACGAAGCAGCGCTCGCCAGCGGAAGCGAACGGCTGTCGCCAACGGCGGTGAGAAGGCCAAGCCCGACTCTCGGCGCGTTCGCAGCCGAAAGGATCCCACGAAATAACGTGCCACACCATCCTGAGGATGAGCGGCATCCGCACTTGCCGTTGGTCCAGGTGGAGGAAAACCCGCCCCGCCGAAAACGTCCCGGATTTGGAGCGCCGAGACCCACGCGCGGGGAACGTGCCACGTTTGGCGGTGTCCTTCTGAACAAAATTGACGAGATCGAAGCCGAGGCGCGTCGGGCTCCCGCTGTTCAGGGGTTCGCTGCGCATCTCGTTTTCCTCGTCCCTCTGGCGGCGGGCGCGTCGGCCGATGCAGTTGCGGAAAAACTTCGGGATGCTGGGCTCACCGTTGTAAGTATCGAGCCGGACCAGGCGGTCGTCGTTTTTCAGGACGACGCGAATCTGGCGGAGTTTCGCCGTGCGCTTGATCAGTACATGGCTGGTCCGAGAATCATCGCCGCGACCGGAGAACAGGCAAAGACAACGCAGTGGGACGTGTTCGAGTTCATCGAAGCCGACCGGATGCGGAGTTGGTCGCGGGCGGATCGCATCGGGGCGCGGCTAGCCGCCGAGATTGGCGTCAATGGGGAACGGATCGACCGGGTGCGGATTTACACCTTGGATGTTGAACTCTGGCACCCGGGTCTCGCCGCACTGGCGCGAGAAAAGATGGCGGAACTTCAAGCTTTGGTCGACCAGGGTCGGGCCGATCGCGAGCGGTTCTCCGATCAATTCGTGGGAGACCTGCTGGCAGTCGCCCGCGTCGGTGTTTCGGGAGCCAAGCTCGAGCAGCTTCTCGATGCGTCGATAGTGGCAGAAGTGGAGCTTCCGGAACAGCCTGTGTTCGATGCAGTCGCAGCCTCGCAAGTCACCCCACGGAATTTTCCGGCCCCACCAGCGCCCCCGGAAGATGGCCCGCGAGTCTGCATCCTGGATAGCGGAATCGTCTCTAATCATCCGCTCCTGGCAGCAAATGTCGGAGGTGAAGAAGCTGTCCTGACCGCCACGAACGACCCGGCAGACACCAATGGACATGGCACGCATGTCGGCGGCCTGGCAGTGTTCGGTGACATCCGTGCCTGTTACAGCAATGGAACATTTTCGTCTCCGGTTCGGCTCTTCAGCGCACGCGTATTGAACGAACAGAATCGCTTTGATGACGACCGGCTGATCCATACCCAAATGGAGGCCGCCATCGGTCTATTTCGCCGGCCGCCTTACGAGTGTCGGGTTTTCAACATGTCCCTGGGCACACCTGACGTAGTTTTGAATGGGACCAACCGGCGGCAGACGCTCTGGGCTGAAGCGCTCGATACGCTTGCCCGTAAACATAAGGTACTGATCGTCGTCTCGGCGGGCAATAATACCAATGTTCACGCGAACACACCAGCAGACGCCGAGCAACTCCTCCAGAATTATCCCCAATACCTATTGGACGCCGAATCCGGATTGAGTGATCCGGCTACCGCCGCGATCGCGCTGACGGTCGGGATCGTTATCTCAGTTTGCGGCGCCTGCAATTCGCGTCGGTGTCGGCGCGGGCGACTTCGTTAGTGCCGTTGCCGGTGTCGATGAGCCGTCGCCCTTTACTCGCAGCGGTTTCGGAATTAACGGAGCGATTAAGCCAGATCTCGTCCACTACGGCGGGAACCTGCTGTTCGAGGGCTTCGGTAATCAAGTCCGGCGTATTCGCACCGAGAATCCCGATGCAGGAACCGGAGTGATGTCTTTCTCTCACGAGCCTCTCGACCGACTGTTTTCATTCCGAGTCGGAACCAGTCAGGCAGCTCCGCCAGTCGCTCGCATCAGCGCGCTGATCTGGAGTCAGCTGCAGCCGGCCGTCGAGGGCGACCTTGATCCAAACTTGGTACGGGCGGTCCTGGCCAATTCGGCTTCCGTTCCGGAGGCTGCGTCGAATCGAATTGCGGCTATCAACGACGACGAAGGAATTCTGCGGGTTTGTGGTTATGGCCTGCCCGATGCCGAACTCGCGCTCGAATCTGGAGATCGTCGCGTCACCCTGATCGCTCAGGGCAGGATTACCATCGACACGCTGATCCTGTATGAGGTGCCGGTCCCAGATGTTCTCCGCAATGCGTCTGGGAAGAAGAGAATCATTGCCTCGCTTGCTTTCGACCCGCCGGTAAGGCGTCGACGCGCGGAGTACCTGGGAGTGGAAATGGGTATGAATTTGTTCCGCGGGAAAACACCCGAAGAGGTCGTCGCCGCGTATCGATTCGTCACCCGGGAGGAACGGCGTACCGCTCCAGGAGCACTGGCGGCTCCGTTTCAATGTGATCTGCTGCCCAAGTCTCGTATGGTCGAAACGAGCACGCTGCAGCGGCGCGAGTGGTCATTTAGCAGGACAGACGAGAAGTATGGGGATACGTACTATCTCATGATCCAGGCGAGAAGGAATTGGGCACCTCCGGAAATCACGGCACAGGACTTCGGTCTGGCTGTCACGCTAACAGCGGCCGCGCCGCAACTCTACAACCAGATCCAACAGCGTGTTCGTGCAAGAGAGCGCGTCCGGCGCCGGGCGTGAACGGAAAAAGGTTTCTGGGCTTAGTAACGGCGGCACTTGGATATCGAGTGTTTGTCGGACCATCCAGCATTCGAAGGCTGGCTGGGTCTTCGACGACACGAAGCGAAAGCGCAGTCGCCGGGTAGTCAAACTTCAGGACTTCGTGCTGAAGGCTTTCGGGTCTTCGGAACACGCAACCCCTCGCCACTGAAACTGGATGCCACGTAGAGAACGACTTGATCTTCCGTTCCGGCACGGGATCGCCTTTGAAACAAAGGAATGTCAAGCGCGAATTCCGGAGGCTTCTGGAGGTGGCTGGTATACGGCCGATCCGGCTTTACGATCTGCGCCATACCGCAGCCACCTTGGCTGTGGCCGCCGGCGTCTCGGTGAAAGTCATTTCTGATCAACTGGGGCACGCGAGCATTTCGTTCACGCTGGAACGCTACTCCCACGTGCTTCCGAGCATTCAGGACGAGGCAGCTGCCAGAGTCGAGCGCATGCTGATGGGATCGTTACCATACGCATCGACCCAGGTCCTCTGCGTGCCGGTTGAGCATCCGGCACCCTGATTGGCTTCGATTGTGCAACGGGAACATCGAAGATAGAGTCGGCGCGACTGAGGTGCAATCCGATCCATCTGCCGGACAAGCAGATACGCGTTCCTTATACAAGAGATGGCGGCCCGCAGCTGCCTACTCGGCAGGTGCGCGCGACGGTAGCGGGCGCGATCAACCCACGTAGGGTTCCAGTCGTTAACACGCTACGACCACCCCCACTCCAGGTCTCTTGCGATAATCAATGTTCGCGGGTGAACGGCACACCCGCGCGGACACCGCGTCCGAACAGCGTGTATCATGGATCGTAAATTTGATTTCTCGCGAGATTTCCCGGAAACGCTCGCGATCAAACTGCTCGAACGCCTCGAACTTGGTGCCCGTTGGGAGGCACCGGATGCGAGTGCTTCCGCATCCACCGGTTCGGTTTGGGGATGGGGGAGGTTGCTTAAACGCCCAGAGAAATCACTCGAAGGTCAGATCGGCACATTCGGAACATGTGACGCCCTACGAAGCATTGACCGTGTACAGGCGATTTCGAAGGGGTATCACAGTGGGAGTTCGTGCCGTCCCTTCCGGAACGCTGCAAGCCATGTATCTCGGCGCGCAAAAGTTGATGCTAGAGCGTTGTGTCGAATTCCTCGACAACATCGACCATGGCGACGTCATCGTCTCCTCCCCCAGACTCGCGGCTCTTCTGTCAGCGATCGCGCGCACGACTGCGCCGAACCAGGAGCTCGTGACGAGGGTGATCGGCACACTGCAGAAGGCGGGGGTTGCTACGGATCACTCAGATTCTGTCGCATGGCCATGGTATCTAAGCGGAAGCGGAAGCACAGACGAAAGGTCTGCAGAAGTCGGGCCTACAGCCTTACTCCTAAATGCCATCCTCGCAATTGAACCGCTGTTGAGAGCCGCGAACAGTCCCATTCTCGAAAAGGCGGTTTCTCTCATCGATTCCTCGGCAAATTATCTTTGCTCGACTTTCGAATCGAAGTACCACGCAAGCATGGAAGAATTGGTCGTCTGTATGTCCGCACTCCGGACCTACGTAGAACGACCAGTCCCTACAGAGTTACTGCGGCGACGAGCAGCGATTGTTAATAGCCGACAGCAGATTCTGGTGGAAGAGTTATTCGAAGCGTTCGCATCTCCGGTCGGACTACCGGTGATCACGCTAAAGAGCCGCGACCGAGTCAAGGCTGTGATGCCGCAGGGCAAGGATGCAACATACGACATATTTCTTCATGGCCCGCTGATCTCGGCGTTTCTAGGTTCTCCCAATCCCAGCCATCATGAACTTGCCTCCATCGCGCTCCGTCAAGCACTCACAGTTTTGGCGACCGCAACGAACACTGACCGACCCATTTCAACTCATTGGCTAGGGTCGGTTATCGACGCGCTTCCCACGTCGGCCGATGTTCTGATGCTGGACAAAAAGCAGCCTTTCGCACCGTTTCGTCGTTTTGTTACCGTGCCTGAGAACCGGGTGACCTTCCTTGTTCTCAGCGACACTCAGTTCGGCCTCGACTCGACCGCAGATCGCTCCCCGCTTGGGTCGCGAGACTCTTTTGATGAAGTAAAAGCTGCGAAATTCGAACAATTGGCTCAGGATGCTGCTACAAAACTTATTGATTCAAGAGTTTCCGTATCACCTTGGTCGGGCCTGTTGCATATCGGCGACGTAGTGTGCCGCGGTGACTTCGAGCAACAGGAGAAGAACGCCCTTAGTGCCCTTCGAGACTCCACTGCCATCCTAGGCGTACCCACGAAGTCCTTTGTGGCCTGCCCTGGGAACCATGACTTAACCAGATCTAGCCTCGTCGGAGCCTTGCCGCGCATCCTCGACCGTCCGAGAGCAGGGGGGGGCGATTGGGTCTCATTTGGCAGAGATCTGATTGCTGCTTTCAGTCGCCTAGTTGGCCGGACTAGGCCGAAGGACTCAATCTCTATTGGTCGAGATCTAATCGCCGCCCTACGAGAAGAATCGTCTTATCCTGTACTTGCACAGCCAGGCTTTGGATGCTTTCGAGATATGTATTCACGCCTAGTTGAGCGGCAAATTAACATTTCAGAAGGTGGTGTCGAAGTCGTCTCATTTCTTGCGCCTCGTATAACGGTACATGTTGTGAGTCTTTGGCCGCTTATGCGCCACCGGATCAGTAGGGGCGGCGGCGAGCGAAGCGAGCAATACGGCCTGTCTCCACGTGCTCACAAGAATGTCCGAGACTTCCTAAAAACGGCGGACGCGAGCGATATCGTTATTCTGCTCTGTCATGTTCCTCCGCAGCACGTGACGTCGTGGTCGGATAAGGACGGCGATCGTGCCGATTGGTTAGGCCCCACCATTGCCAAAGATATGGCTAGTTTCCTCGATTCTGTGTTGGATCAGGTTTCCGTCGAAGAAACACAGCCAGCCATCCATCTCGTATTGTCGGGCCACATGCAGGAGCCACCTATCTTGACGCAGTATCGGTCAGTTTGGAGTTACACTGCTGGCGCCTTTCATCTCCATTCCGGCGTCAGCAAAGGAACGTTTGCGGCCCGGGTGTCCGTTGACGAAGGCGCGGTGAGAATCGACAGTGCAGGCCTTGACTCTCGCAGCATCACAAGCCCTGTGCCGACCATCATTGCGATTGGCAACGGCCGAATAGGCGCAGCATCGTATGACGAGCACGTGCTCAGCACCTATGATGCGGAGGCCGAACAGTTTATCAAGGCTACTGATGTCGCAGGAAAGTATTTGAGCTTGAAAAGATTCGGGACCGGTTTGCATCGTTGATAAACGACCGTTTCGTGGGCGATTCGAAACGGGTGCTGGAAGTGGGTGCGGGTGCGGGACGCGATTCGGATTTTTTTCTCAGCAAAGGCATTAACGTTGACGCAATCGAAGGTGCATCCCGGTTGGCAACCGCGCTCCGAAAACGATTCGTGGCGAAGGCCCTCGCGGTTCACGAGATCAATATCGTTAGGCCCGCCGTGCTAGAGAGTGCACTCAAAGGGCAGCGTTTCCACGGCATATGGATGTGCGCGAGCCTTCTCCACATTCCATCTAGGACCGATCTGGCAACTGGTGGCGCACTCGTCGATAGCGACATCATAACGATACTCGCCAAGCACCTCGTACCAGGGGGCATTTTGTATATAGACAACAAACTCGGAATCGGCGCGCACTACAAAGAACGCGGGAACGTTCTGCAAAAGCGCTGGTTCCGTTATCGAACGGTGGAAGAACTCGAACACTTAGCCGTCGGCTCGGGCCTCCAGCGGATTGATTCTGACTGGTACAACGGGACTAATGGCTTTGACGCGTGGATCTGGCTGCTAGCGGAAAAACCCGCGTGATCAACGCAGAGGATTGAAATTGCAGGGAAACCCACCAAGTCGATCGTCGCGCCCTTACAAATGGCTCAAGTATGAGCTGTTAGATCGATTCGGTCTTGCCGATCTAGGGTTCCTGCAAAGAACCATCCGTCGTTTCCCCCGCTCCGAATGGGCATGCTTTTTAAAGCAGCTACAAGCAGCAATGACCAAGGTAAGTGAACCGCACAACGATACGCTCTTCGTTGTAAAATTCGTCCCAATGTGCTCGGGCATGATGCTCCGCAACATCCGGCTGACTCGCATTGATGAGCTGCCACGCGTAAAGGTAGCTGTTCAAACGGAAGACTCTGACTACGATGAGTTGTGGTTCTGTCAAACGCAGGTGAGTCTAGTCGGCTTGAGTGTTGCGGGAAGAGTTGCAGTCGATGGCAGGGGACCAGCGAGTCACGTGATTGAGCAGGTATGGCGTTGTAGTCCCCGAATGATTGAGGTCCTTGGGCCCGACTTTCCACACCCGTTCGTCCGCGCGCACCGCAGAGGATGGCAATGGTCTCCGGTTATCGACGAGGTTCACATCCCTCGATCCGCGCCGGAAACGAAGGCGACACTTTTGCGCGAATTCGGAACCACACTAAGAGCACTTGATGAGCGACGTGAGCAACTTGAATTCATGAGCACCTTAGTAGCGGGACTCGGTCTCGAGATCTGCTTCGAATACAAGCTGGAAGGAAGCCGACTTCAGATCATAGATTGGGATACGTCCAACGACGCGCTTGTACTCAGGGAGCTACTACCGGGATGACGACCCCATGTCCATTCTGCGTGGACTCAGTCCATCCAAACGCTCCAGGCTGGATTCCGACCCAATCGCGCTTATTAGGGACCGTAGGAGAAATCTCGATTTGTGCCGGTCTAGGGGCCATCGTTCAGCCATATGTATTGGCGTACCCGCGACTCCACATTTTGGGGATTTCGGAGTTAGCTGCTCACGTACGACGAGATCTGATCGACGTCCTCGATTGGTGCCTCGAAACGACCTTTTCCCTTCCCGCAAACTAACAGTATTCGAGCATGGTGGGCGGAGTTCGAGCGAAACGACAGGTTGTCTAGAGCACTGTCACCTACACATCTTGGACGGCCAATTTGACCTTGTTGATGCGCTCATTGCGATATATCCTGAAGCCGAGGAAGTGACCGTCAGTTCAACGACAAACATTACGTCTGAGTCTAGCTATTTACTAGCAGGAGTCTACGAGGGCAGTACTGTCGAAGGGGTTATGGTTCACGCGCCTGGCTGCGGCAGTCAGTTTTTCCGTCGAACACTCGCCGCGCTAGTGCATGAAGAACAAGAGTGGAACTGGAGGGCTTTTCCCAAACCTGAAGTGGCGATCTCGCTGTGCAAGGTTTGGCCAGCAACTCGTTCGAAGTCCATCCGTCCGGCGTGAACGACAGGCAATTGAAGCTCGGATCCCGAATCAAAACTAGTTTTAGAATCAGAGTGAGTCAGAAGTCTGGTTCTGGGAAGTTGACGGTCAGGAGACCGATTCGAACACCTGCCTGGCAAGCAGATGCGTTCGATTCTATGGTTCTATGGAATTCGCGATTCGTCTCCTCTGCTGGTGGGCAGACGAAGACGATTTTAAGTACTCTCAGTTTGCTCGCAAACAATTGATTCAGTTGATGTTGTATTTTACCGAAGTGAAACTATGTAAGTAACTGTGTAAGTCATGAACTTCCTGGCACGCGATCCACCACCATTCAGTCTCTCGTGGTCAAGGCCGCGGTGATCCACGAAAAGACTCACGCCTCCTCGGCGAGGGTAATCGGCCCGGAATATTGGGGCACCTCGGCCCGGAACGGATCGACGAATTCCCGCGGCATGATGAGTCGAGCGATGTCGTCCATAGCAAACGCCAGGCCCTCGGGTACTCGCCATTCCCTCTCCATATAGAAATTGTCCGGATCGTTCTCGGCAAGTCCCGGCGGTGAAGAATTTGAGCTGGCCGAAAGCCTGGAACTCAAGTTCGCTCTGCAGGGCGGAGACCTGCCCCATCAGCCGATGGCCGGGGTGCGTATCGGGTGGTGATAATTTCGCGAGAAATTGCGGACGGCCTTCATGCATCTCCACGTAAGAGGCTAGGTCATGCGCGATGTTCTGCAGCTCTTTGCGTAGCTGATCAAACCAGTCGCCCACGGTTCGCGGGCCGATGCCGACACCGCGATGCCTTGCATTACGCGCAACGTAATGCACCGGGGTTGCGCCCGACCGGAGCAAGAGCTGCTTGGCGAACGCGACGCCAAAAGGGCCGTACTTTTTCATATGAACAGCCAGGCCTTCACGGGGATATCGCAAAAGCAGACGGATGTGCACTTGATTGCATCATTGCCGGAGAGCGCCTTCTGCCCGTCGCTCTGCCCCACAAATCCCGGCCCGAGCTGATCGCGATGGCTGGCCTTCAACCATCCCGTCCTCACGACCTCGCGCAACAGCGTGTATCGCCTCTGATCATCCAGAAGGGCTCGGCCCAAAAAATGGGTCAACTCGTCAGATACGTACGACGGGTTGGTCATTTTCCTGTCCTGAGTCAAGGTGCTTGTACTTGGCAAAGAACTCGTCATGCAGCTCCTCCAGCACAGGGGGCGCTTTGCTGGCGATCTGTTCCTGCGTACAGTTCAGCCCGGCGCCCAAAGCGACGTGGAATAGCACCATGCTCGATTCCCTGCGTTGTGTAACGCGGTCGATTTTAAACCCTGCATCGATCCATAACCGGCAACGGCTCGGATAGAGTGGCTGATGCACGCGGTGCCAGCCCACCGGCTCCAGCCCGGACGAGCCGAAATAGGCAACGAGTAGGTGCAGGCGGCCCACTCGGAGGGAGATCTTGCAGGTTTTGCGGATGGCGGTTGTGATTCCGATCGCATCTTCGTAAGGCGCGTGCACACTCCAATCCTGCGTTTGCAAGCCGTTGATCGGCGCGGGATGGTCGCCGTCATCCTGGAAACCAAAGACAAAGGTCCCTCCGGGTATCCCGCCGGCGCATCCCGCAAGGCCCAAAACGCATCGAGGGGAATGATGCCAGAGATGCCCGCCGTGCGCTGGCAGAGGAATGTTGTTTTAGCCGCCCAGCGCGCCAACACGAGACTCTCCTCCTCCCTGAGCGCGCCAATCCGCCGTTCCCCGGCGGCGATAGGGGGCAGCAGCGGCTTTGCGGCGTTTTCGAGATCCGACAACCACCCGGAATTGCAATGCGCGCAGATGTCGGCGACTACCAGCCGCGACCACGGGTGGGATCGCAGTGTGGGTGCATTTCCCCGCTGCCATCCGGCGGGGCTGATCATCCGGTCGCTGATGCCGAATTGCCGCAGGAGCCACTGGGGAATGACGTGCTCGTTCGTCGCCGTCGACTTCGTCAGGCTCTCTCGGCAGAACAAGCAGAACTTCCTGACGACGCCGGCCATGCCGTTTTCCTGCCCGATGCTCACTTCTCCATTCTCGCTTTCTTTGTCGGTGTCCCGAGCGTGAGACACCCTTCGGGGATGGAATGTCTCCTCTCGCCGCGCCAGCCGTGGTGCGGGCCAGCAGGGCGGATTCCGTCTTAGCGGGAGCTGTACGCGGGTGTCCGCGCCGGGACCAGCTTGTTGCCGCTGCGGATCAGGACCTCACCCTGCGGCGGGTGTGGATCGTAGCTGGCAGAGTCGATGGTCGTTTGTGTCGTCCGGTTGTACAGGGCAGGCGTGTCGCCTTCCTTGTTGTTCCAGATGTAGTCCTTCCGGGAGAAGACATGGTGGTCTGCACCGTGCCGGTCTTCGTCACGGATGACGCTATCCGGCCCGCTACCGGAATGCACGCGCACGGTCTTGCCGGGCTGCAGTGTGCCGGTGAATGTTGTTGCACGTTCCCAAGTCGGGTTCTGTCCGTGGTGATAAGCCCGGTGCCAGAGCTCGATAGGAGCCAGATTGACCGCTGTTGCGCCGTCGTTGCGGAAGTCCACCCACTCCGCGGCGAGCTGCGAGCTGGAGGTTTGTCCGTACCGATTCCGGTCCTTTCCGGCCGGATCGGGTTTGATGCGTGTTATCTGCAAAGCCATAATGGTTAACACCTTTCTTATTCAAGTCCGCAAGGCCGGACCGACGTTCTGTACCGGTCCCCACCGAAGGCCAGTAACAGCCCCTATAGACCCTTCGAACGAAGGTGCTGGCATTTCCCCGAGCGACGGAGAGAAGTTTCGGGGAAAATGAGGACGGCCCGTTCGAATAACTGACGGGGAACATCCCAGACGGCCGTGCCGGCCGGTTTTAGATGAGGACCGTTTGAACCGCTTCCGGAATATCGACTGGGACCGCCTGTACAAGGTGCTCGTGGTCCAGGCGACCGTGTGCCTGCGCCACTACCGGGGGCCCGATACCTTCGACGGTGGGCATGACTGCGAAGATGTTTGCGCCGAGGTGCTGAAGGAATTCTATGGCTCCGAGGACTACCTGGGCTGGAAGGAAAGCAAGGGAAAGCTCGAAACGTACCTGGGAAGGATTGTCCATAACAAGCTGGTCGACCGGCTGCGTCGGGAGAAGCACGTTGCCGGGTCGCTCGATGACTCTACCCGACCGCTTCCTCCGCAGAAGGCTCCGGCGTCGGCCGCTCCCTCCCGGGCAGGGACGGACATCAAATCGGTCCTCTATGAATTGGTGCGCGGCGAGACGGAACTGGAGGATCTGATCGCCGCGACAGAATTGATTGAGGGCGGTCCAAACGTCAACCAGGAACTCGGACAGGTGTTGAACAAGACGCCCAAACAGGTCTCCAAACTCAAGGAGCGCCTGCTAGCGAAGGAAGGAGTAAAGGAGCTATATGCCGCGCGACAAGCAGCCCGACCACGAACCTGATCTTTTCGATAAGCTCTTCGGAGATCCGGCTGCCCTGGCCGACGACGAACTGAATATGTTGTATGAGGCACTGTCGCCAGGTACGGACCCGTCTGCAATCGTTCACCGGATTGCCGAGGAGGCGGCTGTCGAATACCGCAAGCAGAACCGGATGCCTCCGGACCACGTGCAGGCCACGCTCGACGCCACGCGGGAAATAAGGAGTCTGGATGATGCCAAGCTGCCGATACTGCGCCAGATCGTCGATGCGATCAAGGCTCCCTTTGCGGGCTCCGTGAACGATCCGGCTTTGGCTTATCGCAACCGCGACGGTGTTCTGGATAAGGACGACCAAGCCATCATGGACGGCCTCGCCGATGAACTGCGCCAGGACTGGGATGAGAACACCGAGGACAAGTGACACCATCAGCCCAACTAGCCAGCCTTCTCGCGCAGAAGTTCGTGAAGACGCCAGTTCCGGATCTTGTTCAGCTCTGCCGTGACCTCGGACTTCGAGTGCGTGAGGTTCCCGCCAATGGGTTTGACGGTGCCCTCGTTCGTAGCAAAGCCGGGCAGAAAGGGATCATCGCCGTCAATTCCCGGCTGCGCGAAGCGTCCCGCAAGCGGTTCACGATCGCGCACGAGATCGGGCATATGTCATCCCGCATCATCGTCTGCTGGGCAATGTCTGCGATGAACGCCAGATCGAGAGGTTCGAGACAAGGCTTAATCGGCCAGAAGTTGAAGCGAATGAATTCGCCGCCGAGCTCCTACTGCCGAGCGCCGTGCTGCGAAAACGCTTTGACCTTTCCGCGCTCTCGCTGAATCAGATCTCCACCATCGCATCGGAATTCGGGACAAGTCTGACCGCGACAACACGTTCGTTCCTCTCGCTGACCAACGTGCCCTGCGCTTTGGTCTGGAGTGCCGGCCAGCGTGCCCGCTGGTGTGCCCGGAGTGATTCATTTCAGTTCTTCCTGCCGCTCGAAGAACTTCCTGCGAACGGATCGTTCGCTGCCGGCCTATTCAGCGGAAATCCGGCGCCTGATGACTTCGCCCCGGTGGCGTCCGACCTGTGGCTGGGCGCAAAGGCTGCGGAAAGGGTCGAAACCCTGCTTGAGCATTCCGTCAGACTGCCGACCTACGATGCGGTCCTGACTTTGCTGTGGGCTTATAAGGTAGCTCCCGCTGCACACGACAGCGGCCAGGGTGAGCTCCTTGAAGAACTCGATCCTTCGGACTTCACCCTCGGGAGGAGGCGATGGCCGCGATGATCGCCCATCGAATAATTTCAGCTCACGACACCCTATTCATTGCCCCGTTAATGATCGTTTTGAATGAGACAATCGAGCGAAGGCGACGAAATCCATGAATTTTCCGTGCCAGGGCCACTTCTGGTTGCCTGGCTCCCCGGACAAATCGGTCTTCGGCACGCTCACCTTCACACGTCGCGAGGGTGCTAATCTCTCGCTCGCCGACGCACTGTCCGCGGACACGAGTGAGGTAGAGCATGTCATCATCCTCGGTCAGACCGCCGGGGGGGCCTATGTCACGCTCATGCACGCCATCCGTACGCAAGCGCCATTCCTGCGTCTGGCAGCCTCGTACCCGTGCTCCTACCACGCGACGCTCCTGATCTCTGGAGCCGCCTTCGAGAGCGAATCCGACATGAGATTTTCGCATTGGCAAATGCGCATCCCCGAAATGCGCGCCTGGGTTGGCCGGACCGGCTTCGAGATCGATTCCGCCGAACTGTTCGCAGGCCACGACTGCCCGGCGGTGCGGATCGAATATCGCACCCGGAAAAGCAGGCGCTTTTGTGCGACGGGGACGGACTCAATATCTCGCTCGCGTTCTGGCCGCTGCTCCGTACTCGCCGGGACCTCGCCTCAGTCCGCCAGGACGTCAGCCTCGAAGTTCGGCAGTCTCCCTCCGACACCCTCCACGACTATATGCGGACGGGCACCAGATTCGAGCATTTCCTGACGCTCGCCACTGGAAGTCTGGTCCGCGCGGGATCGATCAAGGCGGTCGTTCGAGACGACCATCCGGAAAGCACTGCCCATCCGGTCATTGTTGAAATCCTCTATCAGCCGGTGCGCACTACCTCTGGCAGCCCTCGGATCGACGAGTATCTCTTCTCGCTTGGAGATATCAAGGGCCTCGAACAGGACTGCTTGAGGAACTGGATCGCAAAAGCTGAATGGCTTGACCCAGTCTGCGCTCTTTATTTCGGCACGCTCTACAATCCGAGCAAATACCTGGATTTCAATTTTCTGGCGCTTGTGCAGGCCGTCGAGGCCTATCATCGGCGGGCGACGGAAGAAACCGATCAGCCGAAGGAGGCGCACGAAGCGCGCGTGAAGTCGATCCTTGGGACGGCGACCGCCGGAGCACCGCGAATGGCTCGAAAGGAAACTCGCCTATAGCAATGAACTCAGCCTGCGCCGCCGGCTGAAATTGCTCTTCGCCCAATTTTCATATCTGTTCGTCGATCTCATCCCCGACCGGAAGTCGGTAATCAGTTCTATTTACGATAACCGCAACTACCTGACGCACTACGACGCAAAGCTCAGGAACCGGGCCGCGACAGGCGCGCCCTTGGTGTATATGGTCGAAGTTCTGAAGCTCCTGTTGCAGGCGTCCTTCCTGCGCGAGTTGGGACTGCCGGACACGAAGATCAGGGAATTCGCGTCCCGGTCCCGGACGGCTCGCATGGTCAAACACCTCGCCGAGAGGATCGCCAGCGCGAATAGTGACAGATCACAGCCTTGTGTTTAGGGCGCCGCCGTGGCAATATGCGATGCCGGATTGCCGTTACGGCCGAAGTAAGAGCGCCACGGTAACGCCATCGAATTCGCGAAGTCAGCCCGCCTCGACCATGTGCGCCTGACGGCGATTGGCCGAGAAACGAGTGACAATTGTTATTCGCTAAGTATCAAATCGAGTGTGGAGAAATGGCTGCTAAGAAAAGCGCCGCCGGCAAGCGGAAACGGGGTGTCCCGGACAAGGCCGCCGCAACGAAAAAAAACCGCAAGGCCGCGAAAGCAAGAGCAGCGTCTCTCAACCCCGAAAGACGGGTGGCGGGCGAGCCACTCACGCGGGAACCTATTATCAAAACCGCGTCTCGGCCTGGTGGGCTGTGCTTATTCTTGCGGAGGCCGATGCTGATCCGCCGTTCGAACTTCCCGATGACCTGACATTTGCCTCACTTCACGCCGAGACCACGAAGGCGGTCGACGACCTCACCGTAAATACGTCGACGAAGGGCGAGGTCCTCTGCCAAGCGAAGCACACGGTAACCCTTGAAACCACGTCTGATTCGGCACTCGGCAAAACCATCGCTCAGTTCGTAAGGCAATTCCGCGGCAGCACGCCGAAGCTTGATCCCGCCAAGGATCGCCTCGTCCTCGTGACCGCTTCCTTGAGCTCGGCGCCGATCAAGATCCATCTTCCCGCCTTTCTCGCGCGGTTGCGCACGTCGGCCGCGCCTCAAAAGGAATGGACGGCGGGCAACAAAGGCGAGAACCAGGCCGCTGCCGTCATTCGAAACCACGTCATCAGGACTTGGCGCGCTGAATTTGGGAAGAAACCCACTGCGCCCGAGATCATCTCGCTCTTGCGTCTCGTTCATGTGCAGGTCCTCGACGTGGACCGCGGCGGGGATCATGAACGTGAGGCCAAACAACTGCTTCGCCGCAGCGTTCTCCTTACTCCCGCTGACGCGACCAAGTGCTGGAATACACTCCTGACCGAGGTTGGCGGATATGCGACTGTTGGTCAAAGCGCCGACCGCTCCGCCCTTCTGCAAGCTCTCGCGCGTGCCGGCATCGATGTGAAAGCGCCGCGCAGCTTTCAGCGCGATATCGACCGCCTAAAAGACCTGACGGCCTCGACCCTAAAAGGACTTGAGGAATACTCACGGATTGAAGTTGGCGGACATCGCATCACCATTCAGCGGCCGGTGGCGAACGAGTTCGAAGCTGCCGTGGCCAGTGGTCACTTACTCGTCCTTGGTCTGCCGGGCGCCGGGAAATCGGGGGCTCTTTACGAGCTGGCCCGTACGCTTCAGAAGAAGAGCGATGTCGTTCTGCTTGCCGTCGATCAAATCGCGGCCGCCAGCCTGGGCGCCTTGCGCAACGAACTGGACCTCGAACATGATTTACTCACGGTTCTCGAGTCCTGGACCGGCCGCGGTCCGGGATACGTGGTCATTGACGCCCTCGATGCCGCCCGCAGCGATGGCGCCGTCAAAACGCTCCAGTCCCTGATCCGCGCCATCCTGTCGAGCGGCGGCCGATGGCATGTGGTGGCTTCCGTCCGCAAATTCGATCTCCGTTATAACGCGACTTTGCGTGGGCTTTTTCATGGCTCTCCCCCCAGTGCCGCGTACGCCGACTCCGAGTTTCTCCCCGTTCGTCATATCAACATTCCCGCGCTCACACCAGGCGAGCTGTCGCAATTGCAAGCGCAGTCACCCGCATTGGGATCTCTCGTATCGGGAGCGTCCCCCGCGTTGCAAGAACTTCTTAACCTGCCCTTCAATCTTCGTTTGCTCGCCGAATTACTCGATGTGGGCCTCACACCGGCCGAGCTTGAGCCGGTCCGGACCCAGATCGAACTTCTGGATCGATATTGGCAGGAACGCATCCACGGTCACGACGATCAGGGCGAGGCCCGCGAACTCGTCCTGCGGCGCGTAACATCCGCGATGATCGCGCGAAGGTCCTTGCGCATCGCGAAGACTGTCGCCCTCGGAAACGAAGCCGCCTCGGGTCCGTTCCTTCGCGCGCTGCTTCGGTCTCATGTGCTGGCCGAATGGACCACGCAAAGCGGGGCTTCGCGCTCAGACTTTATTACTTTCCCGCACCACCTGCTATTCGACTACGCCGGCGCGCGACTCTATGTATCGCCTGAACCGGACGAACTCGTTGAGCTGCTCTCCAAAGAGCCTGATCTCCTGATCGCGATTCGCCCAAGTCTGGAACTTCATTACCAACGCCTCTGGCATCATGATCAGGCTTCGTTTTGGGATCTCACATTCCGCCTCGTCGATTCCAGCGTTAATGAGGTGGGGAAGCTGCTCGGTCCCAGTGTCGCCGCTATCCATGCCGCTCAGAGCGCCCAGACCGCGCCCTTGCTCGACGCGCTGATTGATTCTGCGCGGCAAGAGGCCGGCCTTGGGGTTCTCAAACACATCCTTGCTACCTTGTTGACGCAAGGGACGATCGACACACCGTGGATTGAATGTCTGGCGGCCGCCACCGAGAGCCTTGGGGCGGCTGCCGCTTTTGCGATCCGTCCCTATCTCGTGTTCCTGAGCGAGCGCGTCACGCAATTGAGTCCGGCTAACGCCGGATATCTTGGCATCCTGGCCCGCCGCATGCTCGCTTTCGCGCTGACGGACGCAGGAAAATACGCGTGGCTCGCCACCGGCGGCATTGTCAGCGTCGCCAGCACGGCACTCACTGATGTCGCCGCATCGATTGGGGTCCTGCGCGGCTGCATTGCGCCTGCTCACCTGACCCAATACGGCTACCTAACTTTCCCGACTCTGGCGAGGCAGGCCGGTCTTCTGGCCTCAGCCGATCCCGCCTTCGTCGGGGATCTCTACATCGCGAGTTTCGCGCATCACGATGAGAGCGACGAGAAGACTTCGATGAACGACAGCCAAATTTTCTCGATGGGGTCTAACAGAAAACAGGATTACGGGATGGGGCTGTACCAACTTGCGGAGTATTTTCCGCGCTTTCTCGATTGGGCGCCACGGATTGCCATTGATGCGGTGCTGAAAATCACCGACCGGTTTGTCGAGGCCGAGCATCCCAGCAGCGATCCGCCCGTCCCAGTACGGCTTGATGACATTGAGTCAAGCCTCTTGCCGGATTACAGTTCCATCTGGGGCCGCGGAGTTGCTAATCACCATGATGAACCTTTCAGGATGCTGCAGGCCTTCCAGGCGTACTTCGAGAAACTTGACGACGCAACGCTGATTCGCGAGATCGTGAAGGTGATTGCATCCTCTCGACCGCCAGCGCTTGTCTGGCGCAGCCTCCTGTCGGCTGGCAGCAGACAACCCGCAACAGTCGGCCGCGCCATCCGTTCGCTGGCGTGGGACCACTCGATCCTCACGGAAAGGGATACAACCGAACTCGCCGGGACATTCCTCACGACCATCTTCCCGATATTGACGCCGCAGGAGCGCGCCCGCGTCGAAGGGTCCATCCTGAATATTCCGCAAACAGTACCTCCCGAGAAGGTTGCGGTTGCGAACAGATATCGTGATCGCCTTTTTGGATGCCTCGACGCATCCCTCCTTGTGACGCCGGAAGGCCAGGCGCATGCGGTGGCGTTGCAGGCGGCAGGTGGTGCTCCGATCAATCGAACAGAGCCTCGATTCGAGTTTGGCGCGATGCCGTTTACCCCGGAGGATTTTCTCCGGGATCGAGGTGTGCCCGTTGACGATCCCGAGCACCAAAGAATCCACGCTCTCATAAAGCCCCTTCAAGCCTTCACGATTGAATTTCTCAATGACGGTCCTCCGGCCGAGCGGGTCAGAGCCACGCTGCCGGCCATTCGTGCGCTTGAAGCGGAGATGCCCGCGATCCAGAGGCTCCATGCCGAGCTCAGACAGCAGGCCGTCGCCACGCTGCTACAAGCCGTCGATGCCGTTCTCCGCGGCAAGGGCGATGTTTGGGACAGCGCCACGATCGATTTCGTCAAAGCGATTCTGCTCCGCTATGTCACCGAGCCGAGCCCCGCTTCGGACCCCGAATCCACTAGACAGGCGGAATCGGCGAACGAGGACCGCGGCGACCGTGCGCTCCGTATCGAAGCCGCGAAGGGCCTTATGAGCCTTGCGGGAATCAGTTCGGGACTGGCGGCCGAGCTCCGTCCGGTAGTACTCAAACTCGTCGGCGACCCCGAAGACGAGATCCGTTTTGAGTTCATGAATAGGCTGATGTTTCTGTTCAAGACCGCGCCAGATCTCATGTGGGAGCTTCTCGAACGGCTGGCGGGCGAGGAGCAGAAGGGGAGTGTCCTGAGAGTTGGTGTTTCATCGATGCAACGCATCGCCGGGGTTGACGCCGCGCGAATCGCCACTCTCGCAGAGAAGATCTTTGTAAGGCTACCGGCCGACGACGGCGAAACGGAGGACGCTCGCCTTGGGTGCAGCGACATCTTCGCCGGTCTGGCCATTCACCAGAACGACGCCAGAAGCTTCAAGATGCTCGACGTGATGATCGGGGAACCGACGACCTACGGTCGCGAGTTGCGCCACATCATCTTCGGACTGAGCGGCTTCCTGCATGACAAAAAGGCTGAGGTGCGGACGGCCGCCTTCGCCCTGCTGGGGCGCATTCTCGATACTTACATCGCGGCCAAGAACGCTCTCGACGCGCGCTTTGCTGCCGCACCCGATCAGTGGCAACCGTCGGACCGGGAGTTGTACGGCGAGGCTCTCAAGGGCATTGATGAGGTCGCGACCCGGATTCACCTGACGTCGGGAGCGTTCAGCCACGGCAATGCCGAGACCCCGGCCCCGGACGGTGCTTTCTTCAAACAAGCAATGCCGTTACTGAAAGCTCTCGCGTCCATGGCGCATCCGCACACCGCGCACGCTGTAAACGAAACATTGGCTTTTTTCGTCCCACTGGACCCCGCTGGCGTCCTTCTGCTCATCGCACAATCCGTCAAAGCCAGTGCGGCCAACAATTATCAGTACGACCCGCTTGCCGAAGACCTGATTGTGAAGACGGTCGAGCGATATTTGGCCGAGTTCAGGCCACTCCTGCGAGGACGTCCTGAATGCCACGTCGCACTCATGGAGATTCTGGATATATTCGTCCGAGTGGGCTGGCCTCAAGCCCACCAATTGACATACCGATTGGGCGATATCTACCGGTGACAAATACCTGTGTGCCATTTCTTTTGGCGCCATTGCTGCAAGTCGCGAGTTGCTGACCGGCCGCCAATTCTGAGAACGGAGATGAAGGATGTCAGTTCTGCCTGAAGATTTCGACTGGTGGTGGGGTGGCCGGAAAGACCTGTTTACCTGCGGCAACTGCTGGGGCTCCATTGGCAAGGCCAGTGTTTGCCCAGTTTGTGGCACTGATTTTCGAAAACCCGGCGCCCCTCGAAATCATGATTTACGGGAAACTGCATGTAATGCCCCGACTGTTGCCGGAGCTCTGGCTGGTCGCATTACGTGATGCTTCAAGTCATGCACCGAGAGTGGCTGCGGCCGCTTCTACGAAACCGCCACTGCCGGGCTTCCGGGGTCAGTCGCGCCCGATCTTTTGAAGCGCTACAACAGCATCGGATCAAGACTTGACCATTTGCACCGTGTTCTCTTCGCCACCACCTATGCCAAGGACCTCGACCAGCTCAGCCATGGGACGGTTCGCCAACGTCAAATCTGCGGGAACAGCGGAATGCTTTTATGATCGTAACCCAAAGGCGATCAGCGATGGGCTTGTAGAGGAGACCGTAAAGATAGTGCCGGCTCGGACGCGTGTCAGTCTATGATGGCGAGAATGATCGCGTTCACGACCGTTACGCAGTCGACCTGTTCCATCAATTGAAACTTCCCTCGAAAGCTTGGGTGTCATCTACGAGGCCGCTGATGCCGGACCGTACTCACCGCCTTCCCTCCGGGATCGGTTCCGGGGTTGGGCGCATTCACCGAGCCCGCAGGTCTCGGCCGTCCAGTCACAGTCCCTCCCGCAGGATGCTCCAGTGCGAGGTCCTCGCACGGGTTATCGATTTCCTCCGCGTACAGAATGTCCATTCTTTGTTTGAGCTCTGGTCCTAAAATGGAGCTAAACGGAATCTCCGCATGAAGCCTCCCACCCCGCTCCAATCTATCGTCGATCCTTTCGTCAGAGGAATCCAGGGCGAGCTGATCTCGGAACTCGTCGGCAATGTCAATCCGCCGCGCAGCGCGGACTATCTGTTCCGGCGGCATAACGTCATCGCCGAGTTGAAAGCGCTTGAGACGGACAGCTTTGGCGAGTCCTTTCGCAAGAAGATGGGTGAACTTACGGCGGCCTGGCAGCGTAAGGGCCAGCTTATCGTTTACGGCACTGCCCGCGTCGACAGCCACCGGCTGCCTTTGGCATGCCAGCACGAGCTCTTTGAGTTGATGGCGGATCCCGTCCAACGGATCGTAAAAGCAGCGAACGCCCAGATCGGAAGCACGAAGGAAATTCTCAGCTTGCCGTCCGCCCGAGGTTTGCTCTGGATTGCCAGCGACGGCAATCAGGATCTGCAGCCGGATACCGTCTGGTATCTCGTCACCCGCATTTTGCAAAAGAAGCAAGAGGACGGAACACCGCAATACCGACATATTCACGGCATGGCTTATTTCAGTGCCCGCATGATCGCCGAAATGCGGCAAACTCCCCTTCCCGTCCTGTTTTGGTTCAGCGGAGCGCGGGACGACGACGATCAGGAGATGAAAGCCCTTCTCGAAATGCTGGGCACGGCGTGGCCGCAATATGTCGCGGCGGCGCAGAGGGTCCAACTCAACGTTGTCGATAAGAAAAACACGCCGTCCGATCTTCGTTTTGCCGGGCCGGCCCGGCCGCTCCCAAAGGTCTACATGGGCGATTCCGCGCCACAAGACAACGCAGAATAGTCCAGATCGGTCAACGAGAGCGAAGTCCGATACGGCATCCGAAATCCTGAACGATCATCCGCGTAGCAATGCGTCAAGCCTCTGCCGCATCCATTGCTGCTGCACTCTCTGGTCGATCGAAAGAAGGCACAAGGCCGTCACCGTCAGCCGCATGGTCTGGTCGAACAGCTCATCGAAAGAAAGGTCGACCGGCTTGTCCCTGTCCCTGAAGGTGCAACGCCGCTGATCGAGATCAATCGCGGGCACGCCATGCGCCAGCGCGTTCCGGATGCGCCGGTCGAGCGCTTGCGACACGTCTCTCAATATCTCGCTTGTCTTTCCGCTGCCGACCAGGCTGTCAAGATTTTTTTCCTGTACATCGGAATGCAGGAGCGGTTCGTCGTGCGTGGAATGATCGAGCGCGAGCAGAAGGCGGAGCTGCTGCTGCACCAGCCCCGCATGATGGCCATATTGATCGCATAGACGCAGCACCGAAGCCTGTGTGTACCGCGCCGGCCGCTTGGACAAAAATCGCGCGGCGCGCTCCTTGTATTGTGCCGCGTAACGCATGATCGCCCGGCAGTCTTCCGACTCGTACCAGTGGTCGAGCACGGGCTTCAGCGACGCCTCGTTCTCCGGCTGCGCCAGGTGAGCGACAAGCCGATCGCGCAGGGCCGCTACGCCGGGGTAAGCGTCCTGGCCGGTCAGTATCTTTCCTTCCCGGAGAGCACCAGCTCCCTTTGAGAGGAGCAGATCGAAGGCGTCCTTCCGTCGCGCACCCGGCATGCCTCCCATCGCCATCGTCTCGGCCATGGCCCGCTCCAGCAGGATATATCTGGCGATGTTCAGCGGCACCTGCCCGGAGAGCGCGGCGAGGCCCAGATGGTAGGGCAGGATTGTTTTTCCAGCTTGCGCCAGCTTGCGTTGCAGCGCGGCAATGTCCCGCTTCGTTAATTTCTTCGTCCGTTTGCCAAGAGTGGATAACATCGTGCGCATCTGCTCGCCAGCCATCGCCTGCGCGAGGACCGGGAGGCCCGCGCGCACATCGTCGACCTGACGGCGGATATCCTGCAGCACCTCGTCCGGCATGCGCACCGTCGCTGCGCCCGCGACCGGTGTCGCACCGCCATGCGGGTCCGGGCGGCGCACCTCGAACGAGGTCAGCTGGAAACCCGCCAGCGGGCCGATCAGAGGGGTGAACACCGTGTCCTTCGGCTTGAACTGCATCCTGCCTTCGCCATCCTCTCCGAGATAGTCGGCCATCCCGAAGCTCCAGCGGACGCAGGGATACATCTGCGTCTTGTGGGTCAACCCGTCCACGGGTCCGACAAGGTTGCCGCGGAGCACCTGCTCGATAGGCCGCGGGTCGATGGGCTCGCGGTACGGATCGGCCAAGAGCAGCGCCCGCGCCTGGGGTGGCAGCGCGATCAGCTCGAAGATGGCGCGGCGCACCCCGGCCGCGGTTTTTCGGGCGACAGCCTCGGCCTGCGCGCGGATGTCCACATAGTTCGCGAATCCGTGTTCGAGACCGTCGCTTGCCTTCTTGGCATCCCGGTATGCATCCCGGTCCCCGCCGAAGATCCGTCTGAGGCGAACCTCGCCGTCCAGTTCCTTTTTTTCGATGCCCCATTCCGTGACGAGTTCGTCTTCGCTCTTTCCCGTCCGCCGGCGCTCGTCGCGCAGCAGCGCTTTAGTCAGAGCTTCGACCGCCATGTAGAAATGCGCATGCGCCAGCACCTCGCGGCCCGCCGCACCGTGCCGCAACGCAAGCGCGTATTGCACGAGCGCCCGGTAGATGCGCTCGGCGTCGGGA
Organism: Bryobacterales bacterium; assembly: GCA_963710155.1. Classification (GTDB taxonomy): domain Bacteria; phylum Acidobacteriota; class Terriglobia; order Bryobacterales; family Bryobacteraceae; genus Palsa-187. The sequence goes on along the minus strand of CAVPZQ010000016.1, from coordinate 411,133 downwards.
TGCGAGAGCCAGTTTTGCACGAACGGCGTGATCGCCGCTGTCGGCGCACGTCGACGCGCCCTCGGAAACCCGAACTCCTGGAATACCTGTCGCTGGTAGAGCTTGTGCTCGTTCTCGCCGACGCGGAGTTCATACGCCATTTCCGGCTCTGGCTCCTCGATAGGCGCGTTCGCGCAGAAGGCAAGCGCAGGAAGCACCATGGTCGAAGCGTTGGTCAAGTCGACGATCGCCTGATCTAACGACGACATCTCGCTGCTGGCCTCGATCCACAATTCCCGGGGGACCGCCTTAGTGAACCCTTCAAGGCTGTATCGGGTCCTAACGATAAGGGCTGCACGAAGATTGCCGGCGGGAACATCATTGAAGGTTAATGCCTCCTCCGGAGCAAATCGGACCGACGACGCAGCCCTCGCGACAACGATATGGCGCACACTGGACATACATCCATTCTTTCGCAGCAGCACCGTGCAGTGCATGTACCGACAATTGCCACATAAACTCGTCCACGGCCAAGTCAGCATGCACGTACGGGTTCGGTGGACGATGTCTTCAATCACAGAAATGTGGCTCCGTCGTCCTTGAAAGCGAATTGAATCGGTGGCTGGAGGTCGGCGCATGTACGTAGACGCCCGAAGCCGTACCGATTGGAGAAACCTGGGAAGACGGGCAGGCAGGTAGCTGGCGCAGCGACAAAGCCGGAGTGTTGAGACAACGGGTCTCCAGCCGACAGAATCAGGTAGCCTAAGGAGACACTCCCAGACACCAGCGCGATGTCTTTTATTCCTTCAATAAAATTGAGCGAAGCACTCACTAGAGCCGGAGTCGGCGTGTATGTCGAGAAGCTTGGCGACGGTCGAATCGCTATCGTATGCAAGGCGCCGGAGACAGCCATCAAAGCCCTATACCGCGGAGCGGCATGTACGCTCCTCATCAGCGCGATACGAACGGAATCGCTCACGATTTTGTGCTTGGGCATCCGCATCGATGATGAACGCGAGAAGCCGTTTAAGGCATCGATGTGCAATTCGTCGCCCGAAGACGCTGCGCTGCTTGGCCAGATACTCGCATCAGCCTCCACAACCCTTCATTGCATGAACGAGCTGAATCATCCTGTTTTGAGTGCATGGTGCAAATTGGAGAGCGCACCCGCAGCTTTGGCGGCAGACGCCCTGCGCGTTTCGGACCACTGGCTTCTTACTTATCCAGCAACCACGCCGGTAAAATTCGAAGACCTCCCGCGAATACTGAATCTTGCCCTCGACAGATTTCAGCACCACATCCACAACCCCCCAGATGACCCCGTTAGCGAATACGTGAAGATGACCGCAACACTTCCACTTGCGCTCGATATCTGGAAACCAAGGGAGCTATTCGAAGTAACTCCGACCTCCGCGAGCGGTCCATTCGTGATCGACGATCGGGACGAAGGAAAGAAGCTGGAGCGCCAAATTAACGTCATCATGGATTCGATTTACCCCGGAAACGCTTACCTGTCGCCGGAGGTTCAGGACGGGAAGAATCGGCGCGAGCTTACCGACGTACTCGGATTAAGCGAGGACTTCATCTGCGTTGTACAAGCGAAAGCATTGGCTGTCCTCACGGCCAAGGATCAAAGCTCAGATACGCGCGCCGCTAATGTGACGAAGGACATTAGGAAGGGTATGGGACAGCTGGCGGGTGCCCTCACCAACATCCGCAATGGCTCCGATATCTTTTTGCATAAAGAAAGTACGCTCCTGACCGTACCAGGCCGAGATCGCTCACCCGCGCACGCGATTGTGATTCTCTCCGAAATGTATACGTTTGTCGATTGGAAAGCCGTTGCGGCGGAGGTGGCCACGGCCAGCGAGAACGAGTTCCGTCGGGCCCTATTCCATGTGCTCGACATTCAGGAGTTCGCCAACCTTGCGAGCAACTGCAGGGATGCTGAAACCTTCAACAACCGCCTTTTCCAGCGCTGGTGCTTCATCAAGGAGCGAGGGAATGCCTACATCCGGACGCAGCAACGCGTCGGGCCGCCTCCTGATAATCAAGAGGGCGACAACGCGCCGTAACGATATCCCCCCTTGTGCTCTTTCGCTATAAACGATGGCATGACGGTCATCATCGTGACGGGACTTTTGCAGCGTAACCTAAGAGTATGTGCGACCGCTTGTTCTCTCCCGGCGACGCGAGCGATCGCGCCTACGTGAACCTACGGGACATGCAAGAAGAATGGATCGTACCGGCCAGAGATTTTGTTGAAAGCCTTTGGGATCGCTTCCGCGGATTCGCCGACCCACACTTCCTGACGGAGGTCCGCCGCGATTTCCACGCCCGTTTCTGGGAAATGTACCTGACCTGCGCGTTGCACGAGTATGCTGCCCAGCGAGGCGCAATCTTGTCGTGTCCCAAACCAGGCCCAGATATCCTTCTTGAGCATGAAGGAAACCGTGTATGGATTGAAGCAGTAGTGGCGACCAATGGCGTCCCTGGGCTCCCGGACACGGTAATCGAGCCGAACCCGGACGGCTCTGGCACAATTCCCGAAGAAAAGCTTGTGCTTCGCTACACCAACGCCATCGCTGAGAAGCATAGGAAATATCGTGGATATTTGAGAAAAGGCATTATCCACAAGAATGACGCCTTCGTGATCGCAATCAATGGCGCGGCATTGTCGTACAAATGGACACAGGCGGAAGGAGACGCGCCCCGCTTCCTGAAGGCCGTCTATCCCCTCGGTGTATACCAATTGCTTCTGGATAGACGGACGGGAGAGATAGTGGGACAGCAAAACGAACCGAGATTCAGCATCGTCAAGGCAAGTGGGGCAAACGTAGCGACAATACCCTTTCTAGAGAGGAGATCGCGAGGTCTTTCCGCTATTCTGGGATCTTTCGCGGACCCGATGTACCACCGCACGCAGCCCGGTTCCGATTTCGAGTTGGCACACAACCCTATGAGCAGAGCGCCGATCGAGGACTTCGTTATCCCAGCGAAGAAAGCATGGAGAGCGGTTCTCAACGAGAATGGCGGAGAGTTGACCGGCCATATTTTGGCCTAACCGCCGGCATCAAACCATACAAGTCCATCGACGGCATTGATCGGGAATGGATGCTTCAGTGTTAACACCTCCGAACTGACCGATAATCGCAAGATGGAGATGACGCATTTCTCGTCGAATGCAGACATTGCCAAAGGGCGGATGAACATCCTCACGGAGAAAAATCTGGTCGAAGATTTCGAAGACAGCATGTTTCCGCTGCATTGGGAGGCAAGCCAGCATGGCCACGTTCTGTCAATCAGGTTGGTAATTCTAACGGCGTAGCTATTTGCGTCATTACGGGCGTATATATGTCAACGGTTCCGTTGACCGCCCGAATGGAGACGATGAGCGCGTAGCGGGCGGCGCGGGCGTATCGCTCGTGTGCTGGATTCTCTTTCCACCACCCGCCGATTGGATAGACGCCGATGGCTGATCTCCGGGCAAGCTCCGCTGCGGTTCCTCGCCAGTAGTCGGAGTGAACGGACCCCAGGTTCCTCAAGCGGGGTCCGAGAAACCAATCGTCGGCCCCGGCGTCAATCGCTCCGAGTTCCTCCTCTTCAGCAACGGCCGCGGCATTGATCCGCGTGCGGAAGGTGTCGAGGGATTCGAGAGACTTCTTAACGGCGAACCGAAGGCCGTATGAAGCATATCGATGCCGCCGGAGCCAACCCCGCTCGCCGGGATTGGGTTCAACATAGTAAGAAAGGGTCACCCGCAATTCCACTTCGGTTTCACCGAGCTGCTCCAATTCCGTTCGCGGCCAAGGGAACTGATGGAGATTCATGTGGCGCGTCTTAATGACGCTGCCATCCTTCTGAAAGGGCTGGAAGCTGTCTTCCGCGATGAGCGTCAGATCATTGGCTGCGCTCAAAACGGCGCGGTAGTAGTCGGGTACGCCGTACCCGTATTTCCGGAGAAGAACGCGTTTCTGCTGTTCCGATCCGGCCGCATCGAATTGTTGCTTCATCGCTGGTGTCCATTCAGCCGAATGGATCATTAAAGCGCGGACGGTCTCGGGCCAGCGTTGCGGCATCGCCGCCATAATCTTGCCGGCCAAGTTGCCTGACAACGCCGTCGCCGCGCTAGTGTCCCGAAAGATGTCGAAGTGCCGCGTCGTGGGTTCTCGGTAAGTGGTCAGGAGACCGAGGTCATCCGGACAATCCATCTGATCCCCCAGGGCCGCCCAGTTTCCGCCTTCGAGTACGATGTCCGGTTTCAGGGGCCACTTCCGTTCCCAAGGCACGGATGTGCGGCTGGTCGGACACAAATCTCCTACCGGAGCGACGGGCTCCCACCCTTCGTACGTCGGATCGGTGATCACGAACTTCTCGGTGAATGCTCCAACCGTGATCGCATTCCACGCCTGGGCCGGATTCTCGATCGGTTCGATCTCGTTGCGGGCCGGATACCCGGCCTGGGAGAGACCCTCTCGAACATTGCCAGCGGAAATGAGAATCAGGCGCCGAGCACCCTCGTCGCCGAAACAAAGCTGATCCACAGCGGCGGACCATGACGATGGCCGCCCGCGATTTGTTCCGATATCGCTGGTAACCGCCATGCAGCACCGCGCGGTGCCGGTCCGGAGCTTCCACCTCGGCCCGTGCAATCGATTCGGCCGTGATCGCTCCATAGAGCTTTGGCTCATTCTGCCCCTGATCCGGGAGTATCTTCACCGATTCCAGACGATGCGTCAGCGGAACCCGAAGATTACTGGAAAGCAGCGGTGTGAGATCGCCATATAACGCCGAGCCCGCCATGTTCGTGCCATGCCCGTTGCTGTCTCCGCCGGTCCAGGCCGGGTCGTATGCCTGGACGTCGCTCGGATCGAGCGCAACTGAAAGCAGAGGGTGAGCCTGCGTACACTCCGTGTCGAGTATGCACACCGCGATCTGCGGGTTTTCCGGCGCATCAACGCGGCCCGCGAGATCGGTGGCGAGCGCCGCCTGTTCGACGTTGGACCAGCGCATGAACTGAGCAGGCGTATCGCGCGCGCGGCGGATCTCGGCAATGGAATCCGTATTGACGAAAAGGCGCATGATCGTGATCTCGCTGCCGTAGATCAGCCGAACCTCACGATCCGGGAACACCAGTTTTTGAGGCTGCGCCAAGATTTCGAGATGTTGAACGGCAGCATCAAAGCTCTCAGCATGGCCTTCGCGAAGCCAGATTTCCCACCAGATTGCCTCGGCCGCCGCGGGAAAGAGCGCCGGATCGTCCGTGTATACCGACCGCACCGCCGCGAGCGCGACGCTCTGAATGCGCGCAACCAGAGCTTCGTTTTTCGGTTTGCCAGTGCGCGTATTCTCGTCGCGGTACTGCTCAACCTTCTTGAGGAAGTGGTCCGCAGCGGTATCCGGAACAAAAACTGTCGCCCTCGCCGGTGAATCCGCCGAGGCTTGCCGAAGCGCAACAAGTTCGATGTGCTTCTGACGATTCTCCAGCCGCTCGGCTGCTTCCTCCGATCCCGCTGGTATCTCGAAATCGAGATAGACGCCAGGAGTTCCGGCAAGAACATCGGGCTCGCGCTCCGTACGCTGCGCCGCAGCCGCGGTCATCGCTTCAGCGAGAGCGAATCTCACTGCTTCAGCATGCACCGCCCGCTCCCGTCTGGGGCAGTGGACGACCGCGTGGCCGGAGGTGCGTTGTATACGGCTCCCCCTTCCCGCTTCCTGCCAGATAGAGGTGCGGGAGATCGCGCGGCAATTCAGGCATTTAGTGGGATGCTGCCTTTCGTTCGTGAACCGCCGCGATCAGAGCCTCCGAAGTGATGCGCGTCGATCCCCCCAGAACGGCCTTTTTGGCGGCCTCTTCGCTGGCACGAACCAGTTCGGCCTGGCTTAATCCCTCAGTTTCGGGAAGAATGCCGGACCACATCGATATCCGCCGTCTGGAACATGGCCAACTTGCGCCGCAGGATTTCCTCGGCAAGCTTTGGATCGGGAAGCTTGTATTCGATCACGTCGTCGAATCGGCGGAAGAGTGCCCTATCGAGCAGCTCGGGATGGTTGGTGGCTGCAACAATCAGGCTCTGCGAGTTGTCTTTTTCCAGCAACTGGAGAAACGAATTGAGAACGCGCCGGATCTCGCCCACATCGTTTGACTGGCCGCGATGTGTGCCCAGGGCGTCGAATTCGTCGAAGAGATACACGCCCTGAGTCTGACGAATCGCTTCGAAGACGAGGCGCAGCTTCGCGGCGGTCTCGCCCATGAACTTCGTGATCAGACCCTCGAGCATGATCGTGAACAGCGGCAGATGCAATTCGCCGGCGAGCGCCGACGCTGTCATCGTTTTGCCGGAGCCGGGCGGCCCGACAAAAAGAAGCTTGCGGCGCGGACTCAGGCTGTGTTCGCGGAGCCGCTTCTGCTGCCGCTGCTCAAGAAGCACCCGCTTGAGGCGCTCGGCCAAAGTCTCGGGCAAGGCCATGTCGCTAAATCGAATGGCCGGCGTCTGAACAGAAAGCAGGCTCGCGAGTTCACCGCGTGGCTCGAGCACCACCAGTTGCCCGGACCGGCTCCCGACCGCCGAGGACCGCCGTTTCGATTCATCGATCAGATCGCGCAACTGTTGCGCAACGGCGACATGGCCGAGCCGCGCTTCGTGCGCAGCCGCCTGCATGGCGACGGACAAAAACTCCTTGTCATCGCCTTCGAGGTGACTCTTCAGTAGAGCGATCATATGACGAGCGGCACTCATAGATTCTCTATTCCAATCCCCAGATGGTCGCAGGGAGCATCGACCAGGTTTTGCTGCACGTTTAGGTACCGCTCAGTGGTCACGATCGATTCGTGCCCAAGCGATAGCTGAATCTGTTCGAGCGGCGCATGACCTCGATGGGCCAGCTTAGCAAATGTGCGGCGCAGATCGTGAGGAGCGATTTTGATGCCCAGCTGCTCGGCATAGCGCCGAACAATAAGGTAGATGGCTTGCGGGCTCAGAGCGTTGCCAACATCGCCCTTTTGTCTGATGGCGCGGAATAATGGCCCGTTCCGGATACCGGCGTCGGCTGTCCAAAGATCCAGGGCGGTCTTCGCCCACAGCGGCATAGGAACGCTTCGGATACGATTGCCTTTCCCCTCAATATCTACAATGACCCACCGCTTCTCCCTTTGCTGGACTCGATTCCATCGGAGGTTGGCGAGTTCATCTCTGCGAAGACCACAGCCTAAGAGTAAAGCTAACAAAGCGCGATCCCGTTTCCCGCGTGAACAATCGCGCGAAGGCGCGTCAAGCAAGGCTTGAGCGTGTTCAGGTGTTAGCCAAGCTCCCGGCCGAACGTCCTTTCGGCGACAGCCCTTCACCCCGACAATCGCGGCAGCAGACTCATGCGAAAGCAAGCCGTTCGCGGAGGCTTCTCGGGCAAGCTTACGGACGGCAGTCAAATGCAGATTGACCGCTGAGGCGGACATGGCGCGTGATTCCAGATGCACGCGATACTGCTGAACAGCTTCATGGGTAAAAGTTCTGTGCGGCGGTCCCTCCGACCAACGCCGGAAATCGTCGAGGGCGGTTGTGTAAGCGCGCCGCGAATGCGGCGATGACACGCTGTCGATAACGAGGGCGCGCACGCGCACCCAGCCCCAAACGGGGGGCTGGTCGCTGACGGAGGTAATCGGAACCGGAACCGAACTCATGGTGTCCTCGGGCGCGCGAAACTGCTATCGATAAGACACTTTATCATAAGTAGCTCCTCGGACCGCATGAAGCGCGAGGTCGAGTGCCTGCATCATTCCTACTACACCGCCGCCAGCAAGCGATACGGTGGGAACCAGAAGGAGCCCGGCAAGAAGTCGAACCTCAATTTCCCTCGGTGATCACCCCAAAACCGGCGAGGGGTGATCACTGGCACGGAAGCGATCTCGCTGCGGTTAAGTCGTTGGTACTCTGTTGGACGGATCGTTCGCTAGAGCGTCTTCCGCAGGACCTTCGCGGCGCAGCCGCTCCTCGGCGCGAAACCAGTCTTCCTCAGGAGATCCTATGGGGCAGCCCCTCTGAATCCAGAATTCATAAGCAACGCATTCGATTCTGGTTTGGTCAAGTTCCTGATTTTCCATACTTTCTCCTTTTGAATTTATTTTCAGGACTAACGGCAGAACCTTGGTCGCTGTACAGGCGGCTCTTTCAACCCGCTCTGCAGAGGCTCCGAGTAGTCCGGCGCATTCGTCCCGCGAAAATCCGACGAGGAAACGCAATACAAATGCTTGACGAAGCGTAGGTTTTAGATCGAGAACAGCCTGCAACGCAGCGGGTAGGAAGGAATGAGCCACATCGTCCCTGGTATTCTTCAAACCGGGCGGATCCCTTCTGCGCCCGTTTTTCAAGGCAGATGTCACGCCGTGCCGAAAGAGTGCCTCGCAGCTCTCGATGTCAGGTTGCCAGGCATCGATCGCCTCCAGCGTGGCTCTTTCCGCCAGATCAATGCGGCCAGTCAGCAGATACGCCGTGACAAACGTTCGGCTGACGATTCCATCGTCCGTAAATCCACCCCCGGGCATCGCTGCATTTTCCTCAGTTCGAGTGAGGTGACAATTCTGCATCACCTGGATTTCCGCTAGTTCGTCCGATCAAAGCAGCCCTACCCATGGGCGGCATCCGCAGGTAGGGATGGCATCAGCGCCCGCCACATCGGCGAGGTTTCCGCATATCACGCCGGCCTGTGCGTAAAACGCCGGCAGCGCAAACGTCTGGTTGCGAACCGGACAAGCCATCTTTTAAAATTTTGCATCGTGTTTTCGTTCCTTGCATTACACGTTCATTTATAATGACCACAATGATCATGGCCGTGGCGTACCGGATCAGATCATTCCAAGACTCGAACCCCCATCCACAAATAGCGTCTGACCGGTGATGAATCCTGCATTTTCGCTGGCAAGAAAGACAATTGCCGCAGCGATCTCTTCAGGACTGGCAAATCGCCCCATTGGCACTTTGGCTAGATAGCGCTTTTCCCCCTCGCCTCCCTTTGGGTTGTTCTCTCGAAACATTTCAGTCTCAGTCGGACCGGGAGCAACGGCGTTTGCCGTAATGCCGTCCGGCGCCAGTTCAACGGCCATTGTTCGGGTCAAACTCTCTAGTGCACTCTTCGCCGCTGCGTAACTCGAGCGGAAAGGCAGCCCGCGGGTTACCAGACTCGTGACGTTCACGATGCGTCCAAATCGCGCATTTCGCATAGCCGGTAGCAGGGCTTGGCTGAGCTGGAGCGCTGGCCGAACATTCAGGTCCATAATGTTCGAGAGGTCAACAAAGTTTGCGTACTCGAATAGCTCATGTTTTGCTATCCCAACGTTGTTGACGATGCCAAGAACATTGCCGCGACCAGCAAGTATTGAAGCCAGTTCTGCAGTGCTTTCCGGATCGCCGAGATCGGTAGTCACGAATCGACCCGGAAAATTCGTCGGCGCGTGTCTCGCGACGCCGATGACCTCCCAACCCGCTGCAACCAGGCCTTCGGCTGCGGCCTTGCCAATTCCCTTCGATGCGCCTGTAATGACAATCGATCGGGCCATAACGTTTTCTTCGGCCCTGTTATACAGACTTGCTTACGACGGGTTCGCTCTTGGCCTGCATCGATTTCACGAGATCGGCCGCGGATGCACCTTCGAGGGAGAGTCCATAGCCAACTTCCCGCACCAGGCGCTCTTTCAGCGGTTGAATGAAATGCACACGCGTATTGCGGCGAGTCACCTCAGGTGCCTTCAAGTATTGCTCGGCCAATTCGCGCGCCCGACTCAATGCCTTGCCGTTTGGCACTACCTCAGCGACAACTCCCCACTGGTGCGCGGTAGCAGCCGTAATCGGTTGTGGGTTTAGCAGAAATGCCTCTGCTCGACCTGCTCCAGCGCGATAGCTCCACGTTGTAAAAATTCCGTCGCCCGGCACTATACCGCCGGCGAAATGCGGCACATCATGGAAGGTCGCACTCTCGGACGCAACGATGACACTAGCAAGGAGCGCATATTCCGAGTGCACATGAGCGCGTCCTTCAACAGCCGCGATCACCGGTACACGTATATTCGCGATATTCTCGACAATTTGAACCCCTTCATCATGAGTTTGACTCCAGACACCCGGATCGGCAACATTGCCGAAAGACGCAAAATCGATACCGGGAATGAAGTCCCCGCCTACTCCTGTCAAGATCACGATCTTATTCGAGCGGTCCTGCGAGATTCGGTAGAAAGCATCGACAAAATCCGTGTGATCCTGCGCCGTGAAAGTGAGGGGCGCGCCGCCAGTATGAAACTGCGCGACCAGTACGCCTTCAGCATCCCGCGTCAGCTTGAGGCTGCGGTAGGCGTTCAAGTAGTCATTTCGAACCGTTTGCATGATGTTCTCCTCTTTGTTGTTTTGCCAGCGTCTGAAGCGCTGCAAGGATTTCAGCCGGCTCCAGGCGATTGCGGTAGTCTACATCCACGAAGGCGAGCGCGACTGTGCCATCAGTGTCGATCACGTAGGTCGCCGGGATCGGCAAAAGCCAGCTCCCGTCACCGTTCTTCTCGGGTAAAGCATGGCCGGATCGCGCGTAAAGCGGCCTCAATTCTTCGGCAAGATCGTAGGCAATACCGAATGATTTTGCGGCTGTTGAGCCAATGTCGCTCAAAACCGAAAAGGAGAGCGCATTCTTCTCCGTAGTCGAAAGAGTCTCATCCGGGGTCTGTGGCGAAACGGCGACCAGCTTCGCGCCCAGACGCGTGATTTCAGGAAGGACCTGTTGCAGTGCCCGCAATTCCAGGTTGCAATACGGGCACCAGCCGCCTCGATAAAAACTCAGAACTACGGGGCCTGCCGCGAGCAAGTCCTTTAGACGCACGTAGCCGCCGCGGGTATCGGGCAAATTAAAGTCCGGCGCCCGATCACCTGGTTTCAGGGATCTTTCCGCGATGCCGGAGGCCGCCAGTTCCATATCGGCGCGGACCATGGCTTCGCGAACTTCGGGCGGTGCCTGCGCCATGAAATCGGAACGGAAGGCGTCAAGTTGTGCTTTGAGTGGCATCGGCTTCTCCTCGTTAGATCTGGGCCACGCCGCCATCGACGTAGAGTTCGATTCCGGTCACGTAACTCGCTTCGTGCGATGCAAGGAAGGAAACAGCTTTGGCGATCTCGTCGGGATCTCCCAATCTGCCCAAGGGAACCGTTTTTGCGAGCTCCTCTTTCATCTTTGCCAGCGCATCGCCCTGTTGCCAAGTGTCGAAAATCGAAGTATCGATATGGCCCGGGCTGAGGGTGTTAACGCGGATGCGGCGGTCTTTCAGTTCGTTGGTCCAAGTCCGCGCGAACGACCGGATCGCCGCCTTGGTGGCGCTGTAAACGCTGATCGCCGGGAAACCTTTGACGTCAGCAATCGACCCCGTGAGAATAACCGACCCACCGTCGTTTATAAACGGAAGCGCCTTTTGCACGGCGAAGAACATTCCCTTTACGTTCGCGTCGAAGTGAAGATCGTAGAACTTCTCGTCCACGCTGCTCAACGGCGCCAGCTGCGCGATCCCAGCATTCGCGAAGATCACGTCGATCTTCCGGTTTTGCTTCCTGACCTCTTCGTACAAACGGTCGAGATCGGACAAACTGGCGACATCGCCCTGAACCGCCGTCACGCCTTTACCAATCTCTGCCACCGCCCGGTCCAGCGCGTCCTTGCGCCGACCGGTGATGAACACATGGTCCATGCCCTCCTGAACAAACCGCTTCGCGGTGGCTAAACCAATACCCGTCGAGCCACCCGTGATCACCGCGCTTTTTCCTGCGAATTTGTCGGCCATGATTGGTTCCTTCTCCGGTTCCCACCCAATCCACTCGCTTATCAGGGGAGGGTAAATGAGACTACTGGCTTCTCTAATGCACGCATGCGGCCACCATCGCTTCAGTGCAATTGCCCGAGAAATACGCGGAAGTCCCTGTTTGGTAACAAACCACGCAAAACCACTGGCCGCGCAGAGGCAATTAGATGACTCGCTGTTAAAATGCCGTCAAACGACGGGTGGGAAATCATTGCAAGCGAAGCCCCCAGAGCAGGCCGCCAAATTGCACTGCTCAGCGCGAGGACAATATCATGACGATTTCGAGTTTTGGTTTCGCGCTTATGACTATGGCTGGCGTCGCCGCTGCTTTGGGACAGGATCTGGCCAGCCCCGTTGATCCATCACCAAGCGGGCCCCTACGCATCGTCGCGGAGGAAGCGGGTGTCGTGCCCACGGGCAGCGCTCTTGTTGTTCAGACCGATGATGCGGTGACTGCCGTTCGGGCCATGGGCGCTACGATTTACTCCGCAATTGTCGCGCAAGATGTTGTGGATCAAAATGGAACAGTCCTCGTGCCGAAAGGTTCGCCTGTCGAACTCAAGGTGCGGTCGCTGTCATACCTTGGTCCTGGTGGTGCAGGGATGACAGAGCTAATCCTTGAACTTCAGGCTGTAACGGTCAAGGGCGTGCGCTATCCCGTTGCAACCGTATCCGGCCCTCCGCGCGCAGGCGGCCTTGGCCTCGAACGCGATGCCCCCAAGTGGGTGGGTGGCCGTGCTGCAAAAGGCAAGGTTCTCACGAGCGGCCCGAGAATTGCGGTGCCCGCTGGAGTACTGCTGGCATTTCAGATCGTAGAACCAATTCGACTGACCGGCTTCCGTCGCTAGTAACACCCTGAAACTTCCGCTGGAGGACAACTTGGTGAGCGGCCGGCAGTCACGACGAAGCGCGGGTCACGAGCGCCACCCGAGCCATTCTGTCGCGATGTATCGGGACCGATTCTGGTGGAGCCTGGCGTTTACGGTCCCGGTGGTCATCTGGTCGGGCGATATCCAGCGTTGGCTCGGCTACGCCGCACCGTCTTTCCCAGGATCGAACTTGATCCCCCCGGTGTTCGGAACCATGATCCTCTTTTACGGAGGACTTGTTTTTCTACGCGGCGCACTTGGAGAGTTGTCTGACCGGAAACCCGGCATGATGCTGCTTATCAGTTTGGGGATCCTAGTTGCCTTCGGGACCTCCCTCGCCGCCACGCTCGGCTTTTTCGAAGTAGAAGTATGGTGGGAAGTCGCAACGCTGATCACCATTATGCTCCTCGGTCACTTGCTCGAAATGCGCGCTGTCGCACAGGCGCGCAGTGCGCTCAGCACTCTTGCGGCCCTCCTGCCCGATACCGCCGAGCGTATAGACGGCGACAAAATCCGAACCGTTCGGCGCGAGGATCTGCGCGTAGGTGATCTAGTGCTGATCCGCCCTGGAACACGCGTTTCGGCCGATGGAGAGGTCGTAGAAGGCTCTGCGGAACTCGACGAATCCTTGATCACAGGAGAGTCCAAACCTGTTGCGAAGGGCCCCGGAGCCAAGGTGATTGCAGGAACCGTAGCAGGCGGGGGAAGCCTTCGCGTATCCGTGACCGCGATAGGAGAAGCAACAGCTCTTTCCGGCATCATGCGCCTGATAAAATCGGCCCAGGCTTCGAGTTCGCGTGCTCAGGCTCTCGCCGAACGTGCCGCAGCGCTTCTCTTTTACGTCGCAGTTGCGACCGGCGCGGCAACCTTCAGCTACTGGTGGCTTGTGGGAGACCGCGAACATGCCCTGGTCCGCACTGCCACAGTTCTAATCATCGCCTGCCCGCATGCTCTAGGCTTGGCCATCCCACTTGTGATTGCTATCTCGACCTCGTTAGGCGCTCAGCGCGGCCTCTTGGTTAAGGACAGACTCGCCCTCGAACAAGCGCGGAACCTGGATATAGTCGTATTCGACAAGACTGGAACGCTTACGCGCGGCACAATGACACTTTCTGGCGTAGCGGTTTCGCCAGGCGTCAGCGAACTTGAGATGCTTGCTCGCGCTGCCGCCGTCGAAATGGATTCTGAACATCCATTGGCTCAAGTCATCGTTGCCGCAGCGAAGCGATGGGGACTTACCATTCCCCGAGTGAGTACGTTCGAAGCGCTGTCGGGACTCGGTGCTAAAGCCCTCGTCGATGGCGTTGAGATCGCCATCGGCGGACACCGCCTCCTCACACTACGCAGCACGCCACCTTCTCCGGACGTGGCAAAGGCCGCCGCGGTGTGGAGCGGCGAGGGCAAGACTGTGCTGTTCGTGATCGCGGACACGGTTGTGCTCGGCGCACTGGCGCTCGAGGACGAAATTCGTCCGGAGTCGAGACAAGCGGTAGACGACTTGCATCGGCTCGGAATCCGTGTGGCTATGATCACTGGGGATTCCAGGGCGGTCGCTGCGTCCGTAGCCAGACGCATTGGTATCGATGACATCGTTGCCGAGGTTCTTCCGGCCGACAAGGCCTTCGCCATCAGGCAATTTCAAGCAGCGGGCAAGCGCGTCGCCATGGTCGGCGATGGAGTGAACGATGCCCCGGCACTCGCCACGGCGGATGTTGGCATCGCGATGGGTGCCGGCGCCCATGTTGCTGTGGAATCGGCCGGCATCGTCCTTGTGCGCAGTGACCCTCGGGATGTCGTCGCTGCGATTGAACTTTCGCGCGCGGCCTACCGGAAGATGATCGAGAACCTCGCTTGGGCCACCGCTTACAACCTAGTCGCGATTCCCGCCGCTGCGGGGCTATTTCTCCGTTGGGGTGTAGATCTGCCGATGAGCATTGGTGCAGTCGCGATGAGCCTTTCCACGCTCATTGTCGCCGCAAACGCACAACTCCTTCGCGGATTAGGATTCGCCCGAACCAGATCTGCCTCCCACAACGCCTAGTGGGCGGTCAAATACGCAGATGGGAACATCGTCCTCTGGGACTCCTCTGGTGTGAACCGAGCCCTTCAAAGTGGCACTGAGCCGCAATGCTAGCGAGACTCATAGTTGGTCTTCGTAATCCCGGACTTAGGGCGGATGTGTTTAGAGAATATTCACAGCGCGCGCCGCTAGCAGTGCAATAGTAGCGAGCGAGATGGTCGCCTGAACCATCATCAGAACCTTTGCCCAGCGCGAAAGCACCGGCACATCCGTCGGCGAAAATGCCGTGCTGGTATTGTATGCAAGGAAAAGATAATCAACGAAACCGGGGCGCCACTGCTCCTCGCCCATTTCATGGCGCAACTGCGGATCCAGCGCCATCTGTGGGAAGAGAAACGCCCCATCCGTATGGGAGTTTTGGAGATCTCGCAGGTGCGGGCCACCGGCATCCAACCTCCAGTACCAGCAGGCAAAGACTAGAATGTTGCAGATCCACAGCGCTCCGGCGGAAATCAGCAATTCAGGTGGCGATTCCTTATGCTCCGGCAAGCGCGAAATCAGTAGCAAAAGCGAAGCAATGGTCGAGACAGTCACAACAGCGTTCGCCGCATAACCAAAAATCAGTCTCGTTCGCTGGCTTCCTACGCCATTGAACAGCGCCGCGGGCGTCGCTAACACGGCAACAAATATCAACACCAGCCAATTCGGACCAAGTGTAAGCGAGCACGGCAATGCACAATATAGGCCGCCAATCGCCAGCAGAGCCAGAAAGGCGGGCCAGCGGGGCTCTCCTGGTCGAAGGCTTGTTTTTTGCGGCATGGCGCCTTTTGCGACCACAAAGGCGGACGGCGGCGCGCGGTAAGGCGTGATTGTCTTCCAGTCCACGTGGCACTCTCTAAACGGCGCTAGCGGCCTCGCTACGCGGCCGACTGTTCTAATCCGCCATGCTCGATGATGAACCGGGCAATCTCCTCGACACCTGACCCCCTTCTCAAGTCGGTGAAAACGAACGGCCGCCCCCCACGCATTCTGATGGTGTCTGCTTTCATTACATCGAGATTGGCGCCCACGAACGGAGCCAAATCAATCTTGTTGATCACCAGCAGATCGGACCGCGTTATCCCTGGGCCGCCCTTCCGAGGGATTTTTTCGCCCTCGGCAACGTCGATCACATAAATCGTCAAGTCCGCCAATTCGGGACTGAACGTCGCCGCAAGATTATCACCACCTGACTCGATGAAGCACAATTCCGCATTCGGGAATCTCTGGCTCATCGATTCAATGGCGGCGAGGTTCATGGATGCGTCCTCGCGGATGGCCGTGTGAGGACAGCCGCCGGTCTCGACACCCATGATGCGCTCAGCGGGCAGCGCGTTCGCGCGAGTTAGTATGAGTTGGTCTTCTTTGGTATAAATATCGTTGGTAATCACGTAAATTTCATAGATATAGCGGAGGCGCTTGCAAAGTGCCTCGACAAGCGCGGTCTTGCCCGAACCAACTGGTCCGCCGATGCCGACTCGCAGTGGCTGACTTTGAATACGTGAGCTAGTCATGAGCGAAACAACCTCGTGTATTGTGTTTCATGAGCCATTGAAGCAAGGTCGACCATGAACGCGGCCGACCCAAGATCATCAATCGTGCTGCCCGCCGCCTGTGCGCTCGCTGCCTCAATCACGTGCTCAATCTCGGCGATCGCAAGCTGCCCGTCCGTCTGACCCAGAGGAATCAGGCGAACTCCGGCCGTGACCAAATTCGCGATGTAGCTTTGAAGGAAAGCCGGCAATGCCACGCTGAACGCTGCGCCTTCGCCTGCAAGACGAACTCCGAGAACTACAGCGACGGCCGCCGAAATCTGTCTTTCGCGAAGTATCTCCGCTAACAGATCCAACGTGCGATCCGGCCATACGTTTTTGAATATCGCGAGGCATGCCGCAGCGGGCTGCGACGATTCGAGTGCGAACTCCGATGTCCCACGAAAGGCGGCGGCCAGTTCCGAAATCTCGACTAATCCTTCTTGGTCATTCTTCGTTGCATAAAGCCAGGCTTCTTTGAAAAAGATCGCCTCGTTCCGTCCGGAGCCATGCCGAAGATCCGATTCCAGCCAGTCGACCAGACTCTTCCGATCGCACACGTCACGTGCTTCGATAGCCCATTCGAGACCATGGGAGTAGCTGTAAAAACCCGCAGGGAACGCGGGCGAAAGCCAGCTTTGCAGCCTAAGAAGCGCCAGCGGCGAAAGACGACACTGTTCATAATTCATCATGGCTGTGATGGTGATTGTGACCACCGTATGCGCCGCCTTCGGGCTGAAACGGAGCGTCGCTCTTTCTGAGAATTGCGCCGAAGCTGGAAAGCATCTCTTCGATCACATGGTCCGGCCGGATACGGAGGGCCTCATGTCGAATCTCCGTCGGCAGATGACGATTGCCGAGGTGCCATGCAAGGCGCACAAGCTGGCTGGGATCTGTGTGAGTTACCTCGACAATCGTTTCCCGGGCCGCCTGAATCATGAACCACCTCCCATCGTCAAGTTGCACACCATCTCCATTGGCCATGGCGATAGCCTTTGGAAGATCGAGAAGAATATTCTCGCCCTGATCCGCAGTCAGCCGAATCCGGCGCCGATGGCGCGTATCGAAATCGAGCGTGATAGTACCGGTGGCAGTTTCCGCCGGCCAATGCCCGGCGGCACGATGAATTAGAGCGGAGTGTATCGTCATATCAGTACATGAAATATCTCTGACCCATCGGTAAGACTTTGGCCGGCGCGCATGTGAGAAGGCGTCCATCCGCCCGCACTTCGTAAGTCTCGGGATTGACCTCCATCCGCGGAGTAGCGCTATTTAACACCATCGAATGCTTGCCGATCTTGCGGGTGTTCGCGACCGGAAGAAGCTTTTTCGCAAGCCCGAATGTGCTGGCCGCTTCAAGTGCCGCTCGACTCACGAAGGTCACGGAGCTTTCAGTCATCGAGCGTCCATATGCGCCGAACATGGGCCGGTAGAATTCGGGTTGCGCGGTGGGAATGGAACCGTTGGGATCTCCCATGATGGCCGCCGCGATGGTACCGCTTTTCAGGACCATGTCGGGCTTTACGCCGAAGAACGCCGGATCCCAGACGCAGAGATCCGCGATCTTTCCGGCTTCAATCGCCCCGACATAATTCGAAATGCCTTGCGAGATGGCGGGGTTGATGGTGTACTTTGCGAGATAGCGCCGTGCCCGGAAATTGTCGTTGTCGCCCTGCTCCTCAGGAAGTCGACCGAATTGTTTTTTCATTTTGTCAGCCGTCTGCCAGGTTCGAATGATTACCTCGCCAATGCGGCCCATCGCCTGACTGTCTGAGGAGATGATCGAGATCGCGCCCAGGTCGTGCAAGATATCTTCAGCCGCGATCGTCTCTTTACGGATCCTGCTCTCGGCGAATGCGACGTCCTCAGGAATCCGGCGATCAAGGTGGTGCGTCACCATCACCATGTCGAGCGCCTCTTCAAGCGTATTGACCGTGTAGGGTCGCGTCGGCGTCGTCGACGAAGGAATGACATACGACTCACCGCAGACTTTGATGATATCGGGAGCATGGCCGCCGCCGGCGCCTTCGGTGTGAAAAGTATGAATGGTTCGGCCCTTAAATGCCGCAATCGTATTCTCGACGAAACCGCTCTCATTCAACGTGTCTGTATGGATGAGAACCTGCACATCCAGGTCGTCTGCGACTGAAAGGCAGTTATCGATGGCGGCAGGTGTTGTGCCCCAGTCTTCATGAAGCTTAAGCCCACATGCTCCTGCCTCGATCTGTTCGACGAGGCCTGCGGCCGTGCTCGCGTTGCCCTTACCGAAGACTCCGATATTCATGGGGAAGGAATCAGCCGCCTGAAGCATCCGCTGAATGTGCCACGGGCCAGGCGTGCAGGTTGTGGCATTCGTACCCGCGGCGGGTCCAGTGCCTCCACCCATCATCGTGGTCAGGCCCGAAAACAGCGCTTCTGTGATCTGCTGCGGGCAGATGAAATGGACATGCACATCGATGCCGCCCGCCGTGACGATCTTTCCTTCGCCAGCGATCGCTTCCGTCCCGGGTCCGATGACAATATCTACATTCGGCTGTACATCGGGATTTCCTGCCTTGCCGATTGCCGCAATATAGCCATCCTTAATGCCGATATCTGCTTTTACGATTCCCCAGTGGTCGAGGATCAGCGCGTTGGTAATGACGGTATCAACCGCTCCTTCCGCTCGGGATCGCTGCGATTGGCCCATGCCGTCGCGCATAACCTTCCCGCCGCCGAACTTCACCTCCTCGCC
This sequence comes from Bryobacterales bacterium, assembly GCA_963710155.1. GTDB lineage: Bacteria > Acidobacteriota > Terriglobia > Bryobacterales > Bryobacteraceae > Palsa-187. The sequence goes on along the minus strand of CAVPZQ010000016.1, from coordinate 392,139 downwards.
ATAGACTGTGAAATCCTTTTCTACCTCAATGATCAGGTCGGTATCGGCAAGACGCACCTTGTCGCCAACAGTAGGGCCAAACATTTGCGCGTATGCGGCGCGATTCATTGTGTGGGGCATTCGTTACCTCACTGGTCCCATAACTCGTTGGTTGAAACCGTAAATAAGCCGTGCGCCAGCGTAGGCCACCAACGACACTTCCCGCGACTGACCCGGCTCGAACCGAACAGCCGTGCCCGCCGGAATGTCAAGGCGATAGCCCAGAGCGGCTTCTCGATCAAATGCTAAAGCCGCGTTGGCTTCGGCGAAGTGATAGTGACTACCGACCTGAATAGGTCTGTCGCCCGTGTTCGCGACCATGAGACTAATAGCGGCTCTACCCTCGTTGAGGACGATCGTGTCCGCGGCTGGAAGAGTTTCACCTGGTATCATCATGCCTATCTCCCTTCATCGGGCCCTTCAGCGAATCGGATCGTGAATACTCACCAGTTTCGTGCCATCGGGGAACGTTGCTTCTACTTGTATTTCCGGAAGCATCTCAGGAATGCCCTCCATCACCTGGTCGCGCCTCAGCACCTTACAACTGTCCGACATCAGTTCAGCGACGGATCTACCATCACGTGCCCCCTCCATCACGTAATCGGCGATAATCGCGACGCTTTCGGGATAGTTAAGCGTGACGCCTCTCGCGAGGCGTCCCCGCGCTACGAGCGCAGCGAGCGCCACCATAAGCTTGTCTGTTTCCCGTGGTGTGAGATTCATAAAGACTTCTTCCGATCATCGTGGGCGACTAACACGACCACATCTTCGGTACCCGAAAAGGCCCCGGCCCCCGGTCTTGATGAAATTGCTCAAGAACACGCTGCAGCGCCAGCCTGAGTTCGAACGCGGCCTCCGCGGCGAAGCGAACGATCATTACTCCGTTGACCAGGGTGGCGCCGCAGCAGCACTCGAGAGAAGGAGCAATATCCCGGATCAATTCCACTCGATCATTGAGATCGTTTCCGAAATAGACCAGTGTTGCAATCGCCCTGCAACGCGAAAGCAGCGCCTTCTTGTGCAGGTGCGGATATGTTTCATCAACGCACCGGAAGCTATCGGCCCAGATCAGCCGCCCGTCTTTCTTTACGCGCCAGCTATCTGTGATCTGCCCGTTAACCATCTGCTCGCCATACGCCGAGCGTCCCAGCACAATCCATTCAACGGCAAGGACCTCAGCTCCAGAAGAGACTTCGATCTCTGTGTTCCTGCAGATGCGTGCCGCGTTGAAAAGGATTGTCTCCTGCGGCAACCAGGCGAGTTTCGCGCCTTCAGATATTTTCAGCTTTGTTGTAATTCGTGCGGGCTCGTCCAGTGCACCGTAGACTTTCTCGGCCGCTTGTGAGGTGACCGTAATGGACGCTTTGTTAAGCGCCGTTACAGAGAATTCGAGCCGGTCTCCGCCCGCAACACCGCCTCCGGTATTTATGAGAACGGCTTCTTCCACCGCACCGCCTGTTACTCTCGGAAACATCACGCGAACGGGAGACTTTTGAAAGACGTCTGCAATCTGCGTCCCCCGTTCAGAACCCCGGAGCACGACTCGCGCGGCGCCATCCGCCCGCTGCAGATCCCTGTCGGAAGGGTTGTCCAACGTCCGCGCAATTGCCGTCCGGTCAGGGAAACAAGTGGGGGCGCGTGGCGTGCTTGGGCCGAGCAGCGGTATGGAACCCGTTTCTTGATTCGGATTCCTATCGAGCCGGGCCCAATTGCACGTCCCGATCATATCGCCCCCAGTAGCATCAGAACCCCGCCAATCCCTGCGGGCTGTTGTAGGGAATCTTCACGCTGGTGACTTCGTTGAGTGAGCCATCCGGTTGGGTGGCGTAGCCAACCAGTCTTGAAGCATTCCCGTAGATTTGATACAGAAATGCTCCGTCCGGCGTGATCCAGTTGTCGCTTGGGCCGCTGGTGATGTCGCCGCAGAGACCCCTCGCCGTGCCATCGCCCCGAACTTTCGGGCACGCGGGGTCCTTGGCGACACTGATTTCGCCGCCGTCAAGGTGAAAGCTACTGATGTTGCTGTAGCCGAAATTCGTGCCATAGAGCGAGCGGTCATCCGGTGACACTGCAAGCCAGCAGAGTTCTGCAGGCTTGCCGTTACTCGTATCGATGGGCTCCAGCGGGCCGATCCCGATCCTGCCGTCTTCATCGATGTGGCCCATCGCGACTCCATCGCCTACGGCGTAGCCGATAACGAACGTATCGGGGCGGTTGTGGAGGAATGCGATGTAGAAGGGTGAACCCCCTCCACCGTCGTGGAATGAGGGCTCGCTGAGTGTGCCGTCCGAATTGATGCGGAACACGACAAGGCCATCGGGATCCGGCGCATTCGAAGCGACCACCTTGTATTTGCCGTCAGGTCCCTGCACCCAAAGAATCGGGGAGCCATCGGGATACATGCCCGAGATGGCAATCGGCAGATCGAACGTGGTGCCGACAAGCAGGAACTTGCCATCCGGAGAGATCACGGACATGGTGGGCACGCGATTGAGCTTGGTTGCCGTATTCGCGGTATATCGCTCCATCCGAGGCGTGAGCTTTCCGTCACTGCCGACTGACATTAACCTGAGATGGTCGGGACCGAAGGAGTGCAACACGTAAAGCATGCCGCGCGACGCATCATAGGCGAGCGATTTTGCGGTACCGCTTTTTCCTTCTACGGCATTGCCGGTCGCCTTGGTGTCCAGTAGGGTGAGCTTGCCATCATTGCCCACAGCGAAGCTTGAGACTGAATTGTCGCCGCCGTTCGTCGCAAATAGGAAACGCCGATCTGGCGACAGGATCACGCTGCCCGCACCCTCAAAGGAATTCGGCGCGCTGTCTTGCCCGCTGATCGGTTTGAACACGCCCGAGCCGGCACCGCCCGTTGTAACCCGTTCGACCTCCGTTAGCGTGCCGTTGGCGGACCTGTGATAGTGCACGACAGCGTTCTTGACCTCGTTCGTTTGCATATAAAGATGTCCGCCACGACCATTCGGTGTGCTCATCTCTTTGGACATACTCATTTCCTTCGGCATGCTAGTTCTCCCTTTCTTGGTGTGAAATGTGAATTTATCTTCTCCCGCGAGTCAGCTCGCAGGGACAGAAACTTGATCGCGTTACTTCGGGTCTTTGTCGCGCAGGAGTGGATAGAACTGAATCCACGTCATGTCGGTCTTGGCGACGTTTGCGATATGGCAACCGGCACATTCGGCAACGGACGCCTCCGCTGCCGCCTTGGCATACGGCAATGGGTGATGGCCGAAAGTGAAGAAGCCCCAGCCATTTGTAGTCGGAAATCGCTTGCTGTCCTTGACAGTTGCGTCGATCCCGTTGTAGGCGCCGTTGAAGAACCCACGTCCCGACGGCTCTGTTCGCGAGCCATCAGGGAACGTCGGACTCAGAACACGAGTCAGTTCCTTGATGATGACCGTTCCCTCGGGAAAAGAACCCGTCTTCAGGTACGCGTCAACGTTTCTCGCTTCGATATAAACGTTGTGATATTCAGGGAATCCGGCCTTCCCGTTGTTGAGGCCGTTGGGCGTCAAAGGGGCGCCTACAAAAACCCATCTGCGAAATCCAGATGGCAACAGCAATTTGCCGTCGGATTGAAACACTGCCGTCGATCGCGGAGCCTGAGCAACAGCAGGCTGCACGTTTACGAGTATGAATGCGCTCGCGACCATCAGGCCGGCCGCGGCGAAGATTGCTAGCGAATACTTTGGCATCATAAAGGCTCCTTTTGACGTTGTCTTGGAAAGTCGTTTACACCACGGCTTCTGGATTACTTCGACTTGAGAACCGGATAACCCTGGATGTAGACCCAATCCGTTGCCTTAGCCGGGATATGGCAGCCCAGGCAGTCTTTCTTGTAGTCCGTCGCGACCTGCTTGTCGGGTGCATCGGATTTGAAGAGGGCCCATCCCCAGCCGTCGCCCCAAAGAGGATTGCCTGGGTAGCGGCCTTTTTCATCCTTGATCATCACGAACCAGACCTTGGTTCCAGAAGCCCAATGCGCATCTCCCGTCGTCATTCGGGCGTGATCGGTCCCGAAGACCTCTTTCACCAATACGGTTCCATCGGCGTACTTTCCCGTCTTGCGGTAATACTCTGCAGTCCCAGGCGAAGCGTACGTGTTGTGCATTTGATCTCCCGCCGTTGCATCGAGTACTACAAATGTTCCGAGCGTCGGGTAATGATCGCGGTAATCTTGCGGCCTGCGAATGTTCCCCGTCCGGTCGACCAGATCGAAACCGCCTGGGTTAGCCTTGGTCTGCGACCCGAGTTGCTGGCCGCCAAAACAAATGATGAATAAGAGAATGATCATTGAAATGCGGATGCTCATATATCTTCCTTTCGAAGCCCTCACCATGCTGTCTGGCGGAATCTCGTGGTTTTCACGTGCTGCTGTCATTGCATCCGTTGCGCCAACACACCAACCCCGTGTTTTCAGTGAGAAGCGTCGCCAATTCGCTGTAATCGCGTCGATTAGTTAACGCGTGTCAGCATAGTGACGCGGCCTGAACTTCCAGCTGTAATGGATTCAATCAGCTCTGATCGGCACGAAACATGCGAACCAATGCGCGGAGAAACAGGATGGCGATCATCTCACGTGGTTTTTCCGGCCGGCGCGAGGCCGCAAATCCGAACCTGCCGCCCGGGCAGTACGTCACTACCGATTTTCCGGTCTTGTCGGCCGGACCAACAGAACATGTCCCACTCGATCAATGGGAGTTTGTGGTCGATGACGGTGCAGGCACCTTAAAGCGCTGGGATTGGAAGTCATTTCGCGATCTGCCCGCCGAACCCGTCACTACCGACATCCACTGCGTAACGCGTTGGTCAAAGTTGGGAACCTCATGGGAAGGGGTTTCACTTGATACTCTGCTTGCGGACGTAAAGACCGATGCTCGGTACGTCATGGCGCATTCGTATGGCGGCTATAGCACAAACCTCCCGCTGGAGGATCTCAAGAACAATCAGGCCTGGGTCGTCTTCAGGTTTGACGGCCATGACCTTGCACCTGAGCACGGCGGTCCTGCGCGCCTGCTCGTTCCGCATCTTTACCTCTGGAAGAGCGCGAAGTGGGTTCGAGGGATGACCCTCATGCGCCAGGATAAGCCTGGCTTTTGGGAAGCCAACGGCTATCACATTTACGGGGATCCATGGCGCGAACAGCGATACTCGGGAGAGTGATGTGGCGCACCGGAAAGGCGGTCTCATTTCGTGACGAAACGGCCTCAGCGCGGACGCTCACGCTCGAAGTCCCGGATTGGCCAGGTCATGTCGCGGGTCAACATATTGATGTCCGTCTGACAGCTCCGGATGGATACTCGGCCGCGCGATCCTATTCAATTGCGTCAGCGCCCGACTCTGATCGGTTAGAGATCACGGTGGACCGACTTCCAAACGGCGAGGTCTCCCCGTACCTGACACAAGAACTCGGTGTCGGTGATCGACTTGAATTGCGCGGTCCGATAGGCGGTTGGTTTGTGTGGCGCCCTGAGCAGATAGAGCCGATTCAGCTCATCGCTGGCGGTTCTGGCATTGTCCCTCTAATGGCGATGATTCGTTCACGTGCGTCGAGCGGCAGCGGCGCGCCGTTTCGACTGTTGTACTCGGCGCGTGAGCCGGAGTCGGTGTTTTACCGCGATGAACTGCGCACCTTGGCGGATCGCGGTATTGTGCGCGTCACCCACGCCTTTACACGAGCTGTCCCCCAGGATTGGCCGGTGCCGCCTGGACGAGTCAACGCCGATCTCATCGCTACCGCGACCTGGCCTTCAACCCTTTTTCCGACATGCTACATTTGCGGTCCCACATCATTTGTGGAAAATGCATCCGCGTTTCTCACCGCGTCTGGCCATAACGCCCAAAAAATCAGAACCGAGCGCTTTGGGCCAACGGGAGATCGGCGCTAACCTCCGCCACACAAAGATTTGGGATACGGAGGCTCGCGTCCTCCTCCCAATTTGGACGGTCGTGCCCGCGCAGAATAGGACCCGCGCGCATTAACCTGATCTGGTTTTCGGAATTTTGCCATTTTTTCCCTGGCGTGTTTCTTAAAGCAAGCCACCCAGCCGGAATGTGAATTACTGGACCGCCTGGCTGGACATCAGATATTGAGTATTTCAAATGCAACCCAAATGAACACCGCACCACTCCTACCGTCGGAAGCGCAACCGGGCACCGTTGTGCCGCACTCAAAACGAGACCCACGGGTGTCCCGAGTCTCACGCGGATTCCCACAGAGCCTTGAGCGGCGCGTTGGCGTGCGAGTTTGATAGCCGAGCATGTTGCTCTACGGTTTCGCGCGAGATCCCGAGTTTCTGCATTTTGGCGATGAGAGTTGTCCGGTTTAGTCCAAGTCTGGAAGCAGCACCACTCTTTCCTCCGACGACCCAGTGTGTCTCATGGAGAGCATCAAGGATGTGTACTCTATCTGCGTCCGCCAGCGTGCACACCTCGTGCGCCAGAAACTCATTCCTCTCCAGTACCTCGATAGGGGCTTGCAGTGCCGGACCTTTTGTGAGGATCACTGAACGTTCAATGAAGTTCTGAAGCTCCCGGATGTTACCCGGCCAGCTGTATGTTTCAATTGCGGCCATAACCTCATCCGAGACGAATTCGATGGATTTGCCTTGGCGACGAGCATAGCTTTTAACGAAGTGATCTACAAGCAATGGGATATCGCCGATTCGGTCGCGCAGCGGCGGAAGAGTAATAGGAAATACTTTGAGCCTGTAGTATAGATCCATTCGAAACCGCCTCCCTCTTACCATCTGCTCCAGATTCTGGTTTGTGGCTGCCACTATCCGTACATCCACTCGGGTCGCCTGCGAACACCCCAGCGGTTCGACTTCGCGTTCTTGAAGTGCGCGCAATAACTTGGGCTGAAGTTCAATCGGCAGTTCGCCAATCTCATCCAGAAACAGTGTGCCACGATCGGCTGCTTGAAAGCGTCCAAGCCGCTGCGCGACTGCTCCAGTGAAGGCGCCCCGCTCATGTCCGAAGAGCTCACTTTCAAGCAGCGCGGCTGGAATTGCTGCGCAGTTAACTGCTACAAAACGGTGTTGCCTACGCGGACTGGCTTCATGGATGGTTTGCGCGATCACTTCCTTACCGGTGCCGGTCTCGCCCTGGATGAGGACGGCGCAGTCTGCAGGCGCCACAACTTGCACGTCTTCAAGCAAAGCGCGGAACGATTGGCTCGATCCAACTAGGGCTGTCCTCTCCATTTTTCCTCCCTTTCAAGCTCATTGTGCTCCCGGGGGCGGTTTTTCGAAACCCGAAATAGGGGTATAAAAGGCGGACTGGATGGACGGAGTTTGGATTACGCCTTTTGAGGCACAACTCTAAAGTTTTGTTTTCTGATCGCCTTCGGCGTCAGATCCGATGCCGCGAGGTGTTCGAGGAAGGGGCGGAACAGAGCCAGCAGTTGTTCGCCCGGCGGCAGATCTTTTTCCAAACCCATCCACAAGCGTGGCCAGCCGTTCAGATCCCCGCAGTAATGTTCCAAGTTGTGACGTAGCGCAGAGGCGGAGCCGTTTATTTTCGTAGTTCTCTCAGTCTCCATTTTCCACTTCATGCTGCAGCTCATCACTATTCTAAACCTATGTCACCTCTTTCCTATATTCTTTTATCAGCATCTCCCTCTTCATTGCCTATCACAATAGCATTTATATCTATGTTCTTCCTCTCAATCTTTCATCCGCATTTGTTCGCTTCTGCCATCAGCCCGCTCCCGTCTACTATCAACTCCCCGAGCGCCGTTTCGAGTTCATCCCATTCTGTTGCTTTCTCGTTTTTCTGTTGTATTCGATGCCGCTTGTGTCTTGCCGCCGCTGTGACGCGTCGTCGTCGAGGAATTTCCCTGTAGCGATGACTAATCGCACGCTTATCAAATCTTACATGTTGTTTCTCGCCCGCTGCGCACGTCTCTCTCGTGTAATAAACCGCCCAGTCCTTTCTTACTTCTTGTTACAAGGTCTTCTACGCCGTCTAACACGTCGTCACCTTCTCGCTCTAACACCTCGTGTTCGGCCAGATCGACGCCATCGGAGTCGACGAGATCCAATACGCCAAAGGCCACAAGTATCTGACGCTGGTCTATCAGATCGATCTCGATGTCATCCGCCTGCTCTGGGTCGGCCGGAAAGAACCATCGAATCGTTTCAGGGATTCTTCACAGTCATTGGCGACGAACTCGCTTCTAAAATCGTCTTCGTCTGCTCCGATATGTGGGAACCCTATCTCAAAGTCATCCGCGAAAAATGCTCCGAGGCACTCCATATCCTCGACCGTTTCCATATCGTCGCGAAGATGAATAAAGCTCTCGACGAGGTCCGTGCCGGAGAATCACGCCGGAGGGTCGATATGCTTTCTGCCGAAGAGCCAGGCATCCAACGACCAGGCGCCAGGGCCGATCATCGCCAGGGTTGCGCCGAGGACCCCGAGGATGGCCGGAAAGGCAGTGCTGTTCGGGATCGAAAATGCAATCCACGCCTCCACTATCGCTGCTAGAACTCCGGCAACCGGGGTCCATAAACCTGCCACTAGTAAAATTCCGGCAAGCGCTCCGATACTATGGGGCACCAGGGTCCCGCAAACCGGCTTTGCACTCAGGCAACCGCCGCAAGAATAAAGCAGCGCAGCTCCTAAGAGTAGCCGTTGTGTGAAAAGACCTCCACCTGGCCAGCCGTCGGCGAAGGTCGAAAACAGTCGTTGCACAATATTCCCTAACCAGCCTACGAGAACCGCAGCAGAAACGAAACGTTCAACAGAGGGAGTTCGCGATTAGCCTTTTGAGGGATTTTAGAAGTCGATAATCCCGCGCTTCAGCGCGATCGTGACCGCATGCGTGCGGTCGTTCGCGCTGAGCTTGTCCAGGATTCTCCTGATGTGGCTTTTCACGGTCTCTTCGGTTATGTCCAGTCGGGCAGCGATTTCTTTATTGGCGTTTCCGCGTGCGATGAGTCCTAGAACCTCAAGTTCCCGAGCGCTCAGATCTCCTTCCCCGGCATGCTCGGCGAGTTCCGCCGCTATCTCAGGCGGGATTCGCTTTTGCCCGGAGTAAACCGCCCGGATGACATCCACCAACTCGCGATTGACCCGAGCCTTCAGCAGGTAGCCCCGCACGCCAGCTTTCAGAGCCCGAGTGACCTGGACATCGCCCGTATACGTGGTTAGGACGATAATTCGAGCCTCCGGAAACTCGCTGCGAATTTCGATAATGGCCTCAATGCCACTCATTTCGGGCATTTGCAGGTCCATCAATGTAATGTCCGGATGATACTGCTTGAATTGCTTGATTGCCTCGACTCCGGTCGCGGCCTCCGCGACCATCTTCATGTCCGGTTCATCGTTGACCAGCCCGGCGATGCCGTTCCGCAGCAGCGCATGATCGTCCGCGGCCAGGATTCGAATCAGCCTGGAATTGCTCACAGAACGTCCTTCTTTCGGAAAAACCCGAATCGCCGTTGAGCCTGAGGCTTCGCATACGCCACTGAGGCCGGCACCGACAACTCGACTTCCGTACCCGCTCCAGCTTCACTCCAGAAATCCAATCGCGCTCCGATCCTTGTCGCGCGCTCCCGAGCTCCCGGCAAGCCCCAGTGCCCGGCCCTCGCTCCTTCCGCCATAACCTTCTGATCGATGCCTTTACCATCGTCGCGAATCCTCAAGCGAAGCTTCCGCTTATCGTACCGGACTTCGGCTTCAATGCGGCTCGCTTGGGAGTGCTGGAAGGCATTTCGCAGCACCTCGCGCCCGATCCTGTAGACCTCGTCTTGAAGGATGGGCGACAAACTCCGGTGCGGCCCTTCCACCGTCACACGGAATATTGGCGGAGCGCCGTTAGAATCCAGCGCCTTTGCCAGTTCCTGCCCGGCGAGGGTCAGCAGATCCTCCAAATGGCTCTGAGGAATGACCGTCAGCCGGAGATCCTGAATCGCCTCCCGGCCCTCAACAATGGCATGCTCAGTGCTGCCGATAGCGTTATCGAGAGTTCGAATCGCCTCTTCGGTGCTGCGAGAAAAATGGTTTCGAGCCCTTTGCATTTGGATCAGGGAAGCTTGAAAGCTCTGCAGCAGCGTATCATGCAAGTCACGGGCGATGCGCGTACGCTCCGACAGCCGTTCATCGAAACGCGCGCGTAGGCTGCCGGCAACCTGGCGCATTCGGATCCAGTAGATCGTGCACACTGTCAGGGTACCCGCCAAAACACACGAAACGTAAAACCAATCAGTCTGAAACCACGCTGGGGCGACGCTGAACTCCAGAGTTGCGCCAGCCTCGTTCCACACGCCGCTGTTGTTGCAAGCGATCACACGAAAGACGTAAGCTCCAGGCGCGAGATTTGAGTATTGCGCCTCGCGGTCGTTGGCGCCCTCCCGCCAGTTGCGATCCTGTCCTTCGAGCCGGTAACGGAAATGAACTTTCTCCGGCGCGACAAAACTGACCGCCGTGTAATCGATCTTCAAGTCGCGGATGCGTGGGGCAAGCCGCAATCCGTTGGTCGCATCGTACGTTGTGCCGTTTGCGGTGATTCGATTGATGTATACCGGTGGCATAAGCTTGTTACTAGGGAGATGCTGCGGGTCAATTGCGCTTGCGCCCCCAAAGAATCCTACGAACCATATTTTCCCGTCGGAGGACCTGGTCATGTGGGAGCCTTGGATAAACCCGATGGGTGTATTGGGCACTCCGTCGGAGCTGTCAAAGACTGCTATTTTGACCTTCCGTTGAGAATCGATGGCCCATGCATCTAACTCGGTGCGCGCTGCGCGAACCAGACCGCAGCTCATGTAAAACCAGAACGAGTGGTTCTCGTCTTCTGTGATCCAATGAATCCCATCGCACGGCAGGCCATTCTTGCTGGTCAGGGTCAGTACCTTGCCATCCTTGATCCGGCTTAAGCCACTCTCCGTTGCTGCCCAGACGGTATCGTCGGCCTCGACATGGAGCGCGCTGATCCTACCACTTCCGAGCCCCTCTGCGCGTCCGTACTTCTCTTTGATCCGGCCGTCCCGAAAATACGCGACTCCACCATCACTAAATCCAAGCCACAGTCCCCCAGTCGAGCGATCAGCCGCCAATGACTGTGCACCATCTTTGTGCCCGATGCTGGCCCAGGAAAATTGCTGCACAGTTCCGTCCTTCGACAATCGCAGGAGGCCTTTGTCTTGGTTCGCAATCCAGAGATTTCCTTGTCTGTCCTCGGCAACGGAAGATGCAATCCCCCCCGGAATGCTCCTTATGGACACAAAGCGACCATTCTCCATGTACCCGAACGCGTTCGGCGTCGATACCAAGATCCGGCCAGCATTGTCCGCAAAAACAGTGACGAATACATGGTCACGTAGCCCACTATTAGCCACGTAGCGCAATGGTGACCAGACTGTGGTTGATCGCGATTTGTCATCGTTGGCTCTGCCATAGATCGTTACTGCGTCATGACGCCACATCTTCAAACCGTCATTGGTGCCTATCCATATCGTTCCGTCTTTGTCCGCCGCCACAGAACCACTTCCGGGGGGAGTTCCCAAGCCCTGATCTTCGGAGTACGTCGCAACTGCATAGTTGCGAAAACAATCGAGCCCTCCCGAGGTGGCAACCCAAACATCGCCTTCGCGATCTTCGAAGAGCCACCTAACGTCCTGGCCAGAAAGTCCATCAGTCCGCGAAAACACATCGGCGCGTCCATTATGGAGGTGCACAATACCTGCTCCCACGGTTCCAATCCAGACGCTACCCTCGCGGTCCCGGAGAAGTCTCAACCCATCAACATTGTTTGCCGGAGCGGGGTACGGATGCTGCGTTTCCAATTTTCCCTGGCCAAATCGCGCGAGCCTGCCTGGCAAAGGAATCAAAAGGGTTCCATTCGGGTCCTCACCCAACTCTTCTGCCGCGTATGTCCCAAATGGAATGGGATAGAACCTAGGTGGACCGGGCTTCCATTGCCAAACTCGATCGCGCCCCACTACCCAGAGAACATTATTGCTATCTTCGAATAGGCCAAGCACTCCGTTACCGAGTGCACCGTCCAGTCCATAGCAATGGACATCTGTTCCATAGATGGCGCAGAGCTTTCCCGGAGGTGCGTACGAGTAGTTGCCGACCCAAACCGTTCCCTTGTGATCCTCCAGGATAGAATCGATCTCAAAGCCAGCAAGGTCCGGGTACCGAGTGAGTCTTCCGTCCTTCCAACTTGCCAAACCTTTCATTGTGCCGATCCAGAGAGTACCGTCACGGGCGACGCGGAGACACACCACAAAATTGCTGGGAAGTTGTTCGCCATTCTGCGGTGGCTGCCAGTGCTCGGGGCGAACACCGTCGAACCGAAACAACCCGAAGCCCGTGCCCAGCCAGATGTAACCGTCTCGCGTCTGCGCAATAGAACTGATGGAACCCTGGGTGAATCCATCGCGAACCAGCCACGCCGTGTGAGCGTATTGACTCACATCGAGTGAAGGGGCTAATGCAAGTGCGTAAGGACAGAAGAGTGGCAGGCTTAACGCGACGACGGCGAAAGCCGCGATTCTAACCCGTGCTTTCTCGAACGCTCGCATCAGAGGCAACCAATTTCAGCCCGATTACCCTTTTCAGGTACAGGTGTGTATTACTCCCAAAGAATATATAACTGCATATACCGTCGGCCATTTATGTTAGGTCTTGACGGTTGAAAACGCATCAGGACCGCAGACTCAAAACTGTGGCTCTTTGAATTCTTGTCGTTCTCCAATTCCGAATCAGAAGCTGAACCTCAGCGCAAACTGAATCTGGCGTGAAGTGCCCGCACCCAAGGTTCTTCCGAGAGTGTTGAAGATTTCTCCGAAACCCGGGGTGCCGAACGTGGTGTCCGGCTGTGCGAATGCCGGATGGTTAAAGATATTGAAGAATTCGGCGCGGAACTCGATGTTACGCGATCCACCGAGTTTTGTCTCCTTGAGCACGGAGAAATCTACATTGCGAAAATTCGGTCCGTAGATGGTATTGCGGCCGCAATTGCCAAACGTCCCCGCGGCCGGCATGGAGAACGCCGCCGGGTTGAGCCAGTCGGTGGTGGTCTGTGGCCTGGCATAGGGGTCAACGCCAGCCACACAATTGGGCCGCTGGTTGATGAAATCCCCGTTCCCGAAGGTGTTCGTCCCGATGTAGACGGTATCGGCGACGCCTGTGCGCAAAATTCCGAGCGCCGAGACCCTCCAGCCCGTGAACAGCTTGCCGCCGAAGCCCGAGCTAAGGAACCTATGGCCCTCACCGAGCGGCACGCCATAGAGGAGGTTGAAGGTAAAATTCTGGCGGACGTCACCGGAACTGTTGCCTCTCTCGGCTTTTATGTTGTTGGGGTTCTGAGGGTCGGAAGCGAAAATCCCCGGATCTTCCACATCGTCAATCGCGTGGCCGAAACTGTAGTTTGCCTGGAAGCTCAAACCAATCTTGCCCGCACGGCGAATAAAGGAGAGCTGTAGAGCGTTATAAGAGCTGAAGCCCGAGTCCGTTTGGAGGGTGATGTTGCCGAAGCTCGGGTTCGGACGAGCACCGATCGTTGGATCGAAGTAGTTGATGCCCTCTTGCCGCTGCAAATTCACGGCATGGTTGCCTACGTAAGCGACCTGGAATGACATATTCTGCGAGAACTGATCTGCGACACTCAGGTTCCACTGATTCGAGTAGGCGTCCGGGTTATGCCACGGGAAGCCGTTCACGTTCGGCGGCGGAAGCGTGGCTGCCTGCGACAGGAACGGGGTATACAGGGTATAGGGATAGGTAAGGTTCGGAATCTGCTGCTGTAAGAGCGTGACGTTCCCCGGCACGGTGTTTCCGGGAACAAAGTACGAGCCGAACCCCACGGGATAATCCTGAAAGTAAATTCCATAGCCGCTGCGGATCACGAGGCGTTGCGTTGGCGACCAGGCGATGCCCAGACGCGGACCGAAGTCTTTATTGTTGATCGCGAAGTACGGATCGCCTGGAGGCCCGAGTGTGCCGGTCCGCGTGTCGTAGGGCCGAGTGGCGTAGCGCGAGTCGTGAGGAACGGTTTCAATGTCGTAGCGGAGACCGAGGTCCACGGACAGAGTCGGCAGCACCTGGAACTTGTCGTTGACGAAAAGACCGATTTGCGTCGCGCGCACCCCGTTGCCGGGAGTGCCGTTCACGATGGTGACAGTCGAAAGCTGGTCGTTGACCAAATTCTGCGGTGAGTTGAACTGCATCGTTGGCATGGCGGTGCTGTTAGCGTTGACCCAGATGCGGTAAACGGTCCCACCCCAAGTCAGAACATGGCGGCCTTTCACTTTGCTCATGGTATCGCCGAACTGGAAGCTCGTGTTGTTCGCGAGGGAGTTGCCCAACGTTCCGGGGATGACGCTGTACCCAACCACAGTGGTCCGGGGCAAGGGTTCCGCCTCATTGATCTGGCTGCCCCAGCGCTGCATGCCGACGAGGAAGTCATTCACCAGGCTCCCGCTGAAGACGTGCTCCTCGTGAACGGCAACATTCGTTGTGCGCACGGGAACGATCTGGTGATCGTCCACGCCCAAGGAAGACGGATAAACACCAAAGAGCGGCCCATGGACGTCGGAGTCGCCAACATTGACGCGCACGAATGCGGAATCGTGACTGCTGAATGCCTGATCGAGGCGGATGGAGGCGGTGTCTTCACGAACATCTAACACCTGCGTAGTCGTGTAGTTGTCGGTGAACTGATCCGGACCAGCAGAGGTGCCGATGGGAAACAGATTCAGAATCGGCGTGAGTTGCGGAGAAGCGCCCTCGACTTCGCTGCGCTCGAGCGCGCTCGGAACCGTGCCCGAGCCGGTGATGCCGACGCGTTGGCGCGATCCTTCGTAGTTTAGGAAGAAGAAGGTCTTTTCCTTGCGGATTGGGCCGCCAATATTCCCGCCAAAATCATTAAAGCGGAATTCCGGCGCAGGGCCGGTGGTTGCGAAGAAGTTCCGCGCATCGAGAATGTTGTTACGGAAGTAGTCGTACGCCGCGCCATGGAAATCGTTGGTTCCGGATTTGGTAGCGATATTGATGTAGGACCCTGCCGCGCGTCCGTATTCCGCGCTATAGTCGCTGGTCTGCACGTTGAATTGCTCGATCGTATCCAGACTGCCGGTAAGCAATCGCGCGCCGCGCTCGAAGCCGTTCGCCATGTACGCCTGGTCGACGCGCGAGGCGTCAATGCCGTCGATCGAGAACTGGTTGTGAACGGAGTGCAGGCCATTGAAGGTGAGGTCCGCGATGAAGTTGCTACGGAAAATGGCTCCAGGAGTAAGCAAGCTGAAACGGGCGTAGTCGCGTCCGTTGATCGGCAGCTCGCCGACTTCCTGATTGTTGAGGACCGTGCCAGTACTGGCGTCAGCTTTGTCAATGATGGGCGCCTCGGATGTAACGACCACCTTCTGCTTCACGGAGCCCACCGTAAGCGTTAAATTCAACGTGACGGTCGTCGCCACGTTCAACATGACGCCCATTTGCTTTAACTGCTGGAAGCCCTCGTGTTCCACAGTGATGCTGTATGTCCCTACGGTAAGGTTCGTTAATGCGTAGCGTCCCTGGCTATCCGTTTGTGCCTTGCGAACGGCGCCGGTCGCGCTGTTCGTAGCCGTAACGGCTGCATTGGGAATGGCCGCCCTGGATGGGTCTAAAATTCGTCCGGCAATCTCACCTGCGGTTTGTGCCTGCGCATGCGCTGCCGGTATTGCGCCGACGAAAGACGACAGGATAAAAGCTAAAGCGACGCGCATTAAACTGAAAACACTCCTTCGTCAAACAAGCGGGTGTAGGTTTTCGAGAATGCGAAGCGCCTCGACATTATCCTGGCAGTTGCTGCAACGCGTTCAGCGCTGTCTCGCGACATGCGGCTCCAGAAGTCCCGGTTTCTCGCACTTAACGCGGCTTCTAAAACGTTGAGTCGCACGACCAACTCACCGGCGCCTGTCCATTTGAATCCAAATCCCCGATGCGCTGTTCGGGTGTGTCTCGGAAGATTCCAAGTTTCCTCATTTTTGCAATAAGGGTCGTTCTGTTCACTCCTAGCCTCGTCGCAGCGCCATTCCGGCCGCCAACGACCCAGTTGGTTTTACGAAGCGTCGCTATGATGTGCGCTCTATTTGCATCGGCAAGCGTTTGCCGGCCGGCGATCAGCTTCCCTGTGTTCTCAAGCTCTGCCACAGGAACTTGGAGCTCTGTACCCCTCGATAAAAGCACCGAGCGCTCTATGAAATTCTGCAGTTCCCTGATATTACCTGGCCAGCTATACCGCTCAACCGCGGCCATCACATCCGCAGGGATGCGGTCGATCGACTTGCCCTGGCGTTCGGCGAATAGCCGAAGGAAGTGAGCCACAAGCAAGCGAATATCTTGTCCGCGTTCTCGCAACGGCGGAACGGCGATAGGAAATACGTTCAGTCGATAGTAAAGATCAGCCCGAAATTGGTGTTGCTTGACCATGCGCCAGAGATCCTGATTGGTCGCAGCTACGATCCGGACATCGACTCGTGTGGTTAGCGAACTCCCGACTCGCTCGAAGGCCCGCTCTTGAAGCGCGCGCAGGAGTTTGGGCTGAAGTTCGATTGGCAATTCACCAATTTCGTCGAGGAAGAGCGTGCCCCGATCGGCAGCCTGGAAGCGTCCTGTTCTTTGGGTAACCGCTCCGGTGAAAGCCCCTCGCTCATGCCCGAACAACTCGCTCTCCAGCAGCGCGGCAGGAATCGCTGCGCAGTTAATTGCTACGAACCTCCGTTGCCGGCGCGGGCTGGCATCGTGAATGGCTCGTGCAATCACTTCCTTACCCGTGCCCGTCTCGCCTCGGATCAACACGGTGCAATCCGTTGGTGCTACTGTCGTGACGTGTTCAAGAACAGCCGCGAAGCTGTGGCTAGATCCAATGAGTTCACAAAGTGCCATCCTTCTTCTCCCGTCAACTATTTCAGGCCCAATGAGGGCAAAGGGCGGCTGATCGCGTCAGAAGTCCTCAGGGTCATCATTTCCTTCTGTCGCTTGCTCCGACTGGCTCGCTTCACTCTCCGTGCGCTCTCTGGTAAGCCATTCGCGGACATAAGCCGGACAATTCCTGAGCTCCATTCCACTGTCCTCGCTCAGCGCAAGGAGTTGGACGCCATCTCCGTCAACGAGAGAGACGTTCTTGAGATCGATAGCTACTGCGGCGGATTCTTGTTGCAGGACACCTCGGAGCGTGCCCACATGTTGCCCTGTAATCGTCCCACTTATGGACAACACGATAAGGTTGCCCTCAACGACTCGGTCGATTCTACAGCTCATTGTAGATTCGCTTTGACCTTTCTTATTCCTCCGCGTTGTCACGAAGGCCCTGGGGAGATAGCCAATGCGTCTTACCTGGCCAACCTCGCCGAAATTACGCCGCGCCCCAAGTTCTGGGTCGAGTCCGTGTCATCTCTACAGTGGACACTGAAAGGCAAGTTTTCCGCCACTAGCAACCCACTGAAAATAAAAGGGAACAGGCCATAAGACAATGGCGAAGCGGTGAAAACACGGTGGATTTGGGGAATCCGGTGATTTTGGTGAGTCTGGTGACTCTGGGTTGGCGTCAGCCGAACTTAAACTGGTTTTTATTGATTTTTAAGGCTTTAATCTTGCGGTCAAGAGTTGATGGCGGAATTCCAAGCTTGGTCGCCGCGCCAGAAGCTCCAGAAATGCGGCCTCTGCTTTGAGCCAGAGCTGCTTCGACAAGCTCCTTTTCGTTCCATGTCTCACCTTCACGCTTGAACGACGCCGATACTTCAACCCGGAGCTCCGGCCGAGAAATCTCTTGGGAAAGCCACAATTCATCAACGGAGAGAACGTCACCCGAAGTCAGAATCACGGACCTTTCAACGACGTTCTGCAGCTCGCGTATGTTGCCCGGCCATTCATAGGACTGGAACAGATCCAGAGTCCTCTTGTCGATCGTACGGATGTTCTTGCCCGCTCGGCTGGCGTATCTTTGTACGAAATATTCGACCAGCATCAGGATGTCGTCCTTCCGCTCTCGCAGAGGCGGCAGCGCTATGGGAAACACATTCAGCCGATAAAACAGATCCTGGCGAAGGGCTCCGCTCTCAATGGCCGCTTTCAAGTCACGATTGGTGGCAGCGATCACCCGGACGTCGACGTGAATCGTTTGGCCACCTCCGACTCGCTCAAATTCCCGCTCCTGTAGCACTCTCAATAGTGCCACTTGTGTGTCGGGCAAGAGTTCGCCCACTTCATCCAAGAAAATCGTTCCGCCGTCGGCAAGTTCAAAACGGCCCAACCGTCTTTGCGTGGCTCCCGTGAAGGCCCCTTTTTCATGACCGAACAACTCTGAGGAAATCAGCGTTGGCGCAAGCGCTGCACAGTTCACACTGACGAAGGCGCGCCCAGACCTCTGGGATCGTTTGTGAATCGCGCGCGCGATAAGTTCCTTGCCCGTGCCAGTTTCTCCGGTAATGATAACGGTGGAGTCGGTGGAAGCGACCTTGGCGATGCGGGAAAGAACGGTCTTGAGCGGCTTCGAAGCACCAACGATTTCCTCGAACATCGAGGCCCGATCCACCTCGTCCCGGAGTGCCAGGTTTTCTTTGTAGAGCTGGTCTTTTAGAAGTTGGATCTCCTGGAAGGCCTTTTCCAGGGCGACTCTGTTTTGATACTGCTCTGTCACATCCATGGATGTTCCGACGAGCTCCACAACCTGACCCGATTGATCGACTATCGGATGAGCCACCATGTGAAGGTGTTTCTCCGTTCCATCTGGTAGTACAATCCGAAAGTCATCTTCGAAGTCCTCTTTGGTGATGAGTGCTTCCTCAAATTTGTGGCTGCGCCGGGCGCGATCGTCAGGGTGAATTCGTTCGAGGGCAGTCGAGTTCCGGGCGGCGTCCTTGGTCGGATCAAGTCCATAGATCCGATAGTATTCCGAGCTCCAATAGCTGTTGTCAGGGTTTGAGGGACTAAAGGCCCAAGTACCCGAGTGTGTTAGTCTCTGCGCCTCAGTCAAGTAGGACTCACTGCGTCGTAAGGCTTCATCGGCGCGCTTTTGCGCGCTCAAATCGAGCGCGAACGCAACGCCCTCTTTTCCACCTTCTTCGAACAGCGCGGCGGCCATCAGTATGGGCACGCGGCTGCCATCTTTCCGACACAACTCCTTTTCATAGGGCTCCACGATTCCGGTCTGCCCCAGTTTTGCCAAAGCGCGCTCATCGCTCTCATGCCATTCTGCTGGTGTCATGTCCCTCCAACTTGTGCGGCCCGCAGCCACGTCTTCGCGGCTGTATTGCACCATGTGGAGAAACGCTTCGTTTGACCCAACGATCGCCCCGTCGACATTCCAGGTGACGATTCCGATAATGTTGGCGTCGACCAACCGGCGGATCCTCGCTTCACGGTTTTCGAGATCGCGATAGAGTCGGGTATTCTCGAGGGAGATCGCCGCTTGAGACGCGAGGATTTTCAGCACCGTAATACGGTCGGGTGTGAAGACCTGGGGCGTCAGATTGTTCTCAAGGTATAGAACACCGGCAAATTTGGCTTGGTTAATCAACGGCAAACAGAGCATGGAACGGGCATGATGCTGCACGATGTACGGATCAGCGGAAAACGGGTTTTCGGATGATGCATCCTCCAGAATTACGTTCTCCTGAGTGCGCATGACGTAGCGGACGATCGACTTCGGCAGCGCGGGTGCCGCGGAGGAGGCGTCTCGCAGATGCACGAGGACATCATCTCCACTGGTCGTGGCCTCGGCCTCGATCTGCGGCTCATCAGTTCCTGGAAGAATCAGGAGACCTCGTTCGGCGCCCGCGTGTTCGATCGCCGCGCGCATCAGCGTGTCGATCAGCTTTTCCGGAACTATCTCCCCCGATACCGCCTGTGAAGCCTTGACAATAGTTGCGAGGTCGAGGAGTTCGACCTGGGCCACGATCGAGTTCGCGCGGCCTGGAGCCGGTCGATCCTCTTTAATGTGCGGATATAGCTTATCCAGCTGCTTTACCTTGCCGTCGGCTCCCCAAAGGGCATAGCGGTAACGGGCATCCCGTAAGTACGCGTCCGCGATTTTGGGAAAACCCCTTGCCACGTAGAAGCGCGCGGCGATTTCGTTGGCGAGTGCCTCATTATGGACAAAGCCGCCGACCTGCGCTGAGCGGATTGCCCGTTCGTACAGACGCATTGCATCGAAATCGCGGCCCTCTATTCGTGCGATCTCTGCGCCTACCAGCGCGGCACGATCGTCGAAATTATCCGGACAACGATCCGCTAATATGTCGAGCTGCCGATGGTGAGCAATCAGAGCTTCAGCATGCCCTATTCTCTCGGACGGGGAGGCACCATCCCAAGATGCTGCATGGGAAAGCGCACTATAGAATCGGAACGCTGCCGGCTCAAGCAGGGATGGTGCTGCCCAAAGCAATTGTTTCGCCCTCAACGAGGCATCGACGGCGGAAGTATAGTCGCCTGCAAAGAACCGTGCTTCCGCCTTAAGCGTCCAGTAGCCAAATCCAGGATCTGCTAAAGCCGGATTACTTGCCAAATGTCGCTCAAACTCATCCTCATCGAAGTCTTTATCGTTGAACGAACCAAATGTATTCGTCAATCCCCGGAGCGTCCGAATCAGTTGGAGGTCCGACGTTATGATATCGACAACAAGTCCGAGGCGCGCGCCCTTAGCAAACTCGATTCCTTTCTCTGCTTCCGTTTGCACCTCAGCCAAGGGGTCCCCCACAACCAGAAAATTCGTGACCGACTGCGTGAAGCTATATGCCGCGTATGTAAAATCTCCCATCTTGTAAGCGACATCGAAGGCATGACGTACCAGGTGGCGGCCGCACCGCGCATGATTCGACCAGGGGACAACTACGCTTCCGAAACACATACAAGTGCGAGCCTCATAACGCCTCAGGCCTCGTTTCCCCAACAAGTCGTAGCCGAGTTGACCAAATTGAACCGCCTCTTCGTACTTACCGAAGCGGGGTCCGGCTATGATTCCAAACCATACATAGGCAAAGCACGATGCGTCGCTAATGCCGTATTCGAGACTAAGGTTGACCACATGGCAAATGACGAGTGCGCACAGATCCCGATCGAAGAATACTGCAGGCGTAATAAGGTCGGTCAAGACCTCGAGAATATCGAGGATATCGGGATCGGTGACCAAGGGCTCATTAACGAGGTGCTCTATCTGCCGGTCCCCGAGCAGTAACCAAATGCGATCATACTCGCGCTGTACCTCGTCGCTGGTCGGATGAGCCGACCAAGTCATCCCGTCACGCCGAAGATATTCAAGGCATATTTCTATGCCTCGATCGAGCCGATCCAGCGCCGCGTGTAGTGTGAGCTGCGAGCGTGTGACAAGCGCTAAATCGCGAGCGCTATTCGCACGCGCGGCTAGCATCAAGAGCCGTTTTTCGGCTTCTTCCATGTCTGCGGTCAGCAATTCGCACTCCGCCATGAGACTCTCGATAGAGAAGATTAGCTCGTAATGTTCTTCCCAACTGGCCTCCGTCAGCATGGCGCGGCCCGCGGCGAGGAATTTGTGTGCCAAAGCGTACGCCGTCGAGCTCTTCGCGCGTCTACCAGCAACTAGATTCAGCTCTGCGACTAGCAAGCGCTCCTCAACTGAGGCGATTACGTGAGATGCGCGATTGAACTGACTGACGATCTCAAAAATTCTCTCCTCTCGGTCCGCCGGAGAAGTGTGTGCCGTGAGCATCCTCCCTATTCGAAGGTGTGTCTCGGAGCGCAACTCTTCCGGGATCAAAGAATAGGCTGCTTCCTGCACACGGTCGTGCGCGAACCTGTAATAATCACCCGAGTAAATGATCATGCCCGCGCGTATTGCATCCCAAAGTTGGGCGTGAATCTGCTCAGTCGAGGCGTCGGAAACCAACTGTAGCTGAGTCAAAGTCGCACTATTGCCAAGGTAGGCAAACTGCTGTAGCGCACTCTGAGTCTCGATGGGCAGACGGCTCAACTTCCCCACCATGAGGTCCACTACATTGTCGGTGTAGCCCTTGGCGTGTATGTCTCCAAGGTCCCAGGACCACCGCCCTTTGTCGTGATTGAATCTGAGCAATCCCTCGTCCCCCAGGCTCGAAATAAACTGAATTGCAAAAAACGGATTTCCGGCCGTCTTCTCGTGAATCAAGTTCACCAATGAAGCAACTGGCTCCGGCTCGCAGTGAAGGGAATCCGCAACCAACTGTTGGAGGTCTCCAAGAGTCAACGGAGAAAGACTAATTTCATGGACTGTGCCTCCCACACGTTGGATCGCCTCTAGCTTGCGTATCAGGGGATGGGCGGGAGTGATTTCATTATCGCGATAGGCACCGATCAACAATAAATGCTGCACATCCGACTGGGTGAGGAAATCCTGCAGCAGATCCATCGTCGCCGTGTCGAGCCACTGCAAATCGTCAAGAAACAGGACCAGCGGATGCTCCGGCCGTGCGAATACGCTGACGAATCGCCGTACGACCAGCTGAAAACGCACTTGCACGTCTTGCGGAAGGACTGCCGGGACGGGCGGCTGCTTTCCGATGATTAGCTCGAGTTCGGGAACCAGATCTACGATCAGCTGTCCGTTCGGATTTAATGCCTCGCAAAGGGCGCCGCGCCATTTGCAGAGCTCTGCCTCGCTCTTGGTCAGAACTGGACGGAGGAGGCCCAGAAATGCCTGGGCCAATGTGGCATAGGGGACGTCCGGCTTAAACTGGTCGAACTTGCCTGATGCAAAAAGGCCGCGGGATGGAGCAAGTCGCTTATGAAGTTCATTGACGACCGAAGACTTGCCGACACCCACGTAACCGGAAACAAGAACCAGTTCCGGTCTGCCGCCGGCTACAGCGCGGTCGAAGCTAGCGAGCAAGGCGTTGATTTCCGATTCTCGCCCGTACAATGTTTCGGGAATCAGCAGCCGGTCTGGTATGTCCTGTTCCCCAAGCCGAAACTCATCGATCCGGCCCCTCGATTCAAATTCATCAAAACAGCGCCGAAGATCGCGCGCAGCTCCAGCTGCTGTCTGGTAGCGCTCCTCAGCCGTCTTGGCGAGCAGCTTCATGATGATTGCCGAAACTGCGCCCGGAATACCCTTCAACCGCTCACCTGGCGGCACCGGTTGTCGTGCGATATGGCAGTGCACCAACTCCATCGGATCGGTAACAGAAAAGGGGAGACTCCCGGTCAGGATCTCGTAAAGCGTCACGCCGAGAGCATAGAGGTCGCTCCGCGCATCGATCGAGCGATTCATCCGGCCCGTCTGTTCCGGGGCCATGTAGGGGAGTGTTCCGGCGATGAACTCGGGAGGTTCGGGAGTCTGGCGCTCACGGGGAAGACGTGAGGCAATCCCAAAGCCCATCAGCCGGGTCTCACCCGTCGCGGAATTGACCAGAATATTGGCCGGCTTTACGTCTTTGTGAATCAGCCCCTTCTTGTGGACCCCGCTCAGTGCCGTTGCAATACCGACGGCGACGCGCAAGAACCTCGGCATCCCCAGTGGAACTGAAAGGGATTGATCGAGAGTTTCGCCGCCCGGGTCTTCAAGCACAAGCGTTGTCCGCCCGCTTTGCTCGGAGACGGCCACCGGCCGAACGGCCCAGGCCGAATCCAGTTCCTCCCTCAACGAGTACTCATGCTCTATCTTCCTCAGGGTTTCTAGCGGCGGGCGGGCGGAAGTAGGGGCAAGCAGGAGAACTGGCAGTGAATCGGGCTGGACCGGGCACCGACCCCGATACAGGATGAACTCGTCATCATGGCGGAGAGGTTGAAGATATGAAGGTTCCATGACGAATGTCCTCAAGCTTCAGGGCGCTCCATCGACGATCGCCGGTGATGGCAGTAACTGGGCACCATCACAAATTTTACTACCGGTTGCGTTTTCTCGAAACCCGAAATAGGGGCATAAAAGATTGCCTTGATGGACTGAGTTTGGATTGCGCCTTTTGAGGTACAGTTCAAAAGCTTTTAAGGCTCATCCGGGTTTTCAGTGGGCGCGGCTGAGCGGGGTCGATCAAGGCCGCGGGTAGCGCGCCCGGAGGCTTGGGCTTGACAGATGGCCATCAGCCATACGCGAAAGTTATTAGAAGCATGAACTTTAACGGCCCTCTCCCCTACGACGAGGCGAGCAGGGGGGAGGATTTTTGGGGACACTCTCCCAAAAGAGCCAACGCGCGCCTCGAACCCATCCGCGTGGCTGGCGGCGAAGGCCGGAAACGATCGTTGCACCGTATTCCCCGACCCAGGCTAAGAAACCCAAGGCGGCTTCCTCCCAATCGACAACTGCTAGCGCAACACCAGAGAGCGTCGGAAATAACTCGCTGCGAGCGATCGCGACTGCGGCTCTTTGCGCACGCGCACTCTCCCAGACCACTCGTGTTTCAGGGTTGTGCGCTTCCGCCAGGTCGATCAACTCGGCCAGCGAATAGACTCGATCAGGCCCGATGCGCAATGACCCTAAATAAAGACACTGCGCTGATGACTTGGTGTCCCTCGGGCGAATGCCACGGGCGATCGGGCGAGATGGGTTGAGACTGAGCGAACAGGCGACTGAGCGCGGCCAGCAGGATGAATTTGCCGCTTACTAGCGCCCGGTGCGCCCAGATGTGATTTCGGTTCATTTCCGCTCGGGGACTACTACGCAGTTAACGCACCACACTGAACTCCTCTCCTTGCTAGCACGGGTTGCTAAACCTCTGTCGTGCAACCGGCCTGACGAAAGTTGCAGCTGGTAGAAAGTCTGATTCAAGACTGAGGCAGGAAATCAGTTTGCAAGTTCTTCGTCGGCATGACGCGCACGCTGCCTCCTCCAGCCGCAGCGAACTCGGCTGTGCCGCAGCGTGTGGCGGCAACATGTTGACACGAGGTTGGGAATCCTGACAGCAGCAAGTTCGCTTCAGGAGTCTGTGCGGCTTGCTTCCAGTGGGATTCCTTTGGAAGCGCGGTTGCCTTCGGTGTGTATGTGCTGTCGATAAATCGCGTGGTACATCATCCGGTCGCCGAAGCCGGACCGATAGTCCTCGAGATTTGCCGCATCTCTGGAAGCTGAAGGAAGGCTGAAATGACGATCCCCGACACAGTCAGGTTGCGCGACTGCGGTTATGGATTTTGAGCAACACTCCCTTAGGAAGTTCTTGGCGGTCGTTGAGGAACTCAACTTCAACCGGGCGGCACGGAGCCTGCACGTGTCACAGCCGGCACTGAGTCAGGCCATTCGGAGACTCGAAGCGGTCCTCGGTAAGAGTCTCTTCGAGCGAGACAGCCGTGGCGTAACTCTAACAGATTTCGGCAAGACATTTCGGGCCATAGCTCGCACGCTGGTCTCGCATCACGACCGGGCCGTAGCGTCTGCCCTCCGAGCCGCGAGTGGCGAGCCAAACTCGTTTCACGTGGGATACTCGCGGTTCGTCGACCTGTCGGTCGTTTCTGCCATCCGTTCAGAGTTCGCAAGCAGAGAACCTGAAACACGAATTGAAGTCCACGGCTTAACCGATACGGAACAGGTTGACCAATTGACGGTTGGACGGCTCAACGCGGCTATCTTGATGGCGCCCATTGTCACCGCGGACCTGACAATGGAGACCGTAAGGCGAGAACCGCTGGTGATCGGACTTAGCCGAGACCACCCGCTCGCACCGCAAGATCTAGTCTCGATAGGCAACCTTCGTGGGGAATCGTTGATTTGGTGGCCGCGCGCCTGCAATCCTCAACTTTACGACCGGTTCTTCGCGACATGTGCTGAGCGCGGATTTGTGCCGCACGTCGAACAGGAAGTGACGACGTTGCAAGAAAGTTTGGAATTCGTCGCTCAAGGACTCGGAATTACACTTTTGCCGCGCTCCGCGACATCGTTAAGTCGCCCTGACGTCGTAGTTCGGAACATGCCAGATGACGGGCTTTTTGTCGAGACCACGTTAGGGTACAACCCGGATGACCAGTCAGACATTTTGGGCCGATTCATCGCCTATGCGAAAGAACGGTTTCGACGCAAGCCGTAATCGTCGCGTGTAGAGCACGCTGGAGATGGAAATGCGATGTCATACGGCGAGGCCCTCCGGAAAGCTTCCTTTGCCAACGATCAGGATCTTCGAGATGTTCTCATTGGTGATCACGACAACAGCTTCGAGAAGCGGATCGTACGATCGTACTGCGGCTATCAACTCCATATTCGGGGCCTGAAGCATCGCGGCTAAGAGCTGTTCTGATAGATACTCGATTCGATCCTCCGAACAAATCACTGCGCCGCGCTCACCTCTTGCCAGGAATCGGAGGAATGCTTCTTTCTGCATGCTCGGAAACAGGCTGCGCAGGATGAGGTTATCCTCGTCTTCGCTCAAAGAACCTCGCGCCATCAGACTCTCTCGGACAGAATCAGAAACCATCCGACAGTGGACGGCATCGGTGATATCCTCGGCCCGGTGGATCTGACCCTGGTCTGAAGAATTGACTTCTCCTATCATCGTCCCTTCCATATTCGGACTATAGTCCGTCGAACTATAGTCTACAAAATAGCACGATAGACCTGCCGATGAAAAGAGGAGGCAGGCATATCCAACCCGATTCCGGACCGGAGAAGGCATTCGGTCAAGCTCTGCGAAGACTGCGTCAGGAGGCTAGTCTGTCGCAGGAACAGCTCGGTTTCGAGTGCGACTTCGATCGGACCTATATCAGCCTCCTTGAACGGGGCATTCAGAGCCCAACGCTACGAACGATGTTCCGCCTCTGTGAATCTCTGAAGATCTCGTTTCCCGAGTTCGCCCAACATATCCAAGCCATTCTTTCTCGGCAGCCTTCGAAAACAGTGCGATAAGTCCGCTGAATTGCGCTCAAACAAAATAATATTGGACTGTTTAGTAAGGCCGGTTCATTCTATGTATCAAAGGATGGTCGGTCTAATCGGCAGAGTGCGCTTGTAATCCACTGGATTCCGCGAGCCCGCCAGTGCCGTCGTAGCACTGGACCAATAAGCAGTATGGGAGTTGTGATTATCCCGTTCGATTACGAAGAGTTGCCCGAACCCCAGCAGAGGTCCATCGTACCGATCTGTATCGCTTCCGTTGACCGTCAAGGTTACCCCATCGCACGCATCTGGTTCGAAGACGGAATAGTTCCAATTCAAGATCAGCTTCGCAGCCTCGCACGCAACCGACTTGGTGACGTTCGGCGCGTCTCGGAACTCACGGAGCTAGTGGTTCATAAATTATGGGCGCGCCACGGCGAGGACGCTGGAATCTGGCCGTGGCGACGCGTGTGGGCCCGTGCCATTTGGGAGGCGCGCGATATGGCGGCGGGCGATTCGCAATGGCGCATCAGACACACGATTCCCCTTGCGCTTGCCTCGCTTGAACATGATCTTTACAGAAACGGACTGCCTGATCCTACGCGCTACGACGAGATTTACGAACGAGAGCTACTTGTCGAGTTAGTCGAACGCCGGATCGAGATGGACCATCGTAACGAGATTCGCGAGGTCTTCAAAATGTTGCGCCAGGGGTACACCTGGGAGGAAATCGCCGCGGCGCTCGCTGATTCGAAGCCGGAGGCAGTGAAGAAGCGATTCTGGCGGTGGATCAAACAAAACTTTCCTCAGAAACGTGGACAGAAGCCCTTGCATCCTGGCAGGCATATGCCATAATTGCTGGCGGACATGAACGGCGAAACACCGGAACAGAAGTGGAATCGCCTGCAACGTGAATACCAAAAGGGAGTGCAGGCTGCATACCCAGGCCCAGAAAGGCGCGGTTGTCCCAGCACCGAGGTTCTACGGAATCTCGCGAGCCGATCGGCCCTTTTCGCAGACATCGAAGAGGACGAGCACTGGAAACATGTGATCCACTGTGCGCCGTGCTACCAGCAGTATCTCGACCTGCGGGAGACGTGTCGGCTCGGCGAAAAAGGAATCGTTCATCGCGAATCGCGGTGACGCCTCGAACCAGTCGATCCTGCGTGAGCTGGTATTGCACTGAAGGTGTTTGCGTCGCGATTCCTGGCCCCTTCCGGAATCTGCTTTCTGTGGTCGATTCCGCGTCCCGATTAGTCATCGCCATTTCCTTACTAGATGAGAGCTCCAAATTGTATTTTGCGGGTAAGGAAACAAAATGCAGAATTCACAGGATCTTCAACGCAATCTGCCAGCAGTGTCACTTGACGCGATCGGTGGCGAACCATTAGCCGGATCGGGCTTTGAGACGGAAGAACCCAAGCTGAACTTTTCTGCCGCCGAATTGGATGGGGAGGGGTGACACCATGGCGGCTACGACTTCCTTGCCCGCCGAAAATCGAACCTCGGACCAGCCAGCCCTTCGGGACTTTCGCCAGGAGGTAACCGACAACATTATAGGAATGCTGGAACGCGGCGTCGCTCCATGGCAGAAGCCTTGGGAACCCGGAGCGAGTTCGTTGGGCATCCCGTTTAACCCCACGAGCGAGAGAGCGTATCGCGGCGGCAACGCGATCCATCTGATGGTCACAGGCCTGCAACGCGGCTACGAAGACCCGAGGTGGATGACGTACAAACAGGCGTCCGATAACGGGTGGCAGGTTCGCCGGGGTGAGAAAGGCACCCAGATCGAATATTGGGAGACCAAAGTAGCTTCAGATAAGACACAGCCATCGCCATCGGATGGGGGCGGCAATGCTACTACTGCCAATGGCAACGGCGCGGATATTGAGAAATCGCGGCTCATCCACCGCGTGTACACTGTATTCAACGCTCAACAGATCGAGCGGATTCCGCCGCACACGCCCAAGCAGCACACAACTTTCGAAGCTGTCCAGGCGGGTGAGCAGATCCTGAAGAATTCGGGCGCGAACATCGCGCACGACCAGGCGGATCGCGCATTCTACAGGCGCTCTCAAGACAGCATCCACCTGCCACCGAAGGACGCCTTCAAGGACGCCGCCGGATACTATGGCACCGCACTGCACGAGCTGGCTCATTGGACCGGTCACCCGTCCCGGCTAGATCGGTCCACGCTAACCGATTCCTATCGTTTCGGCGATGTGAACTATGCGAAGGAGGAACTTCGAGCAGAGCTTGCGAGCGTTTTCCTTGCCGCGCAACGTGGCATTCCGCACGATCCCGAGCAACACGCCGCCTATGTCAACTCCTGGATTGGAGCATTGAAGCGGGACAAAAACGAAATCTTCCGCGCGGCGCACGATGCCTCCAAAGCGACCGATTTCGTTTTGGCGTTGGAGCGTGACAAGTCTATCGGTGAGGAGGATCTGGCCAACGGACCCGTCCTCACGTCCGGAGCCTCCGGCAGTTCGCGCACCGCGATGTTAGAGCAGGAAACTGAGGAGATTCACCACGACCGCGAAAGAGTAGAGGAGAAGGAGTCAGCCGCGGACTTGGGCGCCGCCGACCCAGCAATTCTGGAGTCCGCCTTCAGTGCGAACGAACATGCGGCTCCGGCGCGCGAGTCCACGGAGTACGCCGCGCGCTACGAGCCAGGCAGCGGTACCGTCAATGTACACGCGAAGCAAACGGCTACGGATCGACGGAGTACCGTTGACGCGCCCGGCACTGATTCTCTCGCGGAGGCAAAGTCGGTCACCGCGAAGGTGCTCGGAGATTCCGCAAAGACTCTCGCGGCGCAGACCGAGAGCGGCAATTATCGCGGTCCCATCATTGGTGAAACGGAGCATCACATCATCCAACGTCAATCCGGCGGCACCAGCATCGCGCATCCAAAGGACATGCTTGATCGGCAGCCGCAAATTGGCGAAAGCGTTCGCATCAATTACTCTGACTCCAAAGGCGCTGTCCGCGAATTTCGTGAGCGCGCTAAGGCGCAGGGCCGAGAACGATGAGGAGGTGCGGCCATGGGGAAGAAACAGCCGGAACTCTACCGTATTCCTCGCAAACCTGGGTACCTCGGCGGGTATAACTGGCGTGCAACCGCGCTCGGATGCCTGCTGCTGGTCGTTGTGAACTTCGTCGCCACGCAGTACATCGCCGCCCGGTTCCAATATCAGACGGCGCTGGGTGCGCCGATTCTACGGGCGAAGTCTGGCGGCATCTATCAGCCCTTCTCGTGGATTCCATGGGGATGGCGCTATTGCACTTCGCAAGATGAGCGGATTCGCCGGCCGTTCTTCGAAGGAGAAATGATCGTCTTCGCAGGGAGTTTTCTCTGCATTGGTATTTTCTTCGTCTTGGCAAACCGCCGAACACGCAGGCTCACGGAAAATGCCGAGGACCTGCATGGTTCCGCGCGATGGGCCGATGAAGACGACGTGCGCGACACCGGGTTGCTCACGACAAAGCACGGCGTCTATGTCGGCGGCTGGTGTCCTGAGGGCGGACGCCGATTGAATTACCTCCGGCACCACGGACCTGAACATGTTCTCGCCTTCGCGCCCACGCGGAGCGGCAAGGGCGTTGGTTTGGTAATCCCGTCGCTCTTGGCTTGGGAAGAGAGCGCCGTGATCTATGACATCAAAGGTGAGAATTGGGCGAAGACGGCAGGGTTTCGCAGCCACCAGGGCCATCTCTGCTTCAAGTTTTCTCCGGTCGAGGAGCAGGCCAGTTCGCGATTCAATCCTCTGAGCGAAGTGCGGCTGTTCACACCACGTGACGTGAGCGACGCCCAGAACATCGCCAACATGATTGTCCGTACCGGTGAAGACAGCCCGCAGGAACGCTACTGGCAGGATGCCGCCGCTTCCATCACGACAGGGATGATCCTGCATGTCTGCTATGAAGCGGCGCTCGAAGGGCGCGTCGCCTGCCTCGCCGACCTATCGCACGGGTTCACGCGGCCAGGCTCTGGTTTTCGCGAGACACTCGATGAACTGCTGAACTTCGAGCACGATCCTGGACATGCTCATGATTGGCGCATGCCGACCGGCGATCGGACAGTCACCCATCCCGTCGTTCGCGAGAAAGTGCAGGAGATGCTCGATAAGGAAGACCGCGACTTCGGCGGCGTCCTCTCTACCGCCAAGACCGCGCTAACGCTCTACAGCGATCCACTCGTAGCGAAGAACACTTCGGCGAGCGATTTCACGATTGACGACTTGGTAAACCACGAACGTCCGGTATCGCTTTACCTGGTGGTTCCACCTTCCGACAAAATTCGTCTCCGACCACTCATCCGCCTGATGTTCACGATGACGGTCAATCGCCTAACGGAGAAGATGGTTTTCCAGGGCGCGGAGCAGAAGCGTAACAAGCATCGCCTGCTCTTGCTGATCGACGAATTTCCCTCGTTAAATCGAATGGAGGTTTTCGCCGATGCGCTCTCCTACATGGCCGGGTATGGATTGAAAGCATACCTGATCACGCAGGACATCCGGCAGATCGTCGATGCGTACGGCAACAACGAAAGTATCGTTTCCAACTGTCACGTGCGCATCGCTTTCGCGCCCAACCAGTTCGAGACTGCCGAACTGTTGAGCAAGATGACAGGCACGGCCACCGTGCAAAAGGCCAGCTACAACTTCAGCGGCTCCCGGCTCTCTCCGGTGATGGCGCATATCAATGCCAGCGTGGACCACATCGAGCGGCCTTTAATGACACCGGACGAAGTGCTGCGGTTGAAGCCTCCGCAAAAACGAGGCGACGGCGCGCAGGAGCGCATCGTGGCACCCGGCCAGATGCTGGTCTTCGTTAGCGGCCATCATCCGATTCTCGGCACCCAAATGCTGTATTTCCTCGATCCGGCGCTGAATTCACGTGCTGAACTAGCTCCGCCTACTGGGTTCATCACTCTGGAGGATGGCAAACCCGTTCCGCAACACACGCTCAATCGAACCCGGAACCTCGTCAGCAAGCCCGAGTTCGTATCGTCCCCCGCGCGCTTACCAAACAACGAGCCGTTCTCGGGCATCGAACACCATCTCATAGAAGAACTACACGTTGAAGAAGGAGAACAATAGCCATGCAGAGGAATCGTCTCGAAGTCGTTGGCTATCTCGCAACCAAGCCCGCGCTCAGATATCTTCCTTCCGGAACACCTGTCGCGAATGTGCGCCTTGGGGAGAGCTACCGATACCAGGACGGCGAAGGCAAACCGCAACAACACACCAATTGGCACAGCCTATCGTTCTACGGCGACCTTTCCCGCGTCGCGGCGAGTTTTGAGAAAGGGGACAACATCTTCGTCGAGGGGACGATCGAGCAGCGCCAGTTCACCCCGAAGGGGGACGGCGTGCAGCGATTAGTCCATGAAGTCGTTGTCCGGAACTGTCTCTTGATCGCTGCGCTGCGCGGAGCCACCGCAAAAGGAGCAGCGGGTACAACGCCTGAGGAGCCTGCCATCCCGGATCTTCAGAAAGGAGCAATCGATCATGACGGCTGGCCTGTCGGATAGACTCCGCAGGGTTCGCCGCACGGGCTTGGTTGCCACCGGTGTAGCCGTCGCCACGTTCCAGCTCAGCGGCTCTCTTGGCCTTCGCATCAATACATCGCCATCGCTCCCAATGGGTCTGTATATCACCACGGCAGACGCTGGCGCGAATCTGGTCGAGTTCTGTCCTGTGGAACCGTTCGCAACGCTCTCTATCGTGCGCGGCTATCGTGATCCCGGAACCTGCGGTGATGGCGCGGCTCCCCTATTGAAGCCCATCGTCGCCAAATCCGGCGACGTCGTCGAAGTATCCGCACGCGGAATCTCGGTGAATGGGGCTCTCCTGCCGAAGACGGCTCCGCTCGCCAGGGATACAAAAGGCAGGCATCTGGAAGCCTGGCCATCCGGGCGGTATGTCGTAGATCCCGGAACGATATGGGTTGCCTCCTCCTATCATCCGCGCAGCTTCGACAGTCGCTATTTTGGCCCGCTTTCAATTGCGGCTATTCGCCATCGCTTGAAGGCATTCCTAACCCTATGAACGCGCAAGGCTGCGTTCAAAAGCAAGCTTGGCAACTATGCAGCCGGCATCTGGCCGATGGCCCCTGCTTGGATCGCTACTTCGGGCCGGCTACCGCTCTGCGAGGCTGGGCAAAGCTCTTTCATCTCCTAAATCTCTTGGCGGTCAACTCCTAAGTGCGAACTCATGGCCACAAAGTCACGGACCGGCAGTCAATCCACCCGCAGCAATCAACTCAGTCTATTCTCGGAACCGACCGACGCCGAAGTGGTCGATAATCTAATAGAGGAGTCTATCGATGCTCGAAACGACGACACTCACACCGCTTGGACATCAGATCCTGAAACACTGGCGACGCCACCGACCGACGATGGTCGAGAATCTGGCCAAGGGGAATCAGCTTCAGCAGGCGGTTTTCGCGGCACAGGAGTTGACTGGGAACCTGCTGTACGAATTGATGGTGGTTCAGAAGATGGACTACCAATTCGCCTGGGAAATAGCGACGAGGGAATGGGCGTTTCTCCCGGACGAGGAGGATCAGCCCCACTTGTCGTTCGATCCAGCGACCCTCGACCCGCACCAACCCTTGCCCGCGATCTCCGCATAACCTCCGCTCACGGCATCGGCGAAGGCGGCCTGAAGCAGAAAGCCGAAGCCAATCTCGCGGCCATTTGCACGCTGAAGACCATAGAGGCCGAAAACCGCCCG
Source organism: Bryobacterales bacterium (assembly GCA_963710155.1). Taxonomy (GTDB): domain Bacteria; phylum Acidobacteriota; class Terriglobia; order Bryobacterales; family Bryobacteraceae; genus Palsa-187. Next base: position 358,599 of record CAVPZQ010000016.1, on the reverse strand, counting down.
GCAACGCAACAAGAAAAGGCAGTCCTCGTGAAGTACACAGGGTGGGGCGCGATGCCGAGTGCATTTGCTTCCCTGCCGTCGCGAGACTGGCAAAGCGTCGCCGACGAGCTGAAGAATTTGCTGAACACGGAGGAGTACGCGTCGGCTCGCGCGTCAACCCCAAACGCGCATTACACTTCTCCCGAAGTCATCCAGGGGATCTGGCAAGCGATGGAGCAGCTCGGATTAAAGCCTGGAGCGCAAATTCTCGAACCGTCGATGGGCGTAGGTCATTTCTTTGGCATGATGCCCGAAAGTTTGTATCCCGGCACGAAACGCACCGGCGTTGAGCTTGATTCAACCACTGCGCGCATCGCCGCCACACTCTACCCGGATTCGAGCGTTCATGCAAAGGGTTTCGAAGACACGCCGCTTCCCCAAAATTTCTTTGATGCAGCGATTGGAAACATCCCGTTTGGAAATTATCCGGTCTACGATCCGGCATACCGCCGAAGTCCGCACTTGACCCGCTCCATCCACGACTACTTCTTCACAAAGACCCTTGACGTGGTTCGGCCCGGAGGCGTTATCGCGTTGATAACCAGCCGTTACACCATGGACAAGGAGGACTCCGCGGTTCGACGCCATCTGTCGGATGAATCGATCCTGTTGGGCGCGCTGCGGTTGCCCAACACAGCATTCAAAGCGAATGCAGGAACAGAGGTGACCACCGATATCCTGTTCCTCCAGAAGCGGTCGCGAGAGACGCCGGCAGCCGGCGAGAGTTGGATTGAGCTGAGATCCATTGAGACGGCGGATGGTCGAGTGGAGATTAACGAGTACTTTGCTCGCCACCCGGAGATGATGCTGGGGCGAATGGGAATGGAGTCGGGACAGTACGGCATGGCTCCCGCGCTGATTGGAAACTTGGAGCTAGGTGCCCTTGAAAGGGCCGTTTCACTCCTTCCCGCGGCCGTATACAAGAACCGGGACAGCCAGGCTCATGCCTTAGGCGCAGGTCCCGATCAAGTTCCTATGGTCGGAGAGGTTAAAGAAGGCGGGCTCGCCGAACGGGACGGGCAGTTCGTTGTTCGCCGCGGCAACACGTTCGAGCCCGTGACGCTGCCAGTTTCGGCCCGCGCGAGGATTCGCGGAATGCTTCAGGTGCGCGACGCTGTCCGCCAGGTGTTCCGCACCCAGCTTGCCGACGCCCCGGACCAAGCCATCGTCGAGGCCCGCCGCCATCTAAATCGCACCTACGATTTCTTTACTTCCCGCTTTGGACCCCTTAACGCACGGGAAAACGTGAAAGCGTTTGCGGAGGACCCGGACCTACCCCTTCTGGTGTCGCTCGAAGAATTTGACCCGGAGACAAAGCGGGCGACGAAGACAGCAATTTTTGATCGCCGGACATTGGAGCGCTATCGTCCGGTTGAGCGCGTCGAGACTGCGTCCGAGGCGCTGCTCGTATCCCTTAACGAAACCGGCGAGATCAATTGGGCGCGAATGGAATCGCTTACCGGGCGCGGCGCTCCTGAGTTGCAGGACGAACTTGGACCGCTGGCCTACCGAAACCCCGAAGGCGGAGCATGGGAGACTGCCGACCGTTATCTCAGCGGCAACGTGCGCGCGAAACTCGCCGTTGCGCGGGCTTCAGAACAAATCGACCCGGCCTTTCGCCGGAATGTAGAAGCACTCCAGACTGTGCAGCCGAAAGATCTGGAGCCGGGCGAAATCGAAGCGCGCCTCGGCTCGTCATGGATTCCCCCCTCAGACATCCGGGGCTTCATTACCGAGTTATTGGATGTGCCTCGCGCGGGCGTAAAGGTCGGGTACGCTGAGACCATCGCCACATGGACAATTGAACTCGACTACGGCGCGAAGTTTGTCGTGAACAACACTACGACTCACGGTACCTCCCGCTTCCGTGCGTCCGAGTTGATCGAGCAATCGCTGAACGGGCGCACACCGACAGCCTACGATGAAGACGCGGAGGGAAACCGCCTCGTAAATCAGCCGGAAACAATTGCCGCCAGAGAGAAACAGCAGCAGTTAAAGGATCGCTTTCGCGATTGGGTTTGGGAAGATCGCGAACGCGCGGCGCGGCTTGCGCAAGAGTACAATCTCCGGTTTAACAATCTTCGACTCCGCGATTTCGATGGCTCGCATCTAACCTTGCCAGGTATGGTGCGCACCTCCCTCCGCGATGGAGATCTCGCGCCCCACCAAAAGGACGCAGTCTGGCGCATCCTCCAGGGTGGAAGTCCACTGTTGGCGCATGTCGTGGGAGCGGGCAAGACCTGGACCATGACCGCCGCCGCCATGGAACTCCGCCGTCTGGATCTCGCCAAGAAGCCGATGTTCGTCGTGCCAAATCATTTGGTCGACCAATGGGGAGCGGAATTTCTAAAGCTGTACCCTCAGGCTCGCCTTTTTGTAGCCGGGAAGGACCACTTTGAAAGTGGTAGCCGTCAGCAGGCCATGGCGCGCATTGCGACTGGAAACTATGACGCCGTGATCGTCTCGCACCGGTCATTCGAATTCCTGCCCGTATCGGACAAGTACTTCAATCGCTTTGTCGAGAAGCAGGTGGCGGAACTCGATGCCGAAATCAGCACGGTAAACGATTCCAAGGGCGACAACCGCCGAATGGTGAAGGAACTGGAGAAAGCCAAGAAACGCCTGATCGTCAGGCTCAAGAAACGCGCGGACCGCGATTCGAAAGACCGCACCATGACATTCGAAGAGCTGGGCGTCGACCAGCTCTTCGTAGACGAAGCGGACCTGTACAAGAATTTGGCCTATGTGACAAAGATGAGCCGGATCGCCGGACTACCGAACTCCGACAGCAACCGCGCATTCGACATGTTTCTGAAGATCCGCTACCTTCAGGAAAGCACTGACGGCCGCGGGGTTGTCTTCGCCACCGGTACCCCCATCTCCAATACCCTGGCCGAGATGTACACGATGCTCCGCTATCTCGGACCGGAGATGCTGTCCGAGCGGAAGGTCGATCACTTCGATGCGTGGGCGGCGAATTTTGCTGAGCCGGTGACATCGCTCGAACTCGCTCCGGACGGATCGGGTTACCGGATGCACACCCGGTTCGCCAAGTTTATCAACCTGCCTGAATTGCTTTCTGTATTTCGCTCTGTGGCCGACGTGCAAACGGCAGATATGCTGAACCTTCCTCGACCGGTTCTCGAAAACGGCAGACCGGCAATAGAAGCAGCACCCACAAGCCCTGAGCTGAAGGCATTCATCAGAACTTTAACCGAACGGGCCGAACGGTTGAAAAAAGACCGCGTTGATCCGGCAGTGGACAATATGCTCAAGATCACGGGCGAGGGGCGAAAAGCGGCGCTCGACATGCGACTAATCGATCCGCAGGCAGAGCCAGAAACGGAGACTAAGATTGATCGAGCTGTTTCCCGCATCCTCAAGATTTGGAACGCGACCCAGGACGAGCGGTCGGCCCAACTGGTCTTCAGTGACCTTTCGACGCCCGATCCGGACCGATTCAACGTTTACCACGATGTCCGTTCGAAGCTCGTCAAAGCTGGTGTTCCCACTGCAGAGATCGCGTTTATCCATGACGCTGAAACGGACACAGCCAAGAAGTTGCTGTTCGATGCCGTAAACGCCGGGAGAGTACGGGTACTGCTCGGATCGACCGAGAAGATGGGCGCCGGTACAAATGTTCAGCGCCGTCTGGTCGCGCTCCACCACTTGGATGCGCCCTGGCGACCGCGTGATATCGAGCAACGGGAAGGCCGGATCTTGCGTCAGGGAAACGGGAACAAAGAGGTTCAGATCTTCCGCTACGTGACCGAAGGGTCGTTCGATGCCTATATGTGGCAGACGCTCGAAACCAAGGCCCGCTTCATCCAGCAGGTCATGCGCGGAGAAACCTCGGTGCGCTCGGCGGAGGACCTGGAGAGCGGCGCGCTCACCTACGCGGAAATCAAAGCGATAGCTTCGGGAAATCCTGCCGTTGTCGAAAAAATCAAAATCGATACGGAAATCCGAAAGCTCGATCAACTACGTGCAGTTCACGCCAATCAGCAGCGCCACATCCGTTGGGAGATTCGCGACCTCCCACGGCAAATTTCGGATGCCAAACAGCACTTGGCCAACATTGAGGCCGACGTCGTCACCAGAAATGAGAGCGAGACCAGCGAGTTCAGTATGACTGTAGGCAATCGCGTTTTCTCCGGCAAAGGCGCGCGGGAGGAAGCGGCCAAGGCTCTGACGTTCGCAGTACTGTCCTGGCGTGACGATCAAACAACGCAGCCACGCGGTGATTTTTGGGGTTTCGAGATCCTGAGCCGAGGAAGGAGCGGCGGATTCGGAATGCTCCAAGAGGACGAGCGTTTGCCTGAGCTCTTTGTACGCGGACGAGCCACGTATTCGGCAAACCTCAACGCCACGAACCCCATTGGGACCGTCCAGAGCATCGAATATACCTTGAGAAATCTCGACCGCCTGGCAACCGAGCAGCAGAATCGGGTGACCCGCATCGAGAAAGAGCTTGCGGACTATCAGTCACAGGCGGATCGCCCGTTTGAGCATGAGGAGCGGCTTAAGCAGTTGCTTACCCGCCAGTCTGAGCTCAATTTGCTCCTGGACCTCGACAAAGGTGATCAACAGGGAGCGGACTCCGCCCCCGATCTTAAGGATGATCCCGATGTGGAACGGAAAGCCCCTGCAGGATCACGAGGCCATAATGAGGTCGCGAAAATGGCGGAAGCATACATGCGCACGTCCGGAACTGCCATTCGAGAAATGCCCATTTCCGAGCGCACGCCGCCGCAGACGGGTCCGGTTACCGGCAGGGCTGTTGCTAAGGATGAAGCGCATATCGCAGTTGCCACCGCTGCGAACAGCTTTGTCGTCGTGGAGGCAATGGCGCTAGGCCGAGATGTACAAATCGGCGAACGATTGTCTCTCCGCTTTCATCAGGGCCGCGCGTTGATCGATAACGGGCGCGACAGAACAAGATGACCTTGGGGTTATCGGGTTGGTGTCACCCCCCCCCCCCCCCCCCCCCCCCCCCCCCCCCCCCCCCCCCCCCACTCCTGAAACAAAAGGAAAGCCATTGTCCCGGAGGAGTCCGGGCCGTACATCATCTCCTCGCCCCGACTCCTCGCGCGAACTATATCGACAAATCACATTGTGTCGTGCGAAGAGAAGACCCGGTTGGTTCAGGAATACCCCGATGGCCACGCAAGGACTTGCTGAAAAGCGCCCTATACCAGGGCGGGGCCGGAGCGCGGTGAGCCAGTGGGGCCATTTGGGTTGCGGCGCGGACATCCAGAGGATCGCCATGAATTCGAGGAATTCATGCGGGCGCGGTTTGAAGACCGATTCGACCGCGATCTTCTGGTCCTGGATGGAGCCGATGAGGAATCCGGAGACAGCCGGGAGCGGCCGTTACCGCTAACTTCACGCACCTTCGTCCGGCCCGATCTGAGCTTCGCGGCGAGAACGCTGCGCCTCGGCCGCCGCGTCGCTCGCTCGTCGAGTTGGTGGCTGGTTCCGGCTCGTAGGGTTCTGACTGCCGGTGGCCGCCCCTGCTGCTCCGTGGCGCGCTGCGCATCCTGGTCCGGGATCGCGCAAGGTGTTGTCGGCGAAGCTTACAGGCTACAGAACGATGCGTCCCACTCTAGGCTTGTGGCGGCAGCACAGCCGCTGCTTATCTCCGCGAACGAGCGATCATCCAGAACCTGAAAAAGAACCCGAAGGATATTTTCAGTCTGACACCGAGCAGTATGAAGAGTTGGTGCCGAGCTCTTCCGGATATGGGTGGATTCGCTCCCCGCGGAAATGGGTATCCTCGGCCAAGGAAGAATACGAGCGGCTAAACCGTGTTGCCGACGAAGCCCGCCTAAAGGCCGAACATGCCCGTATCGCCCTTGAGCAGCACGCTGCCGGCCGCTCACCGCTGCTGAAGACGTACCCAGACTCCCCGCCGCTTCAGAGCACCTACGAGCTTTCCTTGAACTTGTCGCGTCGCGGTGTTCAGCGGTACGGCACGACTTCGCTGCGCGCGGATTTGCCTTCGAGATTTATATCCCAGGCATCGGCGAATCGGCCTCGCTGATCCGGTACTTGCTTATCACCTCGCCCAGGCCGTCCCGTGTGGGTTCGGGTATTTCTGGCCCGCCATTGGCTTAGCGCGCTGGCGCTGGCGTTAGGATCATGCGCCTTCAGCTTGAGACGGGCGCAGCGCTTCCAAGCGGCGCGCATATTACAAGGTAGCGTCCGCAATCCACCTGGTGGTTAGCCGAGCGACCGCAGCGATCCGTTGGTTGCAGTTCAGTTCTGCATCGCGGGAGGACCTATCCGCCCATGATCTCGGCTTTTATCGCGTTTTGGCCTCCTGCGCTCATTTCTATTGTGGTGGGGGTCCAGGGCGTCATTGCGGTCTCACAAAGCGCATTCTGGTAACGTCCGAGCCATCCATTCCAGCCGTCCTCTTGAGGGACAATTCCGCGCCGGATGAGCCGTTGCGCGGTTTCGCGTAGATATCCCTTGTTGCGCAAGATTGACTCCGAATCTCCCAACTCGTCGATCTTCACCGACGGATGGCCCTTTGCGAATAGCTTTCGAAGTCGCACGAACGAATTGGTTCGCAAACCGCCGTGGTTCCGTGCGGCCTCCAACTCCGGCGTGTAGTAGACGTAGTGAACCTGTCCGTCTGTTCCTTCGAGCATAAAATAGCTGCGTCCGGCCTGGCGTCCGGTGTCCTCTTCTCCATGAACCAAGATCCTGCCTTCCAATGTGGTGAGACGGCGGAAGTCGAGCACCGCCAGTGGGAGCCGCTCATCGGACATCAGGACTCCGTGCGCCGCCAACATTTTCTGTCGGTCGGCGCTTCGTTGCATAGCGCGTAGAACGTTCTCGAAGTCCTGCCGCACGCGCCACGTGTTTGGACCGGTGGGCTCGGCCAACCCCATCGAATCGAGGAATTTCAAACGTTCCGCAGTGTGCTGTTCTACCAGCGGCGTACTCCGACCGGGTCCGGCCCGATTGGAGTCCATCGCCACCGTGAAGAACGGGGAGTCTGCCTCTTCAGCCTTTTCGGCGTCGCGGTTGATGATCCGATCAAGAGATGTGAAGCGGTGCTGATGCACCTCTCGGCGCTGAGCCGCGGCGGTATCCAATTCCGTGCGATGCCCAAGCTGGCGGGTGCAGAGGTCTTCCGCAATCTGACGGATGCCCTGCTTGACGTAATCCTTACTGAGATGCAGCGGGTGGCCCTCCGCGCCGATTCCCCGGAGTGCCACATGCACGTGTGGGTGCTCCGTATTGTAGTGGGCCGCCGCCACCCATTCGACCTGCGTGCCGAGGTCCTTCTCCATCCGCGAGACAAGATCGCGGGTTAGCCGTTTCATGTCCGCTCTATCGCCGAATTCTGGGGATACGATCAACTTCCAGAGGCGCTCATCACCGGCTTTCTGCCAGCCTTCGAGCCGCGTCGCGATGTCAATTGATTCTCCGCGACTGTCGAACCCAACAGTCCTGGGATCGCTCTCCTGAGTGGCGCTCTCACGGGCGACGTAGCGCCCATGGGCTCGCCACTGTCCGGCAACGGTGTTCTTCGCGTACATGACCCGTACCGCACATCGTTGGTTGTAAGTCCGAGTCCGCTTCGCGCCCGCGCCGACTCCAGCCGACTGGCGCTTCCGGCTCCCGCTCATGCGGGCGTGATGCATCAGGACCTTGTACGCTGACGCCCAAGCCGCGCGTTCGTTCCGGACTGGCGGTTTCCGCGGGCGAAGCCGGAATTCGCGTTCGTCAGCCTTCGCCACGGTTCACCAAATCCCGCATCGCCAGCTGCGAGTCTCCGACCATCGCTTGGCCCGCACTCTTCAGCAACCGGGTGTGCCGGCCTCGTGCCCTCGCAACGGCGGCCTCCATCGCCTCCCCGCCTGGCTCGGGAACGCACGTCAGCAAAACCTTAGCCAAGCTGTCCACGAACGCAAACAACGCCTGTTGGGCTCGCCCGAGACGGAAGACTTCCCGCCTGACTTGCTCGGTGCTGGCCGCGAGTCGTTCTTCGGCGCCGACGAGTTCCTCGCTGCGTCCCGACAGTTCCTGTTCCACCGAATGACGGATGAATGCCGTTGGTGACGAGAAACCACGCTTCCTAGCTGCCTCTTGAATTCCTTTGTCAGTAGTCTCAGAAAATCGGATTGCTCGCTGGGCCATGCGGGAACGCCTCTCAACTTGTAAGGGGATGGCGGAAGCGGTTTGGGACGCCGGAAATCGCAAAATCGGAGACGCATCCCAAACGGGATGCACAGTGCCCGAAACGCATCCCGACCGAACCACAACCACACGAACCAAAAGACCACAAAAAAACCAAACGATGCATCCCAACCCTTATGTTCCACTACCGGGTGTTTGGCTGTCTGTGGGCGGTCTTCGCTGCCGGTGGTTGTTGCAATATGTTGCAAGCTGTTGCAGATGCGCGTTAACTGCCGAAACTGTTGCGAACGGTTCACAAACTGTTTCAACCGGTTGCAAAACCCGAAAATCTGCTATTCGGCGTCCCGACGATTGTGCGCCATTCCCTTCATAGATGAGGGAGCAAATCGCTACCGATGGACTCGAATCCACCGCCACGCCGAAGAAAAACAAGCTCGGACCTAGTCCACTTGCGCTCCCTCCTTTCTGTTCTACCGGCCACTAACACGGGGCAGGTCACCGCGGCTTGGGGAGAAATCGAAGCGGGACTGGCAAGAGGAATGAAGCTCCGAGAAGTGTGGGAGGCCGCGAAGCTCGATGGGTTGGAGATTCCGTACCCACAATTCCGTGTCTACGTCTCGCGGTTGCGCCGACGGCGTCAACAGCCTTTAAAGCCGGCTATCCAACTGCCGCCTGTGCTGAAGGATGCTGGTGTTCCGCTGCTATCTCCACCACCACCCGATCCGTTCAGCAATCTGCGGGAGCAACGGGAAAAGAAGAAGACTGGATTCGACTATGATCCGTTCTCTGTCAACAAGAGTCTGATCGATTGAGAGGTGTGCGATGAAAACTGGAACTCAGGCATCTGTTCACGTAGTCTTACAGGGGAAAGGCGGTGTTGGGAAAAGCTTCGTCTCGGCAATCCTGGCCCAATACTTTCGAACGAAAGCAGCGCCGGTGCATTGCCTGGATACCGATCCGGTCAATGCGACGTTCGCGCAATACCACGCACTGGAAGCAGAGCATCTGAAGGTGCTCCGGCGCGGAACGGTCAACGAGAAGCAGTTCGATGTACTGGTGGAAAAGGTCTGCAACGGTGACGGCGTCTACATCGTGGACACCGGAGCCACAACCTTCGTGCCGCTCTGGAACTACATCTTGGAAAACGAAATCCTCGCCTTCTTCCGAACCCACGGTCGCAACGTATTTGTCCATTCAGTGGTGACCGGTGGACAGGCGATGAGCGACACGCTCAACGGTCTGGAACGGCTGGCGCAAACTACGTCCGAGAAGAACGTCATCGTCTGGCTCAATGAATACTTCGGGGAGGTTACCAAAGACGGAAAGACCTTCGAGGAGTTCAAGGTTGCCGAGGCATACGCAGCCAAGCTCGTGGGAACGGTGCTGATCCGCGAACGAAACCCGCACACCTACGGGGACGACATCCGCCAAATGCTGGAACGTCGATTGACCTTCGACGAGGCGATCCGAACCGCGGACTTCTCCCTGGTGTCAAAACAGCGGTTGGAGATTGTTCGGCGCGAGATCTTTGAGCAACTCGATAAACTGGCTATCGTGTGACCCCATGCCCGACGGCAACGCTTCAATCGACGTGCAGAGGCTCATCGCGGAAGTCGCGGCGCGGCACAAACTCCTTCTCAAGCCGGATGACCCTGCACTCGCCCTGGTCACGATGAACCAGCTTATTCTTGACGCCTCCCTTGAGGCCGTCCACGAGCAGATCCGCGTAACGATCACGGAATTCCACGCATCTATACAGAAAGCGGAGAAGCGTGCGGGCACCATGTTGGCGCAATCAGTTAAGGAATCGACGCTCCAAATACAGCAGGGCTTGCGGAGCGATATTCATATCGCTGGTCTGAAGGCCCGGGAGATAGTGCATCTGGTGAATGAGGCGCATCGCCGCCCGGCGCTGATTCGCTGGTCTGCGCTGGGAATAGCAGCCGGTCTATTACTGTTCGGCGGCGGCTTTTTGCTTGGGACGTTAGTGCGTTAAAGGTCAGGTATGTGGATTTTGGTTTTGTTGTTGGACTTACTGGGGCGGAAGAACTTCCTGCGGTTCGTAGCGGGATGGGTCGTAATCATGCTCTTCTTCCTGTATTGCTTTGTACATGAGGCCTTCGACCAGCCACGACCGACACAACGCGCGATGATCCCGCACGTGCAACCTCCGCTCGTGAAGCCTGCGCCGGCGTCCGGCCCGGAGCATTAACGCCCGCGCTCGATCGTGCCCAGTGCCTTCTTGATGGTCCGCGCCACGTAATCATCCTGGCGCCGTTCGTTTCCCTTATGCGATAGATCGCGCGACCGGATTGCGTTCGCCACCTGCTCGGTATCGGCTCCGTGCGATAAAGCGTACACGGCGTAAGCCAGATCGATTCGCGTACCGTCTCCGCCGTAGCGACCATCCGCGCGGAACCCGTCAATGTTCTTTGTCTCCTGCGGGCGCATTGCGCCCACGTGGCCGAGTTGCCCGCTTCTCCAGTATTCCCGCTTAGCCTGTTGTCGTTCCAGATCGCTTTTCACGTCGGCCAAGAACCGCTCCGCCTCAGGATATATACCGCCGGTCGACTCGATCAACCGCACGTACGGATACAATCCAGTGCTTGCGTCGAGGTGTTTCGCCTTCCGGTTCGTGAACCCTGCCAATCGTCCAAAGTGTCGCCAGTCGGCTGCGCCGCGATCACCACCGAATTTCTCCGCTAACGCTCGCGCGGCTGCCGTGCTCACTTCCTTGCTGAGGCGTCCGTTGTGTTTCAGCCAAGCCTGGAAATTCTCCGGAGACGTTTCCACAATGACGGCTGGATTGAAGCCAGTCTGTTTCATCGCCGAAATTGCATCCGCCGTTAGATCATCCACCATGCTGAGATCATGCTCGCCCTTGGGACGGATATAGATGTTCCGTCCTTCCCGATTCTGGTGGCGCAACCATGGCACCGATTTTGCGATTGTCCCCGAATCCCAGACACGCGGGATCATGACCGATTCGCCCCCGCCCGCATCAGGGTCGTAAAGACCCACCTCAAGTAGTTCGGAACCCATGGCCGCCACCTGTTCCATGGCTGCTGCGGCGGTCTTGCCGGCCGTCTTATTGGAGTATCGAGATCCCTGAGCGAAAGCGTTCATACCGCGCGGCCATCCTCCTACTGAAGAGGGAACGACAAGGTCCCTTCGGGACACAGAGTTGCACCTTAAGCCGATTTGTTTGGCCACAAACGAATCGGCTCACTGCCTCCGAGGTCTCCGCGAAGCACGATCGCGAATATTGGTTCTGAGGTCTCCTGACCTGAGTTACTGGCGAATGCACGAAATGATCGAAGCGAAAACTCTCGCCTGTCGCGTCCCGGAACCTGCTTGCCGTTTCCTTACTAATTGAGAACACCGAAGTGATCCGAGAGTCCAAGTCACACGAGATCGCAGATACATTTCATCAGAACTCAATATGTCAACGCAGGCGTTAGTTCAGGACGAACAGCATCAACGGCTCGAGGTGAAGCTGCGGCGAGAACTCGGCGACCAGGTTTTGCGATTACTGGATGACAACTTGACTGAGGACATCCTACTCAATCCTGACGGATCGCTGTGGGTGAAACGGATGGGACACGGGTTTTGCAGAGTTGGCGAAATGCCCGCCGCGCAGGCCGCAAGCGCCCTGGGAACTGTCGCAGCCTGGCGCGGGACGGTTCTGAATCATGAACATCCCATTCTCGAAACCGAACTGCCTATTGACGGTAGTCGCTTCGAGGGCATCGTGTCGCCAGTCGTCCGACGGCCCGTGTTCGCCATTCGTTTGCGCCCGCGTAAGATCTTCAGTCTTGATGACTACGAAGCCGACGGCATCCTGACCGACAGTAGCGACCCGCTTAACCATCTTCGCCGCAGGGATGATTTTCTCGACGGCGTGTGCGGTCTGAAGCATGGGGACGTAATCCGCGCGGCCGTCCGCGCGAGAAAAAACATCCTCGTCGTCGGCTCGACCGGAAGTGGAAAGACGACTTTAGTAAACGGCATTCTCGATTCGCTCGCGCAACTCACGCCGCACGACCGTGTGATCTCTATAGAGGACACGACCGAGCTACAGTGTCCGGTGAAGAACTATCTCGATCTCCGGGCAGTCGGGAACGTAACGATGCTCGAATGCCTTCGGGCCTGCATGCGGCTGAAACCCACGCGTATCGTAGTCGGCGAGGTGCGTGGTGCGGAAGCGCACACACTTCTGAAGGCTTGGAACACTGGACATCCTGGCGGAGCGGCAACCGTCCACGCCAATGATGCTCTGAGTGGATTGATCCGGCTCGAAAGCCTCGTTGCCGAAGCGACGAGTGCGCCTCAGCAAACGCTGATCGCGGAGGCGGTGGATCTGGTGGTCTTCGTTGACGAAGAGTCCAGCGTTAAAGCCGGACGCAAGGTCAGGGAAGTTTTGCTCGTAACCGGATACTCCAACGGGAACTATCAGGTCGAGCGTGTGTAAGTGTGCGACGGAATAAAGGAGTTTCCAAAAACATGAATATTATTCGTAGATCAACTCTCGGTGTCCGACTCGGGGCCGCAATCACGCTAGCCTCGGCGTTCAGCCTGCGTTTGCAAGCTGCCGCCGCCGGGGGCCTGCCGTGGGAAAAGCCGATGACGGCCATCGCTACTTCGCTGACGGGTCCGGTGGCTTATGCCATCGGCCTGATCGGAATCGCGATTGCCGGTGGCGCAATGCTGTGGGGTGGCGAGCTGACGGAATTTGGACGGCGCGCCTGCATGATCGGTCTCGTGGTGTCGGTGCTCGTCTTCGCGGCCCCGTTACTTTCGAGCGCTTTCGGCGTGAACGCGGCGGTGGTGTAACAATGCAGACTACCGACAGGCCGAGAGATATCGTGATCCACCAGTCGGCAAACCGACCGAACCAGCTTCTCGGCGGAGATCGTGAACTGGTGCTCATCGCAATACTCACCGCTATCAGCCTCGCATTCAGTTTAGGGAGCTGGTGGGGAATCGGTCTGAGCGTTGCGTTCTGGGTCGGAGCAGTAGCGGTCCTTCAACGCATGGGGAAGGCCGATCCACTGCTCCGGCAGATCTATGTCCGGCATATCCGTTACAGGGCGTTCTATCCCGCCAAGAGTGGACTAATTTCGCGATGTGTGCAGGTGTCGAGAAATTGGAGGTGATGAATGCAACGGAATGAGCATCGTGCAAACCCTCGCGGCCTTGCGGATCTTCTACTGCCGCACGCGCTCATCGACGACGGGATTCTGCTCCAGCAGGATGGTTCCTTGCTGACCGGCTGGAGCTATCGTGGCCCTGACATGATGTCAGCTGCCCCGGCGGAAATGGATGCTCTCAGCGCAAGACTGAATTCAGTGCTGCGGCTGGGAAGTGGGTGGATGGTCCAATGCGACGCTATTCGATCGCGTGCGCCCGGTTATCCCGAACAGGGCGCATTCCCAGATCCGATAACCCGCGTGATCGACGACGAGCGACGGCAGCAGTTCATGCAGGAGGGTGCGCACTACGAGTCTGAATACTTCCTGACTCTAACCTATCTTCCGCCGCTCGAAGTAGAAGAACGGATGAAAGGGTGGATGTTTGAAGGCCATGGACAGCAGAGCGCCACCCGAACGGCGGAGCAGATCCTCGACCGCTTTTCGAGCCGCGTTGACGCATTCGAAAATGTGTTCGGCCAGTTGTTTCAATCGGAGCGTCTGAAGCGTTTCTCTTTCGCCGACGACTACGGCTTCTCTCACGTGCACGACCGCCTCTTGCGCTATCTGCGGCGTTGCGTGAGTGGAGAGGACCACCCCTTCGCGCTCCCGGAGATTCCGTGTTACCTCAATGAACTTCTCGCGGGCGAGGACTTCCACGGAGGCATCGAACCGTGCATCGGAAAGAAACATATGCGCGTCGTCGCCATTGACGGGTTCCCAAAGATGAGCTCTCCCGGCATTCTGCGTGAATTGGACGCGCTGCCGATTGAATACCGTTGGAACACGCGAGCCATCCTCATTGATCCGGAAGAGGCGCGCGGCATGCTCGACATGCATCGAAAGAAGTGGCGTTCGAAGATTCGCGGATGGAAGGACCAAATTCTGAAAACGCAGTCGGGCGCGATCGACGTCCACGCGCACCAGATGGCAACCGACGCAGAAGAAGCCATGGGCGTGGCGGCATCAGGCGATGTGCAGTTCGCCCAATATTCGGCCAACATCATCTGCCTGGATGAAGATCCAAACAGGCTGTACGAAGACACACGCACCGTCATGAAGACGATTCAGAACCTCGGCTTCTCCTGCCGGATCGAAACAATCAACGCAGTGGAGGCGTGGCGTGGGTCGCTCCCCGGCGATGGGTACTCGAATGTTCGGCGGATCATGCTGCACACTCTGAACCTCGCCGACATGCTTCCGATCACCTCGGTTTGGGCCGGCCTTCGAGAAAACCCCTCGGCCATGATGCCCAAACACAGCCCACCGTTGCTGTTCGCTGCGACCAGCGGTGCAACGCCGTTCCGCGTGAACCTACATGTTTCCGACTTGGGTCACACGTTGATCGTCGGGCCATCCGGCGCGGGCAAGTCAACGGCGCTCGGTTTGATCGCCGCCCAGTGGTTCCGCTATCCGCGTGCACAGGTGTTTGCGTTTGATCGCGGCTACTCCATCTGGATGCTCACCGAAGCCGCGAGTGGCGCGTTTTACGATCTGGCTGGACCGAAGGCGGATCTCGCATTCTGCCCATTGAAAGATATCGACGGGGAGTCGGACGTTCAGTGGGCGGTGGGATGGATCGAAGTTCTCTGCGAACTGAACGGCCTGAAGTTCAGTCCCAAGCTTCGCAACGCCGTAGCGGAAGCCGTGATGCGATTACAGCTCTCGCCCACGAGAACACTCACCGAATTATCAGCAAACGTGCAAGACACAGAAATCCGGGACGCCCTGCAGCACTTCACCGTCATGGGGCCGATGGGATCTCTGCTCGATGCCGACCACGACATGCTCGGTAACGGTCGATTTCTGAGCTTTGAAACTGAGAACCTGATGCAGCTCGACGACAAGGCAGTCATTCCGGTGCTGCTCTATCTGTTCCGACGAATCGAGCAGCGTCTCGACGGATCTCCCACATTGGTATTGCTCGACGAAGCATGGTCCTATTTGCAGCACGCGCTCTTCCGCAATCGCCTTCGGGATTGGCTAAAAACGATGCGACGGAAGAACGCCGTCGTTGTGATGGCTACGCAGCAGATCAGCGACATTGCGAACTCGGACATCGCCGACGTGGTTCTCGAAAACTGCCCAACGAAGATTCTGTTACCGAATGCGGAGTCGAAGAATCCCGGCTCACGCGCCTTCTACGAACGGGTCGGCCTCAACGACCGCGAACTGGACATTCTACAGGTCAGCGTGCCGAAGCAGCACTACTACGTCGTTAGCAAACTGGGCCGGCGTCTGGTCGATCTCGGCGTCGGAAAGGTCGCGCTGGCCTGGGTCGGCGTAAATGGCCGCGAAGAGCGGCAGATTGTCGAAAGCGTTATGCAGCAGTGCCCGGAGACCTGGCGGACGGAGTGGTTACGGCTCAAAGGCCTTACCAACTGGGCGGAGTATTTGAATCGGATGGAAGAAGTTTAGGACCGCAAAGGGAGACACGTTTATGAATTTGAAATGGACGATAGCAACGGTGGCACTTGCCACACTCTTAAATCCCGCAACCGGGCGGGCGCAAATCGGCGGCGGTGTTTTTGTGTGCGCGAACTGCGCCACCGAGCCAACGCAACTGAGCATCAAGGTCATGCATGACCTTGAATACGCCAAGCAGCTTCTGCAATACGCAATTCAGGTAGAGCATCTCGCCGACGCGATCAAGAACACGACGCACGGCGGCCCAGCGACATTGACGAACATTGCGAATGATCTCAATCAACTGGCGGGTGTGGTTCAAGGCGGCCGTGCGCTCGCGTATTCGCTCGGCAATCAGGACGTGGCTTTTCGGCAGACGTACCCTGGATATCAACCGTGGGCAGGCGCTGGCCCTGGATTCGCACCCGCTGCCGGTAGTTACGCAAGTAAATACGCGATCTGGGCCGAGACCAGCCTCGCGACAACGCAGGGAATCCTGCGAGGTACCGGTATTCAAGGAAAGCTGCTGGCCACCGAACAAGGGGTGCTGGGGATCATTCGGGCTATTGCCGCGTCGAATCTCTTGAACCGGAACGACGCAATCAACATGAGCGGCCAGCTTGCCGCGGAACAAGTCGGACAGTTGCAAAAACTGAGGGAACTGCAACTCGAAGATATGACCAGCAAGGCAGCCTACCAGGGCTACGTCATTCAACGGCAGGCTTCGAGCGAAGCCGCGACTCAGTGGTTCTTCACCGGCGGACCGGTGACCAGCGACGGCAAGACATATTTGCCGGGCCTCCAGTAAATTAAGAGTGAGGTAAGCCATGCAGCAGTTAAGAACGAGCGCGGTTGCCTTCGGCTGGATCGTCCTGTTGGCGACTTTCTCGTGTAGCCGCCCGGAACCCAGCAGCCCCGTTGTTGAAAGGGTGGAGCGGGCCGGTTCAGGGAGCCTGACAGCCGTTTCAAAGGACGGAATGCGAGAGTGGCTCGGCAAGCACAAAGACGTGGCCTATCAAGCGGACGAAATGTGCAAGCCAATACGGGTGAACGCGACGGCGCAATGGGCGGACTCCACTGAGGGACGGCTATGCGCAGCTGCCCGCGAACTTGCCGTCTGGCGCGCTGGTCCCGTGACCGGCGACGACAAAACATACTTGCCCGGCCTTAAGTAGAGCCGGGTTTAGCAAGACAGATCCATGAAGTAAACCGCACCGCCAAGGTGAACAGGAGAGGTGTGTCGTGTTTGAGCAACTTCGCAAATCGTTGAATGGCAGAGCACTTCGGTGGCTGCAAGTCGGCGCCATTGCCAGTCTTTCCGTCCAAGTGATCTTGGCGCAAGGACCTGGCTTCAACACCACCGTGCCGAGCCAGATCATGGATCAGTTCCGCAACCAGCGAATTTTGTGGACCACAAACGTTTGGGTCTATGCGAATACGCTCTTCGGCATTCTGGCTGTCATCGAATTCGCGTGGAGCGCCGCCGTCATGCTGCTCGAAAAGAGCGACCTCCAAAGTTGGACCTCGGCGCTGATCCGGAAGCTGATGTGGGTTGGAGCGTTCTACGCGCTGCTGCTGAACGGCCGCATTTGGATTCCCGCGATCATCGACAGCTTCACGCAGATTGGGCAAAACGCAGCCGGACTCGGTGCTCTGTCCCCGAGTGGCGTGTTCATACAGGGGCTCTCCCTCGCTGGCGCGCTGCTTGATGGCGCAAGCACATCGAATTTCTTCAGCAACCCCGGCGCATCGCTGGCGCTAGCGTTTGCAGCTTTGATAATTGTCGTTTCTTACACGCTCATCACGATCAACTTCATTGTCACGCTGGTGGAAAGCTATCTTGTCGTTTCGGTTGGTTTCATCTTTCTCGGCTTCGGTGGAAGCAGATGGACCGCGCCTTACACGGAACGATACATCGGTCTGGCTGTCTCCATCGGCATCAAGATCCTTCTGCTGTACTGCTTGATCTCCGCCGGATTTGGCCTGAGCCTCGGCTGGATCGATGAGGCACGGTCCATCGCAGCGTCCGCACGCCCAGTCATGACGGCGTTCGATGTTATGGGTGGCTCGCTCATTTTCATGATGTGTTGCTGGCAGATCCCGAAACTGTTCGCGGCGGTGATCGGCGGCTCTCCTGCATTGACCGGCGGCGATCTTGTCGCGACCGCTGCCGTTGTCGGCGGTGCCGCTCTTGCTACGGGAGGGGCTGCTGTCGCCGGTGTGAGCGCACTGGCTGGAGGAGGCAGTGCCGCAGCGGGCACGGGATCAGCCGCGAGCGCTGGCGGTGCGGGTTCCAGCACGACCACCGCGGTCGCGAGTGTTGGATCGGTTGGATCGGGTTCGTCCGCTGGAGGAGGTTCGGTGTCTCCGCCTTTGCCGTCTTCGGCGGGTTCGGCTGCGAGCGGTGGTGGCGCGCGCAGACAGCCCGACCCGCCGTCAAGCGCCTCGGGCGACGGTGCTGGGGCGGTCGATCCGCCAATCGCCACGGCACGTCGTGGAACAGCTTCGCGCAACGAAAACGTTTCGAGCGGGAACGCGTCCACACAGTCACCTCCATCTGTTTCGTCAGCGCTGGCGTCAATAGGGGGCGAGCCGCTGGCAGGTTCTGGGTTCGAGAGGCAAGCTGCTCAGCGGGGCTTCGCACAAGCATCGGTTAATGCGAGCGACGGGGGTACGCCAACTGGATCGGTTCCATCATTTCCCTCGCCCGCGCCCAGTGGAACGAGTGGCGACGGTGTGGCACGCAGTTCCACCGAAGGAGCCCCTGCATCGAACTCAACCAGCCCAGATAGTTCTGGTGTGGTGTCGGATGTTACATCGGCAGGAAGCGCCGCTGCCACAAATCCTCAACCGCCCCCAACGGCGAAAGGAAAGAGCGGACTGGCGCGCGCTGCCAATCTGGTGAGGGACTTTCGACGCCGCTTCGGATCGCTGCCCTCTGATGCGGCCCCGCACGCGACCCCGCCACGAATTCCGATCGATCACGAGGAGTAACCGGAGGCCCTATGAATCTTTTCCGCAAACGCGAAGTACACAGCCCGGATGTATCCGGCGCGCACAGCCCCTATCTTGCAGCCCGCCGTGAATGGGACGAGCGGTACGGAGATCTAATCACGCGGGCCAGGAACTGGCGCACAATGGCGGCGCTATGTTCACTTGTCGCAATGGTAGCAACGGCCGGCATGGTGTGGCTGTCGGCGCGCTCACACGTGGTTCCATTTGTCGTTCTCGTGGACAATCTTGGCCGGCCAGTCGCGTCGGGGATCGCGGATCAGACCTCTCTCAATGACGACCGGCTCAAACGATCAAACATCTTCAACTGGGTCGAAAACCTGCGGACGGTCACAACGGATGGCGTCTCCCAACGAAAATCGATTGATCGTGTGTATGCGCAGATCGCCAGCGGTAGTGCAGCCCAGACGTTTGTTAGCGAGTATTACCGGGGCGATCCGCCTTTCAAACGCGCCGAAACGGAAACCGTCTCGGTCGAGGTGAAATCCGTTCTGCCCACAAGTGACCGAACCTATGAAGTCGAGTGGGTGGAGACAACCCGCGATCTATACGGAACGGTCAAGGCGACAGATCGCTGGAAGGGGTACCTGTCGATGGTGCTCAATCCGCCAACCGATGAGCGCCAAGCACGCATCAATCCTCTCGGCGTTTACATTACAAACGCGAGTTGGGCGAAGGTTCTCTGAAACAAGTTCCGAAAGGAGGAACGAAATGCTGTCATCACGAATCGTCATTATCGTCGCTCTGAGTTCTGCGTGGATGCTGTCCGCGCAATCTCAACCTCCAGCGCCGCCAGTTGGAGTGAAACGTGTACCACCGGCCGCGCAAGCGCAAGCACCGCCGACAAACGAAGATTCCGGCAGTTTGCCCGGCGCGATGAATGGAACCGCGCCAAAAGACCTCCGGCCAAAAGCGGATGTGCCGCTGGCTTCCACGGCGCTGGAAGCTGTGCGTGTGAGTGAGCGTTGGCAAGGAGAGAAAAACGCGCCGTCGCCGGGTCCCGATGGCCGCGTGATGTACTCCTTTGGAGCCGGGCTACCGACCGTCGTTTGTGCGCCACTACGCGTGTGCATGATCGAGCTGCAAGCGGGTGAGAAAATCGTCGGGGAACCGCACATCGGCGATTCGGTCCGGTGGAACATATCGCCTGCGATGTACGGCGCAGGAGAGCAGGCCACGGCGGTAATCATCCTGAAACCGCAGACGCCCGGTCTCGACACCAATCTTCTGATCACCACGGATCGCCGTGCATACTATCTTCGCCTCATTTCAAAGCCGGACGATTACGTCGCCCGTGTCGCGTTCGCATATCCCGACGATGACAGCAGCCGAAAGTGGCAACAGCAGCTGGCAGAGCAGCAGGCTTTGGCGAAACAGGAAAAACATGCAGTGGAAGTTCCGCCCGCAGTAGTCACCGTCGAGAAGGTGAACTTCGATTACACAATCCGCGGAGGCGATGAACACATCCGGCCTGTCCGTGTGTTCGACGACGGCGCAAAGACCTACATTCAAATGCCTGCAGAGATCCAACATCGCGAAGCGCCCGTGCTGCTCGTACTGGGGAACGACGGCAAAGGCGAAATGACGAACTACCGCGTGAAAGACCAGACCTATATCGTGGACCGCCTCTTTGATCATGCGAATCTCGTGCTCGGATCGGGCAAGAAGGCACAGAAAGTGGAGATCAACCGTGGACACAAACAATAGTTCCGACCACAAACCGATCGAAGCGCCAAGCGGCATTGATCTCCATCCTCAGCCGCAGAAAGCTGTGCGCATCAGCAGGCGGGCGAGCATGGGCATCGTCTCTCTGATCGTGCTCCTGCTGCTTGCGTTCGCCTACGGCGGATACCGCCGAACGCTCACTAATCAAGCTGCTGCCCGCGACGCTGGTCTTCCCAGGAACGTGACTCCGGCAACCCAGGCGGGAACGGAATTCATGCAGGCGACTCCGGCAGGCACGTGCCGATGACGCTGCATCCTCCCGAACAAGCGCCATCTCCTCAGATGTTGATAACCTCATGCGGCGCTGATCCGAAGACCGGCCTGGCGTATCGGTTCAATCCCCAGACTGGTCAGCTCTGCGACGGGCTTCCCCAGGAACGAGTTGTCGTGCGGCAAGCGAACGCGATATACGCCCAGCCGGCGGCCCTGGCACCAATCCATGAAGAGACACCGGAAGAACGCCGAATCGCGGCGGCGTACCAGCGAGAGCAGGAAGCAATCCAAGCGCCCACCGGCATCCGCAATTCCGCCACCTCCTCGCTCTCGGCTACTCCTGGGCAGTCCACATCGAGCGACCTTTCCCAGGTCGAAGCCCTGAGCCGTGGTCTGGGCGCACGGCAGAGCGGTGATTCCGCGCCGTTGCCGACCGGACAGTCCGTCGAAAACGATTTCGATGCTCAGAACATGCAGTCGCGCAAAGAAGCATTCCTTGCCGCAGGCCGCAATCGCCAGGCGGACGATTATCTTCGTTCAACGCGTGAAGCGCCGCTGTCACGCTACGAAATCAAGGCAGGCTGGGAGATTCCAGCTGTTCTCGAACAGTCGCTCAACTCAGACCTCCCCGGCGAACTGAAAGCACTGGTGACCTCGAACGTCTACGACACCGCCTCGGGCCTCTACCTCCTGATTCCCCAAGGATCACGTCTGATCGGGAAGTATGACTCCCGCATTGCATATGGGCAGGATGGCGTGCAAGTTTCCTGGAGCCGCATCATTTACCCCGACGCTTCCTCCATCGATCTTGACGGCATGATAGGCCTCGATTCCCACGGCAACGCTGGACTGCGGGATCAAGTAGACCGTCACTACCGGAGGATTGTTGGATTCTCCGTGCTCACGAGCATGTTCACCGCCGCGTTCCAGATCTCGCAACGAACCAGCCAAAGCGCTTTGACGTATCCAACACCGGCTCAGACCGCTGGAAGCGCCGTCGGCCAGGAACTCAGCCAAACAGGCGCCCAAATCACAAGACGCAATCTGAACGTTCAACCCACTATTAAGGTTCCGGCAGGGTATAAGTTCACGGTGCGTGTAAATCGCGACATCCTCTTTGAAGCTCCATACGAACCCGTTCAGCCGGGTGCTCAGCCGCGCGGGGATTCCACGAGCACGTCTAATCGCACGGGAACAGCACGGTGAAGTTATGCAGCCGACTCTGGATTCGCGAGCATCCGACTTTCCCGGTGCCGACTTTGAGCGGGTGCTAAATACCGAAGAAGCAGCGGCACTTCTCCAAATCCACCCAAAGACGCTCCAGCGAATGGCCCGACAAGGCTCGGTTCCCGCGTTCCGCATCGGAGATCTTTGGCGATTTCGCGCTTCGGCTCTGGACGAGTGGCTCCGTTCTGGCGTATGCTCAAAACGCCACTCGTGCCGTTGATACGAAAGGAAGGTTTTCGTGTTTACGCGCACACGTTATCAGTATGGAAGTCTGGAAACTAAAGAACGAAAAAAAGGAAAGGAGGTATGGGAGTTTCGATACTACGAACCTGATGCTCGGGGTGAACGCCAGCGCCGGGCTGTCATGGTCGGGACACGGGAGGAGTATTCAACCGAATCCGCCGCAAGAAAGTCTCCTGTCGTACAGGCGATTCTATTGCGGCTCAATGCAGAGCAACCCAGTGCGGCTGGTGCTGCCAATTTTGGAGCAGTGATCGCACGATACGAGCAGGAAGAAATGCCGGAACGGTATTCAACAAGCGCAGCATACCAGTCGTACATCAAGAACCAGATCCGGCCGCGCTGGGCCGATACGCCCATGAGTGCTGTTAAGCCGATGGCGGTGGAGGATTGGCTGAGGAACCTGACTCTGGCCCCGAAGACCAAGAGCCATGTCCGAAGTCTTATGCACACGATTTTTCAGTGTGCCGAGAGGTGGGAACTGATCGACAAAAACCCGATCAAGCTGGTTCGGGTTAAGGGTGGGACCAAGCGCCTCAAAACGCCTCGGGTCCTGGCTCCTGAGCAGTTCCATTCATTGCTGCCGTTGATCCGGGAGCCGTACCGGACAATGGTGCTGATCGCTGGGTGTCTGGGCCTGCGCGTCAGCGAGATCGTTGGACTTCAGTGGGGGGATTTCGATTTCCCCGGCTTCACACTGCTGATTCAACGAAGCGTGGTTCATGGCAGGGTGGGGGATGTGAAAACCGAGTACTCGCGGGATATCGTGCCGCTCGACACGGCGGTGGTCGAGGCCCTGATGCTGCACAAGGAACGCTCCTTCTCTGCGCCAGATGGATGGTTGTTCGCCAACCCGGTTACGGGAAGGCCCTACCATCAGGAGGAGATTCAGAAGACGCACATTCGGAACGCTGGTGTCGCAACCGGTATTGGCAGCGATATCGGATGGCATACGTTTCGGCACAGCTATCGATCGTGGCTGGATGAAACGGGAGCGCCTCTCACCGTCCAAAAGGAGTTGATGCGTCACGCCAGCATTCAGACCACGATGAACATTTACGGGAAGGCCATGACGGACAGTAAGCGTCAGGCTCACAGCAAGGTTGTAGAGATGGTATTGAATGGCGGCAAATCCAGCGAAAAAGCGCTGGTTTCTGCTATTGGGAGTTAATGGGAGTTTTTTGGTGCGCTTCTAATCCGTGCAACCGATTGAAAAGATTGGTTGCGGGGGAAGGATTTGAACCTTCGACCTTTGGGTTATGAGCCCAACGAGCTACCAGACTGCTCCACCCCGCAGATCTATGGTAGCGGACCGTGAAGGCAGCGTCAAATTTTCAACGAAGATTTTGCTATGCAAGGATGCCGCGTGCGCTACGCGGTCCGCCGGGATTCGCTACTGGCGACGGCTCCAAAACGGCGGTCGCGGCGATGAAATTCAGCGACTGCGCCGGCCAGATCGTCAGGCCCGAATTCCGGCCACATGCGGGTCGTGAATACGATCTCGGCGTAAGCCGACTCCCACAGCAGAAAATCGCTCAGACGCTGTTCGCCACTAGTGCGAATCAGCAGATCGACATCCGGCCCCAGTAGCTTCGACCACTCTTCAGGATCCGCGCTGCGCACTTGTGAAGCCGCTTCCTGAATCGCCCGGCGCGCGGAATAATCAATAGCCAGGCGTAGCCGCAGCTTGCTTCCCGCAACGGTTTTGCGCTCTGCTTCCTCGATCATACGCACCACGCTAGCGGGAAGGCGATCGCGCCGGCCAATGGTTTCGAGACGCACTCCATTAGCGATGCAGCGCGTGGTTTCCTGCGTCAGGTAATGCCCCAACAAACGCATCAGCGTGGACACTTCGCGCGGTGGCCGCCGCCAGTTATCGGCCGAGAACGCATACAGCGTCAATACTTTGATGCCCAGTTCCGGCGCCGCTTCAACCGCACGCCGAACGGCTTCGACGCCTACACGATGTCCCGCCACACGAGGCAATCCGCGAGCGTTAGCCCAGCGGCCGTTCCCGTCCATGATGATGGCCACATGCATCGCTGGCTTTATCTCCCCATGGCCTGAATCAGGGCTTCCATGTGGTCCAAGTATTTCTCGAAAGCCTTGCGGCCCGCCGGTGCGAGCGTGTATTCGGTCCGCGGCATTCGGCCCTCAAAGCTCTTGCTGCACACGATGTACTTGGCCTCTTCGAGTTTGCGCGCATGGACACTCAAGTTTCCGTCGGTGGTTTTCAGCAATTTCTTTAGGGCGTTGAAGGTCAGCGACGTGTTGGCCGCCAGCGCGCTGATAATGCCCAGGCGGATGCGCTCGTGAATCAAGCGGTCAAAATCCGGAATCGCCGGACCCGCGGTTTCGCGGCGCTGAACTTCCGTCGGTCGCGCCGGCCGCGCCGCCCGTGCTGCAGCAGCCTGATTCTTACCCGCCATATTTCCTCGCAATCATCGCTCCGAAAAGAATGTGCAGCCCGCCGAATCCCAGGCCCAGCCATAAATTACTGAGAGCCGGCGGTGACAGCAAAGCCGCCGCGCCCAAAGCCAGAAAGCCGGCTCCCATGATGGGCACTACGCGCACCGAAAACGCGCCGCCCGTGATCACTCCGGTGCCATAGAACAGCAACCATGTGCCCGGAATCAGATGCATCAAGCCCGCCTGCCACAGAGTGAACGTCAGGACCGCGCCCGCGAACATCGGCGGCACGAAACTAAAAGCGAACTTGCGCGCCGGGGCCGACCACATTTCAAGACCCGCCGCGCGCGCCTTCTGCTGCATGGCGATCACGCCGATGGCGATGGCCACCGCTCCCTCCACCAGCCAGGTCGCGAGCCAGCGGTTGGGCGAGATCTGCCATCCCGCCACCACCGCGGCCGCCACCGCCGTGATGCCCATAGTGACGCCGCCCCAGCCCGGCACCGCCGTGAATGATCCGGCGCGCTCCATGGTTTCCCGGATGTAGCGCAGGTTGTCGATGGCGTGCGAATGCATCGCGAGGGGTTCGGCGGCGCCTTCGCGGATGGATCGGACCTTAGCCATGGATCTATCCTAAGCGCTCCATTATGTGGTTGTCAAGTACTTTGCTACGCAAAGAAAGACGCTTTGTTACCATGGTCGATTACCGATGCAAGCCCCTATGCAAGCCCGGATGCAAGCATTGTTCGAGTCCCTGCCGGCAGGTCATGCGGATGAGGCCCTGGCCCATGCGCTAAACCCCGCACGCCTGCCCGCGCACATCGCCATCATTATGGATGGCAACGGACGCTGGGCGCGCCGCCGCGGCCAACTGCGCGTCGCCGGACACAAAGCCGGCATGCGTCCGGTGCGCACCGTGATCGAAACCTGTTCGCAGATGGGCATCCAGGCTCTTACGCTCTATGCATTTTCCATCGAGAACTGGAAGCGTCCGCGCACCGAAGTCGAAATGTTGTGGCGCTTGCTGCGCACTTACCTGCGGCTCGAATTACCGGAGATGATGCGCCAGCAGATCCGCATGAACGCCATCGGTCGCCTGGATGCCCTGCCCCCGCAAGTGCACTCCGAGCTGCTCGATGTGCTGGCCGAGACGTCAGCCAACCGCGGCTTGCAAGTCAATCTAGCGATCAACTACGGCGGACGCGCCGAACTGGTCGACGCCGTCAAAGCGCTCGTTCAAAAAGCCAGCCGCGGCGAAGTCACCGCCGAGTCGATCGACGAAGCAGCCATCTCCGCTAACCTCTACACCGCCGGCATTCCCGACCCCGACCTTCTCATCCGCACCTCCGGCGAAATGCGCGTTAGCAATTTCCTGCTGTGGCAGATTGCCTACGCTGAGTTGTACGTCACTGAGACCCTGTGGCCTGACTTCACGCGCGCCGACCTGCTGCGCGCCATCCTCGATTACCAGAAGCGCGACCGCCGCTTCGGCGGCCTGGGCGGACCGGTTCCCGTAGGCCTCGAACCCCGCTACCGCGAAACTCTGGGCGCTCCCGTCCGATGACGCGCATCATTACCGCGCTGCTTCTGATCCCCTTCATCGCATGGGTGACCCTCGCCTCGCCGCAGTGGGTTTTTCTGGCGGTGCTCGCGATCACCGGATTGCTCGCCTATTCGGAATTCGACCACATCGCCGCCGCCCAAGGCATCACGCGCGCCGGCTTGCCGGGAATGGCTGCCGGATTGGCTCTGCTCTTGGCCCCCAACCCTGCCGTCGTCATGGTTTTAATCGCCATGCTCGGAATGACGCTGGCCCTGCGCGTCAATAACCTTGCAGCGGCCATGCCCGCCGCCGGCGCATTTACGCTCGGCATCATCTATATATTTGGAGCCTGGCACTGCGCAGCCGACCTGCGCGCCATCAACCCGCACTGGCTCCTGTTCGCTATGCTGCTCAGTTGGGCCGGAGACATTGCCGCGCTCTACATCGGGCGGCCGTACGGTAAACACAAAATGGCTCCTCGCGTGAGCCCCGCAAAATCCTGGGAAGGCGCCGCCGGATCCGTCGCCGGAGGGATGCTGGTAGGCGGAATCTACGCCCACTACCTGATCCCCCAAGCCCCGCTCGCCGAAGCCTTGGCGCTAGCCGCCGCCGGCAATATCGCGGGCCAGCTCGGAGACTTGTGTGAATCAGCGCTCAAGCGCGGCGCCGGAGTGAAAGACAGTGGAACACTTCTGCCCGGCCACGGCGGCTGGCTCGACCGGATCGACTCCAGCCTGTTTAGCGTGCCTACCGTCTACGCACTATTGAAACTCTTCTGAACCCGCTCAGGCCGAAATATGCGGTTGAAACCCAGCGGCCTCAATCGCCTCCAGCGCCGCCGCCTGCTGCTTCGCGTCGCCAGCCACTACGGCGGAACCCAAACCGACTTCACGCACCTGCAGTCCTTCTATTTGTTCCAGAGCCTTACGGACTCTCCGGATACATTCGGCGGATTGCATCCCCTCGATCTCGATCCTCATAATTCATCTTAGAGGGATAGTTCTTATCCTTTCGTCTGAACTTCGCTATAATAAGGACGTCCGCATTTAAGACTTAGGTGATCCGTCAGGAGGTCCCAGTGAAGCGCACTGGCTCGGATGATGCTCTGCGTTGTTCCTTCTGCCACAAAAGCCAGGATGTAGTCGGGAAGCTGATCTCCTCTCCCTCCGACTATCCCAAGGCGTATATTTGTGACGAATGCATCGCTGTCTGTAATTCTATTCTCGAAGACGATCGGCATGATCAGCATTACGCGTCTCCCAATAAACTCCCTAAACCATTGGAATTAAAGGAGTATCTGGATCAGTACGTCATCGGTCAGGACGCCACGAAAAAGAAACTCGCCGTCGCGGTTTATAACCACTACAAGCGCATTCAGATGAACAAGCAGCGCTCGGGCGAAGTGGAGCTCTCGAAATCCAACATTCTTTTGATCGGGCCTACCGGCACTGGCAAGACCTTACTGGCCCAGACCCTGGCCCGCATCCTGGATGTGCCTTTCGCCATCGTGGATGCCACCACGCTGACCGAAGCCGGGTACGTCGGCGAAGACGTTGAAAACATTATTCTGCGGCTGCTGCAGAACGCCGATTGGGACGTGCAGCGCGCCCAGCAAGGCATCATCTATATCGATGAGATCGACAAGATCGGCCGTAAGGACGAGAACCCCTCCATCACCCGCGATGTCTCGGGCGAAGGCGTTCAACAAGCCCTGCTCAAGATCCTCGAAGGTACCGTAGCGAACGTTCCTCCGCAAGGTGGCCGCAAGCATCCCCATCAGGAATTCACTCCGGTCGATACCACCAACATCCTGTTCATCTGCGGCGGAGCTTTCATCGGTCTCGAAAAAACCATCCAGCGCCGCGTCGGAACCCGCACCATTGGCTTCTCCAAGCAGGAAGAAGCGGGCCGCGAAGCGCAGCGCCCCCGGCATACCAGTTCCGGCCGCCGCGACGTGAACATGCTCGAACAGGTCCAGCCCATGGATCTGATTAAGAGCGGATTCATTCCCGAATTCATCGGACGCCTGCCGGTGGTCGCCGTGCTCGAGGAATTGAGCAAAGAAGCGCTTGTCCAGATCCTCACCAAGCCGAAAAACGCCATCATCCGCCAGTACCAGAAGCTCTTCGAATTCGAAAATGTTAAGCTGAAGTTTAGCGACGACGCCCTGGAAGCCATCGCGCAGCTCGCCATGGAGCGCAAAGTGGGGGCCCGCGGCCTGCGCATGATCCTCGAAGATCTGATGCTGGATCTGATGTACTACCTGCCCACTTATAAGAAGGTCCGCGAGTTCGCCGTCACCAAAGAAATGGTGATGACGCAGAAGATTAACGTGACACTGCTCGAAAAAGCGGGATAAGCCGATATGCTCGCTTGAGAGATAGTTCGGCTTTACCCCTCGATTCTGACCGCTCCTTTCATAACATGATTACCTCCAAAGAAAAATCCGACACTCGCCGGTTGCCGATGATGCCCATCCGGGACGTCGTGATCTTCCCGCACATGATGACGCCGTTTGTGGTCGGCCGCGAATCCAGCGTGCGGGCTCTCGAAGAAGCGCTGGCCGGCGACAAGAAGATTTTCCTCGCCACGCAGCATGATGCCAGCGTCGACGAACCCCGCCCTGATGAAATTTTCTCCGTGGGCACGGTCGCGAATATCGTGCAAAGCCTGAAGCAGTCCGACGGCAACATCAAGGTGCTGGTGGAAGGCGTGGAGCGCGGCAAAGTTCTCTCGGTCATCGAAGACGAAGGATACTTCCGCGCCACCGTCAAAACTTTCAAGCTTCAAAGTGGAGCCGGGCCGCAATTGGACGCGTTGACCTCGCGCGTCACCAACCTGTTCGAGCAATACGTCAAGCTCAGCCAGAACGTCAACTACGACACCATGGTCGCGGCCATTCGCGGCGACGATCCGGGCAAGCTGGCCGACACGGTGGGCGCGAATCTGCAGCTCGCCATCGAAGAGAAGCAGGAGTTGCTCGAAATCTTCGATCCCATCGACCGGCTGACCCGCGTCGCCGAGATGCTCGATATCGAGATCGAGAAGCTCAATGTCGACCGCACCATCCAGGGCCGCGTGAAGCGCCAGATGGAAAAGGCGCAAAAAGAGTATTACCTCAACGAGAAGATCAAGGCCATCCAGAAGGAACTGGGCCGCGGCGAAAAGAGCGAGTTCGACGAGCTGAAGAAGAAAATCGAAACCGCCGGCATGACCAAGGACGCGCACGAAAAGGCCATGGCGGAGTTGAAGCGGCTGGAGCAGATGCCGCCGATGTCGGCCGAGTCCACCGTCTCGCGCAATTATCTGGACTGGCTGCTGGCGGTGCCATGGAAGAAGAAATCCAAGGAAATCCGCGATCTGGCTTTCGCCCAGCAGGTGCTCGAAAGCGATCACTACGGTCTCGAGAAAATCAAAGAGCGCATTCTCGAATTCCTGGCCGTGCGCCGCCTGGTCAAAGATCCCAAGGGATCCATTCTGTGCTTTGTCGGAGCTCCCGGCGTTGGCAAAACTTCGCTCGGAATGTCGATCGCCAAGGCCACCGGACGCAAGTTCGTGCGCCTGTCGCTCGGCGGCGTGCGCGATGAAGCCGAAGTCCGCGGCCATCGCCGCACTTACATCGGCGCCCTGCCCGGCCAGATTCATCCAGATGATGAAAAAGGCCGGCGTGCGCAACCCGGTATTCATGCTGGACGAAATCGACAAGATGTCGACCGATTTCCGCGGCGACCCATCGGCGGCGCTGCTCGAAGTTCTCGATCCCGAACAGAACTACATGTTCCAGGATCACTATCTGGACGTCGAGTACGATCTGAGCCAGGTATTCTTCATCGCCACCGCTAACGTGATGCACACCATCCCGCCGGCCTTGCAGGATCGCATGGAAGTGATCCGTCTCTCGGGCTATACCGAGCTCGAGAAGATGGAAATCGCCAAGCGCTTCCTGGTCCCCAAACAGATGAAGGAAACGGGCCTGAGCGATGAGCAGATTCGAGTTTGAAGACGCCGGCGTCCAGGAATTGATTCAGTACTACACGCGCGAAGCGGGCGTCCGCAATCTGGAACGTGAAATCGGCAACGTGTGCCGCAAGATCGCGCGCACCGTCGTCAATGCGCAAGCCGACAAGGCCACCAAGAAGAAGGAAACACCCTTCGTCAAGGTGACGGTTCACGCCGGAAAAGGTGAACGAACTCCTGGGGCCGCAGAAGTTTCGCGAAACGCAGTCCGATAAGAAGAACGAAGTCGGCGCTACTGTGGGCTTGGCGTGGACCGAAGTCGGTGGCTCGATTCTAACCACCGAAGCCGCCATCATGGAAGGCCGCGGCAAGCTGACGCTCACCGGAAAATTGGGCGACGTGATGCAGGAATCGGCACAGGCGGCGATGAGTTATGTGCGCAGCCGCGCCGGCGCGTTAGGATTGCCGCGTGATTTCTACCGCCACCTCGACATTCACTTGCACGTTCCCGAGGGCGCTATTCCCAAGGACGGCCCCTCGGCCGGCATCACCATTGCGACCAGTATCATGAGCGCGCTGACCAGCATTCCGGTGCGCGCCGATGTCGCGATGACCGGCGAGATCACGGTGCGCGGGCGCGTGCTGCCCATCGGCGGCCTGAAAGAGAAGCTACTGGCGGCGCATCGCCAGGGAATTCGGGAAGCGATTCTGCCGCAGGATAACGAGCAGGATCTGCCGGACATTCCGGAGAACATCCGCAAGGACATGAAGCTGCATTTTGTCACCTCGATGGATCAGGTGCTGCGGCTGGCGCTCGAAAGCGAACTGGATATGGCGCCCATTTCCGCCATGCAAACCGCCGCGGAGATCGTGGCCCAGTCGCGCGACGAAAAGTTAACGCACTAGGGGCTGGGCTCGCCGCCCAGGGTTTTTAGGGCACTACCCCTGCCGATGTCAGCAAGGTTTATAATAAGTGCAGCCAAGCCGGATCAGTTTCCGCCGGAAGATCAAGCGGAAGTTGCGTTCCTGGGACGCAGTAACGTCGGCAAATCCAGTCTTATTAATGCGCTGGTAGGAGCCGACGGGCTGGCATACACCAGTTCCCGGCCGGGCTGTACGCAATCGGTCAATTTCTTCGAGCTCGATGAAGGTTTCCGCTTTGTCGATCTTCCGGGGTATGGTTTCGCAAAAGTTCCCAAACATATCACGAAGGAATGGAAAGAGCTCATCGAGAGCTACCTGCTGGGGCGCGGGACTTTACGGCTGGCGATCCTGGTTTTGGACGCGCGGCGGGGTTGGATGGAGCGCGACTGCGAGTTAAAAGACTGGCTCGAAGCGCATGGGCGGCCGTATCTGGTAGTCGCCACGAAAGCAGATAAGTTGAAAACGCAGCAAGAACGGCACTTGAGCCAGCAGGCTCTCCGCAATGGACACGCGGGGGAAGTGCTCGAATGCTCGGCCACCACCGGCCGGGGAGTGAGGGAAATTTGGCAAGCGATCTCGAAAATCAAGACCAGTCATTAGATACCGGCAACCAGGCGCAGCCGCCGGCAAAGGCGGAAGGCGCCAAGGAAACCAAAGCCCGGGCTCCGCGGGGCGAGAAACCGCCGGCGCCGCCGCCCGCTCAGGTGGAGACCAAGCCTCCTGCCGAGCCGGAACCTGAAAATAACCAAACGAACCCAAGCGAGACGGCGGAAGCGCAAACTCCCAGCGACCAAACGAACCCAACGGAAGCTGCCGCCAAGCCCGAGATGACGGGCCGGCTGTTCGATCCGCGCCGCCGGGCCACTGCCGCCGGCCAGCCGAATCGCGGTAATGCGCTCGATCTGGTGGAACTGAAGGACATGAGCATCCAGAAGCTCAACCAGATCGCCAAAGATCTGGGTGTCCAAGGCTTCGCCGGACTCCGCAAGCAGGAGCTGATCTTCAAGATCCTGCAAGTGCAGGCGGAAAAGAGCGGACTGATCTTCTCCGAAGGCGTGCTCGAATGCCTGCCCGACGGCTTCGGCTTCCTGCGCGCGCCTGAATACAACTACTTACCGGGTCCGGACGACGTCTACGTCTCGCCCTCGCAGATCCGCCGCTTCGATCTCCGCACTGGTGACACCGTCAGCGGCCAGATCCGCCCGCCCAAGGAAGGCGAGCGCTATTTCGCTCTGATCAAAGTCGACGCCATCAACTTTGAGCCGCCCGAGGAAGCCCGCAACAAGATCTTCTTCGACAACCTCACGCCGCTCTATCCGCAAGCGCGCCTGAAGATGGAAACCGTGAAGGACAACTTCTCGGGACGCGTGATGGACCTGCTGACTCCGATCGGCAAAGGCCAGCGCGGATTGATCGTAGCCGCGCCGCGTACCGGCAAGACCATGCTGCTGCAGTCGATCGCCAATTCCATCACTGCCAATCATCCGGAAGTCTCGTTGATCGTCTTGTTGATCGACGAGCGCCCTGAGGAAGTCACCGACATGCAGCGCTCGGTCAAGGGCGAAGTGATCAGTTCCACCTTCGATGAACCCGCCGCGCGCCACGTGCAAGTGGCCGAGATGGTTATCGAAAAGGCTAAGCGTTTGGTGGAGCACAAGAAAGACGTCGTGATCCTGCTCGACTCCATCACCCGTTTGGCGCGCGCTTACAACACAGTGGTCCCGCCGTCGGGCAAAGTGCTCTCGGGCGGTGTCGATTCGAACGCTTTGCAACGCCCCAAGCGCTTCTTCGGCGCCGCGCGCAACATTGAAGAAGGCGGATCGCTCACCATCGTCGCCTCAGCGCTGGTCGATACCGGCAGCCGCATGGACGACGTCATCTTTGAAGAGTTCAAAGGTACCGGCAACATGGAAATCCATCTGGACCGCAAGCTGATGGACAAGCGCGTGTTCCCGGCTATCGATATCTCGAAATCCGGCACCCGAAAAGAAGAACTCTTGCTGCCTAAAGAAGAGCTCAACCGCGTGTTCATTCTGCGCCGGGTTCTGAACCCGCTCTCGCCCACCGAGAGCATGGAACTGCTGATCGACAAACTTTCCAAGACCCGCAGCAACGGCGAATTCCTGGCTGCTATGAGCGGCTAGCGCGTAGCGACTTCCCCTCGCATGGGCCGCATCCGCGTTCTCTCCGACAACGTTGCCAACAAAATCGCTGCCGGAGAAGTGGTTGAACGGCCGGCCAGCGTAGTCAAAGAACTGCTCGAGAACTCGCTCGATGCCGGGGCCACAGAATTCCGCCTGGATGTCGAAGCCGGCGGTCGGCGTCTGCTTCGCCTGGCCGACAACGGCATGGGCATGATGCGCGACGATGCCCTGCTGGCTTTCGAGCGCCATGCCACCAGCAAACTTTCCGACGTCAAAGACCTGCTTTCGATCGCGACCCTCGGGTTCCGCGGGGAAGCGCTGCCGTCGATCGCCTCGGTCTCGCGGCTACTGCTTGAGACGCGCACGCGGGAAGAAGCCGTCGGTACCACGGTCGAACTCGCTGGCGGCAAGATCCTGCGCTGCGAAGATGCCGCATTAGCCGGCGGCACCATCATCACGGTGCGCGACCTGTTCTACAACGTCCCGGCACGCAAAAAGTTTTTGCGCACAGAACAGACCGAAATCGCGCACGTGGCCTCGTTAATCACGCATTACAGCCTGGCCCATCCCGACAAGAGTTTCCTGCTGCGCCACAACAATTCCGATCTTTTAGATGTAACTCCGGTCGGCACTCTCCGCGAGCGCGTTTATCAGGTCTTCGGCAGCCAGATGCTCGAAGATCTGATCGATTTGGGCGACCAGACACGTGCCTTCCCGCTGCCGGCCGACGATGAACAGGGGGGCGCCCGCCGCTTCCGCCTGCGCGGCTTCGTCAGTGGTCCGCAAGTCCAACGCCTCAACCGCAATTCGATTTATCTCTTCGTCAACGGCCGCCTGATCCGCGACCGCTTGCTGCTGCACGCGCTTTCCTCCGCCTATCACAACCTGATGCCGCCGGCGTGCTACCCTTTCGCGCTGCTGTTTCTCGATTGCGATCTGGAAGAAGTCGACGTTAACGTGCATCCGTCGAAAACCGAAGTTCGGTTCCGCCACGGATCTCTGGCACACGATTTCCTGCGCGATACCATTCGCGATGCGCTCATGGCGCAGCGTCCTGCATCGCGGATTCCATCTCCCGCGCAACCCGCGGCGGTGCTTCCCTATTCGGAGTTTACGCAGCGGGTGGAAAACATGACCTTTCCGGCGGTGGCGGAACCGGAAAACCCGTCCGCGCTGCCCGAGTTCACGCTACATCGTCCGCCATCACCGCCGCCGCGCTTTGATTTCGCGGACGCACCGGCGGAAACGCAGCGCATCGCGGTTCCCGATACGCACGGCCCCTTGTTCCCCGGCGGCGTATTGCCGGAGCACGAAAGTCTCGACGCGCTGAAGGACCTGCGGCCCTTGGGGCAGATCCACGACAGCTTCATCATCGCCGCCGGGCGCGACGGACTCTGGATCATCGACCAGCATGTCGCCCACGAACGCATTCTGTTCGAACAAGTGTTAGCCGCGCGCGGCAGAAACGCGGTAGAGACCCAAGGCCTGCTGATGCCGCTGGTGATTCAACTCACTCCGGCGCAGCAACTTGAATACGCACGCATCGCCGAAGAACTCAACGCGCTGGGCTTCGACACGGAGCCTTTTGGTAACCGTACCGTTGCGGTGAAATCGGCACCTGCCGGAATCGGCGCGAGCGACGTCGAGAAGGTGATTTTCGAGATTCTCGAAATCTCCGAGCGCGAGCTGCGTAAAGCTTCGATCGACGATTTGCGGCGCAGCATGGCCGCATCGATCGCCTGCCGCGCTGCCATCAAGATCAACATGCAGCTGGAGCCCGCCAAAATGGATTGGCTGCTGCGCGCCCTCGCAGCTACTTCCTCGCCCATGAGTTGCCCGCACGGACGCCCTATTGCGCTGCGCTACTCCACTCGCGATATCCTTAAGAGTTTCCACCGCATATGAATCGCTACCTTCTGGTGATGCTCGGCGCGGCGTTGGGTGGACTGTCCCGCTACCTGGTAGGAACCGTCGTGCTACAACGCTTCAACGCGCGTTTCCCGGAGAATGTGTTCCCCATAGGTACCGTAGTGGTGAACGTCACGGGATGCTTTTTGATCGGCATCCTGATGTCTTTGTTCGTGGCACGCGCCGACCCTAATCCCAACCTGCGCTTATTGCTGGTCACGGGCGTACTCGGCGGCTACACCACGTTTTCCAGTTTCGCGTGGGAGAGCTTCGAGGCCATCGACAAGGAACAGATCTGGATTGGCTTGGCAAACATCCTGCTCAGCGTCGTACTGGGATATCTGGCCGTGTGGTGCGGGGCCTGGGTCGCACGCTTACTTCGATGAAGCAGCGGATAGTCGTGGTGGGCGGCGGCATCGTGGGCTTGGCCACCGCTTGGCGCCTTACTGAGCGGTTTCCTGACGCGCAGATTACGGTGCTCGAAAAAGAATCCGCCGTCGGACGCCATCAGAGCAGCCATAACAGCGGCGTTCTTCACGCGGGCCTTTACTACAAACCTGGATCGCGCAAGGCGCGGCTAGCGGTGCGCGGCATACGCCAGATGGTGGAGTTTTGCCGGAGCCGCTCGATCGCGCATGACGTATGCGGGAAGGTCGTGGTCGCCGTAACGCAGGACGAAGTTCCGCGGCTGCAGGCGCTGCTCGAGCGCGGCACCGCCAATGGTCTGGACGGTTTGCGTTGGCTGACACCGGAGCAACTGCATGAAATCGAGCCGCATGTCGCGGGCGTCGCTGCAGTGCACGTCCCACAGGAAGGCATCGCCGATTATCCCGCGGTGTGCCGCGTGTTGGCGCAAGAAGTTCAAGAACGCGGCGGCGAAGTCGTCACCGGCGCTGAAGTGAGCGCCATCGTCCGCGAGGGTTCACTGTGGCGCGTCGAAAGCGGCGCAGGCGATTACGAAGCCGAACGCATCATCACCTGCGCGGGGCTACAAGCGGACCGCGTGGCCGCACTCACGGGTCACACGCGCGCCGTGCACATCGTTCCCTTTCGCGGAGAATACTACGGCATCCGCCCGGAGCGCCAGTATCTGGTGCGCAACCTGATCTATCCGGTGCCCGATCCGAGCTTCCCCTTCCTGGGCGTGCACTACACGCGCATGATTCACGGCGGCGTCGAAGCGGGACCTAACGCCGTGCTGGTGTTCTCGCGCGAAGGCTACCGGAAATCCGATCTGCGCGTGCGCGATCTGGCCGACACCCTGGCGTTTTCCGGACTATGGAAATTTCTTGCCAAGTACCCGACTACCTGCTGGATGGAAGTGCGCCGTTCCTTCAGCAAAGAGCTGTTCTGCGCCACGCTGCAACGGCTGGTGCCCGAGATCCAGCCGTCTGATCTCGTCGCCGGCGGCGCCGGCGTGCGCGCGCAGGCGATGACTCCCGAGGGCGCGCTGGTCGAAGACTTTCATTTCGTCGAAGGGCCTGGCGAATTGCACGTCGTAAATGCGCCGAGCCCAGGCGCGACGGCGTCGCTCGCCATCGGCGAAGAGATCGCGGAAGCTCTCGCGCGGCAAGGCTAGGCCGCGTCGATCAGTATTTGCGTCAGTTCCGCGGGCATATCCAGCATCACGTCGTGACCGCAGGAGACACTGAGCGTTTTCCAGCCTCTGGCCTTGGCCCTCTCACAGGACGGCGGAAACGGCGACTGCTCGTAGCCGGTGGCAAGAATATAAGTGACGCTGCGAAAGTTGTTTTCCGCGCCGCTCAGTCGAAGCTTTTGCTGAAAGGTCGCGAGCGGCTGCCAAGTGCACTGCGCGTTCATCCACGCCAGATCCTGCGCATTCACATGGAAGAATTCACCGGGGATGGGCGGGACTTTCCAACCCTCCTTCACTCCCTTGAGTTGCATCTGGCGCTGGCCTTCGGGCAGGAGGTCGTGCAGAGATTGGCCGTCTTCCAGAACGAACGCATCCAGGTACACCAGGGAGCGAACGCGATCGGGAATGCGATCCGCCACACCACTGATTACGGCTCCAGCGTAAGAGTGTCCGCACAGCACCACGTCCGACAACTCTTCCCAGTGGATGAGATTCACGACGTCTTCGATATGCGTGTCGAGATTCACGGCGGCCGAGAGCAGGTGGGAGCGGTCGGCGAGTCCAGTCAAGGTCGGCGTGAAGACTTGGTGCCCTTGATCCTGCAGCGCCTTGCGCACACGTTTCCAGCACCAACTGCCGTGCCAGGCGCCGTGGACCAACACGAATGTGCTCATTTTTAAGATTCGCTTTTGAGAGCGCCCTGCAGTTTTGCGGCGAAGGCCGAGGAAGGCTGAGCCTTCGCGGCTAGTGCGGCGGCGGTGGGCAGCGGAGCCGGCGGCGCGGCCTGCTCTACGGGTTCCATTAGATACTGCTGTTTCTTGAGGACCATGCGCTCAAGCGCAGGATTGTATCCGGTCCACACCCCGGTGGCTTGGCGGTCCTTGGCGATGTGCGCGCGCATGGCTTCCATTTTCGAATCCAGATTGTCGATCTGATGAAGCAGCATCGCCTCCAGAAACATCGGCACCTTGGGCGAGCCGAATTCGAGCGAGCCGTGGTGGCTCAAGATCATGTGCTCGACCAGGTCGCGCAGCAGCGGAGGAAACCCCGGCACTTTGCGGAGCGCGTCTTCGACCATGCGGACGCCGATCGAGATGTGACCGATCAACTGGCCTTCGGTGCTGTAGCCTAGGCTGCGCGCGTAGGTCAGCTCACGGATCTTGCCGATATCGTGGAGGATCACGCCGGTGAGCAGCAGATCGAAATCGATATCCGGGTAATGGGCGGCGGTGACTTTGGCGAGCTGGCATACGGACAGCACGTGCTCAATCAATCCGCCGATCCAGCCGTGGTGGATAGATTTCGCGGCCGGCGCGGTGCGGTAGGCTAGCGCGACGCTTTCATCGGCGAAAATGGTTTCGAGCAACGCCTTCAAGTGGGGGTTGGTCATCGACGCGATCCAGCCCTTGAGTTCCGCGAACATTTCGTCGCGGTCGCGTTTGGAGGCGGGCAGGAAATCGGCGATATCGATCTCGGTCTCGGCCAGCAATTGCAAGCGGTAGATGGTGAGCTGCGGCTTATTCTGGAACAACTGCACCATGCCTTTGACCTTCAGAAAGCAATCGCGTTCGAAGGTATCCATCACCTCTGGAACGTTGTCCCACATCTTGGCGTCGAGGTCGCCGCTGCGGTCGGCGAGCGTCAGCGAGAGATAGGGTTCGCCGGTCTTCTTCTGGCGAATTTCTTTGTGCTGGACGAGAAACACGCCCAGCACGAGCTGATTCGGTTCCAGCTCGGAAACATAAGGAGTCTTCATTGTTCTGGCCGGTGCGCGGCGGGCTAGTGCGACGACGATGTGCCGGTATTCTGCGTGCTGGTGCCGGGGATGGGCACCAGGCCCAGCAGGCGGCGCTTGCGTTGTTTCGCGGCCACTTGTTCCTTGGTGATGGTCTCGGGCTTGATCTCGGCGGGATCCACCCACGCGGTATTCTTGCCGGGGGCGGCGCCGCTGTCTTCATAGCCGGGCTTGATTTCGAGGAAGGCGTTTACGCGGAGGTCGGTGAGATAGCGCCGCAGCTCCGGCGCGAAACGCGGATTGAACAGCTTGTTGGTGATCTCGTTCTGCACTTCTTCAAAGCTTGCGAGACCGGCCTTCTGGTGCTCTTCCACTTTGAGAATCAGAAATCCGTTGCCTACATTGATGGGGTCCGTGACGTAGCCGCGCTGCTGATCCCATACTGTAGCTTCAATCTCGGGGCGCAGCTTGCCCTTTTCATAGGCGCCGATATCGCCGTCCTGCTGGGAGCTGGCCGCGTCCGAATTGTTATGCGCGAGTTCGTCGAATTTCTCGCCTTTCTTGCCGCGGGCCGATAGATCTTTGGCTTTCTTCTCGGCGGCAGTCGCGTCGGTGCCGGGCTGGATGGCCACCAGGATTTCGCGCAGGAACACGCGCTCTTCGCGCTTGAAATCGTCTTTATGAAGCTCGTAATAGGCCTGCGATTCTTCCTTCTTAATCTGAATTCTGCCGGAGACTTCCTGGCGAATCACGCGATTGGTCAGCAAGTCGTTCTTGCGGTCGTTCTTGTAGTCTTCATAAGACATCCCGGTTTGTTCTTTGACGTACTGTTGGAACTTATCGGGATCGGAAATCTTCGCGTTGCGTTGAATGTCAGCGAGTTGCTTGGCTACTTCGGAGTCTACGTTGAGATTCAGTTCTTTCGCTTTGGATTGCAGCAGAAGCTGATCGATGCGCTCGCGCAGGATGTTCTGCTCGGCGTCTCTCATGGCATCGGCCAGGCGTTGGCCGGTGGCGCCTTGCTCGCGCAGGCTGGCTTCGAGTTGTTTGCGGGTGCGGTCGTAGTCGCCGCGCGTGATGATGTCGCCGTTCACTTTGGCGATGATCTCATCTATCACCGTGATTTCGGCGGCGGACGCCAGGCCGGCGGCTGCTAGGCTCACAAGGAGAAGCTGGTGGCGCATAGAGTGATTATAGCGCCTCGGGCTGCAGCGGTTCGACGCTCGGCCAGAGTTTCGAGCGATTTTTCCAGGAAGGTCAGGACGCCGCTGGGAGTTTCGGACGCTGAATCGAGCGGGAGACGCAACACGCCGGCGGGGGTGAACTGCGCGCCTTCAAGCGATGACACCAAGGCCATGAGGCGGGAGGGATCGATTTTCGAGCCCGGGTGAAATTTGATTTGCACGGCGCTGCCACGGCGGTCGATGGCTTCGACGCCTAGTTTTTCGGCTTCGGTCTTGAGCAGAGCGAAGGCGAACAGCGTGCCGACGGCGTCGGGGGGCGGCCCGTAGCGGTCCTCTAATTCGGCTCGGAAGGCGGCGGCTTGTTCGGAGTCTTTCGCATCGGCGATGCGTTTGTAGGCGCGCAGGCGTTGGTGCTCATCGGTAATATATTCGGGCGGGATGCGGATGTCCAGACCCAGGTTTAAGGCCGAGTGGACTTCCAAGGGCGTTTCTTCGCCCTTCAGTTCCTGAACGGTTTCGTCCAGCATCTTTAGGTACATGTCGAAGCCGACGGCGGCGATGTGGCCGTGCTGCTCGCCTCCTAATAGGTTGCCGGCGCCGCGAAGTTCGAGGTCTAATGCGGCGATTTTGAAGCCGGCGCCGAGGTCGGAAAACTCGCGCAGGGCAGCCAGGCGCTTGCGGGCGATCTCGCTGAGTTCGGTGTCGGCGGGGACGAGCAGATATGCGTAGGCGCGGCGGTTAGAACGGCCGACGCGTCCACGCAATTGGTACATTTCCGAGAGGCCGTAGCGCTCGGCGTTTTCGATAATGATGGTGTTCGCGAGCGGAATATCCAGGCCATTTTCGACGATGGTGGTGCACACGAATACGTCGTATTCGTGGCGCATGAAGCCGAGTAGGACGCGCTCTAGTTCTTCCTCGCCCATCTGGCCGTGGCCTACGCCGATCTTGGCGTTCGGCACTAATTCCAGGATCGACGCGGCGCGCATATAGATGGAATCGACGCGGTTGTGAACGAAATAGACTTGGCCGCCGCGGCTGATTTCCTGCTCGATGGCGGTGCGGATCAGATTGTTGTCGAAGTGGGCGACTACAGTCTGGATGGCGAGGCGATCCTTGGGCGCCGTCTCGATCACGCTCATGTCGCGGATGCCCAGCATCGACATGTGCAGGGTGCGCGGGATGGGCGTGGCGCTCATGGTGAGCACGTCCACGTTCTGACGCATCTGTTTCAGGCGCTCTTTATGTCGCACGCCGAAGCGCTGCTCTTCGTCGAAGACCAGCAGGCCCAGGTCGCGGAACTCGATGTCTTTCGAGAGCAGGCGATGGGTGCCGATGGCGACATCGATTTTACCTTGCGCTAGTTCTTCAACCGACACCGCGAGCTCCTTCTTCGGCACGAAGCGCGAGAACATGGCGATGCGGACGGGGAACGCGGCGAAGCGGCGCTTGAAGGATTCGAAGTGCTGGAACGCCAGCACGGTGGTGGGCGCGAGAACGGCTACCTGCTTGCCGTCGCCCAGCGCTTTGAACGCGGCGCGCATGGCTATTTCGGTTTTGCCGAAGCCGACGTCGCCGCAGAGCAGGCGGTCCATGGGATGCGGCGATTCCATATCGCGCTTGATTTCTTTCGCGGCGGAAATTTGGTCTTTGGTTTCGGTGAACTCGAAGGCGTCTTCGAATTCGCGCTGCCAGTTGGAGTCTTTCGAGAACGAGTAGCCTTCGGCGACGCGGCGCTGGGCGTAGAGCTTTAACAGCTCGTCCGCCATGTCGCGCATTTTGGCTTTGACTTTGGTTTTGCGCTGGGTCCAGGTGGCGCCGCCGAGACGGTCGAGAGGCGGTCCGGATTCGCCGCCGCCGCGATATTTCTCGA
This sequence comes from Bryobacterales bacterium, assembly GCA_963710155.1. GTDB lineage: Bacteria > Acidobacteriota > Terriglobia > Bryobacterales > Bryobacteraceae > Palsa-187. Next base: position 317,120 of record CAVPZQ010000016.1, on the reverse strand, counting down.
CCAGGTCCATGCGCGTCAGCGGCACGTAGAGCTTGGAGTCGCCGGCGTATTCGAGCAACATGAAGTCGCCCTTTTGCTCGCCTTGGACGATTTCGCGCAGGCCCAGAAATTTGCCGACGCCGTGAGTGGTGTGGACCACGAAGTCGCCGGGCTTGAGATCGGCCAAGTCGGCCGCGAAGACGCTGAGCTGGCTCTTGGTGATGCCGGGGCGGGCGATCAAATCGGACGGGTCGAAGAGATCTTCGGAGCCGATGAACGCGATGTTGGAATCGGGGAAGATGGCGCCGCGGCGGACCAGCCCTTTGATCAGATAGGTGTGGGCCACGGGGCCCGCGAGATAGGCGCGTTCGGCCAGATAGGGCGTGGCGGCTTCGTTGGGGGCGAGTCCTAGTTGGAAGGGCACGGAGTATTCGCGCAGGATGTCGGCGAGCCGTTCGAGCTCGCCATTCGAGGGTGCGAACAGTGCCACGCGATAGCCGGACTCCACCATGTTCTTGGTTTCAGCGACGGCTACTTGCATGCTGCCGTGGAAGGCCATGGTGGGACGCGTGGCGACGTGGGGAGTTTCGGGATTCAGATCGAGTTCCCGGAAAGCGATTTGGCGGCGCGCGGCCAGACGGGTTTCTAGATCTTCCCAGTGGAGAAAGCTGGCGGCGGCGAGTTCGGTGGCGTCTTCGACTTGATCCAGGCGCTTCCATAGACGCTCGGCCGCGCTGCGGATTTGCTCGGGCTCGTCGAGCACCACCAAGGCGCGGACTTCGAGATCGAGCAGCGTCTGCTCGCGCGGATCTTCGAGCGCCGCGGCGAATTCCCATCCGGGGTAGGCGGCTCCGATGCGAGGCTGCTCCGCGAGCGGCAGCACTTCGACTTCCGTCAACTTCATGACGGAGCGCTGACTCTCGACATCGAAGCGGCGGATGGATTCGATTTCATCGCCAAAGAATTCGATGCGCAGCGGGCGCGCGTTTTCGGCGGGGAAGACGTCGAGGATGCCGCCGCGAATGGAATACTCGCCGGTCATCTCCACCGGTTCGCGCTTTTCGTAACCGATCGAGACCAGGTGCGCTTCGATAGTTTCAAGCGGCAGCTCTTCGCTGATGCGCAGTTCGACGGCCAAGCGGCGGTAGAAATCTCCGGCGTGGGTGCGCAACAGAGCGGAACCGATGGGCGCGATCGTGATGGGAACTTTCGCAGCGGCCATGCGCCATAGTCCAATGGCGCGTTGCTCGCTGATTTCGGTGTGCGGCGACAGGTTCTGGCCGGGAAGCACGTCGAGCGCGGGCAACAGTTGGGGGCGGCCGGCTTCGGGACGTCCGATCAGCAAATCGAAGAACGTTTCGGTGAGTTCGAGCAGCGTTTCTGCGCTCTGATTGCCGTCGGTGACGACCAGCAAAGGGCGCTCGGTGAGTTGCCATAGCAGCACCAGGTAGAGGGCTTTGGCAGTGGGCGTCAGTCCGGCGAGTGCGAGTTCGGAATCCTCCTGGCGCAGCGCCTTGGTAAGAACCTCCTGAAACGCCGGGTGGCGGCTCAGGGTCAGGAATAGGTCGCGGACCGCAGGGTGAGTCACGGCAGCGGCTGGCGCGCCAACAGTTCCTTCTCGATGTTGGTAGTGGAAAAGCCAGGCTCGAGCGCCAGCGCCATTACTTTGCCGCCGGCGGCTTCCACCTCTTCGCGGCCGGCAATGAAGTGCGCCCAGTCTGCGCCTTTGATCAGAACGTCGGGCAGGACTTCGGCGATCAACTCGCGCGGCGTGTCTTCACCGAAGAAGGTGACGGCATCCACCGCCTCTAAAGCCAGCGCCATGCGGGCGCGTTCGGTCTCGGCCAGCAGAGGGCGGCTGGGGCCCTTCAGACGGGCTACGCTGTCGTCCGTATTCAGGGCCAGGATCAGCACGTCGCCGAGCGAGCGGGCGCGCTCCAGCAGGCGAATATGTCCGGGGTGCAAAATGTCATAGCAGCCGTTGGTAAAAACCACGGTTTTGCCCGTTTTTCGCCATTCGGCGCGGACGGCGACCAGTTCCGGGCGGGTGTAGAAAACTCCCATATCGATAACTTTATTGTAACCGGGAGACCCCATTGCTCCGTCCCATGCCGAGAGAGTAGAATTAGCACAGGTGATTTCAGTTATGCGCCTCACGCTTTGGTTCGCTGTTTTTTGCTCTATAGGCTGTCTGACCATTCCGGCTTCGGCTCAGGATGCTACTCCGGCTCCCGACAAAAAGAAGGACAAAACCGTCGCCAAACCGATGACGGACAAGCAGCGCCGTCAGCAGCAGGAGAAGCTCAAGAAGGAACTGGAGACTCCCTACAAGAAATGGCTCACCGAAGACGTCGTCTACATTATTAGCGATGAAGAGCGGAAGGCTTTCAAGGTCTTGCAAACGGATGAGGAGCGGGACCAGTTCGTGGAGCAGTTCTGGCTGCGCCGCGATCCCACTCCGGACACCGAAGAGAACGAGTACCGCGAAGAGCATTACCGCCGCATCGCGTATGCCAACCAATATTTTGCCTCGGGCATACCGGGGTGGAAATCAGACCGCGGCATGATTTACATCAAGTATGGTCCGCCGGATGAGCGCGATCAGCACAATGGGGGCACCGAGCAGCGTTCCTTCCAGGAAGGCGGCGGCGAAACCAGCATGTTCCCTTATGAAGACTGGCGCTACCGCTACATCGAAGGGTTCCCGCCCAACGTTGAAATTGAGTTTGTCGATACCACCATGACGGGCGAATTCCACATGACCATGGACCCGTCGGAGAAAGACGCTCTGACAAACGTCCCCGGCGCTGGACTCACGCTGTGCGAGCAGATGGGGCAGTGCGACAAGTCGCAGCGCTTCAGCCGCACGGACGGTACGCATTTAGGAACGCAGCCGGGAACCGAGACTGCCGAGATGAACGAGTTCACGCGACTGGAGCAGTTCTCGAAGCTACAGGCCCCGCCAGCGGTGAAATTCAAGGATCTGGAAGCGGCCGTCAACTCGACCATCAAGTACAATCTGCTGCCGATGAAGGTGCGTGCCGATTTCATTCCGGTGACGGGGTCGTCGGTGCTGTCTAATATCACGATTCAGTTTGAGCGCAAGGATTTGCAGTTCAAGCAGAAAGGGTACGGTCTCGACCGCGGCCGTGAATATTTACGCGCGCATCACGTCGATGGCGCGCCGTCCGGTGAACTGGTTTGAAGACGTGGTGACAGTGGACGTTCCCACCGATATGTTGCAGCAGGCGGCGCAAGGCGCGTCCATTTATCAGAAGAGCGTGCCGCTGGCGCCGGGCCGCTACCGCTTGAATATCGCAGCCCGCGACACGGTGGGCGGCAACACCACCAACTTCGAAATGGCGCTCGAAGTACCGCGCATCGAAGACGATCGCCTGGGACAAAGCTCGCTGATCTTGGCGGACGTGTTGGAAAAGGTTCCCACCAAGAGCATCGGTACCGGACAGTTCGTGATCGGGACGTCTAAAGTTAGGCCGCGGTTGGGTGATACGTTTAAGCGCGAAGAAAAGCTGGGCATTTATCTGCAGCTCTATAACTTCGAGCCCGATGAGAAGACCAAGAAGGCGGATGGCACTGTCGAATACGTGATCACCAAGAACGGGTCGAACGAAAAAGTGTTCGAGTACACCGAGGATCTGAGCGCGCTGAGCGGCGCGGCTTCGCAAATGGTGATCGAGAAACTGCTGCCGCTACAGAGCATGGAACCGGGGCAGTACACGCTGCGCATGAAGGTGACCGATAAGAAGCGCAACCAGACGCTGACGCCGTCGGCGACGTTTACGGTAACATAGGCAGTGGTTGTCGGCCGGCCAGGGTAACCGGCCTTAGGATTGGAGCATGAACCAGCGGACCACCGCACCCACTACGTTGTGGATCGCAGCCGGCCTTTTGTTGGGCGTGGCTTGCGTTAGCGCCCCCGCTGCGTCCTTAAACCCTCTCTCCGGCGAAATTCTAGGGCAAGTCAAAAACGCCGCCGGGGTGGCGCAGATGGGCGCCACCGTCTATCTTTACAACCGCTACGACGAACTCGTCCGCAAAGGCCTAAGCAATGAGCAGGGCCGCTTCGTCTTCGACGCGCTGGCGCCGGACCTATATTCGATCCGTGTGATTCTGGCCAGCTTCGTCCCGGCCGAGCGACGCAACATCTCGGTACTGCCGAGCTCGGAGAATCGTCTCGATATTAATTTAACGGGCGTGTTCAGCAGCATTGGCGTGACCAGTACGCCGGCGGCGCCGGGTACTTTGATGACCGACGACTGGAAGTGGGTATTGCGGACTTCGCAGGCGACCCGGCCGGTATTGCGGTTTCTGCCGGAGCTAGGGCGGAAGTCGACCTCGACATCGGAAGCGGCGTCCTCGCGATTCAGCCATACCACCGGCGTAGTGGAGCTTTCCGCGGGCGACGGGCAGTCCTTCGCGCGGGGATCGCAGCAGGATTTGGGTACGGCTTTCGCCATCGCCACCTCTCTGGCGAGTTCGGCGCGCGTCCAATTGAGCGGCAACGTGAGTTACGCCGGGAGTTCGGGATTGCCGGGCGCAGGCATCCGCACCAGCTTTTCGCGGGCGACAACCGATGGGTCGAACCCCGAAGTAGTGGTGACCATGCGCCAGGTATATTTGACGCAGCGGTCGGGTTCGGGAATTGTAATGGGTTCGGATAGCGGGCCTGCTCTGCGCACCATGTCGGCGGCGTTTCTCGATAAGGCCGAGTTGTCCGACAACTTATATCTGGATTACGGCTTCGATTTCCAATCGGTTTCCTATTTGGACCGCATCAACTACGCGAGTCCGTTCGTGCGCGCGACCTTTGACACCGGCAACCAGGGGCGGGTGCGGGTGGCATTCACCTCCGGCGGACAGCCCACGGAATTGCTGGCGCGGGACGGCCAGAAGTCCGGCGAGTTGCAGCAGGATCTGGCGGCGCTGGCGCTGATGCCGGTCCTTTCGCTTTCCGACTCGCACGTCACAGTCGAGCGCACACAGAATTTGGAGATCGGCTACGATCGCGTTGCGGGCAGCCGCACGTTTTCACTGGGAGCTTACGAGGAGACGGTTTCAAACGCCGCGTTCATGCTGTCGGCACCGGCCGACTTCCTGCCGGCGTCCGATCTGCTGCCGGATCTCAGTTCGAGAAGCAGCATCTTTAATGTTGGCTCCTATCACCGCACTGGTTTCACGGCTGGCGTCAAGCAGATGCTGGGCGATCACGCCGAAGTGGCCGTGGCAGTGGGCCGCACGGGCGTATTGACGACGCCGGCGAACGCCGACCAGTCCTATGCGGATTCTGGTGCTTTGCGGGCGGGGATCGGACAAGGGCAGCGCGCCTGGGTTACGGTTCGCGTGGCGGGAACGCTGCCGCGCGCGGGAACCCGCATTGCCGCGAATTACGGGTGGACCGACTTCAGCGTTCTAATGCCCGCGCATCTGTTTGTCACGCAGGATGTAAATCAGGACATCGGTGTCAATGTGTACATTCACCAACCGCTGCCCATCGGCGGGATGCCGTGGCGCCTGGAAGCTTCGGCCGAGTTGCGGAACCTGCTGGCGCAGGGCTACCTGCCGTTAGGCGACGCCAGTTCCCACAGTGTCCTCACCAATTCCCCGCGATGCCTGCGCGGCGGATTGAATTTCATCTTTTAGGAACGCGCTCTGCTTATCGATGGGATGCGTCCGGAGGACTGGGACGCCGTTCGCGCGATCTACATGGAGGGTATCGCCACCGGGAATTCCACCTTCGAGCAGTCGGCGCCGGATTGGCCCGCATGGGACCAAGGGCATTTGCCGTCCTGCCGACTGGTGGCGCGGGTCGACGGCGAAGTTCTGGGCTGGACGGCGTTGAGTCCGGTTTCGGGCCGCCGGGTTTACGCGGGCGTCGCGGAGTTCAGCATCTATGTTGCGGAGCGGGCGCGCGGGCGCGGTATCGGAGCGGCACTTTTGCAGGCGCTGATCGATGCTTCAGAACAAGAAGGCATTTGGACGCTGCAGTCCGGCATCTTCCCCGAGAACACGGCGAGTTTGGAATTGTGCCGCCGCTGCGGGTTCCGCGTGGTAGGAACGCGCGAGCGCATCGGCAGCATGGACGGGCGCTGGCGCGACGTAGTGTTGCTCGAACGGCGAAGTGCAATCGCGGGAGTCTAAGCAGGCTGCTGCTGCGTCATGCAATGCAGCGTCCCTAAGCCGAGCACCAGATCGCGGCACGGAATGCCGATCACTTCACGATCCGGGAACAGGCGCGCCAGTGTGTTGAGCGCTACGCGGTCCTGCGGGTCTCCAAATGTCGGCGCGAGGACCAAGCCATTGGCGATATAGAAATTGGCGTAGCTGGCCGGGAGTAGCTGTCCGGCGAAGTACACCTGTTCGGGACAGGGCAGCGTGACTGTGCGCAGGTCGCGATGCTTTCGCAACCGCGCGAGATTTTCTTGTAGCGGCGCGTGGTTGGCGCTGGATTTATCGGGCTCGACGACGGCAACGACGGTGTCTGGCGCGGTGAAACGCGCGATGTCGTCGATGTGGCCGTGGGTGTCGTCGCCGGCGATGCCGCGGCCGAGCCAGATGACTTCGCTGGCGCCCAGATAATCGGCGAGGGCGCGCTCGATTTCAAGCCGCGAAAGCCCGGGATTGCGCGCCTGCACGTCGGAGAGCAAGCACTCTTCAGTAGTAAGTAACTTCCCCGCCCCGTTCGCGTCGATGCTGCCGCCTTCAAGGACCAATCCCGGTTCGAAGCGCGGGAGCTTGAGCTTTTTCGCGATGAATCGCGGAACCGCATCATCGGCGGCATAATTCGGATACTTGGCCCAACCGTTGAATTTCCAATCGGTGAGGGCGATTCCACCCGCCTGATTCTTGACGAACAGGGGGCACGTATCGCGGGTCCAGCTGCGGTTGGTGGGGTGGTGGAAGAAATCGACGGCGTTCAAATCGGCGTGGCATTTCTTTAGAATGCGGCGGACGTTATGCTCGGCGTCGGCGTGCTCGACCAGGATTCGCACACGTTCCACGCGGGCGAGCAGGCGCACGATTTCGCCGTATAGCCACGGAATGAGCGCGAACTTTCCCGGCCAGTCCGACGATTCGTGCGGCCAGGCGAGCCAGGTGGCGGAGTGCGGCTCCCACTCGGCCGGCATACGGTAGCCGAGTTTGCGCGGCGTGGCTTGCACTACTTCCCGAGCCATCGATTTACAATGGGCGCATAGGCATCGATGCGGCGGTCCCGTAGGAACGGCCAATGCTGGCGAACTTCTTCCTGGCGCGCAGGGTCGCAGTTGGCGAAAAGAATTTCTTCCTGGTCCGAGGAGGCTTCTGCGATCACTTGGCCGAAGGGATCGGCGACGAAAGAGGAGCCCCAGAATTCGATTCCGTGTCCGGGCGGTCCTTCATAGCCGACGCGGTTCACCGCCGCTACGTAGATGCCATTGGCGATGGCGTGGGACCGTTGAATCGTCTGCCACGCGTTGAGCTGCGCGGCACCGTATTGCGATTTTTCGCTAGGATGCCAACCGATGGCGGTGGGGTAAAACAAAATGTTCGCGCCACCGAGTGAGGAGAGCCGCGCGCCTTCGGGATACCATTGATCCCAGCAAATCAGCGTGCCGATGCGGCCGAAGGGGGTGTCGAAGTTGAGGAACCCGAGATCGCCGGGCGTGAAATAGAACTTTTCGTAGTAGAGCGGATCGTCGGGGATGTGCATCTTGCGGTAAATGCCGGCGATTTCTCCGTCGGTGCCGAGCACCGCCACGGTGTTGTGATACAAGCCGGCCCCGCGGCGTTCAAACAGTGACGCAATGATCACGATCTTCAGTTCGCACGCGAGTTTGCCCAGCGTGTGCGTGGTCGGGCCGGGAATCGATTCGGCCAGGGCGAACAGATCGTGATTTTCCTCGCGGCAAAAATATTGTGTACGGAAGAGCTCCTGGAGGCAGATGATTTGCCCGCCCCCGGCCGCGGCTTCCCGGATCTTCCACTCGGTCTTGGCCAGGTTCTCATTGGGATCGAGCGCGCAACTGGTTTGGATCAAAGCGATGCGGAATTTCTCGGGCGGCATTAGCAACTATTGTGACTGATCAGCCTCACCATCGTCCAGAATGCACGTCTATACTCGAAAATATGCGCCCTTCCTTTATACTCGCGATGGTCGCTGCCCTGCTTCCGGCCGCTGATTTAGTCAAAGAAGGCGACCGCTGGTGGTCCCATATTCAGGTCCTGGCCGACGACAACATGGAGGGCCGCAACACCGGATCGTCGGGGCATCTGCGGGCGGCGCGCTTCCTCGCCAGCGAATTCGAGCGCGCGGGACTGAAGCCGGCTGGAGTCAACGGCTATCTGCAGCCCGTCAAATTCAAGGTGGCGCAGATCGACGAAGAACATTCCAGCCTGGCGATCGAGCGCGATGGGAAAACGATGCCCTTGAAACTGGGCGAAGACGCGAACTTGACAGTGCGCGCGACGTTGTCGAAGAAGGTCGACGCCGAGCTGGTGTTTTGCGGCTACGGGCTTTCGATCCCGGAATATAAGTTCGACGACTTTGCGGGCTTGGACTTGAAGGGCAAGATCGTGGTGTATATCGCCGGAGGCCCGTCCGACATTCCGGGGAATTTGCGCTCGCATTATTCGTTCCGCTCGGAGCGCTGGAAGGCGATTCACAACACGGGCGCGATCGGCGTGGTGGCGATTCCCAATCCGAAAGCAATGGACATCCCCTGGGAGCGCTCCACCATGGCGCGTTTGAGTCCGACGATGGAACTGGAATCTGTTTCCGACACACCGGGCCAGGAATTCGGCGCGACGATCAACCCGGCGCGCGCCGAGCAGTTCTTCTCTGCCTCCGGCCATACCTTCGCCGAACTGCTGGCGTTGGTCGATCAAGGCAGGCCGCTGCCACGCTTTCCGCTGAACATCCGGCTCAACGCGGTGGAGGAGATGAAAACATCCGAGGTGGAATCGCAAAATGTCATTGGCGTGCTGCCCGGTTCGGACCCCGCGCTCAAGAACGAGTACGTGGTCTTCGGAGCGCACCTGGATCACCTGGGCGTCGGCGCACCCATTAAAGGAGACAAGATTTACAACGGAGCGATGGACGATGGTTCGGGGATTGCGTCGCTGATTGAGATTGCCGACATCGCCAAGCTGGAGAACCTGCGGCCGAAGCGCAGCATTTTGTTGGTCGCCGTGACGGGCGAGGAGAAAGGCTTGCTGGGCTCGCAGTACTTCGCGAGTGCGCCTACGGTGCCGCTTAAGAACATCGTCGCCGACATCAACATGGATATGTATTTGCCGCTATTCCCATTGAAGTATTTGCAAGTGATGGGGCTGGAAGAATCCACACTGGGGGCGGATGTTCGCGCAGTCGCGGAGAAGGCCGGCGTCACCGTGCAGGCCGATCCCGAGCCGCAGCGCAATCTTTTCATTCGCAGCGATCAATACAATTTCATAAAGCAGGGCGTCCCGGCAGTGACGTTTAAGTTTGGATACGTAAAGGGCTCGCCCGAGGAAAAGCTGGCAAAGGACTGGCTGCGGGAGCGCTATCATGCTCCGTCCGATGACTTGAATCAGCCGGTGGATAAACCGGCGGCGGCGAAATACAACCGGCTGATGCTGGATCTCGGAATGCGCGTGGCGGATGCGAACGCTCGGCCACACTGGAACACGGACAGTTTTTTCAAGCGGTTTGCGCGGGACTAAATCTAGATGGACTAGTGCGTCATCGCGTAGACGACGTCGTTTACTGCGATGCGGATGGCTAGCGCGCTTTCCTTCTCCGGATAGTACGGTGAATCGGCGAACTCCCAAGCATCGCCTAGATCCGAGTTGTGCGAGATGGCCACGACGATGCGGCCTTTGTCGTCCTTGATCGCGCGCCAGTGGGCGCCGCGGCCACCGTCCGAGCAGTCTTGCAGCCCTCGCCTAGATGCGCCTCACCGGGGACCTGCGGACGATCCGTGATATCGAAGACCGAGTGGAAGTAGGCATCGTCATCGGCCAGTTCGACGATCTCGCGATCCGGGAAAGCGAAGCGGATGCGTTTGGCGAACTCTGCCCACTCGGCATTGCCGTGAAGATCATCGGCCATGAAAAATCCGCCGCGCTGGATGTATTCACGCATCTTCGCGCCTTCTTTTTCGGTGAGGGCCCACTCACCCACCTGTACCGCATAGATCCATGGGAAATTGAACGCGTCGTCGTCATCGTCGAGCGCGACCACCTGCTCGACCGAGCGCACGTCGATGCGGGTGAGGCGGCGCATGGCTGCGGCTAAATGGCGGTCGGCGCGCGGATAGTCCTGGGTCCACAGAGACAGGCCGCGGCGGTAGTCGCCTTGGAATCGCGGATAGTAGCCGTCCATAGGACCCCCGCCGGGGTACATCAAACGGGCGAAGGTCCATTCGGCGGGGACCTGGTAATCCTTGGGCAACGGGAAATTGTTGTACTCGACGGCGGGGTACTCACGCCAAGGTTTCTGGAAACCATACACCACGCCGAGAAAGATCAGGGCGCAACCGAAAGCACTCAGGATTCCCCGCAAACTCATGCCGCCTGACTCATGTCACCTTCAACCCGAGAATAGCACCCGCTACCATAGGAACGTGGAGTCCGCTACGGTCAGACGCATGGCCCGCGAATGTGGTTTCGAGCTTGCCGGAGTGGCGCGCGCGGAACCGCTGGCGGACGATGTTGCGCGCTACCAGGCCTGGACCGCGCGCGGTATGGCGGGCGAGATGCGCTATCTGACGGACCGGCGTGCGGACGTGCGGAGCGATCCGCGAAACCTGCTCGCTGGAGCGCGTAGCGTGATCTGCGTTGGGAAACTGTACAACCAGGCACCGCCGCCCGAGCGCGAGGGACACGCCATCTTTTCTCGTTATGCATGGGGCCGGGATTATCACGAAGTGTTGCGGGAAGCGTTGGAGCAGTTGGCACACAAGCTGGCTGCGGTCGAGCAGCACCAGTGGAAAGCTTGTGTGGACACGGCTCCGCTATTGGAACGCGGTTATGCACGGCAGGCGGGGCTGGGGTGGATCGGACGCAACACCTGCCTGATCAATGAGCCGCTGGGCTCGTGGTTTTTTTTGGGCGAGCTGGTAACCACGCTGGAATTGGAAACGGACCAGCCGCCGCCCGACCGCTGCGGTACCTGCACTCGCTGTATCGACGCGTGTCCTACGCAGGCGCTGGTGCCGGAGGGCGATGGCTGGACACTCGATGCCCGCCGCTGCATTTCGTACTTGAATATCGAACTGCGCGGACCGATTCCGGAGGAGCAGCGGGCATGGCTGGGATCGCGCGTTTTCGGCTGCGATATCTGCCAGGAGGTCTGTCCGTGGAATGCGCGTGCGCCCGAAACGAGCGATCCGGCGTTCCAGCCGGCTTACGATCCAGCGCCTCCGCTTGAGGAATTAGCGGCGCTTTCGCCGGAGCAATTTCGCGAGCGCTTCCGGGAAACACCGGTCATGCGCGCCAAGTACGAAGGCCTCCTGCGCAACGTTTCGGCGGCGATGGAGATCCACGAATGACACGGTTTCTCACATGCTTATTTCTACTGCCGGTGGCCGTGGTCGCGCAGATGGACCCTGGATACCAACATTTTTACAACCTCGAATTTCCGGAAGCGCTGGCTACGTTTCGCGCGGAGGTGGCCGCGAATCCCAACTCGCCCGACGCCTACAATCACGTCGCGCACGCTATTCTCTATCGCGAGATGTTCCGCTCGGGGGCGCTTGAGAGTGAGCTGGTCACGGGATCGAACCCGTTCCTGCGCCGCGAGGGTTTGAACGTCAGCAAAAAGGATGACCAGGAATTTCAGGATTCCATCAATCGTGCGCTGGCGCTGGCGGATGCGAAACTTAAGATCAACCCTAACGATGTCCAGGCGTTGTATGCGCAGGGGGTCAGTTACGGGCTACGCGGCAATTATCATTTTCTGGTGCGCAAGGCGTATACCGATGCTCTGCGCGACGCCACGGCTTCCCGCAAGGCGCACGCCCGCGTCACTGAACTCGATCCCAACTTCAACGACGCGCGACTGACGCAGGGCGTCTACGATTACGTACTGGGAAGTCTCTCGCCAACCTGGCGCATGCTGGGATTCTTTGCCGGGTTCCACGGCGATCGTGAGCGCGGCATTGAGACGCTGAAGCAGGTGGCACAACTGGGCAAGAGCAATCGCGTTGACGCCGAGATTCTGCTGTGCGCGGTGTACCGCCGCGAGCGCCGCGCCAAGGAAGCTGTGCCGCTGCTCTCCGATCTGATCCAGCGCTTTCCGCAGAACTTTCTGCTGCGTTTGGAATTGGTGCAAATGTATGGCGACTTGGGCGAAAAAGAGAAAGCGTTGGCGGTGATCCGCGACGTCGACCGGCTAAAGCGCGAGAAAACGCCGGGCTATGAGCGCCTGGCGGAAGAAAAACTTCGTTACACGCGCGGGAATCTGCTGTTCTGGTATAACGACCTGGATCTGGCACTCGAGGACTTGAAGGCCGTCACCGCCAATCCTTCGGCGGTGGATCTCAACACCGGCCTGTACGCCTGGCTGCGCACCGGCCAGATCTACGACATGAAGAAGAAGCGCGAGGAAGCCAAGCGCGCTTACTTGCAGACGGTAGCGATTGCCCCCACCTCGGACGCCGCGAATGCCGCGCAGAATTATTTGCTGTCGCGCTACAAGCGGTAAATGGTGACGCCGGTCAAAAGTTTGGGATAGAAGTCCGTCGATTTCTGCGGCATCACGCCGCCGGCAAATGCTACGCGTGCCATCTCGTCAATGGGCGTGGGGTCGAGAAGAAAAGCTACTTGCGCCCCGCGTTCCCGCACTTCGGCCGCGGCGGCGTCCATGCCGCGCGCGTATTGAATGTACTTTTCCTCGCGCACGGCTTCCTCGCCGATGCCCAGCCAATCGCCTAGGATCTCCTGATGCAGCACGGGCACATCCAGTTCCCCAACCTTACGGGGGCGCGACAGAAGTAAGGCTTCCTTCGCGGTCACCACGCCGATGCGAACGGATTGCGGCGCCGGCGAATTCATTTCTTGCTTGAGCTCCGGCAGAGAGGTGAAATTTTTCACCGACCAATCGCTCGTGACCTTGGAGAGCAGATCCACATTTTGCAGATTTCGCAGAACTCGATGCGTCGCCAGGATCTTCAATCCAGACGAGTACATGTTGACAAAAGTCATCATCACGTACTGCGCGGCGGGATCGTAAGGGTGCTCGTTGCGGTAGTTGAGTGCCGTCTCGTAGCGATGGTGTCCGTCGGCGATCAGCAACTTCATGGGCTGCATCAACGTTTGGATACGGGTAACGCGAGCCGCGTCGGTCACAGCCCACAGTCTGTGCCGTGCGCGGTACTCGTCGACTACATCCAGTAGTGGTGCGCCTCGCGCTGCCTGATCCAGTTCGTGGTCGACCGATCCCTCGCGATCGGGATACAGCATGAATATCTGTCCGAAGTGGGCGCGCGTGTGCCGCAACACTTCGAGACGATCCTTCTTAGGGCCGGAAAGCGTCTGCTCGTGCCGATATACCATGCCGGCCGAGTAGTCTTCCACTTTGCCGAGCCCGATGAATCCCTTGCGCGTCAGGCGCTCGCCGGTATCGGGGACTTCAAAATCCTGGAAATAAGCGTAGAACCCTGGGGCCGGGTCTTGCGCGAGAATGCCTTGCTGAGTCCAGTCCTCAAAATAACGGGCCGCGCGGGTGTAGACGTTGTCGGCGGCACTATCGGAATCGCGCTTTTCGCCTAGGATGACGCGCACCAGGTTGTAGGGGCTCGCGGCCAAGTAACGCGCCTGCATCTGCGGATTGATCTTGTCGTAGGGCTGCGTGATCAGCTTCGAGGGATCGCCGGCCTTCGCGGAGTAGCGATAAGGTTGGAAGGGTTTTACGTTCGCCAACTGCCAGGATAACTTAGAGCGGAGCTTTATACGCCATCGGCGAGGTGATCAATACCGGGCGGGGGTTCACGAAAGTCTGCGTGATCCAGGGCGACAGGAAACGATAGCGGTAATTAACGATGGCGACGCTCAATATTTCGTCGTCCGGGTGCCCCGTCGAGGCGGGCCGGTAGCGGACCTGGACATTCTCGCGCGTCAATCCCAGATAGCCGCCCGTCGTGGCCCGGGGTGCCTCAGTCTGGTCATAGAGGATCAAGTTCGCGACCTGCTCGCCGGTGCCGTCCCAGGGCCGGACCACTCCCCAGCGCACGGCGGACCGCACCCGTTCAACTAGCGTCTGGTGACTCACCAGCATTAGTCCGCAGTCGACAACCGCAAACAGCAGGGACATGAAGACCAGAAGCGCCAAAGCGCCTTCGACCAGGGTCTGCCCGCGCTCAGAACGCTGCCTCATGGCTCACTCTCCGCCCGAGCGAACTTGCCGACATAGGGAAACCGTACAGAAGGCCGCTCGTTGAAAGTGTACGACCGGTAAATCGCATCCAGCGTATAGCCCTTGATCGACACGTTCACGTTCAGGGGAACGCCATCGCCCGCCAGCTCCCAGCGCACTTCCACCTGCGCAGGCGTCAGCTTCGGCAGCACTGGAGTCGAGCCGGGCGCCGGTTGCGGGTCTCCATACACCACCATGTTGCGGATGGCCGCGTTGCCGCGTTCGACGTCCTGATCGGTGGCGGCGCGATAAGTCCGCTGAGCGGCGTAGCGCGCGCCATCGCCAACGGCCGTTACCAGTTGGTTATAGGCGTAAAAGGTATAGCCGAACTGGAAAGTTCCCACCAGGCAGGAAACCATCACGCCCGCTGACACAGCGAGCTCCAGCATGGCGTGTCCGCGTTCGCGCTTCATTGGGTGAGTCTCACCGGCTTGGTCGAAGCCACCGCGCGCGCCGGAACCGTAAACTGCTGCGGGCCGCCCACGGCGCGCAGAAACATGATTTCCACGTGATTGTCGGGAGCTGTCACGCGCGCGAAATGAAGTCCGGCAATGTCCTTTGGCTCCGTAGCCCACTGCTGGCCGTCGGTGCTGAATTCCGTCACTACGCCGGTGAAGTTTTCGGTCCCAAGATTCCAGCGGTTAGGCATGGCGGCGACGGCGGCACGCGCGCGGTCAACGCCGGCAGCGCTACCGTCCAGTTGCTTGGCCGCGGCCATGGCCGCCGCATCCGTGAAGATCTGCGCCTCATTGCGGGCGATGTAAACGCGCCCCATATCGAACGCCATCCCGACGACGGCGAGCAACAGGAACATGCACACCGACATCGCAATGAGGATGAAGCCTTTTTGACGGTTGGGACGCACCACTAAACCTAAGATCGGCTGAAATGCCCGATTCTTCAGTGCGCGAGTGAGGGAATCGCCTTAGGCGCCCGCGATCTTTGCGACCACAGAATCGCCCCGCCGGCCACCGCCAGAACCACGGCGATCCATTGGGTGATCGAGAAAGGCAATCCGAAGGGCAGCGACTGCTCGTGGAAGCGCGTGAATTCGATTCCAAAGCGCAAAACCGAGCTCAGGATCAAATACAGGCCGATGATCGTCCCCGGGCGGTGCGCGCGCCCAAAGCGCCAGTAGAGAAATCCGAACAGCAGCGCCTCGGCGCCCATCTCATAAAGCTGGGCCGGGTGCAGGGACACGCGCAGCGGGACTCCGGTGAGGGCATTGGCGTCGGGATTACGGAAGGTCACCGCCCACGGCAGATCGCATTCCGTGCCCCAGCAGCAGCCCGCCGCAAAGCAGCCCACCTTGCCGATCGCATGGCCGATGGCAATCCCCGGAGCGAATACATCGAAGGTCTGGAGCCAGGGCATCTTATGTCGCCGTACGTACCAGAAGGCGGTAGCAACGGCCAGAATCAGGCCACCCTGGTAGACTCCGGCGGCGCGAAGAGTCGCGATCGAGAACATGTCGGCGGGATTCTTGCTGAAATGATCCCAGTCGAAGATGAACATCAGGAGCTTGGCGCCCAGCAGTCCCGCCAGCGCGCAGTAGACTACCAGGTTGACCACCAGTTCGTGGTTGATACCCGCACGCCGCGCGAGTTTAGTGGTTATCCATAGGCCGGCCACGAATGCCAGGGCCACCAGGACGCCGTACGTGGGCAGGAAGAAGTCGCCGTATTGGAAAAGCTTGGGGAACAACCTAAACCCAAGATACCACCCACGCGACCCGCAAGAAAAGTATCAGTTGGTAGCGCCGAGGCTCTGCGCCGGCATCGCCGCCGTGATGGGCGCCAGCGTATAGGTTTTCGAAATGTAGGGAATCCAGGTAACCGCCGGCACCCCGGAAACCTTCACCTGCAGCATATAGTCGGTAGCCCCGGCTGTCCCCAGCGTCTGGTAAGTCACGTTCGAGGTTTGCAGCCCTAGGAATCCGGCGCCACCGCCGTTGGGTGCGGTGGTGGAGTTGTAGACCAAATAGTTTTGCGTGGCGGCGGCAGTCCAGTTATTGACTACCGCGCTTCTCACGGTGGCGCGCGTGCGCTCGGTGATGAATTGCTGAATCAGCAGAATGCGCCCCATATCCATAATGAACAGAAACATGCCCAATACGGTAAGAAGAACCAGCGCCGATTCGAGTATATTCGCGCCCTTCTGGTTTTTGCGCCGCCTGGTTTTAGAAGTCGACTTCAAATTCATATCTGCTCCTCATCTCTAACAGCCAGAACAAGTGATTTGGCCGTAATATTGCCCGGTGGCCCCAGGTTTATTGGGAAGGTTGAAGGATGTAAATAACGCATTGATGGTGTAGCCGGTAATGTTCACCGTTACGTAGCGGGGTATGCCATTGGCGTCCAAGTGTGCGTTCACGGCTACATTGCTGGCGGTCAGGTTCGGAACGATCGGGTAGGTGCCCGCCGTTTCCGAGCCATATAAGACCATATTCTGTAGGGCCGTAGAGAAGGTAGTGGGACTGCCGGTATCGTAGCCCAGCCGGGAGCCAAGCTGGACGGCATCGGCGGTTGCCACTGTCAGCCGGTCATATATGTAATAGGCATAGCCAATCTGGTAGATGCCGGAGAACAACATCCACAAGAGGGAAAAGCCCAAGGCGAATTCCAGCATGGCGTTGCCGCGTTCGGATTTTCGTCCAATGAGTTTCATGCTTTGCACCTATTGATAGAGGATGTTGGTGTAGATTTTGGTCCCATCCGTGCCTCCCGAGCTGGAGCCTGCGGTATTGGCCGGACCGATATACGTCGCACAGATCTGACCGGACGAGCCCGCGTAGGTGGTATCCAGGAAGAAATTGGCGAAACCCAATATAGGGGTAGAAGCGTTGCTGCCGTTTCCGCTCCAGGTGCCCCCGACCGCCACCGTAACCACGCGGCGGCCGTTGCCTGTGCCACCCGCTACATATTGCGCATAAGTCATTGAAGTGTCGTCGGTATCCTGCGCCGCCCTGGTTGCGAGCGCGTCAAAGATCGAGGAGCCGCGGTTTCCGGGAACTCCGCCCAGCGTGTCCCCGGTGGCAATTGAGGAAGGGCTGGAGCCCGAGTTCGGATAGCCCCCGCTAACAATCGCGGTGCGGACGTTACTATTACTGTTGCCTTCCCCGATGTCGACGAACCCGTGCTCTGAGGGCGGGTTGCCAAGGGGGGTGAACTGGTGGGGGGTGACGTCACCCGAGCAAGAGGCATTACCACCGTTGGGCCACTTCAGTGCATATTCCATACCCGGGACCATGCCAAAGTTGGTAGTATCGGCTTGGTTGATTGCGTCCGGAGCAAACGGCAACAGACCGCCGTTGGTGAGTGAAGACGTCGCCTGCTGGCCGCTGGTCGCCGAGGCGGAAACCGCATACAACGTCGAGATTCCAGGAAGCGCCGGCAGAAAAGTTAAAGCCACGTTGGAGGTGGCGGTGACTTTCAGAAAGCGGTACGTATTCGTGGCTGCCGAATCGGCCGTGGCGTAGTTGTCGTACGTTCCGCTGAAGCTGGTGGCGTAGCTGGTAGTGACCGTAGAAATGGTCGTCGAGTCGAAGTTCACTTTGTTCGCTAGACTCGCGCCATCGGGACCGGTCAACGCCAGGGCGTTGGCGGCCTGCACGCCGGCTTGCGTGCCGTCCATTTTGGTGATGGCAGCCATGGCTGCGTTGTCCGCGAAAGCCTGCAGTTCGCTTTTGTAAACAAACATACGGCCGACGTCGATGGCCAAGCCGACCATGCCGATCATGACAAAAAGAGCCAAACCGATTAGGATCAGGCTAAAGCCGCGTTCGCCGCTTCTGTCAGCCACCGTGGGCTGTGGCGCACACAAGGGATCTTTGATTCGCGTCATGTTTCCTCCAACAACTTACGCTGGGTTCAGCTTAGTCGTAAATGCGACTGGGGGCCATAGATACCTGGTACTAACGCTGCAGATCAAATGCCCTTAGCCGGAAAGGCACAGGTGGGACTCCACTACCCACATAAGGGGTGAAGAGGGCTCACGCAATCGCGTCGCCAAGGCCGTCACGCCCAAAATACTGAGCGCGGCGGCGATGGCGGCGTTATGCATTCCGGAATAGTCGCTGGATTTGGCGGTGCTTTGTACACCATACGGTACCCCGGCATTGGCGGCGCCGGTGAGTGCGGTAGTGGTGTAGAAGAAGCGCGCGAAGTCCATCGCTCCGGCCGGGCAAAGGATCGGTATGGGGGAAATCAATGCGAGTTCCCCCCCACGCCGTGCTTCGCCTTCTGCATTTCGTGATAGCTGTCGTGTGATGCCGTGCTCATCGAGACATAATTCCGGTGACGATTCCGTTCTCCAGGCGAACCGCGCTAGTGTGGCCGCCGGCAACACTGTATCGGTACGTCCCCATCAACTTCCCTTCCTCGGGGATTAATATCTTAGAAACGGGTTCGCCTAGCTTCTGCAACAGCTCGGCTTCCTTCATCCCCACTTTCACGGATTCCAGCGCCTCCGGGGTGACTTGCGGTGATGGGTCGCTCCGCGGCTCAAATCTCAGCAAACCAGGCACCGCGGGCGGCGCCGGCGGGTCTGCGGCAGCGGCAGCAGAAGGCGCCGGGACAACAGGATCGGCAACAGGATCCGGGACGGGTGGAGGGGCCATGGAAAAGCGCGCGATCATCACTTGAAAGGTTCCACAATACATAGTCTCGAGGGGGCTGCGGGCTTCGCTTTGGGGGTCAATCTGGACGTCTTCCATCCCGTCGTAACTTGAACTTTTCATGCGAGCCTTTAGCGTTACCGCTCCTGGATAGCCACTCCGCCAAAGAACGGTTTCTGCTCCATTCCTGCACTCGAATCGATATTGCAACAAAGGATGTTGCGCATCCGACTGCCAGGAAGGGCTGTCGCCGCGGGCGGACTCCACCGCACACAACAATGCCAACGGGAGCCATCTGAGTTTCGTAAGGTTCATGTTCATTTCGCCAATCGTAGAATCTGCGACGCCATCGATAGAAACGCTTGCTGCAGCTTGGTGGGATCGCTCGAAAAAATGAACACCCCCTGGGGCTGGCTCGTACTCGTAGTACACAAAGGTTCGGTATTGCAAGCTGAATATAGTGGCGGACTGTTGTAAAGGTCGCCATTCGGATCGTTCGTGATCCGCTGCATGAAATCGTAGCCCGGCGGCGCAACCGAGGTTCCGCCCAATCCAATTCCAAAAACGGTGGCGGCTATTGTGGGATTCGTCCTCGCCTGATTGGCGGCACTATCTGCAGCATTACGCGCAGCCAGGTGAAAAGTCAGGTTGTTGCCGCTCAAAGGCGTACCGTTGTCTGCGGTGCCGTTCAGGACGATTCCGGTCCCATCGGTTGTTAACGGATTATAGGCGTTATTCACCAGTGCATTACCCCAGACATCGGTGGTTGGCAGGTGTCTAAAATCGTTAACGTAGTTCGATTCGTTGCCTGGGAAGGAGCATCCAGGCGCGTTCGCGATGCTGATGGTTCCGTGGTTGGCATTGCCCTGGTTCACGCCTTCATACTTGCGGACGCCATAGCTGCCAGAACTCGCGGGATCGTCCGAAGCAATCACGCCGATCGGCCCGGCAGGTATATTCGCGTTGTAATAGCCAGCAGGCATGGTCCAACCAGGCGTCCAACTGGGAGGGTTTGCTGCAAAGTTGCCTTTGCCGCTGCCGAGGCTTTTCCCGGCACTATCCAAACAGCCACTCGTGCTTAACATCACATTCTTCAGATTCACGGTCACCGAATTGGGGATCCCATCGGTGAAGAACATCAGAAAATTGAACGCGCCGGGTAAGCCCACTTTATACAATTCGTTGTAAGCGAGCGAAATCGCCTGTGCCGAACCGGTGTTGTCGTTGCAATTGATGGTATCGATCAAACCGCTCCCGGAGACCCCGTTGGCCGTGTATCCCAGTACGCTGCGGAAATTCGTCGCGGGCGACGAGTCAACCCAACTGGTATCGCCGAACTCCACCATCCCAATCTGGTCGCGTCCGGCTGCGAACTGGCCCGTGAACACTTTCGCAGCCGCTCGCATATTGGAGCAGCCGTTGTTACTGTTCATGGAGCCGGAGCGATCAATGATGATCATCGCCACCACGTCGCGGCGCGAGGCGTTCCCGATCGCCGTAATGGTGATGTTGTTGTAGCCAAACCATCTCATAAACCAGGTAGGGACGTCCGCGCTCGCCGTGACATCCACATGACGCAGACTAGTGTTCGTAGCGTCGTCGTAGACATGCACGTGAGTATCAGAGGTATCCATCTGCGTGTTCACAGTGGCCCAGGCGTGCGGAGGAAAATTGGCGTAAAACCAATTCACGGCATTCTGCTTGGCACTGGTAGCCTGCGCGGCTGTGCTGGCGCCGAGCGTCAACGCTCGTGCCGCTGCCAGCGCGGCTCCATCGACTGACGCCTGCAGTTTGTCTTTCGCCGAGTACAAGAACCCGACGTCAATTCCGAGCCCCATCATAGGGACAATGAAAACCAACGCGGTGGTTCCCAGAACCAGGGATACCCCGCTCTCCGTTCGCTTGCGTCGCCAATCAGGTATCATTCAAAACTCCTCAAAAGAAAGATCGTGCGTAAGCGCCCTTGCTCGTAAAGCTACCGAGGCTGAGATAGGGCGTCTGGAAATAACCCTCGACAACGTAGACGACTTGCCCGTCCGTCAACGGTGTCTGACCGTTCGATGTTGTCTGCCACAGCGAGCTCATTGTGGTTTGCCCGGTAGACCGGAGTTTGGCAGTCGAGTCGGTCACGTAGTTCTGTACGATGCCCGCGGTTGTAAGGGTCGCGCCTGTGGGATCGCCCAAGGCGCTGGGATTCGTACTATTGAGGCTGGAGTTCCCGAAGACGATTCGTTGTGTAAAAACGAAGCTGTCATGATTGGTGCAATTGGAAGCGCCCACCGCGACACAGTTCGGGTCCGTGGTCGCCCCGATGTACATTACTTGGCTCACCCAGATGAGGCCATCCCCGCTGCTACCCGTATTCGCTTGGTTATTGATGACGCCGTTCCCAAACGCCGGAAATTGGATGTTCAATCCTTGGCCGAGGCGCTGCGCCAGTTGCTGCATCGGGTAAGTGGAGAAGTCACCGCCGTGGATATAAATGTTATCCAGGTCGCGCACCACTTGGTTCGCCTGGAGGTTCTTGATAATACTGGTTCCGACGACAAAGGATCCTAACAACATCGGAACCAAAAAGGTAGCCATGAGAGCGAATTCCAGAATCTCCTGGCCCCTTTGCCGCTTTTTCCGCCGTTCTGTTGATCCTGTCATCTTTCTCCTTAACCCCTTCTCCTCAGCGAGCGACACTCGAAACCCCCACTGGATACCCGCCCAGCATGTCCAACGAATACAGGTTCAATGTCACTGGCGAGGTGGCGTACAAGGGAGAGGCAATCGTGCCGCTCAATGGCATGATCCAAGAAAAGGGAACGCCCTGAACGGAGACTTCGACAATGTTCCCTGGAACATTTCCGCCGGAAGCTATTGGAGTGTTCATATTTGTCGGCAGGTAATAGTTCACCTTTATCCGATTCGGGCTATCCGTCGTTTTAACAATCCCCATGGCATAATTCGCCACTACCTGCTCGACGGATGCGTCTTGTCCCTGACCTCCAGAGGTCTGGAACGTGATGGCATAGCGGCATCCCTCGCGGACCGCGTTTTGCAAGGTAGACCAGCGGTAAATCATCATTCCCACATCGATGAACCCTAAAATCAGTGCGAACATCGGCACCAGTGTAAAGGCACATTCGACAATTGTGTTTCCGCCAGAGGATCTTCTTCGCCTGGCAGAAGTCGTAAACGGGGGAGGCGCCGGAAGTTCCCGTGACGCCACCTTTCTGTCCCCCATCGCTGCTTTGGATGTTCCGTAAGTCTGCATCATGGCACCCTTAGCGGAAGCTCATCCATGTGAAATCGATCAATGCAAATGACAAAACGAAGGGCGGGAATAGGGTGAAGCCGGATTTTAAACGGGCATGCCCGGCGCTCGAAGGGCGTCGGCGCAAAGCGGGCGCGGGAATACGCGCAGAAATAGCAGTCTGACACATTGATTTTCCTCCAAAAATCGTTGTCATGATTAGAGTAACTGCGGTTGGTACAGGCTTGCCATCCGTACTAACTAGCAAACCGCTTGGATTGCAGCCCTAGACCCCGCCTAGGGGTACTACGACGCTCGGGCTGTGTGTAACCTGAGACCTCAAGCGGTTTCCCCCTTAGACCAGCCTCGCGAAATGTTAAACTGACGATGGAACTTCGCAGAGTGCGGCTAGGACGAATCATACTCGCGTTATTGGCGCCGCTGGTCAGTTTTACGCCAGCGTTGAAGGCGGATCTTGCGGCTACCGGCAACCCGGCCGCTGCGGATTCGCTGGCCGGGTTGCTGCGCGCCTCGGTTCCCATGGCGGCGGCTTTCGCGGTCGAGACCGGTCATTCGATCTCAGGTCCGGCGCGTCACGATGCTGCTTCGAGTTTCACGCCGCAGGTTGTGATCTACACGACGGCGGCCTGCTCCCCGGCTACCGAAGCGAGTCTCCGCCTCCTCGCCCGGCGCTACCGGCGCGCGCAACTGCGCTGCTGAATTCTCTCCCCTTCCCCGCGGCCCGTCGCCCTACAGCAGAATCACGGTTAGACTGAAGGAGAGCAGCAAATGTTGGTAGCCTTTATCATCTTAGGCATTGTCGTCGCGGCCCTTGCCGCAGTGGTTTTTTACATGGGGCCAGAGACTTTCCTATCCAAGGTCTTCGGCACCAAGCACGCGCGCGACGTGAAGGCAATGCTGCCTATGATCGCCGCGATCAATGAGTTGGAGCCGCAGATGCAGGCGCTGACCAACGAAGAGCTGGCCGGGCAGACCGCCGTGTTCCGCGAGCAATTGGCGCAAGGGGCCACGCTTGACGACCTGCTGGTTCCCGCGTTCGCCGCCGTGCGCGAGGCCGGACGCCGCTACGTCAACATGCGGCATTTCGATGTGCAGTTGATCGGCGGCATTGTCCTCCATCGCGGCAAAATCGCCGAAATGAAAACCGGTGAAGGCAAGACGCTGGTGGCGACGCTGCCCGTCTATCTCAACGCGCTGGCCGGCAAAGGCGTCCACGTCGTTACAGTGAACGATTATCTCGCGAAGCGAGATTCAGATTGGATGGGGCGCATCTATAAAGGCCTCGGCATGACGGTGGGCGTGATCGTGCACGACCTGAGCGATCAGGAACGCTACGAAAATTACCGCTGCGACATCACTTACGGCACCAATAACGAGTACGGTTTCGATTACCTGCGCGACAACATGAAGTTCCGCAAGTCGGATTGCGTGCAGCGCGAGCACTTCTTTGGCATCGTCGATGAAGTGGACTCGATCCTGATCGACGAAGCCCGTACGCCGTTGATCATTTCCGGGCCTAGCGAGGAATCGACTGACAAGTACTACCGTATCAACCGGATTATTCCAAGTCTGGTCCGCGGTGAAGTGATCGAAGGCAAGGAGCCGGGCCAGAAGTGGACCACTGGCGATTACACGGTAGAAGAGAAAACCCGCACCGTTGCTTTGACCGAAGAAGGTGTCCTCAAGGTGGAGCGCTTGCTCAACCTGAGCAACCTGTACGACGCCACCAACATGGAAATGAATCATCACGTGCAGCAGGCGCTGAAGGCGCACGTGGTTTTCCAGCGCGATCGCGATTACCTGGTAAAGGACGACGAAGTCATCATCGTCGATGAGTTCACGGGACGCATGATGCCGGGCCGCCGCTGGTCGGATGGGCTGCATCAGGCCGTCGAAGCCAAGGAAGGCGTCAAGATCCAGCGCGAGAATCAAACGCTCGCCACTATCACGTTTCAGAACTACTTCCGCATGTATAAAAAACTGGCCGGCATGACCGGAACGGCCGATACGGAAGCGGCCGAGTTCGACAAAATTTACAAGCTCGAAGTCACGCAGATTCCCACCAACAAACCGCTGCGCCGCATTGAAATGCAGGACGTGGTGTATCGCACCGAAGATGAAAAGTTCCGCAATGCCGCGAAAGAAATCGAGGAGTTGCACAAGAAAGGCCAGCCGGTGCTGGTGGGTACGGTTTCCGTTGAAAAATCGGAGCGCCTCTCGGGAATCCTGAAGAAGATGGGCGTGCGCCATGAAGTTCTAAACGCCAAGAACCACGAGCGCGAAGCGTCGATCGTCGCCCAGGCGGGCCGCAAGGGCGCGGTAGTGGTTTCAACTAACATGGCGGGACGCGGCACCGACATCCTGCTCGGCGGCAACGCCGACTTCCTCACCCGCGAACGTCTCCGCAAAGAGAATAAAGACCCCGACGCCGTTTACAACGAAAACCGCCCGGAATGGGACGCGGTCTTCAGCCAGATTCAAGCGCAGATCCAAAAAGAACACGATGAAGTGGTGGAGCTCGGCGGCCTGCACATTTTAGGCACGGAACGCCACGAATCCCGCCGCATCGACAACCAGCTCCGCGGCCGCGCCGGGCGTCAGGGCGACCCCGGCAGCGCGCGCTTCTACCTCTCTCTACAAGACGATTTGATGCGCATCTTCGGCGGGCATCGCATGCAGAACCTGATGCTCAAGCTGGGCATGGAAGAGGACGTGCCCATCGAAAGCACGCTTATCACCAAGCGCATCGCCGCCGCGCAAAAGGCCGTCGAAGCCCAGCATTTTGCCTCGCGCAAGCATGTACTCGAGTACGACGACGTGATGAACAAGCAGCGCCAGGCCGTCTACAGCATGCGCAATAAGCTGCTGGATGGCGAAGACCAGAAGCCGCATGTTCTCGAAATTATCGAGGGAGTCGTCGCCGGATTTATCGATGTGCGTTGCCCCGAAAAAACCCATCCGTCGACCTACGATTGGATTAGCCTGGAGTCCGATATCCTCACCCAGTTCGGCGTGAAGATCCATACCCAGGAATTGCAACAGCTCGACCGCCGCGAGATCGAATCCGCGATCCACGACCAGTTATTGAAGCGCTACGCCGAAAAAGAAGAGCTGATCGGACCCGAGCTCATGCGCGAAATGGAACGCGTGATCATGCTCAACGTCATCGACAACCAGTGGAAAGACCACCTGTTGTCGATGGATCACCTAAAAGAAGGCATCGGCATGCGGGCCTACGGTCAGAAAGACCCGCTGATCGAATACAAAAAGGAATCCTTCGTCCTGTTCCAGGACATGATGGATCGCATTGAAGACGAAGCCGTGCGCTTCCTGTTCTTCATGCAGCGCAGCGATGGCGACGGCCACGGCGCTCCCGGTGCTGTGCCCAACGTGCCGCATCCCGAACTGTGGGAAGACGAAGAGGATGAGTTGGAGGGTGAGCCCGAACCGGCCGCCGTCGGCGTCGGCGGCGAAGACCACCGCCGCGCGCAGCAAGCCGCGCAGACTTCCGTGATGGATCTGACGCGCACCATCCAACGCAAAAAGGAAAAGGAACTCGCCGCACTGCAATTCGTCGGCGGCGATTCGACAACCACGCAAAAACCCGTGATCGCCAAAGATAAAGGCGTCGGACGTAACGACCCTTGCCCGTGTGGAAGCGGGAAGAAGTATAAGAAATGCCACGGAGCCTGAACCCGCTCATCGCCGCCGCTGCTTTTCTAATGTGCGCCGCCGCCGGCCAAGCGGCGATCTTCCCGGATCAGATTGGTCCTTTTACGAAGTCGGCGCCCAAAACCATCGGTATTCCGGACCAGCCGCTCTACGACGAATACGGCCTTGAAGCCACTGAGGCCGCCGAGTTCACGGCGCCTGACAAGCGCCATTTTTCGGCCGTCGGCTGGCGGCTGCATGATTCGACGGGTGCTCTGGCGCTATTCGAGCTCCACCGCCCGCCTGGTGCCGCATCGGCCGATTTCGCGCCCCTGGCCGTGCGGACCTCGGACGGGATCATTTTCGCTTTCGGGAATTATGTATTCCAGTTCACCGGGGACTACCCGGACCCAGCCAGCTTGACCACCTTTTACGCACAATTACCCAAGCTCGAAAACTCACCTCTGCCGGCGCTGTCCACCTTTCTGCCCAAAGATGGGTTGATCGCCAACTCCGAACGCTACATTTTGGGGCCGGTGTCCCTGCAGCGTGTCGAGCCGTCAATTCCTCCCTCTGTGGCCGGTTTTCGCATGGGCGCCGAGGCCCAATTCGGGAAGTACGGTACCCCCAAAGGGCCCCTGGATTTAATCATTTTCAATTACCCTACCCCGTCGATGGCCCGCGAACAGGCTGTGGAATTCCAAAAAATTCCGGGCGCGGTCGTCAAGCGTACCGGCCCCCTGGTGGTAGTCACACTGAACCCTCCTGACGCGGACGCCGCCGAGCGCATCCTGGGGAAAATCAATTATCAGGCGGACGTTACGGTGAACGAAACCACTCCGCAGAGTGAGGTTAAGGGCTTTGCGAAGATGATTCTAAACATCTTCGTGCTGGCCGGGGTGGTTCTAGCGCTGTGTGTCGTAGGCGGGTTGGGATTCGCCGGTTACCGGATTATGTCAGGAAAAATGTGGCAGAAAGAATCTACCCCTGCGATGATCGTGCTCGGAATCGACACCAAGCCGACTGTCAGCAAAGAGTAAGCCTCAAGATTCCGGGCCCTTAGACGCAAAACAGGGAATCGCCGAAGGGCATTTCCCACAAGTTTTGCACAGGAGCCTCGGTGAAGCAGTTTTCGATAAACTCTTTGTAGTAAGGCGGTTCCGAAGGAATTTCGGGCCAGGACTTTTTTACTTGACTTCGTTGGTGCGAAATCCTAAGATCCAATCACACACAGGTTTTGGCGGTTGCGATGCCGTCGAATCTGATTCTCCCATGTACATCCCTCTGTGAATAACAGAGGTCACGAAATGCTCACCTTCGGGTGGGCATTTTCGTTTTTAGACCGCTTTGAGGAGGCTCAGCACGGCCTGAGAGCTCCTCACTGGGAACCGGCGATATCAGGGAATACCCAGTGCCTCGCAGGCGCTCTCAAGACGCGGCAGGGCAACGTGACCACTTGCCGCCAAACGGCCGTATATGGTCAGCAAACCTGTTATTGGCCCTGGGACCAAGCCCGGGGAGTTCCAGCTAACCCTTTTTCCTCAAGCCTTTTGCGATTGGAAGCTCCGGTGCTCTAACCACCCTGAATAGGAGTTCTTTTCATGCGTAAAACCCTCGTAACCATTCTGGCCATTGCCGGCACCATGAGTAGCGCCGCTTTCGCCGCAGACAGAGAAATCAAGGTCGATGACCGGCTGGATGCCTCCGCCGACACCTTGACCGATATGATGCATGCCGCCGACAAAGGCATTCCCCAGGATCTTCTCGATAAGGCCCACTGCGTTGTAGTCATCCCCGGAATGAAGAAGGCTGGATTCATCTTCGGTGCGAAGTATGGCCGTGGGTTCGCGGTATGCCGCGAGCACGGCAGATCGGGCTGGAGCGCTCCCGCCGGGATGCGTATCGAAGGCGGCAGCGTCGGCTTTCAGATTGGCGCTTCGGAGACGGACGTCATCCTGTTGGTTATGAACGATGGCGGGATGAAGCACCTCTTGTCCGATAAGTTCACGATTGGCGGAGACGCCACCGCGGCGGCGGGCCCCGTTGGCCGCGACGCCCAAGCCCAGACGGATGCGATGTTGCACGCAGAAATGCTGTCTTACTCGCGTGCCCGTGGCCTGTTCGCCGGTATCTCGCTCGAAGGCGCAACTCTACGTCCCGATGCGGACACCAACCGCGAACTTTACGGACATGACTCAACCAACCGCGAAATCCTGACAGGCGACTTCAAGACTCCGGCGGCGGCCGCCAAGTTTGAACACGCTCTGCATCGCGAATCCGCGCAGCGAACCAACTAATTATCGCGGTGGCAGTTCGCGCATCCTCTGGCGGGCCGCGATCTCCTCATCGGTCAGACGGGCATCGTAGATCGAGCGGGGTTCGATGGTCCGCGCCACCAGGGTGGCGGTCGCCACCGCCAGCAACATCGGCAGGATGAAGGAACGGTCCCGCCCAGTTAACTCCATCATCAGCACCACGGTGGAGATGGGACCCTGGGTGGTGGCGGCCAGAACCGCTGCCGCACCCAGCAGGGCGAATAATCCGGGAGGAACGCCGGGCCACAACCACGACCAGGCATGCCCGAGTACAGCGCCGAGTAAAGCGCCCACGGTCAAAGACGGCGTAAACAAGCCGCCAGGCGCACCGCTGCTGACGCACAGCATGGTGGCGGCGGGTTTCAGGAACAGTAAAATCAGAAGCAATGCGGGAGCCACTTGGCCCATGAACGCAAATTGCGAGATGTCCCGGCCGTTACCAAGCAACTGTGGGAACCAGATCGAAACCACCCCGAGCAATCCTAATCCCAGTACCGGCCGCACCAGCCGGTGCCATCCCTGCGGCTTGCTACGATACGCCCAAGTGATGGCCCGAACATAGCCCACCGACGCCACGCCCGCGATGGGTCCGGCAATCAGCGCCCACACCAGACACGAAGCGGAACTGGCATAAGACGGAATCAAATACGTCGGCGCATCGGGCAGCACTATCCAGGAAACCGCCGTGGCCACCAGCGACGCGAAGAGAGCCGGCAGGACATAGCGCAGCGCCAGCACGCCGCGCATGACTTCGAGCGAGAAGAGCGCGCCGCCCAAAGGTACGCCGTAAGCCGCGCTCATCCCCGCCCCGGCACCGCAGGCCACCAACAGTCGGCGCTGCTCGTCGGATAGCCGCATGCGATCCGCAAAGAAATTGGCGAACACAGCGCCGGCTTGCTTGGGCGCGCCCTCGCGGCCGAGCGATACTCCCATGCCGACGATAATCACGGACAGCACGGCGCTGCCCAAGGTGCGCCACCCCGGCATCCGCCCGGCATAAAACCAAATCGCAGCCGTAGTGTCGATGCCATTAGCGCTCGACAAGTGCCTTAAGAGGATCTGTCCCGCACCCGTGACCAAGCCCGCACCCAGCAAAACCAGAACATGGCGCCACGCGCCTGCCTGCTGGGCAGCTTCCAACAAATTCGTGCCGGTGCCGCCCCATAGCGCGCGCTCGACCAATTCGAGTAACCGGGTGAGCGCCGCGGCTGCAACGCCGGTGCCGACGCCGGTCAGCAGGACGGCAAACCAAAAAGGCGCGGCGCCGGGACGGGTCAATGTGGAGGGTATGGCGTCAGACGTCATTGATCCATTTAATAGTCGCACCCAACCCGGTGCCGATTGCGATAATGCAATTGTGGACCAGTCCTTACTAAAGACAACGATCCTGCTGTTGGTCTCCGATCCAGTAGTGCGCGCTGTTCTCGAGGAGACCTTGGAACGCGCCGGTTATTCGGTGCTATCGACAGGAGACCTAGGTCAGGCGGTTGACCGCTTGAAACACAGCCAGCCTGACCTCTTGCTGACACGCACCTACATTCAAGGGTTGCCGGGTCATGACGCCGCTGTATATCTGCGCGGCAAGTGCCCGAAAATGAGGGTCCTGATGGTGGGCGGACTGCTCGACGACCAGCGCCTGAGCTATCGCGCGGAACTGGAAAACTTTGAAGTTTTCCCCAAGCCCTACAGCGCCGCCGACCTGCTCCAAAAGGTCAAGGATGTTCTCAGCAAACCGCGCGGCGGAGTATAATAGCGAAAGCGACCACATCGCATTGCAAGCAAGTACCTAAAAACGGAGAGGTGGCTGAGTGGTCGAAAGCAGCGGTTTGCTAAACCGTCGTAGGGTCAAAAACTCTACCGGGGGTTCGAATCCCCCCCTCTCCGCCAGAACATTCTGAAGGGTTATGACCATAAGCATACTTGGCTCTACGCCAACAACGGGGGAGCAGTCCAGTTCCCAATCCGATCAACCACATAATAGCTTGACGCGCAGTCGGTAGTTTTCAAAGTTGCGGAAGCCATAGGCTTGGCGATTGATGAGTTCCATTTTGTGGTGGAAGCCTTCGGTGATGCCGTTGTTGCGGGTGAAACGCCACATAGCGACGATGTCCTGGCTCCAGGATGCAAGAGTGTGGCCGAGTTGGACCAGTTGGGCCACGCCGGCGTGGCGCAGTTGATGCAGCGCTCGTAAGAACCTGGGGATCAAGACGTCGCATTGCCGTCGCGTGCGATGCTTCTTCAACAGCAGGTAGCAGAGCCGCTGTTTAAACCGGTAGATGACGTTCAAGACGGGGTATTTTTCCAGATAGGCGGTGAGTTTGAGTTGCTGATCGGGGCGCAGATTGTGGCGGTGCCGGCGCATCAGCGAGAGCAGACCACGATTCTTGCTGCCGGCCGGATCGCTGTCACGCCAGCAGTTCAGGAAGTGATGGTTGATGATGCGGATCACATGGAACCGGTCGGCCACGATAAGCGCGTTAGGAAAGTGCAGCCGCACCAGCGAGCGGTAGCTGGTGGCCAGATCCATGCATACCACCTTCACCTCGGACTTACCTTCCAACCTATGAAAATAGGCCTCTTAGGAAAGTTCCGAGCGGCCCAGCACCCTCGGGCAGCGTGGCGAATACCACTCGCCGAATTGCCGCTTTAAGCCATGCCGGAAATAGCGCCCTACCGTGGCCGCGCCGATTCCTTCACGCCTCCCCAGGCGGCTGCGGTTGATGCCATCCAGATGCTGGCGAAAGATCATCGCCTGGAAGGCTTCGCTGGCACGGCAGGATATCGGGGAAACGCTGGCGGAAAGAGCACCCGCAATCTAAACACTGCCACTTGCGGGCTTCCAACTCCAACATGCCGTGGCGGGCGCCGATGTTTTCGTGGCGCACCTGGCGGCTATACCCGCCCTTGCTCCGCACACGACTTCCACCGCAGTGCGCGCACGACACCGGCCCGCTATAGCGGGCCGCTATCCTCACTTGCACTCCTACTCCTTCAATCCCGGTAATCTGGTAGCCGGGCAGACCTATCAGAATCTCTAAGTTGATCAAAATCTTTCTCCCAAGCTGGTCTTATCAACTGGAGTTCCCGGGCCTGCCCCCGTTTCTGATCAAGAGCCGCCTACCGCCGTCGGGCAATATGGGGAAATAAGGCATAGAACGAGGTAGGGCGTTAAATCTCGATCGCCGTCATCGCCGCGACTGCAAAGCTGGTCCGCCCGAAGAATCCCGCTCCGGTGAATTCGATGAACGTTCCAATTCCGCGCGAAGGAATGCGATCAAGGCTCTGTCAGCTTGCTCAGCAAGCGGGTCAAACTCGGAGTTTACTACGCTTCCCGCTTCAAATCTTCCGGCACGATTCCGCGACTGAGAAAGTCGTTGAGGCGCGAGTGCGCCTTCATTATTTCTTTACGAGCGGCGGTCGATTCGCTTGTGGGATTCCGCCGATCTGCACTGGAGGCCTCGGTCCGGGCGTGCGCGGCGACCAAGTCCCGAATCAATGTAACGCGAACACGCTTGTCCGTCTCCAGCGCCGTCCGGTTTGATTTTCGCCGGTCCGCGCACACGACACAGACAGGAACGCCGTCATCGAAGAGTTCGGCGTCTGCCTTGCAATATACGCAGTCGGCCATGGCTTAGGCTATCCTGCTCGACTGACGGAGTCAACCGCGCGATCCCCGGACCGACGAAGACCAGCGCCGAAGGTGGGTGTGACTTGGTTACATACACTACACCGTGTTTTTTTGTCGACATGTTCGATCTAGCGCTAAGCGTCCTTCTGTACGCGGCGTGTAGCACTCTGCGCGTTCGCGACCGTTTCGATCGAGCACGATGCACCAAGACGCAAAGCGCAAGTGTGATCGAACGTACAGTACGCTTCCTCCGAATATTCGTCATGCTTTCTTCCTCCTGTTTAGTCAACATTCGCGCACCCCGGGGCGGGGGATTGGTTCGTAGTTACCGCACGGTCCGTCGCACCTTCGGCGTGGCCTGCGAACTCCGTTAGCTACTGGTTGGCTCCTTCGGAAATCAGTCTGGCGGATTTTCGTCAGGCGGCACTTCGCTGCTGCTGGTCTCTCTGGAAGAACATGGTCCGGGAACACACCGGCACCGCTACAATCAGCGCACGCTGGTATTTCCGTCCGCTTGCCTTCGCTGGCAAATATCGGAGAGGCTTCATGACAGGTTGATTGTGCTAGTCCTGTCGATTGGATCCCTCTCGATGGCTTATTTGTTCGGGGAAAGACTGCGTCAATCAATACGATTATCTGATTGTTATGTTTTAGGGAGTTAGCTCACTGCGCTACTCCCCGGCCTTTTGGGGGGCTTCTCTCGATTCGCGGGGTGCTTGGTCTCCTTCGAATACCGTTCCTGCTCGCACTTCAGGCAAACAGGGACACCGTTGTAGTAAAGCTCGGTCTCAGTCCCGCAAAAGGCACATTTTTCCATGAGTCGCGATGCTATCACAGTTGCGGGAGCTTGGCTGTCCAGAATGACTTAGTCCGCCAGACTCGGCGCCTAATGAGTGGCTTTCATGCGCAGAGTGCGCATCATCAGCCCCGCGCTTGTTTCCGCCATGAACGACATGCTGATCAAGACCGTGAACAGCGGCGCGTCCACTCTTGCTAGGGTGCAGGCGTCAAGGACCATACAGACTACGCTTCCACAATGAACGTCACGCGACATCGCAAATTTAGTAGGGTCAACGACGACGAATACTTTTATCCATCCGGGTTTCAGGACTGAGAATAAAACCAGAGTTTGGCATGCGCGCAGGGCACGATGAAAGACGATTAGGTAAACGGATTTTCGACCTTATAGGTTCTTCGTCCGTTGGTCACGACTTAGCCACAGACAGGCAAGTGCGCTCAGAACTACTAACTGCATTGTTGGTTCGGGGACTGGCGCGATAAGCGGAACAGCAGAACCGAATGTGAGGTCGCCATATAAATACTGACTGGCTCCCAGCCCGAACATGACAGATGTTGCAGTACCGGTAAAGCTCACGCCCGAAACGCCGGAAGCACCCTGCACGAACGAATTTCCAAAGAGATTCCCAGCTAAGATGTGGCCACTGCTATCAAAGACGTCATAAGCGACGGAGGTTCCAGGTCCAATGTAGAAGAAAGAAAAACCGCCCGTGAAGCCTCCAGATACGTCGATCGTCATAAAACTGCCAAACGTCGAAATCACATTGGAAGGCGTTATGGCATTAGGTTCGGGCCCTCGCGTAATCGGAGAGAGACCCTGGCCGAACGAAACGCCCAGGTTAGGCCCTGGTCCATATGCTCCCCCAATGGTGAAGCCGCCGTTGTAAAAATCTCCCACGCCAACATTATCCGGTAGGTCGTCGAAGGTTATTAGTAGCGGGGAACCGGCCACCGGAGTGCTACTCAGAATGAATAAGGCAGCCAAGGGAATCGCCGAACGAAGCGCAGCATCTCTAATTGATGAGTCAAACGCTTGCCTATTAGTTCGCATAGTGGAGGGAGTATACCACCCGAAACATTGAGAAAAGACCTATCTTTCGAGAGCCCCGCCGCATGCCTCTGCCCCAAAACTAGCTGATGGGACTTATCGAGCCCTTACTAGTTTTGAGCTGTAACGTAGTGATGTAAAGCTCTGGTTCGGCCGCGCTAGTAAACCCGGAGGAGTCCATGATCGATTCTCGAATTATCCCCGCGCGGAGCCTTTTGTCAGGCTGTTCGTCCTTGCAGAAGATTGCCTATTAGGGCAAACGATGGTAGATCTCAGGACGCAAACTTAAAGACATTGATTTCACAGCGGCGATCACCACCAAGCCCGGCAAAGCCAAGTTATTTGCGGGAAGCTAAGCACAGTAATAGCAGAGCGGTCGAACGGCGAATCGCACCGATAGCCGACTCATGCAATTCCTCCATTCAGGGAATGCTGCTCCCCGATCACTTGCCGCGCGACGTCTTTCAGGCGCCTCCGCGATTTGCGACTCACCAGCCGAAGCTGAGCATGCGCCTGCTCTTCGGAAATTCCATAAAGGGTCTGCAGAATCTGCTTGGCCCGCGCCGCCAACTGGCGCTCCTCAATTTCTTGTTCCAATTCAGACAAAATCTGTTCGAGCATCCGTCGGGTTTGCGTCGGACGCAACACGCCGTCCACGTGCCGGGCGATCACCGTCGCGGGATCGGAATCGGTGTGATTGGTCAGGAATCCGCGCGCCCGGTCGGCAATTTTTGAATCCATGAGCCGCGTCTCTAAGTTTGCGACGCGGTCGATGAGATCCGAATACCGTTCGGCCGCGGCCGCCGCCGCCCAGATCGTTTGAACGGTTGTGGCGATCCGGTCGAGATGAGGCCGGGACTGCTCCGCCTCGGCCTCCGTGCCGAATGCAAACGCTACCGACGCATTGATCGCTCCATTCGTGCGCAGAGGATATTCCAGCAGCGCCGGCGTCCTCGTGTGCGGCGCTACTTGCGGAATGACCGCGCCTCCGCCGGCCAGCAGAATCAGCGCTCCGCCGCCGCTGCTTCTGTCAAAAAACGCGTAGCCTTGCGCACCGGTCTCGCGCAGCACGATTTGGGCCAGAGTTTCCAGGCTATTTCGGAATGCTTTCGTTTCCCACTCGCGCATACACGCCTCTAGTTGCCGCCGTTTTGGGCCGATTGCAACGAGGCATCCGCGTTCTTTTCACCTTCACGGCAAGCATCTTCCCACTGCTCGTAGTCCGCATCTTTCAAGTGCGTGCGCAGCATACGCGCCCGGATGGTCCACGGCCGCGTATACACGCTGGGGTCTTCGAGCGTGGCCTGGTATTCCATAGTTTTCGCGTCGACGAAGGTGTAGCGCTCCACGATGCGCAGTTTGTCGCTTGCGAAATCCCCTTCGTTATCCAGCCGCGATTTCGAATTGTTATTGGCCACATCCACCACCAGCGTGTTGCCCTCCCAGTGTCCACGCGAATCGCCCATCCATAACTTCACGTCTTGACTCGGATGCGGTCGCCCATCGAGTGGAATGATCCGGTAGGGATGGTTTTGTTCGTAGGCGAATACCACGTATCCAGGAAACTGCAGGATTTGGTAGGCCGACCAGAAGATCGAGCGAACCGGCCCATCCGGCAGGCAGCGCGCCTGCGGATCGATGTATTCCTGCCTGGCAGGCCGATCGATATTGGCTTGAATTCCCTGTTGCTTCGCGCGCGCCCACGGCTGGTAAGGAATCTGTCCATCCGCGGGATCGCTGATTCTGCTCTGTTTGGTGGGCGGTTTCTTGCCTTCGCGCTCCAGCAACTGCTCGCGCAGTCGCCCTCCGCCGCGCCGCGGATTCACCAGGGAATAAGTTCCACCGACCTCCGCGGCCCAAAACCCTTGTACATCCGGCTGCCCGTCCACGGTCTTCGCGGCCTGGCCCGCCAACAATCCCGCCAATAGCGGCACTGCCAGAAACGCTTTCATTTGCTGGGTTTTCTTCATGGGTAGTATTTTTCGTACTCGAAGCCGTAGCATTCGTGCTCCAGCAATTGGATGTTCGGTTCTTTGTGCCGGTAAAGTATCATGCTCATCTTCCAAGGCCGCGTGAATACCTTCGGATCTTCGATCGTGGCCTCGTAGCCAATATGATCCGCATCGGTCAATGTGTAGCGCTCAACGACGTGCAACTCCTGGCTATGAAAATTACCGGCCCGGTCAAACCACGTGTGGTCGTTGAAATGGATTACGTCGACGGCCAGCGTGTCTCCCTGCCATTCCCCGCGCGAGTCACCCAGCCACCAGTCGATGTGTCCCTCAGGATGCTTGCTGCCGTTCGCAAAAATGAAGCGGACCGCGTGCGCATATTGATAGAAAATACTCACCTGCTTTTCCGCTTGCAGGATTTGAAACGGCAGCGGCGTGTAAGTGATGCGCGGAACACCCGGCAGATAACACTTGCTGAGCGGGTCGGCTGACGCTCGTTTCTCGAAGTTGTTCTTCTTCTGGACGAGCGCCCAGGGTTGATACGGGATCTCGCCGCCTTCGACAACGCCCAGCCCCGCCGGCGCATCGGCGCGCGCATGATGATCCTGAATATCCCAGTCAGCCGTAGTCATCACCTGCCAAATCCCGGAAAGATTTGGTTTACCGTCCGCGGTCCGCGGCAGCGCAGCTTGGCTCCAAGCCAGCACCGGCACGAACCCGAATAAAACAAGAATCCGCCGCCTCATAGGCTCAATCCTCCGGAGCGCCAGGACCCGAGGGCCCGGTGTATAGATTGCGTCCGTCGGGAAACTTCACGCTGGTGCCATTCACCGTCGGCGTCCCGTTCTTGGCGCGATAGCCTTTGACTACTAACTCGACGCCGAGCGGGAAGTCGGTCTTGCGGACGCCGCGCCGCAGCAGCGAGTTCGGGCCGCCAAACTCAACGGCCCAGTTCACCACTTTGCCGTCGGCGCCCTTCACGTCCACGTAAATCCAGCCGTGTGGATTCACCCATTCGAGCTTAGTGAGAGTGCCCGTAATTGTGATCGGCTTGTCGATATCGTATTCCGCCGAAAAGGAATGGTGCGCGATGAGAGGAATCGCGGCCACCAGCAACGTCATGCTCAGAAGTCTGCTTCTCATGTCTATTTCTTTTCGTTTGCCGCCGCGGCCTGCTTGGGCGCTTCGATCTTCGTCAGTTTGCCGCCCTGTTCTTCGTAGTTCTGCGCGCCGATGGTCCCCGCCACCTTGAAGCCGTTCTTCGCGAGGATATCGGCCGCGCGTCCGCCCCGGGCCGCATGATTTGAAACTGTCACCACGGTGCGGTCCTTCGGAATCCATGCCAGGCTCTTTTCGAGATCCGCCAGTTGAATGCTCAAGTACACCGGGAACCCGCCGTTGTCCTTCACCTCGTCCGGCCGGCGCACATCGATGATGACTAGTTGATCCGGCTTAGCCAGCAAGTCGTCGAACTCCGCGAGCGTCAGCACCTTCGCTTGCGAAGCGCGCCCTTTCTTGGCGTTGTCCGCCTGTTGTCCAAAAGCCACCGTGGCGGCCAGTAGTATTGTCACAATTACGTTTTTCATATGTTGTGATCCTTTCCTGTTTGCTTGCTAAAAAATGATCTTGAGCCCGATCTGGTTATCCCGCGGCGTTCCCGCGGAAGAAATCTGACCGAACGTCGGACTGCCCACTACCGTATTTGGACTCCCCAGCGCCGGCGTGTTCGTCGCGTTGAACGATTCCAGCCGAAGCTGCGCGCTCACCCCCTCCGTGATCTGGAACGCTTTGTGTGCGGCCAAATCCAGGTTGAACAATCCCGGCCCGCGAAGCACGTTGCGTCCCGCGTTGCCGTAAGTGTATTTCGCGTTCGCCACAAATGCGGCGATGTTGAACCATTCCTGCACCGTGGGATCGGACAGATGCCAATCGCCCACAACATTAGGCCGGTCCGCCCCGCTCCCCGTATTAGAAGGATTTCCGTTCACCGTCAAGTTCAACGGCATACCGGAGTCCACCGTCACGATGGGGCCTACGCTCCATCCGCCCAGAATCGCGTTGCTCCAGCGGTTCCAATGCGCCCCGAACGCCTGCCCCTTGCCGAACGGCAGTGCATAAACCGCGCTTCCCACAAAATGGTGCGTCATATCCTGGCTCGAAACCGCCCGGTCCGACGCCCAGTTCAGCGCATCCTGTACGCCCGCGGTGTCGCCCAGCGCGATGCTCTTCGAATACGAGTACGACGCAATGAACGTCAGGCCTTTCGAATAACGCTTCTCCACCTTGGCTTGCAGGGCGTTGTAGCGGCTATAGCCGTCCTTCTGAATGCGCACCACATCGGCCAGGGTGATGATTGAGTCCGTGCCCGGCACCAGCGTCGATGTGTAGAGCCGGTTCGAATTGATATTGCCCGGTTCCGGAGGCGCGGGGTTGCCATCGATCTGCCGCCACATGTGATCGAGTTTGTTTCCGTAATACCCAATCTCCACCAGCACGCCACCCGGCAACTGCCGCTGAATATCCAGGTTCCATTGTTGCGCCGTCGGCGTCGCATTGCCGCGGTCGTAGGAAACTAGAGTCACGTTGGTAGCGTTCGCCAAAGTAAGAGTGTTGGCTGCAAATCCTTGGTCCAGCAGAATCGTCGGCGGCTTGGTCTTGTCAGTGGAAAGATTCACGCGCAACGCATTGGGAGGATTCACCTCCATTGACTGCTGCCCGCCTTCCGTAATCAGGTTGGAATAAAACAGACCATACCCGCCGCGGATCACCGTCTTGTTGTCAGGCAGCGCATAAGCGAACCCAAACCGAGGAGCGAACTGGTGGTAATTCACGCCCTGCAGAGCGCGGTCCGCAATACTGCTCCCTTGCGACCCCGCCTGCACCAGTTGCGGATGTCCAGGCGTCGTATCCAGATCGAAGTTGGCAATGGTGTCGTTCTTCTGCACCGCCGGCGGACTGAGTTCATAGCGGAGACCGATGTTCAACGTGAGACGGCGGCTGATCTTCCAATCGTCTTGCGCAAAGAAGTGCGTGTAGGGCGTGCGCAGCTCCAGGTAGGACCATTTCGAGATGCTTGCCGATGCAGTCTCACCGAGTAAAAAATCTTCCACCGCGTTTCCGGTGTACTGTCCCGTAAAATTGAAAATCCCGCTCGACCGCTGCGAGCTCAGGAAATTAGTTTGCAGCCAGTAAGCCTGCAATCCGAACTTGAGGTTATGCGATCCCTTGTTCCAGGTAAGATCGGCCGACAATTGCCGGTTCTGTGACCCGTCTGCGTTCGGCACATTGGTGACGCCGATCGGCGTCAGACCCGTCACATTGACTTGCGAAAAACCTGGGTAGGTGGTTTGTACCCCCGGAATCCCGATCGAGGTCAGCGATTGATTGGGGAACGAGTTCACCCAGTTCAAATAATTCCACCCCGCATGAATAGAAGTAATGATCGATGGCGACCAGATGAAGTTGTGCACCAGAACGAAGCTCTGGCTGTCGGTTGTTTGCGCGCCCCCGCCCGAGTAATAGTTGCCCTGCGCATCGGCAGGAAAAGGCGCCGTGACCCCGTCATCCGCCTTCTGATCGCTGAACCGGAAGTACAGATTCTGCCGCTCGCTCAGGATCTGGTCGACCCGGAAATCCCAGCGTACCGGGTCCTGATTCTGCGGCCCCGCATAGACATAGTTGTTGGTGGCGCCCGAGTTGGTCGGCAGCGGATAGAAATTCAAAACCTTCAGCGCAACAGGATCGATACCGGATGGACCGAGTTGCACTCCGCCGAAGATCCCCTGCCGCTGCGCGAGCGTCGGAACGGTATCGACGTTGGTGATAGACTGGCGAATCCTGCCGACTTCCGCATCCGCGAAAAAAAAGGTCTTATTGTGAATCACCGGCCCGCCGAAAGCGCCTCCAAACTGATTGCGCTTGTAAGGCGACTTGGAAGTCGCAAAATAGTTCTTAGCGTCCAGTGCCTCGTTGCGCAGGAACTCATAGCCCACGCCGTGAAACTCATTGCTGCCCGACTTGATTGCCACGCTGATCACTCCCGAGGACGAACGCCCGTACTCCGCCGAGTAACCGTTGGTCACCACTTTGAATTCCTGAATGGCATCGACGGACGGCTTGATGATTTCTTTCTGTCCCGAGTGCCCAGTGGTGATCTGCTGGTTGTTGTTGTCCTGCCCGTCCAATAGGAACGCCGCCTGGCTGCCGGCCTGCCCGCCTACGCTGATCCCGCCGTTGGTGCCGGTTGCAGGGATCGTGCCCGATGAAAGCGCCGCCAGTTGCAGGTAATCCCGTCCATTCAGCGGCAGGTCTTCGATCTGCTTGTTATTGATGACCGTGCCGACAGTGGAGTCCGCGGTTTGCAGCAAAGGCACGGCGGCCTCCACGTTGACAGAATCGCTGACCTGCCCGATTTCGAGCACGGCGTCCAGTTTGCGTACGTCGCCAATTTCCAGCACCAAGCCGCGCTGATTGAAGGTCTTGAATCCGGAAGCTTCGATCCGCACCGTGTACTCGCCGATGCGGAGCGGCGGGGTGCGATACTGGCCGTGTTCGTCCGTGCGCACTTCCGTCACGCCGTTGGTCGCTGTATGTGTCAGCTTTACAGCCGCCCCGGAAACCGAAGCCCGCGAAGAATCGAGCACTGATCCTACCACGACGGCGTCATTCGCCTGCTGAGCCACGGCGTTGAGCCCCGTCGCGAGCACCACTGCACCCAGTAATGCATTTCTAATAGCGTCTTGAAACATTTCTCCCTCACTTCAGAAAAAAGCCAATAAGATAGCCACGCGAGGAAAATCCTCACGCAAAAAGATTCAATTTGAAGAATTGAGTGACTACTGGCAGCGGCAACAACAAGGAAGTGTGGTTGCCGTCGAAAGGGCCGAGGGAGTGCGGCGCGTAGGTGGGTGAATTTTCGTGAACACAGTTTGCTCCTTATGGTCGTTTTGCGGTCGCAGTCTTAGCGACCTAGCCAGCGAAGCAAACCACAAGGTGCCTTTCGGACGGCTGGCTTAATCTACAACTATACTATTCATATAGACTATAGGACGTATGGCTGATCTTGTCAAGACAAAAAGTCGAAAACGGGATACAAATCGCTCCGTATGTCCATGAGGTCATGATGCCAGGAACGGTAAGGCGGGCGGGAGTTAATTCTGGAATTCGCCGCTTGTCGAGAATGGCGCTCAACCCATATATGCTCCGGTTCCCGGCACTGACGTTCGGCCACACTGGCCCGAAGACTTGAAGCTCTACGTTCTCTGCTGACTAACCGGGCTGTCAGGCATGTGTGTTGAGCAGGCGGTTCTCGCCCGTTTGTTCGTGCTCGCGCGCTAAGTCTCTGTGCTGTTCCCGGACGATCACGTGAATGGTTTGCCGACAACACGGCGAAGTGAAACTTCCTCCAAGCAGACTTCTAGCCCCCTTGGTGCATCGCTCCCTCGCGCCGATTGGTCGCACAAAGCCTTCTGGCCGCCGAGCCGCAGATACCATAGCTTACACTCAAACTACATGCTCAACCGGGGCTATGCCTACACCACAATCATCAGTAGCAAATA
Organism: Bryobacterales bacterium; assembly: GCA_963710155.1. Classification (GTDB taxonomy): domain Bacteria; phylum Acidobacteriota; class Terriglobia; order Bryobacterales; family Bryobacteraceae; genus Palsa-187. The sequence goes on along the minus strand of CAVPZQ010000016.1, from coordinate 275,922 downwards.
CCATGGACAAACCCTGCTCTCCCACTTGGCAAGCCTTTACCCCCACTCAACACCACAAGCCTGGCAACAAAAACTGAACAACGGCGAAGTCACCCTCAACGGCACCACCGCCACCGGAAGCGAATCGGTCACTTTAGGCCAAACCCTTGTCTGGAACCGTCCACCCTGGATCGAACCAGACTCCCCTCAGCACTTCGAAGTCCTGTTTGAAGACCCCCATCTGTTGGCTGTCAACAAACCCAGTGGGCTACCCACCCTCCCCGGCGGCGGCTTCATGGAAAACACCCTCCTGCGGTGCGTGCAAAAGCAAACCCCCCACGCAAACCCTGTCCACCGGTTGGGCCGAGCCACCACCGGCATCGTCCTTTTCGCCAAAACACCGCAGGCGGCCTCTCATCTATTCGCAAACTGGAACACACCCAAAATTCAAAAAATCTACCGGGCGCTGGCTCAAAACATTGCACAGCACGACGCCTACGAAATCCTCACACCCATCGGCCTCGTACCGCACCCGCTCATCGGTTCCGTGTGGGCCGCCAACCCAAGTGGCAAGCCGTCAAAGTCCTTGGCAAAGGTGATTTCACGCAACATTGAATACGCTAGCACCGGCACCACAACATTTGAGGTAAGCCTAAATTCGGGCCGCCCTCATCAAATCAGAATCCATCTGGCATCCATCGGCCATCCCCTGGTGGGCGATCCTCTGTACGGCTTAACCGGCCAGCCTCTTCAAAATTTCCCCGGCCTCCCCGGCGATGGAGGATATTTCCTCCACGCCCAATATCTGAGATTCTCCCACCCCATCACCGGAGACCAAATCAATCTTGAGGCCGCTTTGCCGTCCGGATTCGCATTGCATCAGTAGGTTCACGGCGGGGGGCGCGCGACGCGACCACACCAACGCGCGTGCCGCATTTCGGACTGTCTGACGTTCTTCTGTGCTACAACCAATTCGTGCGCCGTTCATTACTTGCTTTCGCTTTTGCGGTTTGCGTGACCCCGCGTATATTCGCCCAATGCCCGTCAATGATTACAGAAACGGAAGTCCGAACGTTGCAAGGCCGCCTTATTTTCCACGATGGAATCCAAGCGTGGTTTGAACTGAAACTGGACCAACCGCAGTGCGGGGAAGCCTCTATCGAGCTATTCGAGCAAGACTCGAACTCTTTAGCCATTCTCCGAGGCTGTCGAGTCCAATCGCATGGCGCGCTTATTTTCTCGGCCAGAGGAAACATCCGCCAGATTGTGGAACGAATCGAGTCCGTAGGTAAGTGCGTTCGCCGGGCGCCGTTCCCTGATTTTTCAGGAGTCAAACCCGATGAGTCAGTCCATGAATATCGGGTCGAGATGCACGTCGACGGAAGTCGTCCGATCGTCTTCACCGTCTCGCAGGCGGGCCGTTCTCTCCGGCCGTGGCAAGTTTACGCGAGTTACTTACTCACAGGAGGCTATCTCCTTTACGGCTTGTGTGCAGATGGTTTCGTGGTCGATAAGGTCTTTGGAACGCCCCAGGCTAACCCTGCACACTATCCAGGGGCACAAGTCCCGGGTGACATGGCGGGTTTTGATCTCGACGGCGCAGCGCGGTTGGGCAAGAAGGACCTAGATGTGGGATTCACCTGTGTTCGGCCCTGAGCCGAAACTGCTCCGTCGATTAATTGCCAGCGGATAGCCGGCGACCACGGCCGTTCACAGTAGGGAAATCGCTTATACGTCCCTTTGGACGGGAATGACGACGACATGCGAAAAGGGTTCACGAGAAAACCAAAGGCGGACGAGCCCGCGACGCCAGGCAAGAACTACATAACGCCGAGCGGGCTGCAGCGTCTCCAAGACGAGCACCGGTTTCTGCTCACCAGGGAACGCCCGGCCGTGCGAGAGGTAGTGGCGTGGGCTGCCAGTAACGGCGATCGCAGTGACAACGCCGACTATCAGTACGGCAAGCGGCGGCTGCGCCAGATCGATGGGCGGATTCGCTTTCTCAGGAAGCGAATCGAAGCTGCGGAAGTGGTGGACCCGGAAACTCCGAGAACGGGGCAAGCGGCCACGAGAGCATTCTTCGGCGCGACCGTGCGCTATGCCAATGCCGCGGGAGTGGAGCAAGTGGTGAGCATCGTGGGTACCGACGAAGTCGATCTCGACCGCCACCACATCAGTTGGGTGTCGCCTCTGGGGCGCGCGTTGCTGAAGTCGGCAGCGGGCGACAGCGTTTTACTCCAAGCGCCGGGCGGTTCGGAATACCTGGACGTGCTGGAAGTGCGTTACGAGCGCATTTCAGTGGAACCGTTCCGGGAGCCGCCTGGATCCGAGTCCTCGTCAAAGGGGCCTTCTCGCCGACCCGTTCCAACTGACGAAGGTTAACGAACCGCGCACGAAAATTCCACGTCCTGAGCAAGGACGAATTGTGAGCCGACTAGGGCCTTCGTTCCGCTATCATCCCACCCCAGTGAGGATCGCCCGCGTGTAACGCGCAGTGCTCATACAACCTGCGCTCGTCTGATTTCAGCAAGTCCCGCGAAACGGCGTTGTGGGAAGCTGAGGGGCTCCTTGACTTATAACGCGCAATCCGGACCTATGCCGGCCTGGCGAAGCGCGGACGCCGACGATAATAGCTTAAGGGGCCGTTCCAGCGAGACATGGACTGCGAATTGCGCCTCGCCGCTTCTCGGCGTCACGCGAACCTTAACGATCCGCGTACCGCTTTGCCTCCGCGAGGTCTCTTCGAAGTTCTTCTGCCGTGCGGCGTGGGCCGTAGCCGGGAGTATCGCGCTGAATGCGCCATCCTTCTTTTAGCGGGCCAGCGTCCACAGTATCGAAGCCGAACTGATCGAGTAATCGAGCGACAACGGCCTTTGCACTCCGATCATCACCGGCAATAACCAGAGCGCGCCGATTTTTTGTCCCCGCCGGTTGCCCGTCCGTCGTGAGTGCGGCGGCATAAATATGATTGAAGGCCTTCACTACCTTCGAAGTTGGCAGATGTGCCTGCAGGAGCTCGGAGGTTGTCGTCGATTCATTATCGAGCTCGGGTATGTGGCCATCACGTTGAGGATAGTAATTATTCGTATCGATTACGATCTTGCCCGCAAGCGGCTCGACTGGAACGGTCTTGTACTCTTTCAGCGGTATCGTGATGACTACGATTTCGCCAGACTGCGCGGCTTCAGCCGCCGTCGCTGCTCGGGCCTTAGATCCAAGCTCAGCGATGAGCGCCGACAGGGTCTCCGGTCCGCGAGAATTACTGACCACGACGTTATAGCCACTTGCTATGGCAAGACGGGCGATCTGACTTCCGATGTGTCCTGCACCGATGAGTCCTATTGTTGCCATGAAAACTTATCCTCCCACAGCCGTTATACCGATTTGCAAATCCTTCACAGTCTCGCTACGATACCGACAGCCAGTTTACCGCTGAGGAGATTCGTTAAGCATGATTCGCCCGATTCTACTTTCTCTTTCCTTGATTGCCGTGCATCTCTTCGCCCAAGTTCCGCCAATGTCCCACGATAACGACATGGCCCCTGCCGGGCTGCCAAAAGATTTCAACGAACCGATGAAGCTGTTCCCGAAAGCGCTCGGAACGTTCACCCGCCCGATCTCTTCGAAGAACGCCGACGCGCAGGCGTATTTCGATCAGGGCTTTCAGCTCATGTATGCGTTCGGAAAGCAGGACGCGGCGCGTTCGTTCCGGGAAGCCGAGAAGCGCGACCCTGATTGCGCTATTTGCTACTGGGGCGAGGCCTGGGCTTGGGGTTCGTATCTGAATGGACCGATGCAACCTTTCGAAGCGCCTCATGCCTGGGCGGCGATACAGAAGGCGCTCCAGCTGGAACCGGGTCATTCGACACCCATCGAAGCGGCGCTGATTGAAGCGATGTCCGCGCGCTACGTTGAGCATTTCGATCCTGCCAAGCGTCACGATCAGGACACAGCCTACGCGGAGGCCATGCGTAGAGTAAGCGAGCGTTTCCCGAAGGACCTTGACGCCGGTACGCTCTACGCCGATGCGCTCTTCGTGATGGAGCCGCGGCAAGGTTCACGCGACATTCATTCTCCGAATGTGCAGCGCATCGCAAAGGAGTTGGAACGTGTCATCGCCATGGACTCTAGCCACGTAGGTGCGTGTCACCTGTATGTTCATCTGACGGAAGCCACTACCGAGCCGCGCCGCGCCGAGGCGTGCGCCGATACGCTCGGCCACCAGATACCAGGAGCAAGCCACCTCAATCACATGCCGGCCCATACCTGGAATCAGTTGGGCCGATGGGCCGATTCGACGCGTGCCAATATCGAGGCGTGGCATTCGGACCAGAAGGCCGCGATCGGTGAAGGTTTTGCGATTTATCCGACCCATAACCTGCACATGCTTCTCTTCGCCGCGTCCATGGACGGACAGGGGGCCGTGGCGAATCAGGCCGCTAAGGACTACACCCGACTCGATGGCAACAACATGCTGCAGGTCCTGACTCTGATTCGCTTCGGTCGCTTTGAAGATGTGCTGGAGATAACGAAGCGTCCAACCGATGCGATTCCCGCCGCGGTGTGGGATTTTGGCCAAGGGTATGCCCGGCTGCGGACGGGCGAGAAGGAATTCGCGCGACCATATCTCGGACGCGTACTCAAGACCGCAGCAGAATCAGATGCGGTATTTCGCGGGCATCCGGCTAAGAATCTGATCGGCGCGCTGGGCGGGATACTGGAGGGCGAACTCTATCGGGCAGATGGGAATCCTGACAAAGCCATCGCGTCATTCGAGCGGGCCGTGGATCTGTACAACAAGCTGATTTACGACGAACCGGAGCCGCTGCCATTCGCTGCGCAGCACTGGCTGGGAGCCGCGTTAGTGGAGGCAAAGCGATATTCCGATGCCGAGAGCGTTTATCGCGAAGACTTGAAGCGGCACCCGAATAACGGATGGTCGCTGTTTGGATTGAAGGCCGCTCTGATTGGCCAGGGGAAACCTTCAGACGATGTGGCTAAGCAGTTCGAGGCCGCGTGGGCTAGGTCGGATGCCTGGATTCAGGCTTCACGATATTGACCTTTCAAGGGTGGACGCCGCCTACGACAGTTGCGCTTTCATAGCATCATTAACGGCTCCGATGCCGATATGAACAGATCTACCGGTCGTTTGTGATAGCCTGTGACGTAGAGCTCCTTGTAGATGCTCCCTCCTCCCGTCCAGGCGTAAGTTCGGCCTCCCGGTACCTCTCCGTTGCAGGGGAGTACAACAGCCGCTCCCAAGAGTAGCGGCTTTCAGTAGGCCTTTCCATTCGACTTCCGTCTATGAAACCGACCTCTCTCACGTCCGCAGTGTGGTTGTTTTTTTCGGTCAGCGCCTTCGCGCAACTGTCTATCTCGGAACAAGCGTCCCTGACAGATCGCTATTGCGCGGGCTGCCACAACGATAAACTGAAATCCGGCGGATTCTCCTGGAAATCTGTTAATCTCGCCCATCCGGAACAATCGGCGGAGCAAGTGGAGAAGGTGATCCGCAAAGTGCGCGCCTCCATGATGCCGCCTGCCGGTATGCCGCGGCCGGCCGCCGCGACCCTGACGGCCTTCACGGAATCTCTCGGTCACGCGTTGGACCACGCTGCAGCAGAGCACCCTTATCCCGGACGCCCGCCTCTGCATCGCCTGAATCGAACCGAGTACGCCAACGCAATTCGAGATTTGCTGGCGCTGGATGTGGATGTCACCACTCTTCTGCCCGCCGATGCGATGAGCCGTGGCTTCGATAATATGGCCGACGTCTTGACGACGTCTCCCGCTTTGATGGACGCCTACTTGCGAGCGGCGTCTAAAATCAGCCGTCTGGCTCTTGGCGATCCCGAACTGACCGCGGCGGTAGCGACGTATCAGCTCCCCAAAGAGCTCTCGCAACTGCATCACGTGGACGGAGCGCCCCTGGGCACTCGCGGTGGCATCTCGCTGATCCACAATTTCCCGGCCGATGGCGAGTACGTTTTCAAGTTGGACTTCTATCACGTGCTGGACGGTCCCCTGTTCGGCAAGATTCTCGGACCGGGTCAACAAATTGAAGTGTCGCTCGACGGCGCGCGGGTTTCGCTTTTCGATCTGGACTACAAAATGACCAAGTGGGACGAAATCCGCACCCCGGCGTTCAAAGTTTCTGCTGGTCCGCATCGCGTGACAGCGGCGTTCGTCGAGAAGGCCGAAGGCCCGATCGAGGACCCGGTTATGCAGGTAGAGGAAACGCTGGTCGACTTGAATGAAGCCGACATCGCGGGCCTGACCTCGGTGCCGCACCTGAACAACCTCTTTATAACGGGGCCGCTCAACCCTTCCGGTGTGAAGGACACGCCCAGCCGCCGCAGGGTATTTGTGTGCCGGCCGGCTGCGGAGCGTGACGAAGTCGCATGCGCCAAGAAGATCCTAGCCGCGCTGTCACGCAAGGCTTTCCGCAGGCCCGTCAATGACGCGGATCAGGAACGGCTGATGACGCTCTATCAGTCCGGCCGCAACGCGGGAGATTTTGATTCCGGCACTCGCCTGGCTCTGCAGGCCATTCTGGCTAGCCCGCAATTCGTTTTTCGTTTTGAGCGTCCGCCGGCCGCAACGCCCGCAGGGACTCCGTATCGTATCAGCGATCTGGAACTCGCGTCGCGCTTGTCGTTCTTTCTGTGGAGCAGCATCCCCGACGAAGAGTTAATCGCCGTCGCCGCCCAGGGAAAATTACGGACGCCTGCGGTTCTGGAGAAGCAGGTTCGCCGTATGCTGGCCGATTCCCGCGCGGAAATGTTATCAACCAACTTCGCCAGCCAATGGCTGCATCTGCAGAATTTGAAAAACATTCAGCCGGATGCGTATCAGTTTCCGAATTACAGCAAGAATCTTTCGCAATCCATGCTGCGTGAGACCGAACTGTTCTTCGCCAACCTGGTGAAGCATGACGAAAGCGTGCTGGATCTCCTGACGGCGGATTACACCTTCGTCGATGAATTGCTGGCGCGTCACTATGGATTCCCCAACGTCGCCGGAGAATATTTCCGGCGCGTGCTGATTCCGGATGCGAATCGCAGAGGACTCTTGGGTCAGGCCAGCATTCTCACTTTAACGTCCGTATCCACGCGTACATCGCCGGTGGGACGGGGCAAATACGTGATGGAAGTTTTGCTCGGAACGCCGCCGCCGGCGCCTCCACCCGACGTCCCGTCTCTCAAAGAAAGCGCCGGCAGCGGCGATGCGCCGAGCGCTTCACTGCGTCAACAGATGGAACAGCACCGCCGCCAGGAACCCTGCGCATCGTGCCATAAAATGATGGATCCCATAGGGTTCGCTCTCGAAAATTTTGACGCCGTGGGAGCCTGGCGTGCCCGCGATGGCAACGTCCGCATCGACGCGTCGGGCAAGCTTTTCGACGGCACGGAACTGAATGGGCCGGCGAGTTTGCGGCAAGCGATTCTTGGGCACTCCGCTGCGTTTCTAGCGGGCTTCGCCGAGAACCTGCTGGGTTATGGGCTGGGCCGCGTTTTGGATTATCGCGACATGCCCGCGGTACGCTCCATCACAGCGCGCGCGGCACAAAACAATGACCGTTTCTCCTCGTTTGTTATGGGAGTAGTCGAGAGCGTGCCGTTTCAGATGGGCATTGTCGACGGCAGTACTGAGCTTACAAAAGATCCGCTGGCAGCACGGAGGTAATAAAGGATGTTCCTGACCAAAAGACATATATCGCGCCGAATGTTGTTGCGCGGCATGGGCGTGTCCGTGGCGCTGCCGCTGCTGGACTCCATGATTCCCGCGCAAACGCCTTTGCGCAACACGGCTGCCGTCAGTCCCGCGCGCTTGGCTTGCATCGAAATCGTCCATGGCGCAGCGGGCAGCACCATGGAAGGCACGCAGAAAAACTATTGGTCGCCCGTAGAGGCGGGTTCTCAGTTTCAATTCACGGAATCTCTGCAGCCTCTAGAGCATTTGCGCGACTATTTGTCGATCGTGAGCCGCACCGACTTGAAGCCCGCTAACGCGTTCACGCCGCCCGAAGTGGGCGGCGATCATTTCCGCTCGAGCGCGGCCTATTTGACCGCCTGCCGTCCCAAGATGACCGAGGGCTCGGACATCTACTGCGGAGTGTCTATCGATCAAATGTACGCGCGCGAGTACGGGCAAGACACGCCGGTACCGTCCCTTCAGCTTTGCATTGAAGGCGTGGATGCCTCCGGCGCGTGCGATTGGGGTTATTCGTGCGTGTATTCGGGAACCATTTCCTGGTCGTCTCCGACCACGCCGCTGCCCATGGAGCGCGACCCGCGCCAGGTTTTCGAAAGCCTGTTTGGCGAAGGCGGCACAGCGGAACAGCGTGCCACGCGCTTGCGCGAGAAGGGCAGCATTCTGGATTACGTGGTTGGCGACGCGGCGCGGTTGCAGGCGGGCCTGCCGGCCGGCGATCGCCATCGCCTCAGTGCCTATCTCGATGACATTCGCGAAATCGAACGGCGTATTCAGAAGATCGAGAAATATAATCTGAGCAGCGAAGCCCGCGAGCTGCCGGCCGCTCCCGTCGGCGTGCCCGATTCCTTTGAGGAACACATCAACCTGCTGTTCGATCTTCAGGTGCTGGCATTCCAGGCCGGCATCACGCGCGTGTCTTCGTTTAAGTTGAGCCGCGATGTGTGCCAGCGGCTGTATCCGGAAAGCGGCGTAAAGACCACCTTCCACGTCACGTCGCATCACGGCGAAACTGGCGAGCTGCTGGCTCAGTTCGCCAAGCTGAACCGCTATCACGTCAGTAAGCTGGCGTATTTTCTGGACAAATTGAAGGCCACGCCCGACGGCGACGGAAATCTATTGGATCATTCGCTGGTGCTCTACGGCAGCCCCATGGGCGATTCGAATATTCACAACCATAAACGCGTTCCGATGCTGATCGCGGGCCACGCCAACGGACGAATCAAAGGCAATACGCACGTGATCGCGGCGGACGAAACACCCATGGCGAGTGTCCTTTTCACGGCGTTGCGGCGCTTGGGGATGAACGTCGATAGCGTCGGCGACAGCACGGGTGAGGTGGCGATTTAGCTATGGCCGGCAAAGTTTTAGCGCTGATCTTCTGCGCGCTGCTCTCGCGCGCCTACGCGCAAGCCCCTCTTGCAGATGCCGCTCAGCAAGGCGATCAAACCATCGTTCGCCAACTGCTCCAGCACAAAGCCAACGTGAACGCAGCGCAGCTTGACGGCATGACCGCTTTGCACTGGGCCGCGATGAGAGACGATGTTCCTCTGGCAAAAATGCTGCTCGCTGGCGGCGCCCAAACTTCGCCGAAAACCCGCTTGGGCGAACTCACACCCTTGTTCATTGCGGCCAAACGAGGAAGTGCGCCGATGATCGAAGCTCTACTGAAGGCAGGCGCCAATGCCAACGCCACCGACTCCACCGGCGCCACACCGCTGATGCTGGCATCGGCAGCGGGATCTGCGGAGGCTGTAGAAATGTTGCTGACTCACCAAGCCGACGTCAACGCGAAAGAATCCGCGCGTCAGCAAACGGCGTTGATGTTTGCGGCCGCCGCCGATCGGGGTGCGGTGATTCGTGCGCTCATCAAGCATGGCGCGGATCCGGAAATCGCGACGGTCACATCTGAACCCAGGTGCGGCTCGCTTTTCGCGAATTCCTTCTGCCGCGAAGCAGCCCCAGGCAAAGACAAACCGGCTCCTGAAAACGTAACCGAAGAAAACGACGGCGAAAGTCAGGAAACCCCGACCGCAAAGGCCACTGCAACCATCCCTCCCCGCCGCCGCAAAGGCCCCGCCATCATCGGCGGCATGACAGCGCTGCTTTATGCAGCGCGCGATGGACGCACGGAAGCTGTCCGCGCTCTCGTTGAAGCAGGCGCCAAGATCGACAACCCCGGCGCCGGCGAAAAGATGACGCCACTCGTGATGGCCATCGTCAATGGTCATTACGATCTCGCGATGTACCTGCTGAATAGCGGGGCAAACCCCAATCTCGCCGGCGACCAAGGTCTGACGCCACTCTACGCCACGCTCGATGAAGAATGGGCGCCCTACGCTTATCGTCCTCAACCCATCGCCGGCCGGGCCGAAGTTTCATACTTAGATTTGATGAGCGCCCTGTTGGCCCACGGCGCCAATCCCAACGCGAAGCTCACGCTGAAGCCCTGGTTCCGCTCACTGCCAGAGGACCGCTCCTGGGTCGACCCCACGGGGGCCACCGCCTTCTGGCGAGCCGCACAATCGCTTGACCTCGAGGCAATGAGCCTCCTCATCAAAGCGGGCGCGGACCCGAAGCTGGCGAGCGCAGACGGCGTGACACCCTTGATGGTGGCTTCCGGGCTCGGCTGGGCGCCGAACTTCAGTAGAAACGCAGCGAACGCGTGGCTGGCGGCGGCGAAATATTGCCTGGAATTGGGCATCAGTCCGGCGGCGAAGAGCAGCAAAGGATACACGGCGCTGCACGGAGCCGCGTTCTTAGGGGACAATGAGCTAATTGAGGAACTGATCGCGCACGGTGCCGACGTGCGCGCCGTGGCCAATGACAAGAACACGGTGGCGGATATGGCCAATGGCCCATTTCCCCACTCCATCCTGCATCCCGATACGGTGGCGTTGGTCGAGAAATTGGGATCGGGAAATTCGAAGACCTGCCGCGCGGATTCATGCGTGGTACCGGCTGCAGCGACGCGGAAGAAGCCTGAGCAACCGAAACTTTAGGGTTCCGTTGATTACGAAAACGCGCCAGGTCAGGATATGGAGCATTATCGGTGGTTATCCTGGCCGTCAAACTTAGGAATAGGTACGGCCTTTCCAAAACGCCAAGATGCGTAAGCTGAAGGACGTAAGGAACTCGGTCGGAGCTTTGGTAAAGTACCTCCCGGCTGAAGCCGATAGACGATGATGACACTCGCCTACAGATTCCTACGGTGGAGGGAGACCCAAGCCCAAGACCTGATCGAATACGCTTTGATGGCTGGCTTTGTGGCCGTTGCTGCCGGGGCGGCATTCCCACCGGTGGGGAACGCCATCAGCGCCATCTTCTCCCGCGTCGGTTCGTCCTTGAAAGTTGCATCTACCCAGGGAAGTTGAGTCGTCTGCCCGGCGGCCTGGCTTATCGCTTCTTTTTCAGACCCGCTTTGGGCCGCGGCGTGTTCGCTGTGGGGTTCCCCTTCAGCCGTTCAGCAAGGTCCTGGTATCTAGACCCGTCCCGATTTGTTGCGTGGGAAGGCAAAGTAGTGCTTTAGCGCTCCCACGATTAGGTCAATCTCCGCTTCGCTCACGTCAATCTTCATGGCTTCCATGATCACGCTGCGCTGTAGGTGTACGTACTTCTGGCCCTCTCCAGCCCCCGCCGATTCCTGTAAGCAGGGCGCGGACTGGCTAACGGGGTTTGCTGCGTTGGGAATGAGCTGAAAGGCTGTGGAGGTCCTCCCCGTGGTGGGGCTTACGAATAGCCTCTAATTGCGGCACGATGCGCTGCTGCACTCTGTCCTGGCAGTCCTGGCAACCGGACAAGTGCGCTTCTAACGCGGGAACGCGCTCCGGCTCCAGGTGTCCGGCGCTGTAGAGTTCGAGATCATCTTCATGGATATGAGCAGTGTCGGGCATGGGTTACAACCCCCAGAGGTGCTAGATACAAACCGCAGCCAGAGTGTTTCAGGACATTTGGGACTAGGATTGTCTTCTTGGGACGCAAGTGCCCCCTTCCGCACTTGTATAATTCCCAATCATCCTCTACAGGGATGACCAAAGTCGTCCGTGCGTAGAATTCTAGCGGGTTACCCCAAGGCCTGGGTGGATCTGGTGCCCGCGTTTCACCTCGCCATACCTCACCCGCCATCGGCCGCCCGACACAACGCCAATCTCGAACACCGTATCCGGACCTGGCCGCGCACCCAGCCAGTGATCCGATTCAAACCACTCGATTGCATTGTCGACAACCCCAAACAGCGTGCGGCCTGACGTTACGTGGGCATGTACCTCGCCTGAAATGCGGAAGCTGACGCAACACGTGCAAACTGACTCAAAACAGTCCCATGCCCGCGGCCGCTGTACCAACCGATCGCGGATCACGCCTGAATTTTCGGCATCCGAGCCTCTCCGCCTTCCTTGCCCCACCGCGCAGCCGCAGCTTCCGCTTCAGCCAGGGCGTTTTCGGCATCTCCGAGCCCCAAGGCTGCGATGCACTTTGAGATGTGATCTCCGGTCTCATGCACCCGTTCAGGTCCGAATTCTCTGGATTCTTTCATCGGACGCATAAGCCGATGAAATTCGAGGACCGCGAGGCCGGCCTGCGCCTGTTCTAAGTCCCCCTCTCTAATCTGTAGCACCGTTTGATTCAAAGCGTTTGTGATCGCGGCATCGGTGAGTATCACTTCGAGTCCTCCTGTCCGCGCGGGCTTCGTGCGCCAATGATACACCTTGGAACAGAAACACGAGAGGCTCGGCCGCTACGGCCGCTTGACATCATTCGAGAAAAGGCGCAGCCTCCAGCTACCGGCGAGGAGACGTGAACTTGTCTAAGCGGTGCGCAAGATACGATGCGTATTGGCAGGAGCATCAGGCAGCCGTTGAGACCTTTTATGCGTCTCTCCGTGCCCTCGTCGTGCTTGTTGACAATTCGGCCCTAGACTCAGACTTCAATCTGGCTCATCGGCGAATAAGAGCCGACCTCCGCACTTGCCAAGCTGCTCGAGACGCCCTGGAACAACACCAAGAAGAACATGGATGTTCAGGCTGATCCCTGTGGCGTTTTCAACAACTTCACCTTTGTAGAAATGGTGACGGGCGACATTCGCCGACGGACCGAAGTCGAAAGCGCGAAAAAACTATACGGCGGGTTGCCCCAATAACCACCATTATCGGCAGTCATGGGGCCGCGAGTAACTTCCTCCAACGCCGTTTCGAGGACCTTGACTTCAACGAAACAGAAGCCAAACTGGACGCATATGAGGATTTTAGCGTAGCTCTATTCGTCGCTCCTGCTTTATGTTCGAATCAGCGTTCCCGCAGACCTTCAATCCCGCCTCAATGCGGCGTCACTCGATCCGTTGAACCCATTGGCTGCGCCAGGCTGGCGCCTCGAAAGGATCCGCGAAATACTGTGTCTCGTGCACGACCTTACCGTCGCGGAACTCCATAATACTCACGGTATAGGCTGCTCGCCCCTGATAAGTGATTGTGTATTCCGTGATCCAGAGATCACCTTTCCCGAGAATTCGCTTGACGTTAAAACCAGACGGCTTGCCTGGATGATGACTCCGCAAGGCCTGCAAATTGCTTCGCCCGAGAATTCGTTCACCTGACTGAGGATAATCACAAACGGCATTTTCATCGTAAATATCGTGTTCCGCATTTGCATCGCCGGCCGCCGACGCTTGCCAGTGCTTATTCAGCGCTTCACGTATCTGCTCTTCCTGCATGGACTTCTCTGGGTACGGTTGGGATTTCATGATCATCTACCTTGTGGAATGAAACCCGGGCTGCCGGTCTTGGCCAGGGAGGGCCGCGGGTCCGGCTTCGGATCATCACCATCGGGATCGGGCGGAGCATCTGGGTCGTGCACCGGGAAGGGCGGAGGTGGCATCGGATACGGAGGATCTTGCGGCGTTCCCATGCTCTTAATTCTCCACGTTGCTGCCCATTTCAATCGATATCGCCGCCTTGGAGAGGAACCGGCATGCCGCCCGTAGGCGTAATGAGACCAATCAGCGCTTCTGTTTCTTGATCTGAAAGCCTGATGGCGTGTTCCAGTCCGGTGATTTTTACATCACTCCCATTACCGGGACGGAAAACCTCAATCGACATAATCAGGTTCGCATTGATCACAAAACGTCCTACAGTGATGAATTTCATCCAGGCTTACTTCCCCTTCTGTTTCGCCGGCGCCGTCTTAGGAGGGTCCAGCGGATCGCAGTGTACTTTGAGCGATAGTTTCTTCAGTTTCGATTCCAGCAGCGCTTCCCGATCCCCTTTAGTCTGTTTCGATGATTTACTTCGCTTGCCTTTGCTGTCTCGCAGGACCATGGTTTAATCCTTAGCCTCGCCGCACTTCACATCAGCTCAATCACCCCGCGGCCCTGGCGTACTCCACAGAAGCGCTCCCAAACACAAAATTCGGGTTGTGCGGATCAAGCGCTCCGATCGCCGATGTAGACGTTGCCCGCGATATCCACTTCGACACTCGTTGGATTATTTAGGGATGTACCTGCCGCGCCACCCCCAGCCATTGTCGAAATTGTGCAGCATAATTGCCCTGTAGCTGATCACTCATCAATTGTCACGCATTGCTAGAGTCGGCGTCACGCGCCTGATGTGCCCCATTAACGGAAGCCAACGGGGTTTGCGAGTGCGCTTCGAACATTTGTCGGTTTAAGCGAGTGATCGTGTCGTCAGTCAATATGCACCGAAGGCAGGTAGTGGGTCCATTTGAGCATCTAGTTTTTTCGCTTTGCTTTTCGCTCGGCGGCGCGGCGTTCCATTTCCGCCATGATCCTCTCGTTGTTCGCCAGCATAAAGGCGCGTAGCTCCGGTAGGTCTTTCGAGCGCAGACTTGGGATCAGGGTGGCTAATGCGGCATCCAGAGCGGCAATGCAACGCGGGAAGGTCATCTGGCGCAGGAGGAAACGCCTCATTATTTCCCGAGTCTCGCGCTTGTACATTTCCATGAGGGTTGGAGTATGCGCCTATTCCAACCCAGCGCGGCATTAATCCTACCGGACGATCTGAGCGGACCGCGGTCCGCAATGAATGCTGACTAGATAGCATTGCCCCGCGCACTCTGCGCTTTCGACGCTCGATCCAGCTCTTCCCCGGTTGCCGTCTGAACTTTGGCCTGCATGGCGCTGGGCTCAGTGGTTAGGGCCTTCTCTAACCGGGCAATCCGTTGTTCCTGTGCCGAAATGCGTAGATCTTTGGCCAAACTCGATCTCCCAGCTCCGGCCCTGAGTCCAAGGGAATAGCCGACAAGTAGGGCACCGGCTGCCAGTAGAGTCGAGCCGACAATCCATCCCGCCATGTGTCCGAGTTCCAAGTCCTTTGATAGCACTTATCCGCAGAAATTGGATGTTGTAGCCGGTAAAACGTTTCACGGGATCAAAAAGGGCCGTGAAACTGTGGGGCGAAAGGTTCTAAGCGACCTGCACATGGTATGAATCGCTCTCGATTTCCGAGTTTCATAGGCTCCCGTTATCATTGCGCCCGATTCAAACCACACCATTACCGGCTACGCGGTTTACGATCCCTTCCTCGGCAGCGGCACCACCGTCATTGGCGCCGGGCAGACCGGATATCGACCCGAAGTACTTCGACGTCAGCGTGAAACGGTGGCAAGAGTTCAGCGGCAACGCCGCCAGCCTCCACGGCGACTACTGACCACGAGATGCTGACCCTGGTGCGCCGATTCGTTCCGTTGGGTCAGTGCCTTGAGGATCGCATTCATTAGGTAACGTCCTGATCCGCCGAGTGAAACCAACTCATGCTGGGAGTTACATTACTTGGCCGTCCGTTTTGGGTTCTTATAAAAGGCCTCGATAGGCTGGAATGGGCCGAAGCGATGCTGCGCAAGCGGGAAAGAGTCCGCGTAGGGGCCGTAGCCGGTGTCGGCGGGCTTCTTTGTGCGATCGGGATAGTCGCTCCCCAGTCCCTTCATCTCCGGGCGCGGCTTGGAGTTGACGAACGCAGCCACGTCCAGAGCTTCCTGATCGGTGAGGTCTGCACTTCCCAGGGGCATGCGGGCCTTGATGAAGCGCGCGGCGGTGAGGACGCGGTGCATGCCGGCGCCGTCATTAAAGCTATTGGGGCCCCATAGCGGCGGAAAAACGAACCCGTGAAGTAGGTCGGGGGCGGCGGCGAGCTCCGTCCTGGCCGTGACAGGCTGAGCAGCGTTTTGCAAAGACCGTGTCTCCGGCCTTGAGATCGGCGGCGCGATTGGGGGTCTTGAACGCGGGTGGTTCGTGCGCTTTGCGCTGGCCGGCTCCGGTGGCTGCGTCCTGATCGGCGAGAAAGCGCAGGTACGAAACCATGGCGATCATCTCGGGACTCTTTTCGGAGAGCGCGCGGCCGTTCATGCTGCGCATCATGCAGCCGTTGATGCGTTCCTGGATGGTCTCATTGCCACCGCTGCGCGGCGAGATGCGAGGGTATTTGTTAAATGCGGTGGCGAGGCTGAGATTTCCAGGGTCGACGCCGGCTCCGATGTGGCAGGAGGCGCAGGCGAGCCTGCTATCCATGTGACGCATTTTCGGATCAGCGACGTCCGGGCCCATGTATTCGGAGGTCTGAGAGACCAGGCGCTTCCCGTATTCCTCGGTGGCGCCGATCGACGCCGAAGAGGACGCCGTGCGTTCCGCGGGCAAAGAAATTCTTGCGAAGGCAAGAGTCGCCGCCACTGTGATCAAGCCGGCGAGAGCGCATAGGGCAACCACGACGCCCATGCCGCGCACGGAGGAGTCTGGCTTCATGAGGGGATGTTCCTCTCTTTTTGTTTCTGATCATAGGCTCGCACATCTGCCTGAAAACGGTACTTGGGGCGCTCAACCCAGGCGCGGAGGCGCGTCGAGAACAGCCAGGCGGCGAGAAACGCCAGGGTGAATAGAAGCGCGAGACCCACGATGACGTCCATCGCCGTCCACTCAAAGATGGTGCCGGTCATGTTCACGGATTCGAGTCTCCCACATATAAGGTTCGGACGTAGTAGGCGACGGCGGACAGTTCCGCCTCCGATAGCTCATTCGACCAGGGCGCCATAGGCGTGCCTTCGATTCCGTTGCGTACGGCGCGGAGACTCGCAGCCAGGTTGGGACGCTGTGTGCGGAAATTCGTGGGGGCAACGGCGAATTGGCCGGCGGCGGTTCCGTCCCCGGCGCCATTGGTTCCGTGACACTGCGCGCAGCGGGCGCCGTAAACACTGGCACCCAAAGCCAGCACCGGTTGCGGTATGGCTGGTTCCGGCGATGCGGCGTGAAAGCCCCGGACGACTTCTGCAATGGCGGACAAATCCGCCACTGTGAGTTCGCGCCAGGCTGGCATGGCGGTGCCCGCTACGCCGTTCCATAGAGAAAATCCTAGGCGGTTCGCCGAGTATTCCTGCTCGGACAGGTTCGCTGGACGGGGATGCAATCCGGTTGCTCCGGGGCCATCGCCCTCGCCGCGGTTGCCGTGGCAAGTGGCGCAATAGCGGGCATAGTCTTTCTGCCCGAGGGTTTGGTCGCTGGATCGTGCCAGTTTCAGAAAGACTCCGGTGCGTCGAGTTGCGGACGGGCTGGCGCTCAAAACGGGAGAGCCAAACGCGTAGCGCCGTTCATCGTCCGAACAGTTGCAGGCTTTGCGGGCGTGGGCTTCTCCTTCGGGACCGGCCAAGGCGCGGTCGCGGCCGAGCGTTTCTAGATAATCCAACAAGTCGCGGGCTTCCTGCTTGGGGCGATCGGGCGCGCCGTCAAAGAGCCACAGAAACGCGGGCATGACCGAATCGACGACAAGCGCGCGCGGGGCGTAGAGATGAGAAAGCTGCCAGTCCGCGGAGCGCACGGAGCCTTCGCGCGAGAGGTCGGGTCCGATGCGGCGCGTGCCCCAAAGCTGCGGGTAATCGAAGATGGTCTCCCAGGCTAGAGTTGCAGCACCGAAGCGTGCGACATCCTTGGCTAGATAGCGGATTTGCTGGGTATGGCAGTAGGCGCAACCCTCGCGCGCATAGATGACGCGGCCGCGCTTCTCACTGGCGGTCAAGGGCAGTGGACGGTCAGGCTTAGTCTGGCGGATTTGTTCTTCGAGCGCCTGGCCGGGCCACACGCCCAGCAGCAGGATCGACATCACGAAGAACCCTACGCCGCCGAGGGCGGCCACCAGGTACGACATGCGCAGGAAGCGGCTCATACAATCTCCGGTGCCAGCCGCGGCGCGAGGGCTTCGATTGGGTCCAATCCGACTTCTTGTTGAACGAGGCGAAGGCCGGCGCCGCGATCTCCTGTGACCAAGCCGAGGAGCAAGGCTATGAAGCCGGCTCCAATCGGGATCACCGTTAGGGTCCGGACCAACCAATAAGGATGCACGGCGCGAACTGAATCCATCCAGGGCGCAGAGGATTGCCAGAGGCGGGCTTCGACTACGCCGGCGATGGTCAGGTCGGAAACCATAATTACCACGCCGACCGCCAAGAGCCAATAGGCCCAGTCGAGCATACGTGCGTTGTAGCGCGCCCAGGGAATTCGCTGCCAGACATGAATGATTCCGCCGGCTGCGGCAAAGGTGGCGAACCCGAGCATCGCCAAATGCGAATGGCCAACAACCCAATCGGAAAAGTGTACGCTTTGATTGACGGACATTTGCGCCTGCACCGAGCCCTGGATACTGACGATCAAATAGAAAACGGTTCCGGTGCCTACGAAGCGCAGAGCTGGGTCGCGCGGGAACCAGCCGGTGCCACGCAACGACAGAAGCAGATTCGCGACCACTAGAATCACGTCGACGCCTAATAGCGTTGAGGCGGCGATGGCTCCGATCTGCGCGCTCACGGGAATGACGGAGAAGACGTAGTGGTGGGTTCCGTTGAGAGGGTAGAGGAAAAACAACAGCCAGAAACCGAGCATGGAAAGGAAGTGGCTGAAGATGGGTCTGCGGGTAGCGGCGGGGATCACAAAATAGATCACGGCTAGAGCGAGGGGAGTTACGAACAGGCCGATGGCATCATGAATCCACAATCCGCTAAAGGCGGCGCCGCGCGCTCCGGGGACTAGCTCCGGGACGAAGTTTCCCATGGGGTAGGCGAGCAGCGTGAAGATCAGGCCGCCGATGATGTACCAGCTCGACACATAAAGATCTTCCAACCCGCGCGAGAAGAACGGCGGCAGGAACTGAATCACGGCGAGCATCAGCGCTAGAACAACGAAGGCGTCGATCACTAATGGGAACTCGGCCCACTCCAAAGGCTGGCTGAAGCCGGCCAGCACCAATATCCAGCCAGGCGCGACGACTGCGAAATTCCATAAGCCGAAAATCCATTGGCCTAGCTTCACACTGGTGACACGGCGGCCGGTGAGCACGGGAACGCCATGGTAGAGAAACGCGAAGAAGGCGTTGCCGAGCCAACCTAGCATGATGCCCTGGGTGTGGTCGTAGCGGAGGCGGCCCCAGGTCAGCCACGGTGCGTTGCCAACCAAGTCCGGGACTAGAAGTTCAATCGAGGCGAGGACGCCGAATGCAACCGAAATAAGTAAGGTTACGAGGGCGGCCAAGCCGTGCGCATAGACCAGCGAGGTTTCTACGGCGGGGGGAACAGCGGGGCTATCGCGCATCGCTTCCATTGACACCATCGATGGACACCATCGATCATACTGGCATCGAAGCAGGGCGTTACGCAACGTCGGCTTGATGATGCACAATGTAACGGAAAGGAAGTGCTCATGAAAAAGACGATTCTTGGTGTACTCGCATTATCACTTTTAATCGCGTTTGCCGCGATATCGCAGACGCCGGCCGCTCCCAAACACCGTGTGGTTTTCCAACTGACGGAGCCGGAAGGCTCCGCATGGGACATGCTGATCGGCCATGTTACTAACATGCGGGCGGCTTTCGCCAAGGACGGCAGCGAAGTGGAAGTGGTGTTCTTCGGACCGGGGCTTAACATGCTGTTGAAGAAAAATACTGCCTACGAAGAGCGCTTAAAGCAACTCGCTGATAGCGGCGTCACCTTGTCGGCTTGCCAGAACGCGATGCGTTTCCTGAACGTGAAAACGGAAGACCTGTTTCCGTTCGCGAAACAAGTGGATTCGGGCGTTGCCGAACTGGCGCGCAAGCAGGAAGCGGGCTGGGCTTACATTCACTAAACTAGAAACCGGGAGCTACTACATGTCCAGGACGATCACGCGCAGAGAGACCTTGAAGCGAGGATTGGCGGCTAGCAGCCTGCTTGCTTTCCTCCCGGAATTACCGGCGTTGGCGCAGGGAGAAACGGGTGTTCCCTTCACCGACTATCCGGCGAATTACAAATCCAATAGCAACCCCGCCGCGGCGAATCGCTTTCTGGACATCCGGAATATCGACGGGAAGATCACGCCGAACGACCAGTTCTTTTTCATCCAGCACTATAACCGGCCGGAGATCGACGCAAGCGCCTACCGGCTGAAGGTGACGGGGCTGGTGAATAAGCCCATGGAGCTAACGGTGGCGGATCTGAAGGCCATGAAGCCGGTCGAGTTGGTGAACGGCTACGAATGCTCCGGCAACAGCGGGCGTTTCTTTCAAGGGCTCTCGTCCTGCGGCCGGTTCACGGGCGTTCCGTTGAACCAGGTGCTGAAGAGCGCGGGAGTTGGCTCGGCGGCGCGCGAGGTGGTGTTTTTCGGTACGGATCGCGGCAAGGAGGACGTGGTCTTCCGGCAAGAGACTTACAAGATCGAGCAGCAGTTTGGCCGGAGCATCACGCTGGAACACGCGGTGAAACCGGAGCCGCTGCTGGCTTACGCCTTAAACGGCCAGGCGCTGACGCGCGACCAAGGCTTCCCGCTCCGGCTGATCATGCCGGGCTGGTATGGTGTTTCGAACGTGAAGTGGCTGTCGGAAATTCATCTGCAAGAAGATCGTTTTTTGGGGAATTTCCAGGCCCGCTGGTACCGCTCTCTGCGCGGCGTGGGCGGTACGGGCGAAGATAACGATCCGCAGACGCAGTGGGTGGAAACCGAAGTGACTCACATGCAGTTGAAATCGGTGATCGCCCGCGTACGAAAAACCGCCGGCGGATTGAAAGTCTTGGGCTTCGTATTGAATGACGGCACGCCGCTGAAGTCAGTGGAAGTGAGCGTCGATGGGGGATCCTGGCAGCCGGCTACGCTCGACAAGGGGAACACGCAATACTCCTGGAAGCTGTTCACCTTTGATTGGAAGGGAGCCACGGCCGGCGATCATACGCTGGTTTCACGCGCCACCGACGTAAACGGAACGGTCCAGCCAACGGCCGCCGATCTGCGCCGTAAGAAGACCTTCCTCGAAGACAACTCGCAATTCCCGCGCAAAATTACGATTGCGTGAGGACGCTGCCGGAATTTTATTCGCCGGCTCGGATATAGGAGAAGCCGGCTTCCTGCTTGCGCACCAATTCGGCAACGCCGGAGTCGACTTCGGTGGAGAAGGGGAAAATATCCTGGCTGGTGACCTTCCTCAGCCGCATCGAGTTCTGGCAGGCGGCCAAGGTGACGCCATCCGCGGCGGCTTTCTTGAGGCGCTCCTCGAAGGCGGTGTTGGTTTTGAGCAGAGCGGAGAGGCCTTTCCCGTAGAACACAACTTCAATCTGCACGCCTCCATCATTCTTGAACGCCGTTTGCACGTTGCCGATGTTGCCCAGGAGCTGATTCCAGGAATCGTTGTCGGCGACGTTCATCTGTAGAACGACTTTGTGTTTGGCGGGAGCGGCGGTTTGCGCCAGAGCGGAGCCTGCGATGGCGAAGGCGACGAGGGCAAGCAGAATGGTTTTCATGGGATTCTCCAAAGCCTGAGGATACTAGGTTTATGGCAGCAGATCCACCGATCGCAGCGATCGCCATACGCTGAACACAAGGACGCGGCGCGGGCAATAACTTCGCTCAAGTTCAGATAGGGGTGGCGTGAAAATTCACCGTAGAGGTTTTCTTGTTCTTGCCGGCCGCCAACCTTCTGCGGGCTCAGGACGGCCCCAATCTCGACATGCTTGTGCGTTCCGTTCGCCCAGAGGACCTGGAGTATGGAGGATCTGAAAAAACTACCGCCGATGGAAATGGTGACTGTCGTCGAGTGCGCCGGCAACGGCCGCTAGCTCTACGAACCTCCGGTTCCAGGCCACAATGGGGGCGGCGCGGTAGGCAATGCGCGCTGGAATGGCGTTCGCGCGGCGGATGCGCTGAGGCGGGCCGGCATCAAGGAGTCCGCCAAGGAAATTCTGTTCAATGGCGCGGATGTCCTCTAGGCGCGGAAGGGCTGGATAGCAATACCATTCTGGCCTACGAAATCAGCGGCGAGACGCTGCCCGTGAAGCACGGTTTCCCGCTACTTGTCGTAGCTCAGGCTGGGCCAGCGATTCGTGGACCAAATGGCTAACATCGATTCGCCTCCTCGACAAAGAATTTGACGGCTTCTGGATGAAAGGATCCTGCCGTCACCCCGGATTGGACTGCTGGAAAATCTGCTGTTAACCGATGATCGGATGAAGGACGGCAAGATCACGGAAGCCTTCCGAGTTGAGCCGGCGAAGATCATCGAGGGCGAGGTTTACGAAGAGACGCAGCTTGAGGATCCCCCGCGGTACCCTCAATTTCTTCCACCCTTCGCGCTGTCCGGTTTGACGGAGCGTTTCGCGGGTGCTGTTTGGCGCCACGAACCAGCGGAAGGAGAGCTACTTGGCGAGTGCGGGAAGCGTAGTATACGTCGAGGACGCACCGGGGGGAATGCGAATCCCTAGCGCGCCGATAGTAGCGCCGGCTGGCGTGTCGAATTCGATGGTGCCGCGAATGTTCGCTGTCTGCGGATATTCTTGGCTCACCAGGGTAAAGGCCAAGTGCCCGTTGGCGGCGAGGTTAAGCGTGTCGGTGCCGATCTGCGCGCCGGTGTCATCGCGAATAATCACTGGTACGTTTACGGGCAGCGCAGAAACGCTGTTGATAGCGATACCGGTGGCGGTGCCACCGGTGTTATCGAACGCGATGATGTACCCGCTGGCGTTGCGGCTCTCCAGCGGCACCACCGCTTCCTGGCCGTTGTGACGGAAAATAACGAAGCCGCTGACGTTTCCCGTAGTGCTGAGTTGCGCCGAACCGGTGATGAGTGCTTGCGCTCCACTACTGGCGATTACCAGAGTCGCTCCGGCCGCCAGTTGCGCGGTATACGAAGGGACCGTCATGGTGGTGCCGCCACCGGTTTGCGGAAACGCCAGCGGCAGAGACACAGGAAAACCCGTTTGGTCGTTGAAGAAACTGAGCGTGGCCGAAGTCGCGCTGGTTCCTGCGTTGACCAAAACGAAAGTAGTTTGCCAGCCGTCGCCGCCTGACGCCAGGTGCGCAATGCTCCCGCCGCCGGTGCCGACATTGGCTAAGGCCGGTATGGTGGTCAACGCGTTGTTGGGAGGCGTGAAGCGAATGCCCAGCACGCTGATCTGACCGCCGGGCGGCGTATCGAATTCGATAGTGCCGCGTTTATTGGCGGTCGCGGGAAACTGGCTCGATAAGACAAACGACTTGTGCTGGTTGCTAGTGAGCGCGAGGGGGAGTGGAGTACCGATCTGCGCGCCGGTGTCGTCGCGCAGTACAACGTTAACGTTGGCGGCCTGTGTCGAGATATTGGCCACGGCTACGCCGAGGACGATGCCTCCGGTGTTATCGTAAGCCAGCAGATACGAACTTGCGTTGCGGGTTTCGAGCGGAACCACGGCTTCTTGCGCGGTCGGAATCTGATGGAAGATGGCGAAGCCGTCGACGGGACCCGTGGCAGACAATTGGGCGGATCCCACCAGGCTGGTTGAGGCCGGCTGGACCTCGGTGGTGACGATCGAGGAGGCATTGGGCGCGATGGCGCTGTCCAGGAACGCGGCATCGATCCGATTGGATGCACTGGGCTGCTGCGGAAAGGCAAGCGTCAGAGCCAGCGGACCGCTGCCGGTGGGGTCGCTCAGATCGCCAAACAAATTCAACCGCGCAGTCGCCGCGCTGCCGCCTTTGTTCACCAGCGTGAACGTAGTGACCCAGTTTTCCTCCGCCGCCAGGTGCGCCATGGAGCCGATCAAGTTCAGGCCCGGAATCGAGGGGGATTGTTGCTGAATGGTAAAAGACAGGCCGGCGATGGTGAACGTGGTGGTCTGATCCGGCCCGCCAGTGGCTGCCACTTGAAAGCTGAGCGCCGTGGTGCCGCTGCCCGACATGGCGCTGGGCGTGATCCAGTTGGGCACGCCCGAAACACTCCAACTGCATCCCACCGGCGTGTTGACGGTGACGTTTGCGGTTCCTCCCGCCGCGGTGAACGTCTGGCCGGGTGAGTTGAGACCGTAGCTGCATCCCGTATAGCCAACCTGCATCACGTGTCCCATCGGGGCAAAGGTTCCGGTAACGTTGCCCAACGTACTGTTGACAATCGCTACACCGCCGCCGGGAGGATAGGGGAATAAGGCGTCGTCGAAAGAGCCTGCTGTCGCGTTGAAGCCGGTGGATTGAAAGTCAACCAGCAAGCTTCCGAGAGCAGGATTATAGAAGAACGGAGTGCTCAGGGGAATCACTACGTCAAACGGGCACGGGGAAGGGCCCGCGCACCCGGGACTGGTCACTGTCTTGGGCCCGGAGAACACCAGGGTGTTATCCGAACCAATGTTATTCGCGAATGTCGTCGACATCAGCGGTCTGCCGTTATCCGTGTTGGGATAGAGCGGGCTGGTGGACAGATTTACTGTCAAATTTGCGATCGTAAGGTTCAAAGGGCCAGTCCCGGGGTAGGCCCGAAATGCAATTTGATTGATGATAAGCGTGCCGGAGCCAAACTGCTGCGGCCCTATGAGTTCCTGATATCGATTCGAGTCCGAAACGCCCGCGACGGAAGAATTTGTGCCCGAATTACTTGTCCAGGAGCCAGGCACCACCCTAGTTCCAGTCGATATGGAGAGTGTTCCAGCGCCGGTGGTCGTGAACGCGAAGCTGCCCGTCGTGAAGGGTCCGGTCGTGACAAAGGAGAAGGATCCGTGGGCACCTAGGAAGGTCCCTGTTCCGGAGGTGATCGTTGCGGTTCCCGAGATGGAAGTCGAGGAAGTTGGGGTCGCCGTCGAGGTGGCGGTCCAGGTACTTCCATCACCGAATGTAACCACAAAGCCAATGCCAAGCGATCCCCCTCCTGCCTGGGTGCCGTTAACGGCAATGGTAGTCGCTCCGTAGGGCGTAATTGTTCCGGATCCCATTCCCGAGAAACCGCCGCCGCTGCTGGTACCGGTCCCCGTAAAAGAGAATGAAATCGCAGTCTGGGCGCTTGCCTGACTCGGAGCCAAAATGATCGCGGTCGCGATCGGCAAGATCCAGGCTGTGTACTTCCTTCTGACCGACGCTGCCGAGCACGACGCGCAAAAAAGAGAGACCGCTATTACCAATGACATGACAACACCTCCGACCGGAACCCGCAGGTTCGCGAATCCGGATTTTCAGTCCAGTCTACATCTAGTGACCGGGTCTGTGGGCCGGCAGCGTTGGGGTTGGCAAGGGAATAACCGATCAGAAGGGTGCCAGCGGCCAGAACAGCCGCGCTCATGATCCGGAGCGATATTGTCCCGAGTTGCAAGTTCTTATGATCGCGATTTGGGTAAGACTAGTCTCAACCGATGGTCGCCCGAGACCACCGGATGTGAGCGAATCGAGTCGACTAAGCCGCATTTGCAGACGAGCCGGTTATTGGCCCGCCCGTTACCGTCACGATCGCCCGCATCTTGGGGCATTTTCTAGTGGCGAATCTGGGACGTGATGCTCTTCGTCTCGTAGACTTCGCAGTCGCCTCGCTCGCGGACAAGGCCCGCGTCGGGATTCGAGTTCAGCCGGACCGTTCGTGTGGGCAACACCCACGGTTCCGTCAGCACCTCCGGGTCTTCGACGGTGACGTCGTACAGCAGTGCATCGCCTTGACGCGTGAAGCGCTCCACGACATGCATCCGGTCGGAGTGAAACAGGCCGCCGCGCCCCAGCCACGTCGCGTCCGTGAACGCGACGGAATCGAGCACGAGCGTGTCGCCCTCCCAGCGTCCCACGGTATCCCCCAAATACGTGATATCCAACTCCGACGCTTTTGAGTGCGGGCGGCCGTCGGTCGGGATCACACGATACTCGCCGTATCCGCCTCCTGCATCGCCTCCAAAATAGAGAAAGGTAACATCCTTGTCCGTCTGGTAGATGCGCCTGGGTGGGCCCTCGCGCGGGACTCCGAGGGGCTGGCAGGTCATCACCGGGTCATACTTATTTGTCCACATGTCGAGTTGTTGAACTTTGTCCCAGTGCTCCGGCTTGTATATTGGACGACCCAGATTGCCGAACCGCGACGGCGAGTACAGCTCAAAATCTTCCGTCTGATTGGTATCCCGGCTACAGCCTTCAGCCTGCCCGGGGCCGCAGCGGCGGCCGCCGCCAGTCATGTAGTTTCCAATCCAGTCGGTATAGGCCCAGCTACCCGACAGATCGGGATGCCCACCCAACCGCGCCGTGGGCGCCGACTTGTTTACCGTAGGTTCCGTCCTCGCCATCACGCCTCGCGGGAGCTGCCCGGTGACCTTCATGGCCGTTTGCACGCTTGCGGGAACGGGCGCGACGACATACACATTGCCGGTCTCCGTCTGGTTCGTCGTCAGGTCACGGACCACCGCGCCGTTGCGGCGCTCCACCATCTTTCCGGCGTAAAGCACCCCGATCATGTTCAAAGGGTTGTTCCAGTCCTGATAGTCGCTGTAAGTGAACTCGGTGGTCTGCTGTGCGCCTTGCGTGACCACCACGCGCTGGGTCATATATTTCGCGTCAAGAGTGGCTGTCGCAATCGCACCCGTAACGCCGGGAATCGGGAACGTCACGACGGGCTTACCGCTCTCCCACGACACCGATGTTTGCCCCACCTTCGCGACGCCGTCCTTGAAAAGAGTGCCCGGGTTTGCCCCTAACCAGAATGTCTCGGTGGTCCCCGCTAGCGCGGCCTTGGGTGCGCCTTGGGGGCTTGCCCAAATGCGGATGAGCCGCTCCTGCACGGTCTCCGGCATCGCAATGGCCTTCCCCTTCGTGGGACCGATCTCGGCACCGGGTGTGTCTTCGTTCCAGGCGTACAGCCCGCTGACCACCTCTATGTTAGAGAAGGTTTCTCCGTTCGGCCGTGTGCAAGCGTACTGAATTCGCTGGCTGAAGGTTTGGTAGTTGGTGCTCGCACGATACTTCGTGAGCGTACACGGTTGTCCGTCAACCTGCATGGTGCCCTTCCCCTGATATTCGAGGGATGCGACCATGTCACGTTCATCATGGCCCTTGAGCATGCCCATGCCCCACATCCACTTGAACAGCACGGCCTTCAGATCTTTGGCGTCCGCTGCGGGTGTGTAGGGTTCGCTCGCGCGACGACCCTGCGCACTGGCCGGCGACAGCGCGCTGACTGTCAGAACAATTCCGATCGCGACTCTCGTGAAAATCGTCGTTTGCCGAATAGCCATGATGATCCGCTGTCGTCTAGTCGTTGGCGCCGCCGGCGGAGATCTGGACCACGTGCCCGTCAGGATAGGTCACGGTCTTCAAAAACCCCAACGGACTTCCATCCCTCGCGCCGAGGATCTTCACCGTGATCTTATCCCCGGGATGAAGGGCATTCGGTCCGGTTTTACCGATCCCCCGTTGCGCGAGCGCGGTGGCGGAGCCGAGGGTCATCACCCACTCAGTAGTTGTACCGTCCGCATTCTTGACCGCAAGCGTAAGCGAGCCGTGGGGATTTGTAAACTTGATCTGCTCGACCTCCCCTGACAGCTCCATTTCCTTCTTCACATCGTATGAGGCCGCCAGGGAATGATGAGCCAACAACGATCCGCTGGCTATCAGCCACCCGCACAACGCCACACATATTGAAGTTCGCTTCATCATTTATGTACCTCCGCGAAACTGTGATCGGCATCGGATGCTATTCGTCGCAACCGCAAGCGAGTATATCACCGCGAACGAACCACGCGAAAGGGCCGCCCTCAACCGTCTTAGCCACGCGAACGAAAGGATCCAAGGCTCGATAAAACTTTGCGCGAAGCCAAGCTCAACGGTGAAATGCTCCGCGCCAATCGATATAGACCGGCTCTATGCGCTCCATTGTAAAAATTTATCGTCAATTCAGTCTCTTTGGTGGTAAGGTATCTCAACAGGTTTCATATCGCGGCCGGCTCCGGGTAAGACTGGCCCAATTCCCTGCATGAAGTAGTTTTTGTAGTGTGTCTCTGCCGACACCGTAACGTTCACCATTCCAGATTACGGGAGTCTTAACTTGAACACTCTACGTGTGTCCTCACGAGTAGTTGTACTGCTCTCGGCATTGATCGTCATCGGTGTCCCGCTTCGCGCGCAAGGTACATCGTCATTGCGGGGAGTGGTCTTAGACCCGCAGAAAGCGTCTGTGGTAGGCGCGGTCGTCACCCTCACCGATAAAGAGACCGGCGTTGTACGGACGACGCCCACACAAGACGGCGGACAATATTCGTTTGTGCAGATCAAGCCGGGCACCTACTCATTAAAAGTCGAAGCACCGGGCTTTGGGGTGCAACAACTGGACGGAATCAAACTGTTGGTCGATACGCCGAGCACCTTGGATGTGGACCTTCTGGTGGCAACGAGTTCGGCACAAGTGAATGTGACGGCGGATGTCGTCCAATTGAACACAGTAGATGCCAGCGTGGGAAACGCGTTTGAAGAGCGCCAGGTGGGATCGCTGCCGATTCAGACCAGGAACGCGGCTCAATTACTGGGCCTTCAACCTGGCGTGACGCAAAACGGCGAAGTGATGGGAGCGCGCCGCGATCAAAATAACATCACTCTCGACGGCGTGGACGTCAACGACAATCAGAACGCGCTTTCCGGACTTAATGGAAATAACATCAGCGGCGGGCTGCCCTCACCGAGTTCCAATCCGACCACCACGACGGCTGCTCCCACCAGCGGCTTTAATGCTGCCCTTCCGGTTCCGCTCGATTCGGTGCAGGAATTTCGCGTAACCGTGGCGGGAAACGGCGCGGGCGACGGTCATTCCTCGGGCGGGCAAGTGGCATTGATTACACGCAGCGGAACCAATACGCTCCACGGATCGGCGTACGAGTACAACCGAAACACGGATTACACCGCGAACAATTGGTTCAATAATCGCAGCGGGCTGGGCCGGCCGCAGTTGATCCGCAATCAATTCGGCGCTTCTCTCGGTGGACCGATCAAGAAGGACCGCGTTTTCTTTTTCATGAACTACGAGCGCCGCCTGGATGATAGTCAACAGACTCAAACGCGCACCGTTCCCTCGGAAAGCTTGAAACAGGGGATCGTGACCTTTCAGTCTGCGGCGGGCCAGACTTATACGTTGAACCCAGCCCAAATCAAGGCGGCCGATCCCAACGGCATCGGAGTCAATCCGGCGATGCTCGCGATCCTCCAGTCCTACCCGGTGGGTAACGCTCCGGCACTGGGCGCGGATCAGGGGTTGAACTTCTCGGGCTACCTGTTCAACGCTCCGGTGAAACTCGACTACCGCACATATGTCGCGAAAATGGATTGGATCGTTGACAGCGCCGCCAAGAACACCGTCTCTTTCCGAGGCACTCTCTCGAACCAGAGCCAGACCAACGCGGCCGCCGAGTTCTCAGGCCAGGCTCCCGCTTCGCAGTTGTTAGCGGATAATCGCGGCTTCGGCGTACGAGTTACTTCGCTCCTGGCGCCCACTCTCACCAACACGGCGAACATCGGCCTTACTCGCATCGGCTACGGGAGCACCGGCTCCAATGCCAACTCGCTGGCCTTCGGCGACATCAGCAGTCTGAGTAACTTCGTTCGCGGCAACAGCCGCATCAACCCGACTTGGAACCTTACAGACGACCTCAACTGGGTGAAAGGCAGCCACACAATTTCAGGCGGCGCCAACTTTCTGCTTTTCAGCAACACGCTGATCAGTTATACCAATTCGTTTGCGTCTTACTCTTTCAGCCGCGGCAGCTTAGTCGGATTGGGCGCGGATATCAATCAGAATGTCCTCAACACCATCGGTCAGCCGAATCTGGCGCTCTCGAACGGACAGGCCGTAACCAACGCGATGGGCGATGTTCTGGGAATTCTCACCGGCGGCACCATTACTTACAACTATCTGAAAAACGGCTCTTCCCTTGCCGTGGGGCAGCCTACCAATTTCAATTTCCGTTCGCAGTCGTATGGATTCTACGTACAGGACTCATGGAAGGTGACCCCCAAGCTGACCGTCACCTATGGGTTGCGATACGAATATGCCACTCCTCCCTATGAATCCAACGGCCTTCAGGTAGCGCCAACCGAAGGCTTGGATCAATACTTTCAAGCTCGCATCGCCGCGATGAACGCGGGAATCCCGGGAAACCAGATCGCCGCCAGCGATCATCTCACTTACAACATCAACGGCCCGGCCAACGGAGACCCGACTTGGTACAAGCCCGACAAGAACAACTTCGCGCCGAAGCTTTCGGTGGCTTATGCGGCCACCAACAAAACTGTGATCCGTATGGGCGCATCCGTCGCTTACGATCAGTTCGGCAACGATCTCGCAGCACAGGTCTCGACGTCTGGTGCGGCCGGTCTTACCTCGGTGGTGAGTTTCCCGACGTCCTATAATTTCACCACGGCTCCTCGCTACAACGGCTCCGTGCCGGCCCTCGCGGCCGCCCCGGCCGGAGGGTTCCCGTTCACCCCGCCTGACATCCATGCGATCGCCGGAACTTCCTACGGCATGTCACCCAACCTGGTAACTCCCTATGCGTACTTGGGGAACCTCTCGGTGTCGCATCAGTTCGGGCACGGTCTCACGCTCGATGTCGGGTACATCGGACGCTTTAGCCATAAACTCCTGGCCGAACAGAGCGTCACCGCGATGCTGCTGTACTACAAAGACAATAAGAGCGGCATGACCTTCCAACAGGCGGACACTGCATTGCGCGGGATATATGACAGCGGCGTCACTCCCAACGAAGTGAAGGCAAATCCCTCGCTGATTCCCAGCAACGCATTTGCGGAAGATATGTTCCCCGCCCTCAAGAATTTCTATTTCCCGGGTAGTGCGTCGGCCAATTATTTTTACGGCATCTACGGCCAATATGCCGGGAGCGATCTGGATAACCTGCACGCTCTCGACCGCATCACGTCGGCGGCTCATCCCAATTGCATTACCGTGACCGGCTGCTATACGTTCTTCGCTCCGCAAGGCAGCTCGAACTATGTGTGGTTCAATTCCGCCGCGGCCAATTACAACGCGCTCACGGTTTCCTTGCGGCGCGGCTTGCGCAACGGACTTTCGTTCGATTTCAATTACACCTGGTCGCACTCTATCGACAACGCTTCCACCTCGGCTAGCGGAGCTGGCGTTAGCGGTGCGCAGTTTACCAACCCTTTCATTCCGAGCCTTAGCCGTGGCAGCTCAGAACTTCGATCTGCGGCATCAGATCAATGCCAATTTCGTTTATGAACTGCCCTTCGGAAGAAACAAGATGCTTCTTGGCAACGCGCCTAAGTGGCTGGATCAGATCGTTGGCGGGTGGCAGATTTCCTCGATCGTCCACTTTCAATCCGGCTTGCCCAGCACCATTGGAGGCACCGGCGCCTATTCCACCAACTACTCGCAGAGTAACCAGGAGGTTCAGAAGGGTGCTGTCGCCGTTCCCACCGGATCGGTCCAGTATGACCAGTTCGGTTATCCCAGCCTATTCACGTCCACCAAAATGACTTCATCTTACGCAGACTACTATCCGGGAGGGAGCCCGCAACGTGGCCTGGTTCGGATGCCTTGGCAACGCAACGTCGATGCCGCGGTCTCCAAGAATTTCCCGATTCCCTGGGAGCATCAGAGTCTGCAGTTCCGCGCCGAGGCGTTCAACGTGTTCAACTATGTGAATTTCACCAACGTCAGTCTTTCGGTATCGAGCCCGGGCACTTTCGGTGAATTTACGGCGGCTGCCGATGCGAGAGTTCTGCAGCTTGCTCTCAGATATTCGTTCTGAGGCCTCGTCCCGTCGAGGGCTAATGAGGAACGGAAGTATTCTGCGGGGGCCATTCGGGCCAGCGGTTTCCGGCCGTAGCTTCGATCGGAATTGGCCCTGTTAGGGAGAAGCCAGGGATGAAGCCGGGCGGCAGAGATCGTGGCGGAGGAGGTTGATGGTCCGCCGCGGTAGTGCAGCGAAGTTCATTCCAGCCAACGTGACAGGTAACGTGCTTGGGGAACGTAGCTAGTTCCCCGTCGCCCCAATCTTCGTGAAGGATGTTGAACTTCAGAGTGTCACCCTGGATCTCGAAGTCGTCCAGGGCCGCCATGGTGTAGGGGTTGTCACAAGTTCCACACACCATTCCGCGAAGCGTGTTACCAAGCTTGCGAATGATGAAGTACTGCTTGGGAGCACCTACGCCAAAGCCGAGCCAAACTCCGATAACGTCTTTCTCGGTCAGGTTTGCTTTCCACGGGCCAGGTTGAATGTAACGTGGTCGCGGGGCGCCTACGCCTTGCTGGTTGATCGCGACGGCGGGGACAGGAGGGGCTTTCGGGAGTATAGATACGATCACCGGCAGCGGGTCTGGTCCCCTGGAGTCTTTAATGAGAGTGCGCTCGAACTTGCCGCCGCCCGGGGCCCCGCTGGTGCCGGTTACGATCAGATTGCCCCGGTCAAAACGGGCTGTTGCCCGGTCCTGGTAGGCAGTGCTGCCATCGGCATTCACGTGCGTGACCACGAAAGTGATGCCATTCGAGCCGAACTTGCCATCGATAAAAGCCAGCGTCGTCGCATCTGCACAATAAGTGCAGTAGATGCCCCTGACCTTATCGGCGCGGATTGAGAACTCGTAGGTGTGCGGTTCACCCTGGTTCGTCCTCCAGCCGCCGCGGTAATCATCAGCGTCCGGGGCCGCAGCGGTTTGGCCTAATCCCCACGCCGCTAGAAGCAACACTAACTGCGTTTTTCTGATCACAAATCCAAGCGGCCTCCTTCGCGAACTCCAGTTTGACGGATAACGCACTTATTGTATAGGTCCCCGATGTGAGCTATTTTCGGAACCTAGCGCGCCGCCCTCTTCGGTGTTAAAAGCGCGGCGGACTCATGGACCCCCGGCACGTACCCTTGCCGAAAACATCCCACGATGGATTTCGGCGTCAGCACCGTGACGATCGAATCCTTCGGCCTCCCATCGCGCCTTGCATAGCCTTCGGGCGTCCACAGCAATAGTGCGTCGCCTGCGACCAAATAGGCACAGCCGGCAGACTGCACGAAACAACCATCGGGTAGTGAGTCTAGGGCCACTTCATATGTGACCTTTTTCCCGTTGCCGATTCGCGCCGGATGCAGTTCCAGATCCATCTCGTCGGCGAACGGAAGTTCGTCTTGCACGTGTGCACGCTTCCAGGCGCTTTTGAAGGCGTTGTAGCGATCGCGGCGGCATTCGGCGCACGGCCTATGTCCGGCGGCGAACGCGACGGCTTCGTCCAGGAAAAACAGTTCCGTATAGCGATTCGGAGACATCACGATGCGGTGCCGGCCGCGAAATTCAAGGACGCATGCGATCCACCGCCTGCTCTTATAACGACGGACGACTTCGCGGCCGGCGGTGTGCAATGCGCCACCTCGGTTGCCCATCATCGTGCCGCGAGCAGAAGCGCGAAAGATGTTGCCAAAGGGGTCTACGCGGTTTTGCAGTGGCATTCCCGAGTTCATATCATGCGCTGCCGCGGGCCCGTCCTGCTTTTTCTAATCGTCGTCGCCCGAGCCCGAATTAGCATGGCATGAGTTGCCTTCGCCGCCGCAGATTGTGCCGCGAGCCACTGCGCTTTGATCGACTGCGAGTGTCATGACACTGCCGATGAGCGGGTCTCCCAGCAGGAAGTCTTTGCAGTTGGCACTGGCGGAACTGGTCGTGACGGTGCAATGGACCAACTCGTTTGCCACAGTCGTGGACACTGTGAGCGATACGGATGTGCCGGCAACGCCTGTGATCGTCGCTGTCAGAAGCGTACGACGGCCCCCGTCTGATTTTGTGCGCACGGTGCCGGACGCGGCTCCGCTGCCGCTCAAGATAGTCGAGGATTCGCCGCCGGAGTCTTGCGCCGGGCGGGTGGTGTCGTGAAACAGCAGAATGCCGGCGATACCGGTGGTGTTGCTAGTGGGATCGGCTGGAAATTGCGCGACGGGAACGTACACATCTCCAGTGATTGGATCCACCCCGGCAATGTGGTTTCCCCGCCCAGTGCAGGCTACGCCGTCGAGTTTCGCGGGCGCCGATTTTGTCGGGTGTTGCGCGTCGAAGACGCCTACGACTGGTACCAACGAGCCGAAAGGCGGCGCGGAGAGTGTTGCGGGGCAGCCGCTAGTGGTGGCAGTATTCAGGCCGGATCCGGAGTAGAACCGCCGCAGATTCGGGTTGAACACGATGGAATCAGTTCCCCCCACGTCGGTGAACTGGATGAATTTGCCGGTTGCCAAGTCAACACCCAGATTGCCGTTCGAGGTCCCTTGAAAGCAACCCATCACCGCTACGTTCGAGATCGGATCGA
This sequence comes from Bryobacterales bacterium, assembly GCA_963710155.1. Lineage (GTDB taxonomy): Bacteria > Acidobacteriota > Terriglobia > Bryobacterales > Bryobacteraceae > Palsa-187. The sequence goes on along the minus strand of CAVPZQ010000016.1, from coordinate 241,711 downwards.
TGTCAATTCCGTGACCCGGGCAGATGGAGCCCACCTTGTACATCGCCGGCGTCGACATGGTGTTGGTCGCGGGATCGAAAACCGCTATTCCGGCTGACGCGTTGTTGTTGTCGGCGTCCTCCATGGCGATGTAAATCTTGCCATCCCGAGGGTTGAACTTGATCAGATCGGCGCTGAAGGGAATCAGCGTCTGGCTCACGATGGTATTTTTCGTCAGACTGATCCCCGTCAGATTGTAAGGTGCCGTATCGTTCACTACGTAGACGGTTTGGTTAATGGTGTCGTAATCCATACCATCAGGCACGTTCGGCACCGGGTAAATTGTCGGCGCGGTTCCGAGCGGTGTGCGCAAGTCCCAAACGAGAACCGAGTTGACGCCGTCCGAGACGACGAGTTGCTGCAGGTCGATCGCGATGAGCGGTTGATTCACGACGGTTGTCGCAGCCAAGGGAATCTGTCCCACCACACTATTGGTGTGGGTGTCGATCACGGTGATCGCATGGTTAGTTCGGTCGGCTAGATACATGGTCCGCGTCACCGGATTAAATCCGAAAAGATCCGTGCTGGCGGTGCCCACTTTCCAGTTTGGTACGGGAATGGTTTGCACCAGCTGAAGTCCCGAGTTCTGTAGATTCGCCCCTGTGCTCAGGGCCGCGCACAACAGCAACCCTGAATAGACACGCCAATACGAAGAAGAAGTCGGCATTTTGAAATCCCCTTTTCTTTTGTGGTTTGTTTTGGAAGCTTGGACTTGCTTGCGAATCGATACGGCCGGTGTAGAAGCGCGTGCCCGGGTAAGCGGTGAGTGGCGTCTGGCGCGCAGTTGCTAGCTAGATCGGTCATCGCCGTGGATGCGGATCCCCGCGTAGTCACGAGTTACTCTCCTGACTGCTATCGGGCCAAGTATATTCACTTAGTCTGAGGATTCACTTAGGAAGTGGGACTAAAAATTCGTGCTCCAGGATACTGTGGCTTCTTTCTTATTCGCAGTGCAAAAAGTACACAGGGCACAGGCGGGAACGCTCGCGATGACTTTCCTTCATTGGTATCTAGATCCGTTCACAGCCATGCGCATACACGTGAACAGCCAATGCCTTTCGCGCTTTCAAGAACGCGAGACGAGCGGATTGCGCCGCTTCAAAGGTCTTTTCAAAGTCTTCCTGTTTGCAGGTTTCTAGCCGCCGAGTCACATCCACATAGACCTTCGTGTCAGCGCGTAAGCGACCATGAAGAATCTGGTGCTCACGACACGATGGAGCGCGCTGCATCTCGGCAGATGTTTCGCTCACAATACCTCCGTCCTTCAGCGCTGGCTTTTGTGTACCCGGCGGTCCTGGGGATTACCGCGGCTGCCAGCGCCGAAGGAGACGAGGGGCAGTCTCCCTTGTGCATAGGGACTTTGGCCCCGCGGGGGCGGATACCACAACTCCTTCGCGTCCGAAAAGGTTGAGCTTCCGCGTAGTTCGTAAGATTAGAGGATCCTCTCACGCAAAATGTTTCATTTTTTTCGTGCGGCGTATTATACCGTCTAGGCAGTATTTGTCGGCGTCGCCTAGTGTCTGAATGGTAGGGGCTTCCCCGGTTGACGTTATTGGTGATCGGGCGTATTCTCTCCACAGGTGCCACAGGTGAGGATCTGTGAACTCGCCTACGACGAACACCATTCGGACGCGAAGGAGTTCTGCCAGGTATCGGGGGCCAGGACATCGTCTTGCGACGGTACCGGCCCCTTTTTCACGTAGGCCGGTACGTCAATCTATTGGCGTCGCCGCACCGCGGTGAATGTTACGGACCTTGCACGCAGGCACCGCCGAGCGCGGCGTTCACTACGCGCTGTACGGTTGTCACCGCGCACACGCCGGGGCCGTTGATATTGGCGGTGCACGGGATTATTCCCAGGCTCATATCGACCGCTAATTGCACATCGACCACGGTGATCACGCCGTCAGTGTTCAAGTCGCAAGGCGAGACTCCCGGGGGAGGCGGAAAAGTTAAGCCACTGCAGGAACTGGTGTAGGCGTTCGCGGTATTCACCGCGGGATTCAACCCTCCAGTATCCAGATAGATGAGGGAGCGTCCGGCGGGATCGGTCATGTCGCACCAAGTATTTCCGCTGGTGCTCCAGGTGCCATCGGACCAACCGATTAACTGAGCTTCCTCCCAGTGGCCTGCAAAATTACCTTGGATCACAAACCCGGTCCCCATGGCCTCGATGGCATCGGATTGATTCGCGGGATTTCCCTGGTTCGGGCCGAGCAGGGTATTGTTCTTGATCTGGTGTCCGACGCCGCCGACGGCTACGGAGATGCCCGCTTGCCCGTTGATGCCGGGTTGCGGGGTATCGATGTAGTTACCGCTGAGCGTGACGTTATCGATCGAAAACTGCCCCTGGATCTCGATGTTGTAGCGGGCGCTGCCGTGAATAGTGTTGTTGTTGACGATCAAGTCATGGCTATTCTGCCTGGCTGTGAAGTGCATTGCTTGACAGGTGCCGTTGAAGGTGTTGTTGGCAACGGTGGTGGAAGCAGAGTCGAACAGCCAGATGGCGCCGCAGACATCGCTCCAACCATTGACGTGGGCCGCATCGTAGATGTTGGAGAAGGTATTTCCGGAGATTAAGGTATTGGTGGTTCCGACCCAGGCGTGGATCGCATCGGCGTTGTAATTGCCGGCCAGGACGATGTTCCGGAACTGATTGTTGGAAATGGTGAGGTTGTTCGCGGGGTGGGCGGTGCTGCTTCCGTTTGACAGGATCCCGCCACCTTGAAACGTGAAGCCATCGATCTTCAGGTCATGCGCGCTGTCATATTGCAACTGCACCAAGGGCCCACCGATCGCGCCCGTCAGAACGCAGCCAGCCAGACCTTGATAGTTCCGCGACGAGAGAAAGGTGACCATGCTAGTGAGTTTGTAAGTTCCCGCGGGGCACTGGATGGTATCGCCCGCCTGAGAACTATTGATGGCGTTTTGGATGGCGGCGGTGTCGTCGGTTGCGCCATCGCCCAGGGCTCCCGCTATCTTCAGGTCGATGGTCGCACCGAAGGACAGGAGACTAACGAGCAAAAAGGCTGCGGGGATCTTCAGTCTCCCTCGTTGCCTTCTTCCTTGCCGCGGGCTTGGGCGGCACAGAATCGAACTGGAAGCGTATGTTGCCGGCGCCATAAAGAAGTTATCGTCTGCAGACCCTTCCTCATATATAGCCCACTTCAATTCGGTTCGAAGGAGGGAAGTCAATTAGCGTACCCGCTCGGGCCCGGCGGGCGAGATGGCGCTTGGTTCCGTCGCAGACCGTCTTCCCACGAGTGTCTCAAAAGGCGCATCTCCTGGAAACCCTGAAGCCGTGCCGCGGTTTTCGCGGTACCAGCGGTAGGTGAGCTCGATGCCTTCGCGAAGAGCGATGCGGGGACGCCAACCGAGCGCTGAGATCCTGGAAATATCGAGGAGCTTACGGGGGGTGCCGTCGGGCTTGGAGGTGTCAAAAACCAATTCTCCTTTAAAACCGGTGATTTCGGCGACCAATTTAGCCAGTTGCAGAATGGTCCAGTCCTCGCCACAGCCAACATTGACGATGGCGGGTTGGTGATAGTTGAGCATCAACATAAGGGCGGCGTCGGCCAAATCGTCGACGTACAGAAATTCCCGGCGGGGAGTCCCACTGCCCCAAATCACAACCCGCGGGTGGCCTGCGGCCTGGGCCTCATGAAATTTACGAAGCAGCGCCGGCAGGACATGCGAAGTGTGCAGATCGAAATTGTCACCGGGCCCGTAGAGGTTGGTGGGCATAAGGCTGATCGCGTTGAACCCAAATTGCTGATGGTAGGCCTGCATCATTTTAATACCGGCAATTTTGGCTATGGCGTACCACTGGTTGGTGGGCTCGAGTTCACTAGTGAGAAGACTCTCCTCGCGAATGGGTTGCGGCGCAAACTTCGGATAAATGCACGACGAGCCCAGAAACAGGAGTTTCTGGGCGCCGTAACGGTGGGCGGCATCGATGACGTTGTTTTGGATGTTGAGGTTGTCGCGAAGAAACTCCACCGGGCAGGTGGAATTCGCCAGAATTCCACCCACCTTGGCGGCGGCCAGGAACACCCAGGCGGGGCGGTGATGGCTAAAAAAAGATTCTACCGCCGAGGAATCGCGCAGGTCGAGTTCGGCGCGGGAGCGGAGAATGAGGTTGTTGTATCCCTGAGCGCACAGCCTGCGGACGATGGCCGAACCTACCAGTCCGTTATGGCCGGCGACGAAAATCAGATCCTGCCTCTTCATCCTGGTTACCCCTGAGACGCACCGCGAGCGAACACCGCATGGCCGGCTTCGGAAAGAGTTTTTTCTTGCAGGGCGAGTTGCAGATCGCAGTCGACCATCATTTTGACGAGTTCCTCAAACCCGACCTGAGGGTGCCAGCCGAGCTGGCGGTGCGCCTTGGAGGAATCGCCCAGCAATGCATCCACTTCGGTGGGACGCCTATAGCGAGAATCGAATTCCACGTGACGGGTCCAATCCAGACCGCAGTGAGCCGCGGCCAGCTCCAGGAATTCGCGCACCGAATGGGATACGCCGGTGGCGACTACGTAGTCACCGGGCGTAGGCTGCTGCAACATGAGCCACATGGCTTCGACAAAGTCACCGGCGAAACCCCAGTCGCGGCGGGAGTCCAAGTTTCCAAGAAATAACTTTTGCTGAAGTCCTAGTTGGATACGGGTGAGGGCTCGCGTAATTTTACGCGTCACGAAGGTTTCACCGCGCCGCGGCGATTCATGATTAAAGAGGATGCCATTACAGATAAACAGGCCGTACGCCTCACGATAGTTTACCGAGAACCAGTGCGCCGCGGTCTTGCTTACGGCATAGGGGCTGCGCGGATAGAAAGGCGTAGTTTCACTCTGCGGGGGCGGCGTCGCTCCGAACATTTCCGAGGAGCCGGCTTGGTAGAGTCGAACCGGCCTGCCGGTTGCCTGCACGTGGTCGCGCAAGGATTCGAGCAGGCGCAGGGTGCCGGTGGCGACGATGTCAGCCGTGTATTCAGCCTGGTCAAAACTGACGCGCACGTGAGACTGGGCGCCGAGGTTATAAATCTCATCGGGGCGCACGGCTTCGAGCACGCGGCGGAGACCGACTCCATCGCTCAAGTCTCCGTAAGACAGGCGCAGGTTGGCGCCCTCGGTGTGAGGATCGGCGTAAATGGGATCCAGGCGATCGGTATTAAAAGTGGATGCGCGCCGGACAATGCCATGGACGCAGTATCCCTTGGCCAGAAGCAACTCGGCCAAATAGGAACCATCCTGACCGGTGATGCCGGTAATGAGGGCGGTCTTCATACCATCAACCCCAGCTCGTCGAACTCATCCAAAGGAAGCTGTTCCATCAGAACCATCACCAAGTGTGCGCGGGAGTGAGTTCTGGTTTTGGCGAACAACTGGCGCATGGTGCATTTGACCGAAGCTTCGGTGACCCGAAGGACGGACGCGATTTCTTTGTTCGCGCGCCCTTGGAGCACTCCCTGGAGCACCTGTTTTTGCCGGTCCGTGAAGCGGCCCCAGGGCGGCGGGGCGCTGGTTTGGGTGGATTCTCGGGGGCACAGGGCCCGGCAATCGCGCCAAGTCCTGTGCGCCATCGCGGCGCGAATTCCGTCCCGCAGGGCCTTGATGCCGGAACGATTCCAGACTACGCCGACTGCGCCGGCCGAAAGCAGCTGCTTAGCCAAAACGCGGTTGGCGGGGCTTGCCAGGATCAAAATCGGGATTCCCGCGCCGGTGACGGCAGGACTCTGCAAGAAGGCCGTTGCTACAGATCCTGCCAAATCGCAATCCAGGAGTAGAACATCGACGGCGCGGTGTTCCAAAGCGCGCGACACTTGCGAAAGACTGGCAGCTTCTACTACGGCTGCGCAGTCGGGTTGGGACTCAAAGGCACTTCTCAGACCCTCACGCAGCAAAGCTTGCACTGACGCGATTAAGATCCGATAAGGTCCGCCCGATAGGTCGGACTGACCTTGTGAAAAGGACGCAAAACCGGCCTGGGGGTGGCCGGCCAACACGGTACTCATAAACAATCCTCCGATTATTTTTGGTTGACAATCTTGGCTCTTCGTGGAACGAGAGTTTCAAATGTATGCACGACTAGACTGACTGACGACTCCGTTCGTCATGGAACACTGCTCCCGCTTAAGCATTTTTAATCCCATACTGAACCTCTTGGACCTTAGGAATGGATCTGATTGTTCTAAAGGGACTTAGATGTACAACGCGAAGGAGACGCTAGGGCCCAGTGCCCCAAATGGGGCAAAGGTGTTCCTTATGAGGCAGACACCTCGGAAAGTACGAGGTTTTTACTTAGCACCTTATTAGGGGACTTAGCGCGATCGCCGCGGATGGCAGTGTCTGAAATGTGGGTTGATTGAATTCAGACACTGCCCCGCGGCACGCCAGAACGTGGTATGATGATTGTAGTCTAAAAATGGGGATTAAAGCATGTTAAACGTCGACGGGCATATTTAGTCGTCATTTTCCTTCTTTGGTCCTCTGTCCCGAAACGGCCCTCGTCGCTGCTGTTTCGGAAAATATACAGGAGTTTTGCGATGCGCGGGAAGGCGAAAGGGTGATCGCGGGCCGAGTCGGTTAGGGTTTTGCTGCGGTGTGGTTATGAGCCGTCGAATCCTCGTCATAGATCGTCAGAAGGCGTTGGCGGAACTGGTGCGTGCACAGTTTTTGAACCAGGGAGCCGACGTTACGCTTACGGCTTCCTGCGACGAGGCCCTGGCAATCCTGCGAAAAACCGCACACGATCTGGTGGTTGCGGACATCCAGATGCCGACCATGTCAGCTTCGCAACTGGCACGGAGGATCCGCAGCGAGTTCCCGCAAGTCGGCATCGTACTGATCACTTCCTACACGGCTCTGGAATCGCCGACGGACGTGATTCAAGCGGGAGCCAGCGATTACGTCACGAAGCCTCTTCAGGCGGATGAGTTCGCCATGGTGGTCCGGCGCTCGCTGCGGCGACTGGACTTCGACAGAGAGCAGCGGACCATAGCCCGCAAAACGAATTTCACTTTAGGGTTTGAAGGCATCATCGGAAATTCGCGGGCTCTCATGCAGAGCCTGGACGTAGCGGCGCGCGCGGCACCGACCAATGCCACGGTGCTGATTCAAGGCGAGACGGGGACAGGCAAGGAATTACTGGCCCGCGCCCTGCACTTCAACAGCCCGCGGCGGGAGAATCCTTTCGTCACCATTGATTGCGGCGCCATTCCGCCGGCTCTCTTAGAGTCGGAATTGTTCGGCCACGTGAGGGGCTCGTTCACCGGCGCCATTGCGAACAAACAAGGCAGCCTGGAGTCGGCTCATACCGGTTCCTTGTTCCTGGACGAGATCGGCGAAATGCCGCTTGACCTTCAAGTCAAGCTCCTGCGCGTGCTGCAGAACGGCGAGATTCAGAAGGTTGGATCCAACAGCAGCCACGCGGTGGACATACGTGTGATTGTGGCCACCCATCGCGATCTGAATTTAATGGTCAAGGCCGGGACCTTCCGGCAGGACTTATTTTACCGGCTGTCGGTAATTCCCTTGGAGATGCCGTCCCTGCGGAACAGAACCGAAGACATACCGGAGTTGGTTCAACACTTCTTCGAGAAAGCGAAGACGCGAAACCATCGTGAGTCTTTGGTCTTTCCCGCTACGGTTATTCCGTATTTTCTCCAATATCACTGGCCGGGCAATGTCCGCGAACTAGAGAACTTGATTGAGCGGCTGGTGGTCTTGGCGAGGGCCGATGAAATCAAGATCGCCGACCTTCCCGAAAACATACGCACGAAAGCTCCACCGGGGGACATGATCCAGCTAGAGTTTCCGCCGGGGGGCGTCAGTCTAAACAGTGTTGAAAAAGAATTACTGCTGCGAGCACTGCAGAATTTTGCGTGGAATCAAACCAGAGCTGCAAAAAATTTGGGCATCAGCCGTAAGACGCTCATGTACCGCATGGCCAAGCATGGCATCCAACGCACGGACCCGAATGCCCGGGGCGAACGCACGGCCTGAAGGCGGCGCGGGCTTGACGGATTTCGCGCTAGTGGTCTGCATGCGCCGCGCTCGTTAAAAAAATCCGGAGCGCGGCATGCGCGCGGAACACGCCCGTTTCGCACTCCGGGCGACGCCTAGTTGCGCATCGTTTCGTGCACATATGTATGTTCCTAGTAACTCACATATGTACTTTTCTAAGCACAAAAAGTGTAACGTTTCTCCGCTTCCGACCCTCCCCCCTTCTAATCCCCCGACTGCAACTGCCCGATGAGAAGTACAGGCTCGCTCTGCGAGTGACGTAACGACAGAAACGATCCGAGAATTCTAATTCGCAAGCAATACATAATCTGTGCGCGGCGATGTTTGTCGCCTCGCTAATACCAAAAGGAAAGAGGCCACTACTAGTGCAATTTTTGAAACAGATCAACCGATGCTCCCCACTGAGCGAGAATTTTATCCAACGACGAATGCGCCAGTTCGCATACATATGTGCATTCGTTGGGGTACAGACACTGTGTCTCGCTGCCACCAGCAGCGTGACTACAGCGGGGGCAACCGGAAATGGAACCACCGACGATACGGCGGCGATTCAGTCCGCCCTCAACTCGTCAACTGCCGGAGACACAGTTGTTTTTCCGGCAGGAACTTACCGCATTACTTCGCCTATTACAATACCTTCAAGCCGCACGCTGCAGGGGCAGTCTGGCGCGATGCTGAAGGGGTCGATCGGCGGCCCACTTTTGCAAGGACAGTGGAACAATGCGCGCTACATTACCATTGACGGACTGACGTTCGACGGTGGGGGGATAATCTTCAACGGCTCCAGTACCGCATACCCGGCAGATAACATTAAAATCACGAACAGCCGGTTCCAAAATATTATAGTGGCGGGTGACTATAACGCCGACGGTATCCACGCCTGGTCGGGCATGACCAACTCGCAGATCAGTTTCAATACGTTTACGAACATCTACGATGCGACCCGCGTGGCGGGATGGAGCGAGGTCTGTGGCGCCATTTGGTTGTTTGACCCAGGCACCACCGTCATCACCGACAACACCTTCAGTCAAACCTGCCAGGCGATGCACGTTACGGCCACGCAAAATGGCAACAGCCTGTCGGTGTTGCGGAACACCATTACCGGAACGGCCCGCTACAACATCGAGATCCAAGGACCGTATTCCATCAATAACGTACTGGTCAACAACAATTACATTGCGCAGCCGCAGCCTGGAATCAACGGGCAGGCTGGCATCTCGGTGGCAGTCGGCGGAACGGGGCACCAAATCCTCTCTAACACTCTCCTGGGGCCTAACCAAAATAATTCCACCAATCAATCTGACGCCATTGAATCCATGGGATCGGGATTTTTGATTCAGGGCAACGTCGCCGGACATTGGGGAGAAGCCCAGTTGATCGGATGGTCGGATGCCGCCTGGTCGACCATGAACAACACCTGGTGCGACATGAACTACTACCCACCCACCGCCGTGATTCAAATCGACACCGGCGGACAATATCCAGCGGTCAACAGCGGCAACGTCTTCACTTCATCGTGTTCCGGCGTCGTGTTCCCGCCTCCGCCTTCTACAGTCACCGCGCCACCGCCTGCGCCTGCTCCTCCTGTTGTAAGCTTGACGGCGCCCTCTCCCAACTCCTATGTGACCGGCAAAATCACGGTTAGCTCAACGGCTACTTCTACGTCGCCTATGGGGTCGGTCAGTTTCATCCTGGATGGCAATCAGACCATTGGTCAAGACTTCGCTTCTCCGTTTAGCATTACCTGGGATACGTCGCTGGTTGCTGATGGAGCTCACACTTTGAAAGCCGCTGCGACCGACGCCAGCGGTAACGTCGGTACTTCGTCGATCATCACCGTGACGACGCAGAATGCCGCGGCTGCGCCGTCGATTCCGCCGCAAGGGCTACAGTTGTGGCTAAAGGGAGACGCCGGAATCACTGCGGGAAACGGAAAAGTCATAAGCTGGGCTGACCAATCCGGTCATGGAATCCAAGCCACGCAATCTACCGTTAATGCGCAACCTTCCGTCGTCAAATCCGGATCGTTGAGTGTAGTTCGCTTCGACGGTACTCGAACGAACCTGACCTTCCCCTTGGCCATCAACGGCTGGACGGGAATGACTATTCTGATGGTGGCCGCAAATTCGATCAACATCCCCAGCGCATCGGCCGCGAACGCTGCGATCTTCTGGAATGAAACGGCGTACTGGGGTACAACTTACCTCTCGCCGTACCAAAGCCACGTGGATCTCCGTTTTGGAACTACGCAAACCAACAACGGGCCGGACTACAAACGGACGGCATCGGTGGGAACAAGCCTGACCCTGACGAGTGCCATTCATTCCGGAAACACTGACTATTTGTATCTGAACGGCACCCTGGCCTTCTCCCAGGGCGGTAAACTTCCCAGCATCCTAGGGACCGTCAATACCGCTGCTCTAGGGGGGGGGATCAACAACACATTTTTTGGCGGAGACATCGCCGAGGTCCTGATCTACAACCGTGCCCTCAGCGATGCCGAACGCCAAGGCATCGAGACCTATTTGATGAATAAGTACTCGCTGCGGTAGTTCCTGCCGCGTACAAACAGAGGGCCGCAAATGGCCCTTTGTTTGCGCAACTTTGGGGGTTTGGGTTAATCGTCGCTGGCCTGCCCCCGAATCGCAAGCTGCGACAACCCGAAACCGGCCTGCCGACACTTATAATCCGGATTGATATCCCCCGCAAATAGCGCAGCCGGGGACCCTAAACCAGTCTGCAGGAGTTTTATCGAGGCACCTACTGCGCTTTGCCGGAATACCTATTTCCTGTAATCGCGCCGCGCGTACTGACTTGGAGCGACAGCTCGCAATCGGCAAGGTAACGCCGCTCTTACTTGCTCACGGCGATCTCCGTCCTCGATCTCCTTTGATCGCTTTTCTGCGGCACAGGTGTCTAATTTTGCCGGGAGCAGGCTCATACGTCAGGCACCTGTTTATCGCTTAAATACGAGAAAGTATTGGTAGGGCAGGAACGTAAATTCCTGGGTGAACTGAAAACCGGCAAGCGCAAGTTCGCTCTTTAACGTTGCTTCCGTTATTCGCTGAGGGTAAACAGCAGAGAGCTTACGATCGATGATCACAAGGCGATATCCCGGCTGCAGTTCTGCGATGAGACGAAGATAGTACAGTTGCCGCTCTGGCAACAAGCGGAGAAAATCCACCAGCATTACCGTATTTATGGTGAGACCCGACAGTTTTGGGTCGCCGAATGTTCCGGTAACGCCCGAGACGCCCGCCGGAAGTTCCCCTTTGCCTTGAAAGGATCGAGGATCCGTGTTTACCGCATAGAGCTTCTTCACTAACGGAGCGATTCGTGGCGCAAAGTACGGATAGCCATTCTCGATGACTGCGACGGTGTCCGACGGTGAGAAATTCAGGGTGTCAATTACTTGCGAGGGCATCTGCCATGGATCTCGGGCCGGGTTACTTGGGTTACTACCGCCCGGCTGCCCGAAGACCGAGGCACTCGCGAGGAGTAGAGCTATATAGATTCGCATTTTTTACTGTCCTGTAATACTAACGGCACCGAAACTAACGCTCGCGCGATGCCCCGCTAGCAAGATTGAACCTTGACCCAGTTCGCCATCCGCTTGCAGAAGCCAGTTCGACGGCTCCGTTCCCGAGGCGGGCCAAACTTTGAAGCTGTAGTGTGAGCCTCCGGTGCCGTTGGGTTGAACTTGGAATTTGAAGGTGTACGTCACACCAGACTGCAAAGTCATACCACTTGTGTCCTGAATAAGATAACTTTCGGGTACGCTGAGAGTATTCTCGAATATGTTTAGATCGGGAGGTCCGCTTCCAGAACTATAGGCGAAGAAAGCCGGGAAGGGATGGCCTATTCTCGGTTGAACAGTCAGGATTTGGCCGTACTGGTCGGAGCTGTGACCTTGCCATCCCACCACGACGCCGACTCCAAATCCGTCTGGATCCATCCAATTGATCGTGACATTTACTGTGCCTGTATAGTTCTGCCAAGTATTTCGATCACCAATGTCAATTAAGCGGTCATATCCAGTCTCAAGGGTGGTCACTCCGCTCGATTGAACCTGCCAATTTCCATCCACAACTTGAGCCACACTTTGGATATTGGAGACACTGGTCCAGTTGACGGCGTAAGTGGTGGGCCAAGTCTGGCCGGCCGTGTAGTTTACCGCGACGGTATTGGTGCTTCGAGACCCCGTGCTGTCCGTGGCGGTGATTGTAACCGTATTGCTGCCCGGTACCCATCCGGGATCGGCATAGTCGATTTCCGCATTGAAGTTGCCCGGTTCCACCAGACGGTACGTTTCATTGCCGATGGAGAGCGGCTGTTGTGCTCCACCGTTGAGAGAATACGTAAGAGTCGTAACCTCGTTGAAATCCGATACATCGCCGAGGATGTTGATCCATTGCTGAGGTTGGCCAAGTTGTCCGAACATTTGGGTATCGCTGTACCAAACGTTAATCACAGGTGGAACGGGCGGTGGAGGATAAGAACTACCATCCACCGTGGCGGGTGGGGCTGCGCGATTTACGAAATGATCGACGATCGCTGTGAACGCCGGAGCTGCGCCGCCATTGAAGCTAGAATTTCCGGCATAAGGCCCAATTTTGGCTACGGTGATTGCCTGAGTGAAAATGAGCGGTGGCACCCAGTGGACTGAGTCGTAGGACCATCGGAAGGACCAATTATTGCCGGTTCGTGTTAACCGCATGTACGTAGGTAGGGAGAGGGCTGCCGGGCCTAGGCCGGGGTGAATCTCCTGGTTTAAGAAAACGGTTCCTGTCGTGCCCGAGATACTGGCCACAAACATCTGCGCGGTCAGGTTGTCAGACTGAACATTGAAGCGCAGAAAATGGGTTGTGTCCTGTTGGACAATAATTCCCTGCTCCTGATAAACCGAGTTGATGTTTACGGCCGAGCTAAACTTTACCTCAAGGTCGAAGTCCTGATTGGCGATTTGTTGCAGCACCATCACTACGCTGTTATCGCCGTTCGTCCAGGGATCATGGGAGCTTCCGGACGGCACCGAAAGCAGGAGGCTAGATCCATTCAGCGAGTAGCTGCCACCTGCAGGACTCGTAAACGTCCACTCACTATTGAGGGTCGCGGAGGTAAAGTCATCCGAAACCAGTCCGCCTGACACGGAAGTAATGGTGGTGAGGTCGGAGGCTGAGTCATTGGAAGTGTTAGTCTCGCCGCCGCCGGCAACAGTGGCCGTATTGGTCACTGAGGCGGGAGCGGTGCTGGACACATTCACGGTCAGAGTGAGCGCGGGGTAGCTGCCTGCCGCGGCCAGCGCGTCGCTGCGGGTACAAGGCCCAGCCGATTGCGTGCAGGTCCAACCAGTGCCGGCAATGGAAGTGGCGGTCAGCCCCGTCGGCACGGTGTCGCTCACCGTTACCGTGCCGGAAGTAGCTGCGTTGCCGCCGTTGCTCACCGTGATGCTATAGGCGGCGCCGCTCTGTCCCTGCGTGAAGTTGCCGGTGTGGGTTTTGGTGATGGTCAGGTCGGGACCGGAAACAGAGCTGTTGATGGTGGTGGGGTTGGAGGCCGAGTCGTTAGAAGTGTTGATCTCGCCACCACCGGAGACGGTGGCCGTGTTGGTGACCGAGGCCGGAGCGGTGCTGGACACATTCACCGTCAGGGTGAGCGCGGGATAGCTGCCTCCCGCCGCCAGTGCATCGCTGCGGGTGCAAGGTCCAGCCGGCTGCGTGCAGGTCCAGCTGGTACCGGCGATCGCGGTGGCGGTCAGCCCCGTAGGCACGGTGTCGCTCACCGTTACCGTCCCTGCAGTAGCCGCGTTGCCCCGATTGGTGACCGTGAGACTATAGGTCGCACCCGTCTGTCCCTGCGTGAAGTTTCCCGTATGCGTTTTACTGAGGGTCAGATCCGGATCCGTCCCGCTTTGGAAGTAATCCACGATCGCCGTCATGGCCGGCGCCGGGCTTCCAAAGTTGCCCGCAAACGGACCTATGCTCGAAGCCGTAATGGTTTGCGTGAAACTTCCCCCAGCGTTGTACGTGATTCCATCGGATGACCAGGTCACCACCCAGCTGTTGCCGGTGCGCTGAATCCGCATCCACAAGCTGCTGGCTCCCGCCGCCGAGATATTGCTGGAGAATAAACTGCTTTCGGCACCCGCTTGTATTCTGTCCGCCGCGATTCCCAACGTACCCTGATAGGACGCAAAATGAAAGCGCAGCCAGTTGGAGGTGTCCTGCTGCACGATCACTCCTTGTTCCTGCAGGGTTTGCGTGGGAATGGAATCAAACTTCACGGTGACGTTGAAATCCACGTTACCCATCGCCTGCATCACCCGCACCGCATTGTCCACTCCGCCGAAATCCGGCTCATGATCGGCGCCCGCCGGCGCCGTCAGATTCAGGCTCCCTCCCGGAGTTGTGAAACTCCCGTCTCCCACCGGATTTAGAAACGTCCATACGCTCGTGTTCAGCGCCGTCCCGTCGAAGCTGTCCGATACCGGTCCTCCGGTCGAACTGTTGATGGTGGTGAGATCGGAGGCTGAGTCGTTAGAAGTATTCGTCTCACCGCCGCCGGCGACGGTGGCCGTATTGGTCACTGAGGCGGGAGCGGTGCTGGACACATTCACGGTCAGAGTGAGCGCGGGATAGCTGCCTCCCGCTGCCAGCGCGTCGCTGCGGGTACAAGGCCCAGCCGATTGCGTGCAGGTCCAACCGCTGCCGGCAATGGAGGTGGCGGTCAGCCCCGTCGGCACCGTGTCGCTCACCGTTACCGTGCCTGCAGTAGCCGCGTTGCCGCTGTTGCTTACCGTGATGCTATAGGCGGCGCCGGTCTGTCCCTGCGTGAAGTTGCCGGTGTGGGTTTTGGTGATGGTCAGGTCGGGACCCGAAACAGAACTGTTGATGGTGGTGGGGTTGGAGGCCGAGTCGTTAGACGTGTTGATCTCGCCACCACCGGAGACCGTGGCCGTGTTGGTGACCGAGGCCGGAGCGGCGCTGGACACATTCACGGTCAGGGTAAGCGCGGGATAGCTGCCTCCCGCCGCCAGTGCATCGCTGCGGGTGCAAGGTCCAGCCGGCTGCGTGCAGGTCCAGCTGGTACCGGCGATCGCGGTGGCGGTCAGCCCCGTAGGCACGGTGTCGCTCACCGTTACCGTCCCTGCAGTAGCCGCGTTGCCCCGATTGGTGACCGTGAGACTATAGGTCGCACCCGTCTGTCCCTGCGTGAAGTTTCCCGTATGCGTTTTACTGAGGGTCAGATCCGGATCCGTCCCGCTTTGGAAGTAATCCACGATCGCCGTCATGGCCGGCGCCGGGCTTCCAAAGTTGCCCGCAAACGGACCTATGCTCGAAGCCGTAATGGTTTGCGTGAAACTTCCCCCAGCGTTGTACGTGATTCCATCGGATGACCAGGTCACCACCCAGCTGTTGCCGGTGCGCTGAATCCGCATCCACAAGCTGCTGGCTCCCGCCGCCGAGATATTGCTGGAGAATAAACTGCTTTCGGCACCCGCTTGTATTCTGTCCGCCGCGATTCCCAACGTACCCTGATAGGACGCAAAATGAAAGCGCAGCCAGTTGGAGGTGTCCTGCTGCACGATCACTCCTTGTTCCTGCAGGGTTTGCGTGGGAATGGAATCAAACTTCACGGTGACGTTGAAATCCACGTTACCCATCGCCTGCATCACCCGCACCGCATTGTCCACTCCGCCGAAATCCGGCTCATGATCGGCGCCCGCCGGCGCCGTCAGATTCAGGCTCCCTCCCGGAGTTGTGAAACTCCCGTCTCCCACCGGATTTAGAAACGTCCATACGCTCGTGTTCAGCGCCGTCCCGTCGAAGCTGTCCGATACCGGTCCTCCGGTCGAACTGTTGATGGTGGTGAGATCGGAGGCTGAGTCGTTAGAAGTATTCGTCTCACCGCCGCCGGCGACGGTGGCCGTATTGGTCACTGAGGCGGGAGCGGTGCTGGACACATTCACGGTCAGAGTGAGCGCGGGATAGCTGCCTCCCGCTGCCAGCGCGTCGCTGCGGGTACAAGGCCCAGCCGATTGCGTGCAGGTCCAACCGCTGCCGGCAATGGAGGTGGCGGTCAGCCCCGTCGGCACCGTGTCGCTCACCGTTACCGTGCCTGCAGTAGCCGCGTTGCCGCTGTTGCTTACCGTGATGCTATAGGCGGCGCCGGTCTGTCCCTGCGTGAAGTTGCCGGTGTGGGTTTTGGTGATGGTCAGGTCGGGACCCGAAACAGAACTGTTGATGGTGGTGGGGTTGGAGGCCGAGTCGTTAGACGTGTTGATCTCGCCACCACCGGAGACCGTGGCCGTGTTGGTGACCGAGGCCGGAGCGGCGCTGGACACATTCACGGTCAGGGTAAGCGCGGGATAGCTGCCTCCCGCCGCCAGTGCATCGCTGCGGGTGCAAGGTCCAGCCGGCTGCGTGCAGGTCCAGCTGGTACCGGCGATCGCGGTGGCGGTCAGCCCCGTAGGCACGGTGTCGCTCACCGTTACCGTCCCTGCAGTAGCCGCGTTGCCCCGATTGGTGACCGTGAGACTATAGGTCGCACCCGTCTGTCCCTGCGTGAAGTTTCCCGTATGCGTTTTACTGAGGGTCAGATCCGGATCCGTCCCGCTTTGGAAGTAATCCACGATCGCCGTCATGGCCGGCGCCGGGCTTCCAAAGTTGCCCGCAAACGGACCTATGCTCGAAGCCGTAATGGTTTGCGTGAAACTTCCCCCAGCGTTGTACGTGATTCCATCGGATGACCAGGTCACCACCCAGCTGTTGCCGGTGCGCTGAATCCGCATCCACAAGCTGCTGGCTCCCGCCGCCGAGATATTGCTGGAGAATAAACTGCTTTCGGCACCCGCTTGTATTCTGTCCGCCGCGATTCCCAACGTACCCTGATAGGACGCAAAATGAAAGCGCAGCCAGTTGGAGGTGTCCTGCTGCACGATCACTCCTTGTTCCTGCAGGGTTTGCGTGGGAATGGAATCAAACTTCACGGTGACGTTGAAATCCACGTTACCCATCGCCTGCATCACCCGCACCGCATTGTCCACTCCGCCGAAATCCGGCTCATGATCGGCGCCCGCCGGCGCCGTCAGCTGCAGGCTCCCCCCCGGCGTTGTGAAACTCCCGTCTCCCACCGGATTTAGAAACGTCCATACGCTGCTGTTCAGTGAACTCCCGTCGAAGCTGTCCGATACCGGACTCTGCGCCCAAATAGGCACGGCAAAGAAAATCAATGCCAGCTCCAGAGTGAGTCCCCCACGGAATCTCGGAATAAGCTTGCTTGAGATCTTGATTTTAGTCATGGGTTGCACGTGAGCTGGCTTCGTCTACGTGGAAATTGAAAGGCCCGGGACTTCTCGCTGGCATGTCACACCGGTTTTCGCTCAATTAAAACGGTCCGAATAATTTCACCCTGACCGACTTCAACTTCGAGCATGATTTGCGTTTCCATGCTAAAAGGCGGCAGGTCCAGCCTTATTCCGGACTCCCGCGTGTCCGGGCCGTGCGGCTTATCAACGTTAAATGGTCCAGGATGATTCGGAAAGAGATGATCACTTACCAGCAAGTAAGGAAACGATCTGCAGTTCCGCAGAATGTCTAGAATCTGTGCATTCGAGAGATGCTGTAAGACTTGACGAATCATGCAAAGATCCGCGGAGGGCGGAGCTTGGTCTATGGCGTTTATCGCGAGGAATCTCACTTCCCCTCCAGAGAACTGTCGCGTGTTGCGGTCAATGAGCGTCTGCGCCACATCTATGCCGGTGTATGAGGTTCCCGGCACGAGAAGGTTTTGCCCCACTCGAAAATCCCCGCAGCCCACGTCGACAACCGACTTTATCTCCCGATCGCGGATGAATTGACGTACAAATTCGCAGTACCTGCCGGCATACTCGATATCGGAACCGCCCCCAGAATAGAATTGCTGCGAACCCTCTCCGCCCCATAACTGCTTGGCGTATACCGTTTCGAATGTCTCCTCGACGGATAAACCCGCGCAAGCCCCTAGAGCCTTTTGTCGCCACCGACGAAGTTTTAGATCCTGCCGTATCTTTCGAACGGCCATCGGTACAAACGGACGCAAAATTCTTTTAACTACACCGATACCCTGTGCTTGGGCAGACTTGGATTGTAGTTCCTGATTACCGGGGTTGGTAAGCTTCTCGGTGCTAGTAGGCACTGATCCATCCTTTCTCAACATCGTCGGGCCGAGGGGATCGAAAGCGCTCTCTGCCGGGTTCAGACGGAAGAAGGTAAAGAGGAGCTCCCTATGCCCGAACAAAGGGAGTTGTAACAGTCGAACATCTTGCCCGCTACTCGATTCCAAGTGAAGTGCTTCAGCGCTCGCGTTCGGCCATTGCGGCCCATTTGGTCTGCGAGCGAGTCATCCTTCAACAGCTTAAGAATCCCTTCCGCGAGTGCTCGAGGATCATTTTTCGGAACCAAGAATCCAGTTTCGCCGTCGCGTACGGTTTCGACCACGGCACCGGACCGGCTCGCTACCACAGGCACACCTGCCGCCATTGCTTCAACGGGCGGAATTCCGAAGCCTTCATCCCAGATCGGCGGAAAAGCAAAGACATCTGCATCAAAATAACGATCCAGCAGATCAGGCCGCGGAATTAGCCCACCAAATGACACTTTATTGACGGCTTCGGGCGCCATTCGATCTTGCAAGTAGGCCAAATAGGTTCCCGCACTGCGCTGCGCCAGTTTCATCTTTGCCTTGAGACGCGAAACAGGATGTTTGGTGTAAAAGGGAGCCACCGTCTTGATAAGATCATGGTCTGCCAGATCGAAGGTCTCTTCTATGGGATAAGTTCCTTGAATTCCGACAATGTCCAGGTGGACATGAGGATATTCCTTCGCCACGATGTTGAAGGCTTCGATCAGAACATGAACGCCCTTATGAGGCGACAGGGCGCCAGCATACAAGATTCGCTTTTCGCCGCGCTTCCCTGCCCCGTTGTAGTCCTTGGGACGACTGAACTCTTTTTCGTCAATACCGTTGTAGGTGGTTGCGCAGCGATCTGCGATGCTTGGAAACTCTCGCCGCACTTTCGTGGTGATGTGATCGCTAACCGTTGTCAAGAGATCCACGTGGTCAAGTAGGCGCTCCAATGTCTCAGGCCTGTTCTGCGAGAACCATTCAGCGTGGAGGTGCAATACAAGTTTGGCATGCGGATTCGTAGCCCGAATCACCGGCACAAACGGGGAGAAGTGCTGAATATGAATGACATCGCATCCCGCGTCGCGCAGATCTAGAGCTACATTCCTGCCAAAGCCTGGGAAGACCCTCTCTGAAGTGGACGCGGGCGACGCGGTTTGAACAAACCTGGAATACTGCGACCGGGCATTCCAAAGAACCCGGTCTGCGAAGGTGGAAGGAAGAAAACGAAAGTGAACTCCATTTTCCAAATGATCAGATTCTGCGGTTGGATGCCGGTCCTTCAGCCCGTACACCGTGACCTCACAAGATTTAGCCAACGCCTGGGCAGCCCCGTAACTGCAGGCCCCGATTGAAGTCTGATAGGGCGGAAGAATCGTGTCGATCGGTTGATTAACGAACGCTATCTTCATATTTGGAGCTCGTAGAATATGGGCAAGTTAAGTTCTAGGCGATAAACGGAAAATCAGGCCAGCGCTTTGCTAAGGCGATCATCTTCCGGCACCTCATGCCGAAATGCTGAAGCGGCGCGGTGAATTTCGAATGCATGCGCCGGACCGAGAATGAACACGATAGCGCAACTCATGGCGACAGCTATGCCGGTGAGACCCCACCACTTAGCAAACAGAACACTGAGTCCAATCGTTGCAATCGCGCAAAATGTAAGTGCAACGCACAGCCTTCCAACGCGCTCGAGTCCACAGAGCATAGACCCGGTCGGTATGACAGTAATTCCAAGAACCGTATAGATGCCGAGAAACAAAATCAAACTGGAACTGGGGACGGCCGCAGCACCGGCCCAAATCCGGATAAAAGGCTTGGCGACAATCATAATCAGCGAGGTAGAAATAACTCCAAAGATGACGGCTCCGAACAGGGTTTTCTTGAGCGCACCTTTGATCCAGTTCCAATCTCCACGAGCCTTGGCCTCGCTATAGGCCGACAGAAGTGGGTTGTTCGCCATGTACACCAAATTTACGGGGAGCGTGATGATCTTTTGTGTAACGACGAAAATGAGCACCTGGGATGGGTTCAAAAGCTGCGTGATGATCATGGGTTGGCTCTGGTAAATTCCGAGACTCGCGAGCTGGCCGAGCATATACTTTCCCCCCAGCCTCAAAAGCCGTTTTATCTGCACCCAACCGACGGCGGAAGGATAAGGAGCCAACCAGGGGTAGCGGTGAAAGAACAGGTAGTAGCCACTCGCAAGTCCGACGATCAAGCGCGAACCCGAAAGTGCAAGGATCAGTCGGGGCAACCCCCCGTGGAAGTGTGTCACCGCAATCAGGCTTACGAGAGCGAGGGCGCTGCTCGCGATTGTCCAAGCGTTGGCAATGTAGCCATCCTGGCACGCACTGTACACGGAATTTAACATGTTGAGAGGAAGTATAAGCACGAAGACAGCCAGTGCCAACGCACACGCTGTCTGCAGCTCTTGCGTGGAGACAACCGTGGAGACTCGAAATATCGCGCGCCACGGAATCCATCCGAACGTGAGGAAGGCGATCGTGCCCATCGTCAACGTGATCGCAGTAAGCGACCAAAATGCCGAGGCGGCATATTGGCGAGCCAATTGCCGATCGTCTCTTCCGGTCGCGTCAGCGATCACGTTCACTAAAGCATTTCCGGCGAGGCCGAAATCTGTCATCGCCATCCACGTAAGGAGACTGCTCATCGTTAGCCATACGCCGTACCGTTCCGGGCCCAGATAACCAACGGTCAGCGGCACGGAGATTAAACTGATCAGGATAGTAAGGCCCTGCGAAATAAGGGACGACGTGGCGGTAATGCTGGCCCTACGATAGCGTTCCTTGCCGCGGTCCTCATTCGCTTTGGTGAGAAACGATCGCATTGCGCGGGCGTTGAACAGGTTCCTGAATAGGAGACCGATCCGTGCTCGCCCGACTCTAGGCAGTGGAAATAGTGACATGAATTCGGCTTTGCTTCGAGCCTTCCAACAGTTTCAACTCTTCTAACCAACCAGACAAATTCAGGAGATTGCTATGCGAGGGCCTCTTTGGGAGCAAGCTTCTCGCCGATGAGCTTCACCAACTGGCCCACATTCCGCAGAGATTCCAATTCGGCTGTTTTGAACTTAATCTTGAAACGGCTTTCGATGGTAACGATCAGATTGATGTGTGCCAGGGAGTCCCAGTCAGCGACTTGGTCCGCTGAAAGATCCGGGCTCAGAACAAGGGTGTCGTCGCCGAATATGTCGTGAAAAATGTTTGTCAGACTCGAATAGATTTCAGTCTCTTGCATTGTTTATCCTTGTGAAATTTCAATACATGTGGGCGTGGCTTCAAATGAATCGAGATCCAAGTTCCAGAGACTGGCTCCGTCCGGTTGCTCCTCCGCAGGTTCAAAGCCAAGCTTGCGATAGTGCTCACGCACCATTCCGTTTTTTGCCGTGGGGCGATATACGCCAACTAACTTGTGTATCCCACGACTTCGGGCACAAGATGCGACGGCATTCAGCGTAGTCTCCTCCACACGGCGTCCCAGTACACGGCAACTCATCAGCCACGTGTCGAGTACAAGAACACCACTAGCGATACTCCGGCCAATGACAATTGCAATGATTCCGTTATCTCCGAAGCGGTCCTTCAATCGAAGTTGAAAGGTGAGTGTGCACGGATCGGCTATCATCGCCGCAACTTCCGGCTCGGCATAGCGTTTCGTCGTCAAGTTGAACTGATTCGTCTTGTTGATGAGTTGCACGATACGAGTAAGGCCGAGTTGGTCGAAGGACTTCCACACGAGCTGCATTTGCAGGGTTGACAGGAACCCCTCCATATCCGTGGAACTTTGCCGAATCTGCTCCCGTTCCAGATTGGCTTGATACTGTCCGGAGCGCTCTCTATCTTCATCGGATATGGATAACGCTTCGAAATAGCCAGCCTCGCTAAGGCAGGTCACATATAATGAGGGATCTTCGGGGAGCTCAGGAACAGCAACCATGGGCAGTTCTTTGCGGATCAGGCTTCTTTCCGACGGGTTATCATCGACGAAGACCAGGGAGTCTATCCCAATGTTGAGAGTGTCCGCGATCGCGCGAAGATTAGACGCCTTGTCCGTCCAATTTGCGACGAAACAAGCGATTTGTTCGCGCTTCAGAAACATCTCTGGATGATCGGTGAAGGGTGCGAGCGCATTGCTTTCGTCGTTCTTCGAGCAGACGGCGAGTATCACGCCTCGCTGTGAGAGATCTCTTGCGTAGCGTTGGAACGCAACGAACGCTTCTCCTACTGCACTGCCCTGTCCCAACACAATTCCAGCCAATCCATCGTCGCCGATAACACCGCCCCATAAGGTGTTGTCGAGGTCCAGCACCAGGCATTTGTAAGAACGTCCTTGTTCGGCTGCGAGCATGCGCCCGACCAAGTCCCCGTAAACTGCTGCGGCGCCGGGGTGGATCTCTTGTTTCGAACGATGCCACAAAGCAGAATCGTGCCACTCGCGAAGGCCGTCGATCGCGGCGTGTTGATCTATCGCTAAGAGGTGTACTCCATGCTCGCTGGCAAGTCCGCGCAACTTACAATTCAGTTGCTGCAAGTTCCACTGCGGAGATTCCTTGAGCTTATGTTCGTTATTGCCGAGCAGCGGGGGAAGTATCGGAAGCACCGTCTGCTGGATAACTGCGCAACCCAGACGTTGGGCCTTGCGCCAGCAATCGGTAATCAACTGAAGCGCTGCATTAACGCTCGCTTCGTTACCACCGAGCAGATGCCTGGCATCTAAAGAAAGCAGTACGACGGTGGGACGAAATTGCCACAGCGGGGACTCGACATCAGAAAGCTCCTGTAAGTATTGACCATAAGCACACTCATAAATCTGAACCCAAATGTTCCTGCGAAGCGCTCCGATCCGAATGCCGGGAATTAAATGTGCAACCGTTGACGAAGACAGCACAGCAAGCTTCACGGGCTTGGTGGCTAGTCCTGCAGGAGGCGACGATTTGAAGAGGTCCTGCAGGACCTTATCCAGACGCACCGTCTGTGCGTAATCAATCCGCTGATTCGACAATGCAACGAGCTGTTCCCAGCGACGGTCATCGCTTTCGATGGTCGCTATCAGGCTAGCGACATCGGAACGCCATGACGCAGCTGGATTCGGAAGCCAATGTAGCTCTACGGGCAATCAATCTCTCCTTAAAGAAAGAATGTTTATTTGTCGCGCTGAAAAGCGGCTGAGACGGATCTGGCCATCCGTGGTATCGCTCGATCGGGGGTAGCGTCACGCTGAATTTGATGCACTTCGGCTGATGAACACATAGCGTCGGCGATGGCGGCAGCCAAAGCATGCGCCCCACGATCCGTGAAGTGACCAAAGTCGGCGAAGTTCTCGTGCTCGCCACTCAACATGTTGGCGGCATCCACGAGCATAATTCCGCGGGCTACCGCTTGCGCGCGGATCACATCGTTTATTCGAGACTCCATGTCAAGAAATCCGCTTTCGGCGAGGCGGGGAGAATATGTGCGCCATGAAAGTAACCACAGGCGATCCTCGGGTGAAATCGCAGCGCCAAAACGAGTTGCATGTGTCACGAGGATCGGCCGTACACCGAGGAATTGCAACCTGTCCAATACTTGAGACAGGTCTTCGCGGAAACGAGCCACGTGCGACGGCGGAATTTTAGCCATCACCGCCATGTGCCGCGTATTTTTCCAGAGCTTGAATTCAAGGCGGGGAATTTTTACCCACGGGGGCAGTCTATCTACCGGTGCGAAGATTCGGTCCAAAATGCGCAACTCAAACTGCGGCGGTTGGGTATCCAGCCAAGCATCATCCTGCGGCGAGGGCGGGACGATGTAGCTAGCTGGTGTCGGGTAAAGTATCGCAATCTCCGGCTTTACTTGCGAAACAACTTTATCCACTCTGCGGGCGAAACTCGCCACGCTTTGTCCCACGATAGCCGTATTGACCACCGAGTATTGCACCGTCGAGCGCGCGTTCAACTCACGCTCGAGCTGGCGTGGATATTCCATTCCAGGCGAGCCTTTGATTCCAAAGGTTTCTGACGCTCCGATACAGATGATTCGAGCACGGTCCCATCTAGCCTCGGGACCCCGAAAGCCCAAAGAGTTGAGTTGAAAATTTTGATAATGGCCGTAGGGTCTGCCCGCAATCCCAAACTCATCACGCGTGAGCATATCCGTATAGCGATCCGTACCAAGGATTGGTACTCCATACGTGATCTGGTCGTCGACGCGCGCACACACCTCCAAAACTGCCAGAAAAATAATAACGTAAAGGCCGCGACGACTCCATGTGTTAACGAAATTCATAAAATGTTTTGGGGAGAACGACAAAGACTAAGCCACCACGAGAACTGCGATACGGCCTGTGTCGATCGTGATGTGATCCATCACATTTATCGTCTGTCATATAACAGGCGGCCCTGCATATTGAGTATTGCCTGATCTCGAATCTTATGCTAGGCTGCCTGCAATGCTATTCCCAACGCCGGAATTCTTGATTATCTTTCTGCCAATTGCTCTCGTTGGTTTTCATCTGTGCGGACGATTCGGGAGAACTGCAGCAATGGCATGGCTGAGTTTCATTTCAGTGGTTTTCTACGCCACCTGGAGAATCGACTACGTTCCATTGCTACTCGGCTCGGTTCTTTTCAACTATGCCTGTGCCACGGGAATTACACAATCCGCGAACCGACCGCGGCTGCAGCGCGTAATAATGATCGGGGGTATTGTCGCGAATTTGGGGGTCCTGGTGTTTTTCAAATACCTTTTTCCAAGCCTGTCCGCACTTGTGTCATTGGGATTAGTAAGACACTCTTGGTCCGGCTTCCTGCTGCCATTAGGAATTTCTTTCTTCACATTTACTCAAATAGGCTACTTGATTGATCTGCGCGCCGGCACCGCTGAATCACACAGCTTCATAAATTACACACTATTTGTCACTTTTTTCCCGCATCTTATTGCCGGCCCGATTCTTCACCACAAGGAAATAATGCCGCAATTCGCCGCAGATCGGAAATACAAAATCGATTTGAAGGATTTTGACATAGGTTTGAGCTGGTTCCTTTTGGGCCTGGCTAAGAAAGTTCTCCTTGCGGATACCATCGCGCGATTCGCGGATTCCATGTTTGCTCAACCGTACGGGGTCAGCTTTTTCCCTGCGTGGGGTGGCGTCCTGGCTTACGCGCTGCAATTGTATTTTGATTTTTCCGGCTATTCGGATATGGCCGTAGGACTGGCCCGCATGTTCTCGATCCAGTTCCCTCTCAACTTCAACTCTCCCTATAAGGCTTCGAGCATTATCGATTTTTGGCAACGCTGGCACATGACTTTGACTCGGTACATCACGCTGTACGTTTACAACCCCGTCAGCATGTGGATAGCCCGGCGGAGGATCGTATCCGGAAAAAGCACTTCCCGGAAAGCCCTCGCAACCCCGCTCGGGTTCGCCAGCATGCTCGCATTTCCGACTATGTTTACGATGCTGCTTGCCGGGATATGGCACGGGGCAGGGCTTCAGTTTGTGATCTACGGCGTACTGCACGGCTGTTATATTACGATTAATCACGTGTGGCGTGTCTTTGGACCTAAGTTAACGACGCCGGTCAAATGGATCCGCGGAGTAAGCTTAGTTTCCGGGGTAGCTTTGACCTTTATCGCGGTGATGGTGGCACAGGTATTTTTTCGTGCCGATTCGACGCTCTCTGCTCTCTCAGTCATAGCCGGTATGGCGGGTCTACACGGCTTCGGGAATTCCCAGGTGTTTAGTGACTTCTCATTAGCCAGTGGGTGGCAGCCCCTTGCGAAACCGCTACTGATCCTCTTCATGCTTTCGATTGTTTGGGCGGCGCCAAATACGCAGAAGCTTATGTCGTACTACCCTGGCGTGCGGATTCCTGGTGAACTCAAAGCAGCTGCCTACGGCGTTCTAGGCTATGTAATTCTGTATCACACCACCACCCAGTCGTTCATTTACTTCCAGTTTTGACGGGGCTGCGCCTAATTCTTCTGGACCACCAAGATCGCTGTGCACGGATTCGCCTGCCGAATGAGTTTCTTGCGGACCTGAGGATCGGTCTGGTAGGGTTTGGCGGTCAAGAACGCTAGATCCTGGTTCACAATTTCGAATCCACAATCCCGGACCATTTGATGGACTTCCGTGTCGGACCGAAAGAGGTATAGATGATCCACCGATTCCATGTTGATGGAGGCCGTAAGAAATAAGATCCCATCAGAGGCCATTGCGGCATGCATGTTCCGCAGGACTAAGGAAGGCGACGGAAGATGCTCCAAAACTTCGGCGCAAATCATGACCCTGTAACCACGGCCGTTCTCTAAAGGGATATGCTCGGTGGCATCCTCTACGCGGATACTCATCGGGGAGGCAAGGTTGAAAAAAGAAGAAGTCCGTCCCGCAACCTCCGCTGCCATTGGACTGATATCCAGCCCATAGCCGGTGAGCCTTCGGTTGAACGCCAGCATGGTACCGGACAACAGGCCATGACCGATACCAATCTCACAGCTATCTCCCACTGCATCCGCGATCAATGGCAAAAAGCGCTCTCTGAAGTTGCGATAGATGTGGAAATAGTTAGACGAGAATAGGTAACTCAACAGGAGCGCGGGGTAGTATACCTGCTTCATGTAGCTGGCGTTGTCATAAACATCCGCTTTGACCTGTTCATAGCTGGAGGCCCGGTACTGCTGAGTCCGCACGAAGTCGACCTGCTTTTCAAAAAATGTATGGCAGAAGGAGACGTAGCCTCTGCAAGCTTCTTCGAGCGTTTCGTCCGACCCTTCCGACAAGTTATAAATGAGGCGCAGCGGCGTATCGATGACCTCCGCATAGTCCGGATTATTCTGCACCATGCCTGTCGCCATGTTCTCCAGTTCAGGGGCCAGACGGAGGAGGCGATGGCGCAGACCGTCGAGCTCTTTATCAAGGGTCACCATGTTCTTTTACCTTTTTGGCTACTGCGATCAACGTTCACGAGTTTACGCACCTGTGACAGGCTGAAGCTGATGCTCTTCAGAAGTTGATTCGCGATGGAATCGCTTATCGTTCCACATGTTCATCGCGCCGACCGCCGCCATCCCCATCAGCAAATACTGCGGTATCGCCCCGAAGGGAGTTTCATAGACGTTCTCAAACAGTGCGCTCACTATGCTCGACACCCACACAGAAAATCCAAAGGTGTCTCCATTGAAGCGCCAGGCGCGGAACAAAAGAACGCCAATCGTTGCCTGGAAACTAAAGAAGAGCACAACGCCTATCCACCCCGTATAGCCGAGGGCGAAATAAAAGACGCTATGCGGCGTGCGCAGGTCCTCCAGGGTCCGCAAGTAGGGGACTAGCTTAGTCAGCGGGAATCCATACCCGTGCCCCACTAACGCAGTCCCCGCATCTTCGTGAACCGATGACCAGATTTCCCGCCACCATATTTGGCGCCACGACGCCGTTCCCGCGTAAAACGTGGCATTTCGCGGACTATATTCCTTAGCAGCGTCCTGGTCGAAGACGGCAATGGCACGGGCAACTATTTCTCGTGAGGAAACGGCCCCACCACGCCCGGCCGGCGATGGCATCTCGAAATCGGTTGTCCATCCCACCACCAATAAGGCGGCAAGGGTTCCGAACCCCCAGAACAGTCTCGATATCTTTTTGGACAGAATCGCCTGCACCATCAACGCCAGAGACATCCCCAGCCAAACTCCTCGCACCTGGCCAGCAAGGGTCAGAAAGGCGCCGATTGCAACAATAGGCCACCAACGCCGGAGATTCAAATAGTTAAGCCCTATCACGGCGAGGCCTGCGCCGCCGGGCTGTAAAAGGATTTCTGATGTGCCGGGCATCTTAATACTTGCATTTTGAAAGAATAGATAATACACAAGACCCCAGAGGCAACTGGTAAAAGCCATGAACCGAACAATCTTACCCAATAGGTCGCGATAACCTAGGCCTGCTACCAGCCCCATAAAAAAGAAGAGTGGATAGATATTGAAAACGAGTTCCTGTACTGCCTGTAGCGAATCTTGTTCGGAGGTGAGGCCGCGAGCACATTCCAGCACTCCATAGAAAAGGAACAGTGTAAAGCTCCAGGAGACACCGCTCAGCGGCGTTGACTGTAGCAGGCTTTTAAGCCAGAAGTCTTCCATGACGCGGCTACAACAAATTACAAATAACACCAGCGCCACGTCTCCGATAAAGAGTTTGGCAGACGGAATACCGATGTAGGCGAATGCCCGACCCCACATGCCATATCCGCAATAGAGGAAAGCCGCTACGGCGCCCCAGAAGCGGAGATTCCTCCGGCTCATCTGCAGCAGGCTGGAGTTCTGCATCGACAAGTAGTCAGCCGCCGCCATCAGCGACCACTCATTCGATACTGTGGCAGGTTGCAAAACCATGGTGAAAGGTCTTCTGGGCTCAATGCATCTTCTGAGCCATGGCGTTCAGGTGACGGACGGGTCTGGCCGGCAAGATGGGGATGCCGGGTTTCGTAATCACTTCCGCGGTTAAGCCCAGGTCACCGGCGATCCTGCGAATTTCCCCTTCATAGACCGGATTTAAAGTGATGAGAATGTCTGGCTCCGTAGACGCCAGCGCCGCGGGCGGGATCACTTGATGCCCCGTACCCGGCACGAAGGAGCCCTGCTTGCGTGGATTCATATCGACCACCGACGCCACTCGCGACGCGCCCGGAATGGTGTTCAGGAACGTGACAGCCTTGGCGCCGGCTCCCCAGAGAACCACTCGCCGGTTTTCCGCGTGCGCATATTCGAGAAACCGGGCCCACTGCTCCACCGTTTCGCGAAAGTGCAAGCGAAAGCGTTCCACCACGCGGCTGAGCTTCTGGATATCGAGGCTGCGCGAAGAAGGCCGGAGGGGCGTCGCATCGGTACGCGGCGAGGCCTCGATCGCGAGGTATTGCTGACCGAAGGACATGGATAGGTTATGTACCGTGAAGTGGCACGACTCAAAGAGGGCGGCCAGGGATACTGGCGTGAAGTAATTGCAGTGAGGATAAATCACGTCCCAAATTGCGGTTCCGCTCAGAACTGCAATCGCATCGGGGACTTCAAAATACGCGGCCGAACCGGCGCGGCCGCTGAGGGCGCGATGGACCTGCAGAAGCAGGTCACGGGGCTGCTCTATATGCTCCAATACGTGGCGGCAGCAGATGAAGTCGGCCGGAGTATCCGCCGCCAGTTCATCGTAGCTATTGCGGATGATGGCAACGTTGGGGTCGTCGAGGACTCCGGCGTAGCTCGGATCGAAGCCGGCACCGCTATTCCCACCCATGCGGCAAATCGTACGCAAGAATTCACCGTCACCGCACCCCACTTCGACGATTCGCTTACCGCGCAGTCCGTGGGTTTCCACCAAGCGGGTGGCGAGAGAGTCGGCGTATTCACAAAAGGTGGGCGAAAACCGCAGGGAGTTTTCGTAAGACACATCGTAGCTCACCTGCTCGCGCTCAAAAGCGGCATTGAAAATCATCCCGCAGCTGGGGCAGAAGGCGAGTTCGATGTCTCCTCGCGGAACCGATTGCGCTTCTTGAGCGGTGGCGTAGAGCGCCGAGCAATTGGCAGGCACGCCGGATTGCTTGAGAAATCTTGAGGAGACTTCGGTGCTGCATACGGGGCAGGATTGCGGATTAGGTTGATACATGATTTTCCTCCGATTGGTTTTATCAAAAATGGAGCGTGCTGCCGGGTCTTAGCCAGGTGGGTTGTGGATCAGTTCATTTAGCCAGGACACGCTACGGAGGCGGCGGCGCCAGACATACACGTCCTGCAACGCCATGCGGTAGGACCAGTGGGAATTAGTATTGGGAACGGTGGTTCGGGGAAGAGCGAAGCGAGTCTGTGGAGACTCGCGAAGCGATGCACCAAAGGCGCAGGCGTACCCTGTCGATTGGGCGATCGCCATGGTTGTTTGGTCGTATAAACCGTAAGGATAGGCGAACTCCCGGCACTCCCTTCCGGTCAAGTCTTCCAGCGCCGCTTTGGAATCGCGCAATTCGGTTTCAACTTCCCGGCGGCTGAGGCTGGTTAGCCGGCGATGCGTGACAGAGTGTGCACCGATGGTGATCCCGCCCTCTGCCACCTCACGCACCATGGCGCGTGTCATTCCGTTGCTGCGGCCCAGCAAACCCGACGGCACAAAGAAGGTTGCGGGCAAATGCAAGGACTTGAGCAGCGGGTAAACGGTGGTGTAGTGGTCCAAGTGCGCATCGTCAAAAGAAAGCGCGCCGAAAATCTTTTCGCCCGCAACTGCCGGCTCGTTGCCCTCACCCGGGAGGACTTGGGCGACGGGAACCACCTCAGTATTCTCTTTGAGCCATTTTAAAAAAGATGCGAAGACGTCGTAGGAGTGGTCAGTGGCGGCGTCGTCGTGAGACGAGTCCTTCGAGCCCACGCCATGAAATGTGAAGACGAGTGAAGGCCTTCGTTGGACGAAGGGAGTAGCCAGTAACATCGCTCTGTCAATTACTCGGCCTGCCGAGCTTACGGCTTGCCAGGATATGGCCTTAAAGGTTTTCATGATCGGGGCCCCAATTTTCTTATGGCTGTACCGAGCGTAGAAACGTGCAAGTCCTTTGTGATTTTACGAGCGTTCTCAATTAATTCGGCTCGCAACGATCCAGTCGAGCTTACTAACCACGTGAGGCCGAAGCTTGTCCCGTCTACCCTTGACGATATTCGCATTACTTGTAGAATTCGCTTTCTGGTGCTCTGACTAACGGATCGCTATCAGGGATTTCAGAAGTGGTCCGAGTTGTTCTGTGACCAAGCGGGCATCTGGAAAAAGTGCTCGAACCTCGCGGATGTTCAGCAGTCGAATCTGTTCCACGTCCGCCTTGGCCAACGCGTAATCAGGCTGTGCGTTCATCCATCCCAGGTCAAAGTGCCGATGCATGGCGATGCGAACTGGCACTGGCATCTGCGCCCAACCCAGGACGTGAAAGTGAGGCTCAATCGGAAAATATCGGTATGGAGTCTGCACAAAGTAGCGCTTAGCCACCCTGCGAATTTCCGCGGCCATTCGTTTTTGATCCAGCAGGGTCCCGACGTGTTCGATGACTGAATTTGAAAAGCATACGTCGAATTCTTCCGTTTGAAAACCCGACAGATCCCGGGCATCGCCCGCCAGCGTCTTGATTTGTGGGTGCTGGCTTGTAGTCGGGGGGATGATGTTCACGATTGTAATGGCGATGTCGCAGGGGATGGTGTCGGCGTCGGCGTAAAGATTCATCCAGAAGTGCTCGGTGCCTCCGACATCCAGGATGCGTGTCGGTGTGCCCGGTGGAATCATGTCGAGTAGCTGTTTTGTCCTTTTCCATCGAAGCCGGGAAGCCCAGGAGTTTGGATCGCCGTTGTTTGCAAATTTCAAGAGCATAATAGGACGCGCTCACTGCGTTAAGTCATCCCCGCTGAACAGAGGCCGGGCGCGGCCAGCTGGAACAAAACGGACGCCCGGCGTCGCATTTTGCAAGTCCAGAGATGATTCTGAGAAGCGGCCGATCGCCGCGTGATATACCTGCATCATCCCCCAATAGGCGGGTTCGTCGCTGTATTTGAGCTCGAATTCACAGCGGGCTTGTCGTCGCATGCGCTCCCAATCTAAAGGATGAGAAACCGCCCAGCGAACCTTCGCCGCCAGATCGGCGCCGTCAGCGGGCGCGATTTGCAACCCGGTCTGGCCATCGCGGACGATTTCCGAAAGGCCACCGATGTTGCTTGCGATCACGGGAAGTCCACAAGCGTAAGCTTCGAGAACGTTCAGAGGCATTCCCTCATACCAGGTTGAGGGAACCACCAGGAAGCTGGACTCCAGAAAAATTTCCTTCAACCGCGTCCTATCAACCCAACCGTCATACGTCACGTTCGGCGTTTCTGCCGCGAAGGCCCTGACTCGATCCGCGAGCGGACCAGCACCGATAATTCGAAGCGGAATCGTCCCTCCGAGTTGGCGCCACGCGTCTAACAGTGTCTCGATTCCCTTCTCCGGCGTGAGGCGTCCGGCGTATACCGCGCCCCCGTCGGCCGGTCGCCAGGCGAGAGAAGGGTTTTCCGTGAAATTCGGTTTGACGAACATCTTATGGGCCGGAAAGCCCGCCTTCACAAACAGGTCGCGAGAGAATCCTGTCAAGGCGATGTAAGCGTCGACCATGCGGTTCCAAGTGCCGAGAAAACGGTGGACCGAGAGCATTCCGGCGACCACGGCACTCCCGCCCGCGCTCGCGCGATAACAAGCATGTTTTACAGCGGGCCACGGAACCCGCTTGCCGGTGCATTCCTGGCACACGTGGCCGTCGCGAAAAAATGTTGCGGACGGGCATAACAAACGATAGTTATGCAGAGTCTGTACCACCGGCACTTGTTCCGCGCGGGCTGCGTAATAGATCGCCGGAGAGATCAGAGGAAAAGTGTTGTGGACATGCAGCAGTTGCGGTTTATGTTTACGCATGACTCCGCGCAGTTTCTTGTACTCTTGCTGATTCCAGAAGGTCCGCACGGCGGTGCCGGCCAACCATTGCGAGCGGATGGCATCGTTGCGGACTTCATAGCGCACGATCTTGTGGCCGCGTTTTTCGAGAAGTTGGGCTTCGGAAGAGAATACCTGATCCTCACCGCCGGCTTGCTGGTAGTAATTGTGGACGAGCAGGATATCCATGACAATACTGGTTATACGGGCGACGTACATTCGTAGAATCGAGTCCAAGCGCGCACAAAGGCTTCGGGGCCGAAGCGCAAGACGGACTCCCGCGCACGGCTTCCCATTCGACCGCGGCTGGCTTCGCTCATGCACATAAATTCGCGGAGAGCCGCCAAAATCGAATCCCGGTTCGGTTCGACAATAAGAGCGTTCTCGTGGTCTGCCGCGATCTCAGTGACGCCGTGCACCCGTGAGACGATCAGCGGCAGTTCGGCGGCGGCCGCTTCGTAAGCCACCAAGCTGAAGGTTTCGTAATGTGAGGGCAGAATAAAACCGTCAGACATCCAGAGAAAACGCCGGACATCGGTTTGCATTCCGCAGAATAGAACTTGCGCGCCGATGCCGCCGGCCACCGCCTTGGAGCGATAGGGTTGTACCTGGCTGTCGGTGCCCCCCACCACAATGAGCTTTAAGTGCGGTTCATGGATTTCCGCCAGCGCCTCCAGAATTGCCGGCAACGATTTCCGTTCGAAGTGCCCTAGCGCGACGAACGCCAGGACACAATCGGTATCGTTCAAGCCCCACTGTTTGCGGTGGGCGCTGCGGTCGAAGCCGCAGGGGCGGCGCAGTTGATCAATCTCCACCGGATTGCTCACGACATCGACGCGGCCTTGTAGAAAGGGATATTCGTCCAGGAGTTCTTGCGCCAAGCCTAAAGACGGAGTGACAATTCGCCCGCTACGGAAAACCCAAGTTTCTGCAAGGGCGTGAAGTTTGTAATCGAGCCATCTGCCCCAACGGCGGAAGCCTGATGGACGCGAGCTCCTCCAGTGCGACTTCAGGTAGCGCTTGTGGCAGAAGTGGACGTAGCGCACATCCCCGAATGCAAGATTGCTCTCGACGCACTGCACCAGATCGAAGCGCACGCGCTTCCGCAGGCGGTATGCCAAGTAATAGAGGGGGGCCAAAACATGAAACACCACAAACAGGAGGGCCAGCGGCCGCAGGGGCGCGGGAATCCGAATCCATTCGATGCGTTCGGGCGCGGGATTCGAGAATTCGACTGCGAAGACGGTGAACTGGTGATCAGCGCTCAAGCCTTCGAGCACGCGGCGATGGCACCCGCCGACCGGGTTGGTGGTGGTCACTCGGTAATCAAATAGCGCGATGCGCACTGGGTGAGGTCCGGGAGGGTGGTGTTTACTTCAAGTACGGGCCACACGGGCGGATTATCTGTGGACAGCGAATCACGTCGAATGCCTGGTTCACACGCCCACCAATTCGCTTTGAATCCCCAGAGCCTGCAACTGTTCGCTGATCTCGCCCATATAGATCGGGTTCATGATGACCACCACATCCGGCTGGACGACTCGCAGGTATTCCGGTGCGACCACTTCATGACCAGTCCCCGGCATAAACATTCCTTGACGGTACGGATTGATGTCCACGACCCAGGAGACGGCTTCCGGATCCCGCACGGCTGTCAAAAACGCCACACCTTTGGATCCCGAACCCCAAATCACGACGCGCTTTCCCGCGGCCTTGAGGCTGGCAAGACGCTCGTTCCAAGATTCGATGGTCTGTCTTACGCTGGCTCCAAATTCTCTGCTCCGGCTGACCGCCCATTCGATCAAGGAGTCGTCCTCCGGTATGTCCGCAGGGGTTTCCGCGGGCACTGCCTCGATCGCAAGATAAAGGCCATCGTATTCGCTGCGGACGTCGATTACCGTGAAACCCGCCCGCTGAAATAATTGTGCGAGCGAGTGCGCCGTGAAATACGAGCAGTGTTCGTAATAGACATCCCAAAAGGCGTTATCGGCGAGCAATCGCGTCAGATCCGGCACCTGGAAGAAGACGGGGGTGGGGCGCGATCCGATCGAGCGGCGGATGATGTTGACGAACTCGCGGGTCTTCTCGATGTGTTCGAGGGTCATTTTGCAACAGATGAAATCGGCACTTACGCCGGCGTATTTCTCGCCGTAGAAGTCCTGCACGAACTCGACATCGACCAGGTCCTTCGCGGGATTGCGTTCGGGAACGAACGCGGGATCGAAACCGACGCCGCGGTTGCCTCCCATTTCACAGATCAGGCTCAGGAATTCACCCTTTCCGCAGCCCACCTCCACGATTTTCTTTCCGAACAAGACGTACCGCTTAATCAGGCGGGCAGCAAGTTGGTTGTGAAAGGCCTGAAAAGTGGCGGAGTAGCCTTGGGTCTCTTCGCAATCCGGGCAATAGGATTGCAGGGAGGAATCGTAGGCCAAGTTAGAAACGAAGCCGCACACTTCACAAATGCCGAGCACGATATCCCCTTTGGGAAACGCCAAGGCAGCCTCGCGAGTGCGGATCGACACCACGCTATGTACCGGGACCGACCGCACCTCGTAGAACGGCGACAACCTACCGGCTTCACAATTCGGACACGGTTTCGTATCCGTCGAATCGTGGAGCTGTGTCACATCGAACACCGCGGGCTTGCTCATACTCCGACCCTTTGTGGGGGTTTGTATACCAGCACATCGTCCGCGTGGTGATCATGATCGAAGCGCTGTGCCACTTCTTCCGGCATAGGCGACGAATCCGCTGCGCGAACGAAGTCTCTTAGAGACGTCCCGGTGCAGCGGGAATCCACAATGGGGGCCCCCCGACCTTCGATGACGTCGCGCAGGGAAATGGTCCGGAAGTCGATGCTAAAACGGGTGACCCCGGAAGTATTCGGAACGGTGGAGTGCAACTGAGCGGCCGAGAACAACAGCATCCCCCCTGGTTCCGTTATCACGCGCAGTTCAGGCTGGAGTTCGAGCTGCTGCTGGGGCTTGGGCTGTTTGCGGGTATCCGACTTAATGTGGGCCGCCGCGTTCGCCCGGCCGTCGCGATTCCAGCGATAGTAGTCGAACTCGTGAGAGTCGTTGTCGATCGGTTCGCTCCAGTAACGCGGATGAAACGCCATGGAATTTTCCGACTCGACGGCATAAATGGGAATCCACCAGTTAATTTGACTGGCGGGCGCGGAATACCAAACGTCGCGGTGCGGGTGATGCGCGTAACCGACGCCGGAGGTGAGATAGCCGCCGTGGGTGACTACGCGCAAGCGGGGGACGTCAATGTACGTGTCTTGGGGATCGCAGCCTATTTCTTCGATCAAGGCGCGGGTGAGTTCCCGGGTCTCGGGATGGTGAATAAATCTGGGCTTCAAGGGGGCGACGATGGAGACGAATTGCTCGACAGACATGGCGAACTGCGCCCGCATGGGATCAAGCGGATGAAACGCCTCCTCGATCAACCGGCTGGCAAGGCGGCACATTGCGAGCGAACTTTGCGTTGCCCGATAGGTGTACAGCTGTCCGCCATAAAGGCCGCCGCGTCTTGCATGATCATTCGCCGTTGAGTCTACGTAGATGGTATTCATGGCTATTGGTCTCCGTTAAACCGCCGGCTAAACTACCGCCGGCGACGGGATGGGGATGATAAACTTGCCGCCGGCATGTTGGTACTGCTGCTGTTGCGCCATGATTTCAGTGGCAAAATTCCAGGCCAGAATAAGCACGTAATCCGGCTTATCTTCCAGAAGTTTTTGGGTCGGGAATATCGGAAGATGCGAGCCGGGCATGTAGCGCCCGTGTTTAAACGTGTTCAGATCCACGACATAATCCAGAAGCTTGCGGTCGATGCCGCAGTAGGACAAGAGCGTAGTGGCCTTGGCGGCAGCTCCATAACCGGCGACTCTTTTCCCCTGGCTTTTCAGATCCTCCAGCATGGAGGACAGCCGGGCCCGGATGCCGGTAACTCTTTGAGCAAACTGCGAATAGTATTCGACCGTGCCGATGCCGGCGTCGCGTTCCTCCGTTTCGAGTTGCAAGACCGATTCCGTGACGGCCGGATTCTTGGCCACGCGCAAACGAAGCGAGCCGCCGTGGATGGCGGTGCGATCCACGCGATTCAAGGAGAGGCCATGCCGCGCAAATAGCGACTTCAAAGCGGTCACCGAGAAATAGCACAGGTGCTGGTGATAGACCGTGTCGAATTCGCAATGCTGGATCAAATCCACCAGGTACGGAGCTTCGATGACGGCGATGCCTTCAGGGCTGAGCACAGTGCGGATGCCTTCGACGAAACCATTCAAGTCGGCGACATGAGCCAAGACATTATTGGCGAGAAAAACGTCGGCCTGACGGCCTTCGTCCCGCAACCGCTGGGCGAAGTCTTGGGAAAAAAAGTCGAGCCGCGTGGGAATGCCGCGGTCGTTCGCGGCTTTGACGGGACCCTCGGCTGGATCGACGCCCAAGACGGGAATGCCGTGCTCCGCGAAATTCTGCAGCATATAGCCGTCGTTGGAGGCAGCTTCTAGAACGAAACTTTTAGTGTTGAGCTGCTTCTCTTCGATGATTTCCTCCGCGCTGGCCCGGAAATGAGCGAGAAGACTCCTGGATACCGATGAATAGTAGGGATAGTTGCGGCAGAACAGGATCTCGGGTGGCACGGTTTCCGTGATTTGTACCAGCGCGCAAGCCTTACAGAACACCAGATCGAGGTCCGCGGAGTACTCGTCGTCGGCCAGTTGATCCTTCGCCACTAAGGCATCGGCTAACGGGGTTCGGCCGAGGGAAAGAATCGGATAGAGATCCCTGGAAGCGCAGGCGCGGCAGGTGGTCCGTTTGTCGAACGTCATGCGGTCGCCCCGATTTCGGCGAGAGCGGGTGTGGCCGCGGTCCAACGCAGCTTGCTGGTGAGCAGCCCTTGATCGATCAAATACTTGATGTGGGCGATGCGTTTGAACTTGGGACCTTCGTAGTCTCCCGCCGAAAGGCCGATGGCTTGCATCTCGCGATAGAGCTGCTCCGCGCCGCGCTTCACGGTCCACTGCGGCTTGAAGGACGGAAGGATGCGAGTGATCTTGTCGCAATTTACCCGGTAGCAGCGCTTGTCCGGGCCGGCGTCGGGAGCATATTCAACCGTGCATCCCGGAATGGTTTGTGCAACGATCCCGGCGATCTCCGATATGCGGAAGTTTTCCTCCGTTCGCCCCACATTGAAGGCCTGGTTATGGATGGCAGAGAGGGGCGCCTCGAGGGCCGCTAAAAATGCGCGCGAGATATCCTCTATGTGCACAATGGGCCGCCACGGCGTGCCGTCACTCTTCAAATAGATTCGGCCGGTGGTGTAGGCCCAGGCGCAGAGATTATTGAGCACCAAGTCAAAGCGCAGCCGCGGCGAAACGCCGTACGCGGTGGCGCTTCGCAGAAAAGTGGGACTGAAATTGTCATCGGCCAGCTTCGCGACGTCCAGTTCCACCATAACCTTGGAAAGGCCATAAGGAGTCACCGGATTGAATGCCGAAGTTTCATCCAGCATGTCGTCGCCGCCCGCGCCATAATTACTGCAGGACGACG
This sequence comes from Bryobacterales bacterium, assembly GCA_963710155.1. Classification (GTDB taxonomy): domain Bacteria; phylum Acidobacteriota; class Terriglobia; order Bryobacterales; family Bryobacteraceae; genus Palsa-187. The sequence goes on along the minus strand of CAVPZQ010000016.1, from coordinate 203,457 downwards.
AGAAAACGAAGCGCCGGACGCCGGCCTGCTTGGCCTTCTCGGCTAGGCGAACGGAGGCAACATGGTTAATTTCATCCGTCAGAGAGGGATCGAAATCCCCTAGCGGATCGTTGGACAAACCGGCTAGATGTACGACCGCTTCAAAACCTTCTAGATCAGTTTTTTCGAGATCTCGAATGTCCTTGTGGACAGTCTGGACCTTGGGCAATTTGTCTCCAAAGGTCGAACGCTGGTACAGGTCAGTATCGAGGCCAACAACCTCATGCCCCGCTGCTTGCAGCAACGGCGCCATTACTGTTCCGATATATCCGCGATGACCCGTGAGTAGTATTCTCATTCTCTTTTTCTTTTCCTCCCCAAATTTTCCACGGTGCTTGATTCGTCTCCCAGAGATTCTCCAGGTATTTCTTTTCCCGCAGTGTGTCCATGCACTGCCAGAAAGAATCGTGTTTGTAGGCCATCAATTGACCTTCCCTTGCCAGCCGCTCCAGCGGTTCCTTTTCCCAATGTGTGTCGTCTCCCTCGATGTATTCGAAGACCTCGGGCTCGAGCACGAAGAAGGCTCCGTTAATCCAGCCTTCGCGCGCCTGCGGCTTTTCAGAGAACTCCACCACCCGGGAATCGTCCAGATCGAGATGGCCGAAGCGAGCCACCGGGCGCACCGCGGTCAAGGTCGCTAGCTTTCCATGGGCGCGATGGAAGGCCAAGAGCTCTTGCAGATTTACATTGGAAACGCCGTCGCCCCAGGTCAGCATGAAGGTGCCGCCGCGCAGGTAGGGCGCGAGACGTTTAATGCGGCCACCAGTTTGGGTATTCATGCCAGTGTCGACAAGGTCTACTGTCCAATCGCAAGGCTCGCCGCCGTTTTTGATAATTTCTCCCGTACCCATTTGAATTCGCAGATTGCGAGTGAGCGAGCAGTAATCCATCATGTACTTCTTGATGAGTTCGGACTTGTAGCCTAACGCCATCACGAAGTCTTGGAAGCCATAATGCGCGTAGTGCATCATGATGTGCCAAAGAATCGGGCGGCCGCCGATTTCAACCATCGGTTTGGGCTTGATTTCCGTCTCCTCTGACAGGCGCGATCCGACGCCACCCGCAAGTATGGCGACTTTCATATGACTTCCTCCTTATGCTTCTTTTTAGACGACAGAATTTAGCCTCGATTGAGGACTGGATCGGCGATTTGATCCAAGGCGATCATAAGATCGGTAACCATGCGGGGCGCTACCTTGCCCAGCCAGGGAACCATACTCACGAGACTCGCGCAACGCTCCCCAAGGCTCAGCGGAACCTGCGCAATTGCCGACACATATTCGCCGGCGATTCTTAAGTAAGGGAAAGCGATCCGCCCCTTGAAGCTGGGCGACCACCATTCCGGGGGAGGTTGCGGTCCTATCGACCTGGTGAGTCTTCGCCTCCCTAGGTTTAAGCGCTCCGGCACGACTTGCCCCGATTGAGCCGGGTGCGAGCGACTAAAAAAGAGGTACTCGGGGATCTCTTGAAATCTTCCTTGAAGCGCGAGGTTGGCGAGGAGAATCCCATCTCCGTGTACGCAGCAGGGCATGTTACCTGCGAAGCGGATCGCGTCGGTTCGGATGAGCCCATAGATCTGAAAGCACTTGTGGTCGTACCAAATAATCTGGCGGAATCGCTCGGCCGCACTGGCGCTATTTGTATTCAAACGCCGGCTATAGAGACCGATGACATTTCCGTTCTGGTCAATCAAGGTGGTGAGCGGGTGGCACAACACCACGCCAGGGTCTGAGTCCAGTACCTGAACGCATTTTTCGAGAAAAGTAGGTGCGCAGAGATCGTCTCGCGAATGCCATTTGAAATACTTGCCCCGGGCCAGGTTCACCACGCGCCGATGGTTGTCTCCCGCGCCGATATTCGTCTTATTGCGGAAATAACGAACCCGCCGGTCGAGCCGCGTAAATTTCTGGCAGAGGTCTCTGGTTCCATCGCTTGACGCATTGTCGGAGAGGACGACTTCCAGATCGGTAAAAGTCTGGCCCAGCACCGAATCAAGGGCGGCGTCGAGGTATTTCTCCGCGTTATACACCGGCATCCCCAGGGTTACGGATGGAGGGTTCAGTGTCATCTCTGTGGCCTATTTGTGGTTCGCGCCAAGCTGCGGCTGAGCCGGATCGGGCGAAAAGCACGATTCCAATCCCCGCCATGCAGCTCTGAACGACGCGACAAGTTGTTTGAGGCGGCCCTGTCCGATCAAAATATTGATCGCCGCAACTAGAATGGATAGCGGGATAAAGGGGGCAGCCTTAAATACGAATCGCCAGAAGGGTGATTCCGTGAGCAGAGGCGAGGGGGATTGGCGCATCAGTTTCCGCATTTGGAGTTCGACCCGCCGATGGCCCTGGAGGCGGGCACTCAAATATGTCATCGCAACGAAATGCCCGTTCGCCGTCAAAGGTGCTAGCAGGCCCGTACTATCGGGGTGGCGCGACGAGAGGTAGTCGCGCTGTAGTTCCCATACAGCTTGATAGCAGCGCAATTCACGCTGCAGATAGTCATTGAGGGACGGTGCTGAACTCTGGTTCCCCGAGTGCTTCCGGAATGTTCCCAGGATCTCATTGATTCCCGCGACGGGCGCCATCAGAGGAGCGAGGCGCAGAATAGGCGTGTCCCCAAAATTCCGCAGGATCGCCGTTTCCTGCAGCGGAAATATCCGCTCCGAGACCGTTCGCCGTATCGCCAATGCTCCGCCTTGCCTGAGGCCGTTGAGAATGCCGGCTTCGCGGAGCATCATGGGACCCTTCCATCCAGAGTCCATAAAACTTAGCAGGGGGACAATTCCCTCGGGTTTCTTTTCGTTATTCAAGCGCTGGAGCAAGTGCCACACCAGACCGCAGGTCGGGTTTCCCAGGAACCCCTGAAGGACGCGCTCTATCTTTTGCGGCAAGAAGGTGTCGTCTGAATCGAGTAGAAATATCACCTCGCCGGAAGAGTGCCGGAACGCAACGTTTAGACCCGAAGATTGGCCGCCATTTTCCTTGTAGAATGCCCGGATGCGCGGGTCGCGAGTCTGGTATTCCGTCAATATTTGCCAGGACGAATCGGTAGATCCGTCATCGCATACCAGCAACTCCCAATTAGGGTAGGTTTGTGCCAGCACGCTATCCAAAGCCTCGCGCAAAAAGGCTGCGCGATTATATGTCGACATGAGCACGGAAACCAAGGGAGACGGGTCCAGCGCTGGCATAGCAATCGGCTGGTAGTCGTGGGAAGAAAGCGGCATGGCTTAGAAGTTAAATTTTTTGACGCGAAAGAGTTGTAAGGCAGCGAAAACAACGAAGCGGGGATTGTGCACCGCATAGCGGCGCCAGAGACGGCGTGGCTCCGTCAACAGCCGGAAGAACCACTCCAATCCTATTCGCTGCAGCCAGGCTGGGGCATAACATTTCGCACCGGCGATAAAATCGAAAGCGGCACCCACTCCGAGCATAGGCGCCGGAATAGCTCGCTGGTGCTTTATGATCCAACGCTCTTGTTTTGGACAACCCATGCCTACGAAAAGTACTTGCGCACCGGAGTCCTGAATATCCGCGACAATCCGCGCGTCCTCTTCCGCGGTAAGTTCCCGAAAAGGCGGCGAGCACGCGTAGGCGATTGCCAACTGCGGATGCTGTTTCTGGATTGCCGCGAGCAACCGGTCTAGAACCCGGGGACTGGCCCCATAGAGGCCGATCGACAGACCCTTTTCTTCGCAGGCAGCCAACAAGAATCGCATTAAATCCGGACCATAGACCCGGCTGGCCGCAGACCCGCGAAGGCGCAGCATCCACACTAAAGGCATGCCATCGGCAGTTACCATATCCGCGCTGTTGATCATCTCCCGGTAACCGGAGCTGTCGAAGCCTTCCATTACTACGTGCACGTTGGCAGCGCACACAAAACCTGAATAGCGCTGGTGCGCCCACTCGATGATCTTGCGGACGGCCTGCGCGTAGTCGATGACATCGACTCGTGTCCCGAGAATGAAGCGGCACGGCGACGGCGGGCTGAGGGTGGCAAAGGTGGAGGCGGGCATATGCTCTCAGTACGCTCCGCGCCCGAAAAACACCTGGAAGGGAGTCCGTAAAAGGATTGCCAGGTCCAATTTCAGCGACCAATTGTGGATATATTCGAGGTCGTGCCGTACCAGGTCTGCAAAGGGCAGTTCACTGCGCCCGCGAATCTGCCACAGTCCGGTGATGCCCGGCGGGACGCTGGCACGGTGCTCGGACCATATCGCAAACGTCCGGCTCATGCCATCCGGGCCCAGATCTTCAATGGGAAGCGGCCGGGGACCAACTAGGCTCATGTCCCCCATCAGGACGTTAATCAACTGCGGCAATTCATCCAGACTGTAGCGCCGTATGAATCTCCCCAGCGGAGTGACGCGCGGGTCGTTTCGGATCTTGAAAAGGTGCCCGCTCTTCTCATTGCGGGCGGCCACGTCGGCACGGCCGGAGTTTACGCGCATCGAACGAAATTTAAGGAACATGAAATAACGTCCGCCGCGGCCGACACGTGGAGCTGCAAAGAAAACCGGCCCGCGCGACGTGATCTTAATCAACGCGGCTAACAGCAACATCACAGGCGATAGAAGAAGCAATAGAACCGCGGAGCCGAGAATATCCAGGCCGCGCTTGAGGAAACGCTGCTTCCTGGAGAATGGGTCTAGCTCCAATTCCAGTAAGGGGATGCCGAAGTCCTCCCAATAGACCACGCGCTCCATGACCGGGGCAGGCGAAAAGGACCAAGTGATTCTCACGCCCATGCGAGCCGATACTTCACTGCACGCCTGCAGCTCCAGCTCGGGAATCTCGGAGTCGACGAGGACCAGGGTGTCCAGACGCTCGCGATTTATGACCTCCGCAAGATTGCTGGTAGTGCCGAGCACGTTCATCCTGCCGCCCTCAGCGCTTTCGAGACGATGCTTGGAGAGAATCAACCCTCTCACGTCGGCTGCGTTGGTCTCTTGTAGCCGCCAGGCGACTCCAGCGGCTCGCTGCTGATCCCCGACCAAGGCAATCTTGGAGCGGGTCGGCCAGCGCGTTCCCACGAAGCGGATCAGGGCCCGGCAAAGCCAGCGTCCTGCCGTGAGACAGGCGAGGAGAGAAGCAACGAAAGAGAGCGCGAAGATTTCACTGGATTCGTTCTTGTACGCGTACAACATCGGAATCACAATGATTGCGCTGACGATAAATGCCGGGCGCAAAGCATCGAAGAAGTAGGATTCAGTATCAGAAAGGCGGGAATGCCGATAGAGGCGCAACGAAGCCGCTACCAGGACCCATAGGAGTAGAGCTTCGCCTAACGGCGGAGGCTCCGGTGACCCGCCGAGACGCCTAGCGAGATACCACCCGCAGGCTACGCCGACTAGATCGCAAGTGACCTCAATAGCAGCTCGAATGTGGCGACGATAGGTATGCATGAAACCCATGGGCTTGGCAGCTTTCAGAGAAGAAGAATTAAGACTCGGCGATTACGCGTAGCGCCGGTAGTAGGAACTGAAGTAACCGGGATACTCGTGGCGCGGGTCCCAATCGGTGAGGATGGTTCCTACCACGCGGCGCCCGTCCTGGCCAAAAATCTGGACCGTTTGGGACAAATCCTTCATTCTTGATTGCCCGGCCCGGCCCACCAGCACCACGGCGTCACAATCCCGCGCTAGCAAACGTGCGTCTGGTATCTGTAAGGCGGGTGGACAATCCACCAAAACCAAGTCGTAGTTCTTGCGGAAGTACGCGAGAACCTCCGCGAGACGGCCGGATTCCAAGGAAGAGGGATGGAATTTCAGATACGCTCCGGCGGTTAGCAAATGCAGTCCCTTTACGCCGGTGGCGCGGAGACGGGCTTGCACTGCGGAGTCGTTGAGCGGGCCGTCGGATTCGAGGAGGTCGGCGAGTCCCGCCTGGTTCGGCAGTCTAAACATTTCATGCAGGGTCGGCTTTCGCAAATCCCCTTCGACCAGCGCCACGCGCCGGCCGCCCGCACAGAGGGCTATGGCTAAGTGCACCGCCGTCGTGGTTTTGCCGACCCCAGCGTAGGCGCTTGTGATCAGGAACACTTTGGAACGGTTGGCGACGTCACCGGAGGTGAACAGCAGCGATGCCGCCGTGCACCGGAACGCCTCGCTGATGACAGACCGGTCCCTCGTTTCGCCGCCGGGCCCGGTCAGATTCAAAGAGGAAAGTTCGCCCGCGGCGCCCCTGCTAATGGCGGGACGCCGATCTTTCTGCACAGCAGGAATTGCGCCTAGCTCTCGAATATTCAGAGCGTGTCCCATTTCACCCGGCTCCCGGATCGCGACGTCCAGCCGCTCCCGCAGTACGATCAGCAATACCGACAAGATGATCCCGCTGAGCATGCCCAGCCCAAGGTTGGTGGCGTAGTTGGGAGAATACTTCCCTTCCGGCGGCTGGGCCGGATCTACGACGTGAACCGTGTTGGTTCGAATCGCCGCCAGCATACTGGTTGCTTTAACCTTTTCAAGCATAGAGCGATACAGTTCCTGGTCGCTCTCGGCTTGCTTCCGCAAAGTGCCATACCTTGCCGAGCGCGATGCCTCGCCAGCGACGGCGGTGGTCTGAGCGGTATAACTCTGGGTCAACATCGCTTCTCTCTGGGCGCTCATCAAATACTCATTCTTGATGCGGGCGATTACATTCAGGCGCTGCTGCTCAAGAGCGGAATTGATCTCCGCAATCTGGGCTTGAACGCTCTCGACTTTGTAGTGTTCGGGAGTGAGCGTTGTGCTTAGATCCGCCAGGGTCCTTTGCAAATCCGCCAACCTGAGTTTGTACTCGCGGATGGGAGCGTCGTCCAAAATCAAGGGCTGCCCTCCCACAGGACTGGAGGCGGCTTGATTCATCTGCGCCTGTTTCACCACGCGGTCGGCTTGCGCTCGCGATAGCTCCTCTTGAATCTGGCGGAGTCTCTCTTCAGCGACGCTGGAACCGTCTTTCGCGTAAACCAGACCGGTGGAATTCACGAATTGTTCTAGCTCGCCCCCGGAGCGTTCCATTCTCTGGCGGAGTTCCTCGAGCTGGCCGGTCAGCCAATCGCTGACGCGGGCGGACGAGTTCCAGCGCGCCTCTTGCTCCTGCAGCTCGAATTCCCGTGCGAGAGTTTGCGCCAATTCCCCGGCAAGATTGGGTTCCGGCGCATCGACAGATACCACCAAAAGATTGGAATCGCCATCGACACGTTGCTTGATGCGGCTCCGCAGCAGGTCGGCGGTCGCTCTCACGCCCGGTTCGAGCTCGGGGGCTCGCGGCGGACCAAGCAGCAGGGATCGAAATTTTTCAAAGGCCGCGCTGCGCTTGAAGAAGTCGGGACGTTCATTCAGTTTCGAGACTTCGACCACGCGCTTGGCGAGGGATTCACTCTGGATGAGTTTAGCCTCGGTCGCGGTATAAGATTCGGGGGACTGGCTCGATGAGGTGGGGTCCAATTCCTTCATCTTCAGGAACTCCGGGTTCACCCCTTGGACTTCGAGTACCGTGGTAGCGCGATACAACGGGGTTGTCAGCGCTGACACGAGCACTGCTAGCAACACGCAAACCACAAGAATCGCCACGACAATGAACCGATTCCGACGCAGCAAGGCGGCCACCGATGATCCATTTTTCGCTAGCCCGGGTTCCAAAGCACGCACGGAGGGCATCGCCGGGAGGGGACCGGGATCTCTCAACGCTACCCCCTTGAAAGTGGTATGTAACACAATCCTCCAGAGTGGATTTAACGTCCGAATATCGCGACACCGGTTCCGATTTGGATCGCGGCTTCGGCAGCTCTAAGGGCGGCCGCCTTCGGAACGTTGTTCGGAATAAATAAGATGTCGTCGGCGATTAAGGCAAAATCGGGGGCGGTTCCTCCTTCGACCTTTTGAAGATCGAAGATAATCTCCTTGCGGTCAACCCGTCCCGGCTCCGACCGAAGAATGCGGGCATGTTTCGGCGCCGCCGTGCGCGTCATGCCGCCGGCCAGCGACAAAGCTTGCATGGCCGATAGGGATTCGGCTTCCTGGAGCGGGAATCCTCCCGCTCGATTGACCTCTCCGAGTACGTAAATCAAAGGTGCGCGCGGGATGCTGATGGTGTCGTTGGGGCGGATTGTGATATCTTTCGCCGAGTCCTTAGCGGAGAGCAAGTCTCTCAGATTGACGACGGCGACGCTCACATTGCCGCTTTCGTCGGGGTGCGCGGCCGGGATCGGAATCGTCCCCCACTGCTTTTGCCTGACGATGGTGGCTTGATTGCCAGCGTCGGTTCGCAGGCCGCCCGCCAGCGCGATCATCTGTAGCAGGGTCTTGGATCCCTTCACCTGCTGCACGCCCGGATTGTTAAACGCGCCCAGCATCGAAACCGGCTGGCTGCGATATTCGGCGATGCTGATAGTGACTTGGGGATGCCGCAAGTATCTGGATAAGTCGCTCCCAATGCTCCGCTCGAGTTGCCGTACCGTCAATCCCGCGGCTTTCACGGCCCCCAGAAATGGCAGCGTGATCACGCCGTCGCTGCCAATCTGTATGGGCTTGTCGGAGAATTCGTCGGCGTGAAATACGCGAACTACAATCTGGTCTTCCGGGCCGAGGATATAAGCTTCGAGTTCCACCAGCACCCCTGCGGAACCGTCCGCCTGGCTTACGGGAAGCTGCCCCAGCGCCACCGCAAGTGAACTCAGCAGGAGCAGTAGCGATAAAGAAATTCGCCACGCCGTACCGAAATCTTTCGAGCCGAAAAGTTTAGAGAGTTGCATCGCGTACCGCCAGTCGATCATAGATCGCACGCACAGTATTCTCGATTTCCTCAAATCTTCCTAACAAAGATTGGAGCAGTTCGCCGCTTTCATAACTGCCCGGTTTGCGATGCGCTTTTTCAAGGACGGCGGCGCGGGCGAATTCACCCATGCTGCGCGCTCCAATCGCTTCGCCGGCGTTGAATACCGCCTCGTATTCCTCAGCCGACAGACGAAAATTGACGATTCGATATCTGGGATGAGAAATGGCCATGACCATCGAGTTGTTGAGAGTTTCAGCCGGCTCGGCCAGCCCGCGGTTAGGTGTGCAAAAGAGCTTTAGGTTTTGCAGACGCAAGAAGGTCTGCATCCACTTCCACAGCAACGGCCCGTTGAATCAAATCGATGCACAAAACAACACGCAGGGTCTTCTTCACTTCGACGACGATGCCCGTCAAGCCCGCCAGAGCTCCCCGTGTGATCGTCACCTTTTCGCCCTTGGCTAAAAACGCCCAAGGCCCAAAGGGCAATCCCGACTGCATCACTTCTTTCAGCGAAGTGATTTCGCTGTCGGCAAGGGGCACCGGTTGTTTACCGCAGCTGACAATCCCGTAAACGCCCGGCGTAACCAAGACAGGCAGGCGATTGCGCGGGTCCAAGCGCGCGAACATGTAACCCGGGAATAGCGGCAATTCAGCGTTGCGCTTGCGGTCGCACCATCGGCGGACAAAAGTGTAGCAAGGCGTGAACGTCTCATACCCTTTGTGCTGCAAGTGCGCCGTGGTCATAGCCGCCTTCTTCACATCCACCTGCAGCGCGAACCATTGTGTCTCTTCTTGAAGGGCGGTCGGTTGTTCGGGGGCGTGCATGAAATTGGACATAGTTACCACAGGAATCGTCCAGACTTGGCTTGTTTCCGTTCCCGACGAGGGGAAGGTGAAGGCTCAGGATAGAGCGAGATCTCGAGTGGGTCAATGTCCAGTACACCTATCTTTGGAGAGGCGTGGACGATTGTAAGCAGGACTAAGTACAGGTGTGCTCTTTACTTCCTGATGACCTGTACATCCGCGCCTAGTGATTTTATTGCCGTTAACGCCACTACGAACCGAATTGACTAGTACCACCTATCTTTAGAGAGGCGTCCACGAGTGTAAACGAGATCTACGACGCTTGTATACGTTTTCCGAGTCTTCGTATACGCTTCTGTCTATTATTGATTCCGTGGTTTCTCATTGGCGTAACCGCCTGAACTAGTACTCGCTTGAGGAGGTTGATGAAACGCGGGTACCTACCGCTTTTCCTCTTTTGCAGCACGCCCACCTCCCCCTATAATTGCCTCACCTATATGACTCAGCGATTCATATTTCGGGCGCGCTGCATGTGGATTGGCAAACAGAGAAACAAATGAAAGACAGAATTCGAAAAATCGTTGCCGATCACGCGCGGCTCGGCCTGGAACTACAGAGAGTGGAACACTCGACGAATCTGTACCGAGCCGGCATGTCCTCATTCTCGAGCGTGGCGCTGATGATCGCACTGGAAAATGAATTCGAACTGGAGTTTCCGGATGGCATGCTGAGCCGGAGTGTTTTTGAGAGCATCGACTCGATCGCGAACGCGATCGAACGTTTGCAGCGAGTGCAACCATGACCGCCCCACAGAGATGCGTAGATGTACAGGAATTAACCGGGTCCGAAAGCTTTCAACTGGCTCTCGATATGGCGGCACAGCACGCCGAAGACGTCGACCGCTGCGGCCGATTCCCATCGGAAACCGTGGAGGCGCTTCGTGCCGCTGGAGCGCTTGGCTGGGGCGTGCCCTGCGAGTACGGCGGAGCCGGCGCCGAAATCGACGTTTTAGCGGGCGCGACTTTCGAGCTGGCGCGCCGCTGCTCGGCCAGTGGCATGATTTTTGCGATGCACCAAATCCAGATCGCCAGCATCGTCCGGCATCTGGCGAACTCGGTTTGGTTTGAAGACTACCTGCGGCACGTGGTTCGAGAACAACGATTGATCGCATCCGCGACTTCGGAAGTGGGGGTGGGCGGCGATATGCGCAGGAGCATCGCCGCCCTCGACACCCTAGCGGATTCTTCCAGCAATCGACTCCAATTCGAAAAGAAAGCCTCCGCCATTTCTTACGGGGCCTATGCCGACGATTTCCTTACCACGTTGCGCTGCAGCCCCGATGCGGACTGCGGAGATCAGCTTCTGGTTTTGACACACCTGACCGACATGCAGATTGCGCCGCTGGGCGAGTGGGATACGCTGGGCATGCGCGGCACCTGCAGCCCAGGGTTTGTGATGCGAGGCACATGCCTTGCGGAGCAGGTGCTGCCGGCCCCCTTTGCCGTCATCGCGTCTCAGACCATGGTGCCGTTCTCTCATATTCTGTGGGCGCATGTGTGGTTCGGCATCGCGAGCGATGCTTTCGGACGGGCACAAAACTTCGTGCGTGCGCAGGCCCGTCAGAATCCTGGAAACACGCCGTCTTCCGCTCTGCGCTTGTCCGAACTCTCGTTGCGCATGGCAGCGTTTCGGGCGTTGCTCCAGGCCGCGCTGAAAGAGTACGTGAATCTGGCGGAGGGAGAAGGGCGACCCACGCTCTCTACGATTGGTTATTCTGTCCGCATCAATAACCTGAAAATCGCAGCTTCGGAGGCGGCTGTGGAAGCGTGTCAGAGCGCGCTTCGCATCTGCGGGTTCCTGGGGTACGGCAACAGCGGCCCCTATTCGGTTGGCCGTCAGTTGCGGGATGCCTGTTCGGCAGAGTTGATGATCGCAAATGATCGGCTTCTCGCCACCAACGCCGCGCTGTTATTGGTCTACCGGGAGGGCAAGTGACCGCGGCTCTCGGGACTTCCAGCGAGCAGAAGTTTTTGGAAGATCTGATTCAGTATGGGCATTTCCTGGCCAGCGGTGAGCCCGGTCTTTATGGCCGGGGGATGGTCTTCGAGGACATTCGGCGTCGCGTGGATGAGCTCATCACACGGGTGTGCGCCGCCGATCAAGCGGAGACGCCGCGATTTCCGCCAATCATCCCGCGACGTATTCTCGAAAAGGCCGGATACCTTAAATCCTTTCCACAATTGTGCGGAGCGGTGTATAGCTTTCGGGGCAAAGAGGCCGCGGCGCTCGACCTGGCGGAACGGGCTTGCCGGGGCGGTGACTGGAGCCAGCATCTTTCGATGACCGATGTGGTCCTGGTTCCCGCCGCGTGCTACCCGGCCTATCCCGCAATGGCGCGGCGTGGGCGATTGCCGAAAGCAGGGCTGACGCTCGACCTGGGCGGGTGTTATGTTTTCCGCAATGAGCCGGCGGGCGATCCTGCTCGGCTGCAGATGTTTCATCAGCGGGAGATGGTGCGCATGGGAGAACCCGATCAGGTCGTCGCCTGGCGCGAAACCTGGATAGCCCGCGCGAAAACGATCTTCGGGCAAACCGGCCTGAAGGCAACCCTGGCCGTTGCGTCAGACCCTTTCTTCGGCCGCGGCGGAAAGCTGCTGGAGAACAATCAGCGTGAGCAGCGTCTCAAGTTCGAAGCTCTGGTGCCTATTGCGTCGGGCGAACCGACGGCCGTCGCGTCGTTCAATTTTCATCAGGATCACTTCGGCTCGGCGTTCGGAATTCAGTTGCACGATGGCAGACCTGCAAACAGCGCCTGTGTGGGATTTGGATTAGAGCGCATCACGCTGGCGTTGCTGCGCGCGCACGGCCTGAAGGTGCGCGATTGGCCTAAGGACGTCCGTGGCCGGCTATGGCCCGATGCCAACGGAGCCTAGCGGGGGAATGGATTGCAATGATGGTGAGCCTCCTCGGCCTCGATCCCATGGACTATGTGCCCAGCATGCTGCATCGCCCTGACCGGTGTTTCCCGGAAACCAATTGTTACGTGGATTTGTGGATTGAATTACTGCATTCCCGCGGTATCGACCCGGCAAGTGCCATGGGCTTCGCCTGCACGGTGGATTTCGAGGGCGATCAGTGGACGTTTTTTAAGCCGCCGCCGGAAGAACTGGAGCGTCTTTACGGGATCGACGTCCACGAGATGCAGATCTACCGTCCGCTCGTCGATCACGTGATCGAACAACTGCGCGCCTCCCGAAGCGTGATTATGGAAGCCGATTCGTGCTACCTGCCCGATCGAGCCGCGACTTCTTACGGGCGCGAGCACGTGAAATCTTCGATCGCCATCGAAGCCATCGACGCCGCAGGGGAGCGGATGCGCTATTTCCACGGGACGGGCTACTACGAACTTTCAGGGGACGATTACCGCGGCCTGTTCCGGCTGGGCCGCGTGTTCTCCGGCGATGTGCTGCCGCCCTACGTTGAGGTGGTGCGTTTCGATGCAGGCCCCTGTTTGAAGGGCGACAGCCTTCGGCTCGCGGCGTACGAAATGCTTGGACGCCAACTCCGTCGTAGACCAAAACACAATCCGTGGGTTGCTTTCGGAGAGCGGCTTGCGCTGGATCTCCCCGCGTTACTCGGTGGGACGGACCGCGGATATCACGCCTATGCGTTCGCTACCGTGCGCCAGTGTGGAGCGGCGTTTGAAACGGCGAAAAGTTTCGTGGAGTGGCTGACGCCGCAGCCTTCCGGGCATGCCAGCGCCGCTGCGGAGGCGCTCGGCAAGCAAGTGAACGGCGCCAAAACCCTTCTATTCAGGCTCGCCCGGCGGCGGCCGTTCGATCCTTCGCCGGCGATCCGGCAATTGGCCGAAGAGTGGGAAACCGCCATGCACGCGTTAGACTACGTGGCGTTCGGGGCTATCCGGAGAACGGCATGATCGCAACGGCGCCCCATCTGCGCGAAAATACAACGCTCTCCGTTGCCTCGCGGTGCATTCCCTTGGATGCGGACTGGGAGATGGCGTCGACCATCGGGCCAGCGTCCCCCGCAACGCTGATCAGCTTGCATTTTATTCCGGCCCGAGTGCCCGGCACTGTTGCTTCGGTGCTTCGTGAACAGCAGGCCTGGCGCATCGGTGATCGCGCTCCTTTCGATGCGTCCGAGCACTGGTTTCGTTGCCGCTTCGAAGGCGAGCCCGCCGAACCGGGCGAGGAAATCGTGCTGACTTTCGGCGGAATAGCCACGATAGCCGAAGTGTGGCTGAATGGTGAGCCGATCCTAAAAAGTAATTCCATGTTCGCCTCTCACGAAGTGGAGGTCTCCGCTTTGCTGCGCGACCGCAATGAGCTGCTGATCGTCTGCCGCCCTCTGACCGCCGCGATGCGCGAACAGCGCCGGCAACCGCCGGTGGCACGCTGGCGTACCCGTGTCGTCAGCGAACAGGCTTTGCGCTGGTTCCGCACCACCCTGTTCGGGCGTGCGCCGGGTTTCGCTTCCGAGCCCGAAGCGGTGGGGCCGTGGCGCCCCGTGACCCTCGTGCGCCGCAGCGGGATGGTCGTCGAAAGCTGGTCGCGGACCGCTCACGTGAACGGATCTAGCGGTGTCGTTCAGGTTCATCTGCAAGTGCGAAGTCTTCAGTCCGGCATCGTGCCTATCTACGGACGGCTGCTGGCGGGCGACACGGAAACTGCGTTCGAGTGGCAAGAGCAAGATGGCCGCTACCATGGGCGTGCGGTGCTGTCGATTCCGAACGTGCTGCGATGGTGGCCTCACACTCACGGGCGGCCTACCTTATATCCATTGCGGGCAGAATTGCAGTTTGCCGACGGCTCGACCACCGTTTTCGAAGACGTTCCGGTAGGATTTCGCTCCATCGATGGCGGCAAGCAACCCGCCGTCGACGGAATCGCGTTGAGAGTGAATGGAACTTCCGTATTTTGTCGCGGCGTAGTCTGGACCCCGCCCGATGCAGTCACCCTTGCAGCGCCCCCCGACGTGATACGAGAGCGCTTGTGCCTGTTGCGGGATGGCGGCTTCAATATGATTCGTTTGGCGGGTACCACGGTCTACGAATCCGAGATCTTTCATCGACTGTGCGATGAGGTCGGGTTGATGGTCTGGCAAGACATGATGTTCGCGAACATGGACTATCCCTTCGAGGACTCTGCTTTTCGCGACACGGTTCGCGTCGAAGCCCAGGCGGAGTTGTTTCGTCTGGCGCGGCATCCTAGCACGACCATCCTTTGCGGAAATTCTGAAATCGAACAGCAAGTGGGCATGCTCGGACTGGACCCCACGCTCGGCCGCGGACCGTTCTTCGGCGAGGAACTTCCGCGTATAGCAGCCCATTGCTGTCCTGGCGTTCCATACGTACCTTCGGCTCCCTGCGGCGGCGATCTGCCGTTTCGTGCGCGCAGCGGTATCGCGAATTATTTCGGCGTCGGCGCTTGCCTGCGGCCCTTTGAAGATGTCCGGCGCGCGGAGGTTCGCTTCGCCTCCGAGTGCCTCGCATTTTCGAATGTTCCGGAACCCGAAATGATGGACGCCATGGCGGTTGCGACTCCTGGAGGAATTTCGCCGACGTGCGCGGCCTGGAAGCGAAGTGTCCCGCGGGACCGGGACGCGGGTTGGGATTTCGACGACGTGCGCGACCATTATTTGAAGGTGCTCTATTCCGCTGACCCCGCGACGCTTCGCTACACCGACGCCGCACGCTATTGGGAGCTATCGCGCATGGTTTCGGGCGAAGCGATGGCGGAAGTATTCGGCGAGTGGCGACGCGCAGCGTCTCCCTGCGGAGGCGGCATCCTATTGTGGTGCGCGGATCTGGAGCAGGGTGGCGGATGGGGTATCCTCGATTCCCGGGGCCAGCCGAAAGCGGCGTATTGGTTCTTGAAACGGGCGTTGGCCCCTTGCACCGTGTGGACCACGGATGAAGGTCTCAACGGGGTCGATGTTCATGTCGCGAACGACCGCTCCCAGCCTATGGATGCGTGGCTGCGAGTGGCGCTCTATTCCTCTGCAGGGCGCCCGGTCGTCGAATCCGATCTGGCCGTATCCCTGGCGAAACACACCACGGTTACGTTCGGCCTGGAACAGATTCTTGGCCGGTTTGTCGACGCATCCTACGCCTACCGCTTCGGGCCCCCCGGCCACGACGTGATCGCGGCCAGCCTTCACCGGAATCGCGGTGACATTGCATTCGTGCAGTCATTTCGTTTTCCAGCCGGGCGGCGAAACGAACGGTCGCCCGTCACTGAGCTCGGCCTGCAGGGCCAAGCGAGAGTGTTGGCCGGCGGAGCCATCGAGCTGCTGATCACGACGCGCCGCTTTGCTTGGGGCGTGCGCGCCACTGCACCCGGCTTTATGCCGGACGACGCCTATTTCGGAATCGAGCCCAGCGGAAAACGCCGGATCGTGCTGACACCGCTTCAGCCCGCAGAGATACCCGCGAACATCGCCGTAACGGCGGCGAATGCGGAGGGACGGATCTCTGTCGCCGTGGAGGATTGATGTTTACTCAGCACCGCTGGTTCCGCTCGGGCACCTACACGCTTCTGGGGCATATCGATGTTCCGGGACGGGCCAGCGGCAGCCGCGGTGTGCTGATCGTGCCGCCCTTTGCATGGGAAGACGTGTGCTCCTATCGTCCGCTACGCGCTCTCGGGAGCACACTGGCCGCAAAGGGAATCCCGGCGCTGCGTTTCGATCTTCCGGGTATGGGCGATAGTTCGGGGGGTGCACTCGATACGGGCCTGCTCGAGGCGTGGATCCAATGTGTGCAAGATGGGGCAGCCGAGCTACGCGCCGCGACTGGCGTGCAGGACGTTGCGGTAGCCGGCATCCGTTTGGGAGCGATGTTAGCCGTGAGCGCCGCAGCCCGCGGAGCGAATATTCAAGACTTGGTTCTGTGGGGACCATCCGCGACGGGGCGCGCTTTGCTCCGCGAGATGCGACCCTTCGGCACGATGGAGCAGCAGGGCTTCCAAATCGGCGGCTTTCTGATTGCGCCGGAAACACAGCGCGCGCTTGGGGCTCTCGACTTGTCAGCCCTCCCGGCCATGGACAAGCGGCGCATCCTTTTCTTATCGCGCGACAATCTTCCTGCCGATGTCAACCTGATTCACTCGCTAAAGTCGTCGGGAGCCAGCGTCGAAGTCGCCATTGGGAGCGGTTACGCCGCCATGATGGACGGGATTCCGCCCACCGGAACCAATCTCGCGATTGCCGAGTTTTTAGCAAAAGACCTTCCGGCCAATCCTGACCCCATAGAAATCGGCGCGGCCACGCTGCTTGAGGAGCGGCCCGCCAAAGCTGTTATCGCCGGCGAGGATACCCCTCTAGCGGAGTCTGTTTACAAGATCGATCTTTCTTCGAAAGCGATGTTCGGAATTCTTGCGGAACCTGCATCCAACCAACAGCCCAATGAATGGTGCATTCTGTTTTTGAATCCAGGGCCGGTTCGCCACACCGGGCCAAATCGCATGTGGGTGGAAGCGGCCCGGCGGTGGGCGGCGCAGGGGATTGTTTCGTTGCGCATGGACCTGCTGGGGATTGGGGAAAGCGATGGCGAGTCTTTACTTACCCTCGATGAACTCTACGGAATTGAAATGCTGGAACAAGTCGAGGCAGCGATGGATTCCTTGCGCTCCCGTCTGGGCGTAAAGCGCTTTGCGGTGATCGGTCTTTGTTCCGGTGCGTTTTTGGCGTTTCAGGGGGCTATCCGCATTCCTGGTATTCGCACCGCGATTCTCTTAAATCCACGCGCCTTCTTCTGGGACCCGGAATTGGATCGCCGCCGGCAGGCGCGGGACTACACGAGAAAGATGGGGGCCTGGCGAGATTGGCGCAGGCTGGCGCGGGGAGAGGTGTCGCTCCAGAGCATCAAACAGGCATTCGGAAACGCATTCGGCGCGATTCGTGGGTCGAAGGAGGTGCGGCATCGGCAGATTCAGCCGGAAGCAATGGCGCAGGCCTGGGCATCCATCGAGCGCGGTCAAGGGCGAGTCACGCTGGTCTTCGCCGACGATGAGCCACTCTTAGCGGAGATGGAGGAAGAAGGGCAAATGCCGCCTGAAACCTCCGGTGTTCGCTGTGTGCGGGTGGCCGATTGCGATCACACGTTCCGTCCGTTGTGGGCGCAAAAACTGATCCATGAACTGATCGACAGCGAACTCGGCGAAGTCCTCCGCGAGAAACACGGCGCTGCGTTCTGAAGCGACCCGCAAGAATGCAGTGGACTGGGGCTCAATCTTTATATTCCTTGACACGTATATGCTCTGTAAGGTATATCAAGAGAATGGAATCTGTGTTCGCCATCATTGCGGAGCCGAACCGCCGGGCGATATTAGGACTGCTGGTCTCGTCACAACGGACGGTGGGAGAGATCGAGCGCCGGCTTGGTATGCCGCAAACGACTGTGTCAAAGCACCTGCGCGTGCTTCGCGTGGCTGGTTTCGTCGAATCCACGGTGGACGCACAGCGCCGCCTCTACCGGCTGAAGCCGGAGCCACTACAGGAGATCGACACCTGGCTGGCTCCGTTCCGCCGGTTCTGGTGCGCGCACGTAGATGCTCTCGAACGCCACCTCGACCGCATGGATCCATCCACGCTAGATCAATCCACACCGACCAAAAAGAAGACGAGGAGAAGAATATGAGCGATCGCGAGCAGTACACACCGGGTCCGGCCAGCGGAGCGCAGGTACGAAAGGACGGAGAGAAGTGGACGCTCATTCTGGTGAGAGAACTGCGCCACTCACCGGAAAAGGTCTGGCAAGCGCTTACCGAGCCGGCGCAATTGCGCGAGTGGGCTCCTTTTGATTCCGATGGGAGCCTGGGTACGGCGGGAAACATGGTGAAGCTCACCACGGTGGGAGCGCCCATGCCTCACGTTACCGAAACAACAGTGACGCGAGCCGACGCTCCCAAACTGCTGGAGTACAACTGGGGTGGCCAGGATATTCGCTGGGAACTCGAAGCCTTGGGAGGCGGCACGCGCCTGACGCTGTGGCACAACATCGATCGCCGCTTCATCTCCATGGGTGCTGCCGGGTGGCACATTTGTCTCGATGTTCTGGATCGCCTTCTCGGCGGAACTGCCATCGGCCGCCTCGTTGGCAGCGAGGCAATGAAGTTCGATTGGCAGCGGCTGAACTCAGAGTACGCTCAGCAATTCGGTGTCGAAGTTCCGAACTGGCCGCCCAAAGCCGCCCAGTCCTGAAGGGATCTCAGATGGAGAAACCTAAGAAACCAGCGAAAAAGAGCAATCCATCTCAACTGATAGATGCGAGAATCGAGGAGCTAGGCGACTGGCGCGGAGAGATGCTTTCGCGCCTGCGCGCTTTAGTCAGGCAAGCCGACCCTGAAGCCGTCGAGGAATGGAAGTGGAGGGGGACGCCTGTGTGGTCCCACGACGGGTTGATCTGCACTGGCGAGACCTACAAGAGTGTCGTAAAGATGACATTCGCCAAGGGCGCCGCGTTGGATGACCCCTCCGGGCTTTTCAATTCCAGTCTGGAGGGTCGCGTGAGGCGTGCCATCGACTTCCGCGAAGGCGACAAGGTTAACGAGAAGGCTCTGAAAGCTCTTATTCGCGCCGCCGTGGCCCTGAACACCTCCTCGGCTGCATCATTGAGGCGGTTGGCAGCGAGGCCGACGGCATCTACAATAAGGTGACCGCCGGCCTGCTGAGACGGTGCCGGGTACTGTTGCTTTCCATCGCGCACGTGATTTCAAATCGATAGGAGTAGAATAAATGAAACGAGCACTTCCGATCCTTGCCGCCGCGGCGCTTATGGTTTCCCTTGCCGGCGCGCAATCTCAAGTTAAGAACGCAACGATCCCGGGGATCACCAACTTCTCTCAGGTGGAGACCACGGTGGCGTGCGCAGGTGCAGTGACGCCCGGCTCGGTAGCCGCTATCAAGAAGATGGGGTTTGCCTCCATTATCAACTTGCGGCTGGCGACCGAGGCAGGCGCCGACATCGACGGGGAAGCGGCCGCGGCCAAAGCTGCGGGTATCACCTTTGTGCACATCCCCTTCAACGGAAGCATGCCCGATCCAGCGGTGGCCGATCAATTCATTAAAACCATCACGGAACCGGGCAATCAGCCGGCGTTCATTCATTGCGCCAGCGGAAACCGTGCGGCCGCGATGTGGATGATCAAACGTGTACTCATCGATAAGTGGGATAACGACCGCGCGGCTGAGGAAGCTACGCAACTCGGCCTGACCAGTTCAGCGTTGAAGACGTTCGTTTTCGATTACATCCAGGCTCACAAAAAGTAAAGTCCTGCTGTAGCAGTTGCGCGAATATACCGGCGCAACCTTGCGGTAAATACTCACTGGAGGGTATAGATTCATTGGTGTAAGTGCAATATAGTAGAGTCAATTCCCCGTTACGACACGACGGGCGCCGATACTATCACCCAAGACTGCGGCGCCCGTTCCCCCTTTTTTTGCGATCCTTTTCCGTCCAGCACCTTGATTTTTGCTGAAACGCCTTTCGCTCCCGCTGCCTCTATTCAACCGGACATGTTGAGGCTGGAAATGCGCACTCGAAACGACTATACGGTGTTCCTGGTATGGGCGGCGCTCATTGGGCTGGTCATTGCGGCGTTGTGGTTCAAAGTGCCCTTGGGCTAGCCCTTCTCTTTGCGGCGCCATTTTCTTCGGGCAGGAGGGATCTCTAAAGATCACGGTGATCCCGGTCCCGACGCCTGCGGTCTCGAACTCATTGACGGGTGCGTATTCGTAAGCAGTGGTACTCATGACGTCGACGTCTAGAAACGGGTAGAGAGTTACAATGGAACCGGAATGAAACCCCATCGCCGTGAATTCCTCGAGAAGCTGGCTGCCGGTACGGCGGCACTGAGTTTGCCGCGCGCACTATTGGGCCAAACGAGCCCGAAGGGGGCGAAGCTCACCGATAAAATCACTCTGATTACGGGGGCCAGCAACAATATCGTCGCTTTGGCGGGCGATGGCGGCAGTCTGTTGGTGGATTGCGGAGACGCTATTCACGCGACGGAGGTGTCGGGGCTAGCGGGCGGCGTCAAGAGGGTGATCAACACGCACTGGCATCTGGAATCCACTGGGGCCAACGACGCGATGGCGAAGGCGGGGGCGAAAATCACCTCGCACGTAAATACGGAACTGTGGATGACGCAGGAGATTATTCACGATTGGGAAAAGAAAGTATTTCCGCCGCGGGCTAAGGAAGCGCTGCCTACGGACACGTTTTACACCACGGCTAAAACCACTTTCGGCGGGGAAACGCTGGAGTACGGACTGCTGCCGATGGCGCACACGCGACGGCGATATTTATGTGTACTTCCCGCAATCGAACGTGCTGGTGACGGGGGATGCGGTGCAGCCGGGAAGGCTGCCGCTACTGGACTGGCCGACGGGCGGCTGGATCGGCGGGATGCAGGAGGCGCAGCGGACGCTGCTGCGTATCGCGAACGATTCGACCAGGATTGTGCCCGGGAGCGGGCCGGTGATGAGTCAAAGCCGAGTTGCAGGCGAGTCTCGATCTGATGACAAAAGTCCGCGAGCACCTGGTGAAGCTGGTGAAACAAGGGATGGGGCCGAGGGACCTGATCGCGGCCAAGGCCATGCAGGACTTTGAAGGGCAACTCTCAGGAGATCCGGAGCCGTTTCTTTACACGGCTTACCGGGGGATTTATGCTCACGCGCGGGAGCTCGGCGGCGTCTTATAGCCCCTTTGGGTCATTCCCAGCTAGAGATCTAGGTTATATACTAACAACGTGATAATGCGTAACTTAATGCTCGCCATGCTTGCGGCTTGCGCACTTCATGCGGCTCCTGCGGAAGTGTCAGTTAGTCCTAACAGAGCGCTGGTGAATCGCTATTGCACCACTTGCCATAATCAACGGCTGCGGACAGCTAAATTAGCGCTGGATGTACTGGATCTGGACCATCCCGAAAAGGATGCGGTGACATGGGAGCGGGCGATTCGCAAGCTGCGCGGTGGCATGATGCCGCCGCCGGGAGCGCCGCGGCCGCCAGTGGAGGCCGTGAATACGCTGGCCACGTATCTGGAAGACTCATTGGACAAGGCCAGTGCGGCGAATTTGAATCCAGGGAGTGTGCGTATTCACCGGCTGAATCGCGCGGAGTATGCGAACGCGGTGCGCGATCTTTTCGGCATGGATGTGAATGCGGCGGCGCTGCTGCCGAGCGACGATATCAGCGACGGTTTCGACAATATTGCCAGCGCGTTGAAGGCGTCGCCTTCGTTTCTGGATCAATACATCATGGCGGCGCGCGCGGTTTCGAAACAAGCTGTGGGAACGCCGCTCACCGGCAAAGAAGCGATGACGACCATTCGCGGGGTCAACGCGAAGGTGCCACTGCCGCCGGGGGCTCGCGGCGGAGTCACGACGCAATTTCTGGCTCCGTATGAAGGCGACTACGAACTTCGCGCAGACGCGAATCCGCAGGTCTTTACGGTGGACGGCGTGAGAGTGGACGCCACGGGGCGCACGCACTTGAAGGCGGGTCTGCACGCCATTGTTGCGGCCAATGCGCGGCGCAGTTTCGCCGAGAGCGAAGGCGTTTTGTATGGATTTGTTCCGGGCGCGGCGGGAACCGGGTATTCGAGCACAGGGCTGATCGTGGGCGGTATTATTGCCGACGGCAGCGCGGCGGGCAGGGGCGCAGGGCCAGGGCCGGCGATTACGGTGAATGGCCCGTTCAACCCTACGGGCGATCCGATCGACACTCCCAGCCGCACGCGTATCTTTGTGTGCCGCGCTCCCGATCCGCGGGAGGAGTCGGCATGTGCGTCGCGCATCCTTTCGAATCTGGCGAAGAAGGCTTACCGGCGGCCGGTGACGGAGCAGGATATGGCGCCGCTCATGCGTTTCTACAGCGAGGGGCGGAAGGTTGGAAGCTTTGAAAGCGGCATCCAGAACGCGACGGTGGCCATGCTGGCGAGCGTTAAGTTCCTGTATCGCGTAGAGCCTCCGCCGGCGAACGCGGAGCCGGGCAGTATTTACCGGCTGAACGGCATAGAAATGGCTTCGCGGCTATCGTTCTTCCTGTGGAGCAGCATTCCGGATGAGGAATTACTGGCGGCGGCGCAGCAGGGCAAGCTGAGCGATCCGGCTGGGCTGGCGGCGCAGGTGAAGCGCATGCTGGCGGATCCGCGGTCGAAGACGCTCACCACCAACTTCGCGTTTGAATGGCTGAAGATTCGCGACATGGACGCGCATGGAGCCGGATCCCGTGGCTTATCCCAGCTTCAACGCTCCGCTGCGGGCGGCGCTGCGGCGCGAGATGGAGATGTTCGTCGACAGCGTGTTCCACGAGGACCGCAGCGTGGTGGATCTGCTGAGCGCCAATTACACCTTCGTGAATGAGCGGCTGGCGATGCACTACGGGATTCGAGAACGTGCGCGGCGATCAGTTCCGGCGCGTGACGCTCACAGATCCTAACCGCTTCGGCCTGCTAGGCAAGGGCGCGGTGCTGATGGTCACGGCGTATCCCGAACCGCACTTCGCCGGTGCTGCGGGGCGCTTACATTCTGGAAAATATCACGGGCACGCCGCCGTCTCCGCCGCCGCCGAATGTGGAGGCGTTCAAGGAAAACAAGGACGGCGAGAAGCCCAAGACGATTCGGGAGATAATGGAGACGCATCGCGCGAATCCGACCTGCAATGCCTGTCACGGCGTGATGGATCCGCTTGGATTCTCGCTGGAGAATTTCGACACGATCGGCGCTTACCGCGCGATTGACCGCTTCACCCGCACCAAGATCGATACCAGCGGCAAGCTGGTGGATGGCACGGCGGTGAACGGCCCCAGCGATCTGCGCAACGCGCTGCTGAAGCGGCCGGAGCAGTTTGCGCAGACCTTCACGGAAAAAATGATGACGTATGCGCTGGGGCGCGGAGTGGAATATTACGATATGCCCAGCGTCCGCAAGATTGTAAAAGATGCCAAGCGCGACAACTATAAATTTTCGTCGATCGTGTGGGGCATCGTGAACGCTCCGGCATTCCAGTCGAGCGCGGTGGAACCGCCAGCCGGGGCGCAGTTGGCAGCAGTAGAATAAGGAGCCACTTATGTTTGTTACCAAGAAGCATCTGACGCGGCGTTCGGTACTGCGGGGAGTGGGGACCGCGCTGGCGCTGCCGCTGCTGGACGCGATGATTCCGGCGCAGACGGCGCTGGCGCAGACCGCGGCCAAGGCTACGCCGCATCTGGGATACATTTACTTTCCGCATGGCGCGGTGATGGACAAGTGGACACCGACGGGCGAGGGCAAGATCGGCGAGTTCAAGGATATTTTGAAGCCGATAGAGAAGTATAAGTCGATGACAACGGTGTTCAGCAACATCATCAACCAGGCGCCGGTGGGTCCGGTGCACGCGCTGGCGCCGGGGACGTGGCTCTCCTGTGTCCATCCTGCAGTCAGCCAGCAAGCGCACGCGGGAACCACGGCGGACCAGATCGCCGCGCTACACATTGGCCAGGATACGCCGCTGCCTTCGCTCGAAGTCGCGACGGACAACCGCGGAGGAGGCGGGTTCTGCGACCGCGACTACGGCTGCTCTTACGCGGGCACGATTTCGTTCCGCACGCCGACGACGCCGCTGCCGATGGAGACGGATCCGCGCAAGCTGTTCACGCGTTTGTTCGGGCAGGGCGATAACGTCGCGGACCGGGCGCGGTTGTCGAAGCAGTATGTTTCGCTGCTCGATCTGGTGGGCGAGGAATCGAAGGACTTGCAGCGGGTGCTGGGGCCGTCGGACAAGGCTATGCTGTCGGATTACCTTGAAAGCGTGCGCGAGATCGAGCGGCGCATTCAGAAGATGGAAGCGCGCGATCTTTCGAAGGTGGAGATTCCGGACGCTCCGGCGGACAAGGTATATCCGTTTGAGCAGCGCATCACATTGATGTTCGACCTGGTCGCGCTAGCTTACCAGGCCAACATGACGCGTATTTTTTCGTTCATGGTGGCGGCGGAAGTCAGCGGGCAGACTTATAACTTTATCGGCGTGCCGGATGCATTCCATCCGCTGTCGCATCACAACAACGAGCAAGGGAAGCTGGAGCGCCTGACGAAGGTGCAGGCGTATCATACGCAGGAGTTCGCGAAGTTCCTGGACAAACTGGCGAAGATGCCGGATGGCGACGGCACCATGCTGGAGCACTCGCTATTCCTTTACGGCAGCAATATGAGCAACAGCAATGCGCACAATCACTATCCGCTGCCGATTTCGATTGTGGGCGGCTGGAAGACAGTGAAGGGCGGGCAGCATCTGGTGTTGCCGGAGCACACGCCGCTGGCGAACGTGCTGCTGACCATGCTCGACCGCGCTGGAGTTCCGCAGGACAAACTGGGGGACAGCACCGGCAAGTTGGTGGATCTGTAAATGAAGACTCTGCTGATTGCGGCGCTCGCCGCGGCGCCCCTGTTTGCCGGGAGCGCCGAGCTGGCCGACGCGATTCAGGCGGGGCGGCGCGCGGCTGCGATCGAGATGATCGCAAAGAAGTCAGCTGACGTGAATGCGGCGGATGCGGATGGCACGACGCCACTGTTGTGGGCCGCGAATGTGAATGATTTGGATCTGGTGTCGCGCCTGTTGAAGGCGGGGGCGAATCCGAATCAGCGCAATTTGCTGGGGTCGACGGCGCTGGCGGAAGCGGCTCTCAATTCTAATACCGAGATGATCCAGGCGCTGCTGGGCGCCGGGGCGGACGCCAATGCTGCCGGAGCGGACGGGCAGACACCTCTGATGCTGGTGGCGCGGACGGCGAATGTCGCGGCGGCGAAGCTGCTGCTCGGCAAGGGCGCGAACGTCAATGTCAGCGAAGCGCAGCGCGGACAGACGGCGCTGATGTGGGCGGCGGCGGCGAGCCAGGGTCCGATGATGCGCGAACTGCTGGCGCATGGCGCGGAAGTGGATGCGAAAACCGCGACCGATATGATGACGCCGTTGATCAGCAAGGAGCCGCGTTCGCAGCCGCGTCCGCCGGGCGGGATGACGGCGATGATATTCAGCACGCGCGAAGGCTGCATGGATTGCGTACAGGCGCTGGTGGAGAGGGGTGCGAAGCTCGATTTGCCGGACCCGGAGGGCGTCACGCCGTTGATCTCGGCGATCTTCAATGCGCATTTCGACGTGGCGAAGTATTTGATCGATAAGGGCGCGAACATCAACCGCTGGGATTGGTGGGGTCGCAGTCCGCTGTACCTGGCGGTGGATTACAATACGCTGCCGCATGGCGGACGGCCGGATCAGCCGTCGATCGATGAAACCCAGCCCATCGACATTGTGCGCATTCTGCTCGAAAAGGGCGCGAATCCGAATCTGCAACTGAAAATGCTGCCGCCGTATCGCGCAACGGGTGCGGATCGCGGCGTGGACCAGATGTTAACCGTGGGCACTACGCCGCTGTTGCGCGCGGCAAAAGCGCAGGACGTGGCGGCGATCAAGCTGCTGTTGGAGCATGGTGCGATCGTCGATTTGCCGAATAGCCAAGGCATGACGCCGACCGCGGCTGCGGCCGGCACGGGCTCAGTAGACGCGGACACGCGCGGCTTTTACTATGCCTCGGATATTCAGGAGCGTGCGATCGCGTCGCTGGAGCTTTTGCTCGCGCACGGCGGGGAGTTGAATGGCCGCGCGGGGCGACTGGAGCAAGCGCCGCTGCACGGGGCCGCGTTCTGGGGATGGAACAAGGTGGTCGAGTATCTGTTGGCGAAGGGCGCCGACATCAATCTTAAAGACTCGCGCGGGTTCACCGCTGTCGATTACGCGATGGGGCGTGCGGGTGGCAACAGCCGCGGCGGCCAGCGCATCGACGTCCACAAGGAAACCGGCGATTTGCTGATTGCCAAGGGCGGAATCGCAGGAACTCCGGCGCAGCAGAAGGCCCGCGGGCCGGCTGGCCCTTAATCTCACATCCTCCCTTTTTGGGAATTGACACCTTCTTACTAGCGAATATAAATTACTAGAGGTAGGGCGTAGCTATGGCAGAGTGCGCTTACTGCAAAGCGGAAACGCAGTTGTACGATCGCGATGTGCCGATATGCACTCACTGTGCGGAGGCGCGGGAGGGTAGCCCACGCAAGCCGTCTACTGCAGAGCAGCACATTCGTACTCGTTTGTTGCAGGAGCTTTTGGAGGCTACTGCCCGCAGCAGCGAAGCCTCACGGGACTTCGACACAGCCCTCGGCCAATTTCCCAGCGGACTACCGCATCCGGATGGGGCGCAGCAGATCAGGGGCGCTTCTCAAAACCTAACAGTTGCCCGCAAAGCGCTAATGAAGGCGCATCAGCGGCTGAGTGATTATCACGATCGCGGGATCGTCCCGGAAGATCTCAAGCGGAGCGGTTGAAGGCTAACCCTGGTTATAGGCCTGCCGCAAGCGCTGGATGTCGAGCTTGTCCATCTGCATCATGGCTCGCATGGCGCGATCGGCTTTGGCGGAATCCGGGTCTTGCAACATTTCGAACAAGACGGCGGGGACGATTTGCCAGGATAGCCCGAATTTATCTTTGAGCCATCCGCAGCGGTCTTTCCAACCGCCGGCGGACAACTTCTCCCACAGATCGTCGATCTCTTCCTGCGTGTTACAGCTCACGAAGAGCGAGATGGCTTCGGTGAACTTGAACTTGGGGCCTCCGTTCAAGGCGAAGAATTGCTGGCCTTCGAGTTGGAAGGTGGCGCCGAGAACAGTTCCTTTCGGTCCGGGTCCGGCTTCTCCGTGGCGGATGAGGCCTACCAGCTTGGAATTCTTAAAGATGGAAGCGTAGAACTGGATGGCTTCTTCGGCGTTGTTATCGAACCATAGAAACGTGGTGATTTTTTGAATGGCGGGCATGCGACTGTCTTCTTCTCCTCGAAATGGGCTCCCAGTTGCTTGGTTGGGCGTATGATCTTGCTACTTGGATTTATTATCGCGGGTGTGCTGGTGGTGGGAGTGGTGGCGGCGTTTCTGCTTTACGTGTCGGTGCTGTCTATCTTCACGGCGGTAGCGATTATCACGGGGCTGGTGGGGACGCTGGTTTTCGGGTACTGGGCGGGTTACCGGGGGCGGGAGTTGAGGCGCAGCGTGGTGGGGCCTGCTCTCGACAGCCGCGCCGCGAGAACAGGCCCGATCCGCATTTAGTGATGGAGCAGGAACCACGCTACTAGTAGGACTCCAGGAACGCCTAACGCCCATGCAACAATGTATCCCATAGCTACCTCCGCTTAATTCAATGCAAGTGGGGAGCCAAAGCTGGCGTTACGGTTTTGCCGTGTTCGTAGCCACTGCATCCAGGCAAATTTTCCTGGAGCGAGTGCTATAAGATCTAAGAAGCTTGCAAGAGGTGCAGCTATGAAGATCTTTACTCGCGGTGGTGTGGCGCTGGCCGTTTTTTGCGTGAGCGGCGCGTTTGGGCAGACCGTGGCGGACGCAATCGATGCACACTTGGTTGCTGCCAGAAATGCCGCGGGTTTCGATTTTACCGGCACGCTGGCGCGCTTGTGCATCGCTCCTCCATTGGTAACGGCGGTCCGCGATGTTGCGCCGGGGCCTGCGCCGGCTCGCGATACTTGGTTTGCGGAGCCGGCTAAAGTCTTCGACAATCTTTATTTCGTGGGCTCGAAGATTCATTCGTCTTGGGCCTTAACCAGCAGCGAGGGGATCATTCTGATCGACACCCTATTCACTTACAATTCTGAGGAAGAAATTGTGGGTGGACTGAAGAAGCTCGGGCTCGATCCGGCGAAGATTAAGTATGTAATCATCACGCATGCGCATGGGGATCATGTGGGCGGGGCGAAGCTGCTGCAGGATAAGTTCGGGTCACACGTGGTCATGGGCGGCCCGGATTGGGATTCGATTGAGCGGTCCGTCAATGGGTATCCGCTGGGCAAGCCGAAGCGGGATATCGTAGCCGACGACGGGCAGAAGATCACGCTCGGCGATACTGCGGTGACCATTGTGACGACGCCGGGCCATACACCTGGGACACTGTCGATGATCTTTACCGTGAAGGACAAGGGGAGGCCGCTGACGGTGGCCTATTCGGGGGGGACGGCCTTCAACTTCCCGAGCACGGTGCCGAATTTCGATACTTACATCAATTCGCAGCGGAAGATGGCGGCTGCGGCGGCGGCGGCGAACGCCACGGTCTTTATGTCGAATCATTCGGAATTCGATGGGGCGTTTTCGAAGATCAAGATGCTGGCGGGGCGCAAGGCGGGCGAGCCGCATCCTTTCGAAGTGGGGGCGGATGCGGTGGCGCGCTACTTCAAAGTCTCCGAGGAATGCGCGGACGCGGCTCGGCTGAAGCTGAAGTGAGGAGAGCGGGATGTCACTGGTAAGTCGAATCGTTGCGATTGCCATGTTGGGAGCGGCGGCTTCGGCGCAGCAGTATCCCAAGCCAACCGATCTGCCTAATCCTTATCGATTGGCGGTGGGGTGGCCCACGATCCCCAAGAGCATGAACGGTGGGCACTGGGGTGAAGTGATCCGGGTGCATGTTCACAGTGACGGCAACATCTGGGTGTTTCACCGCTGCTTCAATACAGTGCCGCCGGGGCATGCTACTTGTCTGGGGCGGGATGCTTCGAATCCCCCTATCTTGGAATTCGATCCGTCGGGAAAGCTGCTGAAGAGCTTCGGCGTGGGACTGTTCGCGTATCCGCACGGCTTCACCGTCGATGACAAGGGGAATCTGTGGGTGAGCGATGTGAACGATGAGGCCACTGTATTGGGCATGTCCGCGAAGAATGCGGAAGGCGTGCTGCGGGGGCAGGAGGTTCTGAAGCTCAGTCCGTCGGGGAAAGTGCTAATGATGCTGGGCAAGGAGGGCGTGGCGGGGAACGGTGCGGATACGTTCGACCGGCCTACGGGCGTAGCGATCGGACGCAACGGCGATATTTTCGTGACCGATGGGCACGCGCCGAACGCGCACAACTCGGCGCGCGTGGTGAAGTTTTCTAAAGATGGGAAATTCATCAAGGCTTGGGGACATCTGGGACCGTCGCCGGGGGATTTCGATGAGCCGCATGACATTTTTATTGGCGGATCGCAGGAGCGCGTGTACGTGGCGGATCGTAAGAACAGCCGCATTCAGGTGTTCGACCAGGATGGCAATTTTATTGCGGCGTGGAAGCAATTCGGGCAGCCGAGCTCGGTGTTCGTGAGTAAGGAGGATACGATTTATGTTGGCGCGGCGTTCGTGGATCCTTCCGTTAAAAAGGGACAGTTACGGGGAATTGTGGTGGGGAACGCAAAGGACGGGTCGCTCAAGGCTTTCATTCCGGATCCGGCGGACCCGGACAAGCTGGATGTCGGGACAACGGCGTCCGGGATTGCGGCGGATGACGCGGGCACCATTTACGCGGCGGACGTGGCGGCTCACAATTTGCGGAAGTACGTGAAGGTCAAGTGATTCGGTATTATGAAAAGCATTCATGAGTCTTGAGACCGGCTGGTCTGTAGGTGGGAAACGCCTGATCTTTACGGTGGGAACAGGCCGCAATGGAACCGGGTATGTCACCCATCTGCTTCACGGATTAGCGGGCATCTGCTGCCTGCATGAGCCGGACCCGCAGTTCTATACGGTGCTGCGTGCGGTGCAATCCGATCCGGGGGTCGCGGAACGCTTTCTCCTGGAGCAGAAACTTCCGGCCATCCGCGGCGTTTCGGATCCGGTGTATTTCGAGACCAGCCATCTGGCGTGCAAGGGGTTTCTAGAGCCGCTGATGGCGCACGGGGTGCCGCTGGATCTTGTCATTCTGCGGCGCGATCCCGTGCTCGTGGCGACCAGCCTCTATCTTTTGGGCACGGTGCCGGCTCGCACGCCGCTGGGATTGCAATTTTTGCTGTCGCCGGCCGACCCGGGAGTGCTGCCGCTCGCGAACTGGCAGGATCTGCATGATTGGGCGCTGTGTTACTGGTATTGTCTCGAGATCGAACGGCGAGCGCAGATTTATAAGGAACGGTTGGCGGAGTTGGGCGGGCGGCTGCTCGAAACGTCGGTGGGGATCCTGAAGACGGACCGAGGACTGAGCGAATTGCTGGCGTTTCTGAATACGGATGCGAGTACGCTTTCAAACCCCATTCTGCTGGATCGCAGAAAAGAAGTGGTGAACGACAAAGCTGAGCATAAGAGCGCGGATAGATCCAAAATGATTGACCCGGCGTTGAAGGCCCGATTGGTCCGCGAAGTCAATGAGAGGGTTTTACGTTAGGCCACATCGGGCTGGCTAATTCAATCCGCCAGATGGGTCCGCCGTAAAAAAGCGGGCCTTCCATCTTGACAAAGGCTGGGGCTTCGCCGCCCAGGACCCAGACGTGGATATCGGGCGGTTGTTTTCCGAGCAGCGGCGCGATCTTTCCTTCGATGCCTCCGATTTCTACTTTGATCACGTAATGCGTGGCCATGCGTTTGGCGCCGGTAGTCGAGAACGGGTCTTCGCCTTGCGGGGAAATGGCTAGCTTTACGAGTCTGGCCTTCGGCGTGGTGGCGACCATGGATACGGTGGTGGGCGGATCGTTGGGTCGAAGATTTTTCAGGAGCGTCAGGGTCAGGCCGTTGGCTACGTCCGGAGGAAAATCGAAGTGATCGGAGGCCACTTTTTCTTTGCCGTCGTGTTCGGAATAATGTACGGTCACGTTGCCGGAGGCGGTTTGGAAGGAGAGGTCCGTCTGGTGGCCGAAGGGTGGGCCTTTCTGGATCAACTGGTAAGTAAGTAGGCGGAAACTGCCGCGCTGGGAATAGACGGCGGTCTCATCGTGGATCGAGCCGTCCTTGAAGTGGAAGACCAAGTGATTGGTGACGCGATCATTAGTCGCCAACTGGAGCAGGTCGCCTTGGGCGAGCGGAGGACCATCGAGCGTGCTCAACACCAGAAAGCCATGGACCAGACCTTCAATATGACGCACCGCTACGGGCGCCGGAAAAGCTAGCGTCGGGACTAGGGCGGCGCCGATGAGAATCTTCACAATGTTGCGGGAGCAGGGCTTCTGGCACATTCCAGCCTAGTGAGCACGCCAGTAACCGCAAGGTTTGAGGAGGAAGGAAAGGAGTTGTCATTTGGAGGAATGACAACCCCTCATCTCCAGCAGGCATCAGGACAAGATGCCAGTACCACTTGATTCTTACATCTGCTTGGGATTTCTGCCATGTATCTTTCGATAAGCCTCGCGCGCTTGCGATTTTGCTGAAACCTTTCAATGAGTTCCGGCTCCACCTATATGGCGGACACCTGTCACGGCGGGCCTCGAAGACGGGCGCTGGCTGTTTGCGATTCGCGATAACGGGATTGGGATCGCACCTCCGTACAAATTTGCCAGAAGATCGTCGGGCGCACCGGTAGGCGCATCTGGCTACGTTTTCTTTACGGTTCCGCGGGCGAAGCGTTAGAGTACGTTGATTTATACTGGGCGCTATGGCGCGCTTCGCATGCTTCTCCGTGACTCTGGCAGCGGTGCTTTTGGTGCCGGCGGCGCGAGCGCAGTCCGGCGCTGAAGCTGCCTTTCAAAAGTTCTTCGCGGCCGATTCTCCGGATGCGGCGGCGCACGGCGTCGCGGATATCGAAAAGGCGGGGGTCACTTTCGATGAGGCGTGGCGGCGCTTGAAGGCGGGGCGGACTTATGCGGCGCAGCAGAGCGGCGTGGTGATGCTGAAGAACCGCACGGAGGACGGGGTTGATCACGCTTACGCGGTGAACCTTCCGGCGGCGTACGATCCGGCGCGGCGCTATCAGGTGCGCTTTCAACTGCACGGTGGAGTGGGCGGAATGCCCGACAATTCGGCGCGCGGCACGGGAGAGATCGGGACGCTCGCCGGGGCCGAACAGATCTATGTTCTGCCTTACGCAGGAGGCGACACGCCGTGGTGGACCTACGATCAAATCCTGAATTTGAATGCGATTGTCGACTCGCTGAAGCGCACTTATAACGTCGACGAAAACCGCGTGGTGGTATCTGGCGTTTCGGACGGAGCGACGGGCGCCTATTACATAGCGATGCGCGATACCACGCCGTTTGCCAGCTTCCTGCCGCTGAACGGGTTCATCATGGTGCTGACCAGCGATGAGATCGACGACGGGTTCATGTTCCCCAACAATCTGCGCAATAAACCCCTGTTCGTGGTGAACGGCGGGCGCGACCGGTTGTATCCCACGCGTAACGTCGAGCCGTTTACCAAGCACTTGATCAGTAGCGGCGTCGAGATCGACTATCATCCGCAACCGGAGGGCGAGCACAATACCAAGTGGTGGCCGGAGGTGAAGGATTCGTTCGAAAAATTCGCGGCCGATCATCCGCGTAATCCGCATCCTGAGAAGCTTACCTGGGAGGCGGGGGATAAAATCCACAATCGAGCGCACTGGCTGGTGATCGACGAATTCGGAGCGGCGGCGGGCGAAGCCAGGACGCTACCGGATGCGAATTTGCATTTGACTGGGGTGGGGATCGCGGAACGAGCGGATGGTTCGATGTTCCCGCGCTTCAAGCCGGCGGGGCGCATCGATCTCGTGCGCAAGGGCAATACCGTCGAGGCCGCGACCAACGGAGTCACGGCGTTCACTCTGATGCTGTCACCGGATGTATTCGATTTCGACCAGCCCGTCAAAGTAATCGCCAACGGGACGCAGGTGTTCAACGCCCGTGTGGAGCGCAACGTGAAGACGCTGCTGAAGTGGGCCGCGTTGGATAATGACCGCACCATGTTGTATGGCGCTGAGGTCCAGATCAAGCTGACTCGCTGATATATAATCGAAGGCCGTGGCTTACAAGGAGGCGTTATGCTTCGCTGTTTTTTGGCGTTGATGCTCGTGCCTTTCGTGCAGTTGCCGGCTCAGGTGAAGACGACGCGGGATATCAAAGTTATTTCGAGCGCCGGAGCGCGGGCTTTGGCGGATGCTTGCAGCGCTTGGGCTGAGCAGAACAAGCAGATCGTGGCGATTGCGATTTTGGATTGGGGCGGGAATCTGATTGAGTCGCATGCCATGGAGGGGGCGCCGATGAATGCGATCGACACGGCGCTGTTGAAGGCGAAGTCGGCGTTGCGCTGGCGGCGAGCGACGTCGGAGACGAACAAGATGGTGCGCAGCGGCGAGAATCTGGCGCCGACGTTTATGCGCGATTTTCCGCAGCCGGGGGCGCTGCCTATCGTGGTCAGCGGGCAAGTGATCGGCGCGATGGGAGTGTCGGGGGCCGATGGCGAGAAGTGCGCGCAGGCCGCGATTGATGCAGTGTTTAAGGGAGCAAAACAGTGAAGACGATTTTGACGTGTGCGGCGCTGCTGGGCGCGTGGGCTGGGCTGGGGCTGGCGCAAACCAATCAGGACTTGCTCAATGACGGGAAGAATACCGAGAACGTCACCACGCAGAGCATGGGTTACGATCGCAAGAGCTATAGTCCGCTCAAGCAGATCAACAAGACCAATATCAAACGCCTGGTGCCCATCTGGAACACCAGCTTGATGAACGATCAGGGTGAGCTGTCGGCGCCGACGATTTTTAACGGCGTCATGTATGTGATCAACGGCAAGTGGACTTTCGCGATCGACGTCGAGACGGGGCGGCAGATCTGGCGGACTCCGGTGCGGTTGGAACCGGGCACGGTGCGGGCGGCTTACAACCGTGGGGCGGCGACTATTTTTAACGGCAAGATATTTCGGGTGACCATCGATAACCATTTGGTCGCGATCGATATGAAGACGGGCGAGCAACTGTGGAATCAGAAATATGCGGAGCAGAAAGAGGGTTTCTATTCGACGGGCGGTCCGATTGTGGCGAATGGCGTGGTGATTTCGGGCGTGGCGGGTGGCGAGTCGACTACGCGCGGATTCCTGGATGGCTGGGATCCGGAGACGGGCAAGAAGCTTTGGCGTCACTACACGATTCCGGCGCCGGGCGAGCCGGGGTCGGAAACGTGGCCGAAAAACAGTGAAGCTTGGACGCAGGGCGGCGGCCCGACTTGGCGGTCGGGTTCGTACGATCCACAACTTGATTTGGTTTATTGGGGCACGGGGAATGCGGAGCCTTACGATCCGCGGCCTCGAGAGAATCTGGACAGCTTGTATACCAACAGCGTACTGGCGATCCGTCCGAAGACCGGCGAGATGGTTTGTTATTACCAGTACACGCCGAACGATGTTTACGATGTGGATGCTACTGACGAGCAGGTCCTGGCTGATATTCCGGTTAACGGCCAGATGCGCAAGGTAATGATTCAGGCGAATAAGAACGGGTTCCTATATGTGCTGGATCGCACGAATTGCAAGCTGATTGCGGCGCATCCGATCGTCAAGGTGAATTGGGCGACGCATATCGACATGGCTACGGGGCGGCCGGTGCTCACCGATATCCAAAAACGTTTTCTGGCTGGCGAAGAAGTGGAGATCTGGCCCTCGCGCGGGACCAATGCGGTGCCGATTGCGTTCAATCCGAACACCGGTCTGATTTACGCGAGCACCTGGAACGTCCCGCGTATTCAGAAGCTGGCGGCGCCGAAGCCGACGGTGATTGGAGGGCAATCGACGGGGGTTGAAGCGAGGTTTCCGGATACGAATCCAGGAGATGTGCTGGGACACTTCGCGGCGATTAATCCATTGACGGGTGAGAAAAAATGGGAAGTTCCTTTGACGGAAGTGCCGAGCGCTGCGGGGATGCTGGCGACGGGCGGCGGGCTGGTGTTCACGGGCAAGATCACTGGGGAATTCGTGGCGCTCGACCAGGACACGGGCAAGACTCTGTGGCAGTTCAAGACGGGGTCGAGCGTCAATTCGACGGCCATTACGTACACGCACAAGGGACGGCAGTACGTGACCATCGCTTCAGGGCTGGGCGGGATTCTGGCTACTCGTTATGGTTCGCGGATCGTGCCCACGGGCGGCTCGGTGTGGACCTTCGCGCTACTGCCTGAGTAACGATCAATTGCGGCCACGAAAGTGGTCTAGCTCACGGCGGTCTCGCTTCGACGGCTTGCCGGCTTCGGGATGCGGCATGGCTTTGCGTTCTTCCGCGAGCTTCTGGCGCAGCTCACGGCTGGCGTCGGTTTCACGGTAAAGGGTCTGCGCTAGCGCGGCGGGGCCGCGAGTCTCGCTGAGTTGCAGGATTTCGACGTGGTACTCACCACTGTCGTTCTTCACTTTTAGGAAGTCGCCGATGCGGACTTCGCGCGCGGGTTTGGCGGGCTGTCCGTTGAAGGCGATCCTGCCGAGGTCACACGCTTTCGCGGCCAGGGTGCGGGTTTTGAAGAAGCGGGCGGCCCACAGCCAGCGGTCTATTCTCACGGCGGTCATGCTTCCATTTTCGCCGCCGGAGGGTATAGTGATGGGATGCGTCTGATTGTTATCGCGGGGCTCTTGTTGGCGGCGTCAGCCTGGGGCGAAGATGCCGCTATGGCGCAGGCGGATCGCGCTTTCATGCGGGCTGTGATGAAAGCGGATAAAGCTGCGCTTGAAACACTGCTCGACGCGGATTTTACGTGGACTGACTTTGAGGGAAAGACCGCGACTAAGGCGCAAGTGCTAGGAGAGCTGCCAAACACCGCCATTGTAAACGAGCAAGGCGCTGAACGAAAGGAATATTCGTATGGCGAGATCGGCGATGTTCAGGTGAACCTTGGTAGAGCCCATGAATTGCGGGTTTGGGTGAAGCGGGCGGCGGGATGGAAAGCGATCGTCTATCAGGAAGTGATGTCGCTCGACGCGCTGCCTTCGTTTGCTCCGGGAGCGGGAAAGGATTGTGAGAATCCTTGCAGGACTGTGGCGTACTCACCTGTGAATGAAACCGAGCAGCAGGTGATTGCGGCGTATTCGAAGCTGGAAACGGCGGCGATGGCTCACAATTCGGCGGTGTTCGCGACCATGGTGGGGAATGAATTCGTCGCGGCCAGCTCGAATAGCAACAAACTCTACGACAAGCGCGGACGGCTGGAAGACTTCGCCCACTCGCAGATGGGGGGAGTGGCTCCTACACCGCTGACGTCGGCGCGTTTGTTCGATTTCGGGGATGCGGTGTTGATGAGGTCGGAGCACCGGCCGGATCGCGGGAAGCCGCTGCGTGTGACGAGGGTGTGGGTGAAGCGCGCTGGAAGCTGGGTGGAGACGTTAAGCTATCAGACTTCGGTCAAAGCCGGTTCTACGCCCTGATGAGAGTCGGTCGACGGCCCGCCGTCACTTGGCGTTTGAGGGTCAACGCCTAGGTATTCCAGGGCCTCCGCAAGACTGGTTACAAATTTATCCGGGCGCGTGGGTTGGAAGCGCTGCAGGGCGCGTTCGACTTCGCCGGAGAATCCCCACACCCCGATCAGAATTTTAGTCTGCGGATATTTCGCGCGCAATTGGCGGTTGAGAGTTCGGGCGTGCGAAAACGCAAACGGCGGGATGGCGGAGATGCAGAAGACGTCGTTCGCTGTGGGTGCTACCAGATCCAGCATGGTTCCCGAGGATGTGCCGACGGGGAAGGACACGGTGGCTTGGCCGCCTTGTTCCAACAACTGGGCCAGCATGGCGGCGGCGATTTCATCGGCCTCATCATGAGCCGGGAAGCATAGCATGCGTCCGGGCGCGGCGAGTTCGGGACGCTCGGTCGCATTTTCGACGGAGGCGTTTTGGGCGCTTTCGGAATACTCGGCTAAGACTTCGCGCAGGCTCAGGAACAGAAATTCTTCGCGGTCGGATTCGAGAGCGCCTTTGTGGCGGTCCTGTTCGGCCAGCGTGAGAGCCGGCAGGATTACAGCGTCGTAGAGTTGCAGCAGCGAATTCTCAGCGCGGTAGGCTTCGATGACGGCGCGTGCTTCCTGTTCATCCATGGCGAGCAGGCGCTGATAGAGATGCGCTTGCGGCGCGAGCGCCGGCTGGTCTCCCAGAAGGATGTGGAGGAAAGACAGGTGCGGAACGTGGCGTCCCAGCACCACCACGCAGACGGTGAGCGGAGTGGAGAGGATCAAGCCCACAGGTCCCCATAGCGTGGCCCAGAAGACGGTGGTGAGCAACAGCGCCAGCGAGGAGATTCCGGTGTGCGCGCCGTAGAGCCTGGGCTCGAGCAGGTTCGCGGTGATCACTTCGAGCGTGGTGAACAATGTGAATACCAAAAGCGGTTGCAGCCAGTTATTGAAGACGGCCAGTGACAGAACCAAGGGCAGCAAGCCGGCCACTACCGATCCAATATAGGGAATGATACGGAACAGTGCTGCCACGGTCCCCCACAACGCGGCGTAGGGGACACCGATGAAATAGAGTCCCAGTCCGCAGAGGGCTCCGAAGCCGGCGTTCACGAGAAATTGCAGCATCAGATAGCGGCTGACGCGCTGGGTGGCGTCGTCGAGGGCCTGGGTCATCACGTTAAGGCGGCTCATGCCGGCCAGACGGAAAAGACGGTTGCGCAGATCGGCTTCTTCGACAAGCAGGAACAGGGTGAAAACCAGAACTATAGCGAGGATGGCCAGCGGACCCAGAAACGGACGCGTTAGGTCGCGCAGATAAACCAGGGCGCTGGGAGGGGCCTCGATCACCTGCACCGGCAGGGGGTTGGCTTGGGTGTTGACTCGGGCGGCTCTTCCCGAGGACGGCGGGGGCGGAGTGTCCTGCACAGTATCGAGTTCCTTGCCGAGTTTCTGTACGCTCTTGGCGGCGCGCCCTAGCGCCCCCGTGTCGCGCATGCGCAGAGCTCGGATCTTGTTATCGATGTTTTCCTGATAGCTGGGCAGCTCTGTGGCAATCTGGACTAACTGATTGAAAATGACGTAACTGATACCGCCCACGGCAGCCATCGACACCAGAATGACCAACAATGCACCTGGGAAGCGTCCGATGTGCAGTTTCTGCAGCCAGCCGACGGCTGGCGTCAGGACCAGCGTGAGGGTGATCGCCAGTGCCAGGGGGATAAGAATCTCGCGGGCTAGGTATAACACCGCAATCACGCCGATAACGACGGCGGCGGTGCGAATGCCAGAGGATCGCGCGGGTCGTGTCACCTTGTTTTACTTGCAGTTAGCTGGCCGTTCAGGGCGGGTAACCAAGGCTGCCAGGGGGTCGTCTGACAGGCGATGCCTTATAAGTCGGGCATGGCGATCTTCGTCTTGTCGGCGCTAGCGCTCATCGCCGGGGATGGGGCCTGGAAGAACAAGCAATTCCCGGAATGGACGGAGGACGACGCCAAGGATCTGTTAAAGGACTCGCCATGGGTGAAGACGGTGGCGGCGACTCTGGTGAAGCCGTCCCCCAAGGATGTGCAAGTTAGCTCAAATATCGGCCGCAGGAGGCACCGCGAGTCGAGCGACACGACTGCTCCTGCAAACGCCAAGCCGCCGACGCTGACGCTGCGCTGGGAGAGCGCGCTGCCGGTACGGGAGGCGGAGTTGAAGGCTCGCGACGTTACGGCTCCGATGTTGGATGACGAGGACCATTACGCGATCGCGGTATACGGCATCCCGCGCGGGATGCTGAAAGATGACTCGAAAGCTATGGCGGACGATCTCAAGCGGCAGGCCCTGCTCAAGCGCGAGGGCAAGAAAGACACCAAGCCGTCGAGCGTCGAGATTCTGCTGCGCGATGACGGGCCGGTGGTGTTGTATCTGTTCCCCAAGTCGGCGGAATTCGACTGGAGAGATCATAAAATCGAGTTCGACGCGCAAATGCCCGGGCTGAAATTCACGCAGGCGTTTTCATTCGACGATATGGCTTTCCACGGCAAACTCGAGCTCTAGGGGTCATGCTTTAGCCCAATAGCGCTCGCGGGTTTGCACGGCTAGACCCTTCGTTTTGGTGGCAAGCTTCAAGTTGCGGAACTCGGAGATTTCAGGGGGCTGGTCGGAGACGAACCCCATGCTGTACTGGCTGCGGAGTTCTTCTTCGATCGACTGGTAGATGTCTTCGATACCGTGCTTTTTCGAGACTTCCCAGTAGGAGGCTCCGGTCTCTTTGGAGAGGCGCTGGAGGATGCTGCGGCCGTCGCCGCCGCCGAAAGACGAATCGGAGAACAGGATGGAGTAAATCAGGGTGTCGGCGCGTTGGGCGGCTTCGATGGCGTCCATCAGCGTAGCGGTGCTGCCGTTCTCGCCGCCATCGGAGAGGACCACCATGGCTTTGCGGTTCTTCTGGTTCTTCAGGACGTCGTTCGACGCTTTGACGACGGCATCGAAGAGCAGCGTGCCGCCGCCGTTTTGCAGGCTCAGTTCGCGGCGGGTGGGGGTGTCAACGTAGGGCAGGACTTCTTCGAGAGCCTGCCGCGAAGAGGTCAGCGGCTGGCGCAGTTGCACGGCCATATCGAACTGCATGACGAACAGCTTGTCTTTGTTCTCGCGCAGAACCTGATCGAGGAAGCGAAAGCTGGCGGTGCGCTCGGAATCGAGCACCTTTTGTTGGCTCATGCTGGTGTCGATCATCAGTCCGACGGTTAAAGGAAGTTCAGATTCCTTGGAGAAATAGCGGATGGTTTGCGGGCGGCCGTTTTCGGTGAGGATGAAGTCGTCTTTGGTGAGGTCGCGAACGATCTCGTTCTTCTTGGTGCGTACGGTGGCGAGGACGTCCACTACGTTCAGGGAAGTCGAAAAAGTGGCTTCATCCTGACCGAACGTCAGGGAACTTGCGCCCAATAGGGACGCTGCCGACAGCAAAAATTGACGCCTGGAACTCCGCATAACTGGTGGTAATGCACCACTATTGTAGCGATGTGTCAGGAAGCCCCGCGGTTCCAACAAACACGATACACTGGAACCCAATTAGGAACCATTACATCTAACCATGTGAAGGCGGTAAATAAAAATATGAGATTGTCAAAAATAGTTCTTTTCGCCGCTCTGGTTTCCCCGGGATTGGTGGCTACCGCGTTTGCGCAACACGGTGGCGGCGGACATGGCGGAGGCGGCGGTGGACACGCTGGCGGTGGCGGCGGCGCGCGGAGCGGTGGTGGATTTTCCGGAGGCGGCGGTGTTCGTGGAGGCAGCGTGGGCGGGTTCCGAGGAGGGGCAGTGGGCGGTTTCCGCGGCGGCGCGGGACGCGGCTACTACTATGGCGGCCGGTGGTACGGAGGGTCGGGTCTCTATCTAGGATTTGGCGGCTACCCGTACTATGGCTACTACGGCTACCCGTATTACGGATATGGATACGACCCTTATTACGGTGCTGATCCGTACGGCTACGACGGCGCCTATTCGACGGCTCCTGCTCCGCCGCAGAACTATTCTTACGGTCAGGGCTATCCGCAACAGGGCTACCCCCAACAGAATTACCCACAGCAGACCTATCCCCAGGGTTATCCGCAACAGGGTCAAGGACAGGTCGGTCCTCCCCCGGTAGCCCCGCAGCAGACGCAGCCGCAAGCAGCCGTTCAAGGCGCTGGGCAGTATTACTTGATTGCTTTCACCGATCACACCATTCAGGCGGCCAACGCCTACAAGGTGGAAGGCGATCAGATCTACTGGCAGGATCGCGACAACCGCGAACATCATGCACCGCTTTCCAAAGTGGATGTTCCGTTCAGTCAGCAAATCAACCGCGACCGGAGCGTGGATTTCCAGGTCCCTTAACTGACGGAGCAGTGCGGGAAGTCAGCCCTAGCCTTTAGCGAGGGCGGCTTCCCGGCCTGCGATCCGGCCGAACACGATCACTCTCGGCAGACCGTGTAAGGCGAACCCTCCCGCCGATTCTCCCGCGCAGTACAGTCCCGCAATTGCTTTTCCTTGTACGTCGATCACCTGGCACTTGGTATTGATCTTAATCCCCGTCAGTGTGTCGTGCAGAATGGGCGTCGACCAGGCCGCGTAGAACGGCGGCGTCTGGATTTTGTATTTCGGCGTGGGCTTGGCAAAGTCCAGGTCCTTACCGGCGTCGACATGAGAATTGTAGCGGGCTACCGTCGCTTCTAGGGCGCCTCCAGGCACCGGTTGGAACTGGTACGGGTTCTTGATCTTGGCCGCTAGTTCGGCCAGCGTGCCGGCGCTGAAGAACCAGCCATCCAAATCCACGTTAGGCGGCTGCGGATCCCAGTGTTCCCGTTGAACAGCGTCGGCATCGAAGATGGCCCAGATGGGGCCGCCTCCGTTGGCCTTGCTGCCATTCTTTCCGAGCGCGCCGTTAGTCCCCAGGCAGGCGCCGAGGAATTCGTAAGTCTCGTCGACCTCATTCCAGAAGCGCTGGCCGATTTGATTGATGAGAATGAGGTTCTGGAAATCGCGCACGCTCAGGCCCGACGCACCGGCCAGCTTGAAGAGGGGGCTCTGCGGGTTCCATTTCAAATTGCGATAGCCGTAACGGCAGCCGATGTGAATGGTTTTCGTAATCTCGAAGCCTCGGGGATTGGCTTGGTTCGCGGTGGACCACAGGGTTGCTCCCATGGCCAAAGCGAGGATCTCGCCGTCGGCGTTTTGCTTGGTC
Organism: Bryobacterales bacterium; assembly: GCA_963710155.1. GTDB lineage: Bacteria > Acidobacteriota > Terriglobia > Bryobacterales > Bryobacteraceae > Palsa-187. Next base: position 161,488 of record CAVPZQ010000016.1, on the reverse strand, counting down.
CAGGGTTCGCCGGTGGTTTGGTATTCCTCGGTCAGGCGCGGGTCGAAGCGGCGGCGGAATTCCACGTTGCTGGTGTGGCCGCCGGTAGCTAGGATCACTCCGTTCTTAGCGCGGATGTTGACGTCCTTGCCTTCAAATTGCGCTGTGATGCCGAGAACTCGCCCCGAGGTGGGAGATTCCCGGATAATGCGGATCAGCCTGTGGCGGAGCAGAATCGTCGCGCCTTTTTTTCTGGCGCTGGCTTCCAGATGGCGGACTAAACCGGAGCCTGGGCTGCCGTTGATGGTTTCGTCGAAGTTGTCGGAATAGACTTTTGTAACGAACAAGCGCGGGACGGTGCCGCCGTTCACGATGGTGGGGACGACGTCCTGGAAGATCACGCCGTTATCGAGCAGGAATTCGAAGGACGCCACGTTTTCGTCGGCCCAGGCGCGCACCAGGTCGCGGTCGGCATAACGGAATTCCGGATTGCGATGATTGGTGTGGTCGAGATAAACCTGATCGGCGGAGTCCGCGACTCCGTATTTTTTCTGCAGGCTGGTGCCGCCGCCGAGGGGGATGCGGCCGCCGCTGAGCATGGCGTGTCCGCCGATGTCATGGTTGGCGTCAATCACGACGACGGAGGCGCCGTGATCGCGGGCCATGATCGCGGCGGGGAGTCCGGAGGCGCCGGCGCCGACGATGACAACGTCGGCAGTGTGGTCGAAGCGAACTTGTGCCGCGGCGGTGGTAGCTGCGCCCAAGCCGGCGGCGGCAGTGCCTTTGAGGAAATGTCGGCGGTTTACTGCGCTTCCTTTTCTGTACATGGCGGAGGATGTCCTTCGGTGGCTGGTCTGGTTCATCATAGCGCGCGTGCAGGCCTCGAAGCCGGCCGCGGACGGTTGCGGTGCCGGCCCGGCAAGGTACAGAATGGTGGCGATGCAGCTCCGTACGCTCTTATTCATTCTTGTCGCATGCTGGGGGATTTCGGCGCAAACGCCTAGGGATATCCAACGAGCACAAACGAAAGAGTTGCAACAAGTGATGGCTCGAGCCAGTGGCGGTGAAGCCGCGGCGCAATACACGCTGGGCCTGCGCTACGGCGCTGGCGCGGGCGTGCCTAAAGACTTTGCCCAAGAAGCGGACTGGGTGCGCAAGGCGGCCGAGCAGGGACTGGGACGGGCGCAATACACGCTCGGCATGTTGTACGCCAACGGACAGGGCGTCATGAAGGATGCTGCCGAAGCGGCCAAATGGGTGGCAAAGGCCGCGGAAGGCGGGGACCCTCTGGCGCAGACCGCCCTCGGCGTTATCTATGAGTCCGGCCAAGGGGTGCAGCAGGACGACGCCGAAGCTGCCAAGTGGTACAAAAAAGCGATCGATACCTACCGCAAGGCTGCCGATGAAGGGGATGCTTCCGCGGCCACCGCTTTGGGCAACATGTACGCGCGCGGCCAGGGCGTGACCGGGGACTATAGTGAGGCGGCTGGATGGTGGCGAAAAGCGGCCGACACCGGATACGCGGGCGCCCAATACAACCTCGGCTTGGCGTACGCGCAAGGCCGCGGCGTACCTGAGGATCACGTCCAGGGGTACCTATGGCTGAGTCTCTCGGCAGCGAGCGGGGGCGAGGGGCAGGCACGCCGGGCTAAATCGCGCGATGACCTAGCGAGTAAATTAACTGCCGATCAACTCGCCGAGGGCAAACGACTCGTGATGGAGTGGAAGCCGAAGGCGAAGACGCCGCCGCCCACGGAAGCAAAATGATCCCGCGAATTGTGGTCGGGGTGGTATTGGCGGCTCTAATCGCCCTGGGACAACCTGTTCGCGCGGTGGATGACGCGGCTCTGCGCAACGCCGGGAAGACCGGGGACGAGTGGCTCACTTACGGGCACACTCCGGGGGAAACGCGTTATAGCGCGCTCCACCAGATCGACACCAGTAATGTGAGCCGGCTGGGCCTGGCCTGGTCTCGCGAAATCGGTGCGGGCGGCGGCGGGCAGGAAGCGACGCCGCTGGTGTGGAACGGTACGATCTACGGGATTACCAACTGGAGCATCGTTTTCGCGGTGGACGCGCGCACGGGACAGGAACGTTGGCGCTGGGATCCCGAAGTAAATCAGACGACGGTGCGGCCGAAGGCTTGCTGCGGAGTGGTGAATCGCGGGCTCGCCATCTATCAGGGGATGATCATCGCCCCGGTGATCGACGGAAGATTGCAGGCGTTGAACGCGGAAACCGGCAAGGTGATCTGGGAGGCGCGCGTGGCGTTTCCGCAGGACGAATATACGATCACCATGGCTCCGCGGATCGCGAAGGGCAAAGTAATTATTGGGGTGAGCGGCGGCGACCGGCCCACGCGCGGATTCTTCGCCGCCTACGATGCGATGACGGGACATCTTGCCTGGAAGTTTTATACGGTTCCCGGCGACCCGTCGAAGCCTTTCGAAAACGACGCCATGAAGAAAGCGTCCGCGACCTGGGCTCCCGATGCCTGGAAGTTTGGTGGCGGCGGTGCGGTTTGGGACGGGATGGCGTATGATCCGGACGCGGATTTGTTTTACGTCGGCACGGGCAACGCGGAGCCGTGGCCGGAGGAACTGCGCAAGTCCAAGGGCAAAGATAATTTGTACGTGTGTTCCATCCTGGCCGTGAAGCCGGACACTGGCGAGTTGAAATGGTATTTCCAAATGGTGCCCGGCGATTCTTGGGATTTCGATAGCGTGCAGCAGATGATCCTGGCGGACCTGACCATCAAGGGCCGGCCGCGCAAGGTCATCATGCAGGCCAACAAGAACGGCTTCTATTATGTGATCGACCGGATCACCGGGCAATTCATTTCGGGCCAGCCGTATTCGCACGTGACCTGGGCCAAGGGTTTGAACGAAGAGACGGGGCGCCCGATGGTGAATCCGGAAGCGCTGTATGGCGCGGACCCGATTTTGATCTCGCCGGGCGGCGGAGGTGCGCACAACTGGTCGCCGATGTCGTTCAATCCGGTTACGGGTTTGACCTACATTCCCACTTCGACGGCGAATAGCTTTACCTACGCGATGACCCCGGATTTTTCGCCCAAGCCTGGGCAGACTACGGGGACGGTGCGTCCGGCTCCCACGGCGACGCGACCACCTCCGCCATCGATCGGACCGGAGCCCCTCGAGAGCGGCAACCGCGGCGCGTTGGTCGCGTGGGATCCGGTGGCGCAGCAAATGCGCTGGCGCATGCCCGGCGGCGGCGGAATCGGGGGAGGAACGCTCACCACTGCCGGCAATCTGGTGTTTCAAGTGATCAACGATGGACGGCTGCTGGCTTACAGTGCCGACAAGGGCGAGAAGCTGCTCGAAATACAAACGGGGTTGCGCAGCGGTATGGGTCCGCCGATCACTTTTCAGTTGGACGGTAAGCAGTATATCGCAGTCATGGGCGGAGTGGGCGGAATTTCAGGCGGCAACGCGGGCCCTGGGAATGTGGCGACGCCGAACCAACCTACCCTGCTGACCTACGTGCTGGACGGCGCGAGCCACTGAGCACCGAGTGCTACAGTGAGGTCGGGTGAGAGCGCTCGTATTTAGTCTCGCGATCTTTAGTTGTTTGCAAGTCGTTGGTCTGGCCGAGCCGGGGCCGCAACCACCTTGCGGAGAAGAATCTATACCGGCTTATCCGGACCTGGAACATTCGCCCGCCTTCAAGGTTTGGGATCGCAGTAGTGGCAGTCGCGAATGGACGCCGCCGGGGTGCCTGGGATGGTCGGCACCGGGCTTTGTGACGCTGGTGACGACGGTCGCACGTTTTCGATATTCCGGCGATGTGAATGAGTTGCTCGGCCGCGTGGGTGCGATTTCGCAACTTACGGGCATTCGTTATTGGTCCACCACGCGCCAGCACTGGACGCCGCTGATCGTGAGCGCTTCGGCTCTGGCGGGGCCGGAGGGCGCGCACCATCGCCAGGATTTCTCCCTGCCTGAACTCGCGCAGGGCAGCACGCTCTATTACCAGCAAAGCGATAACACGTCGGGCAAAGCCACGTACCAGTTGCGCATCGTGAGCGTGTCGCCCGATCGCCTTATTTTCGAGACCGAAAATACTACGGCGATGCGTTATCTGCTGGTGCCTATTTTTCCGCCCCATGAATTTCAGGCCATTTATTTTCTGGAGCGGGAATCGCCTGAAGTCTGGCGATATTACAGTCTGGGGCGGACTGGAAGAGACTCGAATGGGCTCGCGGGCGGGCATGACGCGTCCACGATCAACCGCGCGATGGCGTTTTTTCGCTACCTGGTTGGAATCCCGACAGATCAAGAGCCGCCGGCGGCGCGCTGACCTTACTGGTGCGGATAAGAGGACTTGAACCTCCACTCCCTTGCGAGAACATGGACCTGAACCATGCGCGTCTGCCAATTCCGCCATATCCGCATATGTTGGTGGGCCATTTCATTTTCTAACGCGCGGTGCCCAGTGTCAAATTTTGCGGTCTATTTGGCGGTGCGCAGTTCCAGAATCAGGCGCATAACCAGCCCCTCGATCTGTGTGGCAACCGTGCGGTAGTAAGCTTCGCTCTGGCCGATGGGGTCCGGCACCACCCAGTCGATCACCTGTGTGCCGGGCATCCGCAAGGGCGTTCCGCTCATATTCAGCACGACGTCAAAAGGTTGGCCCCGCAGGGAGTCCACACTCTTCGGGAAGTGATCGTCAATGTTGAGATTGCGCTCGGCCAGCGTCTGCTTCGTGAGTGGCGCGATGTAAGTGGCTGGGCTCACGCCGGCGCTCTGCACTTCCATGATGTCGGCGCCATACGCTTCGGCGAAGGCTTCCGCCATTTGGCTGCGGCAGGAGTTGCCGATGCACACGAACAATACGCGCTTTTTCGCAACGGCTGGCCCAGGAATCGCCGCAGGTGCAACGGGATCGATCCGGCTGGGACCGCGCAGGCGGTGCCGCACCCCTCTTACGCCGCCGGGGTTTTTGCCGTTTGCGTCCGGTACCATGCGAGCGTCCTCTTCAAGCCTTCTTCGATTGTGAAACGCGGCGCGTGTCCCAGTTCCGCCGCGGCGCGAGTGGTGTCCGCCATCGAATGCCGTACGTCGCCTTCGCGCGGCGGTCCGAACTTGGGGGGGATCGAGACGCCTTCCATTTTCTGCAACGCATCCCACACAAACTTGAGCGTGAACCGTCCGCCGTTACCGGCGTTGTACATTTTGCCAGCGACTCCGGGGGCGCGCGAGGCCTTCACACACAACTCTGCGACGTCCTCGACGTAAGTGAAGTCACGGGATTGTTCGCCATCGCCGAAGATTGTCGGCGACGTGCGTTCCAGCAGATGTTTCATGAATAGGCTGAGCACGCCGGAGTAGGCGCTGGTGGGGTCCTGACGCGGGCCGTATACGTTGAAGAAGCGCAGCGCCACGGTCTCCATGCCGAAGCAGGAATGGAATACGGACGCGTACTGCTCGCCCACCAGTTTCTGCACTGCGTAGGGCGACTTCGGCCGCGGGACCATCGATTCGACCTTTGGTAAAGTCTCGCTGTCGCCGTAAGCCGACGACGAAGCTGCATAGACGACGCGCCGCACGCCGCCCTGAGCCGCCGCGCGAAACACGTTGAAGGTGCCGTCGATATTGACTTCGTGCGAGGGCACCGGATCGGCAATCGAGCGCGGCACCGAAGGGATCGCGGCCAAGTGATATAGAGTGTCCGCGCCGCGAATCATGGGCGCGAGCGCCGCGGCATCGCGGATGTCGACAAGGTGCAACTTGACGCGGCCGCGAACTTCCGTCAGGTTGTGTTCGTAACCGGTGAGCAGATTGTCGATCACTTCGACTTCGCCGTCGCCCTGCTCGAGAAGCCTGCGCACCAGCGTCGAGCCGATGAACCCGGCTCCCCCCGTGACAATATATTTCATATTCAAGTCCGTTTCGCGACGGCCACCAGGGAGAGCCCCGGCCAGGGCAGCAGCCCATCCACGCGGCGCCAGAACCATACCGTCTTATCGAACAATTTGAGCGCGGGACGACTGATCGCTCTGCGCCCCAGCACTTTCCCGAAGAACCACCACGACAGGGTGCCGATCTTGTTCAGTTGATACATACGCTCGATTTCGAAACCCGTCTGTCCCAGCATCTGCCCCAGGTCCTCGCGCGAAAACCGCCGCAGTTGGCCCAAGCCTTCATCGAGCGGTCCGTACAATCCCTTCCCCTGCGGCACCAGCACCAGCACCGACCCACCCGGCGCCAGGCAGGTGCGCAGCGACTGCAAAACCGCTACCGGATCTTTTACCGATTCGAGCACGTTCACGCAGAGGGCCGTATCGAATTGACCGGCGCCCGGCTGGTAATCGGCGGGCTCTTCCGGATGCAGTTCGCAAACTGTCACATTCGGCGTACGCAAAAAACGATTTCGCAACGCGTGGAGATACAGCGGGTCACCTTCCCCGGCTACGTAATGCAATTTTTTGGCCATCAAGCGCCCCGTCAGATTGCCGAGCCCGGCGCCGATCTCAAGCACGCGATCTCCCAAGTGCGGCCGCAGCACACGCGTCACCCAGGTTATATATTGCGGCGTCCCAGTCAGGCTATTGAGCAGTCCACGGCCATAGTTGGCCTCGTACATGTCGTCGACGACCCAGAAGTAGAGAATCACGCCCATCGCCTTCACGCCGTCTTTCCAGCCGATCTTCTTGCCTTCTTCATAGGTGCGCCCGTGATAGCTGATGGGCACCTCATAGACGCGGAACTTGCGCTTCGAGCACTTCATGGTGATCTCAGGCTCGAAGCCGAAGCGGTTGGAGCGGATGGGAATGCTCTTCAGCAGATCGGTGCGGAAGACTTTGTAACACGTCTCCATGTCGGAGACATTTAGATTACTGAAGATGTTAGAGAGCAGCGTGAGCGTCTTGTTAATAACCGTATGCCAGTAGGGCAGCAGCCTGGTTTGATCGCTCACCAGGTAGCGCGAGCCGAACACAGCATCCGCGTTGCCATCGAGCAGTGGCCGCAACAAGCGAATGTATTCGGAGGGATCGTATTCGAGATCGGCATCCTGCACCAGGCAGAAATCGCCCTGCGCTTTTGCAATCGCCGTGCGCACGGCTGCACCCTTGCCTTGATTGACAGGCTGGCGGAATAAACGTATGCGCGGTTCGCTGGCGGCCAGGCGGTCCAGGATTTCCGAGGTGCCGTCGGTGGAGCAATCGTCCACGATCACCAGCTCGCGTTCCATATTTTCGGGCAGGGGCGCGGCGAGGACCAGGGACAGGCTCCTCTCGACAACTGTGCGTTCGTTGTAAACAGGAATCAGAATGGAAAGGAGCATCCGATTCCAACAGTATAATTGGAAGTGCTTTCCGAAAATCACATGAGCTTGCATAAACCTGTACTCGAGACCAACGTCTCCGGACTCAAACTGCGCGGCCGCGGCAAGGTCCGCGACATTTATGAAGACCCGCAGCATCCCGAACGCCTGCTGATTGTCGCTACTGACCGCATCTCCGCGTTCGACTATATCCTGGCCACCGGCATCCCCGACAAGGGCCGCGTACTTACACAGATGAGCCTATTCTGGTTCGATTTCCTTAAGGAAACCGTGCCCAATCATCTGCTAAGCACCGATATGACGAGCCTTCCCGCCGAACTCGAAGGGCGCTCCATGTGGGTGAAACGCGCCAATATGTTCGATGTCGAGTGCGTGGCGCGCGGGTATCTATCGGGCTCCGGCTGGAAAGAATACCAGCAGACCGGCGCGGTGTGCGGCATTGCCCTGCCTTCCGGTCTACGCGAGAGCGACGCTCTTCCGGAGCCCATTTTCACGCCAGCCACGAAGGCGCAGACGGGGCACGACGAGAACATATCGTTCGAGCGGATGGTTTCCATCGTTGGGGAAGAACTCTCCCAGCAACTACGCGACCTCACGCTCAAGATTTACCAGCAAGCTGCGGATTACGCCCGTCCCCGCGGGATTATCTTGGCTGACACCAAATTCGAATTCGGCATGATTGATGGTGTGATGACTCTCGCCGACGAGGTGTTGACACCGGATTCCTCGCGCTTCTGGCCGGTGGACACGTATAAAGCCGGTGGACCGCAGCCCTCTTACGACAAGCAATACGTGCGCGATTATCTTGAATCCATCCACTGGAACAAGCAGCCGCCGGCGCCGGCGCTGCCCGAAGAAGTCGCCCGCCTTACCGGCGAAAAGTACAAAGACGCTTACCGCGCCTTGACGGGACGCGCGCTCAATTCAGCATCCGCGTGAGCCTGCTCGACCTGCTGGTTGTCATCGTTGTCGGCGCCTCAGTAGCGGCCGGATTCGTGGCCGGCTTCGCGCGCGTCAGCATCGGCTTCATCGCCGCGATTCTGGGTGTGGTGTTCGGCTTCTGGTTTTACGGTGTCCCGGCCGAGTGGGTGCATCATTACATCAAATCGACGACGCTCTCAAACCTGATCGGCTTCATGCTCGTGTTCTGGGCGATCCTGATGGCGGGCGCGCTGTTAGCCAAACTCTGCTCCAAACTCTTCAAATGGACCGGCCTTTCCTGGCTGGACCGCTTGCTGGGCGCGGCCTTCGGCTTGGTGCGGGGGGCGCTGATTGCCATCGCCATGATTGCCGTGTTGCTGGCGTTCACGCCTAAACCGATGCCGAACTGGATGGTGAAATCGGAAGTGCTGCCTTACGCGATGGAAGCGTCTAGTGCGATCTCGAAGCTGGCGCCCAACCCTATCAAGACCGCCTTCCTCGATAGCATGTATGAGCTACGCCGCCTGTGGGCCGAACAATTGCAAAAGAGCCGCGAGGAACTGCGGGTTTTGAAACACGACGCGAAGGCGAAGAAAAAAGACGAATGAAAGACCTCCTGATTTTCGACCTCGATGGAACCTTGATCGATTCCAAGGAAGACCTGGTCAGCTCCGTCAACGCCATGCTGGCCTGGAAGCATCGCGCTCCCCTGCCCCACGATGTGGTGGCTTCGTATGTCGGCAACGGCGCTCCCATGCTGGTGAAACGTGCGCTGCCGGATCTCGATGAAGACGAACATCTCGCCGCGTTGCAATTTTTCCTGGACTATTATCGCGAGCACATGCTTGACGCCACCACGCTCTATCCGGGCGTGCGAGAGGCGCTCGACCGTCTACATCAACACCACATTGCGCTCGCCGTGCTGACCAATAAACCGGTGCGCTTTAGCGAGCGTCTGATCGCGGGGCTAGGCTTGTCGGCGCATTTTTTCAGAATCTACGGGGGCAACAGTTTTGAGGAAAAGAAGCCGCACCCGGTGGGCATCGAGCGTCTGATCGCCGAATCTGCGGCCGACCGTTCGCGTACGGTGATGGTGGGCGACAGCGCCGTCGACGTCTTGACCGCTCGCGCCGCTTCGGTCCAGGCCTGCGGCGTGTCTTGGGGGTTTCAGCCGGAAACTTTCGCGCAAGCGCCTCCCGATTTCATCATCGATGACCTGCGGGTGCTGGCTGAAATGGTGCTCGAGCGCCGCTAGAGCCCTTGCCTGAGCTTCCGGTAGCGGCGGATCAACGCGTTCGTCGAACTGTCGTGGCCGAGCGCGGGCTCCGTCTGGCTCTCGATCTCGGGTATGATGCGCTGCGCCAGCGCCTTCCCGAGCTCGACGCCCCACTGATCGAAGGAGTTGATGGTCCAGATCGTGCCTTGCGTGAAGACGCTGTGCTCGTACAGTGCCACCAGCTTGCCGAGATTCTGCGGCGTTAGCCGGTCGGCCAGGATGGTGTTCGACGGCCGGTTGCCTGTGAAGACGCGATGCGGTACCAGCCAATCGGGCGTCCCCTCCGCTTTGACCTGCTCAGGAGTCTTACCGAACGCCAGCGCCTCGCTCTGGGCACAAACGTTCGCCAAAAGCATGTCGTGGTGGGGGCCAAGCGGATTCAGCGCCTGTCCAAACGCGATGAAGTCACAAGGGATCAGCCGGGTCCCCTGATGGATCAGTTGATAGAAAGAGTGCTGGCCGTTGGTTCCCGGCTCCCCCCAATAAATCGGACTGGTCGAATAAGTGACTTCCTTCCCCTCGAGCGTGACGTGTTTTCCGTTGCTCTCCATCGTCAACTGCTGTAGATAGGCGGGGAATCGCTTTAAGTATTGCTCGTAAGGCAACACCGCGACCGTCTCGGCGCCGAAAAAATCGGTGTACCAAACAGCCAGAAGTCCCATCAAAACCGGGAGGTTTCTTTCGAACGGGGTCGTGCGGAAATGCTCGTCCATCTGGTGAAAGCCGTCCAACATTGCCCGGAAATTGTCCGGCCCTATGGCCAACATTGTCGATAGCCCAATGGCGGAGTCCATAGAATAACGTCCGCCAACCCAGTCCCAAAAGACGAACATGTTGCCCGTATCGATGCCAAATTTCGCTACTTCCGCCGTGTTGGTCGAGACCGCCACGAAGTGCTTTGCAACTGACTTCAGGTCTCCACCGAGACCGGCCATCGACCAGTCGCGAGCCGAGTGCGCGTTCGTCATGGTCTCGAGGGTGGTGAAAGTCTTCGAGGAAATAATAAACAGCGTCTCAGCGGGGTCCAGATCGCGGACAGCTTCCGAGAGGTCGGTGCCATCAACGTTGGACACGAAGCGAAATGTCATGCTCCGGTCGCTGTAATGCTTCAATGCTTCGTAGGCCATCACCGGCCCCAGATCGGAGCCGCCAATGCCGATGTTGATGACGTTGCGAATACGCTTGCCGGTGTGTCCTTTCCACTCTCCGTTACGGACCCGGTTGGAGAAGTCCGCCATCTGGTCGAGTACGGCATGAACCTGCGGAACGACGTTCTCGCCGTCGACCAGGATGGAGGTTCCCTGGGGTGCCCGCAGGGCCACATGCAGCACCGCCCGCTTCTCTGTGACGTTGATCTTGTCGCCGCGAAACATGGCGTCAATTCGCGAACGCAAACCGGATTCTTCGGCCAGCTTGATCAGAAACTGGAGCGTTTCATCGGTGATGCGGTTTTTCGAGTAGTCGAGAAAGATACCCGCCGCCTCCGCTGTCATGCGCTCTCCGCGCTGGGGATCGTCCGCGAAGAGATTGCGCAAGTGCACTTCGCGAATTTGCTGATAATGCGTCTGCAGCCCTCTCCAAGCCGTCCGGTTCGTCAGCGCTTCAACAACCAAATTCGTTTCTGCTGGCGGTGCCATATCTGAACCTCTCATCCTTCAATTTGCGGCTGTCTGCTTGCGTGCCGTGCTCTTAGAATCTAGCACCGCCGTTGAGTTCGGCGAGATGTGCGGAAGGCCGGCAGGTTTACGGCACTGGACATGGCTTAACCTGCTAGATCTCAGTTGCATATTCGGCGATGGTGCGGTCGCTCGAAAACTTCCCCGAGCTCGCCACATTCAAGACGGCCTTTTGGGTCCATTCATCCGGTTTCGAATACAAGTCCAGCAGCCGCTGATCCGCATCGAGATACGACTTCAGGTCCGCCAGATGCATGTAGTAATCGCCGTGTGTCAGGAGCGTGTCCCGTAGTCCGCCGAAGATCCCAGGCTCATAACGGCTGAAATGATCTGAGAAAACCAGGTCCAAGGCCGCGCGGGTTTCAGGCTCATTGTCATAGTGCCAGTGTGGGTTGTACCAGCCCCGGCTTCCGGCCACCTGATCAGCCGTCAAGCCAAAGAGAAAGAAATTTTCCTCTCCCGCTTCCTGCGCCATTTCGATGGTAGCGCCGTCGCGCGTGCCGATCGTCAGAGCGCCGTTCATCATGAATTTCATATTGCTGGTGCCGCTGGCCTCGTAACCCGCCGTCGAGATCTGGTTTGAAACATCACTGGCAGGGATGAGCCGCTCTGCCAGGGTAACGTCGTATTCGGGCAGGAACAGGACCTTGAGCCGCCCTCGCATCGCAGGGTCACCGTCGATGGTCCCGGCCAGGTTTTCGATGAACTTGATGATCAGTTTGGCCAACTGGTAAGCGGGCGCGGCCTTGCCACCGAAAAAGAAGGTCCGCGGCGCCATCTCAAGATTCGGATTCTCGCGCAGTCGGTTATAAATCACCACGATGCGGAGGGCATTGAGCAGTTGCCGCTTGTATTCGTGAATGCGCTTGATCTGGCAATCGAAGATGCTGTCCGGGTCCACCGTCTGGCCCAATGAGGATTGGATCCAACTTGCAAACTGAAGCTTGGCCTCGCGTTTGGCTTTCGCGAAGTGTTCGCGAAAGGTCTTGTCGTTCGCCAGCGGCTTGAGCCTGCTTAATTGACTCAGGCCGGTGATCCAACCTTCGCCGATCGCTTCGGCAATCGTCCGCGAGAGCGCCGGGTTCGCCAGCAACAGCCAGCGCCGCGGTGTAACACCATTCGTCTTATTGCTAAAGCGCTCCGGAAACATCTCAGCCAGGTCCTTGACGGTGGTCGTGCGCAGCAACTCCGAATGAATCGCGGCGACACCATTGGTGCTATGCGTGCCGACGATTGCCAGGTTGGCCATCCGCACATGTTTGACCGGGCCTTCTTCGACCAGACTCACACGCTGCAAACGGCCGTTGTCTCCCGGAAAGCGTTGCCTGACCGAATCCAACAGGCGCCGATTGATTTCATAAATGATTTCCAGGTTGCGAGGCAGCAGCCTCTCGAACCATTCGACCGGCCATTTCTCCAGGGCCTCCGGCAGCAAGGTGTGATTGGTGTAAGCGAGGGTCCTCTGTGTGAGGTCCCACGCCTGATCCCAGCCAAGCTTGGCTTCGTCCAGCAGGATCCGCATCAACTCGGGGACTGACAGTGCGGGGTGAGTGTCGTTTAACTGAATGGCCGCTTTCTCGGGCAGCACGCTCCAGTCATCGTTGGCTTGACGAAAGCGCCGCACGAGATCTGCCAGCGAGCAGGCCACGAGAAAGTACTCTTGCACAAATCGAAGTCCCTGTCCGACGCTCGTGGAGTCGTCTGGGTAGAGGACTCGGGTCAGGGTCTCCGCCATGAGCGTCTCCGCCACCGCGCCCACGAAGTCACCATGGCTGAAAACCTGAAAATCGAAGTAGTCGGGAGCGGAGGCAGCCCACAGACGAAGCGTGTTGATGGTCTTTCCGCCATAACCCACCACGGGCCGGTCAAAAGGGATGCCGATCAGCTTCGACGGCCGTCCGGTGATCGCCCGCAATTGTCCTGCACGCACCTCGAACGAGCTGTTTAAGTTAATCTCCACCTTCTCAAGGGGGCGTGCAACTTCCCAAGGGTCCCGACGGCGCAACCAGTTGTCTGGATGCTCCTGCTGCCACCCATCCTTAATGGTCTGTTTGAAGATTCCGTATTCGTAGCGGAGGCCGTAGCCCACCGCAGGGAGTTCCATCGTCGCCATGGAATCCAGGAAACAAGCCGCCAGACGTCCCAGGCCGCCGTTGCCCAGACCTGCGTCCGGTTCCTGATCGAGTAGGCGTAACCAGTCGAGGTTTTCATCCTTCACCGCTTTCTTCGCGATCGGACCCAGCAAAAGATTCGTCACATTATTCGCAAGCGAACGGCCGATGAGGAACTCCATCGAGAGGTAGTAGACCCGTTTCGGGTTCTTTGTGACGTAGGTCTTCTCGGTCTTCAACCAGTTTTGCGAAAGAATATCGCGGGTGGATCGGGCGAAGGCTTCGAAGCGCTCGCGCGAACTTGCAGCGTTGGGATTGACGATATGGTCAAAGATCAGGTGGCGATCATACAGCGCATTCTCCGTGCCCGCGAATTCGTACGGGTCGCACGAGTATTGATGCCGGAGTTCGGCAATAGCAGGTTCGGTTGATGGTGCCGGTTTCATTTCCGCTTTTGATCCCTTCGTGGTCTCGTTCACCGCATACCTCACTCATTCCCAAACCGGACTACCCATAGTCCCATTATGTAAAAAAAGTCTTGTTGCGCAAGCATTACTTTCGGGCGTTCACTATTCTCTGCGTGACAGCCCAAAAACTTCAGTCAGCTTGATAAACCCGGTCCGAACACCTGCGCGGTTATGGAGTCGGATGTGCTGTGGGGTCCGGTGAAAGGTGAAGTATCATGAATGAAGAGAAGACGGGAAGGTGGCCGAGTGGTTGAAGGCAGCGGTCTTGAAAACCGCCAACGGTGAAAGTCGTTCGCGAGTTCGAATCTCGCCCTTCCCGCCAGCTTCATATCTGTATCCCGTTTGCGCGAAAGATGCATGGAGTCCTCTTCCTCCACCACCGTTATATTCATGGACAAGGCCGCAGATTTGAAATTGATTGCCGACAACTGGAACGTTTTGTTGCCGGCTGCGGAGCGCGCGTTCGAAGAGCACGGCCGCGGAATGCTACTGGTGGACACCACGCGCATTGAAAGCGGCGGCTATCCGTTCCAATACGTGAGAATGGCGGCCCTGCCGGCCGGCGATTCCGATTGCGAACGCATGGTGCGAACCTATGATCCTGTAAAAGAAATTATCATCAGCCTGGTTAGATCCGACGGGCGTGTCTATTCTTACGAATTTGGACGCCCCGGCGAACGCGGCGCCATACGCCCGTAGGGTTCTCTATTTCTCGTTCTCAAGAAGTTTGCGGATCCTCAACAACTCTTTGCGGCGCGCCGGATCGGATTTGGGATAGCTCATTTTTAGACTCTTCAGAGTATCCAGCACCACTCGCGAGACAATCAACTGCGCGGTCTCCTTGTCATCGGCCGGCACCACGTACCAGGGAGAAGTGTGCGTGCTGGTCGAACTCAGGCAGTCCTCATACGCTTTCGTGTAATCTTTCCAGAAGCCCCGCTCCTTGATGTCGTCCGCGCTGAATTTCCAGTTCTTCTCGGGGTCGTCGATGCGCTTGAGAAAACGCTTGCGCTGTTCGTCCTTCGAAAGATGCAAAAAGAACTTGACCACGCGCGTACCGTTACGGTGCAGATGCTGTTCCAGATTCACGATCGAACGATAGCGGTCGCGCCAGATGGAATGTTTGTCCGACAGATCGGGCGGCAGATTCTCGCCGGCAAGAATCTCGGGATGCACGCGAACCACCAGCACCTCTTCGTAATAGGAGCGGTTGAAGATGCCGATGTGCCCGCGCTCGGGCAGACGTCGCGTGGCGTTCCACAGAAAGTCGTGGGCCAGTTCCTCGGCGCTGGGATGCTTGAAGCTAAAAACCTGGCACCCTTGCGGATTTACGCCCGACATCACGTGCTTAATAGCACTGTCCTTGCCGGCCGCATCCAGCGCCTGAAAGATCAACAGCAGTGAGTATCGGTTCGAGGCGTAAAGCAAGCTCTGGCGCGCGCTCAACTTTTCGATATGCTCGGCGATCAGTGCCTTATACTCCTCTTTCGAACCGTAGACCGGCTTCACTCTCGTCGGCCACTTGCTAAGATCGATCTTCTTCCCGGCATGGACGCGAAAGTCGTCGGCGTCGATTTTCTTCATCGTTTCCCTCGACACCATGGTACTCGCAACCACCTTTTGACAAGGGCACCCCGGGCGTGGCATGCTGATCAGACCTCCCTGATGAAACGCGCTCTGCTACTCCTGTTCCTGGCCATCGGTGCTCTCGCGGGCGACAAGCCGGCGGTCTCCGAATGCTTCCAGGTTCACTCGCTCACGCGCATGGATGGCGACCACTATTGGGCCGATTGGACCAATGCTTGCCCCTACACCATCGATTCGGTATACGTGATGATCGGCTTCCGCGATAAGTTTCACAACCTGCTCGGCGACGGCGTGTGGGGTCTGCACTTCATCACACGGGGCGCCCATCGCGTGACTCGCTTCTCGGCGCCCGCCGGCGTCGGCGCTTACGAGTTTGTCGACATCCGCAAAGTGACCACCGATTCCAGCGAAGCTCTGCGTAAAACGGAAGCCCTGCGTTAAAGTTGAAGCGGAGGCGGCTCACATGAAACTGGCGTTGTGTATGGCCCTGCTGGGCGTGCAGGCGTTTGCGGCCGAGACTATTCCTGGCGGCCCCAGCGTAATTCCGCACGTGGTCGATGGGGACGGCTGGAAGACCATTTTCACGGTGGTGAACCTGGATAGCAGCGCGGCGTCGTTCACGCTGCGGTTCTATGCCGACGATGGGACTCCGTGGCGTTCCCCACCACTTCGGGAACTTCGTCGACCATTACGGCCACATTGGCCGCGCGCGGCTCGATGACCATCGAAACCACCGGAACAGCCGTGCCGCTCACCGAGGGATGGGCCTACCTCGACACGCCCAGTACCATCGGCGGCACCGCTATTTTCCGGCGTGTGATCTCCGGCCAGCCGAACTATGAGTCTTCCGAGGCGCTCGATACCGGTTTAGGCAGCCACTTCGAAATGCCCTTCGATCATCTGAACGGCGCGGCCACTGGGTTCGCCATCGTCAACCAGACGGCCGGGACCTCCGGCGTGATTTCTTTGGTATTCCGCGATGAAAGCGGCAATCCGTTGCTTACCGACAGCTTTACACTAGTAGGCTTGGGCCATAACGCGTTCACACTCACGCAAAAATATCCGCAGTTGATTGGGTTGCGGGGGACGTTCGAAGTGTCTACCAGCGGCGTTTACATAAACCTGCTGGCGATGCATTTCTTGAACGGCAGTTTCACGGCGATCACACCGCTGGCATCCTGGCAGTGGCAGTAAGTTTAGTTAGAAGGTGAAGCGCAGTTGCAGTTCCAGCCGGCGATTGGCGGTTTGGGTTCCACCTCCGCCGCCCCCGGGGCCTGCGCCGAAGCCGTTGGTGATGCCTTGCGCTTCGCCGAAAAACGGCGAGCCTAACGTTCCCACGGGCGCGGCTGGGTTGACCGAATTCAGAACGTTGCGGATTTCGACGCTGGCGGTCAGGTTGTAGCGCCGGGTGGCCGCGGCGCCCGCTAATCCTCCAGGACCGCCGCCGGCAGGACCACCGCCCAACCCTCCGCGTGGACCTCCGCCTCCTCGTCCGCCGCCACCTCCGCCGCCCCCACCGCCAGGACGGGCGTTGGGCGCGCGAGTGGTAGCTTCTCCAAAGCCCCATGTCCGGCTGACACGCATGTTCAGGTTCAAGCTGCCGAATCCATTACCCAAGTTGCGCGGGATGATGGTCTCGCCGGGGGTCGGCTTGGTATTCAGAAAACCGTAGGGCGTAGCGAAAACAAAAGGACGTCCGCCGGCCGCTACAGCCGCGTTGCTGGCTTGAATGTCCGCCGCCGTGGCGTACGACGGACGGTCGTTGGTAATGGTGTCGCCATTCAGATCCTGACCGACCACGATATTAAAGGGAGCGGCTGACGAAAACATCAAAAACGGGTTCAGCCGGATACCCAAGGGCGCCGCGATGCTGCCTCCGACGAACACGCGGTGGCGCACATCGAAGGCGGCGCGGCTCCATTCGCTCGACAGGTCATAGCTATTAGCGGGGAAGGTATTGACGCCATCGGTGTTCGAGTGAGCGTGCCCCAAGCTGTAATAGCCGAACAGCGAATAGCGCGCGCTCAAGCGGGCGTTGATGTTAGTGGTCAACTGATTCTGTTTGAACAGGCCACTCGATTGATATTCGTAGAGGGGATTGGCGTTGCCCATGGGATAGATGGGATTCGCCGGAAAGGTCCCTGGCAAGGGAGCGTTGATGTTGACGGTCCGCAATTCGTGTACTCCGCGCGAATCGGTGTAGTTCACCGAAAGGGTGATGTTCTTGGGCAACTGGCGATCGACGCCAATCGCACTTTGAATAATACGCGGCGCCACCAAGCCGGGATCGATGTTCCAACTGGTGACCGCCTGACCCGGCGGCACAAACGCCAGCGGATCGGTACCGCTGGTGAAGAAGAACTGCGGGTCCTGCACCACGTAGCGCTGCTGGACTTCGCCGTTGAAGCGCTCGGCGTTTAGCACCTGCGCCAGAGCAAAGCGGTCGTAAAACAAGCCGAAGCCGCCGCGGATCACGAGCTTCGGCTGACGCAAGCGGCCTTGTCCTCCGCCCAAACCCCAGGCCACGCCAATGCGCGGCGCGAAGTCGCCTTTGTCGTGCATGTTGGTCTGCACCTCGTAGCGCAGTCCCAGGCTGAGCGTGAGGCTGGGAATCACGCGCCAGTCATCCTGAATGAAGGGCGCGACATCCACCTGGTCGACGCGCGAGAGCGGGTTGCCGGCCACCGCCACGTATTGAATCGCTCCGCCGCCGTTGGCGACGATCTGCGGGAACGTTAGACTTTGCTGGATGCCCTGCAGGGTGGCGATATAGGCATTGATGGAAGAGAACACAAACATTCCGTTGAAATTAGTGTTGTCGAAATCGGCCTCGCGGTAAACTCGCAAGCGCGCGCCGATCTTCACAAAATGCTTGCCCTTGTTGACAGATGTGTAGTTCTGCAGTTCGTAAGTGCCCTGGTCGGTGAACTGCGGCCCCTGCTCGGCCGCGTTGCCGGTAAAGTATCCGCTCACGCTGATGGTGGGAGCGCCAGCGGTGGCAGTCTGTGAATTCCCTGAACGCGTATATTGAAAACGGGTTTCGTTAATAGCCTGGGGACTCACCACCCAGGTGGCGGTCAATTGCGCGGATTGCGTGGTGGTCTCATTGTTGACGCCCTCGGCCGGAAGATTGAATCCGCCGACGCCGGTGTCGTCCTGGGTCACGCGCGTCCAGGTATAGCGCGCCTGCAAGGTGATCTTGGAGCTCAATTGATAATCGATACGCGGACTCACCGAAATTCGCGAGTTGGGCGTCGGCACATTCTCCGTCAACGGCTGCGGCAGGAAATCAGGACCGAGGATGGTGGCCTTGACCAGCGCCTGTTCGTCCTGCTGCCGGTCACTAAAATCCAGGAAAAAAGAAGTCCTCTTATTCAGGGAGCCGCTGAGGTTGCCTTGAAACTGTTTGGTCAGGAAGGAGGGCTTGGTGGTCGCAAAGGGATTGCGGGCATCGAGCGCGCCGTCGTCCATTTGGTAAAAAACCGTGCCGCGTAGTTTATCGGTGCCGGGTTTGGTGAGGATCTCGATGCGGCCAAAGCCGATTTTGTCGAACTCGGCGGAAAAAGGATTGGAATTGATGCGGACCTCGCGGATTGAATCCTTGGGCGGCAACTGTCCGTTGCTGAAGCCGTCGACGAAGATCTGTCCGCCGTTGGGGCCCGCGGCCGGCCCCGCCAGCGCCATCAAATCGTTTTGCAGATCGTCGGGGTCATCGGAGAGCATGTCCAAATCCTGCCCGCTGAGTACCAACTGACCGGCGTTTTTCGAAGGATCGAGCTCCAGTTGCGTGGTTTCGGCGACGGTAACCTCTTGTTTCTCGGCAGCGATGGAAAGCTTCGCGTCGGCGGTGGTCGCGCGCGCGGCCGTCAGTTCAATCTGCATGCTTTCGAACAGCGAGAAGCCAGTGGCGCCGATGCGCAGAGTGTAGGTTCCTGGAGGCAAGCCGGTGATCGAGTAGGCGCCATCGTTCCCGGTCTTAGCGACGCGTACCAGTCCTCCGGAACCGGTCACGGTGACGCTAGCTCCGGGGACGCCAGCGCCAGAGGGGTCGGTGACCGTTCCGCGAAGATTGGCTGTAGTTTGCGCGAACAATGTCGCAGCGGCCAGTAGCAAAAAGAGAACGGATCGTTGGAGGAGGGACATGCGCGCCTATTGGCCGAAGCCGCCGAGGTCGGCGCCGCCGCCCACGTTCCAATCGCCGAGAGACATTTCGCGCGTACCGGGCTTGGTGAGAATCGCTTCGACGCCGGCGAGCAGAGTGATGGCGGTGACCTGCTCGGGATTGACGCCGTTTACGCT
Source organism: Bryobacterales bacterium (assembly GCA_963710155.1). Taxonomy (GTDB): domain Bacteria; phylum Acidobacteriota; class Terriglobia; order Bryobacterales; family Bryobacteraceae; genus Palsa-187. Next base: position 141,864 of record CAVPZQ010000016.1, on the reverse strand, counting down.
CGAAATGATGATGGCATCGCCGGTCATAAGATCCGCGATCTTGATGGCGGGAGTGCGATCGATCATCGACTGTAGATCGCCGTTGCCGCCGCGTCCGCCGGGTCCTCTGCCGCCGCCCGCAGGACCACCGCCTGGACCGCCCCCGGGACCGGCGCCTTCGCCAGGCGCCACGCCGTGCAAACGATTCGCGATCACTTGCGCTAACTTCGGTTGCAACTTCTTGAGCGTAGTATCCGCGGAAATCTTCACGGTCATCGGTTTCTTGGTCTCGATATTGTTAATCCGGACCAAGTTTTCTTGCAGATCCACCGCGGTCACCAGGCCGGCGATCATCTTGAATTGGCCGGACACAATCTCATCGGCGGTCATCTGGGAGCCGTCCGGCGTTTTGTTGCCGCGGGCACGCACCTGATCGCCCTTGCGGATTTCCGAAAGCTTAGACGGTTTCGCGTCGGCAAACTTCACGGAATCGGCAGTGTAGCGGCGGATGACAGCATTGGCTGCGGGCTTGAGATCACAGGCTTCACGCCGGCGAGCGTGCGCACGTTGATAGTGAACGAATCGGCAGCAACGTCGGCGACGATACCGGTAACGCCGCGACGATCCCAATCGGCACGCTCGGCTGCTTGTTTGCTTTGGATGTCGCTTTGTGAAATGACAACGATTTCGAGGGCCGCCAACGATTTGTCTTCAGCGATGCGGCCGCGGGCCCGCAGGCGGTCGCCAACATTAATCTCGGTGAGTTCAATGGGCGCGGCGTTGGTCAAGTTGGTTGCGCCCGGCGCTACGCGGACCACTTTGGCCTTGGGGTCCACCGTGACCGCCACCTCACCCGTATCGGTCTTGAGCGTGAGCTGGCGCGCGGCGGCGTCCGTTTTCGTCACCACGCCGAGAGCCCGGCCGGTGGCCTGGTCCTGCGCGAAGCGCGGCCGGCGCCAGCACAAACACGACGAGTGCGGCAGTGCTTTGGATCGTCCTCATCCAGTAGTTAAGACCTCCACCGATCAGTTCAGGTTACAGGCGCGCCCGTTCACTGCGACCCGGCGGAGCGCAAGCCGACGGCCGGGAGGTATAAACCACGCGTACACGCTTCCACCACGCGCCGGTGCGGCGGCGGGTTTCGCTATCCGTGAAGGTATATTCATAAGCCATCGCGCGAATGTAGCGGGGCGGCTGGTTGGGGAAAGGGTTATTGCCAAGCAACGCCTCGACGTCGGGCGAACCTTCGAGCAGGCGCAGAGTTAGGCTTACGAACCATGGGTTCGTTTGGTAATTACTGAGCGCCGCGAACCACATTTGCCAGTCGAGACGCGGCTGGTAAGGAGCCACCCAGGCGGGCGCGCGGTTGATGTCGCCGGGCTTGTACTTGAACTCGTAAGGTTTCCATGTTTGGCCGTCGGCCGAGCCTTCGAGGATGATCTCGATGCGTTCGGTGGTCATCACCGCAAACAGGCCATACGTATTGACGATCTGCAACGGCGCCGCGTAGCGGAAGGGGGCGTTGAGCGCGGCGGGCAGGCGGCCGTTGAAGGTTTCGACCAAGTGCGACAGGCTGAGCACCATGACAAGGACTCCGACGGCCGCCGCGACGTAGGGAGCGCGCCGGTCCTCTGCACGTTCGGCGATGCGGTCGCGGTGGAGCACGGGGACAAAGCGGGCGAGCGCCTGATCGTCAAACAGGAACAGCGTGAGCGCGACGGTGAGCAAATTGAAGAAGGTATAGTTACCGGTAATAAAAATTAAAACTTGCAAGAAGATCAGGCACCACGCCCCGAACATACGCATACGCCGCGGGAAGAAGATGAGGAGCGGCATGCCTACTTCGATCACCAGAGTCGCGGCGGTGGCGAAATGCTGGAAGCCGGTGGGGAGCTTGTCGGCGTACCAGGCGACCACGGTCGGCAGCGGCTGCGTGTGCCAATGGAAGCTGAGCGCCGACAGGTTGCGCCAAGTGGGATCGCCGCTCAAGAGTTTGACGGCGCCCGACAGGAAGTACAAGCGGAACACCAGCCAGCGGAAGAGCCATGGCACCACGCGGTTTTGTCCCAGAAAGATCGTGAGGAATCCCGCTTCGAGCAGGAGTGAATCCCATTGGAAGGAGAGAAATTCCTGGCCGACTGAGGCGTAGGACAGATACAGGATGAAGAGCAATATGGGAATGAAGCGCTCGAATCTGCCGCGCGCGAAGCCGGTGAGAAACAGCATGGCCGCGAAGACCATGCCGGCGAAGCACAGCACGACCAGGGTGGTGTCATCAGCGGCGATCCAGAACAGGCTGGGGACGGCCAGGAAGCGCAGCGCGGAACCGGTGCGCTCGACCGACGCCAGGAACGGGACCACTGGGACCACGCCGCGCACGCCTAGCAGGCCACTGACTTGCAGTGCGAGCGACCCGAAGGCGATGGCATAGATGAGCGCCAGTGCCCGCAGGAACAGCCACTGGACGGCGGCAAAGCGGGTGGGCTCAATACGTGTGCCGAATGTGAAGCGCGTGAGCTGATAGAACAAGTCCCGGCGCGGCGCGATGATGCGATAGGCGAGCTCGCTGGGCGCGGCGACCCACGGATAGAGACGTTCTTTGCCTAGCGATTCGAACACCGCGCGGGCGCCGCTGGCAACGGTACCGTCGGGGCGTGCCAACTGTACCGACTTCGCGTAAGCTTCGCGAGAGATTTGCGGAAAGCGGTCGCCTACTTCCTGGGACGCGAGGTACTCGATGCGATCGCCGGTGAGCTGACGCCAATAGTCGAGCCAAATGCGGCAGAAGCCGCAGTGGCCGTCGAAGATGAGTACGGGCTTGGTAGCCACGCTACTGGTTCAACAACGGAATATCTCTGGCGGGCTTGGGTTCCGGGAAGGTCTTGATATACGCGTAGACGTCTGCGAGTTCCTGGTCCGACATGACTTTTGCGCGGAACGGAGGCATGCCGCCGGATGCGGGATTGCGTACGTAGGCGGTGAAGGCTACCAGCGGCAGTTTGGTTTGAGCGAGGCGCGCTCCGGCGGTGCCGCCTTGTCCGACGTAGCCGTGGCATTGGTAGCAGCCGTTGCGCTCGAACAGCCGTTTGCCGTTGGCGGTGTCGCCTTCTTTGGTTTGGGCGATGGCGGTAATTGAAAAAACCACGAACAGAATCAGAAATGTTTTCATGAATGATCTCCTAGCGTGGCTGCGTTACCACATCGAGCAGCGCGGGTTCGCCCGCTTTCACTCTCGCTATGGCGCGTTTTAGGGCGGGACCCAGGTCGTTGGGATCCGTGATCGGGCCTTCGGCGTAGAGGCCATAGCCTTTCGCAATGGACGCGTAGTCGATGTTCGGGCCGTTGAGCGCGGTGCCGATGTCAGAGCGGCCTAGATCGCGATCGTATTTCGCGCCGAGCAGCGCCAGGTACATGCGCTCCTCGTGATAGGCGCGGTTGTTGTGCATTACGGTGAGCAAGGGAACCTTGTGATGGGCCGCGGTCCACAGGACTCCGGGGGCGTAGTTCAGATCGCCGTCGCACTGGATGCTGACGGACAGGCGGCCGTGTTTCTTATTCGCCAGGGCCGCGCCCACGGCGGCGGGGGCTTGGTAGCCGATTCCGGCGCCTCCTTGCGCCCCTATATAGTGGTACGGTTTGCTGAAGTTCCACAGGCGCGTGGGCCAGGAGCTCACGAAGCGGTCGTTCGAAACGAGAGACCAATCTTCGTTCTTGATTTGTCCCCACAGTTCGGCGGAGAGACGTGCGGTGCTTACGGGGCTGGCGTCCCAAGCGATGGCCGCGAGCTCGCGGTCGCGCGCGCGGGCTTGACGGTTCATCTCGGCGATCTTTTTGCCGCGTTCGTCGAGGGCGCGGCGGCGGTCGGGAGTGATCAGTTTCTTGACGGCTTCGACCAGTTCAGGCAGCGTGGCTTCGGGGTCGCCTGTGATGGCTAGGTCAACTTCCATGTAGCGTCCGAAATCCTGATAGTTGGATTTGTGGTTGAGATCGATCGCGGAGATGCTGATGATTTTCGCTCCGTCCTTGGTCGAGGGATGCGCTTCCATCCCGAATTTATTGAGGCCGGTCATCTTGTGAGTGATGCCCCAGAAGTCTTGCACTTCGAGACCAAGGATGACGTCGGCGTCGGACAGGTTCGGACCCGCCACCTGCGGTCCAGGGTTGCCATATAAAGGATGCGCCGACGGGAAGTTCATGCGCATGCGCTGGTCTTGCACGCGCGCTTGCAGGACTTCCGCTAACTCGACAAGAAGCTTGATGCCTTTGGCGCTACGCGCCACGCGGCCCGCTACGATCACGGGATTTTCGGCGGCGACTAATAGCTTCGCGGCTTCGGCCACGGCGGCGGAATCGCCTTGCGGCGGGGCGCTCACGGCGAGTTTGGGGATGCGCAAGTTCTTTTCGGTGATCGGCTCTTCTTGCAAAGTGCCGTCGGCGACCAGAACCACCGGCTCATACGGCGGCGTCATCGAAATCTTATAAGCACGCACGGCGGATTCGGCGAAGTGCGAGAGCGAGACCGGCGTGTCGTCCCACTTGGTGAAATCGCGCACCATCGCGGCGGCGTCTTGCACGCTATGGACCCACTCGGCGGTGCCGCGCCGGTAGTTCACGTCCAGAATATTGCCGAGCACGATGTAGACGGGCACGCGGTCGCAATAAGCGTTATAGATCGCCATCGAAGCGTGCTGCAACCCGACCGTTCCGTGCGCCATGATCATCATGGGCTTACCTTCGATCTTGGCGTAGCCGTGGGCCATGGCGACCGACGATTCCTCGTGGCAGCAGGTAAGCCACTCGGGGTTGGTGTTCTTGCCGTAATTGATGAAGGATTCCTGGAGCCCGCGGAAGCTGGAGCCGGGGTTGGCGGCGCAGTATTCGATGCCCAGCGACTTGATGACGTCGACCATGAAATCGGAACCTGGGCGCGCGTTGGAGGTGACGTCAACAGCCGGCGCGGTCTCGGGTTTGAGGGCGGCTTGCTGGGCTAGAGCGATGGGCGCGGTAGCGGCTAAACCGGCGGCTGCGCCCGCACCTTTGAGGAATCCACGGCGGTCCGTATTAGTAACAGCGGGGTTGTTAGAGTCGGACATTTAGGCCTCCTGCTTCGGGTCAGTTGCCATTATGTCACGGGCGCAAATGTACTAGGCGGAGTACGCGCGGTGGCTACCTTCAAAGGCCGGGGCGACTTCGGACATAAAACGAGACATTTCTTCTTTCACTTGGGTGTGCGGCTTGAGGCCGACGTTGAAGTACAGAATCACTTCGTCGAAGCCGGCGGCTTCTACCTTTTTCAGCGTCTCGGTGATTTGCGCGGGGGTGCCTAGCAGGACGGAGTTTTCGGTGAGGTCTTCGGGTTGCACTTTTTGCAGGCGCTCGACCATGCCGATGAAGTAGCGGTAGCTGGGCGGAGCTTTGGCGGGATCGCCGGGGAAGGCGGCGATGACGCATTCTTTGTAATAGCGAATCTGGCGGGCGCGGGCGGCGTCTTCTTCCGCTTTGTTGTCGGCGAAATGCGTGAAGTAGCTGCACATCAGACGTTGCGGCTTCTGGCCGTGGCGGGCGCAGGAATCTTTGTAGAGCTGGGCAACCTGTTCCAGACCGCCAAAGCTCATAGCGGCGGCGAAGGGCGCGACGATCAAGCCACAGCCGAGCTTACCGGCAAGCTCGATCGACGGCTGCGAAAACGACGCCACGTAGGCCGGGATGGGGCGCTGCACGGGCTTGGGCGTGATGCCGACGTTGTCGAACTGGAAGTGTTTGCCGTGGTGCGAAATCGGGGAATCGCTCGCCCACAGGCGGCGCACCAGTTCCATGCCTTCTTCGAAGAGCGACTGGTTGTCGTCGAAATTCACATGGAAGGGCAGGTATTCGCGGCGGTCATAACCGCGGCCGGCGGCGAAATCGACGCGGCCTCCGCTGAGCAGATCGAGCGTGGCCCACTGCTCGGCGACGCGGATGGGATGATGCAGCGGCAGCACGGTGACGGCGGGGGCGAGGCGGATGCGGGTGGTGCGCGCGGCGACGTTGGCGAGGACCAAGTCGGGGCAGGAGAGCACGCCCAGGGTGCTGAAGTGATGCTCGCCGATCCAGGCGGAATGGAGGCCGACCTCTTCGGCGTAGACAGCTTCATCGAGGATGTCGGCGACGAACTGGTTGGGGGGCTCGAGTGTTGTTCAGGTAGTGGTTGTCACTGAGGGTGAAGTAGCCGAAGTCCATGGGGTGATCCGGGATCAGATGGCTACAGGATTGACCGGCAGCGTTCGAACACGTTGTTGAAACTGGTCGAGATCCAATATCGCTCTGCGTATTGCTCTGTAGTCATCGGATGGCACGCTGACCGAGGCGCCCGGATCTTCTAAGTCGAGTAACTTATCGGGGGCCTTGGTGGTCGCCAATAGATCCACATAGCATCCATAATCTAGCTTGTAAACATCAAATCGGGCTCCCGGCTCGTCGTGGCCCGAGATGCTCCTCTTAATTACGTGAAGCAACCTGGAGTCGAATAGAGCATCGATCAAAGGGTTGCGCGCGTTTGATCGAAGAAGGAAAGCCCTCGCCCGCCGGTGCGCAATGACTTCGTCGATGATCCAGTGTAGGAGCTCTTCAGCCTCAGAGTTCGATCGAACAGCTCCTTCCTTGTCTCGCTGAAACCAAGTGCGGGCCGCGACGCGGACGGTGGGAATGGAAATCTTGTCGTTGAGGCTCCTTTGGGCCGCAATTGATAAAACGTTAAACGCATCACGAGGTACGCCTTCGGCGGCGCGTACAAAGTCCTCGAATGCATTCCGCTGCGTGAAGGCTGCCTGGATTAGTGCGTCGGAGTCCTTGAATTCTGGTCTCGGAAGCGCCTCGGAGACATAATGCTTGAACAGAAGTTCCTGGAAGAACTCGAGGGCTCGATCCGCATTGTTGTCGAACACCATATAATCGTCTAGGTCAACATCGGCGGATGCATCAGCTCCAATTTCGATGCCAGTGTAATCCCCATGTGAGCCGATCTTAAAATTTGAGCGCTGTTCGATCGCCGCTATCTTGACTGTTATGCCAGAGACGGGGAACAGAGCCCGCCTTATCAGGTCCGCCAGGTATGGCTGTAAGTCCAGCGGAATAGTGCTCCATTCGTCGAGGGCGACCAAGAGCCGGGCTGGACTCAGCGCTTTGGCCAATTCACTTAGAGCCTTGCCCACACTTCCAAAGTGAACTCGATACCTTACCTGACCCGACTCTTCCAAACGACTCTCGAGTTGCGAGGACGACTTTTGTGCGCCGGTAAAGCTAGCCTCGACTCCCGGTTTTTCATGCAGCGCGAGTTTGAGGGCAGAAGAGTCCTCCCGGTCTTCGCGGGTTCCGTGTTTCGTTTCACGATGAACTTCGCCCACGACCTCCAATTCCGTAATTGATTGGGCGAAGCGGTCCAATGCGGGCCCTAATGTCGCTAAATCTAAATCCGCAGTGATGAAATAATCCATCAAATTCTCATGCACTGCTCCGAGTACATCCAGAAGCAATCTGGTAGCTCGCTGGGTCAATGGAATTTGTGAATCGGCATAAATTCCGCCAGAAGATCCCATGTTGCGGAGGTCGACATACACCGGTACTACTTGTTCGGCCTTAAGGTGTTCAGTAATGAACAGCAGCGCGTGGGTCTTGCCGGTCCCTCGCCGCCCATACACGATTTGGTGGTCGCGGGAGGACAGGACAGGAATTAACGGACCCAAGTCGACGAATGTCTGGACCAGCGTCTTACGGTCGACGGATTCAGCTCGCCGTGAGATTCCAAGAAACGCTAAATTAATGTTCTTTTGCTCGCTCACGAGAAACATTGTACTGATATCCAACCGGGAATGCGACAAATTGGATCTCGGGAAGGAAACTATTTTGTCAGCGCCGCCCTCTCACGCGCTTCTCGAAGAAATGGCCTCCGGGTTCGTCGCAAACGCGAACGACACATGGCCATATGGAAGTCGAGAACTCCGGATCGGGATGATGATCGGTGTCTGAGGTGCACTCACCGCGGTTGCGTCACCACATCCACCAACGCCGGCTCACCGGATTTCACTTTTGCTATCGCGCGTTTTAGTGCCGGCCCGAGGTCCTTGGGGTCGCTGATCGGCCCTTCGCTGTACATGCCGTAGGTTTCGGCCATCTTGGCGTAGTTGATAAAGGGGTCTTTGAACGAGGTCCCGATGTCGGCGCGGTCGATGCCGCGGTTTTGTTTGGCGGCTACCATTTGGATGTACATGCGTTCCTGGTGGTAGGCGCGGTTGTTGTGGATGACGTTGAGCAGCGGGATTTTGTGATGCGCGGCGGTCCAGAGGACGCCCGGGGCGTAGTTGAGGTCGCCATCGGAGTTGATGTTTACGGTCAGGCGGCCGTGTTTGCGATTCGCTAGTGCGGCGCCCACGGCGGCGGGGGCTCCGTAGCCGATGCCGGCGGCTCCCTGCGCGCCGATGTATTGGTAGTGGTGCTTGAAGTCGAACATTTTCGTCGACCAATAGCTGGTGTAGCGGTCGTTCGAGACTAGCGACCAATCCTCATTCTTGATTTGCGCCCAGAGTTCGGCTGCCAGCCGCGCGGTCGCGATGGGGCTGGCGTCGAAGCCTACTGCAGCCGCTTCTAAATTACGTTCGCGGGCTTTGCGGTGGGTTTCTGTGAGTTTTGCGCCGCGGGCTTGCAGGGAGATGCGGCGGTCGGATGTCATTTGTTTTTTCACGGCTTCGATCAACGAAGGGAGCGTGGCTTCGGCGTCGCCAGTGATGCTGAGGTCGACTTCGGAGTAGCGCCCGAAGTCCTGATAGTTGGACTTGTGGTTGAGCTCGATCGCAGAGATGCTGATGATTTTCGCGCCGGGCTTCATGGTGGAGCTGGATTCCATGCCGAACTTATTGAGGCCGGTCATTTTGTGGGTGATGGTCCACATTTCCTGGGCTTCCAGGCCCAGGACGACGTCGGCGTCGCGCACGGATTCGGTGATGGGATCATTGGCGGGAGGGGCGTATAACGGATGGCGCGAGGGGAAGTTCATACGCAGGCGTTGGTCTTGCACGCGGCATTGTAAGAGTTCAGCCAGCTCGACTAACAGTTCGATGCCGTGAGGGGTGCGGGCGCAGCGGCCGGCTACGATGACGGGGTTCTCGGCGGCTAGCAGAAGTTTCGCGGCTTCGTTGACGGCGGAAGCGTCGCCCTGCGGCGGGGCGCTGGTGACTAGTTTGGGGATGCGCAGATTCTTCTCGGTGATGGGTTCTTCCTGTAGCGCGCCGTCGGCGACGAGGACGATGGGCTCGTAGGGCGGCGTCATCGAAATCGCATAGGCCCGCACGGCGGATTCGGCGAAGTGCGAGAGCGAGACGGGCGCGTCGTCCCACTTGGTGTAGTCGCGCACCATAGCGGCTGCGTCCTGCACGCTGTGATACCAGTCGGCTGAGCCGCGGCGGTAGTTGATGTCGAGCAAGTTGCCTAAGACGATGTAGACCGGGACGCGATCGGCGTAGGCGTTGTAAATTGCCATCGACGCATGCTGCAAGCCGACGGTGCCGTGCGCCATGATCATCATGGGCTTTCCTTCAATCTTGGCGTAGCCGTGGGCCATCGCGACCGAAGACTCTTCGTGCAGGCAGGTGAGGAATTCGGGGTCCTTGTTATTGCCGTAGTTGATGACGGATTCGTGGAGGCCGCGGAAACTGGTGCCGGGGTTAGCGGCGCAGTATTCGATGCCGAGCGATTTGAAGACATCGACCATGAAGTCGGCGCCGCAGCGCACGTTGGAGGTCACATCGACGGCTCCGCCAGTGGCTTCGGGTTTCTCCGCCGCGCGCTGCGCGAAGGCGGCGGGAGTAGTCGCGATCAATCCGGCGGCACCGCTGAGGAACTTGCGGCGATCCACACTTTTCTTCGATTTCGCCATGATTTGCCTCCTAGGGAAGTCGGTGACCTCTGACATTATTCCACACCCTGGACTCACGTCTCACTTTTGACTATGATTCTAACTGGCCGTAGTTGATTGCGGCCGGTTTGGGAGGACTCGCTTGAAAAATCCAATCTACGCAGTTTTGCTGGGTGCCGCGATACTGGTCCCCGGCGTTTCGCTGTTTGCCCACCACTCCCCGTCAGCCATCTTCGACATGAAGAAGAAGATCACGCTCAAGGGTACCGTCACCAAGGTGGATTGGGTGAACCCGCATATCGTGGTCTATATGGACGCGAAGGGTGACGACGGGAGCGTCGAGAACTGGAAATTCGAAAAGCAATCCGCCGCGCTGGTTCACTAAGGTTGGCGTGACCCGCGCGGATTTCGCGGCCGCCACCGGCGAGACGGTTAGCGTGGAGATCGTAAAAGCGATCGACGGCTCGAAATACGGATACCTGCAGAAAATCACGTTCCCCAACGGGAATCAAATCTCTCTCGAAAGCCAGAAGGAGGAATAGCCGTGAAACCTCATCTAGCCGCAGTGCTGCTGACCGCAACGCTGGCCTTCTCTCAGCAAAAGCCACAGCATCCCGATCTGAGTGGAACCTGGACCTTCGGCATCGATCTCCCGCCCGGCGACCTGGTGAAGGTGGTGGACGGCAAAGTCACGCGGACCCATTGGGATGGCAGCATACGCCACCGCGTGAACGAAATTCCCGGCGCTCTGCCGTGGGACAAGGCTCCTTCCTATAAGCCTGAATTCCAGGAGAAGGTAAAATTTAACGCCGCGAACGAGAGCAAAGTGGATCCGGTGTTCTACTGCGATAAGCCGGGAACGCCGCGCATCGGCTCGCCGCGCAAGATTATTCAGTTGCCGACGGAAACCATCTTCCTTTATGAGGACATCTCGGGCGACACCTTCCGCATCATCCCCACCGACGGGCGTGGACATCGCGCCAAAGCGAATCCTTCGGCCTATGGAGATTCGATCGGGCACTGGGACAAGGATATCTTTGTGGTCGAGTCCACCAACTTCGTCGACGACACCTGGTTCGGCGAGGAAGGCTACCTCCATTCGGACAAGATGCGCGTGATCGAGCGGCTGTGGCTGACTCCCGAACACAACTTGGCGTATCAAGCGACGGTGGAAGATCCCGGGGTGCTCGCAAAACCATGGACCAATTTCGCGCGCGTGATTCCGCCCAACAATGATCCGATTGAAGAGTCTCCAACCTGCAAGGAAGATGACGGGAAGCGGCTGCTGAACCTGGATCATCACCTGCAACGCTAGTGATGAAGTCAAAAATCGGAGTGTGCCTGCTCCTCGCCCTGCTGCCGCTGTGCGGGCAGCCGACCCCGGCCCAAAAGACGCTGATGGCGGAGGATGTTTTTAAGAACGTCCAGGTGCTAAAGGGAATCCCGGTCAATCAGTTCATGGAGACCATGGGTTTCTTCTCGGCGGCTCTGGGTTACAACTGCACGAATTGCCATGGCAACGAAGTGCTCGGAAACTGGGACAGGTACGCCGATGATATTCCGGTGAAGCAGACGGCTCGCCGGATGATTCAGGTGGTCAACACCATCAACAAAAATCTGTTTCAGGGGCGCGAGGCGGTTACTTGCTACACCTGTCACCGGGGTAGTCCGACCCCGAAAGTGGTTCCTAGTTTGATGGAGCAGTACAGCGAGCCTCCGCCCGATGATCCGAACGAAGTGGAAATCAGCGGACGCGCTTTCAAGGGGCCGACTGTCGATGCGATCCTGGATCGTTACATTCAGGTTCTTGGCGGGGCGGAGCGGCTGGGCGCGCTGACGAGCTACACGGGGAGCGGACGCTATGAAGGGTTCGACAGTTACCACACCAAGGTCACGGTCGACCTTTATGCGAAAGCGACAGGCGAGCATACGGTGATCGCTCACACGCAAAATGGCGAGAGCGTCACTGCTTACGATGGACGCAACGCCTGGATCATGGGACCGGATAAACCGGTGTCGGTGTTGGAACTGGTTCCGGGCGGAGATTTGGATGGCGTCAAGTTGGACTCGATTCTGGCGTTCCCCGGCGGCCTGAAGCAGGCGCTCACGGCGTGGCGCACAGGGTTCCCGACGACGTCTATCGACGACCGGCCGGTGCAAGTGGTTCAGGCGATGCTAAATGGCACGCGTGTGAAGCTGTTTTTCGACAAGGAAACGGGGTTGCTTACGCGGGCGGTGCGCTATAGCAAGACGATCGTTGGTCCGGTGCCGGTCGAGATCGATTTTTCCGACTATCGCGCCGTCGCGGGGGTGAAGCTGCCGTTCCAATGGAAGTTGACTTGGACCGGCGGACAATCCACCTACATTCTCGACGACGTCAAGCCAAACGTGGCCATTGATCCAGCCAAATTCGGCAGGCCGGCGGCGGCTGCCAAACCGGTGGTGGCGCCCGCCAAAATTACCCCGTAAGCGTCTGCAAATAAAAGATTTATCAAAAAAATTTACCCATAGGTGTAAGTTTGTATTGACTTTCTCCCGATGGTTTCGATATGATGACGATTCATTCATTTTTGACTGTCTGAAGTTATCTCCAGCCCAGGTTTTCTATTCGGGGGAAGGAACCCCTGGGGTGATGGCTCTGGGTACATTTTTAGGAGATCAATGAAGCAGCATTACTTCGTAGTGGTTTTGGCTCATTCGTTGCACGGGCGGCTGCGCCGCATCCATGTCCCCCATCAAGCGTTGTATGTGGTTTTGGGGCTGGCGCTGTTTGGCTCGGTTTCGCTCTTCGGGATGGTTTCGAGCTACCTGCGCATGAGCTGGAAAGTGGCCAACTACAATGCCTTGCGGGATCAAGTCACGACGCTGCGCAGCCGTTACCAGCAGTTGCAGCAGGAGAATTCGGAAAAGAAGGAACAACTGGCGTCCCTGCAATTGATGGCCAGCGAGGTGAGCGTTGCCCTGGGCCTGAAGCGGAATCTGGAAGGCGCGGACGATATTGCCAACGAAGGACCGCTGGTTCCTACCTATAAAGAATCGATCGAAGAATACAACTTCCTGAAATCGGCCAGCTATTCGCGTGTCGATCATCTTTATGCGCGGCGCTGGCAGACCAACATCGTGCCTACCATGTGGCCGGTGAATGGGCGGCTGCTCAGCCGCTTCGGAGAACGCGAAGATCCCTTCTCCGGTGAAGGCGCACTGCACACCGGTGTAGATATTTCGGCGGCCATGGGGACCCCGGTGCACGCGGCGGCGGACGGCATCGTATCGCGCGCGGAGTACTTCGGTGGCTATGGCAAGATGGTAGCGATCGATCACGGCAACGGCATGCACACTTGGTACGCGCACCTGTCGCGATTCGAAGTGGTGCCCGGGCAGGAAATCCGCCGGGGCGAAGTCCTGGGCTACTCGGGAGCCACCGGAAAAGTGACGGCGCCGCACCTGCATTTTGAGGTTCGTTTGGGCGGCAGCCCGGTGAACCCCTATCCGTACCTGACGCGCTCCGCGATGCAACAGCACGTCCAGCCGGATCTTCCGTTTTAACATCCGGAATTTCTTGAAACTAGATTCGCTGGCTTTCGTCTAAGATACATCTAGGCATGGGTGTACTCCGCCAGTTCGCGCGAGCTTTATTAGTCCTGCTGGTGCTGGTGAGCTTCACCGCAGTGCAATCGGCGAGCGCGATGGAGATCCAACCGGATCACCATGGCGCGGACGACCGCTGTTGCGCCGGCGGTCACGCCGGGCATTTTCCGGCACTCCACACCGTAAGCACGATCCAACTCGCGGCGTTGGCACTAGCCGTGTGGCACACTCCGGCCGAGGTAAGCCCTTACACTTCCGACGACGGCCGCACCTTTAATTCCTCCCGGGCGCCTCCCGCTTAACCTTATCCTCAACCTCTGTTTTCTTGGGCCGACCGGTGTATTCCTTCCGGCCGGCGTGTATTTATTTTTTTTGAGGAGGAAGGTTATGTCATTGAAACATTTCATATTATTATCGTTTGTTGCATTGCTGGTCACGAGCGCGCGGGCGCAGTCGCTCGGCAATGCGGGAACCATTGAGGGAACGGTAACGGACCAGAGCGGCGCTTCCGTGCCGGATGCCAAGGTCACGATCAAGAACGGCGTCTCCGGCTACAGCCAATCGGCGACTTCGGGGATGGACGGGACTTTCCGGCTGACCAATATTCCACCTAATCCTTATCACATGGAAGTTACGGCGGCAGGGTTTAACACTTCCGAGCAGGATGTTTCGGTGCGCAATGCGATTCCCGTGCAGATCAAGGCGAAGCTGGCGGTGGCGGGTGGGCAGACTAGTGTCACGGTGGAGGCAACCGGGGCGGATATCCTGGAGAACGATCCATCCGCACACATCGACGTAGATCGAAGTCTGATCCTGAAACTGCCTTCGGGCAGCCCCGGGAGCGGCTTGAGCCAGGCGATTACCTACAGCACGGGAGGCGTGGCGCAGGACGGCAATGGATTGTTCCACCCCTTGGGCGATCACGCGCAGGCTAGCTTCGTTGTTGACGGACAGCCCATTAGCGATCAGCAGAGCAAAGTGTTTTCGACGCAGCTTCCGACCAGCGCGATTCAGAGTATGGAGGTCACGACAGGCACTCCCGACGCCGAGTTTGGCGATAAGAGCAGCCTGGTAGCGCAGATCACGACGCGCTCGGGGCTGGGAGCGCCTAAAATGTTTGGCAATGTTGAGGCGAACTACGGGTCCTTCGGAACCGCCGGGGGCAGCGTCGGTTTGGGCTTCGGCAGCGCCAAGTTCGGCAACTTTATCGCGGCGGACGGCGTGCGTAGCGGGCGGTTTCTGGATACGCCGGAATACACGCCGATCCACGACATCGGCAACAACCAGACGGTTTTCGATCGCCTGGATTATGAGCCGACCGGCAGGGACGCCATTCATCTCAACTTGTTTGCGGCGCGGAACTGGATTCAAAATCCCAACTCGTACGATCAGTTGTCGCAGGATCAGCATCAGCGCGTGCTGACCTGGAGCATCGCGCCGGGATACCAACACACGGTGAGCGCGCACACTTTGATCACAGTGAATCCTTACATTCGCAAAGATCAGTTCAACTACTATGCCAGCCGCGATCCTTTCGACGACACGCCCGCAACGCAGAACCAGAACCGGCAACTGCTGAATTGGGGCGTGCGCGCGGATGTCTCGACCACCAAAGGCCGCCACAACTTGAAGTACGGCGTGGACTTGAAGCAAACCCGCTTGCTGGAGAATTTTGGATTCGGCATCACCGATCCCACGTTTAACAGCCCGTGCATCAATAGCGACGGGAGTCCCGTGGGCGATCCCGCGTTGACATCCATCGCGCAGTGCACCGCGGCCGGGTTTCAGCCGAACGTTGCCACCAATCCCCATGTGACCGGCGCGCCGTTCTCCCCTGCCCTGCTGCCCTTCGACCTGAGCCGCGGCGGCCAGCTCTTCAATTTCCATGCCGCCGCCAACATTAATCAGTACGCGATGTACGCGCAGGATGCGATCACGGCCGGCAACTTCCTATTCAACGTGGGTTTTCGTTTCGACATCTACGACGGGCTGGTTTCGAAGACCGGTCCGCAGCCGCGCGCCGGCATCGCTTACAACATCAAGAAGACGGGAACGGTTTTGCGCGTGGCTTATGCGCGAACCTTTGAGACTCCCTTCAACGAGAACTTGCTGCTGTCGAGCGCGACCGGGGCGGGCGGCCTGGCGCAGAACGTGTTTGGCTCGACTGCGGTGGCCATCGAGCCCGGCTTCCGCAATCAGTTCAACGCGGGTTTTCAACAGGCGGTTGGTAAATACTTATTGATCGACGCGGATTACTTCTGGAAGTACACCCACAATTCCTTCGACTTCAGCACCCTGCTGAACACCACCATCACGTTTCCGATCGCTTGGCATAACTCCAAGCTCGACGGCGTTACGGGGCGCGTCAGCACCACCAATCTCAAAGGCTTTCAGGCGTATTGGACCTTCGGCCACACCCGCGCGCGCTATTTCCCGCCGGAGGATGGCGGCCTGATTCCGCAGGGCGCTCCGCTGGCCGGTGGCGTGTTCCGGATCGATCACGATCAGGCGTTTCAATCGACCATGAGCCTGCGCTACCAGCGGCCGAAGAACGCGGAATGGGTGGCGTTGACCTATCGCTTCGACAGCGGCCTGGTGGTGAGCGGCGTGCCGGACGCGGGCGCGGCGATGGCGCTCACGCCCAATCAGGAGGTCACCATTGGACTGGCCTGCAATGGAGTATTCGCGACCGTCGCGAGCCCGATCAGGAATTGCCTTGGCCCGGGGGGCACGGAAGGCGTGGTCACGTCCAAGTTAATCACGCTGCCGCAGGGCGGCTATGGTCCTTTTCTGAGCGCGGAAAATGACGATCACAATCCGGACCGCGTAAAGCCGCGCAACGTACTCAACCTTGGTATCGGCACGGACAACCTGCTGCACAAAGAAGGAACCGTGCGCTATACAGCATCGCTCGAGATCCAGAACCTGACCAACGTGGAAGCGCTCTATAACTTCCTATCAACATTTAGCGGGACGCACTTTCTCGAGCCCCGGTCTTTGATAGCGAAGATCGGAATGACGTTTTAATCCGTCGTCACGATCTTATACGAGCCGTTCTTGAACACCACCTCGCGGACTTTGCCGCGGGGTCCGATGGGGCCGAGCGGAGTGCCATTGAGAGACACTTGGAGACCTCCGGCATTGCCGATGCGCAGAGTGGCTCCGTCAGGCATGTCGAAGCTCTGCGTGTCGCCGGCGTTGAATACGCGCGCCAGCATGGGTGTTCCGGCGCCGTTGCGCAGAGAGACCCAGGTGAGCTCCGAAGCCTGTATGGTGACGCGGCCGCCGGCAGGCGCCGGGGCCACGGTGGTGACGGTGGGGGCGGCGGGTTGCTCGACCGGCGTCGCGGGCTGTGCGGCCGGCGAGGACGGAGTGGCGCTACTGGTGGCGGCAACGCGCTGGACGGCGGGCTCTGAGAAAAAACTTTGCCACGTCCAAGTGACCAGGATCACCACGCCGAGTCCCGCCAATACGAAGCCCGCCGCGAATCGCCAGTCGCGCTTGGGCTCTGACGCAGGCTTTACGGCAGCCTGCCACGCGGAGGCCGTCGGGGGAACTGACTGAGGCGGAGGCGGGATCGCGACTCGCGCTGCAACCGGCTCCGGTTCCTTCGCGATTTCGACCACGGGAGTGGGGATCGCCAACGGTTCGAAGAGAGGCGCCGGGGCCGCGTTGACGATCGAAGGGACCGAAGCGGCGGCAGCGGCCGCTTGCGCGGCTTCGGGCAGGGTAGTTTCCACCGGCGTTACTTCCTGCAATGAAACTTCGGGCGATGCAACTTCAGGCACCGCGACTTCGGGCATTTGGGCGGCGGATAGCTGCGCTGGAGCCGGAGCCGAGATCGCCTCCAGTTGCCGCGTGGTCTGAGCGCAGAATCCTTCCACCGCGGTCAGCAGCTTGCGCACGCTATCCTCGGTGGCTGTCGACTTCACGTGCAAGTCTTCGATCAGGCTGCCTTGGCCCTCGATCACGTTCTCGACGCGCGTGAGGCGCCGGTCCATGTTGGCTTCCACTTCGCGCACATAAGCAGCCCACTTGGCGGATTCCAGGCCACGCTCGCGGCGGTCTGAAAACAGGCGCGCGCCGGCGCCCGTGTTGGTCACTACCGGCAAATGCGATTCGCTTCCGCCTTCGCCGCTGGCCTGGATCAACAATTGAATCTCTTCGGTGATGCGCAGGGCGTCGCGGCGCGAGAGGCAGCGCCATTCGGTGGGCTCCTTGCCATCATCCTGCATGTATAGACCGAAGCCGATGAGCTCATCCTGCTCGATCGACTCCGTGATGCGGGCGAACTGCGCAATGGTGGCCCGCCGCAGCGAAGTGGTGCCGTCGAAGGCCGCGTGAAAAGCCGCAACTTGCTCGGCCGTCACCGGACCCACGAATTCGGCGGTGAAGTTCAAGGACTCGTTGCCAAAGTCGAAACCCAGCCAGTCGCCTTGCGTCTGGTCGACGTGAATATCCTCCGCCAGCAGGTAGAAAAACTTCTGCGCTTCCTCCACCACGCTGGCGAGTTTGTGGAGCGGAACGCCTACCCCGCCCCGGTTCAGTTCGATTCGAATGCGCAATCGTGCCATATATTTTTTTACCTCGGGAGCGAGCCGCTTGCCGCGCGGGCCGCTCGGGATTTCTGTTGCCGCCTGGCTTCTTCCAGACTGTCAAATACTTTGCGGCTGATGCGATATTCCACGGCATCGCCGGCTTCCTCGGGCGGAATCGTGATTCCGGGTTCGAGCTCCGCTACTTGCTGATAATAGCGCGAAGCGGCAGGGTAATCGCGGCGCTCGATGGCGCAGAGAGCCAGCCCCTTGCAGGCGGCCGCGGAGCGCGAGTTCAGTTCCAGCAAACGCTGCGAATACTTTTGCACGCGGGCCAGTTCGAATACTTCCATGGCCATGGCAATCATATTCGCGAGCGCTTCTTCGGAATAAGGATCGATTGCCAGCAGCCGCTCGTAATGGTTTTCAGCTTCATCGAACCGGCGCAGGAACTGGAGGGCCACGGCCTTGCCAAAGAGCGCCCGCCGCCGCGACGCTTCAGACCAGCATTTATCGAAGCATTCCAGAGCGGCTCCGAAACGCTGCAGGCGCAGCAAACAACCGGCCAGGTGGATCCGCATTTCATCGCGGTGTGCATCGAATCGTAGCACCGCTTCAAAGGCCCGCGCCGCCGCGTCCCAGTTGTGCAGGCGCTGCTGGCACAAGCCCAACTGGCCCTGCGCGTAAATGTGATCGGCCTCCTCGGAGATTACGGTGGAGTAACTTTCGGCAGCCTCTTGGACGCGCCCCAGTTCAAGTTCGAGATCGCCGCGCAAGATATAAAAATCGACGGAAAATTCGCTGGGAACGGCGAGCGCCTCGAGCGCTTCCTGCAAACGGCCCTGTGCACGCAAGGCCAGCGCGGCCTGCAGCGGATCGTTCATCGACGGCTTGAGAGCGCCTTTACGAAATTGGCTCATGGGAGCGACGCCACGGCAGTGCGCGTGGCCCCTTTCTTGATCAGGGTCACGTTGAGTCCCTGTACCTCCGGCCGCTCGCCGCTTTCGTCGAAGAAACCCAACGCGCCGGAGTTGAATTGGGCGTCGTTCCAATAATCCACAGGATGTCCCTGGACGGAGAGTGTGAACGCGGAGCCGATGGCATCCATCTGGATCTGTAGCGGGCCCGCGTGATTCGCGAGAGAAATGATTTTTCGCGAGTGCGTGCCTTCAACTCCGCCTACGACGCTGAAGCGTTCCTCGGCCAATTCCAGGTTCGGTGCCGGCTGTTGCAGAACGAGCCGCGTCGCGTAATAGTCGTTTTCATCGCGCACGCGCAGCACCATGCCCGCGCCCTTGGCATCCGGAACCCAGCCGAACTCGACGCTGTAATCCGATTCGCCACGAGAGGGCTCGTAGAGCGATAACAAGCGCCCGGGCGGAGAAGTATAGCGGTGGGACCACTCCGCCGGCGGTTTGTGCGCCGACGCGCCACTGCCGGAGCTTCCCCACAGCAGCAGGCCCAACGCCAGGACAGCGACGGCGCCCAAGGCCATCTGCCGCCAGTAGCGCTCGAGAAACTTTTGATCCGGGGCAACGTGCAAAAGCGATGGCGGGACGTACTCGTTCGAGGGCTCATCGTTCGCGGCGACGGTTGGGGCGGAAATAGCTGGCGGAGGCGGAGCGGGAAGCTGTTCCACCACCGATCTGGACGGCGGCCGCGTCATCTTCGGGATCACCATCTCCCACTGCGCCGCTGCGGCCGAACTAGCGTCACCGGAGATCACCGGCGCGGACGCCACAGGAACCGCGGCAACCAGCGTCATGACCGGCGCTGCGGCAGCCAGGCTCGCGGATGGTTTAGTGGTTAATAGCGGTGCCGCGTCGGCAGGTGCGCTGTCGAGATACGTAAACGTGACCGGAAAGCGAAACCATGCGATGTACTCGATGTCATTCTGGGGGTCGCGCGGCGCCGCGGCCGCGCCCAGCCCAAATCGAGCCATAGCTGACTTCACATTGACCACGATATATTGGGCCTCAGCGGATCATCGACCTGCATATGGTAGCATACGTGTTCGATGGACTCAATCGTAATGATTGGGTAAGATCGAGGGCGACGAGGTTTTTTCATGGCAGAGAAGAAGCTCGAACCCAAACTGACAGAGGCAACGGCCAAAACGACAGCCGTTTTGCAAACTCTGCAATCGCGCCTCAAACGGGAGACAGCTCCGCTCGAAGCGCGCGACGAACTGGGGGAGGAACTGCAGCACTATTTTGCCACAGCAAATCCTCCGCTGCCAGAGAAAGTTTCTAAAGAAATTCGAAATCAGGTTATCGATGGGGTGGTGGAGCGGATTCTGCACTCCTGGGGTAACAACGGCCATGTCGCTGCCAGTATCAAGGGCGAGGTGGTCGCGCGTTTAGTGGAACGGGTCACGGCTGAAATCTTGAAGAAGGGTCTGGGCTAATGACAGCAAGATTTGTGACGGCGAGGCTGCTGATGTTGGGGGCGCTGGTAGCCGGCGCCGCCTGGGACGAATCCAAAATGATGACCTGGAAAATCGACGGCGTGGAGCGGCAGGCGATCGTGTATGCGCCCAGCGCGAAGACCGCGTCGGGAAAAGCACCGCTGGTGCTAGCGTTTCACGGCCACGGCGATTCAGCCGACAATTTCCAGGGTGTCGACTTGCAGCAGCATTGGGCGCAGGCGATTGTGGTGTACCCGCTAGGGCTGCCCAGCACCCGCGATGGCCTCACCGGATGGCAGGTGGAAAGCGGCAAGGACGGAGATCGCGATTTGAAGTTCGTCGATCAAATGCTGAAGACGCTGCGCCAGAAGTTTTCTGTCGACGACGCGCGGATCTACTCCACTGGCTTTTCAAACGGAGCTAACTTCACCTACCTGCTGTGGGCGGAGCGTCCCCAAGTGTTCGCCGCCTTCGCGCCGGTGGCCGCTCGGATCCCGCCTTCGGTGCACTTGACGGTGCCCAAGCCGCTGCTGCACGTGGGCGGCACGGAAGACCGGCAGATTGCGTTCGCCGATCAGAAGGAAGCGATCGAAGCCGCGCGGCGGGCCAATGGAGCGACGGGCAAAGGCGACTCCTGCGGGCAGTATTGCACGCGCTATGAATCGAAAGATGGCGCGCCGGTGATGACGATTATCCACAACGGCGGACACGTTTATCCGCTGGACGTGGCGCAGCACACCGTGGACTTTTTCAAAAAGTATTCGCTGGGGTTAAACTGAATGAGTCCCGCGTATGCCGTTTTCCGCCAGCGAACTCCTTGGTCCTTATGAAATTATCGAACCCATTGGCGCCGGCGGGATGGGCGAAGTTTACAAGGCCCGTGACACGCGCCTAGGCCGTACGGTCGCCATCAAAACGCTGCACCGGGAACACGGCGACCGCTTCGAACGCGAGGCCCGCGCGATTGCCGCGCTGAATCACCCGAACATCTGCGCGCTTTATGACGTCGGCACGCTGGCTTCCGGCGAAGGCTACCTGGTGATGGAGTTCATTGAGGGTGCTCCGCTCAGCGGGCCATTGGAGCACGACACTGCGCTGCGTTACGCGGTGCAAATCGCCGACGCGCTTTCCGCCGCGCACCTCAAAGGCATCACCCATCGAGATCTGAAGCCCGCCAACATTCTGGTTACGCCGTCGGGCATCAAGCTGCTCGATTTCGGGCTCGCATTACTAAGCCGCAGCGGCGACAGCGGTTCGCGCGCGGTGACAGACGCCACGGCTACCATCGGCCTCACGCAGGCGGGCACCATTCTAGGTACAGCCGCCTACATGTCGCCCGAGCAGGCGGAAGGCAAAGCGGTCGACGCGCGCTCGGATATTTTTTCCTTCGGATTAGTGCTCTACGAAATGCTCAGCGGACGGCGCGCCTTTACCGGGGATTCGCAGATTGCCATCATGGCTGCCATCCTGCACAAAGAGCCGTCGACTGTCCAGACCACGCCGGCTCTCGAAAACATTCTGGCCCGGTGTCTGCGCAAATTACCCGCGGAGCGTTTTCAATTAATGGCGCAGGTGAAGGAGGCGCTTCTGGCCCCCGCTTCTGCAAGCTCTGCTCCGCTTGTGACCCAAGCGGTTCCAGCGCCGGTGGAGCGCGTGCCGTCTATCGCCGTTTTGCCGTTCGCCAACATGAGCCGGGATGGGGAAGATGAATATTTTTCGGACGGCCTGGCGGAAGAGATCATCAGCGCGCTCACCCAGGTGGCCGGATTGAAGGTGATCGCGCGCACCTCGGCCTTCGCATTCAAAGGCAAGAATGAAGACATTCGCAGGATCGCGGAAACCCTGGGCGTCTCCAGCATTCTGGAAGGCAGCGTGCGCCGCGCGGGGCCAAAGATCCGCGTCACGGTGCAGTTGGTCCGCGCCGAAGATGGTACGCACTTGTGGTCGCAGCGCTACGAAAGCGAAATGACCGATGTCTTCGCTATTCAGGATGAAATCTCCGCGGCCATCGTCAAGCAGTTGCAGTTGAACCTGACGGGCCATTCGCTGGTGAAACGAGCGGTTACCAATGCTGCGGCTTACGATGCCACGCTCGAGGGCCGTCATCATCTGAACAATTTCACACCGGCTTCGGCTGGCCGCGCGCGGCAGTGCTTCGAGCGCGCGATTGCGCTTGATCCTCAATATGCTCCGGCTTACGCGGGGCTTGCGGAGTACCACGTCGTGCACGCGACGGTGGGCCGTCTGGACCCGCGCGAGGAGTTGGCGCACGGCGACCAGGCGGCGCAGCGCGCCGTCGAACTTGACGCACTGCTGCCCGAAGCGCACGCCATCGCCGGCCAGATCCGCGCCGAACTGGACTACAACTGGCGGGTCTCCGAGCAGCACTATCAGCGTGCAATTGCGTCGAACCCCGCGGCGGCAGGCGTGCATTTCTCTTACGGCTATTGGTGTCTGCGCCCCACCGGGCGGCTCAACGAGGCGCTGGCCGAGATCGAGCGTGCCCTGGAACTAGACCCCTTGTCGCTGTATTTCCACTTCGGCCGCGCGTACCTTCTGATGTTCGTGGGTCGCGACGATGAGGCGGCCGCTGCGGCCAGGCAGGTGTTCGAGCGGGACCCGGATTACTTTCTAGCTCAATTCATTCTTAGTTTCGTCCTGGCACGCCTGGGACACGCCGACGAGGCAGTGGCACTGGCCGAGCGCGCGCTGCAGGTACATGGACGCTATTCGATGTCTCTATTGGTTGCCGGCGCCGTCTACGCCGTCGCGGGACGCCGGGAGCAGGCCGAGAAAATTTTGACCGAGCTCGAAGCACTGACAGTTAACTCGTATTCAGCGGCCGGAGCGATGGCGCTCGTGAACTCGCTGCTCGGCAATATGGATGAAACGGTCCGCTGGGCGGAGCGTGCGATTACCCTGCGCGACCCACAGGTGCTGGGGATAAAGACCACGCCCGCCTATGCGAACCTTCGCTCCGATCCGCGCTATCCGGCGCTGCTCGCAAAAATGAATCTGTCGGCCTAAGGCAGAACCACCAGCGAACTCCGCGGAAACGCGAACTTCTGGCCCAGTTGGTCGATCACGTCCACCTGCGAAACGTATTCGCCGGGCTGCAGACGGTTGAGCGGGATTTCGAAGCTGAAGGGCGCAACGCCGGGGCGTGAGGTGGTCAGCTTGTCGACGCGCACGGGACGGGAGGTGAAGACTTTGCGCGCGCCTTGCAGGAGTTCGATCGCGGCATAAACGTTGGACGTTTTTTGCTCGGGATCGATGCCGGGATCGTAGACTTCGAAGTACACATAGAGGGTCTGATCCTTCCGGAACACGCGTGTGATGCTGGGCACCACTTTCTGGCCGTCCTGGACCAGTGGATGGTTGGTCAGCAGCTTCTTGTTGTTGTCGGCCGCACCCACCGCAGCGCTAACTGCTTCGCGTTGGCTGCTGAGAATCACGGAGCTGACGCGCAGCGCTTTGCCGGCATTTAGATCCGGCACGGTGAACTTGGTTTCGAACGTTCCCATCTTGCCGGTTAAACCTTCGCGAGCCAGAAACGTCAGACTATAGTTTCCGGAAGCGAGCGTGAGTCCGCTGTCATATTGCATGTAGCGCCGGTCGATTTGCGCGGCGTTGGCTTCGTTTAGCTTGACGTTGATCTGATCGCGCACGCCTCCGACCAGGTGGCCCGTGGAGTCGCGCACCTGCCCGATGAAATCGAGCGAGTTAGTCTCGTTCGTTCCCTTCTTCGAATAGCCGATAGAGGAGCCGGGGAGTTTCACGGAAATCGGAATGAAGTAGCGGTCCTTGGCGACGCGGAAATAATCCACTTCGAG
Organism: Bryobacterales bacterium; assembly: GCA_963710155.1. Classification (GTDB taxonomy): domain Bacteria; phylum Acidobacteriota; class Terriglobia; order Bryobacterales; family Bryobacteraceae; genus Palsa-187. The sequence goes on along the minus strand of CAVPZQ010000016.1, from coordinate 117,636 downwards.
CGCCAGCGGCAGTTCGCTGACGGGGTCGCCTAGCGTTAGAGCTTCTTCGAGCTGGCGTTCTTTATCGGCGGAGGTGAACTTCGCGAAGGTCTTGCCCGCGTAGTAGCCCTTGCGGTAATCGAGCTTGGCTTGCGTGTTGCTCGCGAGCTTGATCTGCACGCGGCGGTACTTGCCATCGGTGGCGGGGTTGGTCGAATAGTAGCCGATGATGTAGTAGCTGCGAATGTCTTCCTGGGCCTGGCGAATTCCCAGCGTCAAATCGTTCGAATCGAGCAGCGCTTTGCCGCCGGTGTCGGAGGCGAGCGTCGACAGCGTCTCCTGCGAATCGTTGAATGTGGCGCGCCGGCCGGACTGGCTGGTGCCGGTGAGAATGCCGGTGCCGCGAGGCGACGCCACGCTGGCATCGCCTCCGGGGGCTTCGGCAACCAACCCGCGCGCGTCTACCGGATAAAAAGAAACGTTGGAGCGCACCGCGGCGTTGACGGTAGCCTTGAGTTGCGATTGATTTTCGATGCCGGTCTTGTTGACGCCGCTGGAAAAATAAATAAGGGCTTTCTTCTCCGGATAAATACTAAGCTTGCGCGCGGCGTCTTCGAGCGCGGTCAGCTTCCGGTCGGTATTAAAGATGTTGAACTCAGTTTGGTCGGCGACGAAGGAACCGCTGTCGTCGCCTTCGTCGGCGGCGGTGGCGGCCAGGCCTTGCAGATCGCTCGAATCGCCCAGCGTCAAGCCCTTCACGGTTTGAATCAGCAAATCGCGATCGTCAGTGAAGTCTTGGAGCATTTTGAATTTGCTGCCGAAGGTCATGACGCCCACCAGATCGGCTGCGGTCATCTGCGATTGAATCCACTTGACGGCGGCTTCCTGCGCGCGCGCTTGTTCCAGCGGCTGCATGGAGCTCATATCGAAGAACAGTCCGATCAAACGGCGATCTTGAAAGCGCTTGGGATCGCGCTGGACTTGCTGATTCACGGAGGTGCCGGGCGGGATCGCAGCGGCGCGCTCTTCGATCGTCTGGGGACGCTGTGAAAACGACATCGGCGCCAGAGGTTCTGTGCTCAGATCCTGGCGATCAAAAACCGTGATCTTTTGCGGTACGCCGTCTTCGAGCAACTGAAAGTCTTCCTTCTTCAGATCGGAGATGGGGCGCCCGGCTTTGTCTTTCACAGTGACGTTGATCACCACAAGTTTGGTGTCGACGATGAAAGTAGCGTCCTGCGCGAGCAGCAGCGAAGCGACCAGGAAGAACACAGCCCGTTTCATCAGAAATTCAACCTTAATGTAGCGCTCAAAGTGCGCATCCCGCCGGCGGAAAGCGGCACTCCATAGGTGATGGAGTTCACTACCGTGCCAACGCCGGTGATGTTCACGTGGTTCGTGAAGTTGGTGGCGTCCACGCGAATTTGCAGGCGCGTGCGCTCATGCAATGTGATGGTCCGCTGCAACGACAGATTCATCGAGAACAGGCCGGGACCGGGAATAGTATTACGCCCGGCATTGCCGAATTCGCCCGGCAGTGGAAGGGTGAACGCTGCCAGATTGAAGAAACCGCTGCTCGACTCAATGGGCAGCCCAGTCGCGTCCGCGCGGCCGCTGCCAATGGTCCCGGTGCCTGCAATGTCAGACTGGTTGCCGAGCACGCGCGCCGTCAGAGGCGTGCCGCTTTCCAGAGTGACGCTGGGAGAAAGCGTCCAATCCTTGAGCGCCGTCTCGAAAAAATGGGAGTTGGCGAGCACACCATTCGAACCGACCGGCGATTGAATCACGGAAGTCGCGGTGAAAACATGGCGGCGGTCGAAACTCGAAAGGCCGCGCTCGGCCGAGAGATCGTTGAAGTTTTGCGCCACGGTGTTGCCCACACCGCCCAGCGTCGAGGAGTCGTCGATGGCCTTCGAGAAAGTGTACTGAAGGTTAAACGAAACGTTGCGGCGGAAGCGGCGCGTCAGGCGCGTTTGTAACGCGTGGTAAATGGAATTGCCGTCGGGCGTGTCGTAGATAAAGCCGGTGGCGTTGCCGATCAACTCGCGCTGCTGGGCGGTGAGGATCGCGCCCGGCGGAGCCTGGTTGGGTATTTCCTGAATGTCGAGATGCGTGCCCTTGGTGCCCAGATAGCCGATCTCGCCCACTAGCGCCGAAGGCAGTTGAAACTGGAAGGCGACGTTCCAGGTCTGCGCGTACATGGTCTGATAATTGCGATTCACGGCGTAGGTGTTGAGAATGGTTTTGCCGTCCGGAGTTACGGTGAGACCTGTGGCTAGCGTCAGCGGGTTCAAAGTGCTGGTTTCGACAGTGGTCGACTGCGCAAACGGCGGCTGCGCCGAGAGGCGGGATGTGAATTGATTATAAATTGAGGGATTGTAGTAAATGCCGTAGCCGATGCGCACCACGTGATTTTTGCGATTCCAGGGCTTCCAGGCGAGTCCCGCGCGCGGCGCGAAATTGTTGCGGTCGGGATTAATCAGGCCGCTGGGGAAAGCACCGCTGTAGAGGCCAGGTTGCGACGGCGTTGCCACCGAGACTGCCGTGAAGCCGGGCGCGATATCCAGGTTGGCGATACGGCCGTACTTTTCGCTCCAAGGCGCGAAGTATTCGTAGCGCAAGCCCAGGTTCAGCGTGAGATTGTTGCGCACGCGAAAGTCGTCTTGCCCGAAGAGGTAATAAGAATCGGTGCGGAAATACGTATTCGAGCTGCCGTAGCGGATGGAATCGGACTGCGGCAGTCCCAACAAGAAGTCGGCAAAGTCGAGACCGGTGTTGGCAACCGGTTGTCCGTTGGCGTTGAGCTCGCTGGTGGCGAGCCCCGTGAAATTGAAGGTGCCACGGCCGTTCGCATCGGTCACTGTATTGCGAAAGTAGCGGGTATAGCCGCCGCCGAAGGTCCAGTTATTTCTGCCGCGGTGAATGGCCACACTCTCCGTGAACCCGAAGTTGTAGATGGCGCTTTGCGAAGGGCTGCCGTCGGTAAGCGAGCCGAAGTTGGTGAAGGTGAGGGTCGGCGGCCCAAAGTTAATAGGACTCGAGGATGCCCCTTGAATGCCGAGCGCAGCAGCCACATCGCTGCCGTTCGCAAAGAACGGCGTCGTGAGATTGGTGTTGCGATTAAAAGTCGCCGTGAAGTTCTCGAAAACTCCAGTTCCGAAAGTGTGGCGGTAGTTGGCGGTGGCATTGATGCCGGTGCCGCTCGTCGGATCGATGAAACCGTAATTCTGCAGACTTTGCGAATCGCGCCGTTGCCAGTTGATTCCGAAACTGAGTTGATCGCGGCGCGACAGCGTTTGATTCACACGCGCGTTGAGGTTCTGGCTGTTATTCGGAACGGCTTCGATCAGGCGGTAGTTGTTGACGGTCCCGGGCTGGTTAGGCACCGGGATATACTGCAACAATCCCGCGGCGATGGGGTTGATCTGCGGAATGCGATTGCCGGGGAACGGCAGGCCGGTCGCGGGATTGTAGATCACGGTGGAGATTCCCGAAAAATCGCCGGCCCGTTCGGCGAGAGTCGGCACTGTGCCCGTGAGATTCATGCCGTTGCGCGCCAAGCTCCCGTTGTAGTTGATGACGAAGAAGGTGTTCCCGGAGTGAAACAGTTTGGGAATTTCAAGAGGGCCGCCCAGATTGAAACCGAATTTGTTTTGCGCGTAGGGAGCTTTGGTGTTGGTTTGGCCGTTCAAGGAGAACGGCGATGCGTCCGTAACCGAATTGTCTGTCGTATAAAAAATCGATCCGTGAATCTGGTTCTGGCCGGCGTTGCGGCGATTGCCGATGAAGCCGCCCCGTCCCGCAGCGCCTCCGCGTCCACCACGTCCCCCGCCAAAGCCCCCGCCACCGCCGCCACGTCCTCCGCCGCCAAATCCGCCACCGCCGCCACCGAATCCGCCACCGCCCGCCCCGCCTTGGATTCCGCCTGGTCCCGCAGCCGCCGCGCCTTGCCCGGGAGCGCCGCCCACGGCCGCCGAGGCGACGCCGCTGCCGAAGCCATTGGGACCTTGGCCCGGCGTGAAGTCCGAGGCTTGGGTTTGCAGCCCGTTACTAAGGCTACCGTTGACTAAAAACGATTCATTGGCTCCGCCGGCGTTAGCTTGCTGCAGCGCGGCCACATCGACAGGCGGCGCTGCAGCGTCCGGGAAGGTCCCTTGCGCAGCATCCGCTTGCCCTGTTGCGCCGGGCGCGGCCTCCGGCGGAGCGTTCGCGGCGCCCGCTGCATTCAGAGCGTTCGCCGGATTCGCCCCACGATTAAAGCCGCCGGCAGCCGCACCGTCTCGGCCCGCACCGCCGCCGCGCCCCCCCGCTCCAAAACGTCCCGAGCCAAAGCCTCCGCGCCCGGCTCCGAAGTTGCCGATCTGCAAGGTGAAATCAATCTTAGTGGGGTTCGCCGCGATCTGCACCTCACGCCGTTGCGGCGCGAAACCGAACATGGCGACGTCGATAGTCCACGTCCCCGGCGTAAGATTCGCGAGCTGGAATTCGCCATTCGCATCCGTCAAAGTGCTGAGGACGCGCTCGCCCTGAGTCGCACGCACCGTCGCGCCTGGCAACGGTTGACCGTCCGATTTAACCACCCCCGTCTGCGCCAACGCTGTAGAAAGCGAGCCCAGAAACACTACGATTACTGCAAGCGCCCTCATGTACACTGTTTTGATGTCCGGGAACGACCTTCAGGTTACATCCCCGAATGTAACAATAAAGCACGCGAATGAAGTGGATCTTATCAGAAGTTGAGCCCGCCCGTGCGGCCGCGCTGTCCGCCGCCCTAAGTATTTCGCTTCCCGCCGGCCGAGTATTGTGCGCGCGCGGCTTGAGCGATCCCGCAGCCGCGCGCCGCTTCCTCCATCCATCCGCGGCGGATTTGCACGACCCTTTTCTGCTGGCCGACATGCAGAAAGCGGCCGCGAGGCTCACTCAGGCCATCGAACGTAAGGAACCGATTCTGCTCTATGGCGACTACGATGTCGACGGCACCAGCGCGCTGGTGGTTCTGAAGAAGGTGCTCGACCTCGCCGGCGCGAGCGCCACTTGCTTCGTCCCGCACCGCATTCGCGATGGCTATGGCATGAAAAGCGAGGCCGTCGAAGACGCCGCTGCACTGGGCGTGAAGCTGATCGTGAGCGTGGATACCGGCATCCGCGCGAATCAAGTGGTAAAGCACGCGGCCGGCTTAGGCATCGACGTCATCGTGACCGATCACCACCTGCCCGAAGCCGAGCTTCCGCCAGCGCTAGCCGTGCTGAATCCCAACCGGCGCGATTGCACGTATCCGGAGAAAAATCTGTGCGGCGCCGGTGTGGCGCTGAAGCTCGCCGAAGCTTTGATGATTTCGCTCGGTTGGGAACGCACACGGCGGGAGCGTTTGGTCGATTCGCTGTTGAAGTTAGTCGCGATCGCGACGGTAGCGGATGTGGTGCCGCTGACCGGAGAGAATCGCGTGATCGTAAAGCGCGGATTGGAAGGACTCGACCGCGTGACCAATCCCGGGTTGCGCGCGCTGCTGGACGTGGCTGGCATCGAAGCCGGCACTACTCCGAGCGCCCGGCAAGTCGCGTTTCAAATCGCACCGCGCATCAACGCCGCCGGACGCATGGCCAGCGCCAGCGACATCATCGAGCTATTTTCCACGTCCGACCCAGAGCGCGCACGGGCTATCGCCGCCCAGTTGGACGAGTTGAATAAAGATCGCCGCGAAACCGAAGACGGCATCCGGCAAGCGATTCTGGAACAGTGCCTGGCGCAGCCCGTGACCGACAGCGACGCCGCACTGGTGTTCGCGGGCGAAGGCTGGCACCGCGGCGTAGTGGGGATTGTAGCGAGCCGCGTCGTCGAACGCTATCACCGTCCGGTATTCGTATTGGGGCTCGACGCTGGCATGGCGTACGGATCAGGTCGCAGCATCCGTGCGTTTCATTTGCTCGACGCGCTCGAAGCCATGCCGGCCCTGTTCCAAAAATTCGGCGGGCACCGGCAGGCCGCGGGCGTGACGTTGCTGGCGGCGCAGGTGGATGAGTTTCGCGTGCAGTTCCAAGCCTACGCCGCCACGCGGCTTACGGCAGCGGATTTCGAGGCCGAAATCGAGATCGACGCCGAAATAGGCTTCGATGAGATCACCGATCAAACCATCGCGGAATTACTGAACCTGGCGCCGTTCGGCTTCGGCAACCCGCCTCCCACGTTGCTCGCGCGTGGAGTCGAAGTAGCGGCGCCCCCCGACATCAAGAATGATAAGCACGTGTTCCTGCGCCTGAAATCGCAGGGGCGCATGCTGCGCGCCAAGGCCTGGAATTTCGCGGAACGCGCCGCCGAGTTTGCGCCCGGCACGCGCATCGACTTAGCGTTGCAGTTCGAAGACGACGCCTATTCCGCCAAGCGCGGTTATGCGCCCTGGCAAACCATTGTGCGCGATGTGAGACCTGCCGACTACGGGTTGCGGTTCCGCGCCGAGGCTATGTAGGCGTCTACTTGACGTTCCAAAATCTCCAGCGGAACAGTGCCCGTGTCGAGCACCACGTCGTGATACTCGCGCAGCGAGAATTTGTCGCCCAGCGCCTTGCGGGCCTTCTCGCGCAACTCGACAATCTTTAATTGCCCGATCATGTAAGAGCAGGCCTGCCCTGGGAAAACCACGTAGCGCTCCACTTCGCTAGCTTCAATGCCATAGTCGATGGCTTGCTGGCGAGTCCAGTGCTTGGCGTGCAGACCGGTATCGACCACCAGCCGGCGCGCGCGCCACAAGGCATCGTACAATTGCCCGAGCTGGCCTTCGGGGTCGCCCTCGTACCAACCGGATTCTGCGGCAAGGCGTTCAGCGTAAAGTCCCCAACCTTCGACCAGCGCGGAGATTCCACCGAACGCGCCGATCTGGCGGAAGCGCGGCAACTCCTTGTTCTCGACCTGCAAGGCGATCTGGAAATGATGGCCCGGAACGCCCTCGTGATAAATCAAGCTGCGCAGAGCAAACTTCGTCATCATCTCCGGGCGTAGCGGGATCTGAATCACCCCCGGCCGCGAGCCGTCCGGCGCCGGACTGTTGTAGTTGGCCGCGGCGTTCGCCTCACGAAAGCGCGGGAACGGTTGCACTACCACACGGCTCTTCGGAGTTTTATCGAACAACACCGCCGCGCGTTTTTCGGCGTCACGCAAGATACCGTCCGCGTCGACCATGATGCTCGCGCGGCCCGCTTCCGTTAACGGATAAGCCATGTCCTGCTTGAGTTTTTCAGAGCGCTCGTTGATTGAACCTTCGGTCCGCCCCAACCGCCGGAAGATCGTGTCCATCTCTTTTTCGATCCGCGCGACCTCGTTCAGGCCGATTTGATGAATTTGTTCCGGCGTCAGATTCGTAGTCGTGTAACGGTGCAGGAAATAAGCATAGGCGTTTGCACCGCCTTTGAAACGCCACAATCCAGCGTCATTTGTCGACCGTGGCAGTTGCGATTCGAGCGTCGAAATCGCATTCTTCCACACCGGATACACTTCCACTGCCACGATTTTTTCCGCTTCGCTGCGCAAGGCTTCGCGGCGCGCCTCGGGAATCTTCGCCGCCTCCATCTTCTGCGCGAAGATCGCCACGAACGGGTTCTGGCCGGGCGACGGATCGATGAATCCCTGCATCTGCTTGATGGTGGCGTTCAGAATAAATTTGGGCGGGATGACGTTCTTGGCCGCCAGCGCGCGCGCTTCGGCGGTGGCTTCCTCCATGCGCGTGCTCACCTGGCGCAGCGCCACCACATAATTCTCGGCGTCTTTCTCGTTCGCTAACGGATGCCGAACAGTCAGACTCTCAATCAAATTGACGTTCGCACCATTCATCTGTTCGAGCGGAAAGGTGTAGCCAAGGTACGGTTCCTCGCCGACCACCGTCTCCAACTGCCACTGCATCAGATCGGCGGAGATGCGCTGGGTGGCAGTGAGTTTGCTGCGGTCGAATTTCTGCAACTGCTCGAGCCCCTGCTTTGCGAGCTGAATGCGCGCGCGCCGATAAGCAACGGTTTGCGGCGTCAGTTGGCGTTCCAGGCGATCCTGTTCCTCGCCCGTGAAATAGCGCGAAGAGGTCGCCAGGTTAGGATTCCCGCGCACCCAAGTCGCGGTAAAATCGCGAAAAAAGTCGTCAATATTGGGCGTTTGTCCCGGTAGGGACGCCGCCAGAAGCAGCGCGGTGGCGAATGCCTTGGTCATGTTTCGGATGCTATCACACCACATGCTATGACAATAGATATGCTGTGGAGCGAACTTGCGATCGCCACCTTGCGCGAAGATAATCATCCGCTGCTGGTGCGCGCCGGATACATGCGCGGCCGGGAGTATTTATTCTTGGGACAGCGCACGCTGGCGAAGATCATAGCCCTCCTGCGCGAGGAGCGTGCGCTCGAACGCTGCGGCGTAGCCTGCATCGCTGCGGGCAAAGATTTTGTGGCAGAGTCGGATTCGGGCGGCGAAATACTAGTCCGCGGGACCAACTACGCTGCTCTCGCGGCGAAGGCCGTCAGTATCGCACAGCCTCCCACCGTTCCCGATCCCGAAGGCGACCTCCAGCCCGAAGATTTCCACACACCCGGCATAAAAACCATCGCGCAAATTTCCGACTTCACTGGTTTGCCGGCGACTTCGCAAATGAAAAGCCTGGTGATGGTGCGGGATGCCCAGCCGTTGCTCATCCTGCTGCGCGGCGATCATCAGTTAAGCCATGCGAAACTGCCGGGCGCACGGCAAGCCGAGGCAGAAGAAATCCGCACCTGGTTCGGAGCCGATCCCGGCTCGCTTGGCCCGGTCGGCGTGAGCGGCGTCACAATCATCGCCGACGAAGCCCTGCGCGGCCGCTGCAACATGATCGCGGGCGCGAACCGCACCGATTACCACTTGCGAAATGTGACGCCCGGCAAAGACTTCGCAACGGAGTTCGCGGATCTGCGACAAGTAGTCGCGGGAGACACGTCGATCACCAATAGCGGCCCACTCCACTTTTCGAAAGCGACTTTATTGGACACGCCGGAGCACATCCTGAGCGCCGCCGCCGAGCAGAATCGCGACGCCGACGGCCTCATGCTTCCCGCGGCCATCGCGCCGTTCAACGTCGTGGTAACTCCCGTGCATCCAGAACGCCTCGCAGCAGCCCGCGAAATCTATCAGCGCCTGCTTAGCGCAGGTCACGACGCACTGCTCGACGATCGCGACGCCCGTCCCGGAGTAAAATTCAAGGACGCCGATCTGATCGGGTTTCCCTATCGTATTAACGTCGGGAAAAAACTGGCGGAAGGCTTGGTCGAACTCGTCGAGCGCCGTTCCCGCAAATCCACCGATGTGCCCGTAGGCGAGATCAGTATTCCACGCTAACCAGGAACAAGCCGAGCGCCGGAACGGAAGGCCCCGGCGGGATCGTACACGTGGGGTCCAGACGTTTTTCGATGTCAGCGCGTGTGAGATTTCCCTTCCCCACTTCGAGCAGCACACCCACGACGTTGCGCACCATGTGCTTCAGAAAGCCGCTGCCCCGAACGCTATAAATCAGCAAATCGCCAGACCGCCTGGCTCGCGAATGAAACACGCGCCGGACGTTAGAACGTCCCAGTTCGTCTTTATCATCCGACGCCGCGAACGCCGAAAAATCGTGCTCGCCTTCAACCATCGGCGCGAGCTCAAAAATGCCCGCCTCGTCGAGCGGATAGGGGTAGTGATACACATACCGATGGTCGAACGGGGAACACGTTTCGCCGCGAAAGAGGCGATACTCGTACGTCTTCGCGTGGGCCTGATACCGCGGATGAAAATCCGCCGCCGCTTCGGCAACTTCGAGAACGCGTATATCGAGCGGCAACAAACGGTTGATGGCCTTGCGTAAATTATCCACCGGAATAGGATTCACCAACGTGAACGCCGCCACCTGCGCCAAGGCATGAACTCCGGCATCGGTGCGTCCAGACCCGGCCACTCTTACCGGCGCGCCTTCAATCTCCGCCAGGACACCCTCCAGAACACTTTGGATCGTGGGCAACCCCGGCTGCACTTGCCACCCATGGTATTCAGTCCCGTCATAGCTGACGGTCATGCGGATGTGGCGCATCACGCGGTGTTGCGCGATCCCGGCTTTTCCACCGGCAGCCCCTGCTGGCACATGGGGCAGAAGTCGGGAGGATAAGCGACCACATCCAGAGTCGCCAGCGCGACACGCGGCACGCCCAGATCGACGCGGCCGCCGCTGCGATCGATGATCGACCCGGCTGCCAGTACGCGTGCCCCCGCCGCCGTCGCGACGTCGATCACTTCGCGAGTGGTGCCGCCGGTGGTGACCACGTCTTCAATCACAAGCGCAGCTTCCCCGGGCCGCAGTGAAAATCCGCGGCGCAGAATCATCTTGCCCGACGCATCGCGCTCCGTAAAAATGAAGCGGGCGCCTTTGGCTTTCGCCACCTCGTGGCCGATGGGCAAACCGCCGATAGCTGGAGAGACCACTACATCGCAAGCGGGAAGCTGAGCGGCCAGTTCGCGCCCGAAACCCTCGGCGATGGCAGGATGCTGCAGCACCAGCGCACACTGCAAATATTCGTTCGAATGAAGACCGCTGGTGAGACGAAAATGGCCCTTGAGATAAGCTCCAGTCTCGCGGAAAACCTGCATGACGGCTTCGGACACGAATCCAAATATAGCGCAGAAAAGCGGCCCGACGGCATTTCGCAGTGCGGCGGCGTGCGTAATCGCACAAGCCGTGAGAAACTAAATAGTTAAAACGTGCTCCGTGCTGCCGCCAAATGGCCAATGCGGGAACAAATTGGCGACAGGTATCGTCATTTAAGGAAATCATGAAACAGTTGCAATCCTCGATAGCCGTATTGTGTGCCCTGCTGGTGGCGGCCCCTCCCAGCTTTGCCCAGGAGCCGTCCCTAGAGCCGCGTCCACGCTGGTACTCGGGCATCACTCGGCCCTACGAGGCGCGTCCGCTAGCGCCCGTGAACGTTTCAAACACCAGCCGCATCGACGCGCTGCTACGCGCGGGGAATCTGTATCTGTCGCTATCGGATGCCATTGCACTGGCCCTCGAAAACAATCTGGACGTTGAAATCGAGCGCTACGAATTTTCCATTGCTGACGCCGATCTTCTGCGCGCCCATTCCGGAGCATCGATCAACGGAATACCCACCAGCGTTCTACCCGGCGTTTCCACCGGCGCGAACTTGGCCTTGCTGGGCAGTGCCAGCGCTGGCCTCGCATCGAACGGCGATTTCAGCGCGCTTGCGCTGATGGGTACCCCGGGACTCAGTTTTGACCCGATCGTCACCGGCAATCTTAACTTCGGCCACACCACGGCGCCGCAATCGAACACGGTAACCACCGGAACCACCGCGCTGGTCACCACCAATAAGACCGCGAATTTCGGCGTCTCCCAGAGTTTCCTCAGCGGTGGCACAGTATCGCTGGCTTATAACAACATCGTCCAGGACGCAAACTCGTACCGCTCCACCGTCAACCCGTTTACCACCTCCAGCCTGGATCTGAGCGCCGTTCAACCTCTGCTGCAAGGCTTCGGCTTCGCGCAAAACAACCGTACCATCCGCATCGCCAAGAACAACCTGAAGGCCGCCGATTTCGTGTTCCGCCAGCAATTGATCAACACCGTTGCTAACGTCGTGCAATTGTACTGGAACCTGGTGGCCGCGATTTCCACCGTAAGCGTCAACCAGCAGGCCGTGGCCGTCGCGCAAAAGCTGTACGACGACAACAAAAAGCAGGTCGATATCGGAACCCTGGCCCCCATCGAAGTGGTGCGCGCGGAAGCCCAGTTAGCCACTGCCCAGCAAGCGCTGGTGGCCGCGCAATCGGCGGTGTTGCAACTCGAATCAGTGCTCAAAAGCGCGCTGAGCCGCAATGGCCTCGCGAGCCAGGCGATTCTGGACGCTCACGTAGTGCCCACCGATCCCATTCGCATTCCCGAAGTGGAAGCAGTGGAGCCCATTCAAGATCTGGTGACGAAGGCCCTCGACAATCGCCCCGATCTGGCGCAAAGCCGCATCCAAATCGATAACGCGCAAATTGCCTTGGCCGGCACGCGCAACGCCCTGCTCCCGACCCTCAATGCCACGGCCGATATGCGCAGCAACGCCTTGGTGGGCGCGCAGAACACCCTGGTCGGCCCCATCAATCCGGCCACTGGACTGGTCACACCGCCCACGATTGCGGATCCCTTCTTCGTAGGAGGCTATGGCAGTATTCTGGCGCAACTGTTCGGGCGCAGTTTCCCCACTTACTCGGTCGGTCTGAGTCTCAACATTCCTCTGCGGAACCGGGCCGCGCAGGCCAACGTCGCCACCGCCTCGCTGAACCTGCGCCAGAGCCAGTTGCTGGTGCAGCGTCAGATTAACCAGATCCGCGTCGACGTCAAGAACGCAATGATCGCCCTCGACCAGGCCCGCGCTCAATACCAGGCGGCCGTCAAGGGGCGCGTCCTGCAGGAACAAACCCTCGACGCTGACCAGAAAAAGTTGGCCCTGGGAGCAACCACGGTCTACCAGGTGATCCAAGATCAGCGCGACCTCACCACCGCCGCCGCCGCCGAAGTCACCGCCCAGGCGACCTACGCTGGTGCCCGCGTCCAGCTCGACGTTTCCACCGGCGCCACGCTGGCAAATAACAATGTCATGCTGGACGAGGCCCGATCGGGTCGCGTATCTCGGGTATCCACTGCGCCGCCAACTGCACCTTAAGCCGGTAATCGTTTCCTCCGCCGCTTATGCGACCAAACGCGGCGACCATTTTTCAATGAGTTAGTGATTGGCGAGCGGATTGCAACCTGGAAAGCCGTAATGAGAATGATTCAAGGCTCAAGGAATCCGGACTTCCCCAGTTCTTCCCCGCGTACCCTCACTCTGTAATTCCCCAGTCGCCCCCCATAAACTCCCCTTTCGGGTCCTTGAGCCTTAAGAATCAGACATTACCCTACCGGAAGAAGCCGCCCGGGCCGATACAGTTGGTCATGGACGCAAACTCGCTGCTTTCCCCCGAATGGCGGTCAGAATTACAGTTTCAACTCAGCCTACTGCGGCTGATGTATCCCAAGACCGGCCTGAGTGAAGGAACGTCCGCGCAGATGGCCGAGCTGGAGCAATTGCAGCAGCCCGCCGCTGGCAGAACCATCACGGCCAGTTAGTTGGTCGCGCCGAGACTCTCCGTAGGCATAGTGGCGACCACCGGCCGCAGCGTGTAGGTCCTCGCCATATACGGAATAAAGGTCATCACTGGCACGCCGCTTACCGTCACTTGCAGGCGGTAGTCAGGAGAGCTGGAGCTTCCCAAAAACGTGGAGTTTACCTGCGTAGTCAGCAGGCCCAGATACCCCGCGCCCCCACCGTTAGGGGCGGTGGTGTTGTTATAGACCAGATAATTCGCGATCTGCGTCGGGGTCCAGTTGTTGACCGCGGCAGCCCGCGCCGTCGCTCTGGTGCGCTCCCCCACCCACTGCTGAATCAGCAGCAGCCTGCCCATATCGAGAGTGAAAACCAGCATGCTCACCAGCGTCGTAATCACCAGGGCGGTCTCGAGCATCGCCTGGCCCTTCTGCCGCTTTTTGCGGAGCGTCGATGGTTGTGTCATACCAATCTCCCTATTGCCTAACAACTTGCGCATTGCACTTGCCCGTAAAATTGCACGGTCGCCCGTGGCTTGCCCGAGAACACAAACTTCTTGAAAAACGCGTCGATGGTGAAGCTGGTCACCGTGACAGTGATGGACGTCGGATAATCCACCGGAGTCGCCGTCACAGTTACGTTGGCAGTAGTTAACCCCGGCACCAGTGGAGACGTGCCGGTGGTTTCGTCGCCATAGACCACCATGTTTTGCAGCGCGGTCTGATAGCCACTGGGGTCTCCGGTGTCGTAGCTCATCTTGGAACCAAGTTCCGCAGCATTCGCTGTCGCCGTTTGCAGCACGTTGTACATGTAGAAGGCGTAGCCGAACTGGTATACGCCAGTGAACAGGAACCACAGGACCGCAAAGCCTATGGCGAATTCCAACATGGCGTTGCCGCGTTCCGATTTCTTCCTGACGATTCTCATAATCCGCCTCACTGATACAAAAAATTCACGTAAATTTTGGTCCCGTCGCTGCCGCCCGAGCCCACGCCATTAATATCGGCGGGTCCGATGTAGGTGGCGCAAATGGGTCCGGAGCTGCCCGAGATAATCGCTCCCGGATCCAGCAGGAAATTGCCGAAGCCTATCATGGTCGCATTGGCGTTATTGCCGTTGCCGCTCCAGGTGGATGGGTCCATAATGGGCGCCGTCACGATGCGGCGGCCGTTCGCAGTGCCGGCGAGTAGGGAAGCTTCGTACGCGGGGACCGTAAGGTCGGTCTGATCCGGGTCCTGCTCCGAGCGGGCCGCCAGAGCATCGAAAATGGACGAACCTTTATTACCGGGATCCTGACTCAGATCTTCGCCCTGATAGAGCGTCGAAGGAGTGCTGGACGAATTCGGATACCCGCCGTAATCGATGGCCTGGCGGATCGCGCTGGTGGCGTTCCCTTGGCCGATATTCACAAAACCATGCCCCGAAGGCGCAAGCGGGTCAGGGAACGCGGCATCGCCCGGGCAGTTGGTGTATCCGTTACCCCACTTGAGGGAGTATTCTTGCCCCGGCACGAATCCGAAATTCTTGGTGTCGGAAGCGTTATGGGCGTCCGGAGCAAACGGAACGATGCCGGCGTTGGTGACGTCGGACACCGCCTGTTGTCCGGCGACTGCCTTAGCGGAAATGGGGATCGAACTGGCCGCCTGCAAAACCGGCATGAAACTCAAGCTGAGATTCTGCGTCGCGACCACGCTAATAAATCTGTAGGTGTTGGTAGGCGTGGAATTCGCCGTCGCGTAGTTGTCGTAGACGCCAGTAAAGGTGGATGCAAAACCGGTCGTGATGTTGGTGATGGTGATGGTGTCAAAGTTATAGCCGTTGGGTTTGGTGGTGCCCAGTGGACCCGCGGTCGCCACCGAATTGGCGGTCTGCACGCCCGTCTGGCTGCCATCCAGCTTAGACACCGAGGCCATCGCGGAGGCATCCGCGAAGGTCTGCAATTCGTTCTTCAAAATAAACATCTGGCCGGCATCGAACACCAGGCCCAGACTTCCTACCATCACGAACGCCGAAAGAGCGATCAGCGCCATGCTGAAGCCCCTCTCGCCGCGCTTTCGCGTCACGGCATGCCGTGTTCGCATGGAGAAATGACTCTGACGGGCAAAATCGCTCTGCGGGATATTCTTCATGATTGCACCCTCACGCGCAAGTAAAACGAAAATTTCATGCCTTCTTATACATCGTCGGCAAAATTCGGAAGTCCATAGGACGATGTTCGTAGTCCAATGGTAGGGCCGCCACCCTCTTCCGCAGACCGCCGGAAATCAGTAATTTCCAGTAGTTTGCAGTACCATATTGGGGGTGGTCGGCGCCTGTTTCAAGCACTTCAGGTGAAATACGTCCGCAGGGATCGGTCAAACACCTTAGAGCGGCGCGTCACATCACAATAAAGAGGAGGTAATGGCGTCCACATCGGCCGTCGCGGGCAGACTGCCCTGCGCCAGACCCTGATTTCCGCCACCCCGGCCGCCTGCTGCCGAGAGCGCGGCCTTCACCCGTTCCCCTGCATGGATTCCGGAATCGGCCGACGCCGCGAGCAGAATCGCCGGGGGATTGACGGACACCGCCAAAAACGCGGCCTTGCCCTCCGCCGTAAATGCCTGTGCCCGCGTCCGCATGGCATCGTCAATTGCAGCGTGTTGCACCAGACGCCGGATGCCGTCCCCTCCGGGAGCGGTTTTATTCCATAGTTCGCGCCCTTCGCGTTGCGCGATTTCCGCCGCCATACGTTGGTTCGCTTTTTCGAGGGCCTTGACGCGTTCGAGCTGCGCGGCCACCACTGCGGGAGTCTCCGCGCCCGGCACCGAAAGCTGGCGTGAGAGTTCCTGCAGCGTGCGGAAATCGGCTCGAGCATGCCGCAGCGCCCGTTGCCCGCAAACGAACTCCAGCCGCGTGTTGCCGCGGATCTTTTCCGTTTTGCGAATGAGTACCGGCCCGATCTCGGCCGTCGTCCGCACGTGTGTCCCACCACAAGCGCTGCGGTCGACACCCTCGATGTCCACCACGCGCAACGTCCCCGTGCGCTGCGATTCCTTGCGTAGGCCCAAGTCCGCGGCAGCGTCCTCGAAAGTGATCCCCAGCGCCCGGGCTTCGCTCACAATGGCGGCACAGCGCTCCTCCGCCTTGTCGATCTGCTGCGTGCTCAGAGAGGGTGCCGTTACGTCGATGGTGCAAACTTCCACGCCCAGATGAAAACTCACCGTGGGGATTTTGAACAATTCTTCCAGCACCGCCGAAAGCAAATGCTGTCCGCTGTGTTGCTGCATGTGATCGAAGCGGCGCGTCCAATTGATTTCGCCCGCAACCTCGCCCGCCGCAATCGGTGCGTCCAGAACGTGAGCCACTCGCTCTTCTTCGTCGATCACCTCGATGACACTCGCCCCGCCCAGCATCCCGGTATCGAACGGCTGGCCGCCCGAGGTGGGGTAGAACGCGGTGCGGTCCAGGTACACACGCCGCCCTTCGTCCGCGGTCTCGACCACCTGCGCGCGAAACTCCCGCAGATAGCAGTCCCGGTAGTAGAGGCGTTCCGTCACGATGTCTATAAGTACTAGGGTGCCGGCGAAGTGATCTCCACCTCGGCTTTTATGAACTGCCAGTCCGGCAACTCATAGATACGCAGCTTCGTAGTGGCCATGGCCGAAACGTCCTTGATTTCCTGCGGCCCTACCGAGGGAACCTTGGCCTCAAACTCCGTGATAGGCGGATCGTCCGGCTTAGCCGCCGTGGTCACCAGCCGGATCTTCAGCCCCAAATCGCCAATATCCGCTTCCGAATGATTGATCACCACGAACTTGATGTTCAGCTTGCCCGCCGCCGTCTCCGAGATACGGTACCCGGAGAGCTCCAGATACTTCGCCAGCGGATGCTTATTCGAGATGACGGTGTCGGTGGCCTCGGGCGCCGTGGTCTGCTTCGGCTGTGTGGTATCGGTAGGAGCCGAACAGCCCGCCAGCCCCAAAATAAGTGCGACGAAGAGGAATCTCACAATATCTAATATCCTACACGCACTTGCCCGGAAACCGTGATAATGATGAAGAGCAAGCTGGGTATGTCCGGACACATTCGCGAGCAATTCGATACCGTCTTCCGGCGCGATCCGGCCGCCCGTAGTGTGCTCGAAATCGTCCTCTGCTACCCGGGGTTCCACGCCGTTCTGCTGCACCGTGTAGCCCACAATCTTTACGGCTCGGGCTGGTTCACGTTGGCGCGCGTCATCTCGCAGTTCTCGCGCACCCTGACCGGCATTGAAATTCACCCCGGCGCCCGCATCGGCCGCCGCTTCTTCATCGATCACGGCATGGGAGTGGTGATCGGCGAAACGTCTGAAATCGGTGACGACGTGCTGGTCTACCAGGGCGTCACACTGGGCGGCACCGGCAAGGACACCGGCAAACGCCACCCCACTATCGGGGACGGCGTCGTCATCGGCACCGGCGCGACGATTTTAGGCAACATCCGCATCGGCGACCACGTCAAAATCGGCGCCGGCAGCGTCGTGGTGCACCCTGTTCCCGATCATTCAACCGTAGTCGGCGTCCCCGGCCGCGTAGTCGGCGACGATGAAGAATTCGAACCCTTGGCCCACGGCGATCTGCCCGATCCCGAAGGCCGCGCCATTGACGAACTCTCCAAACGTGTGGCTGAGCTAGAGGCCACCATCAAGGCTCTGGCCGATGAAAAACTTTCTTCGAAGCGTTAGCCTGCTGTGTTTCGCCGCGGCCGCCGCGCGCGCCGCCGACACCACTTTTTGGATCGAACCCTGCACCGTGATGCTAGCCGGCTGCGACGCCGGCGACGCCGATCTCGCGCGCTGGGCCCTGGAAGCCTGGGCCAAAGCCTCCGCCGGCCAACTGCATTTCGTCGAAGTGAAGGAACGCAAGAACGCTCTCCTGCGCGTCCTGTGGGCCGACAAAAACAGCGGACTCTACGGCGAAGCGGTCTCCATCAACGTCGATGGCCGCCGCGGCTCCGAGCTGCACATCTTAATCGCCGAGCCGCCCGGCAAGGACCGCCTGCTGCGCGACACCATTGTCTACCTCACTTGCCTGCACGAATCCGGACACGCGCTGGGCCTGAGCCACACCGATGTCTTCGCCGACATCATGTACAGCTTTCAGTACGGGGGCGACATTGATGAGTACTTCGGACGCTACCGCCGCAAACTCTCGACGCGCGTAGACATTCGCCAGAACTCCGGCATGTCACCGGCCGACCGCGACGCTCTCCTCAAAAGCATACCGAAAGGCGTTCCGCGCTAGTCCCTCGATCTCGTCTTCCGTAAATCCAAACTCGCGCGCCGCTAAATCATATTCGCTAGTCAGCGTGCAACCGAACAGCGCCGGATCATCCGAATTGAGAACAATCGGCACCCCCGCGT
The DNA here is from genome assembly GCA_963710155.1 of Bryobacterales bacterium. Lineage (GTDB taxonomy): Bacteria > Acidobacteriota > Terriglobia > Bryobacterales > Bryobacteraceae > Palsa-187. Next base: position 99,153 of record CAVPZQ010000016.1, on the reverse strand, counting down.
CATACAACCGCCTCACCGGATGGTCCGCCAACGACGCCACTGCGCCCGTGCGCAAATTACTAGTGATGCAGACCTCCAGCGGAATCTGCTTCGCGGCCAAGTGCGCCACCAGCGCCGGGTCTTCAATCGCGCGAATCCCGTGTCCGATGCGTTCTGAGCCGATTTGCAGCGCCTCCCACACACTGCGGGGCCCCGCCGTCTCCCCCGCGTGACACGTCAATCGCAGCCCCCGATCCCGCGCCTCACGAAACAAATCGCCGAACAATCCCGCCGGCCCGCGCACTTCGTCGCCGCCCAAACCAATCGCGACCACGCCCTCTCCCACCCGCTCCGCCGCCAAATCGAACACCGGTTTCGCGGTCTCCGCCCCAAACTGGCGGATCGCGTCGAAAATCCAGCGCACCGTCACCGGCGTCCGCGCAGCCTCCCGCGCCAACGCTTTGTAGATGGCATCCAGATCCTGCTCTTTCCACAAAACGACACCAACGGATAAAATAACTTCCGCATAAGTGACGCCTTCGCTCTCTAACCGCTCAAACAACCGCCGGGCGACGCGCGCGTAGTCCGCCGGAGTCCGTAGCCGCTGATTCACCCACACGAAACTCTTTAGAAATCCCGCGAAATCCGTGTAAGCCGTGTGCGCTGCGATCTCCTCGCGCGTCAGCGACGGATCGATCTCCAGCAGCGTTTCCGGCTCCGCCGATCCATCCAAGTGCAGGTGTAATTCAGCTCGCGGCAGCATCCAATGCCATAATAGCGGTGTGCAAGCAGCCCCCGTCGCTTCTTCCTTGACACCCTTCGAGTTGCACCTCCACGCCGAAGGCACGCATCACGAAAGTTACCGCATGCTAGGCGCGCATCCCGTGCGCGAAGGCGCCGAAAAAGGGGTCCGTTTCGCCGTCTGGGCGCCTAACGCCGAGTCCATCACCGTCATCGGCGATTTCAATAAATGGGACCGCACCGCCCACCCCATGCAGCATCGCGACAGCGGCGTATGGGAACTATTCATCCCCGCGCTCGGTCCCGGCACGCATTACAAATATTGCGTCCGCTCCCGTGATGGCGAAATCCAGGAGAAGGCCGACCCCTACGCCTTCTTCTCCGAAACCCCGCCGCGCACCGCGTCCATCGTATGGGAACTAAGCAATCACACCTGGGCTGACCAAGCATGGATGGAAGCCCGCGCCCAACATAACCTGCTGCGCGAGCCCGTCTCGGTCTACGAAGTGCATCTCGAATCCTGGATGCGCCACCCGTCGGGCGAGTCCCTCAGCTACCGTGAACTAGCCGACCGCCTGGTGATTTACGCGCGCGACCTCGGCTACACGCACCTCGAATTACTACCCATCATGGAGCACCCCTTCTCCGGCTCCTGGGGCTATCAAGTCACCGGCTACTACGCGCCCACTTCGCGGTTCGGCACTCCGGACGACTTTCGCTATTTCGTCGACGCCTGCCATCAAGCCGGCCTGGGAGTGATTCTCGACTGGGTCCCCGGCCACTTCCCGCGCGACGCCCATGGACTGTGGCGATTCGACGGCACCGCGCTTTACGAACACGCCGACCCGCGACAGGGTGAACACCGCGAATGGGGCACGCTCATCTTCAACTTCGGCCGCAACGAAGTGCGCAATTTCCTGCTGTCGAACGCGCTTTATTGGCTGCGCGAATTCCACATCGACGGCCTGCGCGTCGACGCTGTCGCATCAATGTTGTATTTGGACTACGCGCGCGAACAAGGCGAATGGATCCCCAACCGCTTCGGCGGCCGCGAGAATCTCGAAGCCATCGACTTCCTGAAGCGTTTCAATGAACTCGTGCACCAGGAGCCCGGCGCCATCAGCATCGCCGAAGAATCGACGGCCTGGCCCGGCGTCTCGCGCCCCGTCTACACCGGCGGCCTGGGCTTCACCATGAAGTGGAACATGGGTTGGATGCACGACATGTTCCAGTACTTCTCCAAGGACGCGGTATTCCGCAAATATCACCAGCAGCTCATCACCTTCAGCATGCTCTACGCCTTCACCGAAAATTTCATGCTGCCGGTGTCGCACGACGAAGTGGTGTACGGCAAGCGCTCGCTGATCTACAAAATGCCCGGCGACGAATGGCAGCGCTTCGCCAACACCCGCGCGTTCCTGGCCTACATGTTCGCGCACCCCGGCAAAAAGCTGCTGTTCATGGGAACCGAGTTCGGCCAGACCAGCGAGTGGAACCACGACGCGCAACTAGAGTGGTCGCTGCTCCAATACCCCATCCACTACAAGCTGCAAACGATGGTGAAGGAACTGAACTGGCTCTACCGCCGCGAGCCCGCGCTCTTTGAGGTCGACGACACCTACCACGGCTTCGAATGGATTGACCTGCAGGATTCCGAGTCGTCCATCATCACCTTCCTCCGCTTCGCCCGCAACCGCGAAGACTTCATCGTATTCGCGTGCAACTTCACCCCCGTCCCCCGCGAAGGCTACCGCATCGGAGTGCCGCGAGCCGGCCTCTACCGCGAACTCTTCAACACCGATTCGGAGCTATTCGGCGGCGCCAACCTAGGCAACGCCGGCGCCGTCATGGCAGAAGAAATCCCCTTCCACGGCCGCCCCGCGAGCATTAACGTGACCATCCCGCCGCTGGCGGTGGTGGCGTTTAAGCCGTAGGTAGCAGATGGCCGCAATCATGAAAATGATGATGCGCCAAGAACTGACTCTTGCAGGAATATTCGGACTGTCGTTGATAGCGCTTGCCCAGTCGCGGGACAGCAAACCCGCGCCAATCTCTTTCTATGCTCCGGCATTCTACGATGATCCTGGCGGAGCCTTCAGAAATACGCCGAGGCTCGTCGTGTTCCCGACCGACGCGGAAGCGCTCACTATACCGTTGCCTTTCGGGCTTGCGGGGATAGCTCTCAGCCCCGATGGAAAGGCGCTGTATGCCCAAAGATTTTTTGATCCAACAGGACCCAACTCAGGCTTGTACAAGATCGAGTTCGGTCCTACGCGAGCCAGTCGAGTAACTGGTTCCGAGGGACTAACCTCGACAAGCGGCATCGGAGCCTCACGGACTAAAATCGTTGTTTCAGCGGGCTACTTAAATTCGGCGGGCTTCCTGGATGAAAAGTCTTGCGGGATGTTCGAGCTCACTCTGGCGAGCGGGATGGTGAAAAAAATCCTGAGCAATTCGGATTGCAAGTACAAGTCCTCCTGGAGCAGCATCAGCCTTTCCCCGGATGGAGAGCAGGTTGTTGCAGTTCGGGAGCGTCGTCTGGAGATCGTTAACTTGGGGAGTGGGGCCATCAGATCGCTAGGAGATGGTTTCTATCGGGCGGCATGGTCACCGGAGGGCCTCTGGATCGCCGCGCTCGAATATGACGGCCGCTACCGAACGATATTGATCGACACTTCGAGCTTCAGCAAGCGACGGGAGCTCCCGAACTCCGGCATAGTATGGTCTCCAGATTCTCGACACATCGTCGCCGTAGGTCAACAGTTTCGTTGCGGTGGATACTCGGGAACGTTACAGTTAATCGACATCAAGAGCGGCGAGAAATCGACCGTTCCCGGCTCGACCTGCAAGGTCAATAGCTCTGTCGTTGGCTGGGTAAACATGACGGTGCAATAGCCTTTGCTACTGTCGCTTCGCCGCCGTCACCTTCACATCCGGCAACGTCTCCGCAATCGCCAGCCCCGCCCAACTCGCCGCCCCCGCCGAGATCCATTGATTGTGCCCGAACGGATACCCGCTATCGAAATAAGTCTGCGTCGGATACGCCCGGCTCTTCACAAACCACGCCCCGTTCTGATACTGGTTCTTCAGCAGGTACGCCACGCCCTTGCGATACAACTCCGCCGTCGCCGCCGTCCCCGCTTGCCGCAGCGCGTACAGCGACTCTCCCGTCGCCCAAGCATCTGACTGATATTCGTCGTGCTGTCCCCAGCCGCCGTCCGCTCTCTGCTTGGCAATAATCTGCTGCACCGCAGCGTTGACATCGGCGCGCGGCGCCTTCGACCACACCAGTCCCATCAGCCGCATGTTGCGCTCTTCCGCCGTACTCGGAACCACCGCCAGCAGCCAGCGCTGCGACCGCCGCACCTTCTCATCCACTTCGCTCTTGCGCCCGGCAATCGGATACAGCGTCATCGCGCGCACCGCCAGCGCCGTCTGACTCACGATAGTGTCTTCCATCGGAGGCCGCGACACGCCCTGCCCCAAGTAAGTCCCGTCTGGCATCTGCTGGCCCACGAGCAGGTGCGTGGACTGCGCCATGATCGTATCCATCGGAACTTGTTCCGCAGCGAACGCCGACGCCACGTAGCCCATCGTGACGAAGTCTCCGGCCGTACGGTCGCCCTGCATCGCGGCCTCCCCGGCGGTCTTGTAGAACCCCAGCATCTGCTGCATGTTCTTGCGCGCCAGCTCTTCATTTACCGCGACCCCCTTGGTCCGCGCCACCGCCGCCAGTTGCCCCGGCAGCGCTTGGCTATGGCACGTCACGCAATGCCGCGTCTCAAACACCAGCGGAGCCGAAGGCAGCAGCAGCGCCACCGCGCGGCTGAGCGACGTCCGCGCATCCGCAACACCTTCAGGCCCAGGATACGTTTCCTGCCGCGGCCCATGACCCGGCTTCGCGCCATATTGCTTCAATAAATCGATCCGCGCCTGATCCTGACGATAAACCGCCCAATCAAGCGGCCGCTCTCCCTCGATGTCTTCCGCATTCGGGTCCGCGCCTTTTTCGAGCAGCAGCTTCAGCGTCGCCGGCGTCGATTGCTCCGATGCCGCCGCCGTCATCAGGGCCGTCCGCTGATAGGGAGCCTGCTTCCCGTTCACATCCGCCCCCAGCGCGATCCACTTTTCGATCAACTCCGGAGGCTCCCAGTGAGACGCCCCCGGCAGCGCTTCCGGCGGAATCTTCAACCCCTTGGACATCAAGTATTCGATCGTCGGCACATAATGCCGCGCGTAAACCCGCAGCCGCGCCCCGCCGTACCCCGGCTCATTCGGATCGCAGCCATGCTCCACCAGAAAGCGCACGACGTCGACATCGGCATAAGTCGCCGCGCGCCCGAGAGCATGCATTCCACTCTTGTCCTTAACGTGGATGTCCGCGCCCTTGCTCACCAGCAATTGAAGGATCTCGACAGTCCCCGGGAAACTAGCCGCGATCAGCAGCGGTGTGCGCTCGAGGTTAGTCGATCGCGCATTAACGTCAGCGCCGTGCTCCACCAGCAGCTTTACTTTCGCGAAATTCGGAATCGACCACATCAGCGGCGTCGCGCCAGCGCCGTTCGCGACATTCGGATCCGCCCCGTGATCGAGCAGGACTTTGACGCTGTCGGCCCCGCCAAAAAGCGCCGCCATCATCAGCGCCGGATTCCCGTCCGCGTCCTTCGCGTTCGGACTCGCCCCGCCCTCCAGCAGCCGCTTCACCGCCGCGTTGTCAGCCTTCTGAATCGCCTGGAAAAGCCGTTCCGTAGCGGGCGCTGCGTTCAACATTCCCGCCGCCAACAGCAAGGTCAGCAGCGCTCGACGAGTGGACATACCCATCCTCCCGGCCGGGCTTGGAATCCCCGGCTTGTCGCCAGTATACTCCAGACATGTCGCGGATGCCGCTGGCTTTGCTGCTGCTTACAGCCTCCCTCATGTGGAGCCAGCCGCCTGCTCCACCGCCCGCCACCAGCTTCGACGCCGTCGCCGCCACTAACGCCTATCTCGCCACCGTTCCCCCTGACAAGAAAGCCCGCTCCGACGCCTATTTCGAAGGCGGCTATTGGCTGATCCTGTGGGATTTCCTCTACGGTGCTGCGGTCTCCGTGCTGCTGCTGACGACGCGCCTCTCGTCTCGCATGCGCTCCCTAGCCGAGCGCCTCACCCGCTTCCAACCCCTGCGAACCTTCGCATATTGGGTCCAATATCTTCTTTTGACAACGGCGGTCACCTTCCCGCTCACCGTCTACGAAGGCTTCATCCGCGAACACCAATACGGCCTGGCCACGCAAACCTTCGCCCCCTGGTTCGCAGACCAACTCAAGTCACTAGCCCTCGGACTGTTGCTCGGAGGCCTAGCCGTCACTGCCCTCTTCGGAATCGTGCGCCGCCTGCCGCGCACCTGGCACATATGGGGAGCCGTCACAGGCTTAGTTCCGAACGCGGTGTTCGCGATGGTTTTCCCGGTCTTCATCGCCCCGCTGTTCAATCAGTACACGAAACTCACAGACTCCACCGTCCGCGACCCCATCCTGATCCTGGCCCGCGCCAACGGCATCCCCGCCACCGAAGTCTACGAAGTGGACGCCTCCCGCCAAAGCACCCGCATCAGCGCCAACGTCTCCGGATTCCTCGGAACCGAGCGCATCACACTCAACGACAACCTGTTGAAGCGTTCCACGCTCCCCGAGATCATGTCCGTGATGGGCCACGAAATGGGCCACTACGTCCTCAATCACGTTTACAAAGGCTTGCTGGTAACGCTAATCGTCTTGGTAGTTTTCTTCGCCGGACTGCGCCGCGCCCTCGATTGGTCGCTGGCCCGCTGGGGCGTGCGTTGGGGGATCCGCGGCGTGTCCGATCCCGCGGTACTCCCTCTGGCCGTGCTGATCGTCTCGATCTTCAGCTTCCTCTACACACCCATCGGCAACACCGTCACCCGCACCATGGAGTACGAAGCCGACATGTACGGCCTCAACGCCGTCCGCCAACCCGACGCCTTCGCCACCATCGCACTCAAGCTAGGCGAATACCGCAAACTCAACCCCGGCCCCATCGAAGAAATGCTGTTGTTCGACCACCCCTCCGGCCGCACTCGTATTTACTCCGCCATGCGTTGGAAAGCCGAAAATCTAAATACTACGGCGCGATAGCTGCGGCTCTACCACAGCACCCGCTCCAGCGCCTCGCAGAAGAAGTATTCACCCCACATGACCGATTCGTCCACGCCCAGCCCCTTGTGCACGTGATACACGCCGCCCTTGAGAATCCCCTCCCACTTGGGATCGCGCTTACCCAAATGCTTCTCGCACAGTGACCGCAAAATCTGCACCGCCGTAGACCAGTACAGGTGCCCCTTCATCGAATCCGGCACCAACCGGCACAGCCGCAGCAGCCCCGCCGCGTAAATCGCCGCCGCCGACGTATCGAGTAAGGTCCGGTTCTCCGCCGGAGCATTAAAGTCCCACGGCGGCACGCCATCGTGCGGCGAGTGCGTGATGTAAAAATCCGCGCACGCCTGCGCCGTTTCAAGATAATGCGGATCGCGGCTGTACTCGTAAACCGTGGTAAAGCCGTACATCGCCCAGCTCAATCCACGGGACCAGCAGGAATCCCCGCGATACCCCTGATGCGTCGCCTGATGCAGAAATTCCCCAGTGTCGGTATCGAAAATCCCTTCATGCGCCGTCGACCCGTCGCCGCGCACCAGCACCCGCCGCGTGGTCCGCGCATGCCGCAACGCGATATCGCGCAGCTTGCGGTCCCCGCTTTCCCGCGCCGCGTAAAGAATGATCCCGACATTCATCATGGTGTCGACGAATAGCGAATTATCGCCGACAAACGACCGCAGATACCCGCCCTTTTCCTTGAAACGCGTCGCCAGCGTGCGCCCCGCATCGATCAGTACCTCGCGTCGCGCCGCATCCGGATGCAGCCGGTTCCAGCGATAGTAGGTCGACAAAAACAAGAACCCCAGATCATGCGCATCGCGATCCTTCTTGCGTTCTTCAATCGGCTCCGTATAGCGCACGGCGTTCTCGAACCAGAATTTAGCCTCCACCGAATCCGGCTCCGCATGGCGGTAGAAGATCCACATCATCCCCGGCAAAAAGCCGTCGGACCAATGCGTCCACACCTGCCCCTCATGCTTCCACTCGCCGTCTTTCGTGTGCAGCGGATACAGCATAGGATGCTTCTCGATCAGCCTCTTCACCTGCCGCTGCGCGAATTGATAGGATTGCGCGAACAGTTCCCCGGTGTCGCTAGAAAGATGAATCATGTATTGCCTCTAATTATAGAGTGGGGCGGACCTCCGGTCTGCGTTCGACCTTCCGGTCGAACCCTCCGTGCTACGATCAGGAAAATGCCAACGAAAATTACCATCCGCGACAACGGCTCGATCCGCGTCGAAGGAGACTTTACCATTTACGACGTGAACGGCAACCCGTTCGATCTCGCCGGACGCGAAACCATCGGCCTCTGCCGCTGCGGACAGTCCCAAAACAAACCCTTCTGCGACGGGACTCATGGCAAGATCGGCTTCCAATCCGCCTGCCCCGCGCGCGCCTTGCCGCCTCCAGTGCCGAAGGCCTAAGGAAACCGCGCTTCAGTAGTACGGGCAGATCCTAGCGACACGACCGGAGAACATTCGTCCCCTTCCGGAACCATTTAGCGAAGGCGAATCCCAAATCGGCTTACCGGAGTGATCTTTCCGGCCCCGTGGAGGATTCGCACTGCGCTAACGGAGATCCCAAAATGACGAAGTTCGCCCGCACCATCCCAAAATTGACACTTCTGGTTCCGCTGCTGGCCACTCTAGCCGCGCCCACCTACGCCTCCATTGCTTACACTTCTTGCGCCAGTGGATGCACTACTACCAGCGGCACATATACTAGCTGGCAATCCGCGACTGGCTCGGCCGGCCTTACCTTCTCGACGTCGCCCAACACTTTCACGGCTGCCAATCTCTCGAACGGCGTGTACCTGGATCCCACCGGGACCGTCTTCACCGGTTACAGCAACTCGACTACCATCGACACTGCCATGGCCGTCTCCGGAAGTGCGCTACTCCAGAGCGTCGGCGGCGGCGGCGCCGGCATTGAGATCCTGCTGCCGGCGAATACCTATGCACTGGCCTTCAGCATCACCACGCTCTCAGGACCAGGGGCCACCAGCGTCGAGTTGGGCGATCACAACCTCAGCATGGCCAACTACGGAATCGCTATTCCAACCGGTGAATCGGTTCAGTTTTTTAGCATCATCAGCACCACACCGCTGGGCGAATTGTTCGTGGGCCAGTCCTTCGGGGGACACCTGCAGCTCAATGATTTCGAAATCGGCCAGGAGTCGCCCACTCCGGAACTCTCCAGCATCAGCCTAATGGGTAGCGGACTATTGCTGTTAGGCCTTCTGCGCCGCCGCGTCCACAAACCAAACAGCACCATCGTCTGAAGCGATTTGCGCCGGGTAGTGCCGCGGGTCAAACGGCGAATGCAGCACGGACCGCAGCGCCGCCGCCTTGTCCGCGCCCGTCGCGAGCAGGGCGGTGTGCCGCGCAGCCAGCAGCACTCCCGGTAGCAGCGTAATGCGCCACTGCTGAAATTTCTCCACCCACACCGCGGCGGCAATGTCCGTCCGGTTATCGATCAGCGCTTCCCCGGGAAACAAGCTCGCGGTATGCGCGTCCGGACCCATACCGCGATGCATTACATCGAACACCGGCAGCTCGCCCTCCGCCAGGCCAAAGAACTTCTGGATATCGGCCACGTAGCGTGACACCGCCTCCGCCGGGTCCAGTTCCGCTTGAATCCGATGAACGTTCGCTTCCGGAAAATTGCCGGCCTTCAGCCACGCGTCCTGCGTGAACTTGAAATTACTCTGTGAATCGCTAGGAGGCACCCCGCGCTCGTCCACCCAAAACAAGTGAACTTTCCTCCACTCGAAAGGAGTCCGCGCAAACCTCTCAAACATCGGCCGCGGCGACGATCCTCCGGAAATCGCCAGCGCCGCCCGCCCTTTTTGCGCGATCGCCTCCTGCAGCCATGCCAGGATCTGCGTGCCGCAAGCCTCCGCCGCCGCCCCCCCGTCCGCGAATGGCCGGACGTCCATCAGCCCAGCACCCGCTCGAACACCGGGTCGCGCCCGAGGATCGACAATTCCTCGCGCATCAGACACTCTTCGGAATCGGGCGGCAGCAATGCGGAATAGACGCGCTCCCCGGTATTTACTTCGAGCGTCCCCTTGCCCCCCAATTTGATCGACATCTCCGGGCCCGCCCCGGCAAATACCACCGAGTGCATCCCCGGATCCCCCGCCACCGGCGACAGCGTCACGTTCATCCCCGCCAGCGCGCGTTCCATCCAGCGCGCAAAGTACAGCGATCGCGTCCCCGGACGCGCCCCGCCATGCTGGATGCGAACTGTCCCGCTGCGGCTAGCCGCCAGCCATCCGTCTGGACAAGCGTCCATCAAATGCGCCACCGCCTCGCGCCATCCCGTCAACCGCGTCCAGGCCAGATCCGCCACCTGCCGCCCATCCTTGTGCATGCGCCGCAAAAATTCGATCGCCGAGCTCGGATGCCGCACCGCCCGTGTATTGAAAATGATTTTATTCGCCAGCGGAAACAGCGGATCGAGTGAGCGATCCAGAAACGCCCGCGGCCCCCGGCACCACAGCACCACCGGAAGATCCGGCGCAATCAACGGCACCAGCAAGCGAGCCACTTCATCGGTCTGCTCGGAGTCGGCCGTAATCTCGATGCCCTCCGCGCAGATCTGCTGTTCGCCGCCGAACGGCATCCAGCATTCCGCGAACACCCGCCCACTGAACTCGCCGTCCTCGCTGGGAGTCAGCACGATCGCCCTGCTCGGATGACCATGCATCAGCACGCCAATGGTTTTTCGCGCCTGCTCGGCGTCCAACGCATCGTCATGCTCAGCCACCACGATCAGCGTCATCGAGCACGCCCGCAGCACGCCGCCCGCGCCATCCTGCTCACGCGCGAGTTGCGCCCACAATTCGCGCAAATCCTTCAGGATTTTTTCCGGATCGATGGCCGACACCGTCGGGTTCAACTGTTCCTCCATTCATGCCCCTGCCGCGCCAGCATCTCATCCGCCGCCGCCGGGCCCCACGTCCCCGGATCGTAATTCGGAAAATCGAACTTGCGGTTCGACCAGTCTTCCAGAATCGGAGCCACTACTTTCCAACTAGCCTCCACCATGTCCTGCCTCGTGTAGAGTGTGGCGTCCCCCGTCAACGCATCCTCCAGCAGCGTCTCATAGGCCGTAGGCGACCGCTCGCCGAAACTCGATCCGTAATTGAAATCCATCGACACCGGCCGCAGCCGCATCCCGCTCCCCGGTTGCTTCGACAGAAACCGTAGCGAAATCCCCTCCTCCGGCTGAATGCGCAGGATCAAAAGGTTCGGCCGCATGGTCACGCCTCCCTCGCCCGGCGAGAACAACGCATGCGGAGCCATGTTGTACTGAATCGCAATCTCGGTAGTGCGCTTAGGCAGCTTCTTCCCGCTGCGGATGTAGAACGGAACCCCCGCCCAGCGCCAGTTATCGACGAAGAAAGTGGCCGCCGCGTAAGTAGGCGCCTGCGACGCCGGATCCACGCCCGGCTCATGCCGGAACCCCGCGTATTGTCCCGCCACCGAGTAGAGCGGCACCTCTTCGGGAGTCAATATGTGAATCGACCGCAGCAGCTTCGCGCGCTCATCGCGCACCGCATCCGGCTCATACACCGCCGACGGTTCCATCGCCACCGTAGCCATCACCTGCAGCAAATGATTCTGAATCATGTCGCGAACCGCCCCAGCTTCCTGGTAGTAAGCGCCGCGCCCCTCGACCCCAATCGATTCCGCCGCCGTGATCTGCACGTGATTCACATAGCGCCGGTTCCACAGCGGCTCAAAAATCCCATTACCGAAGCGGAACGCCAGAATATTCTGAACTGTTTCCTTGCCCAGATAATGATCGATGCGATAAACGTCAGCCTCCGCGAACACACTATGCACTCGCTGGTTCAGTTCGCGCGCGCTTTCCAGATCGTGGCCAAACGGCTTTTCGATGACAATGCGCTGCCACCCTTTGTCGTCGCTATGGCCCAGGCCGGCGCCCCCGATCCGCTCCGCCACTTCCGCGTAGTAGCTAGGCTGCGTCGAAAGATAATACAAAACATTCGTGCGCCCCAGCTCCGTCAATTTGTTCTTGATCGCGGTGTACAGCGCCGGATCGCTCAAATCGCCCGCAATGTAGTGCAGACTCTTGGCGAATCCAGTCCATTGTTCTTCATCGAACGGACTGTCCTCCAGAAACTCCTTCACCGAATCATGCATCTTGGAGCGAAATTCGTCATCGCTCATGCGAGTGCGCGAAGTGCCGATAATCGACACCGTAGCCGGCAATCGCCGCTCATACGCCAGCCGGTACAAAGAAGGAATCAGCTTGCGCTTAGTCAGGTCTCCGTTGGCTCCAAAGATGACGATGGCGCAGTCCGGCACCTGGCGTTGAAAGCGCAGCGGGTCAGCAAAAGGATTGGAATCGGGCACTGTGATTTCACGTTACCATGCTAGGATTCCAGTAACGATGTCATCTGCGAAAGTGCTGGCCGTGGTGGAAGACCTCTTCTTCACAGTAAAGATCAACGAATCCGCCAAACGCGCCGGAGTGCCAATAGCCTTCGTGAAGAGCCAGGTCGATGCGCTAGATCAAGCCGCGGAGCACCCGACCCTAATCATCCTGGACCTGAACTTCGCCAGTATCGATCCAGTAGATCTAATCCGCAAACTAAAAGCAGATCCCAGCGTGTCCAAAATCCAGCTAATAGGTTACGTCTCCCACGTCCAAGGAGATCTGAAGCAAGCAGCGCAAGAGGCGGGTTGCGACATGGTCCTAGCCCGCTCAGCCTTCTCCCAAAACCTTCTTCAGTTGATGACACGCCAAAAAAATAGGGACGGAGCCTGATTTCGCCCGTGCCCCGCCAACAAATCAGGCTCCGTCCCTATTTTTTCCGCAGTCTGTCCAAATCCGCCGTAAGCTGCCGCGTAATCTTATCCGCCACGTCGGCACTAGCGCCCTTAAACTTAGCGCCGTTACTTTCCTGGGTAGTGGACCACATCACATCCCCGTCTTTATTAACCAACCGCACAGTAGCCATAGCCTCATGCTTCCGCTCATGAATATTAGTCGACTCGTTCTCTCCCACCCCCGCACTCAACGACCGTGCCACACTCCGGCTAACGCTCCCTCCGCCCCCATTAAAGTGCGTGCCACTGCCGCTAGAACTCTTGTCCGACTCCCCCACATGAGCGTTGACGCCTTCGGAAGACTGAAAATTATCCGTATAGACCAAGTCCTCCGCAGCCCCCCGCAGAAACGCATCCGCGCGATCCATATTCTCCGTCAACACGAACAACTTCGATCCCTGCAAGCTACTAATCAGCAAGTCCCGCATCTGCGCCGCGGTTTCCCCGCCCGTCAGCCGGTCGACATAAACCCGCTTCACCCCGCCCATCTGCGCCAACACATCATCCGGCGCCTGCGCCAACATCCCCACCAACAGGAGCACAATCATCTCTACCCTTTCCCCGCCTTGCGAGCCTCCGGGTCCTGATACTCCACCTTCAACCCAGTCCGCGCCTCCAGACCCACCAGCATCGCCCGAATGCCATTCTTATCCACCCGAAAAACCATAGCCTGCTGCCGCCCATCCTCGTCCGTATAACCCACCGTCAAGAAATGCTTCCGCGACTTAGCCAGCAAAAACATCGGCGAAATCACCACCGCCATCAATAGCCGCCGGTCCACCTTCTGCCCGTACTCCAGCAGATTGATATGCTCATAAGGCACCCGCACCTGCTTCCCCCGCGCATAAAACGCAAAATAATGAGCGTCGGACAACTCCACCGACCCGCCCGCCCCACTAGCCAATGCCGGCACCGTCCCGCCCACATACTCGACGCGACTCTGCGCCAGCAACACAATGAATATAAGGAAAGCCACACAGACGAGTCGCCTGAACCCCGCCAATTTCTCCTAGGAAAATGCGGATACTTCGCGGACTCCGCTACACTCGACAAATGCTCCTCTGCCCCGTACGCGACTGTCGCCTCCCGTTGGCGCGCGCAGAGCGGAGATGGTTCTGCCCCAATGCCCATTCCTTCGACGTAGCCCGCAGCGGCTATATCAACCTGCTTCAGCCCCAAGACCGCCGCTCCAAGCGCCCCGGCGACACCCCCGCCGCCGTCCAGTCGCGCCGCCGATTACACGATTTAGGCATCACCACTCCGCTGTTAGACGGAATAGCCGACCTCATCGCTCCGTCCCCCAGCGACATCGTCCTGGACGCCGGATGCGGTGACGGTTTCTACCTGGGGACGCTAGCCCACCGCTACGGATTCTCCGCACACGGCGTAGACATCTCCATCCCCGCCATCGACGCCGCCGCCCGCCGCTACCCCGACTGCGAATGGATCGTAGCCAACGCCGACCGTTTCCTCCCCTACGCCGACAACTCTTTCTCGCTAGTCACGTCCATCACCGCCCGCATGAACGCCCCCGAATTCCGCCGCGTGTTGCGGAACGACGCCCGCCTGCTAGTGGCCCTCCCCGCCCCCGACGACCTGATCGAATTGCGAGGCCCCAGCCGCGATCGCACCCCCCGCACCATAGAAACCTTCGCGTCGAATTTCAAACTCACAGACCGCCGTCGCGCCACGACCACCGCCGATCTCACCGCCGCCGCCGTCGAAGACGTTCTGCACTCCATCTATCGCCCCCGCCAAAAGCAACCCGTAGCAGCCGTGCGCCTGACTTTCAGCCTGGATCTCCTTCTATTCCGCCCGACATAATAAAAGTCATGAGTACTCAACGTGAAGAGCCCTGGCTGCGTGGCCCCCTCCCCGGCGTCGACCCCTTCATCGCCCCCTTGCTTTTCTCCTTCCAGATGGCCCGCGAAGACCTTGCTCAACACACCGCCGCCCTCACCACGGATCAAATCTGGGCCACGCCAAACGGCTTCGGCTCCGTAGGCTTCCACCTCCGCCACATCGCCGCCGCGACCGACCGCCTAATGACCTACGCCGCCGGCGCCCCCCTCTCCGAAGCCCAACTGTCCGTGCTGAAAACCGAAAAGGATCCCGGAGCCACCCGTGAAATGCTGCTAGCCGCCATCGACGCCGCGTTCGCGAAAGCCGAATCCACCGCACGCGCCATCGACCCCGCGACCCTGACCGCACCCCGAACCGTCGGCCGCAAACAGCTCCCCACCACCGTCATCGGCCTCCTGATCCACACCGCCGAACACACCCAGCGCCACGTAGGCCAAGCCATCAGCGCCGCGAAACTCGCCCGCAACCTGTAACGATCAAAAACGCTATCCTGCAAGTTGCCCGATTCCACCACATCCCCGCGCCAGAAGCTAGCGAATTGCCTCCTGCACCCAAATGTAGTCTTCGTTGTCTACTGCTTGGCCGCGCTCATCGCGACAATCATCAAATTAGCCGCCGGACCCTTCGTACAAAACGGCATCCACTACCAGCCCCTCCAAAACTTCGCCATCTTCCGCAACTCTTTCTTCCATCTGATCCATCACCAAAACCTCTACGCCCAATTCGATTTCGAGCAGTGGGATTTCTACCGCTACAGCCCCGCCTTCGCCCTGCTCTTCGCACCCTTCGCATTGCTGCCCTACGCCATCGGAGCCGTGCTCTGGAATCTCCTCAACGCCGCGTCGCTTTATTGTGCCGTGCGCTGGGTCCCATCGCTTAATGACCGTCAAAAAATGCTGGCGCTGTGGTTCATGTTTTTAGCCATGCTCAATTCCGTCACTAACGCGCAGAGCAACGCGCTAGTGGCCGCGCTGATGATCTTCGCCTGGTCCGCGCACGAGCGCGGCAAACCCGACGCCCCCGCCCTCCTGATCGTCCTGGCGACCTTCATCAAACTGTTCGGCATTTTCGCGCTGCTGCCCTGCCTATTAAGGAAACCCCGCCGAAACTTGTTAGTCTTCACCGCTGCCTGGGCCGCCATGTTCGCGTTAGCCCCCCTATTCGTAGTGACCTTCAACGAGCTAGGCCTGCTCTACCGCAACTGGTACGCGACACTCTTGACCTTCAACCAAGCCCGCCTAGGAATCTCCGTAATGGGATTCCTCAAGTCCTGGCTGCACCTCACCCCGCCCTCGAACTACGTAGTAGCCGCAGGAGCCGTAATCCTGATCGCAACGTCGCTGCTAAACCGCCACTCCCGCATCTTAGTAATGGCCTCCGTCCTGATCTTCGTGACGATATTCAACTACGCCGCCGAATCCCCCAGCTACGTAATCGCCGTCTCAGGCGTGGCCCTCTGGTATTTTTCGCAACCCCGCACACCGGTAAATCTAGCGCTACTAGCCGCCACATTTTTATTCACAATGCTAGCCTCGACAGACCTGATCCCCCGCACATTTCGCCATGAATTCCTGGAGCCTTATGTCGTGAAGGTGCTTCCCTGCCTAGCCGTCTGGCTAAAAATAGGGACGGAGCCTCTTTTTGCCCCCGCTCCAAGTACCAGCAAACAATAGCCTTCAAAAAGAGGCTCCGTCCCTATTTTTAGCGCTATCCTGAAAGATAACCCCATGCAACAGGAAGTAGTAGAAGCCGAAGGCCACCTAATTGACTCGCATCTCATGGAGCAGATCTTCGACACCGTAGTCGAATACAACGGCCGTTTTGAAGTCGAAAAATTCGAAATCGGCCGCACCAACGCCGACAACTCGCACCTGCGCCTGAAGATCGAAACCGAAAGCCCAGCCGACATGGAGCAGCTCCTAAGCCAGCTCCTAGACCTGGGCTGCACCCCCGCCGACTCCGGCTCAGCCGAGCTGATCGCCGTCGAACGCGATTGCTGCGCCCCCGAAGATTTCTATTCCACTACGAATCACAAAACCCTGGTCCGCCAAAAAGGCGATTGGCTCGAAGTAGAAAACCAGCGCATGGACGCCATGATCGTAGTCGCCGGCAAACGCGCCGTCTGCCGCCGTCTCCGCGACCTCCAGAAAGGGGACCAGGTAGTAGTCGGCATGCGCGGCATCCGCGTAGTCCCCGAATCGAAAGAGCGCGACCGCATGGCCTTCGCCTTCATGAGCAACGGCATTTCGTCCGAGCGCCAAGTAGAAACCGCCATGCGCCAGACCGCCAACCTGATGCGCCAGTGCCGCGATTCCGGCCAGAAAATCGTAGTAGTAGCCGGCCCAGTAACCGTCCACACCGGCGGCGCCGGACCCCTTGCCAAGCTTATTCAGGAAGGGTGGGTACAAGCCCTCCTAGCCGGCAACGCCCTAGGCGTGCACGATATCGAAGCCTCCCTTTTAGGAACATCGCTAGGAGTCCGCCAAAGCGACGGCCGCCAGGAAGAACACGGCCACCGCAACCACATGCGAGCCATCAACGCCATCTACCACGCCGGCGGCATCGCCAAAGCAGTAGCCACCGGCCGCCTGACCAGCGGCGTAATGTATGAATGCGTGAAAGCGGGCGTGCCCTTCGTGCTAGCCGGCAGCCTCCGCGACGACGGCCCCCTGCCCGACACCATCACCGACATGAACCAAGCCCAAGACGCCTATGCCGAGCAACTAAAAGGCGCTGGCTTAGTCCTGTGCCTAGGTTCGATGCTGCACTCAATAGCCACCGGCAACATGCTCCCCAGCTGGGTGAAAATCGTGTGCGTAGACATCAACCCCGCCGTAGCCACCAAAGTGAGCGACCGCGGAACCGGCCAAGCCGTCGGGGTAGTAACCGACGTCGGTTTATTCCTAGATCTACTCTCCCGCAACCTCCATGAAACGCCAATACACTGATGACCACGCCGCCGCCGGAGTCGACGCCAAACTCCCCGAAATCGAAGTCTGGCCGAATCAATACGCCACCGTCTACGAAATCGAAATCGAGATGCCCGAGTTCACCTCCATCTGCCCCAAAACAGGTTTACCCGATCACGGCGTCCTAACCCTACGCTACACTCCCAATAAGTTCTGCCTAGAACTAAAATCCCTAAAAATGTACACCCTAGCCTACCGAAACCTAGGAATATTCCAAGAAAACGTAGTAAACCGTATGCTAGCCGACGTCGTTAAATACGCGAAGCCCCTGACCGCATCACTAACAGGCGACTTCCTCCCCCGCGGAGGCGTCCACACAAAAGTAACCGCCCACTACAAAAAATAGGGACGGAGCCTGATTTCGCCCGTGCCCCGTCAACAAATCAGGCTCCGTCCCTATTTTTTAACGCAAAAACCGAAGGAATTTAGCCCGTAGCGCGTCAGCCGTCTTAACATCCGGCGCCACCACCAACACCGTGTCATCCCCCGCAATAGTCCCAGTAACCTCCGCCCAATCCGCCTGATCGAGCGCCGCCGCGAGAGCATTAGCATTCCCCGCCGGAGTCCTAAGCACAAGCAGATTCTGAGCCTGCCGAATATCCCGCAAGACCTCCCTCGCCAACGCCCCCACATCCGGACCCTGCGTCGCCACCGCCTCCCCGCCCCCCGGCGAATATCCAGCAGCCGTCTTCACCAGCCCCAACTCCCGAATATCCCGCGACAAAGTAACCTGCGTAGCCGGAATCTTGAGCGCCCGCAGCGCCCGCGCCAACTCGTCCTGAGTATGCAGATTCCGCCCGCGAATCAGCTTGAGAATCTGGCTTTGCCGGTAACTCTTATTCATGAGTGAAGCTGTTTCAAACGCGCCGCCGCCGCATCCAGCGCGGCTTTTACATGCGCAGGCCCGGTCCCCCCCGCGATCTCCCGCGTCTTCATTCCCTCGCTAGGATTCAACACCCCCGCACACTCCGGAGTGAACTCCGGCGCAAACGCCTTGAGCGATGCCGCGTCCCAATCCGACGGCTTCTTGCCAGTGCGCACACTCTCCAACACCAACCTCCCCGCAATCTGATGCGCCTGATGAAACGGAGTCCCACTACGCGCCAACGCCTCCGCCAAATCGGTAGCGACTACCCAACTCTCTTCCGCCGCCTGCGCCGGTCGCTCCGGCCTTAACTTAGCCGTAGCCACCACCTCCCGCGCCATAGCCAGCGACCCGCACAACTGATCCGCCGCATCGAACAAAGGTTCCTTGTCCTCCTGCATGTCGCGGTTGTACGTCATTGGCAGACCCTTCATAATCACGAACAGCGCATTCAAGTCCCCAAAAACCCGCCCAAACTTCCCACGAATCAGCTCCAGCGAATCCGGATTCTTCTTCTGCGGCATCAGACTCGATCCGCTAGTGACCCCATCCCCCAACTCCAGCCATCCAAACTCTTCGCTAGAGTACAAAATCCAGTCCTCGGCCAACCGGCTCAAATGCAACATCACAGTAGAAGCCGCATACAGAAAATCGAGCGCAAAATCGCGGTCCCCCGAAACATCCATGCTGTTCTTCGTAATCGAAGCGAACCCCAGATCCCGAGCGATAGCCTCGCGATCAAAAGGAAACCCGCTCCCCGCCAGCGCGCCGCTCCCCAGCGGCAGAACGTTCACTCGCGCCCGCGCCTGCTGCAGCCGCTCGAAATCCCGCGCGAACATTTCAAAGTAGGCGAGCAAATAGTGCGCCCACAACACCGGCTGCGCCCGCCGCAAATGCGTGTAGCCCGGAACCACAGCCTCAGAATCACGCAAGGCGCAATCCAGCAACGCCCGCATCAGCCCCACCAGCAATCCCAACGCCCGATCGATCTCCCCGCGCAGCCACAGCCTAACGTCGAGCGATACCTGCTCATTCCGGCTCCGCCCCGTGTGAATCTTCCCCGACAGCGCCCCGATCTTCTCACCCAGCTTACGAATCACCAGCGTATGCACATCTTCATCGCCAGCGCCTTCATAGAACCCCGGTTGGTCAGCGTCAAGAGCCAGTTGATCGAACGCCGCCACCAACTGCTCGCGCTCTGCAGCCGTCAAAATCCCCACGCTCTCCAGAGCCCGCGCAAACGCCTGCGAGCCCTGAATATCCGCGTAAATCAAACGCCGGTCAAAATGCAGCGATCCCGAAAAGCGCTCGAAAACCTCCGAAGGCCCTTCCTCGAACCGCCCGCCCCAAAGTTTCATTTCTTCTTCGCTTTTTTCGCGTTCTTAAGGGACGCCCGCACCTGCATCGGCAGCCCGATAAGGTTGATGAACCCGCGCGCGTCCTTCTGATCGTACTCCGCGCCCATCGTGAAGCTAGCGATATCGAGCGAGTACAGCGAATTCGGAGACTTGCGGCTGACCGGCTGAAACCCACCCTTATACAACCGCAGCGTCACTTCACCGGTATTGTCTTCGGTAGCCTTCGTGAAGAACGCATCCAACGATTCCCGCAACGGCGTAAACCACAGCCCCGCGTAAACCAAATCAGCGTAGTCCAGCGCGAGCGCCTGCTTGTAATGCGACAAACTCCGATCCAGCGTCAGCGATTCAATCTCGCGATGCGCCGCCATAATCAGCGTGCCCCCAGGAGTCTCATAGCACCCCCGCGACTTCATGCCGACGTAACGATTCTCCACCAGATCCACACGCCCGACGCCGTGCTTTCCGCCAATGCGGTTCAGTTCCTCAAGCAGCGCCACCGCCGGCATCTTCTTACCGTTGACCGACACCGGCGTCCCCGCAACAAACCCAATGGTCACGTCCTCCGGCTTGTTGGGCGCATCCTGCGGACTCCGCGTCAGCATCCAAATCTCTTCCGGCGCCGCGTTCTTAGGATCTTCGAGCGCCCCACCCTCGTGCGAGATGTGCCAGATATTCCGATCCCGGCTATAAATCTTTTTCGTAGTCTGCGAAATCGGCACCTTGTGCTTCGCCGCATACTCAATAGCGTCCTCGCGCGAAACAATGTCCCACTCACGCCACGGAGCAATCACCGGCAACTGCGGAGCCAGCGCCTTATAAGTCAGCTCAAACCGCACCTGATCGTTGCCCTTGCCAGTGCAGCCATGCGCCAGCGCGTCGCACCCAGTCTCAAGCGCAACCTCAACTTGTTTCTTAGCTAACAAAGGCCGCGCAATAGAAGTACCGAGCAAATACTTGTGCTCATACTCAGCCCCCGCGCGCACCATCGGCCAAACATAATCCGTGAGAAACTCCTCCCGCATATCGGCGACATAAACCTCGGAAGCCCCCGTCTTACGGGCTTTTGCTTCGAGCCCCTTCAGTTCCCCGCCCCCCTGCCCGATGTCCCCGCAAACCGCCACCACCTCGCAGCCGTAGTTTTCCTTCAACCACGGAATAATGATGGAAGTGTCCAGACCGCCCGAATAGGCAAGCGCAACTTTCTTAGGTGTATTCATAGTCTCAAAAATAGGGACGGAGCCTGATTTCGCCCGTGCCCCCTCAACAAATCAGGCTCCGTCCCTATTTTTCCTATCCTTTCAACTCAACATCATCACCAACAGCGCCTTCTGCGCATGCAGCCGATTCTCCGCCTGATCGAACACCGCCGACCGCGGCGATTCCATAACCTGATCCGTAACCTCTTCCCCGCGTTTAGCCGGAAGACAGTGCAAAAAAATCGCCTCAGCCTTAGCCAGCCCAAATAACTCCGAGTTCACCTGATACGGCGCAAACGCCCTTTGGCGCTCGCTCGATTCCGCTTCCTGCCCCATGCTGGTCCAGACATCTGTATAAACCGCATCGGCCCCATCCAAAGCCTCAACTGCATCTTGAGTCACCGTTATGGACCCCATTTCGCTAGCCTGCGCCACAATCCCAGCATCCGGCCGATACCCCGGCGGCGTAGCAATCGCCACCTGCACTCCCAACCGCCCGGCGGTGAGCATCAAAGAGTGCGCGACATTATTCCCATCCCCGACAAACGCGAGTTTCAGCCCGTCGAGTTTTCCAAAGCGTTCCTCAATCGTAAGCATGTCTGCCAGAATCTGACACGGATGATAGCGATCGCTCAGCGCATTAATCACCGGCACATGCGACCACTTTGCCAGTTCCTCAATCGTCGACTGCGCAAACACCCGCGCCACAATCCCCTGCGTCCACCGCTCCAGATTTCGCGCGACGTCCTTCACCGGCTCGCGTTCCCCAATAGGACCCGCGTAATTCACAGCATCGCCGCCCAATTGCTTGATCGCCAGCTCAAAAGTCAGACGCGTCCGCAGCGACGGCTTCTCAAACAACAAACTCAAGTACCGCCCGGCAAGCGCTTTTGCAAACCGCGCAGGCGTGCGCTTCATTTGCGCCGCCAGATCCAGCAACTGACGCAGCGCTTCCGTCGAGAGATCCAAATCGGAAAGCAAGTGCTTCGCGATCGGCTGAGCGAATTTGCGGACAGGCGCGGCCATGGGCGAACTCCCGAGTGAATTTTTATTCAACTGAATGAATAATAATACATTCGGCCCCATGGAAGCAAGGTCAAGACCAGCCCCGCGCTGCGCTTGAATCGGATAGAATTGATCCGATTACTGAAGGGAGAAATTCCATGCTCAGCCCCACCAATCGCCGAACGTTTTTCAAACAGGCGTCCCTATTGCTCGCCGGCACGCAAGCGGCCCCGCTCCTTCGCATCGCCCGCGCCGCCGACGCCGATTCGATCGTCGCCGACACCTCAGCCGGCAAAGTCCGCGGCACCACCCTCCAGGACATCAAGATTTTCAAAGGTATCCCCTACGGAGCCAACACCGCCGGCAAGAACCGCTTCATGCCCCCCACAAAGCCCGTAGCCTGGACGGGCGTCCGCGATGCTCTCGCCTATGGCCCCACCGCCCCGCAGGACGCCTCCAATCGCCCCGGCTTGCCCGCGCAGAGCGAAGATTGTCTCGTCTTGAATGTCTTCACCCCCGCAGTAAGCGGCAACAGCAAGCGCCCCGTAATGGTGTGGCTCCACGGCGGCGGATTCTCATCCGGCTCCGGCTCCACGCCCATTCTCGACGGCACCAGCCTCGCCCACACCTACGACGTAGTGGTCGTCAGCATCAACCACCGCCTGAATGTTTTCGGATTCACGTTTCTGGGCGAACTAGCCGGCTCCGAGTTCTCGCTCTCCGGCGGCGTAGGCATGCTCGACATCGTAGCCGCCCTCGACTGGGTGCGCGACAACATCGGCCACTTTGGAGGCGACGCCAACCAGGTAACCATCTTCGGCCAGTCCGGAGGCGGCCGCAAAGTCGCGACGCTCATGTCGATGCCCGGAGCCAAAGGGAAATTCCAACGGGCCATCATCGAGAGCGGCGCCGTGCTGCGCCTGACCACCCAAGAGGACGCGATCAAAGCCACCGAACTTCTCCTCCACGAACTGGGCTTGAAACCCAATCAGGCGCGCGACCTGCAACAGGTTCCTATGGCCCAGTTGCTAGCCGCCAACGAAGCTGTAGTCAAGAAAATGCCAGGCCGCGAACCCGGCATGACGCCCAACTCGCCCATGGTCGACGGCAAAGCACTCCCCAGCCATCCCTGGGACCCAGCCGCACCCGCTCTCTCCGCCAACGTCCCGCTCTTGATCGGGTGGGCCCACACCGAAGAAACGCTCTACGACCGCCCCACTCCGGAAAAGCTCGCCCTCGACGAAGCCGGCCTGAAGCAGCGCGCCGCCAAGCGCCTGGAAGGCGATCCCGACGCCGTCATCGCTGCGTTCCGCCAAGCCTATCCGGATGCATCGCCCTGGGATCTCTACATTCTGATCGCCACCGATCATCCCCGCGGAGCCTACTCGCGCGAGCTCGCCCGCCGCAAATCCGTGCAGCCGGGAGCCGCGCCCGTCTACCTCTACCGCTTCGATTGGGAAACGCCGGAGGGCGGCGGACACATGCGCTCGCCCCACACCATCGAGATTCCGTTTGTGTTTAACAACATCAAAATCGCCGGCCCGCTCATCTCGAAAATGCCGGAAGCCTACGCGCTAGCCGAAAAGGTAAGCGCGTCGTGGGTCGCCTTCGCGCGCACCGGCGACCCCAATACGCCGAAACTGCCCAAGTGGCCGGCCTACTCGGCGAAAACTCGCGACACCATGCTGTTTAACAACCAGAGCCGCGTGGTCCAAGATCCCGACCACCCCGCGCGGCTCGCCATGGAGCACGTTCTAAAGCTGTCCTAGCAACAGCCTAGTGGATGTTGATCTTCAGCAGCGCGTCTGAATGTTCGTGACGCCAGCCCCAATAGGCTTGCTGGTCGTTGTCGGGCAGCTTCGAGAAAGTGCTGTACTTGCGATGATTCTCCTTGGCGTACATTTTATACGCCTGATCCTCGTGGTTATTCCATTGATGATCGTCGTTGTGTTCTTTGTCGTGGTAGGTTTTCGCCGTTTCGGCGCGTAGAGATATCGGCGTCAAGGCGACCGGAATGATCAACGCAGCGCCTAACACAGCCGCATTGCAGAAACGGGGCAAATTTATCTTCATGCCTGTCGTTACGCAGTTGCCTGGCCAAACTGTTCCTAAATCGCAAGGCCTGCCAAGTAGCAGAATACAAATAAGATCGCGCTCCATCCCTCGTCCGGACCCGCGTGCCCAAAACCGCGCGAGTGACCTTATATGGTCTGAGCACCCGCCATCGCCGGGACGCCCCGCACCCGCGCCCACCACAACCGCAGGCTGTCGAAATACAGATACACCACCGGCGTCGTGTAAAGCGTCAACAGCTGGCTCGCAATCAGCCCCCCGATTATCGTGATCCCCAGCGGGCGCCGCAGCTCCGACCCCGTGCCCGTGCCCAACGCCAGCGGCAGCGCGCCTAGCAGCGCTGCCATCGTCGTCATCAAAATCGGCCGGAAGCGCAGCACACACGCCTCGACAATCGAATCGTAGGAATTCTTCCCCTCCACCCGCTCCGCCGCAATGGCGAAGTCCACCATCATGATGGCGTTTTTCTTCACAATCCCAATCAGCAAAATAATCCCGATAATCGCGATGATGCTCAAATCCGTGTGCGTCAGCTCCAGCGCCAGCAGTGCCCCCACACTCGCCGCCGGCAGGCTCGAAATGATGGTGATCGGATGAATATAGCTCTCATAAAGAATCGCCAGAATAATGTACACCGTCACCAGCGCCGCCGCGATCAGGATCGGCTCCGTGCTGAGCGAGTCCTGATACGCTTGCGCCGTCCCGGCAAATGCCGTCTGAATGGTCGCCGGCAATCCCACCTTCGCCGCCGCCGCATCGACTGCCGTCACCGCATCCCCCAACGCCACTCCCGGCCGCAGGTTGAAAGAAATCGTCACCGCCGGAAACAATCCCTCATGCGCCACGCTCAAAGGCGCAATGGTGGGCGCAAATGTCGTAAACGCGCTCAACGGAACTTCCTCTCCCTTGGGCGAGCGCACGTAAATCTGGCTCAAGAACCGCGGGTCTTGCCAGAATTCGGGAGCCACCTCCATTACCACGTGATACTGATTCAGCGACGTGTACATAGTCGACACCGGCCGCTGCCCGAAAGCATCGTACAGCGTCGAATCGATCAACTGCGAAGAAATTCCAAAACGCTCCGCCGTGTCGCGATCGTAGTGAATCTCGGTTTGCAGCCCGCGGTCCTGCTGATCGCTACTCACATCCGCCAGAATCGGCACCTTCTTCAATTCCTCCACCATCTTGGGAGCGTACTTCGATAAATCGTCCAGATTATCGCCATGCATGGAGAACTGATACTGCGCGTTGCTCTGCCGCCCGCCCACGCGCAAATCCTGCGCCGCTTGCAGGAACAGTGTCGCGCCCGGAATCCGCGCCAGCTTCGGCCGCAGCCGCGCGATGATCAAATCGGCGGTGATCTTGCGCTCCGCTAGCGGCTTCAGCGAAATGAACAGCCGCGCGCTGTTGGCCGTGCCGGAAGTGAATCCATTCACGGTATCGACGGCCGGATCCGCCGCGACAATATTAATCATGGGCAGTAGAATCTTGTCCATGGCTTGAAAGGACGTGTCCTGATCCGCCTGAATGCTGCCCTGCATGCGCCCGTTATCCTGCTGCGGAAAAAATCCCTTGGGCACGTGTAGAAATAGATATACGTTGAGCCCGATAGTTCCCAGCAAAACCAGCAGCGTGATGAAGCGGAAGCGCAGCGCCACCGCCAGCGTGCGCCCGTAAAAATCTACCACCCAGTTAAAACCCTTCTCGCTGGTTTCGTACAGCCAGCCGTGCGTGCGCTCCTGCTTCAGCAAATGCGCGCACATCATGGGAGTAGCCGTTAGCGACACCACCATCGACACAGTGATCGCCACCGACAATGTCACCGCGAATTCGCGGAACAGACGCCCCACAATCCCGCCCATCAGCAGCAATGGAATAAACACAGCCACCAGCGAGATGCTGATGGTCAGCACCGTGAAGCCCACCTCCTGCGCTCCCTGCAGCGCCGCCTCAAACGGAGCCAGGCCCTTTTCCAAATACCTGGTGATGTTCTCGATCACCACAATCGCATCGTCCACCACAAACCCGGTCGAGATCGTCAACGCCATCAGCGACAAATTATCCAGGCTGTAGTTCAGCAGATACATCACGCCAAACGTGCCGATCAGCGACACCGGCACCGCCACGCTCGGAATAAAAGTAGTCCGCGGACTCCGCAGAAACAAGAACACCACCAAGATCACCAGGCCCACCGAAATGAGCAAGGTCTCCTCGGTATCGGTAACCGATGCCCGTATCGTCACCGTTTGATCCATGGCAATCTGCGAGTGGATCGCATGCGGAATGGACGCTTCCAATTGCGGAAGAATCGCGCGAATGTTGTCCACCGTGCTGATGATATTGGCGCCAGGCTGGCGAAAAATCACCACCAGCACCGACGGCTTCCCGTTGGCGTAACCCGCGTTGCGAATATTCTCCACCGAATCCTGCGCCTCGCCGACATCCGAAATGCGAATCGGCGCCCCATTGCGGAAAGCGATCACCAGCGGTGCGTATTCGCTGGCCTTAAAAAGTTGATCGTTCGCGCCCACCTCCCACATGCGACTCGGCCCCGTAAGATGGCCCTTGGGGGTATTCGCGTTGGCGTTGCTCAGCACCGTGCTCACCTGATCCAGCCCGACACCGTATTTATTCATCGCCAGCGGATTCAGTTCAATGCGCACGCTCGGCAGCGAACTGCCTCCCACCGTCACCTGCCCCACGCCGGTAATTTGCGAAAGCTTCTGCGCCAGGATGGTCGAAGCCGCGTCATACATCTGCCCGCGCGTCAAAGACGGCGACGTAAGCGCCAACATGAAGATCGGAGAATCCGCCGGATTCACTTTGCGGTACGACGGATTATTGGGCAAGTTCGTCGGCAGATTGCCGCGCGCCGCATTGATCGCCGCCTGCACGTCACGCGCAGCCGCGTCGATGTCGCGATTCAAATCGAACTGCAACGTGATGCTGGTTGACCCCAGCGAGCTCGATGAAGTCATCTCCGTCACCGCCGCGATGTGCCCGAATTGCCGCTCGAGCGGCGTCGCCACCGACGACGCCATGATTTCCGGACTCGCCCCCGGCAGCCCCGCACTCACCGAAATTGTCGGAAATTCCACCTCCGGCAGCGGCGACACCGGCAGCAACCGGTAAGCCGCAGCCCCCGCCAGCGTGATCGCCACCAGCAATAGCGTAGTGGCCACCGGTTTCCGAATAAAGGGCTCGGATATATTCATGGGCTCACTCCGCCGGCAGCGCCCCCGGCACCGTCTCCGGCTGGCGGTGCCGTGCGAACCGCATCGCCAGCTTATCGAACCAAATGTATATGACCGGTGTCGTGTAGAGCGTCAATAACTGGCTGATCAGAAGCCCGCCGATGATCGTGATCCCCAGCGGACGCCGCAGCTCCGACCCGCTCCCCGACCCCAGCGCCAGTGGCAGCGCTCCCAGTAGCGCCGCCATCGTCGTCATCATAATCGGACGAAAGCGCAGCAGGCACGCCTGATAAATCGCCTCCTCCGGCCTCTTCCCCTCCGTGCGCTCCGCCGCCAGCGCGAAATCGATCATCATGATCGCGTTCTTTTTCACGATGCCGATCAGCAGCACCAGCCCGATCAAAGCGATCACGCTGAAATCCTGATGAAACACAATCAGCGCCAGCAGCGCGCCCACCCCGGCCGAGGGCAGCGTCGACAAAATCGTGATCGGATGAATGTAGCTTTCATACAACACGCCCAACACCAGATACACCGTGATCAACGCCGCCAGAATCAAAATCGGCTCGTTCGACAAAGAAGTCTGGAACGCCTCCGCCGTGCCTTGATACGCCGCCTGCACACTAGGCGGCATCCCGATCTCGTCCTTCACCTTGTTCACAGCCTTAACCGCATCCCCCAGCGATACCCCCGGCGCCAGATTGAACGACAACGTAACCACCGGAAACTGCCCTTGGTGATTAATGGTGATCGGCACGGAAGTCTGTTCCACATGCGTGAAAGCACCCAGCGGCGTCTGGCCCCCACTGCTGGTCGCCGGCGCCGGCGTGCTCGCGTTTTGCACCAACGAACCGGCGGAAACATTGCTTGAAGATGAGCTTGCAGACGTGCCCGAAGCGGAGCTCGAACCCGTGCTTGACGTCGACGACGAAGCCCCCGTCGACCCCGCCGCAGCAGTTTGAATGAACAAATCCCTCAGGTTGGTCGGGCTGCTCTGAAAATCTGGCTTCAGCTCCATCACCACGTGATACTGGTTCAACTGCGTGAACATCGTCGAGACTTGCCGCTGCCCGTAAGCGTCGTATAACGTCTGATCGATCGCCGCCGTCGTGATCCCCAGCCGCGACGCCGTATCGCGATCGATCACCAGTCTCGCCCGCAGCCCCTGCGTTTCCTGGTCTGACGCCACATCGCTCAGCTCCGGCAGCTGCTTCAACTTCGCCAGCATTTGCGGAGCCAGCGTATTCAGCTCATCCTGATTCGCATCCTCCAGCGTGTACTGAAACTGCGTGCGGCTGACACGATCCTCGACCGAAAGATCCTGCACCGGCTGCATGTACAAAGTGATCCCCGCCACCTGCGCCAATTTCGGCTGCAGACGCCGGATCACGTCGCTCGCGCTGGTCTTGCGCACACTCAGCGGCTTCAGGTTGATCAGAATGCGCCCGCTGTTCAGCGTAGTATTGGTCCCGTCCACTCCGATAAAGGAAGAGAGATTATCCACATCCGGGTCCTGCAAAATAATCTTTGAAAGTTGTTGCTGCTCGTTCGACATCTCCGGAAATGAAATCGATTGCGCCGCCTCCGAGACACCCTGAATCACCCCCGTATCCTGAATCGGGAAAAACCCCTTGGGAATCACGATAAACAAAAAAATCGTCAGCGCCAGCGTAGCGATCGCCACCAGCAAAGTCGTCCCCTGAAATCGCAACACGAACTGCAAAGTCCGCGCATAGAAATCAATCACCGCCTGGAACCCACGCTCCGAAGCCTGATAAAAGCGTCCCTGCTCATGCTCCGGCTTATGCTTCAGCAGCTTCGAGCACATCATCGGAGTAATGGTCAGTGACACCGCCGCCGACGCCAGAATCGTGATGCTCAAAGTAATCGCGAATTCGCGGAACAGCCGCCCCACAATATCGCCCATGAACAACAGCGGAATCAGCACCGCAATCAGCGAAATGGTCAGCGAAACAATCGTGAACCCAATCTGCGCCGACCCCTTCAGCGCCGCCGCCAGCGATTCCTCCCCGTCCTCGATATAACGCGTGATGTTCTCAATCATCACGATCGCGTCATCCACCACAAATCCTGTAGAAATGGTCAAAGCCATTAGCGTGAGATTGTTCAAGCTGTAGCCCATCAGATACATCACGCCGAAGGTAGCCACCAGCGAAATCGGGATCGCAATGCTAGGAATAATGGTCGCCGCCAGATTACGCAGGAATACAAACATCACCACCACCACCAGCGCAATGGTCAGCATCAGCGAAAACTGAACGTCTGTGACCGAGGCGCGAATCGTCGTCGTGCGATCCGTCAGGATGGCCACCTTCACAGACTTAGGCAGCGACAACGTGAGTTGCGGCAACAGCTTTTTAATCCCGTCCACCACCGAAATAATGTTCGCCCCCGGCTGCCGCTGTATATTCAGAATCACCGCCGGAGTCTGATTCATCCACGCCGCCTGCCGCAGATTTTCCGAATCGTCCACCACCTCGGCCACATCCGTCAGCTTTACCGGAGCCCCATTCTTGTAAGCGATCAGCAGCGACGCATAATCCGCGCTCGACAGCAGCTGATCGTTCGCTCCAATCTGGTAAGCCTGCCGCGGCCCATCGAAATTGCCCTTGGCCTGATTCGCATTCGCCGCGATAATCGCCGTGCGCAGATCTTCTAGATTGATTCCATAGGAGGCGAGCGACGTCGGATTCACCTGAATCCGTACCGCGGGCTTGTGCCCACCGCTGATACTCACCAACCCCACACCCGGCAACTGCGAAATCTTGGGAGCCAACCGAGTATCGGCCAGGTCCTCCACTTTCGACAACGGAAGATCCTGCGAAGTCAGCGCCAGCGTCAGGATAGGAGTATCCGCCGGATTCGTCTTGCTGTAAATCGGCGGCGTCGGCAGGTCCGGAGGCAGATACGTCCCGGATGCATTGATCGATTGCTGAACCTCTTGCTCCGCAATATCGATACTCAGGCTCAAATTGAATTGCAGCGTGATCACCGAGCTCCCGTCGGAGCTGGTCGAAGTCATCTGCTGCAGTCCCGGCACCTGCCCGAACTGCCGCTCGAGCGGAGCCGTTACCGACGACGCCATCACGTCGGGACTCGCGCCCGGATAAAACGTGATCACTTGAATGATCGGATAATCCACCTCAGGCAGCGCCGAAACCGGCAATTGCGTGTACCCGACGCCGCCCGCGAGCAGCAATCCCACCATCAACATGGTGGTGGCCACTGGCCGCAGAATGAAGATCCGGGACGGGTTCACCTATTGCCCTTTAGCCGCCCCCGCAGCCCCGCCCGGCGTAGCCTTGTCAGAGGTGACCTGCGCGTTCACCTTGGTGCCCTCGTCGAGCTTATCGACGCCCGTCAGCACCACCACGTCGCCCGCCACCAGCCCCGAAGTGATCTCCGTATTGTCCCCTTCACTCGCGCCGGTAGTGATGGTGCGCAACGTCACCGTAGAATCCGGCTTCACCACGTAGACGTAAGTGTTATTGGTATTACGTTGCAGCGCCGCTGTCGGCGCGAGGATCACGCCGGTCTTCTCCTCTACCAGCAACTTCACGTTGACGAACTGATTGGGAAATAGCGCATTGTCCGTATTCGGAAAGGTGGCGCGCAGCCGCAGCGTCCCGGTCGTAGGATCGATCTGATTATCGATGGTGGTCAAGGAACCCGTAGCCAGCTTATTCTTCATATCGCGATCGTACGCGTAGGCCGTCAGGGTCTGCCCCGCGCCGATCTTCTTGAGCACCACCTGTAGCTGATCCTCTGCAATCGTGAACAGCACGCTGATAGGCTGAATCTGCGTGATCACCAGCAGCCCATTAGTATCGGCCGCATGCACCATGTTCCCCTGATCCACCAAACGCAGCCCCACGCGCCCCGTAATCGGAGCCGTAATGTGGCAATACACGAGATTAAGCTTGGCGCTATCCACCAGCCCCTGATCGGTTTTTACGATGCCCTCGTCCTGCTCAACGGTAGCCTTCTGCGTGGTAGCGATTTGTTCCGCGATGGCTTCCTGTTTAAGCAACGTCTGGTAGCGTGTATAGTCGATTCGCGCATTATCCAGCGTCGCCTGGTCTTTAGCGAGCTGCCCCTGCGCCTGCGTCAGCGCCACTTCATAAGGACGCGGGTCGATTTCCACCAGTACGTCGCCTTGATGAACCAGTTCGCCTTCTTTATACTGAACCTTCAGCAACTGCCCGTCGATGCGGCTCTTCACCGTCACTGTATTCAATGGCGTTACTGCACCAAGGCCCGTGTAATAAATACCGATATCGCCTTTGTAAGCCTTCGCTGCAACCACCGGCGTGGCGGCCGGTCCTTTGCCGTTTTTGCCGGCGCCCTTAGTGGAACCCGCCGCTGCGCTCGTAGTATTCGACTTCGACCATAGGTAATACCCCACGGCCGCCACTAAAATCAACACAATTAACCAGATCCAAAGCCGCCTATGAGGAGCGCGCGGCGGAGTGGTGGTCATTTTCACCGGAGCAGCCGGATCCGGTGGAGCCAGCAGAAGGGGCGCGGTTTGATCGTCGTCCATGAGCTTTGACGGCATTATACTCATTTTTTGCACACGCATTTCGATAACCATTTACGGATGTCTTTGAACAACTCGCCGACGGCTCGGGTCAGCGGTTCTTCTGGAAATCCACCGCGCTGGTTTCCAGCTTGAGCCGCAGCATGTGCGCGTGTGCCTCCCCCACCTGTCGCGCCTGCTTCTCCACCAGCAGCCGCGCCGGACCCGTGATGTCCCCATTCACTGCCAATTCGTAAGCGCCCACCGCCACTTCTTCCCCCGATTCGCAGGCCGCCACAATCGCCCCGCCATCGCCTCCGGAAAGCGCACCCTTTAAATGGATCCAGCCGCGAAACACCGTCGCGCCCACAGTGCCCGACTCAACCGCCGTCCCGCCCATGCGCTCCACTTCGCTCTGTAGCGCTCGTGAGAACTGCCCCCTCTGTTTCGAGTACTCGTTGAACACACTCGCCAGCTCCGTGTTGTGAACGTTCTCCGCCGCCGTGCGATACCCCAGTTCGCCGTCTCTGCAGGTTTCAATCAGGCGGTTCAAGTGCTCGATCGTATCTTCGTTGGACACAACCCGTACCAAGCACTTCAGTCACCTTCGGCGCGCCCCGTAGCCACAACCCACCGTTTCGCCGTCGTGACCGAATGCGGTCACGTGACTGTGGATGGTTAAAACAAAAACGGGGCTGCCCGAAGGCAACCCCGTCGGAAGTACCGGACTCAAGTTTCTCCTAGAAGACGAACTTTAGAGCCATTTGCAAGATGCGCGGATCGAGCGAACTTGTGACGGTTCCGAATCCGGGCGTCCCGTAAACCAAGTTGAGGCCGGACGCACCCGCCGTCAAATTGGGAGGCGAGATGCCGGCACGGCGGCTGTTTGTCAGGTTGAAGGCTTCCCCGCGTATTTCAAGCGTATATCCTTCGCGGATTTTGAAGTCGCGGACGGCCGCGGCATCTACCTGCCAAAACGCAGGACCTTGCACGCTGTCGCGGCCCACGTTGCCGAGCGAACCGGCCACGGGCTGAGAGAATGCGGCTGGGTTAATCCAGCAGGTTGGACCAGGGCTCGCGCAGAGCGGGCTGAGCCCGTTCGTGTTCGGCCGTTGTGCGTTGGTGGCCGCACCGGTCAAGGACACATCCGAACTCAGGCCGATGGTGACCCAGGGGGCCGATTGAGCCCGGTAGATCCCCGAGAATTTCCAGCCCGAGCCGAGCATGTTCACCGTGTGGTTCGCAAACTTCGGCGTCTCATATACCGTCGTCCAGTTAAAGATCTGGCGGCGGTCGGAAGAGAATACGCCGCCGATTTCGACGGACTGGCAGTTGCCGCGGTCATAGCGCCGGTTGTTGGGTTCGACGAACCCGCCACCCGCGTTGCCGGTGCTATTGCCGATGGTCAGGTCGCCGATGCAATGCGACCAGGTGTAGTTGGCATTGGTCTGCAGACCCTTGCTGAGGCGCTTCGCAATCTGCAGAATCATGCCGTTGTAGCTCGAAGTCCCGCCGCTGTCGAGCACATCGATGTCGGCGTATTTGGAATTGCCGGGGTAATTATTGATCGTGAAAAGACGGCGCTGGTTAGTGTTTGCAGCAGTCGAGCAAAGGCCGGGTGCAGTCAGCCCGTATTGCCCGGCGACGCAGTTTCCCGGGAATGTACACGCCGGGATTCACCTGATAGGACGCCAATAGGTGCTCCGTCTCGCTGCCCGTGTAAGTCGCCGACGCCACCCAGTCGTTGCCGAACTGGCGTTGGATCACGAAATTCCACTGATGCACTTCGGTGGTTTTCAGGTTAGGCTGTTCCGCAATGTAAGTTCCGCCATTCACGAATGGCGAAGTGCTGCTCAGCGAATACGGGAAGATGTTGCCGCCCGGATTCGAAGCGTACGGGTTGCTGAAAGGCGCCCCGATGATGATCGACGTATTGCCGAACGGCGGCGAATCGGCCGAGTTCACATACATCGAACCGTTCACGTAGTCATACGAGATTCCGTAGGACGCGCGAATCGTCATCTTGCCGGTTCCGGTCGGATCATAGCCGATCGCAACGCGCGGCGCAAACAGATTCCACTGGCTCTGTACCCCAGCCAGACCTTGGAAGCCGGGATCGCCCGGGAAACTCATTCCCGGAGGCCCGTTCACAAACGTCTTGCTGGTGATTCCGGCCAGCATGTTTGCGAAGCTGAAATTGTAGGCCGCCTTATCCAGCATTCCCGGCGGCAGCGACGGCTCCCAGCGGATGCCCAGGTTCAACGTCAAGCGCGGAGTCAATTTCCACGTGTCCTGCGCATAAGCGTTGACGAACCATTTTTGCTGCGTCAGCGGATTGGGCGCCGACATCGCAAGTTGCGTCGATTGTCCCAGCAGGAACGACGGAATGTTGCCGAAGCTCCACGAATTTTGCGAATACACGTTGCCCAGGAACAGCATCTTGTACATCGCGCCGCCTGCGCCGAAGTTGAATTGGTGCGCGCCATGCACCCAGCTCACATCATTGTTGAGCTGGAACGTCGTGCTGTGCGCCTGCGCTTGGCCGCCCGTGCCTGGTCCGACGGTGAAGCCGGTAGCGCCCGAGCCGATCGTGAACGTGCTTTGGTGAGGTACATATCCGCAATAGATGTTCTGCACGCCCAGATCGCAGGAATCGACAAAGTTCGAATCGAAGCGATGAATTCCGGTCCGATCCACGGAAGCGCGGAACTGATTCACCATGGTCGAGCTGAACAAGTACGTGTCGCCCGCGGTCCAGGTCTGATCCGCGTCATCCAGTCCGCCCTGCGAGGAGGTGAGAAGATTGGCCGGCGTTACCGTCAACGACGGCGGCCGGAAGTATTGGCTGCGCAGGTAGCGTCCGAATACCGAATTCTTGGCGCTAGTCTGGTAATCGCCACGCCCCACATACTGTTTCTCGTTGACCAGCGTCACTAGGCCCACCGTCGTTGTGCCGCAGGGGCTGTTGACAGTCGGCAGCAGACCCGCCAACTTCACGGCCGCCGGGTCGAACTTACCACTGGAATTCAGTACATTACCTGTGAACAACTTCTGCTGCGCTGCCGTTAGCCCGGTAATATCCTGTGGGCAGGCGCTGAAATTGCCTGCGATCATCGCCGACGTGGGGGTAGAGACGTTCGAAAACGCCGTCTGGTGGGTGATGGTGCCCTGGTAGCCGAAGAAGAAGAAAATCTTGTCCTTTTTCACCGGACCGCCGATGGTCCCGCCAAACTGATTGCGCTTCAAACCGTCGTTGGTATGCGTAGACCAGTTGGTCCCGTTCAGATCGCCATTGCGTAAGAACTCGAAGGCATCGCCGTGGAACGCGTTGGTGCCGGACTTGGTGACGCCGGTGATCGTTCCCCCCGCGTGCACGCCGTTCTGCGCCGTCAGTGAGCTGGTTTCAACTTTGAACTCTTGCAATGCATCCGGGAACGGGAACGGCATGTTTGCGTTGTCCCACGGATTGTTAAACACGCTGCCATCCAGCCAGAACGCATCGCCGAAGGACTGTCCGCCGTTGATCGAGTACTGCTGCGTGCCGGGGTATCCGCCGTTGCCGGCCACGCCCTGCACGATCACCGCGGGAGTAAACGCGATCATGTCCGTAGCCTGGCGGCCGTTCAGCGGCAGTTCCAGAATACGCCGGTTATCCATCACGTTTCCGATGCCGGTTGCCTGCGTCTCCACCAGTGCCGCGTTCGCTTCCACCTGCACCTGTTCACTGACGTTACCGACCTTGAGTGAGATTTCCACGGTCGGATTGGTATTTACCTGCAGCGTGATTCCGGTTTGCACATAGGTAGTGAAACCCTGCTTGCTCACTTCCAGGCGATAAGGACCAATCGGCAGATTGGCCAACACATACGCTCCATCCGCGCCGCTGCTGACCGTGCGTACAGCGCCAGTCGCCGTTTGCGTCGCCTTGATATCCGCGCCGGGTACGGCTGAGCCCGTGGAATCCAATACCGTTCCCTGAATTTGCGCCGTCTGGGCAAAGAGACTGGCACTAAAAAATGCTACGCCTACCGCTAATACAAGATTCTTCATAGAACCTCCCCGACCCCAAGAGACGCTATCACTTTTAGCGGTTGAAATCAAGCGCATTTTGCGGTAAAAGCTAATTCTCCCTATTTTATGCGCATTGCGCACAACGAACGCCAATCCCGGCACAAACAAAAAAACGGGATTGCCCGCGAAGGCAACCCCGTCATTGGACCGAACGGTCTCAGGTTTCGCGATTTAGAACACGAACTTGAGAGCCATCTGCATAATACGCGGATCGAGTGAGCTGGTCTGCGTGCCGAACGCGCCAATCGTACCCGGCGCGCCGCCCGTTCCCAACGTCAGGTTGAGGCCGGAAGCGCCAGCCGCCAGACTCGGCGAGGCGATGCCGGACCGCCTGCTGTTCGGCAGGTTGAAGGCATCGGCGCGAAGTTCCAGAGTGTATCCTTCACGGATGCGAAACTCTCTGGAGAGCGACATATCCACCTGCCAGAACCCCGGCGCCTGTACATTGCTCCGGCCCATATTGCCGAACGTACCGACCGTCGGGACCGCAAAAGCCGCGGCGTTGAGCCAGCAAGTCGGACCCGGATTCGGGCACAACGGATTTATTCCGGTGGCATTCGGGCGTTCGTTTGCAGCCGGACTAAACACCCCAGTGGCCGATACATCGGTGCTCAGGCCGACCGTGACCCACGGCGCGGACGTCGCTCTGTAAATCCCAGCGATCTTCCAGCCGGACGCGAGCGCATTGGTCACATGATTGCTAAACTTGGGCGTCTCATACACCGTTGTCCAGTTGAACATTTGACGACGGTCGGAGGAGAATGTGCCACCGATTTCGACGGATTGGCAGTTGCCCCGGTCATAGCGCCGGTTGATCGGTACCGCTACGCCCGAAGCCGTGGACAGCGCTTGCAAACCACCGCCGGCATTACCAGTGCTGTTGCCGATGGTCAGGTCACCGATGCAGTGAGACCAGGTGTAGTTCGCCTGGGTGCTCAGACCCTTGCTCAAGCGCTTCTGAATCGCGAGAATCATGCCGTTGTAGCTGGACGTTCCGTTGCTGTCCAGGATATCGACGTCGTTGAAGTACTTGGCGCTGGGGTCGTTGTTCAACGTGAACAGGCGGGGACATGCCGGTTTCCCAGCCGTTCCGCAAGCTCCCGTGTAAACCGTCGGGTTCGCATCGTAGGAGGCCAACAAATGGTCCGATTCGCTGCCCGTGTAGGTGGCCGACGCTACCCAGTCGTTGCCGAACTGGCGTTGGATCACGAAGTTCCACTGGTTCACTTGCGTGGTCTTCAAGTTGGGATTCTCGGCGATATACGTTCCACCCGTGACGAACGGCGAATTGCTGTTCAGCGAATACGGGAAGATATTCGCGCCGGGGTTGCCCGCGAACGGATTGCTGAATTGTCCGCTGGTGAGAATCGTCGTATTGCCGAAAGGCGGCGAGTCCGCCGAGTTCACATACATGGAGCCGTTGACGTAGTCATACGAGATTCCGTAAGAAGCACGAATCACCATCTTGCCATCGCCCTTCGGGTCCCAGGCGAAAGCGACGCGTGGCGCAAACAGATCCCACTGATTCTGCACTCCGGACAAGCCATGGAAGCCCGGATCGCCAGGAAAACTGAGGCCCGGAGGTGCGTTGACATAAGTAGTACTCTTCACGCCCGCGAGCATGTTCGCGAAGCTGAAGTTGTAGGCTGCATTGTTCAGCATTCCGGGGGGCAGCGACGGTTCCCAGCGCACGCCAAGGTTCAATGTAAAGTGCTGACTCACCTTCCAGGTGTCCTGAATATAAGCGTCGACGAACCATTTCTGTTGCACCAGCGGGTTAGGCGCAGATTCCGACAGCGTAGTGATATTCCCCAGCAGGAACGCGGGAATGTTCGCGAAGGTCCACGAGTTTTGTGAGTAAACATTGCCCAGGAAGTTCAGCTTATAGGTCGATCCGCCCGCGCCAAAGTTGATCTGATGCGCGCCGCGTACCCAGCTGAAATCGTCGTTGAGCTGATAAGTAGTGCTGTGAGCCGCTGCCTGACCGCCCGTGCCTGGGCCAACCGAAAAACCGTTGACGCCCGCCGAGCCGATCGAAAACGTGCTTTGGTGCGGCACATATCCGCAATAGATATTCTGCACGCCCAAATCGCAGGAGTCGACGTAGTTGGAGTCGAAGCGATGAATCCCAGTCCGGTCCACGCCGGCGCGGAACTGGCTCACCATGGTCGAGCTAAACAGGTAGGTGTCGCCCGCCGTCCAGGTTTGGTCGGCGTCGTCGAGTCCGCCTTGCGTCGAAGTAAGCAGGTTGCTCGGCGTCTCCGTCAATGACGGCGGCCGGTAGTATTGGCTGCGGACGTAGCGTCCAAAGAAGCTGTTCTTGGCACTGGCTTGGTAGTCGCCGCGTGCCACATACTGTTTCTCGTTGACATCGGTCACCAGTCCCAATGGCGTAAGCCCGCAACCGTTGGTGACGGAGGAAGTCGGCAGCCGTTTTGCCAGACTCAGGGCCGCAGGGTCGAACGAAAGACCCGATTTCAACTGGTTGTTTACGAAATCAGCTTGCTGCGCCGCCGTAAGTCCAGTGATGTCCGACGGACAGGCGCTGAAATTGCCTGCGATCATCGCCGTGGTCGGAATGAAATCGTTCGAGTAGGCCGTCTGATGGGTGATCGTGCCTTGGTAGCCGAAGAAGAAGAACAGCTTGTCTTTCTTCACCGGGCCCCCGATAACACCGCCGAACTGGTTCCGCTTCAGCCCATCGTTGGTGTGCGTCGACCAGTTGGTCCCGTTCAGATCGCCATTGCGGAAGAACTCGAACGCATCGCCGTGGAACGCGTTCGTGCCGGATTTTGTCACGCCGGTAATCGTTCCGCCCGCGTGCACGCCGTTCTGCGCCGTCAGCGAGCTGGTTTCTACTTTGAACTCTTGCAGTGCGTCCGGGAACGGAAACGGCATGTTCGCGTTGTCCCATGGATTGTTATAAACGCTGCCATCCAGCCAAAACGCGTCGCCGAAAGACTGTCCGCCGTTAATCACATACTGCTGAGTATTAGGATAGCCGCCGTTGCCAGCCACGCCCTGCGGGATCGCCGCCGGAGTGAACTGAATCAAATCCGTCGCCACGCGCCCATTCAGCGGTAGCTCCAGAATGCGCCGGTTCTCCATGACCTGGCCTACGCCCGTGGCCTGTGTCTCAACCAGAGCCGCGTTCGCTTCCACTTGCACTTGTTCGCTTACATTACCAACCTTCAGTCCGATATCCACCGTCGGATTGGTATTCACCTGCAGCGTGATTCCCGTCTGCACATAGGTGGTGAAACCCTGCTTGCTCACTTCCAAACGATAAGGGCCGATTGGCAGGTTCGCCAAAACATAGCCGCCGTCGGCGCCGCTGCTAGCCGTGCGCACTGCGCCCGTCGCTACCTGCGTTGCCTTTACGTCCGCGCCGGGTACGGCCGAGCCAGTGGAATCCAAAACCGTTCCCTGAATCTGTGCCGTCTGGGCAAAGAGGCTGGTACAAAAAAGTACACCAGCTAGTAATAAAAGACCCTTCATTCACGTACCTCCCTGAAACAACCTGCTGAGAAGTTAGCACGATACATCCCTGAGGGTCAATACCGCCTTACGGCGTTTTTTACGCTCCGCGCACTATCCCGTAATTTGGCGCAGCTTGTTCGTCGCGATATAGAAGGGAGACGCGCTGAAGGTGCGGATCTGGCCGCTTATTTCGCGCTTTTTTTGGCAGCCTTGGCGGCCGCCGCCTTCTTTTCCTTGCGCGGCAGCTTGCTTTTGTTTTTCTTTACCAGCTTGGGTATTTTCTTGGACTTCGTCGCTCCTGCTTCCGGTGCAGCGCCGGCCAGCCGCGCGACTTTCCCAGCCGCCGTCCCCAGCGCTTTCGCGGCCGTCACCAGTATGCTTTCCTCGCCCGTTTCAGTTGTTGCTGCAGTTTTCTTCGCCATCTTTAGCGTCCTTTTCCCTTCTTCTTGGCGGCCGCCTTTTTGCTGCGCACACGAGCGCTCGCCGCGGCAGCCTTGCGCGCGATTTCTTTGCGTTGCTCCGGCGTGAGAACCTTCGCGCGCCGCTTCCCGCCCAGGCTTCCCAACGCCTTCGCGATCTCGGAAACGTCTCGCGCTTTCACATCATTAGCTTAGCGCCAAGTTCAGCGAAAGGTCAATGCGCGGGCGTCGCGCAGCGGCCCGTTGCCGCTAAGTCTGGGACTTCAACGTGCCAGGATCGGTGCCACGCCGGGCGCCTGGCTCTCCGGCTGGATTTCTTTGAGCGTGATCCCCCCGAATCCCATGCGCAAGTAGAGACGGTGCGCAGGAGCCGGATTGGCTTGGGTGAAGCTCTCGCCGATCAGATATTTGTTATGCGCGGAGCCCGTCAAGTCTGAAGAGACGACGCCAAATTTCACGCGGGCGTCGAGCGCATACGCACCCGGCGGCAGCCACAGCAGAATGTCGCCTCGTCCCGCTCTGGCGTCAATGTCTCCGCTGACGCCGCTGACGGAGACCGACCCGGTGCCGTGGTGGATCGCCAGGCGCGAATCGCGGGGCACATGGATTTCGTACTCGACCATCACTCCCCCGCTGGTATGGCGCGTGAAGGGTGGAATCCAGGCGGCGTGGCGCGCGGGGAGTTCGGTGGTGATGGTAGCTTCAGCGGGAGTATTGCGTTCGGTCACGATATGGATTCCGTCGAGGCGCGCAGTAGCCTGGTCCAGCTGCTTGAGTTTGTATCCGTACGGCAGGGACTTGATCACCGTCACTTCAATTTCGGGGCGGTCCCACGCTTCGACATTCAAATCGCCATACGAGCCCTTGATGTGGATCAATCCGCCCGCAGCGAAATTCACACGCTCCGTGGTAGTGGATTGCGCCGGCGGTGGCGTCATTCCCAGCAGGCTCAACGGAACCACGACGAACGCCAGTTTCGGTGTCATACCTTATAAATAGCGGACTCCTTTGTAGAATGGCAAAAACGTTCAGGCCGGCGCCGGGCGGCTAACGATGACAATAATTCGAGTGTGCAGCAGAATAGATGAAAAAGGCATAAAACGGCTCGTAAATGTGCAGGCTATGCCCGCATCTTTGTGGCAGTTATTAGAGGGTGGCGCCGAGCCAGTTGTAGAAGTACTGGAACGTCTGCCGCGCGGCGGCTACGATCTCTTCAGTCTGTGCAGGATCGGTGTGTGTGGAGACAAAGGTCTTGAAGTCCAGCCAACGGCGGCCTGAAGCTTCGCCATAGGCATTGAAGAATGAGGCGCCGGAGCCTTTGCCCAGGTTTAAATGCTCCGCCAGGCGTTTGGAAATGAGCCGCGCGCCGAGGGTGGAGCCTTCGAGTACGTAGAGACATCCAAGCGCGCGTCCGAAGGTATCCAGCACGGGCAGATGATGGCAGCGCGGAATAGCGTCGGGATCCGCGCCAAGAATTAGCAGATCGTCGATAAGAAGAGCGCTCTTCATGCGGGCAGACAGATCCAGCCCGGGATGATCGAGACCGGGCACCTGCACGAGCTTCGCTTCGAGCGGAGCCCAGTAGCCGTAGAAACGCTCGAGGAGGCGGCCGTAGCCGGCAAGGTTGAAGTCTTCGCGAAAAACGGGAACACGTTCTTCGATCCGCTGGTGGATATCCGCAGTCCCTTCCCTCAGGCGCTCGAAGATTTCGGACGGAGGGGCGGCGTTCACTCCGCGGCCTCTGCCGGGGATTCCGAACCCGCGCTCAAGCTGGGTAAAGTGAACCAGAAGGTGGCGCCCTGATTTTTTCCGGGGCTTTCCGCCCAAATCCGGCCCTTGTTGAGCTGTACGATCCTCTTGCAGGTAGCGAGGCCGATTCCGCTGCCTGGTACCTCCTTGCCGTGGAGGCGTTTGAATGCGCCGAAGATGACCGAGGCCTGCGCGGGATCAAAGCCCTGGCCGTGGTCGCGTACGGACAGCAGAAAT
Source organism: Bryobacterales bacterium (assembly GCA_963710155.1). Classification (GTDB taxonomy): domain Bacteria; phylum Acidobacteriota; class Terriglobia; order Bryobacterales; family Bryobacteraceae; genus Palsa-187. Next base: position 57,395 of record CAVPZQ010000016.1, on the reverse strand, counting down.
GAGTCCCCCTGCACTTTTGATGAAAGATGAATACGCGGAGCTTCGTTGGGCTTGCAGTACTTAATTGCGTTACTGATTAGGTTCTGCAGAAGCCGCACCATGTGATCGTGCTCGCTGAAGACGACCGGCAGCGCATCGTGAGTGATGACGGCACCCGATTTAAGAATTTGCGCATCCATGGCGGTAAGCGCCCAGCGGAGTGCTTCTTCGAGGCTGACCGCGGTAGTTGGGCGCGGCGCGCTGCCGCCAACCGTAGAGTAATTGAGCAGACCGCTGATTAAACTCGCCATACGGCCGGCACTTTCTTCAATAGTAGAGATAAATCCGCGGGACTCGGGCGAGAGTTCTAGACCGGCCCTTAGAGCCACCATCTGCGCGTAGATTCGAATGGTGCGCACGGGCTCCTGCAAATCGTGACTGGCGGTGTAGGCGAAGGCATCGAGTTCAACGTTGCTGCGCGCCAGCTCAGCGTTCAGGCGCAGGATCTCTTCGTTCAGCTGCAATCGCAAAGTGGCGGCGATTTCCGGACGAAGATTGGCTGCGAAGGCGCGTTCGGCGTCTGTCCACGGCTGCGAGCTGTCGCGAAGCGTCTGCTTCCATTGCTCAAAAGAATGACGCGGGCTGATGCGCTTCCCGGCTTCGGTCTCTTCGACGGACTTTTCGGGATTTCCGGCCCAGCGAATTACCTGGACGATAGAGGGGCGGAACCACAGCACGAAGTCGGGACCGTTGAGGGCGACGCGCATGGATAACAGACCGCTGGCTATATTCGCGAATTCGGAGGCTTTCGGGTAATCGCTGGCCAAGCGCTCGGAATCGAAAACATGCTGATGCTGGTGCAGGCCCAGCCAGTTCAGCAACTCTTCCACCCGCGGGCGCGACGGAGTGACCCCCGACAAAGTCAGCTTGCCGCCTATGCTGATGGCACAGCCTTGCGCTGCGATGGCGCGCAGGATGTCATCGTTTCCTTCGGTGAGCGCGGAAACGGTGTTGCGCAGGCGGCGCATTCGCTCCTGCATGCGGATATTCAGCTCCTGCAGAGCGACAGCAGAGGCGCGTTGGTCTTCGGCTTCTGCTGCCGCAATATGGGACGAGAAGACGCGCGCCAGTACTTCACAAGGTAGACGAGCCGGGTGCGGCACCAGCTTGGCTTCGCCATGGTGGCAGGCGATCAAGCCCCACAGTTTTCCATCTTTCACAATGGAGATCGACATGGAGGCGGCCACGCCCATATTGCGCAGATACTCGACATGCACCGGCGACATAGAGCGAAGGACGCAGAAAGTCATGTCGAGCGAGGCGCCAGTAAATGGATTCAATTCCGGGATGAGGATGGCGCTCTGTGCATTTACGTCGGTCTTTAATCGCAAGGTATTTAGGAGATACAGACGGCGAGCTTGCGGCGGAATGTCGGAAGCGGGATAACGCAAACCGAGATACGGGTTGAGATCTTCCCGTTTGTCTTCGGCGATGACTTCGCCGGTATCGTCTTTCAGAAAGCGATACACCATCACTCGGTCAAAGCCGGTGAGACGGCGGATGCAGGCGGCCACGCGCTGGCACAGTACAGGGAGGGGCAACGGGGCGTCCAACTCGCCGATGGCATCCGTAAGCGAGCTAACCAAATTTTGCCCGGCTTCGCCGTCGAAATCGAGCGCCAACTCGGGTTCGAGTTCGATGATCAGTAGGCCTTTATAGCGGTGCACTAACGCGTCAAATGTGCTTCCGGTGTGGGTGGTCCGCAGGTGGTGGACGTAATGGCGCTTGCCATCGCTAGCGGGTCCGGCGATCAAATGATCGACGTCTCTTGGCGAGAACAGATTGGCGAGAGGCATCCCGAGAAGGGACTCGACGGGCACGCCCAGCAGCGGCAAAGCGTTGGAACTGGCCTGGAGGATGATAAGCCTGGGTTCGCTCAAGACCAGCATGACGCCATTGGGTTCAATCGCGCCGGGGATATGGATGGGCTCGCGTTCGCAGACAGTCAGGTCCGGGCGTGCCAAGACTGGCTCATTTAATTCGAACGAATCATTCATAAGCAGGATCTTACATCTTGCAAGGTAAAATCGCCGCTCGACTCCGAGAGGGCTCCCCGCGGAACGGGAGTTTAGCGCCTGGGAGCGGAGAAGATTTTAAAGATTGCACGTCTAGTATACGCTGCGACCGTGAATCACCGCAGAACAACACTGCCCGCATTAGCGAAGTAGCTGCGCGCGCTACGATCCTTAAGCGTTTCTAGTTGTAGCCTGTTGTGTCCCATTATCGGTAGTCTCTATCGCTTGCCGATTATCTCGCGCGAATGAGATTCGCAAACGTTCGGAGGTCGGTTGTGTCAACATCCGACACCGCCCAGTAGCTCATGTTATTTTGCGTCCAGCGGAGCAGGTGATAACCGCCTAGATCGCGGAGTTCCATCTTCGAGTCGGCGCCCACGAAAGGCAACACGTACAAATCGATCATATGTTGCCGGCGGCGGTAGACGATTGCGGCGGCGGCCTGCTGATGGACTACTTCGAGACGCCCCCCGATCAGAATGAAGGCTTCTTTCGTCAGATCCGGAACCGGCGGTGAAAAGTCCGTCTTGCCCTGAAACCATGGTTTGACGGTGTGCTGGTCTGAACTGGGGACGTCCACTTGATGGACCGCTTGCAGAGCGCGCAAGTGATTGTCAAGAATTTCCCCGGCGATGGCGTCGCTGAACGACCCGGCTGACCGGGCGAACATCATTGCCTATTTGCGGCAACTGTCGGGTAAGTGAGCAAGGAGAACAGGATGCTTAAACGGGTCCTCATCGCAGTGGGGGTCGCTGCCGTCATCGCGGCGGCTCCCTGATTCATCCTTTCGGGGCGACCACCGTTTCCGGAGCTAACCAGGCGATCCTCCATGAGGCGCAAATCGATCCGGAAACGCGGGATATCGTCGAGCGAGCGTGCCAGAACTGCCACTCGCAAAAAACCGAGTGGCCCTGGTACAGTCACGTCGCGCCAGTCTCCTGGGTGCTCGCTCGCGACGTTCAGCAAGCGCGCCTGCACATGAATCTCTCACAGTGGCAGGATTACTCGACCGAGGAGCGTCTTCGATTGCTGAGCGCGATCGGCAGTGCGGTCAGAAATCGTGAAATGCCGCCTCGGCGGTATCTGCTGCTGCATCCAGAGGGCCGGCTAAGCGATGGGGAGCGGCAGCAGATTTATCGCTGGACTCGAAGCGAGCGGCGCCGTATAGGAAACACACCGAACGTGATCAATCCAACTTCTAAGCCACGTCGTATTTCAGGAGCAGCCCGCGATCTACTTGAAGCTTCCGCCCCTGCGGATCGGGTTGGTGCATCGGCCACTAACTAGCTAAATAATTTGATTTTAATGGTGCGCCCGGCACGACTCGAACGTGCGACCTTCTGGTTCGTAGCCAGACGCTCTATCCAACTGAGCTACGGGCGCATTACGGGGTAGGACTAAAATCGATTCTACCATGCCCGCCCGCTCAGCCGTTTTTTTAACAACGCGCAGCGCCCAGTTCATCGCGCACGAACGCTTCCGTACGCGCCACCGCCTGCTCCAGCTCGCGATTCTTTTTGACGAACGTCGTCCACTCGATGGCTTGCTTCTTCGGATCGTAATCCCACAGCCCCACAATGCGCCCGCGGTCGAGAATCGCATGCCGCGGCAGATCGCCGCGCGCCCCCCGCGTCCCTGCGTCCAGGCCGCCCATGTCCGCCGCGTCAACCATAGCTCCCAGATCGCGCCGGAACAACGCGATGCCGTCGATGCTCCCCACCAACGAATATTGCGGCGTCTTCGGCGCCCGGAATCCTTGAAATTCTTCAGCGTCCTCCGCCAGCAGCAAACTCTCCCCGCCTTTCTCGACTTCGACCAATCCCACCGTCGCCGCCGCCACTTTAGCCGCCTTCGCAGTGATTCCCGCGAAAGCCTGGAACTGCGCCAGCGTCGCCGGACCAATCCATGTGAAATAACGACGCGCCAGTTCGACGTGTATATCTTCCGCCGCCATCCGGAACTTCGCCAGCGGATTCGGCCGCCACAACGTATACCGGAAACGCTGCTGATCCAGCCGCCCCTCGACAGGCACCCGCCGAATCTCCCCCCGCCCCTGCAACTGCCCCAGAGCCAGCGGCAGCGTAGTGCTGAGCCCTTTCTTCTTGCCCTCCTCGCCCAAGCTGCGCGCCGCCGCACCCACCGCTTGACGAATCTGCTCCGGATCAAGCGCCGCCGCCCCCTTCTCCAGCGCCCGCGCCACCGCCTCGCACAACTTGGCGATTTCCTTTTCCGTCACACCCAGCTTGGCCGCCGTCTTCAATTCAGAATCGGGAGTGAGCCCGCCAGCCGCCAGCCCCAGCGCGAAATCGCTCTTGGGTAAAACGTAGGTGCAGCCGCGCACCACCGGCAGTTCGTGAATCTCCAGCCGGGCCACCGCCGCATCCGCAGCCGCCCGTGAAATCCCAGCCCGCGCATACAGCCCAAGGTACGACGTCGGACTCCCCACCGAACGAATCCACCCCGTTTGCTCGATCACCCGCGCCGCAGTGCACCCCTGGAGCCGCCCATCCAGGCCTTGCCGGTGCGAATACCAAGCGCGCAGCTTCAACATATCCATGCGCGCTAGTCTATCTGAATTCGACCCTCGCGATCCAGCTCCAGCCGCCGCCCGCGCCACACTACGGAATTGCCGAATAGCCCCGCCACCCACACCGCGAATCCGAACAAATCCCGCGCCGGCGCCAGCCACCACAGGAACAGCACGTCGCGGCTGCGCAGCACTCCCCACCCCGCCGCGAACGCCATCACCAGCCTGAGTCCCAGCAGCCCCGCCGCCAGATCGAAACGCCCGAACAACGCGCAAACCACCGCCCACAGCGTCGCGTTCGTAATCGGCAACCCCAAATATCCGCCGAAGCGCGACACTCGAATCGTCCGCGCCCAACGCACCTGATGCGCCCATACCTGCCGCCACCCGCCGCCCAGATGCGTCTCCACCACTACATCGCTCAATACGCACTTCAACCCCAGCGCGTGAATGCGATGCCCCAATTGATAATCGTCCGCCAGATACTCCGCCACCGCCGCGAATCCCCCGATGCGCTCCAGATCCTCGCGCCGGAACGCCAGTGTCGACCCCATCGCGAACTCGTCCACGCCCACCAGCCGCGCCACCAACGCCGACGGCGCAAAGTCGGTAGCCACGCCCAGCCCCTCAAAGCGCGCCGCCATCGTGTCGCCCAGCGGACGATACAAACACGTAACCAACCCCACCCGCCGGTCCGCCAACGGCGCCGTCACCCGCGTCAGATAATCCGGCTCGACACAAATGTCCGCATCGTTCACGACTAGAATCGGATGCTTCGCCGCCGCCGCCAGATCCATCAGCACTCCGACTTTTCCGTTCGGCGTGTGCGTGTCGCTATCGACAATGCGCACTCGATAAAACTCGCGCAGCACGGGAATCCCCGGATCGTTCGGCTGGCTAACGCCGCACAGAAACTCGTATTCGCCCTGCAGCACCGTGTGCGAACGAATCGCCTCGCGAAACCCCGGCTCCAGCCCTCGCACCGGCTTCAATACGGATACCGGCCCCACACCCTTCACCGCCTTAGCGCGCCCGCGAAACACACACGCCAGGATCGCCAGTATCTGGTAGGCAGCGGCAATCGCGGCTATCGTAATAAGGATCACTCGGCCAGTAAAATCACGCCCAGCGCCACCAGGCAGACACCCCACCAGCGCCGCGCATCCACGCTTTCTTTAAGAATCAAGCGCGCCAGAATCGTCTCAAAAACGATGGTCGCAGCCGACGCCGGCACCGCGAAGCTAAGATCGGCGGTCTCTACTAATTTAATGAAAGCGAAAAACGAAATCGCCATGAAGAACACCGAGAGGATCAGGAATTTTTTAGTCGCCAGCGTCGCCAGCAGCCGCCCCAACCCGCGCGGATGAAACTCCCGCACCTCGCCATGCCGCTTCATTTCGAAGCTCGACAGCAAGTCGCCCATCACCGTGCAGCCCACCACAATGCTCAGCAGAATCCAGGCGCTGCTCACGACTCCTCCCGCCGCGTCTGCGGGTGCGAGCCCATGCCCACCAGCACCGTCCCCGCCACGATCAGCAGCGTTCCGCTCCATCGCGCCATCGTGATGTGCTCGCCTAGGAAAAAGTGCCCCATCAGCGCATTCGCCACGTACCCCAGCGACGTCACCGGCAGCACGTAGCTTAAATCCGCCCAGCTCAGCAGCACCATACGCGAGAGCAGCCACAGGATCAGCAGCGCAATCCCCAGCGCCACCCACGGAGTGAAAATCGCGAGCAGCAGATGCAGTGGCGAGTCAGCAGGCACAGCCAGTCCGCGCATCCCGCGAGCGATAAAAAAATTCCCCAGCGTGTTACTCAGGATGACGATCGCGGCAAACAGCCGCGTCTTCCACTCTAAGCGTGCAGGCGGCATGTTTATCGGCACGTGACGTCAAGCCGTCGCGCGCTTTAGACCCGGTCTTGCGCCGCGGCGGCCTTGCTCAACAAGTTGGCCTTGTGATCGACAACGTATTGCTTGCGAGTCTTGCGCAGAGCCATGTATTCCTTGGCTTCTTTGTAGAGCCGCTTGCGCTCCGGCCCGTCGAACATGGCTTTGCGCACGATGCGCCAGGCGGTTTTGGGGCGGAAGTAATACTCGTCGTAGAACCGCGCCACCCACTCCATCATCTCGCCTTCATCCAGAATGCCCGGATAGATCACTTGCGGCAGCTGATGCCCGCCCGCGTCCGACATGCCGATGTTCACCAGCGCGTTTTCCTTGGCGAAGCCGTAGAACTCAGTCCCCGGATAAGCGTGCGCGATCGATACCTGAATGGTTTCCGCATCCACGCGCTTCGCGAAATCGATAGTATTGCGCAGCGTGTCGCGAGTCTCACCCGGCAGCCCCACAATGAAATCCGCGTGAATGGTCAGCCCCAGCTTGTGGCAATTTTCCGTAAAGCGCAGCGCCATATCGATGGTCGCGCCCTTCTTGATGTTGCGCAGAATCGTCTCGTCGCCGCTCTCATAACCCACGATCAGCAGCCGGCACCCGGCTTCCTTCATAGCCTTGAGCGTCTCGTAATCGGTAGTCACGCGCGAAGTGCAGGACCACGTAAACTTCAGCTTCTTCAACTCCGCGCACAACTCGATCGTCCGCGCCTTGCGGTAATTAAAGGTGTCATCGTCAAAGAAAATTTCCTTCAGCCCCGGGAAATTCTCCAGCACGTAACGGCATTCGTTCGCGATATCCTGCACCGACCGCAATCTCCAGCGATGCCCCGAATGCGTCTGCGGCCACAAACAGAACGTGCACTGCGCCGGACACCCGCGCGAAGTGTAAAACGAAACGTACGGGTTCAGCAGAAACGGGACGTTATATTTGCGGAAATTCAAGTCGCGGTGATAGGTCTTGCTGGCCCACGGCAGCTCGTCCAGATTCTCAATGTAAGGAGCTTCCGCATTATGCACGTTCTCGCCGTTGTGCCGGTAACTGACGCCCGGCAACTCCGACAACGGCGTGCCCTTCGCGTAATTGGCGATCTGATAATCGAACTCCCGGCGCACGATGAAATCGATTGCCTTGGTGGAATTCAAAACTTTGTCCGGCTCAATCGTCACCGGCGGCCCCACGAACACCACTTCGAGCTTTGAGTTCGAATCCTTCATCATCTCCGCGATCTTCACGTCCACGTGAAAACCGGGCGACGAGGTGAACAGCACCAATAGTTCGAAATCCTTCGCCATCGCCACCGTCTGCTCGATCGAAACCCCATGCGGCGGCGCGTCCAGCACTTTGCTGTTTTCCAGCATCCCGGCCGGATAGCACAGCCACACCGGATACCAATAAGATTCGATCTCTCGCGTCGAAGGCCAGCGCGATCCCGCGCCGCCATCGAAGCCTTCAAACGAGGGTGGATTTAAGAACAGCGTTCTCTTCGGCAAAGCTTACAGATCTCCTTATTATTCCGGGCCGCCAGATTCGGACGGCTTGTTGATGCTCTCGGGCGTAACGGACAAGTCCGAAGTGTGGGTGGCCTCGGCAGGCGTCGGGCTCGCAATCTCTGAACCTACCTCCGCTGTGACGTCCTCGTCGGCATTATCCCTGCTGAAGTTGCTGAAACTGATTTCAAGCTCAGCCCGGCCCACGATCCGCGTGTCCACCGTGCTTTGAATGTGCAGCGGGTACGCCACCCCGTCGCGGATCTCATATTCCCGCACAAACGCAATCTTCTTCAAGAATACCGAAGGCGTCTTCACGAACTGCCCCGCTTCCCGCAGCGGCATGCCCGTCGCGGCATCGATCCAGACCTCGCCCTTGAATAACCCCACAGCTTTCTTCCTCGGTGTCACTTGCAGAATCAACATCGTAACGTTGTTCTGGATAATGCGCCCGGCATAGCGGAACTTATAGTTAGCCGGTGTGATAGCAATGGTCCCGTTCTCACGAGCCGCGCTCTCCGCCGCCAGGTACCGCGTAATCACTTCCTGCTTCACGGTATTGTCGCCGGAGAATCCCAGCGCCTTGTAAGTAATCAGCCCCAGCCGCGAGATCTTGCGCAGCGCCGTCAGTTTGCCGCGTTTTTCCAGCTTGGGAAGCTTGGCGTCGATGGCCACTTCCATCTGCAGCCCGCGCAAGCTGTTTTGCTGCAATTGGGTAGCGTCCACGTACTTATCGACGATCGCCAGGCGGGTATCGGACTCGAATTCGCTCGATGCCGCGAATACAAGTCCGCCCGAAAGTACTGTTACGCACATGCAACCGGCTAAAGCGGCGGTGAGGAGACGCAACGGCTTTTCCTTTCCGGGCTGACGTGGCACGCTGTGTCTATATTGTAACAGGAACCCGATGGGAACAGGAACCTTCAGGGCGCGGGTAGTGTCCTAAAAGTGCGTTGATCGGATTATTTCATTTTTTAGGGCATGGGAACATCTCTTGAAGTGTCGCAATCATAACGTCTGCAAAAGATTCTTGATAGCGCTGGGGATGCCGCTTCGCATAGTCGATGAACATCGTCGCCCACTGGACGATAGATCGATTCTTTAGATAGGCCTGATTCGATGCAAGGCAAACGCCCAGCACCGGCTTGCCGTCAGCGCCTATCAGGCCTGCGAGAGTGTTTATCGTGTCGAAGGCTCCGGCACACCGGCCAGCTTCAAAATCCTTGGGCACTATGATTGTTCCATCGGCGTTGACTGTGGCATCGGCCAATGGACGACAGATCGAAATCCATCGTTCGGTAGTATCCGGCTCTACCGCTTGCGCCGATAGTTTCCCGATGGCAATTAGGCACACCACGCATAACCTAGTCATCATAGGATGCCAGGATACCAGTTTCAGGTGAGCAGTTCGGCAATGTCCCAAATGCGGTCAGTGATTCCGGCCTGCATGGCGGGAGTGACGCGAAGGCTCTTGTGGACGCGGCAAAAGTTGTAATAGGCGAAGTGCAAGCAGAGCGCGGCCCAGTGGTTGTCCCATGACTTACTGAAACCGTTAGTTAATCTGGTTAGCCGTCTCATCTGCATCCGCATCGTTAGGTTCTGGCGTTCAACGATTGAGGTACAAACGCGCGAAGGATCGGGATCGCCCATAATTGGGATCACCTCCGTGCTTACAACTTCGGCGGGGGAGTACTTGCGCTCTCCCTCGGGCGTGGCTCTGTAGACTTTTACGATTTGGGCAAAGTCGCAGCGGTCGCCTAGCGTGTTAGGAATCGCGTTGCGGTAAGGCGCGAAGCCATCGGTTGAAATTTGGAATCTTTGCGGGGCTGTAGCATGACGCAGGCCTTCGATAAATATATCCGTGGTTGCCTGGTTGCGCTTGCCTAGCGCAAAGTTAAGAACTAATTTTGTGTTTCTTTCGACCGCGACAAAAGTATAGGCGTCGCCGTAGTTGGGATCGTGGTCCTCTCGTAGAACGCGCTGCTTGCAGCCCACAAAATTCCAAAGCTCATCGCACTCTATGTCCTTCACCGGGATGTTGACGATTAGGCGACCTAGTAGCTTCTCGCACTGTTGTCCCGCAGTTACTAACAATCTAAGGATCGTATCGCGGTGAAGCCCGCTGATGCGCTCCGCAGAGCGCACGGAGCAACCTTCAATCAAAAGTTGCAGAACCTTCTCGATGTCCGCCAGAGGGATAGTAGAGCCATCGACGCGATCAGCCAACTTTCCGCTAAAGGTGCGCTTACAGGGAACGCAACGAAACCGCTGGCTACCGTTTCGGTTGGTCCCGAACCGTTGGCAATCGGCTTTACATATAGGGCACTTCATAGCTACATTATAACAGCAAGTGGTTCTTGTTATCAACGCAATAAAACGAGGTTGAGGCAGACTAATGACGGGATTGTCTTGCGTTGAGGGTAGGTCGTCGGTATTCTGGATATGGAGAAACCGCGCACAGGCCGGACAAAAGCGAGTGCGCGGCATTCTCGTTTAGTTGTTATTTATGGTGGTTCTATACGCATCACCTCCCTTCTGGGGCATTTCTCACGTCAGCCCTGGACGTTTACGTATGGGGAGTAGGTACAGCATGGTGAGAACATGCTGTACCTGCCCTTCCATCCGCTCTTGCGAGATCGTGTCATTGGAGTTTGTTTCTGTTCTCCAATAGAAGTTTTGTAGGGGCAAGCCAACGAAGACGACGCTGGCCATCAAAGCGGATTTCGGATTTCACGAAGTGATCGCCCGTAAGACCGACTTTCTTGGCGCTCTTGGAGACCGCTCCTAGCACCCCGCCGAATCCAGCCGGTTCCGTTCCGCACTCACTGCCTAGGGCTTGATCTAGTTCCGCGCCCTGAGGATGGTTAGCGATGCCCTTCAGCAGGTTTCTGGCTTTTGCGTTGACGCCAGAAAAGACTGTCGCAACTTTATCGGTCGGAGTTTGGGACTCCGTTCGTTCAGGCTTACCGCGATGTGCGCCATTCAGCGGACTTCCCTGCTTGGCGATTTCGAGCGCTTCCGCCAATGTATCGCACGCAATGACGGGCCTACCATCTGAATCCCATTGGACCTTGAAAGACATGCCTTTCCCCTTTCTTCGATTAAGAGTAGCGCATCGGAACAGGGAATGCAAGGTATCTATACGGATGTGTTGGCTATCGTACCCTACAGGTTTGATAGATCGCTCAAACTTGCTTCGGGACGACCACCGGCCTTAGTCTTGCGCTTGGCAGCAATCTGGCGGAAGTACTCGCTGCCCCGTTGAGCAGTTTTATCGCCGCCGAGCTTACCCAGAGAGGATGCAGCAGGGGGGACGGAGATTAGATCGTCGGCGAGTTGCAGCGCGGAGGAGAGAAGCTTGACCGCTCGCTTGGCGCGATCCTTCGGGAGATCCGCCATTGAGATCACTGCGTGCGCTTCGTCAATCAGATTGCGCAGTGCGTGCAGATCGCGCTCACGGTCATTCGCTGGCATGAATCCAGAGTACAGGTGTTGGGATCAGCTATCAACCGCTTACTGAAAATCATCAACGCACTTTTAGGACACTACCAGGGCGCGGGATTTACCGCCAGCGCCCAATTGAAGACATCAGCCGCGGATTGAGGATGCCATAACATGCTGTCAAACGACAGCTTACGCCCATCCGAACGTACCGTGACCAACCCGTCCTGATCCGTCCGCAGAATGGCCGTATGCCGCTCCCCTAGCCTCCCCAGCACCGTCGGATGCGGATGCCCAAACGAGTTCTCGAACCCCGCCGAGATGACTGCCACCGCCGGAGCCACCGCCGCTAGGAATTCCGGCGACGTCGACGTCTTCGACCCGTGATGCCCCACCTTCAGCACATCCGCATGCAGCGGCCGCCCATCCGCCATCAACAACCTCTCCATCGGACTCTCCAGATCCCCGTCAACAGAAACGAGTGCGCCCCGTAAGTAATCCGCAGCGCCAGCGAATCATTGTTACCAGCTTTCGCCGGCGAAAACCCCGGGGGCGGCGAAAGAACTTCCACCCGCGCCCCCCCGTATTCATAAGGAGCCGCCGAGCTGTTAGGCCGCCGCACCGGAATCCCCAATTCCCCCGCCCGCCGCAACAATTGCGTCGACGGATTCGCCCCCACCCACAACTCCCGCGGCCGAAAATTCTCCAGCAGCGCGCCCAGCCCCCCGCTGTGATCCTCATGCGCGTGCGTAGCCACCACGATGTCGATCCGCCGGATCCCGCGGCTCCACAAATACGGCGACACCACATCTTCGCCCGTATCCAGATTCACCCGCCGCATACGCCCGAACTGCAGCACGCCCCCGCCGTCAATCACCATGCTGCGCCCCTCCGGAAAAATCACCAGCAGACTATCCCCTTGCCCCACATCGATCGCCGTCAGTTCCAGCAAGTGCGAAGCACGCGGAGCAGTCCAGGGTTGCCAAACCACTACCGCAAACAACCCCGCCACCAGCGCCCCGGCCGCTACCCCACCGCGCCGCCGCCGCAAAGCCACCGCAAACAAGATCAAGGAAGCCGCAAACGCCAGCCCCAACCACAGCGGCGGATTCGATACCCGCCACCCCGGCTCCCAGCGCGCATGCCAGTCCGCCGTGCGCGCCGCGATCTTCAACAGCCACCCCGCTATCGCCGCCGGCACGTGCCAGCCCGTAAAGATCGCCAGAAATCCGATGGGCACCGCCGCCTCCAGCAGCGGCACAATAATCACATTCGCCGTCAGCCCGGTAAATGAAATGCGGTGGAAGTAGACCGCCATCGGCAGCGCCAGCCCGATTTGGATCGCCAGCGACACCAGCGCCATCTCGTAAACAAAGATCCCCGCCCGCAGCAGCAGCCCGAGCCCCTCCGCGCACCACTTCACCGGCACCCGCAGCCAAGCCTCCAGCGTCTCCGCCGCCAGCCGCACCTCCACCCGGAATTGCGCCACCCGCGGCTCCAGATGCGCGTCCGCCTCGGAATTCCCGATCTCCCGCAGCCCGCGCGCAAACGGCGCCGTTGTAGCCTCCAGCAGCGGAGCCGCCAACCCGCCCAGCGCCCCTACGCACAAAAACGACAACTGAAAGCTAGCGTCCCCCATCTCACCCGGATCGGAAAGCAAATACACCAACGCCACCGCCGCCAGCAAATTCAACACCCTCCCCCGCCGAAAGAAAAACCGTGCGATCAAGTACAGCGTGAATCCCCCCGCCGCCCGCGCCACCGGTGGCGAGAACCCCGACACCAGCGCATACAACCAAGCCGCCGAGGCCGTCAACGCCAGCGCCGGAATCTCCCCCAACGAACAAATCCGCAGAAAAAACAGCAGCACCCCCGCCAGCACCGCCACATGCGCCCCCGAAATCACCAGCGCGTGAAACGTCCCCGTCCGCCGAAAGTTCTCCGTCCAGATTTTCTGCAGTTGCGAGGACTCCCCAATCAGCATCGCCTCCATCATTCCGGAAGTGTACGGGTCTTTATACAACCGCTCGATACGATCCAGCGCCGCCCCCCGCAGCGCAAAAATGAACCCCATCGCGCGGAACCCGCACCGCCCCGGCAACACCCTCGCGGCAGACCCGCGCGTCATGCTAGCCGTCCAGAAAATCTTCTGCCGCGCCAAATACCCCGCGTAATCGAACGACCCTGGATTGTTAAAATTAAGCGGCGTCCGCACCCGCGCCTCGATCTCGACGCGTTCCCCGTACTCCAGCCGCTGCGGTCGAACGTCATCGTCGAGCGGCAGACTCACCCGCGCCCGCGCGTTGCTCTCCAACTCCAGCGTGAATTGCTGCCGCCCCGGCGAGAGCACCGACGGCTCGACAACGCACCCCGCCAGCACCACCGTCTCGCGCGACCCCGCATCGATCGTCGGCCGAGCCCCCGGCCGATGCCAGGCCTCCGCCCCAGCCCCCACGAAAATCAGCGCCAGCAGCACACACCCCCGCCGCAGCCGCTGCCCAGCCACCAACGCCAACAGCAAAAACACCACCACCGGCCAGGCCGCCTCAAAGTTGGAAAAGGAAAGCGCCCGCCCCAGCAAAATGCCGGACACCACCGCGGCCAAGGGAAGAATCAGAGGATCGGACATCTCTCTTTTAAGTCCGCCGCCCTCCCCAAATTTCTCCCCCAAAAACACCTACCGCGCTGGATCGCCCCCCAGGGGAGCAACCGCAGCGCGGTAAGATCTCTCGAAAAAAATCCGAGAAGGGAAAGTTACTTGCTGGTGTCGTCCTTCTTGCTGGTGTCTTCCTTCTTCTTGCCCTTCTTCTTGCCTTCTTTCTTGCTGGTATCGTCCGTCTTGTCCTGCGCGAAAGCGAAGCTGACGGCGCCCATGGCGAGCGTGAGGCCGAGCATAATGCTCATGATCTTTTTCATTCTGTGAATTCTCCTAAGGATTATGTGGACGACTCGGAGCCGTCGCGATAGCCTCTATAGTCCCAGCCAGACATGAAGTAAGCCTTAAGACGAGGTTAAAATTACTTCATGTACGTCACCGCCAAAACTTTCTTATTTCTCCTTTGCATTCCTGTGGATAAGAGCTACTGGGTAGTCTCGAATCCCCAACCCGGTACTACCCTAAAACCGTATGAAACGCGAAGAACTAGCCCGCAAGCTAGCCCGGCAGAATAAAGTCTCCAGCGCCCAAGCCCGCGACGAAGTCGACGAAATGGTCCGCAAAATCCTAAAAGCCCTCCGCCAAGGCCAGCCCGTGGAACTCCCCGGCGTCGGCCGCCTGGTTTCACAGCCCAAACCAGGCAAGCAAAAATGACGGAGCACGAGACCCTAGCCGAAATCGTCCGCAAAGCCCTGCTAGCCGGCCAATCGGTCGACATCGACGGCCTGGGAATTTTCCAGGCCTCCCCCGGAGGCTACGAGTTCCTCCCCCAACTACGCCCCGAGGTTTTCGTAGCCTATGTTGCTGAGGACCTAGCCCCAGCCCGCCGCCTTTGCGAAGCTCTGCGCGCCTCGGGCTGCTCCCCCTGGCTCGACAAAGACAAACTCCTGCCCGGCCAAAACTGGCCCCGCGCCATCGAACGCGCGATTGAAGTCTCCGATATCTTTATAGCCTGCTTCTCCCCCCGCTCCGTCCTAAAACGCGGCCAGTTCCAAAGCGAACTCCGCTATGCTCTCGACTGCGCCCGCAAACGCCCCCTGTCCGAGCCACTCGACACCGTCTTCATAGTCCCCGTCCGTCTCGAAGAATGCACCGTCCCCCGCCGCATCTCCGACCAAGTCCAATACGTAGACCTCTTCCCCGACTGGGAAAAAGGCATCCGTCGCCTATCCAAAGCCATCCACCGCAGCGCCCGCGCACGGCCGCTGCTAGCGCTGAGTTGACACCCTACTTCACATTTAATATCTGAAACAAATTACTATAATCATCCGTCCACGCCCGAAATCCCTTCGTCGGACTCAACTGATACGAATACGCGTCCTTAAAAAAGCTCCCGCTATAAATCGAAAGGTCCGACGTCACCAGCACCCATGTCGACGACGAAAGATAACTAGCGTCCTCGCCCTCATCCTCCACCGTCCAAGCCTGCCGCCCCACCGCCTCCGCCCCCCCCTCGCACACCGGCTTCAAATCCAGATAGCGATTCGAAATATGCAGCGCCAGCACCCCCTCGGGCTTCAGATGTTTGAAGTAGAGTTGTATCGCCTCCCGCGTAAGCAGATGCACTGGAATCGCGTCGCTCGAAAACGCATCCACCGCCAGAATGTCGTAATTCTGCGGACCTTCATTGGCCAGCTGCCGCTCCAGCGTCAGCCGCGCATCGCCCATCAAAATCGCCTTGTCCGCCGGCGAGTGCGGATAGAACGTGAACAGCGTCTGCGCAATCCGCTCCACCAGCGGATTAATTTCATAGATGCGAAAGTAATCCCCCTTGCGTCCATAGTTCGACAACACGCCCGACCCCAGCCCGATAATCCCCGCCCGCACTGGCCCCCGCGCCTGCAGCGCCGTCATCGCCCGGCCCACGCCGGACTTCTTCGCGTAATAGGACGTCGTCACATAGCGCAGCACCGGATCCAGCAACTGCGATCCATGATTAATCGTCCCGTGCAACAGCGTGCGCTCGGCGTAATCTTCCGTAGGCAAATCGTCGCGCACCTCCAGCGGTCCATAAAAATTGCGCGCCTGCAACACCAGGTTCTTCGAGAGCTTGCGTTCCTGCCGGATGAAGTATCCCGCCAGCACCGCCACCGCAATCAGAATCACCGTCCGCAGCGGCCACGCGCCCAGCTTCGGAACTTTCAAGCTCCACACCGCGACCATCGCCAGGACCCCGCAAGCAATCATTCCCAGCGGCAGCTCCCAGTAAATATGAAACACGCGCGGCGCTATCAGCGCGACAAAAATCCCGCCCAGCGCCCCGCCCAGCGACACCATCAAATAGAACAACGTCAAATGTCGCGGCGCCGGACGCCGTCGCGCCAGCTCGCCATGGCAGAACATGCAGCAGATGAATAGTCCGATCGCATAGCCCGGAATCGCGTACTTGACGTTGAAATTCCCATCCTCCGCGTAAATCATGTACGCCATCCCCGCCAGCGCCGGCGCCAGCAGGGGCATAAATAGCCACCGCTGATAAATCAGGTCGTTTTCAAACGCGAAGATGAAGGTCAGCAAGTACAACGCCAGCGGCAGCACCCACAGCAGCGGAATCGGAGCCACATTCTGGCTCATATGATTGGTCACCGAAACCAGCAGGACCGACGCGCAGGTCGCCAAAAGTACCCAGAACACAAGTTGCCAAAAGCCCGGCCGCTCGCCCGGCTCCCCCTCCGCCACGGCCTGCTCTCGAACCTCCACGCGAGTACCCCGGCTGACCCAAGCCGTAAACCCGCACAGCAGCGCAAAAGCGACATACCCGCCGCTCCACGAAAAAGCCTGCTGCCGAATCGCCAGCATCGGCTCCACCAAAAACGGAAAACTAATCAGCGCCAGCATCGACCCAAAATTCGACAGCGCAAACAACCGGTAAGGCACCTTCGACCCCGTCCGCCGCACAAACCATGCCTGTAACAGCGGACTGGTCGACGACAACAAAAAGTAAGGCAGCCCGATGGTCGCCGTCAGCAGCAGCAAGATGCGAGCCGTCGGATCCCCCACCTGCGTCGGACGCCACATCGGCGACGGCAAAATCGGCAGCAGCGCGCAGCTCCCCAGCAGCAGCGCCACATGCACGAACATCTGCACGCGCGGCTTCAGAAAGCGAATCGAAACGTGCGCGTAAGCATACCCCGCCAGCAGCAGCAATTGAAAAAACAACATGCTGGCGCTCCACACCGCGGCCGATCCGCCAAACCACGGCAGAATCGCCCTGGCGATCAGCGGCTGCACTTGAAACAGCAAAAACGCGCTTAAGAAAATGGTGACAGCGTAAAGGGTCATTTATTTAATGATGGTAATGATGTTACTGAAATCGTCCGTCCACCCCTGAAAACCGGGTTTCGGCAATAAAGGTTTGATGATACTGCTCCCATCGCCCTGAAAAAACGTAGTGTCGAAAAACTTCTCGTTCGCCGCAAGAATCGCCCAAGTGGTCCCCGTGTAATAAGGTTGATCGACGCCATCGTCCTCGATCACGCGTCCGTGCCAGCCCATGTCACTCATCCCCTGCGCGACAACCGGTTTCAAATCCAGATAGCGATTCGAAATATGCACCGCCAACACCCCGTCCGGCTTCAAGTGCCGCGAATACAACCGAAACGCCTCGCGCGTCAGCAAATGCATCGGGACCGCATCGCTAGAAAACGCGTCCATCGCCAGGAAATCCAGATTCTCTCCAGGAATCTGTTCCAGCACCAGCCGCGCATCGCCCATCAAGATCTCGACCTGCGCCGGACACCCCTTCAAAAACCCAAACTGGTGCGACGCCACATCCGGCACCAGCGAATTGATCTCGTAATAATGCAAGGTGTCGCCCGCGTTAGCGAGCGTAGCCGTCACGCCAGCACCCAGCCCCAGAATCCCCAGCCGCAGCGCCCCCCGTTCTTGCCGCAGCCCGCGGACCGCGCGATTGATGCCCGACGTGTAACCGAAATACGAAGTAGTGACGCGCCCCTTGGTGTCTTCCGTCAACTGCGTCCCGTGGTCGATCGTGCCATGCACCAGCACCCGCTCCGCCGGAACCCCAAATTCGTCCGCCGCATCATCGCGCACATGCATCACTCCATAAAAATTCCGCACCGACCGCACATACCGCCGGTCTTTCTTAATAGCCGTGTACCCCAAGTACCCCGCAAACCCGACCGTAGCCAGCACCAGCCCCGCCCGCATCCACAGAACCCGCGGCCACAACACCCAAGTCACCAGCGCCGCGCACCCCACCATCGCCACCGGCAGTTCCAAGTAATCCCGGAACAACCGCGGCGAAACGAATGCCACGAACAGCCCGCCCAGCGCCCCGCCCACCGACACCATCAAATAAAACTGCGTCAGATACCGCGGATGCGGCCGCCTCCGCGACAACTCCCCGTGACACACCATGCAGCACACAAACAACGCCCCACACAGCGCCGGAATCAGCCGCTTAATCGGCACGTTATTTTCATACAGCGTGATCCCCCAAGTGAACACCCCCAACGCCACCGCCAGCAGCGGCAAAAACAACCACCGCGGATACAGCCGGTCACTCTCAAAACACAAGATGAAACTCAGCAGGTACAGACTCAACGGCACCACCCACAGCAACGGAATCGGCGCCACATTTTGCGTCAGATGGCTAGTCACCGCCAACAGCAAAATCGAAGCACAAGCCGCCAGCCCGATCCACAAAAACTTGTCCGCCAGCGTTGGCGCCGCCGCATCCCCACTCTCCACGCGCGCCACATCGACCCCATTCTTACTACGCCAAGCCGCCGCCACACACACC
Source organism: Bryobacterales bacterium (assembly GCA_963710155.1). Classification (GTDB taxonomy): domain Bacteria; phylum Acidobacteriota; class Terriglobia; order Bryobacterales; family Bryobacteraceae; genus Palsa-187. The sequence goes on along the minus strand of CAVPZQ010000016.1, from coordinate 38,572 downwards.
ACCGCAAACACCGCAAACCCCCACGACCACACCACCGCCTGCCGATGCAGCGCCATCCGCGGCTCCACCAGCGTCGGATAACTCAACAACGCCAGCATCGAGCCAAAATTGGACAGCGCAAACAACCGGTAAGGCACCGCCCCGTGCCGCGCCCGCACATACCAGGCCTGCAGCAGCGGACTGGTAGCCGACAGCAGCGTATAAGGCAGCCCCACAGTTACCGCCAGCAACAACAAAATCCGCGCCGTAGGATCGCCCCCGCCCGTAGCCTTGAAAGCCGGCGAAGGAATAATCGGCAGCGTAGCCAAGCCCACCGCCAGCAACCCCGCATGCACCCAAAACTGTTGCTTCGGTTTCAAATACCGAATCACAATGTAAGCGTAAAAATACCCAGCCAGCAGCACCAGTTGAAAAAACAACAGCGCCGCGCTCCACACCGCCGCCGACCCGCCAAACCACGGCAGAATGAATTTCGCAATGAGCGGTTGTACCTGAAACAGCAGGAAGGCACTCAGAAAGATGGTGACTGCGTAAACCAACATGGAACCGCTTAGGATAGCGTAGAATCGGCCAACCGCGAATGAAGAGAAGTTAAGGTGTGTCGAGTGCGTCTATACGTCGTAATCCACCGCCGCCCGGCTCTCCCGCACCGCCGCCACGATCGGCTTGATCGCCAGATGCTTTGGATGCTGCTGATAAGCCTCCTGCGCCGCGCGATCGGTGAATTCAGAATAGATAACCAGATCCCAGGGGTCGTTGGCAATACCAATATCGACACCGATTTCGTACGTCAACATCCCCGGCACCGCATCCCGGCAGGATTCGAGCGCCGCCTTCACCTTCTGAATGTTCTCCTGCTTCACCGCGCCCTCGCCCTTCAATTTCCACATCACAATGTGCTTGAGCATGTTTAATCCAGCTTATCCCCCGCGCGCTTCCGAATCGCCGCCAGCGCCGTTGAAGCGTCCGCCATCACCTGTGTCGTAGACATCCCCGTGACCTTGCCGCCGCGCTTCAAAATCCGCCCGTCCACCATCACCGTATCGACGTCCGCTTCCTCCGCCGCCTCAATCAACATGTGCGAAGGATCCGTAAACACTCCCATCGTAGGATTTCGCGTCGAAACCAAAATCACATCCGCCCGCTTACCCGGTTTCAACGAACCAATCCGCGCGTCTATTCCCAACGATCGCGCCCCCATGATCGTCCCCAACTCCAGCGCCCGCCGCCCCGTCATCTTGAATTCATTCAACGCCCGCGCGTTCTCGGTATTCCGCAGCAACTTCAACACGCCGAACAGATTGGCATTGCCCGTCAGGTCCACCGTATCGACCGAAATCCCCAGCGGCACCCCCGCATCCAAAAACTGCCCCGCGTTGACGATCCCATACCCGATCCGCAGCTCCGACCCTGGCGAAACGCTAACCGTAGCCCCCGCCTCCGCCACCATGCGGACCTCGGTAGGCGTAGCCCACACCGCATGAATCAACTGCACGTCTTTCCCCAAAAACCCAGCCTTGCCATGCGCCTCGATCTGCCCGATTGTCGGCTGCGTAGAGCTGATGTGCACCGAAATCGGAATCCCCAACCGCCGCGCCGCGTCGAACTCCGCGCGCGAAACCGCCGGAAAATTCCCCAGTCCCCGCCACGCCTGCCCCAACTCAAACAGCCCGCCCGACATGGCAGCCCAATTCGTATGCAGCTTCTCCAAATCGGCAATGTTGACGCTTTCAGCCGGGCTTTGCCCAGGAAAAGACCCGTATGACCACCGCCCCCGCAGCCCCGACTCGCGCAGCGCCCGAATATCCTGCTCCGCATAAGCGAACCCGCGCACGTTATGACACCAGTTGTGAACCGTGGTGGTCCCCGCGTTCATCGCCTCCAGAGCAGCCAAACGCGTCCCCTGATACATGTCATCCGCCGTCATGACCTTCCCGTAGCGATCGCGCCGGTCGAAATATCCCTGGCCCTTCTCGTCCCCCGCAAAGCTGCGCAGCAGCGTATTCCACATGTGCCAGTGCGTGTCGACCAACCCCGGTAGCGCGATCATCCCGCGCCCCTCGATCACCTCGGCCCCCGGAGCCTTCAGGTTCTTCCCGACCGCCACAATCTCCCCGCCGCGCACGTGCACTGACCCGCCCGGTATGTCATCGATGCCCGGCTCCATGGTCATCACGTAAGCATCGCGGATCAAAAATTCACGCCGCCCTGGTAGTGTCGGCGCCTGCGCTTTCGCGAGCCAGCCAGCCGCCCCAAAAGCCGCCGAAGTTCTAAGAAATGTGCGTCGGTTCATATAGGAGAAATGTTCTCACGAATCAAGTTGCGAAGTTCCTCGGCCGCCGGATGCTCCTGCCCCGGCCACAGAATCCGCGTCTTCGGCATGAAGATAATCGACGTGCCAAAACCCAGATCGCGATCCAGCGTAATCGTGATCTGCCGTGTACTAACCCAGCGGCTCCCCGTTACTTGCACAATGTCCCGCCAAGGCACCCTGATCTCGCGCAGGAAGTTAGAAACCACCAGTCCGTCCGCATCCACGGAAACTTTCTTGATGCGCACGTAATACCAATAAATACTAACCGCCGCCATCACCATCAAAGGAAAAAAGAACGGCCAGATCGCGCGCCCGCCCGCCGCTACCCCAAGCGTCATCATCCCCAGGATCAAAAAAGGAAGTATGAATTTAACAATGAACGTCTGCGCCGATGAAATAACCCGCGGCACTCACAGCTTCTCTTTGAACATGCGGTTGACTACCGCCGGATCCGCCTGCCCGCGACTGGCTTTCATGACCTGCCCCACCAGAAACCCAATCACCTGCTGCTTCCCGCCCTTATACTGCTCAACTTGTTTCGGGTTCGCCGCAATCACCTCATCGATGATCTTGCCCAGCGCCCCCTCGTCGCTAATCGACTCCACCCCCTCGCGCTTCACAATCACCTCGGGAGCCTCATCCGCCACCGCCATCTTCGGAAAAATATCTTTAGCGATCTTCCCGTTGATCTTCCCCTGCGCGATCAGCGCCACCAATTCCCCCAGATGCGCAGCCGAAACCGGCGAATCCTCAATCTCTCGATTCTCCTGCTTCAGCAGCGCCGACAAATCCCCCATCACCCAATTCGCCGCCGTCCGCGCATCCCCGCTAGCCGCCACCACTTTTTCAAAGTATTCACTCATCGCGCGAGTAGCCGTAAGCACCTCAGCGTCATATTCCCGCAACCCCAGACCTTCAATGAAACGTTGACGCCGCGAAGCCGGCAGCTCCGGCATCCGCTCCCGCACACTCTCGCGCCAAGCATCGCTAATCCGCAGCGGCACCAAATCCGGCTCCGGGAAGTAACGATAATCATGCGCATGCTCTTTGCTGCGCATGCTGACCGTCTCGTCAGTGTCCGGATTATACAGACGAGTCTCCTGCACCACCCGCCCGCCGCTCTCGATCAACGCCACCTGCCGCGCGATCTCATGATCCAGCGCCATCCGCAAAAATTTGAAGCTATTCAAATTCTTGACTTCCGCTTTCGTCCCGAGCTTCTCCGCCCCCCGCAGCCGCACGCTGACATTAGCGTCACACCGCAGGTGCCCCTTCTCCATATCGCAAGTCGAGACATCCAGATACTGCATCACTTGCTTAATCTCAGTAAGGTAAGCGTAAGCCTCCGCGGACGACCGCATATCCGGCTCACTAACAATCTCAATCAGCGGCGTCCCACTGCGATTCAAATCGACGTAAGTATACTTATCCGAATCCTTAAACCCGTCGTGAATACTCTTCCCCGCGTCATCCTCCATATGAACCCGCGTAACCCCGATGCGTTTCGCGACCCCATCGACAACGACGTCGACATACCCATGCTCCGCCAGCGGCTGGTCATATTGAGAGATCTGGTATCCCTTAGGCAAGTCCGGATAAAAATAATTCTTCCGCGCAAAAATCGATTTCGGATTGATCGTGCAATGCAGCGCCAGCCCCGCCTCAATCGCAAGCTCGACCGCATGACGATTCAAAACCGGAAGCGCCCCCGGCAGACCCAAACAAACCGGACAAACATGAGTATTAGGAGCCGCCCCAAACCCATTCGGACACCCGCAAAAAATCTTAGTGCGCGTAGAAAGCTGCACGTGGACTTCAAGCCCAATCACAGCCTCATACTTAGCAATCAACTCAGGCGAAGCCAGCGCCTGCAAGCCGGAAGACATATCCAAATTATAAAGGGAGGGCGGCCCTCCGATGGTGCGCTAAATCTGCGTTGCGGCGGGTCTGTATAATCCACGTATGCAAGGAGGACAGGAAGTGCAATCTCAGCAACCTGAAGGATCGAAGCAGCGCGGGCGCATCCTTGGAATCGGCGGTGTCTTCTTCAAATCCGCTGATCGTGATCAGATGCGCGAATGGTATTCGAAGCATCTTGGACTCGCTGACAAAGGCCAAGGCATGATGCTCCCCTGGCGCGAACACGACGACCCACAAAAGGAACACGTCACAGTTTGGACTGTCTTTTCCGCCTCCACCGACTATATCCCCGCCACGCAACCGTTCATGGTCAACTACATCGTGGACGATCTCGATGCTTTGCTCGACCGCCTAAAACAAGAGGGAGTAAAGATTGACGCCAACCGGATGAATGAATCCTACGGTCGCTTTGCCTGGATCTATGACCTGGATGGAAATAAGATTGAGCTCTGGCAGCCGGCGCCCGCAGAGCCCTAAGGGCTCACTGCCCCAAAAACTTCTCCAGCTTCTCCACCGTCCCCTCCGCATACTGCAAGTTATTCCGCGCCCCCTCCACATCCCCGCTCTGCAACGAAGCCCGCGCCTCCATCAATACATAATCCAGCCGGATCGAAGCCGCCTTAATATCCCCCCGCAGCCCCAACCCCTGCCGATCCAATCCCTGCTCGATCGACCGCACACCCAACTGCGCCGCCGCCGCACGCACTGAAATTCGGTTGATCTTATCCCGCAACTCCTTCAATTCCGGAGAAGCCGTAGCAGCAGTGACGGGTTGTGCCGGCGCCGGCGCCTGCTGAACCTGTTGTGCCTGCTGAACGGGCACCGCCTGCGCCACCTGTTGCGGCGGAGCCGAGTTTTGCGCAGAACTCGCCGGACGCGGAATCGGCCGGAACGGCTGCTCCGGCGCAGGCGCAGTCGCCGTCACCGGAGTCGCCACCGGCCCTGCATCCGGAACCGCCGGCGGGGCAGCATCGGGAGTAGCCGCAGCCACCGGACCCGCCGTCACCCCCTGCGCATCCGACTTCCCGCTGCGCATCAATTTAGGTCCTTCAATCACCGCCGCCACCAACACCGCCAGCGTCACAATCGACCCCAACGCCATATACAATCCCCGCCGGCTCCGCGGTGCCGGTTCCGGAACCACCCAAGGTGCCGCCGCCGGAGCCGCAGCACCAACCGCAGTCATCGGAGCCGTAGGCGGCAAATTCTGCGGCAAAGGAGGCGGCATCCCAATAAATGAAGACGACGCCGTAGGAATCCCGACCGGCCCCGCCGTCGGTACCGGCATCGGTACAGGCATCGGCGTCAGCGTCTTCGTCACCGTCACCGCCTCCGGAAACGCATGCCCCAACGCCGCCCGAAACGCCTCCGCCGTCTGAAACCGCGCCGCCGGATCCTTCTCAATCGCCATCAAAATAATGTCGCTCAACCCCGACGGTATCCCCGGAATCACCTCGATCGGAGCCATCGGAGCCTGCCCCAAATGCGCCGACATAATCTGAAAATCGCTGTCCCCCCCAAACGGCCGCCGCCCCGTCACCATCTCGTACATAGTGATCCCCAGCGAATATAAATCCGACCGCCCGTCCGGATCGCTCCCCTTAATCTGCTCCGGCGACATATAGAACAAGGACCCCACCGTGCTCCCTGTCTGCGTCAACCGCTTGTCCGCCTGCACCCGCGCAATCCCGAAATCCATCAGCTTGATGTGCCCGTCCGCCGCCAGCATCAGGTTCGCCGGTTTGATGTCACGATGAATCACCCCGCGCGCATGCGCATAAGCCAGCGCATCCAGCACCTGCGCAGCGTAAGCCGCAGCAGCACTTGGTGGAAGGGGTCCCCGCAGCAGAATCGTCGCCAGTGACGTCCCATCCACAAACTCCATCACCATCACCAGCTGGTTATTGATCTTCATCGCCGTATGCAGCTTGGCGATATTCGGATGGTCGAGCGTAGCCTGCACCTTAATCTCGTTCAGAAACCGGTCCGCCAACCCCGGATCGCCTTCCAGATTCGGCAGCAGAACCTTCATGGCCTCGACACGGTCCGAAAGGACGTTGCGGACCTTATAGACTTGCCCCATCCCCCCGGCCCCCAGGACTTGCACGATCTCATAGTCCCCAATCCGCTCGCCGATATTCATGATGGCCTCCTCCGAAATCCGCTTCTCATCAAATCATATACGCGCAAAAACTCAAAAAAAAGGAAAATCCGCCGCCCCTCCCGCCTTCCACCCAAAATGACGCTTTTCCCGCCCGGTTTACGCATATACAGGTAATGGAGGTCCCTTGACACGGTACCCAAGCGCCTACATACTGTTTCCAATACCGTGCAGACAGTAGCTGGCACCGCGGCCTAGTGCGCCGCCTTGCCCCAGCCGAATAATCGATTGGTGATAGCACTTTTAGTTGGAGGAATCTTCTGATGAAACTCGTTTCACTCGCCTCGCTGAGCCTTGTGGCGATGGTAGTTCTAGCCCAGGCGCCGCCCCCCGCCGCGGCTCCCAAACCGGCAGCTCCTAAACCGGCCGCAGCCAAACCCGCGGCGTCGTCCGTCGACTCCGTGATCCAGTCCGTCAAAGCCGGCCTCTCCGAAAGCATCATCATCCGCACTATTCAACGCGAAAATAAGCCCGCCAACCTGACTACCGCCGACCTGGTGAAGCTCAAGAACGCCGGCGTATCCGAGAACATCATCAATGTGATGCTCGACCCGACCGCCGCTCCGGCCCCCGCCGCGGCCGTCGTTCCCGTCTCCGCTCCTCCTCCGCCCCCCGCGCCCGAGCCGGTAGCGATTTCCGCTCCTCCTCCGCCGCCGTCCGCTCCCACCGCCGCCCAGTTGCAGGCGCAAAAGAAGCGCGTCATCGTCGACGAATTCGATTACTCAACGGTCAAGACCCAGGTGCAAGCCGTCTTCAACACCCAACAGGACATCGGCAAAGGCATCCGCGCCATGCTCATCAAACGCATCGCCGACGCCAATAACTTAGTGGTCGTCGAACGCGCCAAAATCCAAAACATCATGAAGGAGCAGGATTTCAACGCCAGCAACCGCGTGAAGCAAGGCAGCGGCGCCCGCGTAGGCAATATCTCCGGAGCCGACGCCATGCTCTCCGGCGACATCGTGGTCTTCGGCCGCGATGATAAAAAGCGCAGCGTCAAAGGCGGCGGCCTCTTCGGCAGCGTCATCGGTGGCATCGCCGCCAGCAAGAACGAAGATAAAGCGGTAGTCGTGATCGATTACCGCCTGATCGACGCCGAAACTTCCGAGGTCATCGCCACCGGCGAAGCCAAAGGCGAATCCGTCCGCAAAGGCAACGCCCTCGGAGCCATCGGAGGCGCACTCGGCAAAGGCGTAGCCGGAGTCCAAGTCGACATGACCAGCTCCAACTTCGCCGAAACCATCATCGGTGAAGCGACGCAAGACTGCGTCAACAAACTAGCCGACATCCTGAAAGAACAGTCCACCAATATGAAGAAGACCGTGCGCGCGGTCGAAACCACGGTCGCCGATGTCAGCGGCAACACGCTAGTCATCGCCGCCGGCGGTAACGACGGCGTCAACGTCGGCGAGACCTTCGAGATCCACCGCGTGGACCGCGAGGTCAAAGACCCCACCACCAAAGAAGTGCTGGACCGCATCACCACCAAAGTCGGTGAGATGACCATCACCAGCGTGCGCGACAAAATCGCCACCGGCACGTATTCAGGAGCCCCCGCGAAAGTCGGCTACCTGGCCCGCAAGAAAATATAAATCAACCTTCGGAGGCTTCCATGAAATTAAGACTACTGACCGCCCTCATCGCCTGCGCAGCAATCGCACCCGCGCAGAAGAAAGCCATGACCATCGATGACTTCGACTATTCGGCAGTCATGACCTCCGTCCAAGCCATCTTCGGCACCCAGATGAACATCGGCCAAGGCATCCAGGCCATGCTGGTGAAACGCGTAGCCGAAGGCGGCAAGTTCACCATCGTCGAGCGCAAGAAGATCGGAGCCGTCATGAAGGAGCAGGATTTTAACGCCAGCAACCGCGTGAAGCAAGGCAGCGGCGCGCGCGTGGGCCAAATCCGCGGCGCCGACCTCACGCTGATGGGCGACATCGTAGTCTTCGGCCGCGATGACCGCAAAACCAGTGCCGGCGTTGGCGCCGGAGTCTTCGGAGCCGGCGGAGGCGCCATCGGCGGATCGAAAGGTGAATACAAAGCCGTGGTCGTTCTCGACTACCGCATCGTCGACGAAGAGACCAGCGAAGTAGTCGGCTCGGGCGAAGCCCGCGGCGAATCCAAGCGCACCAGCAAGAGTTTCGGAGCCGCCATGTTCGCCGGCGGCGTCGGCGTCGGCGGCGGTTTCAACATGACCAGCGCCAACTTCGGCGAAACCATCATCGGTGAAGCCACCATGGATGCCGTCAACCAGCTGGCCGCCAACATCAACTCCGCAGACCTAACCGGCGGAGCCGGAGGCCGCGAAAACGACCTCGACGCGAAAGTAGCCGACGTAAGCGGCGCGAGCATCACCATCAACGCCGGCAGCGCCGCAGGCCTGCGCGTAGGCCAGACCTTCACCATTTATCACAAGGGCAAAGAAATTAAGGACCCCTCCACCGGCGAAGTGCTAGACGTCCAAACCACGCCCTTAGGAACGCTAACCATCACCCTAGTGCGCGACAAAATCTCGGTCGGCAATTACGCCGGCGGCGCCCCACCCGTAGTAGGCGACATCGTCCGTAAATAGCCATGAAACCCGCAGCACTCGCGCTCCTGGCCGCCCTCTGCGCCCCAGCCCAAATCCCCGGCCCCCGCTGGTACCGCAGCGCCACCGGGATGCTAGGCACCCCCGCCGCCAACGCCGACTATCGCGAACTCCAGCGTATGGAACGCTACCTAACCTTCGGCGTCTCCTACTGCTCCGGATTAGCCGCCTCACAATACGCCGCGAACATGGCCGTAGCCCGCAACATGTCGTCGTATCTAGCAACGGTAGGCACCACAGCCACTGACCCGCAAGCGCGCGTCTACGCCCTCCGCCTAGCGACAGAGTTCAACTCCTTCCCCTGCGCCTACCCCGGAAAACAATTGCCCGTAGTGGCCCCGCCTCCGCCCAAGCCCGGCGACCCGCCCTTCGCCCTAATGTCCCCGCCGCTAGGCAAGGTGCCCGACGCCGAACAAGAAATGGCCGCCGACCTGACAGTCCGCTATGACACCGACGTAGCGCGTTCAGCAGCCGCCTGGACCAACGCCGAAAAACTGCGCCTCAGCCTAGTCCAACGCGGCATGACCCTCAACGCCCAAACCCAAGGTGCAGTGCTCCGCCTCCAGCCCCTCTACGACGATGCAGCCGCCGCTTTAAAAGCGCATAATTGGGACGAAGCGCTGTCGAACCTGCAAGCCGCCGAAGCCACCACCCAAAAGGTAGAGGCGACCGTAGGAAAGTAAAACAGCCCCCAGTCGGAAGGAGTCAGCCAGCATGAGCCCTCGCAGCCTCTCAGCAGCAGCCCTAGCGTTCGCAGTTCTTGTAATCCCCGCGTCCGCCCAGCAGCCAAAACACCCCGACCTCCAAGGCTACTGGACCAACGCCACCTTCGTCCCGCTAGAACGCCCCGCCGAACTAGCCAACAAAGAGTTTTTCACCAAGGAAGAAGCCGCCGAGTTCGACCGCAAACGCCTCGCGCGCGAAAACGCTCAGTCAAAAGAAGACATCCACTACGACAACGCCCTCTGGCAAACCGAAACCTGGGGCCGAGTAGAAAGCCGCCGCACGTCGATCGTCTTCGACCCTCCCAACGGCCGTCTCCCCGAGCTCAGCCCGGAAGGCAAGATCCAAGCCGCCGCCAAAGCCGAAGCCGCCCGCCGCCGCGCCTCCGCCGACAGCGCCCAAGACCGCAGCCTGGCCGAGCGTTGCATCACCTGGGGCAATGAAGGACCCCCCATGCTAGGCTCCACCTACAACGCAAATTTGCAAATCGTCCAAAACTCAAGCCTGCTGGTGATCGCCCACGAAATCGGCCACGCCAACCGCATGATCCCCCTAGACGGCCATCCCCACCTGTCGCCCTCCGTTCACCAACTAGGCGGCGACTCCAGAGGCCACTGGGAAGGCGACACCCTGGTAGTAGACAGCACCAATTTCAACGACCAAACAAATTTCCGCGGCCCCCCGGCACAAGCCAGACAAGACATCTTCTCCGACGCGAACCTGCATGTAGTAGAACGCTTCACCCTAACCGCCCCCGACACCATTACCTACCGCTTCACCGTGACCGACCCCACAGTCTGGACGAAGCCCTGGTCCGGCGAGTTAATAATGAGCCGCACCAAAGGCCCCATCTACGAATACGCCTGCCACGAAGGCAACTACGGCCTAGCCAACATCCTAGCCGGCGCCCGCGCCGCAGAAAAATCCGCCGCGAAGCCCACGACCCAAGGCTCGCGCTAGGCGGCTCGTGACAGACCGGTGCGAAGCCTAAAGCGATTACCCCTGATTTTTTTGGTTCTCGGAGCTGCCGCATGGGCTAAATCGCCGCAGCATTTCTCGCTCGCGATCAGCGCGCGGCAAGCCACCGTAAAGTCCGGCGAACCGTTGGTGATGCAGTTGATCTTCAGAAACGTGTCGACCGGTGAACTAGCGACCGCGCCGCGGGGTGACGTCTACTTTAACCTATCCGTCCGCGACTCTCGCGGGAATCCCCAAGCACCCAAGCAAGAAGAAAAACAGTCGCTGCCACCGGCCGTATTCGAACTCCCACTGAGTGGTGGCCCTGTCCAGTTCCTCCCCCACGGAAAGTCAGCGACGGTAGATTTCGAGCTCGGCCAACGCTTCCGCTATTTCCTGAACGAACCCGGCAAATACACCATTCAAGCGCGGAAATATGATGAACAAAGCCAGACCCTAGTCGAATCCAATGTGATCACCGTCACGGTGACGCAATAGCGACCCCCAAGTGGATTGCACAATAACGCATGTTTTCAATAGAATTTAGCGATGAGCCACTGGAGTACCCCTTCGATGACACCAGCGTTCCGGCTGCGCCCGGTAGGTTGCTGCTCGGAAAATCGATAGAGGAGTTTTTGGCGAACTTGTCTCTATGGAGCAAGTCGGACTACGAGTCTCATTGGGCACGCGAATTGAAATCGCTTTTCGAGGGGAAACTCAAGGTTGCCCTCGTGGTGTCCTATAACGATCCGAAAGCTGCTTCAAATCTGGAGATTTGGCCGGCGTATCGCGATGGCGACTGGGTCCATTTCCAGAATCAACTTCCCTGGTACAGCAATCTCCCGCATGAGTTCGAGATTTCGGAAATGAGCCGTTATATAGACGATCGAAAAGTGATGGACGCAGACGGAAAGAACGGACTTTCCGAATGGCACATAGCCCTTCGAGACATTGAAATGTTCCTACGGCGCACGAACGCCCTCTAAGCGTGGATGGCACCCCGAGGGATTCCGCCAAGCAGCATGATAGAGTGATCCCCAATGAGACGCACATTAATCCCGCTACTAGCCGTCTGCGCAATCACCGCCCTAGCCGAATCGAAACATCCCGCCGATGAAGCCGCAATCCGCCAGCGCTTAGCCACCTACACCGAAGCCCGCAATCACAGCGACGCCCACGCCGAAGCCCTCTGCTACACCGAAGACGGCGACTTCCGAGCCTTCGGCCCACCCAGCCGAGGCCGCGCCGAAATCGAAAAAGCCCTCGCCGTATCCGTTTCCGGTTATGCCTTCTCCTTGACCGTCGAGACCATCAGGTTTCTGGATGCGAACGTAGCCATCGCCGACACCCACGTAGTCGCCGGCCCGCCCGAACATAAAATCGATATGCTGGGCTCCTACGTCATGGTGAAGCAGGGCAGCGCATGGCTGATCGGAGCCGCCCGCATCGCGCGGACTCAGGTGCCGTAGTTCCAGCCATTGGAGAATTCGTACTTGCATGAACCGGGATCTTTGGCTCGGACGATTTGCGCGACTAAAAAAACTAGGGTTATTGGCCGTACTAGGATTGGCGGTGACAATCATCGGCCTCATAACGAAGCCTACGACCCTAGCGATCGGCGTTTTGCTCTTGGTTCCAGGATTGGTTTATTTGTACGTCCTCACAATCCTGCATTGGAAGGATCGTTATCGTGGCCGGCACAGCGATTTGTGGGGCGTTTTAATCCTCATCGAAACCACCGGATGGTTCAAGTTGGTCTACTTGTTCCGGCACTTGATACCGGATGCGCGACGCGTGGGTCGCTACGAATCTGATTCATCCCCCACTTGAGACCGCTCCCAAGCAAACTGCCCGCCCTTCCGAATCTGTTACCATTTGGTCATATGAACACGCTCTCGCCTACTGGTAGTTCTACCGCTCGATGAATCCACGAGGATTTGCACCCCGCCGCCCGAGGATCCGCGAAAACGTCAATGAAGCCATTCGCGCGCGTGAAGTGCGCGCCGTTTTCCCCGATGGCTCCGTTGAAGTCATGCCCACGCTTGCCGCCGTGCGCCGCGCCCAGGAATTAGGCCTCGACCTCATCCTGATCGCTCCCACCGCCGAGCCCCCCGTCGCCAAAGCGATGGACTACGGCCAGTGGCAGTACGAAAACAAAAAGAAGCAGCACGAAGCCAAACGCAAACAGCACATCATCCAGGTGAAGGAGCTCAAGTTCCGCCCCAACACCGATGATCACGATTACGATTTCAAAAAGAACCACGCCATCCGCTTCTTGCAGGAAGGCAACCGCGTGAAAGCCATCGTGCAATTCCGCGGACGCGAAATCGCCCACACCGACCTCGGCCGCAAACTGCTCATCCGCTTCGCAGCCGATCTCACCCAGTACGGCGCCGTCGAAGGCACCCCGCGCCTAGAAGGCCGCAACGCCCACGTCATGATCAGCCCGGTGAAAGTGGTTCCCCCGGCAAAAGAGAAATCGGAGAAGCCGGAGAAACCCAAAGCCGCGCCAGAATCAAACTAACGGCGGTCGTAATCGTAGCGCCCGTGATCGCGATCGTAGTAGCGATACCGGTAATCATCGCGATAGCGATACCGGTCCACACACCCCGTCGACAACACGGTCAACAACAGTAAAGTTAAACCAGCCCAGCGTTTCATAAAACGCCTCCTGCTATTTAGAGGTGCCGATGAAACCGCGGGTTGCGTTGTGTGAGAAGGAATTAATGTGCAATATTTTCAAGTGCCGGAGCATCGCTAGGCGCGAGCACCCGTTCGGCCATGGCACGCTTCAGTTCCTTGATGCCATCGCCTGTGACACTGGAAATCTTGAAGAACGGCATCCCGCGTTTCTTCGCGAGCCGTTGCAGCGCCGCCACCCGCTTCGGATCCTGCGCCGCGTCCATCTTGGTAGCGACGACGATCATCGGTTTCGCCGCCAGATCGTCCGAAAAACTTGCGAGCTCCGCCAGAATCACTTCGAAGTCATGCACCGGATCGCGCCCAGTGTCGGAGACATCCACCAGATGCGCCAGCAACCGCGTCCGCTCCACATGCCGCAGAAATTGAATCCCCAGCCCATGCCCCTCATGCGCCCCTTCAATCAACCCCGGAATATCCGCGACCACAAACGTCCGCTCATCATCCGTCGACACCACACCCAAATTCGGAACCAGCGTCGTAAACGGATAATCCGCAATCTTAGGTTTCGCCGCCGAAATCCGCGAGATCAAAGTGGACTTCCCCGCATTCGGAAATCCCACCAGCCCCACATCCGCCAGCAGCTTTAACTCCAACCGCAGCTTGAGTTCTTCGCCCGGCTTCCCGTCCTCGTGCTCCGTAGGAGTCTGATGCGTCGAAGTAGCGAACCGCGCATTCCCGCGCCCCCCACGCCCGCCCTTAGCGACGATAAACGTGTCCCCCGCCGTAGTGAAATCGTGCAGCAACTCCCCAGTGTCGGCGTCGTAAACAACAGTCCCCACCGGCATAGCCAGCTCCACCGAGTGCCCGTTATGCCCCGTCTTATCCGACCCCTCGCCGTGCCGCCCGCGCTGCGCCTTATGCTCCGGATTAAACCGAAAATGCAGCAGAGTGTTATGGTGCTGAGTAGCAACCATCACCACGTCCCCGCCGCGCCCGCCATCTCCACCGCTAGGACCGCCCCGAGGCACAAACTTCTCGCGCCGGAACGCAAGACAGCCGTTGCCCCCGTCCCCTGCCTTGACGGAAATGATGACCTCGTCTATAAACAACATGGAAAAATCCCGCGCCCGGACGAGCGCAGCTAGAAGAAACTATTCCGCAGCCACGATGCTGACGAACTTCCCCATCCGCCCGCGATCGCGAAATTCAATCACGCCCGTGACCTTTGCGAACAAGGTATCGTCCTTGCCGATGCCCACATTCACGCCCGGCTTGATCTTCGTGCCCCGCTGCCGCACAATGATCGACCCGCCCGGCACAAACTGCCCGCCAAACGCCTTCACGCCCAACCGCTGCGCATTAGAATCGCGACCGTTCTTAGAACTACCTAAACCCTTTTTTATGTGCCATGACAATTCCCTACTACGCGATCTCGTTAATCTGCACGCGCGTGTAATTCTGCCGGTGCCCTTGTGTCCGCCGGTACTGCTTCTTGCGCTTGAACTTAAAAACGATAGTCTTAGCGTCCCGGTCATGCTCCGTGATCGTGCCCCGGACCACAGCCCCAGCCGCCGCCGCGCCCGTTCTCACGTCGCCGTCCTCGACCACCGCCAGGACCCGGTTAAACTCCACCTGCGCCCCGACCTCACCAGCCAAGGTTTCCAGCTGCACCGTCTCACCCGGAGTTACCCGATACTGCTTCCCACCGTTTTCAATCACTGCGTACATACGAATTCTCTTTCTCTAACGAATTGATTCGTCCCCCGCCCCGCACACTCTCTACCGCGCCAGGGGAGGAAGCCAGAACCTCTAGTGTACTACAGCCCCAGCCGACTCGGGGCATCGCTGGTGCAAGAGTTTGAAATCAATGCCTTGCTGCGTAGGCAATGAGTCCGAGTAAATAGAGCGCGCAAAAGCCAGCCAAAAGTATGCCGCCAACCCTGTGTTGCCAGAAGAGAAGCGGCGACGTGCGCACTAGGTCGGGATCTCGAACCATCAGGCTCCATCTAACCCACCAATATCGTTTCCATTCAATCGGATATTCGCGAGGATCCACTCTATTGAGCCATCGAACAAACCAAACCGGATCAACCGCGGTACGCACCCCGATGTACCCGCCGAAAAGAAGTGCCGCCGCGCCGATCGCAACCAGAAACTCCTTGGCAAAAACTTCCATGCTGAGATTCTATCGTGATTGCACGGCTGCTCTTCCGGATCGTTGAGGAGAACTAGGATTTCCGAAACGGGTTTACGATTTCCACCCCGAGGATCTTTCGCCCGTGTTGCAAATCCTCCGAATAAAGGCGTTCAGCACCCGAACGCGCCGCCGCAACAATCACCAGCGCATCCCACATCGAAAAGGTGTGGCGAGCCGACAACTCCGCCGCCTGCCGAACCACCCCATAATCGATCCCTATCACCGGCGACCGCGCGATCCGATCCAGGTAAGCCAACGCCTCCCGTGCCGTGAACTTGCGCCGCACTTTACGCGTCAGAACTACATACAGTTCCTGCAACACCTGTGTGCTAGTTTGCAGGACTTCCGATTCGGTCAGCCCGTCCACCAGATCACGGGCAACGTCTTGCCTCTCCAGATCGTCATCGCTCACCGCGTAAACAAACACGTTAGTGTCGACGAAAGAAGGCCGCGCTTCACTAGCGATCATGGAGATCGTCGCGAGTCCAATTCCGCTTGCCCATAGTCACGCTATGAGTGCGCCAAAACTCCCTAAGCGCCGCCGCCGTAGCCTTCCCCGGCTCCCGCTGGCGAACCAAATGCCCCAGGTAGTTCCGCACCAATTCGTTTACCGAAGTATCACGATCAACTGCGATCCGCCGCGCATCCCGCAGCAGTTCTTCTTCAATAGTGAGGGTCAGGTTCTTTCGCACATATCCAGTGTCGCACATAATATGTGCAACCTCATCCCCCCACCACCTCCAAAAACGCCTGCGCCGCGTGACTCAGCACCCGCCTCGCCGGATAAACCAACCGGATCTTCCGATCCACATCCATCTCCGTAACCTTAACCTCGCGCAGCATCCCCTGCCGAATCTCCTCGTCCACGCACATCCGCGGCAAAAACGCCACGCCCTCATTCCGCTGCACCATTTTGCGAATCGCCTCAATCGTCGGCATCTCCAGATCCATATGCAGAGGCACCTTATGCCTCTGAAATTCCCGCAGCACCACCGCCCGGTACGGAGACACCACGTTATGCGCGATAAACTGCTCCTCCCCCAAATCCGTAATCGAAACCTCCCCAGCCAACCGGTGCTCAGGAGAAACAATGAAAGCCAGATGATCGTGATAGATCACTTTAGATACCAGCCGCTCGTCCTCCGGATCGTAAGTCAGAATCCCCAACTCCAAATCCCCATCAATCAACTCCGCCGGAATCTTGCTCGACAAACTCCGCCGGATCTGCACCTTGATCTTCGGAAACCGCCGCCGGTACCGCTCAATGTGATCCAGCAAATACAACGTAGACGACTCATTCGCCCCAATCGTCAGCCGGCCCGCCGACTTGTCCCGCATCTCCGCCAGCGCATTTTCGAGTTCCCCCTGCAGATTCTCAAACCGCCGAGCGTAGTCCAGCACCACCTTCCCCGCATCCGTCAGCAACAAATCCTTGGCCGACCGGTCAATCAACCGCTCCCCCAACTCCAACTCCAACCGCTGCACAGACAAAGAGATAGCCGGCTGAGTCCGCAACAGCTTCTCCGCCGCCCGCGAGAAACTCTTCTCCGTCGCCACCGTCAAAAAGACGCGTAATGGGTGCAATTCCATTTGCGATAATTATACTACCTGCGAACATTATCAATTTGCCAAATTTCACCCAACCGCACATAATCTGAATAGAGGGACCCCATGGCCGAACGAATCTATATCTTCGACACCACTCTCCGCGACGGCGAGCAATCCCCCGGTTGCAGCATGACCGTGCCCGAAAAACTCAAAATGGCCGCCAAGCTAGTCGACCTGGGCGTCGATATCCTCGAGGCCGGATTCCCCATAGCCTCAGACGGCGACTTTGAAGCCGTAGGCGCCGTAGCCCGCGAATTCCCCTGGGTAAACGTAGCCGCCCTAGCGCGCTCGAATCGCCTGGACGTAGAACGCGCCGCGCAGTCTCTCAAAAATGCCAAGCGCCCTCGCATCCACACCTTCATCGCCACCAGCGACATCCACCTGAAATACAAACTCAAAAAGTCCCGCCAACAAGTTTTGGATGAGGCAGTAGCCGCCGTAACCCTAGCGCGCTCCTATGTAGAGGATGTCGAGTTCTCCGCCGAAGACGCCACCCGCACCGACTGGGATTACCTGGAAGAAATCTCGAAAGCCGTAGTAGCCGCCGGAGCCCGCACCGTAAACCTGCCCGACACCGTAGGCTTCTCCGTCCCCGACGAATACGGCGCCCTAATCGCCCGCATGTCAAAGGCTCTAGGCAACACCGCCGTAGTAAGCGTGCACTGCCACGACGACCTGGGCCTGGCCGTAGCCAACTCCCTAGCCGCCATCCAAAACGGAGCCCGGCAAGTAGAGTGCACGATCAACGGCATCGGCGAACGCGCCGGCAACGCGGCTTTAGAAGAGATAGTAATGGCGATCAACACCCGCCGCGACCGCCTCCCTTACCAAACCAAAATCGTAACCGAACACCTCTTCCCCGCGAGCCAGTTGCTGACGTCGATCATCACCTTCGGCCCCCAACCCAACAAAGCGATCGTAGGAGAAAACGCCTTCGCCCACGAAGCCGGCATCCACCAGGACGGTTACCTCAAGGAACGCACCACCTATGAGATCATGGACCCGCACAGCGTCGGCGTCCCCGAAAGCAAACTGATTTTAGGAAAACACAGCGGCCGTCACGCCCTGGCGCAGAGATGCCAAACCTTAGGTTTCGATCTCACCCGCGAGCAGCTAGACGCCGTATACCAGCGCTTCACCACGCTGGCCGATCGCAAGAAAGGCATGAGAAACGACGAAATTTCCACGTTAGCGCGCGAAGTGCAAGAAGAAGCAAAACCGCGCCGCGCCACCTAGATCACCAATAATGAACCTTAAAATCCTAATCCTACCCGGCGACGGTATCGGCGTCGAAGTGACCAGTGCGGCCGTAGAAGTCCTCAAAGCCGTAGCCAAGAAATTCGGTCACACTCTTGAATTGTCAGAAGGCCTGATCGGCGGCGTAGCCATCCACAAAACCGGCACGCCATTGCCCCAGGACACCCTCGATAAAGCCCTAGCCGCCGACGCAACCTTAATGGGAGCCGTCGGCCTCCCCGAATTCGACAACGCCCCTCCCGATAAGCGTCCCGAAAAAGGCTTGCTAGGAATCCGCGCCGCTCTCCAAGTATTCGCGAACCTCCGCCCCGTGCGCACGTACCCGGAACTAATCGATGCCTCTCCGCTCAAGAACAAAGTGATCGAAGGCACCGACATGATCATCGTCCGGGAGCTGACCGCAGGCCTCTACTATGGAACACCCCGCGGCATCGAAGGCGACCGCGGTTTCAACACGATGTCTTACACGAGAGCCGAAATCGAACGCGTCTCCCACGTAGCCTTCAAACTAGCGCGCAATCGTCGCAAGAAGCTAATGAGCGTCGACAAGTCCAACGTCTTAGAAACCTCCACGCTCTGGCGCAAAGTGGTCACCGAACTAGCGGCCCAATACCCCGACGTCCAGCTAGACCACATGTTCGTCGACAACGCCGCCATGCAAATGGTCCTGCGCCCCACTCAGTTCGACGTCATCCTAACCGAAAACACCTTTGGCGACATCCTGTCCGACATTGGCGGCGTACTAGCCGGCTCCATCGGCATGCTCCCCTCTGCGTCCATCGGTTCGATAAAGGTTTGTACGAACCCGTTCACGGCAGCGCCCCCGACATCACTGGCCAGAATAAAGCCAACCCCCTGGGAGCCATCGGCAGCGTAGCCGCCATGCTCGAATATTCCTTCAGCCTGATGAAAGAAGCCACCGCCGTAAACGAAGCCGTAGGCAAGGTGCTCTCGTCAGGCAAAGTAACAGCGGACTTAAACCCAAAGGCACCCCGCCACCACCGATCAAGTAGGCAAAGCAGTCGTGGAGGCATTATGAGTACCCAACAGCCAATGGACACCCCCGTACGATAGTCGAGAAAATCTGGGACAACCACGTAGTAACCGCCCAACCCAACGTCCCCAGCCTGATCTACATCGACCTCCACCTCTGTCACGAAGTAACCACCCCGCAAGCGTTCCAGACGTTACGCGACCGTGGCCTAAAAGTCCGCCGTCCCGATCTAACCATCGCGACCATGGACCACTCGACGCCCACCACCCCGCACAACCTCCCCATCCTCGACACCGTAGGCAAAGCCCAACTCGACCAGATGGAAAAGAATTGCGCCGACTTCGGCATCCGCCTCTACAATCTGTCGAGCGATAAAGCAAGGCATCGTCCACGTAATGGGACCCGAACAAGGCCTGACACAGCCCGGCATGACGATAGTCTGTGGCGACAGCCATACCGCCACCCACGGAGCCTTCGGTGCACTAGCGTTCGGCATCGGCACCAGCCAAGTAGGCCAAGTCCTGGCGACGCAGTGCCTCCTCCAGCAGCCCTCGAAATCCTATGCGATCCGAGTAGAAGGCAAACTCCAGCCCGGCGTAACCGCGAAAGACATCATCCTAGCCGTGATCGCGAAAATCGGCATCGGCGGCGGCACCGAGTGCGTGTTCGAATACACCGGCTCCACCATACGCTCTTTGTCCATGGAAGAGCGCATGACCATCTGCAATATGTCGATCGAAGGCGGCGCGCGCGCCGGTCTGATCGCGCCCGACGAGACTACTTACCAGTACATCGCCGGGCGCGAATTTGCGCCGAAAGGCAAAGCCTGGGACGAAGCTCTAGCCCACTGGCAGCAACTCCCCACCGACGAAGGCGCCACCTACGCGAATGAACTAACGCTAGACGCCAACACGCTCGAACCCATGGTCACCTTCGGCACCAACCCCGGCATGGGCATCCCCATCTCCGGCCTGGTTCCCGGACCCCGCCAGCATCTCCGACCCCATCGAAAAATCCGATCTCATCAAAGCCCTAAAGTACATGGACCTCAAACCAGGCGTCCCGCTAAAAGGCCACCCCATCGACGTAGTCTTCGTCGGAAGCTGCACCAACTCCCGCATCTCCGACCTACGAGCCGCCGCCTCCATCGTCAAAGGCCGCAAAGTAAACCCGAAGATCCGCATGCTGGTAGTCCCCGGCTCCCAGCAAGTGAAGAAGCAGGCCGAAGCCGAAGGCCTCGACAAAATTTTCCGTGAAGCCGGAGCCGACTTCCGCGAAGCCGGCTGCTCCATGTGCCTCGCCATGAACGGCGATCAACTCGAACCCGGCGAATACGCCGTCTCCACCAGCAATCGCAACTTCGAAGGACGCCAAGGCAAAGGCGGCCGGACGTTTCTAGCCAGCCCCCTAACCGCCGCCGCCAGCGCCATCACCGGCGTAGTCACCGATGTGAGGAGCCTCTAAAATGAAAACCGACCTCCAAGAAAAAACCGCCGTAACCCTGACCACCAAAACCGTAACCATCGAAAGCAAGACGGTCGTCGTCGCAATCGACAACATCGACACCGATCAAATCATCCCCGCCCGCTTCCTGAAAACGGTATCGATGGAAGGCCTGGGCGAAAACTTGTTCCTCGACTGGCGCTACCTCCCCGACGGCTCCCCCAACCCGGACTTCGCGCTGAACAAGCCCTCCGCGAAAGGCGCCGAAATCCTGGTAGCAGGCGATAACTTCGGTTGCGGCAGCTCCCGCGAACACGCCCCCTGGGCCCTGAAACAATACGGTTTCAAAGCCATCATCAGCACCAGCTTCGCGGATATCTTCAAAGGCAACGCCCTCAAAAACGGCCTCCTCCCGATCATCATGCCCCCCGACATCCACGCCGAACTCCTCAAGTGGTCCGGTATCACATTGAAAATCGACCTGGCGACGCAAACCGTAACCCTAGCCGGAGGCCGCACCGTGGAGTTCCCCATCGACCCCTTCGCGAAACAATGCCTGATCGAAGGCGTCGACGAGCTAGGCTACATGCTAAACCAGCAACCCGCCATAGCCGCCTACGAAGCCAAGCGCGCCGATTCCGTTAACACTTTGGCGTAATCCGTTTCTCCCCGACTATCAGCAGGATGCGTGTTTCAAGTTCGCTCCTCGCCTCCCCACTGGAGCAAAATTGAGACATGAAGAAATACATTCGTGAGATCCTGAACGACCTGAAGAAACCGGACCAAGCAGTCCCCACCGATCTAGACAACCAAATTCTGTCCGACGACCCCGCCGAGCGCGTCCGCCAGCTAGATCAACAAGCGCAAGAAAACGAAGAGCGCGAAAGCTCCAGCTAAGCCGGAGAGCTCTTGCCCAACATCACAGCCCGCCGCGCCCCCGTAGCCCGCGGCAGATTCCCTGCCCGCCCCGCGCATGTTCATACGCGAGCACCGCAAACGCGATCGCCTCTTTCGCGTCCGGATCGACGCCAAAATCCGCCGTGGTCTTGACGTCGATCCCAGGCAGCAGTTCTGCCAGCCGCCGCATGATCTGAAGATTGTGTACCCCGCCGCCCGACACAATCACTTCCTTGATCTGCTTGAGGAATCGCCAGCGCAATCGACTGCACCGTGAACTCCGTAGCCGTAGCAATCAAATCCGGCAGCGCCACCCCAGTAGCGATCAGCCCGTTTACGAACTCACTCCCAAACCGCTCCCGCCCCGTGCTCTTCGGAGGCTTAATCGTGAAGTAAGGATCGCTCAACATCGCCTTCAACAAGCGCGCATGCACCGTCCCGCTCTTCGCAATCCCCCCGCCCCGATCATATCTCTGCTTTCCCCCGGTGTGCTGCACCACCAACGCATCCATCACCATATTCCCCGGCCCCGTGTCGAACGCAATCACGTCCGAAGCCTTCGCCCCCGCCCGCAAAATAGTAATGTTCGAGATCCCCCCGATATTAAACGCCACCCGCCCGCGCGTAGCATGCCGAAAAAGCAGATAGTCGACAAAAGGCACCAGCGGAGCCCCCTGCCCTCCCGCCGCCATATCCCGCTCACGAAAACTCGAAATCGTGCGAACGCCCGTCCGCTCCGCCACCACCGCCCCCTCGCCAATCTGCAAAGTGCTAGCCACGCGCCGCCCCAGATATTCCACCGGAGCACCCTCGTGAAAAATCGTCTGCCCATGCATCCCGATCAACTCAAGCTTGTGACGCCGCGACGCAACCTTCACCGCATCCGCATACAGTTCCCCCAGCAAAAAGTGCAACCGCGCGATAGTAGCCGTGTGCGTCATAGCGTTCGACACCCCCAGCAACGCCTCGCGCACGGCCTTAGGATAAGGAGTCGAAGTAAACGCCAGCGGCCGAATCCGCGTCCCCCGAATATCGACAATCGCCACGTCGATCCCGTCGAGCGATGTCCCGCTCATCAGCCCCCGCAACGATCACTTCAATTCCTTCTGCAACTCCGCCAACAATTGCAGCGCCTCGATCGGCCGCAGTTCGTCCAATTTCAGCCGACGAATCCGATCCGCGATCTGCCCATTCACCGGCTCGAAAAGCTGAATCTGCATCGGCACCCGGCGCCGCGCCCGCCAGTTCTTCCGTAACACTCTGCTCCGCCGATTCATGCGTAACCAAAATCTGCCGCGCGCGCTCAATCACACTCATCGGGCAGCGCCGCCAGCCGCGCGACTTCGATCCCATAACTCTTATCTGCCGCCCCCGGCTCCACGCGCCGCAAGAACAGAATCTGATCGCCCGATTCCTTCACCGACACGTGCAGATTGCGCACACCTTCCAGTTGCGAAGCGAGTTCCGTCAACTCGTGATAATGCGTAGCAAACAGCGTCTTGGCCCGAATGGTCCGCTGAATGTGCTCGACCACTGCCCAAGCCAGCGCCAGTCCATCATAGGTGGATGTGCCGCGCCCGATCTCATCCAGCACAATCAAGCTCCGCGCCGTGGCCGTGTTCAGGATCACCGCCGTCTCGGTCATCTCGACCATGAAAGTCGACCGCCCGCGCGCCAGATTGTCCGCGGCTCCGATTCGAGTAAACACCCGGTCGACGATGGGCAGCAGCGCCGCTCTCCGCCGGGACAAACGAACCCGCCTGCGCCAAGATCACCAGCAGCGCCGTCTGCCGCAAGTAAGTCGACTTGCCGCCCATGTTCGGCCCTGTAATGACCGCTATGAACTCCGTCTCCGGATGAAAGTAAATGTCGTTGGGGATGAACCGCTGGGCGTCTCGCTCCGTCAACTTCTCGATCACCGGATGCCGCCCGCCACCACTCGCATCTCGCCCGATTCCGAAAACCGCGGCCGCGTATAGCGATTCTCCGCCGCGACCTCCGCCAGCGCGACCGTGACATCCAACTCCGCGATGGCCGCAGCTGTCGCCTTGATCCGCGCAGCGTGCGACATGCCAGCGCGCGAAGCGTCTCGAAGATCTCGCGCTCCAGCGTCAGAATCTTCTCTTCCGCTTCCAGAATCTTCCCTTCCAGTTCCTTCAGCTCCGGAGTCGTAAACCGCTCCGCATTCACCAGCGTCTGCTTACGCTCATAATCCGCCGGCGCCAGATGCATGTTGGCCTTGGAAATTTCCAGATAATATCCGAAGACATTATTGAAGCGAACCTTCAACGAGCCGATCCCCGTCCGCGCTCCGCTCCCTCACTTCGATCTGCGCGAGATAGGTTTTGCTGTTGCGCGAAATGTCGCGCAACTCATCGAGCCGCGAGTCGAAGCCATCGCGAATCGCGCCACCGTCCGCCAGATTCACCGGCAGTTCATCGGCGAGCGCCGTCAGAATCCGCGTCACGAACCTCGGCGATTTCATCCAGACGCCCGTCGATATCTCGCAATCGCTCGGACTTCGCCGCCGCCAGCCGCTGCTTCAACGACGGCACCACCGCGAGCGACCGTGCCAACGCCCCCACATCCCGCGGCCCCGCGCTCGCCAGACTGATCTTCGACAGCAACCGCTCCAAATCCAGAATCGACCCGAGATCCTTGGCCAGCTCGCTGCGCAGAATCGTCCCGCCGAAAAGCTCCTCCACCGCATCCAGCCGCGCCTCGATTTCACCCAGCTCCAGCGAAGGCGCGAGCAACCGCCGCCGCAACAACCTTCCACCCATCCCCGTGCGTGTCCGATCCAGTACCGAAAGCAGAGTCGATTCCGCCGACTCCCCCGCAAATAAAGGCTCGACCAATTCCAGGTTGCGAACGGTAGTCGCATCCAGCACCAACGCATCCGCGCGGCTGTAGAATGACGGCGGCGACAGATGATCGAGCGCACTCCGCTGCGTCTCCCGCAAATAATGCAGCAGCGCCGCGGCCGCACCCGTAGCCAGCGGCCGCCCCTCCAGCCCGCACCCGTCGAGCGACAGCAACCGGAAGTGATCGCACAAACTCCGCGCCGCATAATCCGCGCCGAACACCCAGGTCTCGACGTCCGTCTTCAGACACGAAAACTTCTGCGCAGACCCAGCCGGCGCCAACACCTCGCGCACATTCAACGTCTCGAGCGCCGCCGCAGCGTCAGCCAACTCCATCTCCGTGGCCCGAAACTCCCCGGTAGTGACATCGACGAATGCAAATCCCGCCCGCCCCCCCTCAGGCATCACCGCGCCCAGAAAATTGTTTTCATGCGACCGCAGCAGCGACGCATTCATCGTAGTGCCCGGCGTAATAATCCGCGTAACCTCGCGCCGCACCAATTTCACGGCAGCCGAAGGAGCCTCCATCTGCTCGCAGATCGCCACCCGATACCCCTTCTGCGTCAACCTTGCAATGTAGTTCTCCGCCGAGTGATAAGGCACCCCGCACATCGGAATCGGCTGGCCCTTCTCTTTGTTACGCGCGGTCAGCGTAATTTCCAACTCCCGCGCCGCCGTAACCGCGTCCTCATAGAACAGCTCGTAAAAATCACCCAGCCGGAACATCAACAGAGTATTCGGCACCTGCTGCTTCAGACCGTGATACTGCCGCATGAGCGGCGTAGACGGGGGCGAAGAAGGCGGAGCAGCGGCATCAGATGGCATGCGGAATCCTTCATTATGACGCATGCTACACTCGCGACCATGACGAATCCGGCGCCCGTGCGCGCCATTGGTTGGCTGAGCCTCACCGCCATCGCCGTCAACGGCATGGTCGGAGCCGGCATCCTCATCCTCCCCGCGAACGTCGCCCAGTTGCTAGGAGGCAACAGTCTGCTAGCGTATCTTCTAGCCGGCGCAGCAGTGATCTTGGTGGCGCTGTGCTTCGCCGAAGCCGGCAGCATGTTCGAACGCTCCGGCGGACCCTACCTCTACACCCGCGAAGCCTTCGGCCCCTTCGCCGGATTCCAAGCCGCCATCATGCTCACCCTCTCGCGCGTAGCCGGAGCCGCCGCCATCAGCAACGCCTTCTCCGCCTACGCCGGTTTTCTATGGCCCGCGCTAGCGAAAGGCCCCGGCCGCCTCGCCGCGATCACGCTAGTGTTCGTCGTACTGACACTAGTGAATTACCTAGGCATCCGCCCCGGCGTCTGGACCATCAACCTACTGACCGCTGGCAAACTTCTCCCACTCCTGGCCTTCTGCGCCCTAGGCGTCTTCCACCTAGGTGCGCATCCCGCCACGCCCGCCCTCACGGCCACGTCTCTCCAACAAGCAGCGTTACTCCTGATCTACGCCTTCGGAGGATTCGAATTCGCCTCCATCCCCAGCGAAGAAGTAATCAACCCCCGCCGCACACTCCCCTTCGTAATCGTCTCCTCAGTAGCGTCCGTGGTAGTGCTGTACCTGCTGATCCAGTGGGTAGCGATGCGAACCCTGCCCGCCCTAGCCTCGAGCCCCGCTCCTCTAGCCGAAGCCGCCCAATCATTCCTAGGCCCCGCCGGTGGAGTCTTACTAGCCGTCGGTGCCGTGCTCTCCACCACCGGCACCAACAGCGCGTCAATCTTAATCGGCTCGCGAATGCTATACGCGTTAGGCAGCAGCGGCGACCTCCCCGCCATCTTCGCGCGACTCCACCCGCGCTACCGCACGCCCGTATTCTCCACTGTTCTCTTCGCACTAGTAGCCTGGATCGCCGCCCTCTTAGGCAGCTTTCGCGAACTAGCCGCCGTAGGAGCCCTCAGCCGAGTCCTCTACTACACCGCCACCTGCGCCGCCGTCCCCGCACTCCGCCGAAAAAATATCGCCTCCGCCCGCACCTTCACGCTAGCCGGCGGCTGGACCATCCCCGCCCTAGCCCTGTGCGTCTGCGCCTGGCTCCTAGCTGGCAGCACCTTGCAACAAGCCGCCATCACCGCCGCCGCCATGCTCGCCGGAACGATTCTCTACGTGATCTCCGCCTCTACCAAACAAGTGTAGATGCAATGCATATACAATAGATAGCGTAGGATGTTCGACTGGGATCGCAGCAATCTGCGAAAGATCCGCGCCCATCGGATCTCACGCGAGGAGGCCGAGCAAGCCCTCACCAATGACGCCATTCTGATTCATGAACAAGATATTGAGGGCGAACGCCGTTTCGTGTATTATCCGCCGCCTGCAGGAGAATAAGTCTTTGAAGAAATCGATTCGAATCCCAAAGTTTAAGAACCAGAGCGAAGAAGCAGATTGGTGGTCCAGCCGCGAAGGCCGGGACTACGTAAAACGCCGGTCCGCGGAAGCACAATCCAAAGGAACCAAGACCTCCGGATCGCGCCTGGTGGCGAAGTTCGCCAAAAAGAACAGCATCCAGATCGCGATTCGCCTTCCGGAAGTGGATCTGAAACAAGCCCGCAAGATTGCCACCCGCAAAGGCATTGGGTATCAAACGCTCATCAAAATGCTAGTGCACGAAGGCTTACAACGTGAATCGAAAAGCATCTAACTTCCCTCACGCGTAAATCCCCCGCAGCTTAATCGCAAACGCCACCCGGTCCAGCGCCAGCATATACGCCGCCGTGCGATTATCCACGGCGTGCTTCTCCGCATACGCCACCACGTCGTTAAAGCTATTAATCATGATCTCTTCCAGCCGGTCGTTCACCAGTTGCTCGTTCCAGAAATAACCCTGCCGATCCTGCACCCACTCGAAGTAGGAAACCGTCACTCCGCCCGCGTTCGCCAGAATATCCGGGATCACAAAAATCCCCTTCTCGCGCAAAATCGGATCCGCCAAATGCGTCGTCGGACCGTTCGCCCCCTCGCACAAAATCTTCGCCCGCACCCGATGCGCGTTCTGCGACGTGATCACGTTCTCGCGCGCCGCCGGCATCAATACGTCCGTGTCGAGAAAGAACGCCTCATCGCGATTCATATTCTCGCCGCCTGCGAAATCCACCACAGATCCGGTCTTCTGCCGGTGCTCCGAGAGCGCGCGAATGTCGAGCCCCTTATCGTTATAAACCGCCCCGTCATACTCGACAATCGCGATCACCCGGAACCCGGCCCGCTCCATCAACTTCGCCGCCATCCCGCCCACGTTGCCGAATCCTTGAATCACCACCCGCGCATCGCTGCGATCCACTCCAAACCGCTTCAGCGCCTGCTCCGTCACCACCATGCACCCGCGCCCCGTCGCCTCCGAGCGCCCGCGTGACCCGCCCAGATCGACCGGCTTCCCCGTAACCACCGCCGTCTGCGTGTGCCCCGAGCGCATCGAGTACGTGTCCATAATCCACGCCATGGTCTGCTCGTTGGTGTTCACGTCCGGAGCCGGCACGTCGATCTCCGGCCCGATGAATTCGTAAAGCTGCGCGGTATAGCGCCGCGTCATGCGCTCCAGCTCACTTGGCGAAAGCAGCATCGGATCGCAAATGATCCCGCCCTTGCCGCCGCCAAACGGAACATTGGTCACCGCGCACTTCCAAGTCATCCACGACGCCAGCGCGCGCACTTCATCCAGAGTGACATCCGGAGCATAACGAATCCCGCCCTTCGCCGGCCCGCGCGCAATCGAGTGCTGTACGCGATAGCCCGTGAACACCTCCACCCGCCCGTCATCGAGCGGCACCGGAATATTCACCGTCATCTCCCGCGCCGGCGCGCGCAAAATTTTGCGCATGCCGTCGTCTAGCCCCAGTTGCGCCGCCGCGTTATCGAACCGCGCCTCCGCCGACAACAGCGGATTAAACTCATCGACGATAGCAGCGGGCTTCTCAGCTTCGAGGATCATGGGATTGCCTCCGAATCTATTATGAACCGAAGCACGGGAACACTGTGGGTTTGTAATGTCGGAGGTTTATGATGAGTCATGGGCCGCGCCTTCATCGCCATCGGCATCGCACTAGTGATTCTAGGCCTGCTGCTGACCCTAGGTGAAAAATTGCCGATCCGCCTGGGACGCCTCCCCGGCGACATCGTCATCCGCGGCAAAAACACCACGTTCTATTTCCCGCTGGTAACCAGCTTGTTGGTAAGCGCTCTGCTGAGCCTGGTGATGTGGCTAATCGGCCGCCGCTAACGCAGCAGCCCCATCCGGTCGAGCGGCCAGTAAACAAACGCTGCCTTCCCGTAAATGTAATGCCGCGGCACTGTGCCCCACATGCGGCTGTCGTTCGACGAACTCCGGTGATCGCCCAACACAAAGTATTCACCCGGCGGCACCACCCGCAGCGGCGTCGATACGTGATCGCGATAAGCCTCCGGCACATACGGCTCGTCGAGCATGGTCTGGTTGACGGACACCTTGCCGTCCGTCACTTCCACCTTATCGCCCGGCACGCCGATCACCCGTTTGATAAAAGATTTCGACGGATCGCCCGGAAACCAGAACACCACCGTATCCCCGCGGCTGATATTGGAAATCCCAAAGCGATAAGCGAACTTATTGATGAAAATGCGCTCCTGATCCACCAGCGACGGCATCATGCTAGTGCCCTCAACGCGCACCGGCTGATACAAAAACAAAATCACCACCACTGCGATCAACACACTCACCGTTAAATCGCGCAGCCAGGAAATCGCCGCAAACGCAGAAGCCGACGGCGCGCGGCTGGGACGCGGCTCTGGACTAACGGACGGTGTTTCCGCAGGTATGTGATCGGGGGCGTCCATACACACTCAATTCTACGACGGCTCAGCCGCCGATTGGTTTCGCACTCTATTGAATCACGATTCCCCGCTCCACCGCTCGCCGCCGCTCCGCCCGCCAATACAGTCCCGCCGCTATGGCGTTGGCCCCCACCACGAAAGCCACAATCTTGGCCGTGAACCGCAGCGGATTGCTCACATCGATCACCGGAAAGGCGGAAAGCACCACGTACAGCAGCGTGGTCAGGAACCCGCAAACAGCCGCAGCCCGCACACCCCAGCCCGGCCGCTCTAACGGCCGCACCAGCGGAATCGCAAACATCACCAGATACGCCAGTCCGAAAGCGATTCCACCCCCGTTATCCAGCAGTTGATTCGCTTCCTGATTTCCCGAGTCCAGATTCGTAGCGATAGCCAGCACCACCGTCATCGCACCAATAAATAAAATCGACCCGCTCGGCGTGCGGTGCCGCGGATGCAGCCGGCTAAACCACGGCGGCAGCAAATGATCCCAGCCCGCCACCATCGGCAGACGAATACAAGCACTGAAAACCAGGCTGAGCTGCGCCAGCAAAATAACAATGATCAGCACCAACGCCGACGCCACCACCACCCCTCCACTGCCCGCCGCCCCGGCGCTAATGATCTGGCTGGTGGGAGCAATCAAATCGATCTCCTCCGGCCGCGAAAAAGTTAAAACACTACCAGTTCCTAGAATAAATATGGCCCCGATCAACGGCGCCGCAATCCACACCGAGCGCCCAATCGACCGTACCGGATCTTTGCATTCCCCCGCGAAAATGCCCACCGCGTCGAACCCCGAAAGCGCCCCGAAACACATCTTGCCCAGAATGTTCAAACTGAACAGCGACATCGCCGGCACCGCGAGCGCCACCGGAGCCATCTTCACGTCTCCCCGGAACCAGTGCGGCACCGCGTAGTACAGCATCGCCGCCAGCAGCACAACCAGTCCGAACCCGCCCACGTTATGAATCCATTTCCCCAGCGCCAGTCCATACATCGCCACCAGCATCATGCCGCCGATCAGCGTCAGGCTCAACACCACAATCAGCCACTTGCTGTTCGCAATCCACGCGCCCGCCGGACCCAGTGCGTAAGAACCCATGTCTGCCACCCGCAGTCCGCCCACCGAGAGAAACAAAATCGAAAACAGCCAGATGTTCCAAGCCACCATGAATCCCGCCATCGCGCCAAAACGCAGCTTGGCCCATTGATACAGCCCGCCCTCGAGCGGCATCTGCCGGTTCAAATGGATGACTACGATGCAGGAAGGAATGTAGAACAGCAGCAGCGCCAGCACCCAGAACGACGCGTGCGAGGACCCCAACTTGCCCGCATACCCAATCCACGATAGCCCCACGATGTACAGGATCTGCGTGAAAACCAAATCCCGCGTGCGCAGTTCTTTTTTGAGCGATGCGCTTTCGAGCTCAACCTTTAACTCGGCGCCGGAATCCATTCCCTATCTTAGGAGAACATCCCCGCAGCCCGCAGCAGGAAGTATCCGCCCACAGCGATCGACGCCGCCCCCACCACCCGCGCCAGCAGCGGACCCCGCGTCCACAACTTCTCCGCCCCGATCACCGCCGCCACCAAAATCATCACCGTCAAACTCATCACGCCCAGAATGGTTTGCATCATCATCAACGCCCAACAACACCCCGCGCAATACAGCCCATGCGCCGCCCCCACGCGTACAGCTCCGCTCAGTCCGGGCCGAAAAACGTGCCCCAAAAACATCAGTGGCGATCGGCAGTGCGTAAGACACGCCTGCTTCCAAGGCGACAGTTGATACGCACCCGCAAAAATCAATCCCGTGCCCGCGAGCAGCGGCATCGCGCGGCTGAACGCACTCGATTTCATCGACGCCGACCCAGCCCCGAATCCCGCGCCAAACACCACCGCCCCGAACGCCACCCACACCGCGAAATATCCGACGCCCGCCATCGCCGTAGCCAGCCCCGGCCGCCGCACGCCCGTTGAGACCGCGACCTTCTCATACAACTCCAGCATCGGCCAACTCGAAGGCAGCATCATGGCGATCATCATCGCCACCCACATGATCAGGAAAGTTGCAGCCGCGCCCGCGATGCTCTGGCCCGGCATAGCCATCCACATCATGGACATTTGCCAGCCGCCCGGCATCGTCATGCCGCCCGCCATCCCGCGCGTAGCGTTCCAGGTGTAAGCAGCGGACGCCAGAAACACCACGGCCGCGACGCCGCGCGCCCAGCGCTCGCCCCTATCAGTCAGGACTTTCGCCGCTATATTCAAACTTGGAAAATTCGCCGTACTTGCCGCTATGGTCGTAAGCCAGGTCCGAGCTCACGCGGAACACATTGCCCACGCCCAGCGTCAGCCGCTTCGAAGTGAACCCCGTAGGCTTGTCCAGATAAATCTCTTCCGGCTGGCCCGACACCGGATTCAGAATCGGACCCAACTCCAGACGCAACGCATCCCCCGCCCGCACTTTACTGTTGAGCCCGTCGACGGTCACGTCGAATGGCATGTACTTTGTCTCGCCACGCCGCCCCGCCACAGCCATGAAGATCACCCACGGTCCGCCGGCCTTGCCCTCTGCGATTTTCGCCAACGCCGCGCGCTGCTCCGCCGTAGCCTTTTCATCCGCCAGCACCAGCCACGTAACGTTGCCTTTATGCAGCGCCCCCGGCGAGTGCCCGATCCACGACCACGTCAGCCCATCCAGCGCCACCTTCCCGAACTTCCCTTTTTCGATGTGCCACACATACCCGCCCTCGCAATATCCCTGCGTCGGCGGCGCATCGAAGCTGCACGGACACCCCCAGTCACAACTACAAGCCCCCAACAACGTCCCCTGCATGGACCATTTAGTCGCCACAAAATCCCCCGTCTTATTGCCGCACAAAAATCTGCACGCTGCTATATTCCGTTCCCCGAAAATTCCCCTTGGTCGTGATCGTCAAAGTCTTACCGTCCGGCGAGACTTTCAACACCGCCGTCTCGCTCACCTTGCCGCTCTCTTTGCCGGTGCGCTCGATGGTATTCGCATCCACCCGCTTCAGAGAAACCGTGTCCAGCCCAGTGCCCAGAATCTCGTAATCCTTGCCGTCGAATTTAGCCGTATAAGTAATGTTGCTGCTGCCGCCGAACAAGCTCGGAGTCTTGGTCAAATGCGTCATGCCCTTATCCGACACCTCGAACGTCATATAGCGTTCCATAGGAACCGGCCCCGGCGTGAACGTGGATTTATCCGGGTCCATCGCCCAGGACCCCACGAACGGATCCTTCGCCTGTGAGTACCCTAACCCCGCCGCTAGAACCGCCAATCCCAAACAGGCTGCCAATCTTCGCATAAAGTCTCTCCTAACGCGCCACGGGAACAGTATAC
The DNA here is from genome assembly GCA_963710155.1 of Bryobacterales bacterium. Lineage (GTDB taxonomy): Bacteria > Acidobacteriota > Terriglobia > Bryobacterales > Bryobacteraceae > Palsa-187. Next base: position 5,822 of record CAVPZQ010000016.1, on the reverse strand, counting down.
TGCGTCATTAGACGAGCATGCCGAAACACAGCGCCGGTCTCCTGATGTACCGCCGCCGCAATACCACGCTGGAGGTTTTTCTCGTTCATCCCGGCGGCCCCTTCTGGGCCAAAAAAGATTTGGGAGCATGGTCCATCCCGAAAGGCGAATATCTGGACCAGGAAGTGCCCCTAATCGCAGCGCAACGTGAATTTGAGGAAGAAACAGGTTTCGTTCCCCGCGGCCCCTTCTTGGAATTAGGCGAAGTGAAACAAACCGGCGGAAAGTTGGTGCGCGCCTGGGCCTTCGCGGGCGATTGCGATCCTCAAAACTTGAGAAGCAACACTTTCACCTTGGAGTGGCCCCCGCACTCAGGCCGGAAAATAGAAGTGCCCGAAGTCGATCGCGGCAGTTGGTACTCGATCGCAGAAGCGCGCTCGCGCCTGCTAGCCAGCCAGCGGCCATTTCTGGACCGTCTCGTCGAGAAGGTTCTTGGGGCGGCTGGTGGGGCTTGAACCCACGACTTCCAGAACCACAACCCCCTGAATTGGGTATTGACAGGTTTTGCTAAACCTTAACTCATTGAAACAGGAACACAGGTCGCACACAGGTGCGGCTGGAGATTATGGTTTATTGGGGGTTTAAAAGGGTGCTACTGATCAAAGAGTCTCAGTCGCGTTAAACGACCACCGCGGTGCCTTCGCCGGCGGGGACGACGCAATCTGGATTGCCATCTTTTCCTCGACCTGGTCGGCTAGACCCGTCCGGATCGAACATGCGAACGATGTCAAAAACGGCCTTGGAACAGGCCATTTCATTGGCCATCAATGTCATCTTATCAAGTCTATCTATAATGTATATAAGGACAATGAACAAGAAACAAACGGACATTAAACTGGACATATTGCCGGCCCAAGACCGTGGGGAGGCTGTCACCCTGATGGAGCCCCTGGTGATTGGCGATGGAGCGCCTGAGCGCGCCGAATTGACGGACCTCGCCCTGGATCTCGTCCGAAGATCCTCCGGCTTTTACCGTAGCCTCCGCCCCCCATCGTGATGCCCCTCGCCAACCTGGTTCGAGCGATGAACTGCTATTACAGCAACCTGATTGAGGGACATGACACCCATCCGATCGATATCGAGCGCGCCCTCAAAAACGACTACAGCAACGACGTCCGCAAGCGCGACCTCCAACTGGAAGCGAAGGCTCACATAGCCGTCCAGGAATGGATAGATCACGACGGCTTGAAGGGCCGCGCCGTTTCAACCGACGGCTTACGGGAAGTCCACCGACGCTTTTGCGAACGTCTCCCCGAAGATCTGCTCTGGGTCGAAGAACCCCAAACCAAAGAACGAATGCGCGTGATTCCGGGCGAACTCCGCCGCCGCGATGTCACCGTTGGGCGTCATATTCCAGTCAGTCCCGGTGCCTTGACCCGCTTTCTGAAACGCTTTGAGGAAACTTACGGCAGCCTCGGAAAGGCCGAATCCATCATCGCAGCGGCGGCGGCGCATCACCGTTTTTTGTGGATGCACCCATTCCTCGACGGCAATGGCCGCGTTGCGCGCCTCATGTCGCATGCGATGCTGCTCGAAACCCTGGGGACCGGTGGGGTTTGGTCGGTTGCCCGAGGACTCGCGCGCGATGCGCAGACTTACAAGAACCATCTGGCCAATTGCGATCAGACTCGTCGAAACGACCTCGACGGTCGAGGGACATTGAGCCAGGGAGCGCTGGTCGATTTCACACGCTTTTTCATCGCTACTTGCATCGATCAGGTTACGTTCATGGAGAGCCTGGTACAGCCGGAACGCTTACGCGCGCGGATTCTGCTGTGGGTCGCGGAAGAAGTGAAGCTCGGAGAACTGCCGCAAAAAGCAACCACGATTCTTGAAACAACCCTGTACCGCGGCGAACTGCCTCGGGCCGAAACCGTGAATATCGTCGGGACCGGCGAGCGACAGGCTCGCCGAATCGTCTCACTTCTCGTGGAACGAGGTGTCCTGACTTCCGACAGCTCTCGCGCACCGTTACGCCTCGCCTTCCCGGCGGCCCTCGCTTCCCGCTGGATGCCCGGGCTCTTTCCCGAAAAGCCGAGTTAGCCATTACACCTCGATGATTTTCCGGTTTGGCGAGGCAGCGGAAACTGTGCGCATGTCTCGCCGCCTCCAATGTCGCTGGACGAATGCCTTCTGCAAACTAGGCAATCCAGCGCCTAAAACCTCAAAAACGTATCAAAACCGTATCAAAACCCACAGGGAGGAGAGAGCTTTAAAAGTGGGGAATGAGAAGAATCAAAGAGTTAAGTGCTACGCCCGAGAGGATTCGAACCTCTGACCTTTTGCTCCGGAGGCGGAGAGATGGTCTCTTTTCGCTCTTTTCATTCTGCCACTATTGTGTGTTTGCAGCAACTTGGGGAATCTGCTCTCGCTCGTTCAGGTATCCAAATGCTACCTTCGCCACGGGTTTTGATACGGTTCTGATACGGTCGATTGAACGGAGGGCAATGAGTCTCGATTAGCTCGAATCACTGCGGGGGAAGGATTTGAACCTTGGGCCTTTGGGTCATGAGTTAGCGAGTCCCGCGGTCAGATATCACGGAATCCGTTTCAAGAGACGGTGACTGATCCCGGAGCTTCCGCAACGATTCGCTCTATTCGCCGATGATCCCTTAGGCGTGTACCCAGAACATCAAGTGAAAGCTGGCCCGCGCCAAAGACAAGCACCAGCAGAGAAGCAAACAAGAACGTGTAGGGAGCGGCTGCGGTGAACTTGTCGGGATTGGAAATGATCGAGAACAATGCCTCGCGATCCGCCGTTATATAGGCGACGATCATGTCGACGGCGAGGAGCAACGCAATGAGCCGTGAGCTGAATCCAACAACCAGAAGCAAGCCGCCTCCAAATTCCAGCGCCGAGACGAGATAGCCGTTCAAGACCGGCGCGGGTATGCCCAGCTCGGTAAAAAAGCCAATGACTTTGCCGATGTCATGCAGCTTGCCCCAACCAGCTTGCATGAACTGCCACCCCCAATACAGCCGTACCGCGAGCAGAAATGGGGATTCGAGGCTCGACGAGGTGCGAATCAATAGCCGATAGTATTTCTTCGATCAGTTGGATCATCATTGCGAAATTCTTTCCTCCTTTTTCTTGTCGGCTAGCGCGGGCGGGCACCGCCAGCCCACCTCGGCCCAAGCGGCAAACCATTGTTCGAGCATCGACGGTTGCTCGGCGCTCGCAACGGGACTGTCCTTGAAGCCGGTCTGTATCGCCCTGCCGAAGGGCTGTCCTTCGCGAAGGGCGTTGAGCAGACTGTACTCCTCGGCAGCGATCCTCTTTGTAATACACCGTAAAGTTCAACCGATGTACGGCCAGATAAATGCGTTCACGTTTCAACCGCGTCACGCGTTGACTCAAGCTGCGATATTTTTGTTTCAGAGCTGCGTTGCTCGCGGCCCCGTGCTCGTCGGTGGCGCGATTTACCTGAATCCGCAAGCTGTCAATCGGATAATCGAGCGCCAGCAGCCGGATGTAGGGCTGCAACCCGGCGCGGAAGTTCGGGCCAAGCTCCAGCAAGTCTTCCGGTCCCAGCACCTTCTCGGCGACGCTGTCGAACGCCTCGATATGCGCCCATTCTAGCCGCACCATGTCGAGTGCTAGCGCATGCCTGGTCCCCGCATACCGTGGATTGCGCCGCAACCAATCTTCGAGAAGAGAGCCGAGATCGCGCAAGGTGAACGACTGCGAAGGGCATTCAGCGAGGTACGCTCGCGCGAGCCGGTCAAACGCTCTTTTTCCCAGCACGGCGCGCAATCCCGGAAAAATCATCATGGAGCGAATCCAGCACACGAAACCAATAGCTGCGGCTGTAGATTTCGAGGCGCTCAATGGCAGTGAGACGGTCGTTCGGCGTAATGAATTCGGAGACCTCGACTTCGCGTCGGCCGACCATCCGGTGTCTTCGGCGCGATCCGATCGGAACTCGTGAGCGGCTGCATGATCGCCTTCGCCATTCGCCGCTGTAATTCGAGGAGCCTCATGAACCCGCCGCAGCCGGAGCGTCAATGTACTTTTCGGCCTTGCGCGCTTCGGCATGCACCTTTTCGAAGGACGGAATATGGTCGTCCCATTCGAGCAGAGTCGCCATAGGGCCGGTCACGGCGGATCGCCTGATCGTAGAGCTTCCAAACGGGGTCGATCACCGGATGGTCATGCGTTCCAGCGTGTACTTTTAAACTTTGAATGACCCGGCAATGTGAATTTGCGCCACCCGCTCCGCAGGGACGCTGTTGAGATACTCGATAGGGATCGAAATTGTGATTCTTCGACGACACGTAGATGTTGTTCACATCCAGGAGAATCCCGCAGTCCGCACGCTCGACGACCTCGTTGAGGAACTCCCATTCGGTCATCTGGGAGCAATGAAATTCCGCATAACTGCTCACGTTCTCGACGGCGATTGGCACTTCCAAATAATCCTGAGCCTGGCGAACTTTGCGGGCCGTATGCTTGGCCGCTTCAAACGTGTAGGGCATGGGAAGCAGATCATGGCCTGTACTTGCCGTCCACACTTCCCCAACACAGATGATCGGTGAGCCAGGGAGTCTTTGTGCGTTTTACCAGCGCCTTGAGGCGGCGCAAGTGCTCCCGGTTCAGCGGCTCCGCTGAGCCGAAATACATCGAAACGCCATGCTGAACTACCCGGTAGCGCTCCAGTATGAGGTCTAGCGTCGCCAGCGGGCGCCCGCCGTCGACCATGTAGTTTTCCGAGATGATCTCGAACCAATCGACTACCGGTTTCTTTTCGAAGATGTGCGCGTAGTGCGGAATCCGGAGACCGATTCCGGTCCCGTACTCCGTGAATCCGTTAAATCGATTGGCAGGCATAAATTTAAAAAAGAAAGGGCTGGCACACAAGGCTGACAGCCCCAGGAGGGATGAATTACTTGGATTTCTTGGAGCCGTCGGTCGCGCAGGCGCCCAGACCCTTGCAGGAGTTCTTGCCCCATCCTCTTTGGATCCAGCCGCCGTTGCCTTTGCAGGAGTTCATACCCTTGCAGGCGTGCTTTTCAACCTTCTGTTTGGCCTCGGAGCTATCGGCCTGCAATCCGGCGGAGAGCGATGAGCCCGCTGCCGGGGCCGCATTCAAACGCGCCATGGTGCCGCCCAGCAAGCCGGTGAAGGCAGCCGCGAGCACGAGAGAGTTCTTGCTAATCTTCATTTTGTATTTCTCCTTAAAATTTGGGTATCTGACGTGATCGGCGGTTTATCCCACCGTCAACTACTACTTCGCAGCGCATTCCTGCTAGGTTACGGTACTCGCGCACGGCGGCAACGGATTGATGTGCAATACTGCGCGTGACCAATTCGGCTGTCCCAGCGAATTATCGACAGAAGGGCTCGCGCAGGATCGTCCCGCGTGAGCCGTGAAGAGGAGCAGCCAAGTGACCTGTCGGGATATGGATGATGTCATCAGTTCGCACGCGAGAGATTCCGTGCCAGGGCCGCAATCCGCCAGGCATCTGGCTCACTATGCCAGTTGCCGCAGCCTGACGCACTTGCTAGATGAGGTTGCAGCCGGCGATGGGCTCCGTCCTGCGGAGAGCCAGTTGCTGCGGATCCAGACGGATATCGTTACGGGTCTCAAGCCGGTTCGGCCTTTGCTGCATTCTGGTATCTTTCTCTTCGCGTACGCAACCATTTTTCTATTCGTGGCGGTTGGGGGCCCTCCTGCTCGGAACGAACGGCTGGCGCGCGCTGACCATGGCACAGAGGACCGCGGTGTCCTTGACGCTCGCGGCCAGTTCGTTTCTCTTGGCAGTATCCATGGTTCGGCAGATGC
>CAVPZQ010000015.1:0-203643 GCA_963710155.1 Bryobacterales bacterium | reverse complement strand
CGTTGTTGACTTGAGCCATCAACGGAGTGGAAACCAGGGCGGCCAGGATCAAGGAACTTGTTATTAATTTCAGTCGTGTCATTATGTCGATCTCCTTGAAATGCTTTGACCAGAGCAGACTAACATGACGAGCGGGCTGCGCAAGGAGTCGGTGAGTTCTTGCACGGTCAAGGGCTTGATACCGTTGCGGAGAGCCTGCAGCAGCGGCTCCATGCTGACTGGCTTGGTGATGTAGTCGTCCATGCCGGCGTCGAGACACCGCTCGCGGCAGCCGGCAATGGCTTCGGCGGTCATGGCGACGACGCGCACGCGCCGGTTGGGACCTTCCAGTTTGCGGATCTGGGCCACCGCCTCGTAGCCGTCCATTTCGGGCATTTGACAATCCATGAACACCAGATCGTAGGGCAAAAGCTTCAGCATCTCGACGGCTTCGCGGCCGTTGCCGGCTACGTCGGCGCGAATACCGAGCTTCGCCAGCATCATCAGCGCCACTTTCTGGTTCACGGCGTTGTCTTCGGCGATCAGTATGCGAACGTCGGAGTTGGCGAACAGGTTGAGGGCGGCAAGCGAATTTCGTGACACCGGCGCGGGCGATGCCGCCAACGCCGCTGCCGGGTGCTTCTTCGACCAGGCGGTGGCCAGCGTGTCCATTAATTTCGAATGACGGACAGGTTTTAGCAGACAGGCATCGACGCTGGCGCTTTCGATGCTGCGCAGTTCCCGCCAGTGTCCGACGGAGGTGAGCATGATGAACACCACCTGGTTGATGGCCGGGTCCGCTTTGATGATGGAGGCCAGGGTCGCGCCATCGATTCCCGGCATCTGATAATCGGCAATGACTAAATCGTAGGGGTCGCCGGCCGCCCGCGCGGCGTGCAGGGATTCCAAAGCTTCCTCGGCGCTCGAATAGCTGCCGTTGCGCATTCCCCAACTGGAAATTTGCTCGTGAACCACGCGCCGGTTCACCGCGTTGTCGTCGACAATCAGGACCCGCAACCCTTGCAAACTGGCGGCGGGCACAGCGCGCACCGGTGCTTCGCTATCGACAGGCATGCGCAGCGAGAACCAGAATGTCGAACCTTCGCGCGGCTTGCTCTCGACATCGATGCTGCCGCCCATCAGCTCAATCAGGCGTTTCGAAATAGCCAAGCCCAGCCCCGTGCCGCCGTAACGGCGCGCGGTAGAGGTGTCGGCCTGGCTGAAATACTTGAACAGCATATCGATCTTGCCCGGAGGAATTCCGATGCCGGTATCGGCGACGGAAACTCTCATTTCAGCGCCGGCGGAATCCCGTTGCGGACAATCGATGGAAATCAAGACGTGGCCGGAGTCCGTGAACTTAATCGCATTCGCGACCAGATTGGTGGCAACCTGGCGGATGCGATCGCCGTCGCCCAGGAAGTACTGCGGAAGGTCGGGCGGGTAATGAATCATCAGGTCCAGGCCCTTCTCTTCCGCGCGCGGGGCCAGCATCTCGGTGACTTCTTCCAGCACCATGCGCAGATCGAACGCGAAGGGCTCAATGTCCATCTTGCCGGCTTCGATCTTCGAAAAATCCAGAATGTCGTTGATGATGGTGAGCAGAGCCTCGCCGGATTTGCGACGGTGTCCGCGTAATCGCGCTGTTCGGCCGTCAGATCGGTATCGAGCAACAAGCCGGTCATGCCGATCACGCCGTTCATGGGAGTGCGGATTTCATGGCTCATGTTGGCCAGGAAATCGCTCTTCGCCTGCGCGGCGACTTCGGCATTCAGGCGAGCCTGCTCCAGCGACTGCAGCATTTCCTTTTGTTCGGTGATGTCGATGGTGGCGCCGATCAAGCGCTTCGGCTTGCCGTCGACAAATTGCACGCGGGCAGCGCTGCGGCGCCAGCGAATGACGCCGGGCTCGGGCACAATACGGAAATCGACGCAATACGGTTCGCCGGTGGCGAAGGCGTGATCCGAACCCGCCGCCAACAGATGGCGATCTTCGGGATGGACCACTTGCCGGACCAGGTTCACGTCCAGTCCGGTGGTGCCGTCAGGGCAACGCTCCATCGCGGCCCAGGCTTCTGATCCGGTGACGATGCCGGCTTCGAGATCCATTTCCCACACGCCAAAAGACGCGGCTTCTTCGGCCAGCTTCATGCGCAGCGCGTTCTCGCGCAACTTCTGTTCGGCGCCCAGGCGCTCAATAATGTTTCCGGCCAGGTGCGCGCCGGCTTCGACAATGTTGAGTTGCTCGGCACGCGGCGACGCGACTTGCTGGTGATACATGGCAAAGGTGCCCAGCACCTTGTTGTTCGAATCGTTAATGGGCACGCTCCAGCAGGCCCGTAGCCCGAAAGCCAGCGGTAACTCTTTGGCATCGGCCCAGCGATGGTCCGTGGCGATATCGGCCGCGATCACGGTCTGGTTGAGATAGGCGGCAGAACCGCAGGAACCGATGTCGGGTCCGATCGCGAGCCCGTACACCTTCTTAATAAACTCCGCAGGCAAGGCTCCGCCAGACCCTTCGCGCAGGCGCCCGCCCGCGTCTAATAGCAGAATGGAGCAGTAGCAGCCGGGGACCATGCGTTCAATGCCCGCCGTGAGGGCGTCCAGTACTTCCTTGAGATCCGCGCCCTCAGTGATCAGGCGGAGCACCCGGCGCTCTTCGAGCAGGAAGTGCGACGAAGTTCCCTGCTCCGCATCTTCCTGCCGGCAATCAGCTAAGAGCCGGCGCGTGCGCGTCCATCCGATCGCACAAGCGATGGTGGCAGCGGCGAAGATGCAGGTCAGGATGATCCACACTCACTGATCTATCGTGATGAGCCAGTGTTTTATTGAGGCTGCGCGAGCTGTTTCTGGAACAAATGAGAGTCGATGCGTTCTTTCCTAAGGTGTTTGCCTCAGTGCGCCGGGGCGGGTTCGAAAGGGCAGGCGGATACGCAGGACCCGTTCGCGGTGGCGTTCTTCAGTCAGGTTGCGGGTTCGCGCCCGCAGCAAGTCTTCTAACGAAACCAGCCCCATGAGTTTGCCGCCGGAGGAGGAATCGACCACCGGCAAGCGCGTGAAGCCGGTTTCCGCCATCTTATAAACCACCGCGCGCAGCGATTCGTCAGGATAAGCCACGGCCGGTTGTCGCCGGGCAAGCTCCCCTAGGCGGACTTTGCTTCTCGAATCCTCCGCGAGAAAACGCCGCATATCTTTGCGGGTCATGACACCGATCACGGCGGCATCCTCGCCGATGATGGGATACAGATGTTGACCGCGCGGCGAATGGTCGGGGTGAAACGAGGCGGCCAGTTCCCCCAGTGTCTGCGCTTCCGGGAACGCCACCAGGTTAGTGCGCATGACTTCCCGGACAAAGAGGATCTCCAGCGGGTCGACAGAATATTCGCGGCTGAGATGAAAACCGCGGCGCGCGATTTTCTCGGTTAAAATCGACCGCTTCAGCAGCAGCGCTGTAAATCCATAAGCAATGACATTGGCCACCAGGAGCGGCAGCAGGCCGTTCATGTCGTGCGTCAATTCCATGGCGAATACGACGCCCGTGAAAGGACAGCGCATGGTGCCCCCGAGGATCGCTCCCATGCTGATCAAGGGCCAGAAGCCGGTGCCTTCGTTGGGCAGGAACATGGCTTCGACGCCACCCACGGCTCCGCCGATCATGAGTAACGGGGCGAGCACGCCTCCAGAGGTTCCCGATCCCAGCGAGACCGCCCAGATGATGGCTTTCACGACAAGAATTCCAGCGATGGTCAGGCCCGCGACGTCGTGCTGCAGCAGTGCACCGATGGTGTCGTATCCAACACCGAGCGCCTGTGGAAAGATCAGCCCGCCCAGGCCCACCACCAGCCCGCCGATGGCCGGCCACCAGGCCCAGTGAATCGGCAGACGTTGAAACAGGTCTTCCGATGCGTAGACGGCCCGCGTCAACAATCCCGATACGGCACCTGCCAGGATGCCGACTAAGACACACCCCAGCAGACCTTGCGGACCGATGAAGATCGCATGCGCGGGAACCGGAAACAGCGGACCCAAGCCCAAAATATAGCGGCGCGCGGCACCGGCAGTGGCGCTCGCGAGCGCGACGGGGATTAGACTGCGCGGCTTCCACTCGAACAGCAATAATTCGACAGCCAGCAGCACCGCGGAAAGCGGCGCGGCGAAGGTAGCGGACATGCCCGCGGCGGCTCCGGCCACCAACAGAGTTTTGCGCTCCGTGCTGCTCAGATGGAACGCTTGCGCAATGATCGAACCCAGCGCGCCGCCCGTCATGATGATGGGACCCTCGGCACCGAAGGGGCCGCCCGAGCCGATCGATATCGCCGAGGAAAGCGGCTTCAGGATAGCGAGTCTAGGTTGAATGCGGCTGCCGTTCAGCAGGATCGACTCGATCGCTTCCGGAATGCCGTGGCCGCGAATGCGTTCGGAACCGTAACGCGCCATCAAGCCGATAATCAGGCTGCCGATCACAGGTATGACCACGGCGAATAGGCCCAGATGATTTCCAGCGGGCGAGACCAAGGCCGTGCTCCAGCGCTGGAAGTAGAACAGGTTGGTGAATAGCCCGATGAGCTTCAGCAGCCCGAGCGCCACAAAAGTGGCGGCGATTCCAATAAAGATGGCGGCGATGGAAATCGGGATGAGCCGCGGAGTGACCGTAAAATCGCCGAGCTCCTCGGCGGGCGTAAAAGCGGTTGGCTGATTTGTCATGAAGTCTTGCGGCTGATAGAACGAAGCGCGGCAACGAGCTTGGGTCCGGTTTCTTCCAGTTCCTTGTGATGCGTGAGAGACAGGCGGTGCAGGATGCGTTCGCCTTTCGCCGTGAGCCGCAGCAGGACTTGCCGCGCGTCGTCAGGACTTGGCTGACGCGTAAGCAAGCCGAGGGTTTCCAGGCGATCCACCAGTCCGACGGCGCTGTGATGCTTGAGCAATAAGCGATCCGCCAGATGGCCGATGGTCGCGAGACAGCCTTGCGGCATCCCCTTCAGGGCCAACAGAGCCTGGTGCTGCTGCGGCTCAATGCCCGAAGCGCGGGCGGCCGCCTCGCTGAAACTAAGAAAGCGCCGAATTTGAAAGCGAAACTCTTCTAATTTTCGGTATTCGGATGATTCCAGATCCACCACATATATATCGTATCACGATATATTCTGAATCAGCCACGCTTTCACATCCAGCGATTTCGCGAAGTGCAGCGTCGCGGGCTGTTGCGGCATGTCAATGCCCAGCGCGTCGCCTAACGTATTTATATGGATAGTGGCTTCGGCTTTCTGTAGCGGCCAAGGTGAATGATCGATTTCACCCCGATACGTGTTGCCGGCGCGGTCGGCTGAGTACAGGCAGTAGCGGTCCGTCAGCCAAGCGTCGAGGCTCCCTGGATCAGCTTCGTAGACTGGACCCGCCGCCCGGTAAGTAGCGCTGAACTGTGCGTCCGCCGCGCACTCATGTGTCCTCAACGATTTGTACGCGACCGTCTCCCCGGACAAATCAATCTCGAACTCCGCATCGAAATACGGCAAGTGAAAAAACCGGCGCGCTGCTCTCACTGCCAGTTTCTGGCCGGCGTCCAAGCTAAAGAACCAGACCCCAGGCTTGCCCCTTGCGGTCACGTAGGTTCGCAGATTCAACTCCGGAAACGCGTGCAGGCCGGGCAACGGAGGCATGCCTCGCGGCGTCACGTCTTCCATCAGAAACGGCACCGCGCCAACGTAACAGCGGCCTTCAAATAGATCGAGTTGTAGCGCCGCGGGAATCAGCAGTCTCACGACGCCCGGGTCCACCACCCAATGCGCGAACAGCAGTTCCCGCCAGCGCATCCGCATGACCCACGGACGCGTCGAGACGGGCCACATCCGGTGTTCCTTCACGTTTCTAATGTATACTCTGGCGGGGAGGAAACATGCGTTTTGCGCTCTTTATCTGCTGTGCTTCGCTCGCCTTCGGGCAAGGCGCGGGTACTATCACCGGCACCGTGTCGAACCTGCCCGGCGAGGCGGTCGCGAACATTCCGGTCCAGGCCGTCAACTCGGCCACCAACGCCATCTACAAAGCGTCCAGCTCGGCTAACGGCGCTTACAGATTGGCGCAGCTGCCCTCCGGCACCTACGAAATTTCAGTCACTGCCCAGGGCTTCAATCCGTTCGTGCAGAAGAAAGTAACTCTCGCGGCAACAGAGACTTTGCGCCTGGATATTCATTTAATGGATTACCAGCTAGACACCCTGGGAGACGGCCGCGAATTCAGAATCGACCTGACCAGTCCGCATGCCACACCGTCGGGCCCCACGCCGCGCACCGCCGACGGCAAGCCCGATCTTTCCGGAGTCTGGTACGCCCAGCGCCCGATAGATCCCGGCAAGCCCGAGCCGTTGCCGTGGGTCGAAGCGCTCCTGCGCGAGCGCGCCGCCAACAATTCGAAAGACGCTCCGGGAGCACATTGCCTGACTCGCGGCGTCACCGCAGCCGGTGCGCTGTTCCCTTACAAACTGATCCAGACCCCCAACCTGCTGGTGATGCTCTTCGAAGACGACATCCCCAGTCACCGTCAGGTTTTTCTCGATGGACGCGGGCACCCTCCGGACCCCAACCCCTCCTGGATGGGCCACTCCATTGGACGTTGGGACGGCGACGTCCTGGTGATCGACACCGTAGGATTCAACGACCGCTCCTGGCTCGACCCGCAGGGTCATCCGCATACCGAAAAAATGCGTGTCACCGAGCGCCTTCGCCGCCCCGATTTAGGCCACCTCGAAATCGAATTCACGATCGACGACCCGGGCGCCTACAAACATCCCTGGACCATGAAGCGCGTGGCCGATCTCGACCCCGGCGACGAAATAGGCGAATATGTTTGCGAAAACAATAGAGATCCCGAACACATGGTGGGAAAGTAACGAAGGCAGCTTTTACAACGCCAAGTGATGCATGGAGGTGTGTGCTTGAAAACATTGATCGTCGTATCGATATTGTCAATCGTGTCGATTCCCGTCGTCGCCCAGGAAAAGGGACATAGCGGCCCCGTGAAAGGCGTAGGCGGCGGACATATTCCGTCGCACGGCCCTGCTCCCACGCGTGTGAAGGAACCGCCTCGCGGCGCGGCACCCGCACCCGCCCGCAGCTTTGTCGATAAGACCGGCCACCCCGAAGCCCCCCACGTGCATACGAATAACCAGTGGATCGGTCACGACTACGCGAAGAACGATCCGCGCTTTCATTTGGACCATCCGTTTGAGCATGGACGCTTCACCGGCGGCATCGGCCCGAGTCACGTTTTTCGCCTGACCGGCGGCGGCCCCGCACGCTTTGGATTCGGCGGATTCTTCTTCAGCGTGGGTTCGTTCGACCTGGCCTACTGCAACGACTGGCTGTGGGACAGCGATCAGATCGTCATCTACGACGACCCGGATCACGACGGCTGGTACCTGGCCTACAATGTGAGACTGGGCACCTACGTTCACGTTCAATATCTGGGTTAATTGCCCCCCACGGGCATCGCGTGCGCGCGAACTTGATATGATTGCAATGCGCGATGCCCTGTTTTCTGCTGTTCATCGTCCTGCTGTTCCCCCGCGTCACGCTGCTATTGCTGTGGCTCTTCTCCACCTACTTGCAGCGTGTGTTCCACGGTGGTCTGCTGTTGCCGGTGCTGGGTTTCTTCTTTCTGCCGCTTACCACATTGGTTTACGCCTGGGAATATAACAGCGGCATGCCGACGACAGGAATCAATTTAATATGGCTCCTAATCGCCGTGCTCATCGATCTCGGCGGCCTGGGCGGCGGAGCGCACCGCCAATCCCGGCGGTAGTAAGAAGATAGATTCTCAATGAGGAGGTAGCAAGATGTCTGAAGAAAGAAGTAATGATGTACTGCAAGGTGAGGTGCCTCGGCGCGATTTCGTGGGCCTCTCGGTCGCCGCGGGCGTGGGCGTGGCCGCCGCCACTGCCACGGCATCGGCGGCAGGATTAAAGGTCGTCGAGACCGACGTCGAGGTCAAGACCCCCGACGGTACTTGCGACGCGGCCTTCATTCATCCCGCGAGCGGTTCTCATCCCGGCGTCCTGCTGTGGCCGGACGCTTTCGGCCTGCGCCCGTCGATGCGTGAAATGGCCAAGCGCCTCGCGGCAGAAGGCTATTCGGTGTTCGTGCCCAATCCGTTTTATCGGATTTCAAAAGCGCCTTTCACGGATGCCTCCACCTTCAACTTCGCGAATCCGGACGACATGAAGAAGCTGGGACCGCTGATGGGATCGGTGAACGCGCCCGGCAACGCCGAGAAGGATGCCGTCGCCTACGTCGCTTTCCTCGACGCCCAAAAGCCAGTCAACAAGTCGAAGAAAATCGGCACTCAAGGCTATTGTATGGGCGGTCCGCTGGTAGTGAAAACGGCCGCGGTGCTGCCCGATCGCATCGGCGCGGGCGGCTCCTTCCACGGTGGCGGCTTGGTCACCGACAAACCGGATAGCCCGCATTTGCTGGCGCCGAAGATCAAGGCGCGCATGTATTTCGGCATCGCCTCGAACGACGACATGCGGCAGCCGGACGCCAAGGACAAATTGAAAGAAGCCTTCACGGCCGCCAAGGTTCCCGTCGAAATCGAAGTGTATGCGGGCGCACTGCACGGCTGGTGCGTGCCCGATATGCCGCAGCAGAACGGCATGCCGATCTACAACAAGGCGGACGCCGAACGCGCCTGGGCCAAGCTCCTGGCGCTCTACAAAGCCGGCATCGCGTAATTATAATCCGGCGTTGCGCGCCACCACGCGCGTCATGCTGGACCAATCCATTTCTCCCTGCCCCTGCGCCACGGCGGAGAGCAAATGGTCGTGAACCAGACTGGCCAGCGGCATCGGCGAAGTGCATTCCTCCGATGCCGCCAGGACCAGGCGCACGTCTTTCAACCCCAACTTCAGAGCAAATCCCGCCGGCTCGAAATTCTCCTCCGCGATGGCGCGCCCGTAGTTCGTGAGCACCGGCGATCCCAATAGCGTGGTCATGATTTCGAGGAACACCTGCGGAGCCACGCCCGCTTTGCGCAGCGTGGCGTAAGCTTCGCCGAACGCTTCAATGGCGCTGATGATCATGAAATTGCCGCATAGCTTGGTCACATTGGCCTGCCACGGTTTGTCCCCCGCCACGTATGTCGCGCGCCCGATAGCGTCTAACAGCGGCCGGCAGCGTTCGATCACTTCACTGGGTCCAGCGGCGACCACTACTAGCTTCTTGGTCTCGGCAGCTTCCGGCCTGCCGAACACTGGCACGCTGAGATAGCCTTGCTTGCGCTGCGCATGTTCGTCAGTCAATTTGCGCGCCATTGCCGTACTGATCGTGCTGTGCGAAAGATGAATGCAGCCCGCCTTCATCGCGGCGGCGATGCCATGTTTTCCCAAGACGACCTCGTCGAGCGCATGGTCGTCGGCGACCATAGTCATCACCACTTCGGCATCGCGGCAGGCATCCGCCGGAGAATCCGCCACGCGCGCGCCCTCGGCCGCCAGCGCCTCAGCCTTTTCGCGGCTGCGATTGTAAACCGCAACAGTGTGCCCCGCGCGAAGCAAATTGCGCGCCATGCCGGCACCCATTTTTCCAAGTCCGATGAAAGCAAGTGTCATAACCGCCAGCATAGCCAAATGAGGACTCGTGTGTTCGCCGGTGATATGATGACTGCCGTGGATTACGCCGAGCTCTACCAAAAAGAATGGGCCGAATTCCAGGCGCAAGCGCGACGGAATCGCGGCCTGAAGACTCCGGCCCCGCAAAGCGCGCTCGGGCGCTGGAGGCGCAACGTCGTCAGCTTCTTTCGACGGGCCCCCGGACGGCCCGAAGATCCCTACGCCTACGCCATGGCTCCGAAGAAGCCGCGCCCACCCCTCCGCGGAGCCAGCGCCGCCGCCCAGCCTCCGGTTTAATGGGCGCTCTAACCTGCCCAAAAGGCCAGCACGATTTTCTCGTGATCGTATAAAGTAGTTCATGGGTAAACCAACCCATCTAGTCGTCAAAGGGGAAATTGTATGAAAGCCCGCATTGCCACTCTGTTGTGCGTTCTTGCTCTGGGCCCCGCGAACCGCCTGCTTTTCGCACAGGTGGATTTCTCAGGCTCATGGAATCCCCTGTATCACGAGGATTACCCGGAGCGTTTCCCCGGACCGGAGTTGGCCGATTACGCCGGGTTGCCCATCAACGCCGCCGCCCGCGCCCGCGGCGACGCCTATGACGCCGACCGCATCTCAGTCGTCATGGAATACCAGTGCCGCCCGCATGGTTCGGACTATTCAATGCGCGGCTCAGCCAACCTGCGCGTCACGAAAGATATCGATGCGGAATCCGAACAGCCGGTCTCGTTTAAAACCCACATCGGCTGGATGGAAGAGGAGCGTACGATTTGGCTCGATGGCCGCCCGCACCCTCCGGAAAGCGCCGTTCACAGCTGGGCCGGTTTCTCCACCGGCGTGTGGGAGGGCAACATGCTCACCATCACCACCACGCATTTGAAGCCCAGCTACCTGCGCCGCAACGGCATCCCGCGCAGCGATAAAGCCACCGTTACCGAGCACTGGACCCGCCACGGCAACTTCCTAACCGTGATTGTCTTCATCGACGATCCAGTATTCCTGACCGAACCCTTGATCCGCAGCGAAAACTGGATTCTCGATCCGGGCCAGGAGTTCCTGCCGCAAACCTGCGAGCCGGCTCCCGAAATTCCCGCTCCCAAAGGCACCGTTCCGCAGCATCTGCCCGGTACCAATCCGTTCTTGCATGAAGTGGCGGACTGGTACGGGCTCCCGCTAAAGGCCACCCGCGGCGGCGCCGAAACAATGTATCCGGAGTTCCGCCAGACCATGGGCAAAGCCGAAAAGATTCCCGAGAAGTGCGACCGCTATTGCACCTGCGGCATGAACGGCGGCACTTGCGATCTACGATAGGCTCCCATGATCTTTAAACTTTCACTCTTCACTTGCTTGACCGCCGGCGCGCTCGCCGCCCAGCCCGCTGCGGAGCTGCAAGTTCTCCCGGTCCGTCCAGCGAGCGCCGCCAACGGCGCCATCTATATGATTAGCGGCGACGGCGGCAACATCACCGTGCAAGTTGGCTCGCAAGGCGTGCTGCTGGTCGACACCGGACTCGCTCCTCTGGCTGAGAAGGCGATGGCCGAGATCCGCAAGCTCTCGAAAGCCCCTATCCACTACATCATTAATACGCACGTGCATCCCGATCACGTCGGCGGCAACGAGACCTTTACTAAACTGATCCCGCCCAACCGCGCGCAGCCCCTGCTGATCATCGCCCAAGAAAACGTGCTGAACCGCATGACCGCCCCAGTGACCGGCAACACCACGCCGCCCTATCAGATCGGTCTGCCCACCGACGAATACTATTTACCGTTCAAGGACCTGCACTACAACAACGAAGCCATCATCGTCTACCATGAGCCCAACGCCCACACCGACGGCGACAGCGTGGTCCTCTTCCGTGGCTCCGACGTAGTCTCGGCCGGCGATATTTTCACGCCCGACGGTTACCCATTTATCGATCTGGAGCGCGGCGGCAGCGTGCAAGGCGAAATCGCAGCGCTGAACTTCATCTTGGATCTGGCCGTCCCCGCCGACAAGCAGGAAGGCGGCACGCTCATCATCCCCGGCCACGGCCACTTGTGCGAGGAAGCCGAAGTGGTGGAATACCGCGACATGATCGTCATTGTGAAGGACCGCATCCAGGACATGCTGAAGAAAGGCATGACGCTAGCGCAGATCAAAGCCGCGCAGCCCACCCTCGACTACGACACGCAATATGTTTCCGCGAATGCTTTCGTCAAAACCGACCAGTTCGTTGAGGCCGTATACAAAAGCCTGGGAGGCAAATAACATGAAGCTGACTCTAGGCCTTCTGGTCCTAACTGCCGCTGCATTCGCGCAACCTCCCCGCCCCGCCACGCCGCCCAAGTCGCCGAAAGACGGCGCGCCCGTCGACCTCACCGGCTACTGGGTTTCGATCGTCACCGAAGACTGGCGCTGGCGTATGGTGACGCCTCTGAAAGGCGACTCCGCCAGCGTCCCCGTCAACGCCGCCGCCCGAAAAATCATCGATGCCTGGGACCCGGCGAAAGACGAAGCCGCCGGCCAGCAGTGCAAAGCCTACGGCGCGCCCGCCGTCATGCGTATCCCCGGGCGCCTCCACATCACTTGGCAGGACGACAACACGCTGAAGATCGAAACCGACGCCGGCATGCAAACCCGTCTACTTCACTTCGCCGGTAAAGCGCCCGACCACGCCGAGCCCTCCTGGCAAGGCTACTCCGTCGCCAATTGGGAACGCCCCCTCCGTCCCGCCGAAGCTTCTGGCCTAGGCGTGCAGCGAGTCGGCAACAACGGCCGTTCGCTAGAAGTAGTCGACCACGCAACTCCGCCCTGGCTACTTACGGAAAAACGGGGTCCCTTACAGCGCCAACGCCGTAGTGAACGAATACTACGACCGCCATAAAGAACCCAACGGCGACGAATACTTCACAGTCACAACCGTCGTCACCGATCCCGAATATTTAGCGGTGCCCTTCGTCACCAGCACCGACTTCCGTCGTGAGGCGGACGGCGCGAAGTTCAGCCCGATGCCCTGCTCGGCGCGATGATGTCAAGTTATTTCGAGACCGTAAGGCTTCATTTCGGGAGTGAGAAACGTCTTAGGAAGCTCACCTTCGCCGACTAACGTGAAACTCGAGAAGCGCTTGTACCATTTGCCGGCCGGCACGTCGACGTCAGATTCAAGCCAATGCTTCAATTCCATAAAATCGCGAGCCGAAATTCGACCTTCGCGAAAGCGTTCAAGCAAATGATTCAAAATGCCTGACGGAGGCGGCCTCCGGATTTTAGGCATTCATGAATTGTTTATGGAATACTACGCGCTCGATCTTCTCTGACAAGTCCCTAATCTCAGCGGGATCAACCGTCGCATTGAGTCGGCTGAGAAGGCTAAGGAGAGCCTTGTCAGAGTTGTCGACAGCAAGCGTGGCCTTCTTCTCGATTGGTTTCCTGGCGCCATTCGTAGCATCTTTCGTTGTAGTCCCCTTAGCTTTGGCCCAACGAGCAGTCACAGCGTTTCGGGCGCTCTGGCTGCGCTGCTCCGGAGTCAATACAGCCGCTCGTGCCGGACCGCCCTTGATTCCACCTTTTCGTCCCAGCGCAACGGCTGCCGCATTCTTACGCTTCATATTTAGATGATACGTGATCGCTCACGAATGATCAAGATCCTGTCTAGAACAGCCACGCCCGCACAAATGATGTGTCAAACATTCCGAGTTTGCGAATCCTGCTATATTCGTATTCCTTGAGTCCCGCCAGCTATTGAGGCTAGAAATGCGAAAGAATCGCTTGGGTATCGCGCTAGTCATAATCGGCGTCGCCCTGACTGTCGGCAGGATCGCCTGGTCTCGATCACGAACATATGTGCCTGTTTGCATGCCCGTTTCGCTATCAATACGTCATCTACGAACTTCGTACTTCAAGCAAAATCTAAGAAGACTATACCTGATCGAAATCGAGGCGCGGAGGACTCTCCCGTTTGACGCCCTCAATTGCATGCTTGGGATCAAAGATGTCACTTCTGACAAATGCGAAAATTTTCCCTCCGTGCTAAAGGCATCCTGGAGTTTGTCTAGCGCGGGGGCCGTTACTGTTAGTGGTTCATCGACCGACAATGGAAACGGGGATTGGACTAACGATACAGTGGCACGTCAACTAGGATCCTTCGTCGCGGAACCGGGACGACTCTACAGACTCGATGTTGAAGTACGGATGGGAGTTCCTTGAATCAGACCAATCCACGTCTCAAGATAGCGGTAGATCCGCTGTATTACGAAGAAAGCGCGTTGTGGGATATCCCGGTCTTCCTCTCCTCAGTGCTTCTTGTCCTAGTGGGAGCGACGATTCTCTGGAAAGACAGACGACGCCGGCCGATTCGCAGCTTTTGAGACCCGTGACGTGATGATCTTTGTAGATTCGTTTACGCTTCCCCTCGGAACGTGGCCAATTTGCTAGCGATTCCCTCACGATGTAGATCGCCCCTCCCCCGCTGTGCTATATTCGATTGTGCCGCTCAGCATTCTTGGCGTGATTCCAGCCAGGTACGCATCTTCCCGATTCCCCGGCAAAGCCCTCGTCTCTATCGGCGGGAAAACTATGCTGCAACACGTGTGGGAGCGTGCCTCGCAGGCGCGCTACCTCACCAGCGTCGTGATCGCCACCGACGACCCCCGCATCCGCGACGCCGCCGAAGACTTCCGCGCCCGTGTGGTCATGACTCGCTCCGATCATGCGTCCGGCACCGACCGCGTGGCCGAAGCCGCGTCAGCGTCCACAGCTCAAGTCATCGTCAACATCCAAGGCGACGAGCCCATGCTCGACCCCGCCGCCATCGACGCCGCCGTGCTAGGCTTGCTCGAACACGACGAGATTCCCATGGGCACTCTCAAGAAACTCATAGAAGATCGCGCCGAGATCACCGATCCCAACGTCGTCAAAGTAGTCAGCGATCACCAAGGCAACGCCCTGTATTTTTCGCGCTCCCCCATTCCTTATATCCGCGAGAACGCGCCGCCCGCAGCTTACTTCAAACACATCGGACTCTACGTCTACCGGCGCGATTTTCTGCTCGGCTACTCCGACCTCCCCGTCGGCCCTCTCGAACAAGCCGAGCGCCTGGAACAACTGCGCGCCCTCGAAAACGGCTTCAAGATCCGCGTGATCGAAACCGAGTATGAATCGCTCGGCGTAGACACGCCCGAAGATTGGCACAGAGTCTCGGCTCTTTACGAAAAAATGGTGGTGACGGAATAATGGCGAAATACATATTTGTGACCGGCGGCGTGGTTTCGTCCCTCGGCAAAGGCATCGCAGCGGCCAGCATCGGCTGCCTGCTCGAAAGCCGCGGCCTCAAAGTCACGCTGCAGAAGTTCGACCCCTACTTGAACGTCGACCCCGGCACCATGAGCCCGTTCCAGCACGGCGAGGTCTTCGTCACCGACGACGGCGCCGAGACTGATCTCGACCTCGGCCACTACGAGCGCTTCACGCATTCGCCGCTCACCCAGGCCAACAACCTCACCAGCGGACGCATCTACGAACAAATCATCTCGCGCGAACGCCGCGGCGATTACCTCGGCAAGACCGTGCAAGTGATCCCGCACGTGACCAACGAAATCAAAGCCGCCGCGCGCCGAGTCGCCACCGCGCCCGACGGCACTCCGGTGGATGTCGTGATCGTCGAAATCGGCGGCACCGTCGGCGATATCGAATCGCTTCCCTTCCTCGAAGCCATTCGTCAATTGCGCCACGAGCTAGGCCGCGACAATACGCTCTTCGTCCACGTAACCCTTGTCCCCTGGATCGCCGCCGCGCAGGAGCTAAAGACCAAGCCCACCCAGCACAGCGTCAAGGAACTGCGCGCCATCGGTATTCAGCCCGACATCCTGCTGTGCCGCAGCGAACGCCCGCTGCCTCCCGATATGAAGGAAAAGATCGCGCTCTTCTGCGACGTCGATCCACTGGCCGTCATCACCGCCCGTGACGTTGAGAGCGTGTACGAATGCCCGCTGGTATTCGCCGAGCAAGGCGTCGACGATATCGCGCTGCGCCTGCTGGCGATGGATGCCCCGCCCCGCGATCTCACGCGCTGGCGCGAAATGGTCGGCCGCATGAAGCATCCGGCGCGCCAGGTTTCAATCGGCCTGGTCGGCAAGTACGTCGAGTACGAAGATTCCTACAAGAGCCTCAAAGAAGCGCTTCTCCACGGCGGACTCGCCCACGATGCGCGCGTCGAAATCACCTGGATCGAGGCTGAACGCCTGGAGTGGCCGCAGGCGATGGCCCAGCTTGAACATTTCGACGGCATTCTCGTCCCCGGCGGCTTCGGCAAACGCGGCATCGAAGGCATGCTGGTGGCCATCCGCTACGCGCGCGAAGCCAAGGTCCCCTACTTCGGCATCTGCCTCGGTATGCAAACTCTCGTGATCGAATTCGCCCGCAATGTGTGCGGACTCGCCAACGCCAACTCCACCGAATTCGACCAAGCCGCCGAGAACCGCGTCATCTATAAGCTGCGCGAACTGAAAGGCGTCGACGAGCTCGGCGGCACCATGCGCCTGGGCGCGTATCCTTGTAATCTCGCCGAAGGCAGCTACGCACGCGAAGCCTACGGAACCGATCAAATCAGCGAGCGCCACCGCCATCGCTACGAATTCAATCGCGAATACGAAGACATCCTGAAGCAGCACGGCCTGCGCCTCACCGGCGAAACACCCGACGGCATCTACGTCGAAATCTGCGAGCTAGCCGGGCACCCCTGGTATCTCGGCTGTCAGTTCCATCCCGAATTCAAATCCAAGCCGCTCGAGCCGCACCCATTGTTCCAAGCCTTCATCGGAGCCGCATTGGAGCACCACAAGCGCCGTGCGGAAGGCGTCCGCGAACCCGCCGCCGTACCCGCACCCGAATTGCGTCGCGAGGCGTCGGTCGTCAGATCGTGATCATAGAAGTCACCCCACAAATTCAGATTGGCGAGGGCCAGCCGCTGGCGCTCATCGCCGGCCCCTGCGTGATCGAAAGCGAAGAGCACGTCCACTTCCTGGCAGCGGAGATCCGCAAGATCGCCGGACCGTTCATCTTCAAAGCGTCTTTCGACAAAGCCAACCGCTCCAGCACCGGCTCTTACCGCGGCCCCGGCATCACCGAAGGCTTGCGCATTTTGAAAAGCGTACGCGACAGCGGGATTCCGGTGCTGACCGATATTCACGAACCCGCGCAAGCCGATCTCGCCGCCGAGGCCGTGGACATCCTGCAAATCCCTGCGTTCCTCTGCCGCCAGACCGACCTCCTCGTCGCCGCCGGACGCACCGGTCGCATCGTCAATATCAAGAAAGGCCAGTTCGTCGCGCCGCAGGATATCCAACACGCCGCTATGAAAGTCGCCGCCACCGGCAACAACAAAATTCTGATCACCGAGCGCGGCAGTTCTTTCGGCTATAACAATCTGGTCGTCGACATGCGCGGCCTGGCCATCATGGGCAGCTTCGGCTGGCCCGTGGTGTTCGACGCGACCCACAGCGTCCAGCTCCCCGGCGCCGCGGGAACCGTTTCCGGAGGCCAGCCCCAGTTCATCGCCCCCCTCTCCCGCGCCGCCGTAGCCGCAGGCTGCGATGCCGTTTTCGTCGAAGTCCACGAGGCTCCCGAACGCGCTTTGTCCGACGGGGCCAATGCCCTACGCCTCGATTTGCTCGGCCCCCTGTGGACGAAATTACGCGCTATTCACCAACTTGCTGCATCGTGATGCGGAATGCATGTAAAATGAAGGCATGGCCACCCTACAAGTCCGCAACGTCCCTGACCACATCTACCGCCGCTTAGCGGACCTGGCGGAAAAGGAACGGCGCAGCCTGGCCCAGCAAACCCTTGTCGTCCTCGCCAAGGCACTCGAAGTCGAAATCGATCCCAAAGCGCGCCGCCGCGAGGCCTTGCGGAGAGCCTCCCTGATCGATCGCAACCTGACCAAAGATTTGCCTAGCTTCGTGAAGATGATTCGAGAGGACCGCAACCGGTGAAGGCAGTCCTCGACACGAACTGTGCCCTGGAGATCGCCTTCAATAAAACCGACGCGGTTAGATTGAAAACTCTGCTCGATGAATCCGACGCAGTGCTGGCACCGGATCTGATCATTCCGGAATTCGTAAACGCACTCTGGCAATTGCATCGCCTCAGTCGCGTCAGCCTTTCCCTTTGCCAAGAAGCCGGTGAACTGTTGTTCGATCTAGTGGGAACGTTCGTGCCCTCGCAGGAAATCTACCGTGAAGCCCTCGCCCTCACCCGGGAACAGAAAAGCCGCGCCGCCTACGATATGTTTTACCTGGCCCTAGCCCGTCGCGAAAACGCCGTGCTCCTGACCCTCGACGCCACCCTCAAAAAAGAAGCCAAACGCGCCGGCATCCGGGTGGGCTAAATCGCTCTGCACGCCCGCGCCCGCCCCCGCGTCTAGAATATAGATATGCGTGACCCCGCCGTTACCCGCTCGCGCCGCCGCCGCGGCTTTTCGCTGATCGAACTGCTGATCGTGATCGCCATCATCCTGGTGATCGTGACCATCGCCGTCCCCCAGTACAACAAGCAGATGATGTCGGCCCATGAGACCGCCGCGATCCAGGCCATCCAGACCATCCACGCCGTCGAAACCCAATACAACTCGCAATTTGGCCGCTATGCCGTGAGCCTCGCGGAATTGGGCCCTCCCGCCAGCGGAGCCGCCGGACCCGCCGCCGCCGATTTGATTTCAAAAGACCTCGCCGAAGGCAAGAAGAGCGGCTATATCTTCACCTTGGTAGCGAGCCCCACCGGCTATGCCGTGTCGGCCGTCCCGGAGACATTCAACAGCTCCGGCCGCCGGACCTTCTACTCGGATCAGACCATGGTTGTGCGCAACAACTGGTCGCAGGAACCCGCCAGCGTCAGCAGCGCCGAACTGAAGTAGTTAGCTCCCCGCCCCGCCCGAAGCCACCGTCGCGGCTTGGCTATCCGCCGGAGGCGTTAGACTGGCGATGCGCTCGCGCACCCGCTCAGCGTCCACTTTCCGGCGCAGCAATTCCAGCAGATCGGCGCGATGGCCCAGGCAGCGCACCAGTTCCTGCAACCGCTCGGGACGCAGCGTCTCCCACACCTTGGCCGCCAATTGCAATTGTCTCAGCGCC
Source organism: Bryobacterales bacterium (assembly GCA_963710155.1). Classification (GTDB taxonomy): domain Bacteria; phylum Acidobacteriota; class Terriglobia; order Bryobacterales; family Bryobacteraceae; genus Palsa-187. The sequence goes on along the minus strand of CAVPZQ010000015.1, from coordinate 184,957 downwards.
TCGGTGTAGCGTCCGGAACACTCCTCCACATACGCCAGCGTTTCATAGCCCACCGCCAGCCGCACGCCGCCCTTGCGCCGGAACGTCGCCACGCATTCGAGCAGCAGCTCGCGCGCGCGCGAATAATTCTGCCAGTTGACGTACAGGTTCGCCATCCCGAACTGCAGTTCCGCTTCGTCATCCATATCGCCGCCGATCGCGCGATGCTTGAACAGCAGCGCCCGCTCATATTGCGCCGCCGCCCCCGCCAGATCGCCCGATTCTTCGAGCGATCCCGCCAGATGATGCAGATCCTGAATGGCTTCAGCCGACTGCCGTCCGCACGCCGTTTCGTGGATCTTCAAAGCCCGCCGCAAACACTTCTGCGCTTCCTCATGATTGCCGTGCGCCCGATGCACCGCTCCCAGCGCCATTAGTTGGTTGCCGGTTTCCACGTGCTCCGCGCCAAAATTTTCCTCGTGCAAAGCCACCGCTTTTTCGAGCATCGGAATGGCTTCGTCGACCCGCCCCGTGTGGTGGCGCGCCATGCCCAAGCGGTGCACCCGCCGCGCCATCCGCAACGGATCCGGATGCGGCAGCGTAGCTTCAATCTTAAGCGCGTCGCGTGTTACTTTTTCGACCGCCGCGAAGTTGCCCTGATCGCCAAAAATGTCCGCCAGCGCATCCAGGCACTGCAAGTACGCCACGCGATCGTCAGTGCGCGCCGCAATCTCGATGGCCGCCCGCAGGCTGCGCTCAGCTTGGTCGAGATGCGCCTGTTTCCGCTGCGCCTCCGCCAGCAGCAGCCGCACTTGAATTCGTTTGGGAGCCGAATGCCCGCGCTTCTCCGCATCCACCGCCGCCCGCTCCAAAAAGGTCTCGGCCTCCGCATAGCTACGAGCTTTGAGCAAGCGCTCGCCCTCGGTGCGATCGTGGTTGCGGTCGAGACTCCATGCTTCCAGGCGCGGCGCCTTGGGCCCAGACCAGAAATTCGAACGTAGACTATCCAGCATCGGAATGAAAGCTCAACCCGCCTGCGCCCACCGGTTTGCCTGCGCTAAAGCCGCCGCCTGCTCCCGCAAATACTCCGCTTCCCTGTATTGGCGCAACAGATCGAACAAAAATACGCGGTGCTCTAAATTGCGGATCAGCTCCGTGACGTGTTCAGCTTTGACGGACTCCCAAACCTTCCCCGCGCGCGCCAGTTCCCGCAGCGCTTCGTGATAATGCCCCGTGTCTTCTTCGATCTGCGCCAGCGCTTCGTAGCCGCGGGCCAAGCGCGCGCCGCCCGTACGCTTGAACGTGCCCACCGCTTCCATCAGCAATTCGCGCGCCCGCGAATAACGCCGCCAGCCCCGGTAGCGCAGCGCCAATTGGTATTGCACTTCCGCCACCGTTTCCATGTTCGTTCCCACCGTGCGCAGCTTCAAGGTCAACACCCGTTCAAACTGCGCGGCGGCCCCGTCGATGTCACCGCTCGCTTCGAGCGATTCCGTCAACATCTTCAAATCCGCCACCGCCTCGGGCGATTCCAAACCGCTCTTCTGCTCATGCACTCGAATCGAGCGCCGCAAACAGCGCTGCGCCTCCGCATGATTTCCCATGGCGTAGTGCACCGCGCCCAGATCGCTAAACCGGTGCGCCGTCGAAGCATGATTCTCACCCAGCACCCGCTCGTGGATCGCAGCGCTCGCCGCCACCAGATCCGCGGCCTCCTGCAGACGCCCTTGCCGCTGCCGCAGCAATCCTAAACGATGCTGCCGGCGGGCCATCAGCATCGGCTCGCGATGCTTCAACTTGGCCTCCAGCACTCCCGCTTCTTCGAGCAGCCTCCCTGCCTCGTCCAGATTGCCACGATCCGCTTCGATCGCTCCCAGCGTGTCCAGACTCTCCACCAGCAATTCGCGCTCATTGGTGCGCGATGCCAAAGCGTACGCCGAACGCACCGTTTCTTCCGCCGCTGCCAATTTTTCGAGACTGCCGCTGGCCGCAAACTGCCGCCGCTGCGCTTCCCCCATTTCCAGGCGCAGCGAAATGCGCTGGTTGGCCGGTTCTTGCCGCTGCTCACTGTCGACGATGGCCTGCGCCAGGTGCAGCTCCGCACCTTCGTAGTCCGCTTCTTCGAACAGCCGCTCGCCCTCTTCCCGTTCACCACGCCCCTGATTCCAGGATGCCAATCGAAGCTTAGGATACGCGATCAAAGACCGAAGATTGCCAAACATAGGATTCTCCGAGTATCGGCATTCCATCGTCCGGCTAAGGCTAAAACTTTAGCTCGCCGGGAAAATAGTCTGCCTCTCGCCGGGACCTTAGTACCAGGCGGCCCTTGACCCCGGTATCTCCTTGTCTCTAAAATAAATACAGGAGTTAGGCTGTTCCGATGCTTCCGCGTAGCCGAGAGCTTCTTCACGAAATTGTCGCCGCCTATATAGAAACGGGCGAGCCGGTGGCCTCGCGCTCGATTGCGCGCCGCCGCGGCGACACGCTCAGTGCCGCCTCCGTTCGCAACGTCATGGCGGACCTCGACGAAGAGGGCTACCTTCGTCAGCCGCATACCTCCGCCGGCCGCATTCCCACCGAAAAAGGCTTTCGCAGTTACGTGCAGTCGTTGACGCTGCGCCGCATGGCCGTCGCTGAAATCGAACGCCTGCGTGCCGAATTCGGGCGTCTCGAAACCGTCGAGCAGCGCGTCGAATACAGCTCGCGCATGCTCATGGACATGACCCGGGGCTTCGGTATCGCCGCCGCTATCCGCCAGCTCAGTCCGGCTCTGGAACATATCGAGCTAGTCTCGTTGCAGGATCAGCGCGTGCTGATGGTGGTGGTCACACGCGATCACGAAGTCCACAACCGCGTCGTGAAATTGGACGAAATGGTCTCGGGCGATGAGCTCTCCTCCATCCGCAACTACGTCAACCGCAACTTCGCCGGCTGGACCCTGGAACAGGTGCGCAAAGAACTCTCCGCCCGCCTGGAGCACGCCAGCGCCACTTACGACGAAATCCTGCGCAAGCTCACCATGCTCTATTCCAAGGGCCTGCTGGATATCGCGTCGACGCCGGAAGTCCACATGGAAGGCGCCAGTAACTTGATCGGCCTGGACCTCCACCTCACCAAGGAAAAAATGCGCGAGCTATTTCGCGCCCTTGCAGAAAAGAAGCGCGTGCTGGAATTGGTGGACCGTTTCCTAGAACAACCCGCCGGCGAAATCGGAGTCCACGTCGGACTCGCCGCCACTCACCCTTCAATGGGCGAGCTTTCGTTAATTGGCGTACCGGTGCAGCTCGCCAGCGGCATCTCCGCCGTCATCGCCGTCCTCGGACCCATGCGCATGAACTACGGACGCGTGATGTCAGCGGTGCAAAACGTGGGGCAAGCGTTCGTAGATTCCTAACCAGCCGGTTCTACAACAGAGCAATGATACGCTGGAATTGTGCGTAACGGAAAAAAGAAAATGAGTACCGAAAGCATTACCAAAGACCCCGACGAGCCGCAGCCGGTGGATCCAGAAACCGGTGCCAGCGACCCGCCCGATCCCCTCGCCGCCCTGACCGCCGAGCGCGATCAGCTCGCCGCCGAAAAAGCCGAGTTGCACGACCGTTTTCTGCGCAGCCAGGCCGAGTTCCAGAACTCCCGCAAGCGCGCCGAAAAAGAACGCGTCGAGTTCGCCGAATACGCCAGCACCGAAGCCGTGCGCGCTCTGCTCCCCATCCTCGATGACTTCGAGCGCGCCACCAAAGCCGAATCCTCCGACAAGGAATTCAGCAAAGGCATGCAGATGATCTATCAGAGGTTCTATGACTCCCTGAAGAAATTGGGGCTGGAGCCGATTGTATCCACAGGGCAGCCCTTTGATCCGCACGTGCATCACGCCGTCGAAATGGTGGAGAGCAGCGAAGCCGCCGATCACACCGTTCTCGACGAATATCAGAGAGGGTACAATTTCAAGGGCCGCCTGCTGCGCCCGGCCATGGTCAAAGTCGCCGTCGAGCCTGGTTCTAAACCAACTGGTTCCAACTAAAGCGGAGAGGGTAGAAAGCACTTGAGCGTGATCAAACGTGACTATTACGAAGTCCTCGCCGTCAGCCGCGATTGCGATGAAGGGGCCCTAAAAACGTCGTATCGACGTCTTGCGCTGGAGTTCCATCCCGACCGCAATCCCGGCAATCACGACGCCGAAGAAAGATTTAAGGAAGCCGCCGAAGCCTATAGCGTCCTGAGCGACGCCCAAAAGCGCGCCGCGTATGATCGTTACGGCCATCAAGGCGTGTCTTCGGCGGCCTCCAACGGATTCGATCCCTCCGCCGGCTTCCCCGACCTCGCCGACATCCTCAGCGACGTGTTCGGATTCGGCGACGTGTTCGGCAACGCCCGCGGCCAGCAGCGCCGCACCCGTGCGCAGCGCGGCGACGACGTCCGCTACGATCTGGAAATCGCTTTCGAAGATTCCATGCGCGGCCTGTCCATCGACATTCAGGTGCCGCGCCTGGAAGAATGCGGCCGCTGCAAAGGCAAAGGCGCCGAGCCCGAAGACGGACTCACCACTTGCCCCATCTGCCGCGGTAAGGGCGAAGTAATCTATCAGCAGGCGTTTTTGTCCGTGCGCCGCACCTGCAACCAGTGCGGAGGCCGCGGCCAGATCATTCGCCGGCCTTGCAAGGAATGCAAGGGCGAAGGCTACCAGCGGCGCGAGCGCAAGCTCAAGGTCAACATCCCCGCCGGCGTTGACGAAGGCACCCAACTGCGGCTCTCGCAAGAGGGCCAGCCCGGCGCCAACGGTGGACCTCCGGGTGACCTCTACGTAGTCCTCAAAGTGAAAGCGCACCCCGTCTTCGAGCGTCACGAAGACAACCTGCATTGCACCGTGCCCATCAACACGGCGCAGGCCGCACTGGGTGCGTCGGTCGACATTCTTACCTTCGACGGCTTGCAAACTGTCACCATTCCCGAAGGCTCGCAAGCCGGCAGCCGCTTGCGCATCAAAGGACTCGGTGTGCCGCACGTCAATGGCAGCGGCCGCGGTGACTTGTTCATTCACCTGGACGTGCGCATCCCCACCAAGCTCTCGCGCGATCAGCGTAAACTTTTCGAACAGCTCCGCGAATTGCTCCCCGCGGAAAACGAACCCACCGAAAAGGGCATCTTCGACAAAGTCAAAGACTACTTCATGTAGGCTTCTGCGCTTTGAGCCAAGTGATGATCTGCCAGCGCTGCGGCTCCGGCAAATGTGCGAAGGACGGCATTCCCCTATGCAGTGCCCCGTTGCGTAAGACCCAAAAGAGCGCCCCCGGAGCAGCTCTATAAACTTCCGGTTGCCGCAGCGGCGGAGCCTTTCCCAATCCGCCCTTCCCGTTTTCCCCGTGACAGGACGCGCATTCTCGGGCAAACAGTTTCGCGCCCGCCCGCCGCGCGTTCTCCTGGCCTTCCAACGGATTGCTCACGGGCACCGTTCGCGCCGGCGCCTCTTGCAATAGACTTGCAGCTGGTGCGAGTCCCACTACCGCCAACAGACACGCTCCTAGCGTCTTCATCGGGAACCTCCAGACTTGTGAAACAGACGGGCGAACTGCTCGATTTCGTAGGACACCCCGAAGCGCAGCAAAAATCGCGCGCTGCTGTCAGTCAAGCCAAAACTGGGAGACCCACTCAAGCGGATGCCATTCGCGAGCGTCCACGCCACCGTGGGCGCAATATAGTGCGACGTCTCGTGTAACCCGAAATCGGAATGCGTCCCCAACCCACCGTACAGCTCAACGCCCGCTTGAAAATTCTCCGCGCAGAAATTACAGCGGTCCGGCCGCGCCGCCAGCGCCAGCGGCCGGCTGAGACCCGCCGCGTAGCCGAACTCGTACGGCGCGTGCGCCACATTTTTCTCCGCGATGAAGTTCTCAGCAATGGTCCAGCCTTTGTAATAGCTCCCCAAAATCAGCTTGACCTCGATTTCACGCTGCTTCTCAGCGCGTGCTTCGGAGTTCGGTTCCGTCAGATCGTCCTTGCCATCCGTACCCACCACTTCGAGCAAAGTCTTATCCGCGCCGTTGATGTTCTCGAATTCGACATACAGCACCGGGTTGATCCAGTGCTCGCGGGGCAGCAGCCGGAAGCGGTTCTCCCAACGGTATCCCGTAAAAATTGCGCTTTCGCCTCCAGTAGCTTGGCCATCCAAGTAGACCTCAGTGGTCCACCAGCCCTTCAATCCATACTCGAATTCGAGCGCCGAACCCAAGAACCGGTTACCGTCGCCGGGCTTGCCGGTCACATCCTTGGTGGTGATCTCCAGGTTGCCCGGTTCCTCCATCTGATGGGTATAGGTCACAAAAAAAGGCCCTTCACCCGCCCGCGCCAACGGTTGCCAAAACACGGCCATCGCGAGGGCCACCATCCTCCAGTTGCAAGTAAGTTGCATATATTAACCGAAGATAGACCAAGTAAGTCTACTTGTCAATATAAAACGCAAGTCACTTGCAACTAGAGTTTGGAGCTGGGGAGGCGCCCAGAACGGGCGGCCGCGGAGGCGAATTTTTTTGCGAGCGGCGCGATTTTTTCCACCACGACACTCATCTTGCGCCGCCAGTTGGGATATTGCCAGGTGCTGCCAGGCAGATTCTGCTGCTCGGTTTCACCCGACAGATCTTCATGATTGACCACCGCCAGCACACACGGCGTCGCCAGCAAAAACCCTAGCGGGTCCCCCGCGAATCCAGAGCTATCGAGCGCCTGCTCTAAGCGCTCGACTTCGCGCGCGCGGTGCGCCTTCTGCTCCTGGTACTCGTCTTCATCCGCGAGACCCGCCGCTTTGCGAGCCTCCAGGTCGCGCCCCAGCGCGAAACCCGCCAGCGTCGGCAAGTCGTGCGTTGTGGAACACACCAGCGCGCTCTCCGGATAGGTTTCGGGAAGGTGAAAGTTCCCCGCCCCGTCGCGTTCAAACCACAGCACGCGGTAGCTCAGCACGCCCCCTTGATACAACGCAGAGCGAACTTCATTCGGTCACCGTTCCTAAATCCTCGCCGATCACCACGAAGTTCCCGCGCACGCTTTCGAGCGCCAGAATCCCCAGTAAATCGCTGGCGTAGTCCTGCACGTAGGTCCCCTGACTAGTCTCGAAACCCTGCGGAATGGTGAACAGCCGGAAAAAACGCATCACATGATCGATTCGCAGCGCGCCCCCGCACGCAGCCGCGTTGCGGATCGATTTAGCGAACAACTGGTAGCCGTTACTGCGATGCTCTTCGCGATTGGGCGGCGGAAAGCCCCAATCCTGGCCGCTGGGAGCGAGTTCATCCGGCGGCGCTCCCACCCGCGAGCCCGGCACGAAAAACGGCCGTAATGCCCACAAATCCGCTCCGTACTGATCGGTGGCCAGCGCCAAGTCGTGATACAGGCCGATGCTCATCCCGCGCTCCAGCGCGCGTGCATGCGCCGCAGCCGCCTGCACTTGAATTTGCCACTGCAGGAATTTAAAAAACAAAATGCGCTCTCGATGCTTTTCGGCGAACTCGCTGGTGGCCGCCGAGCGCGGATCACGATACTCCTCTGGCCAATCCGTCCACAGCCAGACGTTGGGATCGCGACGATGCATCTCTTCGTCGAGCACACAGTAGGTCGCGTAATCCCGCAGCAGTTGCCCTTGCAATCGGACGTACTCCTCGAACGCATCCTGTTTCAAATGCGCAGGGCCGCGGCCCTCCCGGAATTGTTCAAAGATCTGCCACAGCGCAGCCAGCTTCAAGCGCGCCACGCGCTCATATTCCACAAACTCGCTCGCCCGCAGCGCCGCGATCTCCAGCCGCATCGCGTCATCCAGCTTCGCATCCCCGATCCGCTCCACATCCAGATAAATGAAGTTGCGGAAGAACGCGCACTGCGGCAGATACGGACTGGTATTATACGGCTGGCGATTCGCAATCGCGTGCAGCGGATTCAACGCCACAAACGCCGCACCCGCCGGAGCGAAAGCATCGATCACCGCCTCCAGATCCGTAAAATCACCGCACCCCCAATTGCGCCCCGAGCGCAGCCCGTAAAGAGTCACCGCGAGCCCCGCCCCGCGCTGCTCCACCACTTTCGCGCGCGTGGGGCAAACGATCAGCCGCGCCTCGGCGAAAGTCTCGAGTTCCGGCTCCTGCATCCACATCAGGCGGACGCGGTGATAACCCAGCCGCAGCGGACTCGGCAAAGGCACGCGCTTGGTCAGCCATTCCCCCCCTTCCAAGCTGTAGCTTTCGAGCGTCCGCAGTTCCGCCATCCAGAACCAGTGATGCTCCAGTTCACCGCCTTCCCACTCGATCTCGAGCTTGATCGACGCCCCGCTGCGCAGCGCCGGAATGCGCACGCGCAAGTGGTCGGCATCCTCGCGCACCACCAGCGTCGGGTCGATCGGCCGCCGTCGCTCCGCCGCCTCCCGCTCCGCCAGCCCGCGTGCGATCTCATCGTCGCTCCCCGCCACGAATCCCAAGGATCCCAGCAGCGCCCGCAGAACTTTCGGAGAAGCCTCGTGCACCCGCCCCCAAGTGTCGTAGTAACGCAGCTCAATTCCATACGCCTGCGCGGCGCGGGCCAGAAGGTTTTCGTCGCTCATGGAAACTTTTAGTGTAGCCGTGAGACAATGGTTTTGTGGACTTGACCGACACAAAATTTCATCTGAGCCAGCCCCCCGAGCTCTTCGCGCGCGTCGACCAGGAGCCGGAAGTAGACGAATTCGGCGAATCGATCGTGATGACCACCCTCGGCAGCGTCGTCAACTGGGGCCGCAAAAACGCCATCTGGCCCATGAGTTTCGGCCTCGCGTGCTGCGCCATCGAAATGATGTCGATGATCGGCTCGCGCTTCGATATCTCGCGCTTCGGCGCCGAAGTCATGCGCGGTTCGCCGCGCCAGTCTGACCTGATGATCATCGCCGGCCGCGTCTCCAATAAAATGGCCCCCGTGATCCGCCGCCTCTACGAGCAGATGCCCGAACCCAAATGGGTGATCTCGATGGGCGCCTGCGCCACCTCCACCGGCGTGTTTTCAAACTACGCGCTGGTGCCCGTGAACCAAGTGATTCCGGTCGACGTCTACGTCCCCGGCTGCCCCCCGCGCCCCGAACAGTTGATCTACGCCGTGACCATGCTGCAGAAGAAAATCGAGCAGGATACCCACGTCGTCGCCAAGCTGCTCAACATCGATTAGGCTCGTCTAGTAATTCCGGCGCAGATCCATACCCGTGTAAAGACTCGCAACAGCATCGCCGTAACCATTGAACATCAGCGTGCTTCGCGTATGCGCCAACAAGCTTTTCGCCCAAGCGGCGTTCCTTCGCTTGGCTGTGATTCGGGTGATCCATTTGCGGATTCACGTTGGAGTAGAAACCGTAAGCCTCGGGCCAATTCCCATTCCACGTCGTCGGCGGCTGCTTTTCCGTCAGCCGAATTCTAACGATCGATTTGATGCTCTTGAAACCATACTTCCACGGCACCACCAAACGCAGCGGAGCGCCGTTCTGATTGGGTAGCGTCTCTCCATAAACACCCACCGAAAGAAGCGCGAGAGGATGCATCGCCTCATCCATTCGCAAACCTTCGATGTAGGGAAACGCTATGCCTGCTTGACGCGCAGACAGCATTTGCTTGCGGTCGTAGTACGTTTCGAAAGCCACATATTTGCCCCGGCTGGTTGGTTCCACTTGCTTGAGTAACGCGGAAAGCGGAAACCCAATCCACGGGATCACCATGGACCATGCCTCCACGCAGCGGTGCCGGTAGATGCGCTCTTCGAGCGGCGCGATCTTCATAATGGCGTCCAGGTCGAAGGTCCTGGGCCGCGCCACCTCACCTTCGACGCCCACCGTCCATGGCATCGTCCGGAGATTCCTGGCGTACTTAGCCGGCTCCAGCTTATCGGTTCCGAATTCGTAGTAATTGTTGTAGCCAGTCACGTATTCATAGGACGTGACCTTTTCATTTCCCGCGTTGTACGAGGTTTTCTTTACATCAGTGAGCTTGGTATTGGCCCGCGCCGAGCCAGCCCCAGCGAGCGCCGCGAATGCCGCTCCCGCACTTAGAAAACGCCGCCGATTCAAATAAACTTCTTTAGGGGTCACCTGAGAGTGACGCAGCCCGCCAAATGATTGGCTCATGCGGTGCAACCTCTGCGGGGAGTATATCAGTTCTAAAGTGTTTTTCCCTCCCCGCCGTCCTAGTACCATAGAGATTGCATATGGTCCCGCCGGCGATAGAAATCCGCGACCTGCGAAAAGTGTACGGCGATAAAGCCGCCGTCGACGGCCTCACCCTCACCGTCCCGCAAGGCTGCTTCTTCGGCTTCCTGGGACCGAACGGCGCCGGCAAAACCACCACCATTAAAATGCTGATGGGCCTGGCCCCGCCCACCTCCGGCACCATCGAACTCCTGGGCCTCCCCATGCCCGCGCGCTCGCTCGACATCAAGCAACAAATCGGCCTGGTCCCCGACGAATCCATGCTCTTCGATCACCTCACCGGCGGCGAATTCATTGAGTTCGTCGGCCGCATCTACGGCCTCGACCGCGCGATGGCCCGCGCCCGCGCCGATGAGTTGCTGGACCTGTTCGAACTTGGCAACCAACCCAAGAAACTAATCGCCGAATACTCCAAAGGCATGCGCAAGCGCGTAGCCATGGCCGCCGCGCTGATCCATCGCCCCAAGCTCTTTCTCATGGACGAACCCTTTGAAGGCGTCGACGCCGTGGGCGCGCGCCTGATGAAAGATATCCTGCTCGATCAAGTCCGCCACGGCGCCACCATTTTCCTCACCTCGCACGTGCTCGAAGTCGTCGAGCGCCTGTGCGAGCGCGTCGGCATTATCCATGAAGGCAAGCTGATCGCCGAAGGCCCCATGTCGGAAATGCGCGGCGCGGCCGAAACACTGGAAGACGCCTTCGTGCGCGCGCTCGGCATGGAACACGCCGCCGAAACGCTCGATTGGCTCTAGCCCACCGCACAACATGACGCAAATCGGCGCGATCTTCTGGGCTCAGTGGCGGACGCTCTCCCACTTCTATCCGCGCCGCGGCGTTGCCTGGTCCGCGGTCGTCGGCTTCATTTGGTACGGAGTGTGGTCCGTCGTCGCCATCGCGATGCTGCGCGTCTTCAGCAACCCCGCGCAGATTCCCACCATTCGCATTGCGCTGCCCGGCGGCCTCCTGCTGATGTTTTTGTACTGGCAGGTGGTGCCGCTGATGCTCGCCACTACCGGCTCCTCGCTCGATTTGCGCAAGCTGCGCGCCTACCCGATTCCAGACAGCCAGCTCTTTTCCATCGAAGTTCTACTGCGCGTCACCGCCGGCATTGAAATGGTGCTGGTGCTGATCGGCATCACCATCGGCGCTCTGCTGAACCCCGCGCTCGGCAAGTGGAGCCTGCTGTCAACTGCCGTTTACGTAACCTTCAACCTGATTATCGCCGTGGGATTGCGCGACACTCTGGCGCGCCTGCTGGCCCGCAAGCGCATTCGCGAGCTGGTTTTTTTCTTCTTGATCATGGCCGCGGCCCTCCCGCAATTGTTAATGGCGCGCCGTGGCGTGATCAGCCCGCAATTGCATTTGTTAGTCGCGCGCGACGCCTGGGAAGGATGGCCTTGGACCGCGTCGGCCAACCTGATCCTGCGCCTCCGCATTCTGCCTTCACTCGCCGTACTCACCGCGTGGACCCTGGGCGCCCTCGTCTTCAGCCGCTGGCAATTCTCGCGCACGCTGGCCTTCGATGCCGACGCCGCCAACGCCGGTAGTTCCCAACCTAGCCGCCGCTCCTGGTGGATCGAATGGCTCTACCGCTTGCCATCGACGCTCTTCAAGGACCCGCTAGGCGCACTCATCGAAAAAGAATTTCGTTTCCTGATCCGCTCGCCGCGCTTCCGCCTGGTATTTCTTATGGGCTTCACGTTTGGCCTGGTGCTATGGCTGCCCATGGTGTTCGTGCCCCGCGGCCCTCTGGGACAGTTCTTCGTGCAGAACTATCTCACCGTAGTGTGCGTGTATTCGCTGATGCTGATGAGCGACGTGTGCTTCTGGAACGCCTTCGGTTTTGACCGCTCCGCCGCGCAATTCTATTTTCTGGCGCCCGTGTCTTTCCGGCGAGTGATGACCGGTAAAAATTTGACCGGCCTTTTCTTTTTGCTCCTGGAAATCGCCATGGTGACCGCCGTGTGCGTACTGCTGCGCATGCCGCTCGGCTTTCGCCGTCTGAGCGAAGCCTACAGCGTGGCCCTGGTTGTGATGATTTTCCTGTTCAGCGCCGGCAACCTGCTCTCCGTCCGCCACGCCCGCGCCGTGAATCCCGCAAACTCTTTCCGCACTGGGGCCGCCGGACGCCTGCAAGCCACGCTGTTTGCGATTTATCCGGTGGTGTTTCTGCCGGTGGTGCTAGCCTATCTGGCGCGCTACGCCTTCGGCAGCCAGACCGCGCTCTTTGCAGTGCTGGCGATCGACGCCATCGCGGGCATAATCATTTACCGCGTATCGCTCGATTCCGCCATCCAAACCGCGGACCGCACCCGCGAAGCCATGATCGCCGCGCTATCGGCCGGCGACGGCCCGATTTCTGATTGAAGTCCCCTGTTCCAGCGCGAGCAATGTCTCCTTGGTAGGCAGCCCGCCACCAAATCCGCCCAGCCTCCCGTCCCCCGCAATCACGCGATGACACGGAATCACAATCGGCAGCGGGTTCTTACCGTTCGCCGAACCTACCGCGCGCGAAGCCTTAGGATTTCCCACACGCCGTGCCAACTCCCCGTAAGAAATCGTCTCGCCGTAAGGAATCCCCTCCAACTGCCGCCACACCGCGTGTTGAAAGGCCGTGCCCAGCGGCGCCAAAGGCAGATCGAATCCGGTACGCTCACCCGCGAAATATTCGCGCAGTTGCCGCATGGCCTCACCGATCGGCCCGCGTTCCGACTTCACCCAGCCCGCCTCCGCTTTCACAGCCTTCCCCTGGCTCGGAAAAGTGATCTGCAAAACCGCCGAGGCGTCCCCTGCAATCAGCAGCGTTCCAACCGGCGTATCGAGGTAAGCGTAATTCACACCGCCAGTTTACCGTGATACGACATCTCTTTCATAGTGAACTTGGCTTTAATCTCCATGCGCCCCAGCTTGGTGCTGAAGTTGACAAACTTATCGTCCATGGAAACATCGGCCTTCCGATCGAAATAAAAATAAACGCCCGGCCCGCGGCTCCCCACGCGCGATCCCTCTTCTACTTTTTCGAGGCTGATAGGACCGTCCTTGCGCTCCAGCCGCGCCGACTCCTTCAGTTCCTGCAAGCGCCGATCTGCCCGCGTAGTGCTGTCATCGTCGTCATCGGAAGTGCCGTTGGTTGAGGAGGCACGCCGCCGCGCGCCGCTCGCCGACAAGTCCCCGATCAAAGCGATCACGTAGTACTTCCCGAAATCGTCAATGGGTTTTTCGTCGCTCACGCCAATGTGCAGCGCTTCTTGAATGGGCAGCGCCGATTCCCAGCGCACCGTGGCAGTCAATCGTTCGCCCCCGCCATCGTTCCCGCCGCCGCCGTTGCCTGGATAACCCCCGCCCTGCCGGCCACCGCCGCCGCCAGGGAATCCCACACCGCCGCCGGGAAAACCGATCCCGCCGCCGCCACCCGGAAAGCCAATGCCGCCACCGCGCGAACGGCCGCTGCCATTGCCCAAGCCCTGCCCGCTGCTCATCACCGAAGCGTCTTTCGCCCAAGGCGACTTCGTCAACATCCGGTCGATTTCATCCGACGTCCACTCGCTCGCCGGCTTCGCCTCCCAGAACTCCTTGGAAGCGAACGCCCACGCCGGCAGCCCCGCGCAAGCCACGGGAAGACCGGCGGCGAACCGCAACACATTACGCCTAGTCAGCATGCATGTGAGACGGACGCCGCCGTGTCCCCGGTTACTACGACTTCTCGCGCGGCGAACGCCGGTCGAGCGCCACCACCAACTTGCGCCCGGCCGCCGTCGGAGCTATACGGGTCCGCACGATGTCCCGCGTCTCCAGGCGCTTACCGTACATGGCCTCGTTGTCGTCGATGTCCTGCCGCAGCGTCGCACCCTTCAACGCGATCCCGGCAAACACACCGCGCGCCCGCGCCCAGGACAGAATCTCGGCCGTAAACTTCGCGTCCGTCTGCGCCGTGGTGCTGCGCCCTACGGGCCCCGCCGCCACTTCGCCTTCACCGCCCAACGTGAACTGGCTGCTCAACAGACGATCCGCCCCGCGGTCGTTCATCACCAGCATCACCACGTCGGTTTCCGATCCGCCAATCTGGAAGCCGAAGCTCCCGCCTTCAATACGAATCGCCGCCGGAGCCGACCATCCGCGATCCGACCTTCCACGGCAGCTAATGAAGCCCTTCCCATACTGCGCGCCCACAATGAACGCGCCCTTCTTGACGCCCGGGATAATCACCGCGCAGTGCGCCTTCTGCAGCAGATCCTGTGGAATGCCGCGATCCGGCGCATTCATGATTTCCGCGAACACCACCGACGCCTCATTCAAACGATTGTCCACTTCCCTGCGATCCTTAGGGCTCACCGCGAACACACTGCTAGCGCACACGAGAACCCCGATAATTGTTTTACGCATACACCCCTACCTTTCTGCATATTTGCAGCAACTCACCCGCCGAATCCCGTAACTGACTCATTCCGTGTTTCCGCTCCCCTCACCCGTCCGGCAATATTTCCCGAATGAGGAGTTTTGACCCAGCCCGGAGGTTTTGACCCAGTATGATAGTTTGAAAAACCCAATGGCCATGGACCTCATACACGGCGCCGTCTCCTTCGGCGCAGGACTGATCGCAGGCGCGATGAATTCCGTAGCCGGCGGCGGGACCCTGTTAACGTTCCCCACCTTGATCTGGCTCGGCCTGAACTCTGTCACCGCGAACGCCACCAGCACCGTCGCCGTGTGGCCCGGACAAGTGAGCGGAATGTTCGGCTACCGCCGCGAACTCAGCACGCTCCAACGGCGCTTTCTCTACCTGGCAATCCCCAGCCTGATCGGCGGATTATTCGGCGCCGTCCTGCTGCGCTTGACCCCCAGTATGCTCTTCGACCACCTGGTCCCGTACTTGATTCTCTTTGCGACCGTTCTCTTCATGGTGCAAGAACCCATCCAACGCAGGATCAAACGCTCCCACCCGCACGCTCATAAATCGGCGAGCTGGTTTGTAGGCGCAGTCGTGTTCCAGTTCATAGTGGGCGTCTATGGCGGCTTCTTCGGCGCCGGCATCGGCATCCTGATGCTGGCCGCCTTCAGCATTCTAGGCATGACCGACATCCACCAGATGAACGGCTTCAAAAATCTCCTGGGCGGAGCCGTCAACGCTCTCGCGGCCATTTATTTCATCTCGCAAAAAATGGTGTACTGGCCCGACGTCGGTGTGATGGCGCTAGGCGCGATCGCGGGCGGCTACGCCGGAGCAGGCACGGCGCGCAAGTTAGGACGCACCGCCGTGCGCCGCATCGCGATTCTCATCGGATTAGGCATGGCCGTGTCGCTGTTCATCAAACACTGATCATCAAACACTGACCTCGCACTGCTCCAGCTTGCGGCGCAGGAACCGGCGTTCCGGCTCCGAACACCGGCATTCGAGCGCCGCGCGCAGACAAGCGGCCGCTTCCTCGCGGCGGTCAAGTTCCAGCAGCAAATGCCCGCGCACCGCCAGCAGCAAATAGTAATCGCGCAACTGCGGATTGCCGGAGAGCTCCGCAATCGCCGCCAGCCCTTCCGCCGCCCCATAAACTTTCGCCACCGCCACCGCGCGATTCAACGCCACCACCGGCGACGCGCCGCTGATCGCCAGCAGTTGATCGTACAGCTCCAGAATCGCCGGCCAGTCGACGGCATGCAAACTCTCCGCGCGAGCGTGCGTAGCCGCGATTGCAGCCTGCGCGTGATACTCAGAAACCTGCTCGCCCGCCATTGAAAGATCGAAGTAATGAAAGCCCATCGCAATCAGACCTTGATCCCAGCGCGCCCGGTCCTGATCTTCAAGCAGAATTAGATCCCCCGCTTCGTCGATGCGCGCGGGCAGGCGCGCCGCCTGCAGCGCCATCACCGCCACCAGCGCATGCACTCGCGGCGCCGCGATTGAAGACGACGCCAGCAAACGCCCCAGCCGCAACGCCTCGAAGCACAGGTCCTTTCTTATTAAGTCCTGGCCTTCATGAGTGGAATAGCCCTCGTTGAAGATGAAGTAAATGGTTTCGAGCGCCGAATCCAAACGCTCTTCCAAATCCGCGCCGTGCGGCATATCAAGCGTCAACTCCTGTTCGCGAATCTGCCGCTTCGCCCGCACCAGCCGCTGCGCAATCGCCGCGTCGTCAGCTAAAAACGCGCGAGCGATTTCCCGCACGCTGAATCCGCCTACGGTCTTCAAACTCAGCGCCACCCGCGAATCGCGCCCGATGGCCGGATGGCAGCACATGAAGATCATGCGCAGCTCGTCGTCGCGCAGCTGCTTTTCGAAATCCGGATCGTCGCCCGCGCCGCTCGTCGTCGTGCCTGTAAGCGACCGCGTCAGCTCCGCCACCAGCGCGCCCGTATTCTGCTCCAGGAATTTTCCGCGCCGGATGGCGTCGATCGCGGCGTTGTGCGCCACGCGGAAGAGCCACCCCGCCGCGTTGTCGGGAACGCCCTGATACGGCCACACCTGGAGAGCACGCAGCATGGCTTCCTGCATGCTCTCCTCGGCCAGATCGAGACGCGCCGGCCCCAGTACCCGCGTGAGGTGCGCGACCACACGCCCCGCTTGGTGGCGGAACAAGTGTTCCAGCAAGCCGCCGGTGTCTGGCTTCGCGTTCACGAGTACAACTGGCGCAGCTCGATGGTCCCGTGATCCAGATGCGGATGATCCAGCGTGCGCTCGACAGCTTCGTCGTAATCCTTGGCTTCGATCAAGTAAATGCCGCCCAGCACTTCCTTGGTTTCGCTATAAGGACCGTCCGTCGCACGCGCCTTGCCGCCAGTGGCCTTGAGCACGCGGCCGTTATCGGCAGCCAGGCGCTTGCCGGTCACTACGAACGGCCTCTTGCCCCACGCCATATACCTTTCCAGGATCTTCTGCGTTTCCTCCGGGCTGAACTTGGGCCATTGTGAGGGATCGTCATAAAGCGCGAGCATGTATTGTGGCATGGTGATTTCTCCTTATCGTACTCCTTGGGAGTTACAGTTTAAGGACGAACCAAGCCCCAAGAAATCGACACGCCTACTTCGACTCTTTGACCTTCCACCACCGCCGCAGAGCCACCAACGACCAGATCGACTCGACCAGTCCAAAGGGCCACGCCCCCTGCAAAAAACCGTAAGCCGACCCCAGCAAGCACGCGCCCGCGAAGCCCAGAATGTACCAGGTGTTACGATCTTCGAGCGCGTAGCACAGCAGCATCGCCGTAACTGCAAAGAGTCCGAATATTGTTAAAGGATCCACCAACCCACAAATAGCACCCGGGCGCCGCTCTAGGAAGCCATTCCGCTTAAACGGTCGTTGCCTACATGGAATGGAGAAAACCGAGGGTCCTTTTAGCTATTCCTTATGGCTCTGCAGGTTAGTGATTTCACTGAATCTGCAACCGGGAACTAACGTAGTGCGGGGTTTGCGCCGATAACTAGCTGTGATGCCTTTCTGGCCCGAAAAAATACAGGAACGAAGTCTGGATGAAATGTTTCGGCTCCAGGCGGAGAACCGGGCCTGGAGCAAGCAGTTACGGATGGAAACGCAAGCTTTGGTGAATACCCGGCTGGCGAAAACCATCAGCCTCGAAGAGTACGCCTCCAGCCGCCTGGTAGCCGCTCAAAATGCCGCCGAGTGTCGCCGCCGCGCCGAAACCCTGTCGCGCGAAATCGAGAGCCGTGGTGCCCATCCGTTGCCCCAAATCGCTTAATCTAAAGAGCTTTCAGCTTTTCTTACAGCGCTTTCAGCCAGGGCAACTGCGGCAGATTCCCGTTCTGATGATTGCACTGCGTGCCTAGCTCGCGAATCAGAATTTCCTGACGCGAGCGCCGGTTGGCCTCCGTATCCAGCTCAAAACTGAAGCCCGTTGGATTAAAGCGACGGATGCAATTTTCCGTGTCATGCAAATGAGCTAGCAGGGTTTGCTGGATGTCTTCACCCACCCCTACATAGATCCACTGGCTGCCATTAAAGATCCCATAGATACCGGGTGACGCCGGAGCGTTCTTGCGCACCGACACCGGCGTGAACGCGAACGAATTTCCCTGCGGGAATGGCATGATTTAACCTCGGGTGCGGCGCTTCTGAATAGGGGCCAACTCGGCAATCAAGCGATCGCGGCGGGCCGTGCGGTTATAGGACGGGCTCAGTTCAAAGGAGAATCCGGACGGCTGGTTGGCCGGAGAACCGCTCGCATTCGCCAGGTATTCCATCAGACTGCCCCGGATGTTCTCAGTCTCGTCGATGAAGATCCAGCTTTTCGCGTTGGAAATGCCGTAGACGCCCGAGGCAGCGGGAGCCTCCCGCTCAATATTGACGGCGGTGAAGGCACGCGCGAAACGACTCTCAAACGGCACAACGAGCCTCCCTCTTGAGTATGGACCCCGCTAGAGCACGGGTCAAGACAATAGCGAGTGAGAGTACCCCTATGCCGTTTAGCGCAAGCGATACACCGTCGTCTCGACGTTCCGCTGCGCCGGCACGATCACCAGCCCCAACTGTTCGCGCAGGCGCTCCACGAAATCGTGCGGCGGTGGCTGCTGCGAAAGCGCAGGCGCGCTCACTTCGAAATTGAACTTGCCATCAAGCTTGCTTTCATTCACTACCGGCCGATCGAGCCCCCATTCGAGCATTTTGCAGAACTCATCCACCGTAGAATTTCCGAGCCCAATGTCGGTGATGGAGTTAATATCGTGTGGCCCGTCTGTGCTGCCCATCTCCATCGAGCTGATAGACCCGTCGCCGCCCGCGAACGGATCGGCAGGCGCCGCCGGAGGCTTCTTATCCGGCGCCGTCAAAACATACACGTCTCTCAGCAGATTTTCGTGCGTCGCCGCGAGATGAAAGTGATCCTCGACGCCCCGCCGGATCAGGCTTAGTATTTCCTCTCGCTCTTCCGGCCGCGGCAGCACCACCGCAACATCGTAGCGCGCGTCCGTATCGACGGAGGCCGGCAGCTCGATGCGAATCGCGTTCACGCCCGAAACCTCGGCCAGCAAGCTCTTGAGAGTGTAACCTTGCAAGCCCCAATAATCTGGAGCAGCAAAGTTGCCGCCGTTGTCGTCATGCGCGGGCGCAATATGCACTTCATATGACGGCGCGAAATTCGGACGATGATCCTCCTCGCGCGGCATTCGCTCCGCTTCCTTGGACAACAGCTCGCCGCTGCGCTCGGGATTCGCAAGAACAGCGCCCACTACGTCCGCGCGCGGCAGGATCCCGTGATCGAAGCCCACAATCAGGCGGTCGGCGCCAATGATGATCGCTTCCGGCATTTCGAGTCCGTAGGCCCGCCCCGTCGCACCGTCTGGATCTTGCAACACCCATCCGCCGATGGGGTGTTCCTCGAGAAACGGGAGTAACGTCGAGTCCTTCTCCCCCGCGACCAATACAAACTGGACCGGCCTCCCGGCGAATCGTTCGATCATCGCGTTCCACTGCTCCACCAGCTCAGGGTTGGCGGAAACGTAAGGGAAAGGATAGAGCACGGTGAGCTGCCCGGAAAGATTCGCCGTGGTCCACGCTGCCGAGCCCGGGTTGTGCGGCGCCTTTGAGAAACTGACCTCGGGCGCGAGTTCCCCGGCCTTGGGACGCGACGTGATCTTTCCGTAGACACCGGGCATTTCATCCTGTGCAAACATACAGGCCCCGGCCATCGCGAGAAGCACAACCAGCAAGCGGCGAATCACGCGCGGGAAGCTCCTAAGGCCACATTATATAAACTATTTGGATCTAGCCGAGCGTGCGCCCGCCGTCGACAGCCAGAATAGTCCCCGTAGTAAAAGTCAGCGTAGTGATGACAGCGGCGACCGCGGTAGCAACTTCCTCGGGCGTCGCCAGGCGGCCCAGCGGCGTGCGCGCGGCTTGTTCATCATGCCAGCCCTGATCGAGAGACTTCACGAATTCCGTATCGACCAGCGCCGGCGCCACCGACACCACGCGGATGCGCGGAGCCAGCGCGCGGCCCAGCGACTTGGTCATGTTGTCGAGCGCCGCCTTCGACGCGCAATACATCACGTTGCTCCCAATCGCGATGTTGCCCGCTGCTGACGACAGGTTCACCACCACGCCTCCCCCGGGCAGCGTGCTCTTTTCGAGCAACGGCCGCAACGCGCGAACAGCGGCGAAGGCCCCGCGGACGTTGGTCGCGAGAATCGTGTCGATCAGCGCGTCGTCGAGCGCATCGAGATCGGAATGTTTCACGAAGCGCGTAGTGCCCGCGCAGTTGACCAGAGCATCGCAGCGCTCAAGCCCCGCCGCGAGAGCCGTGAGCCCCGCGCTATCGGTCACCGGCGCGTGGCGAGCCGAGTGCCCCGTTCCCGGCAATTCCTTTGCAAGCCGTTCTGCGCTTTCGGCGGAGCGGTTGTAGCCCACCACCACACTCATCCCAGCGTCCGCGAGCTTGCGGCAGATCACGGAGCCAATTCCTCCCGAGCCTCCCGTGACGACAGCGACCGGACCCATCTCAGACAACCTGCGCGCTATAGCGCCGCACGCGCAGATCCGCCTGCTCCTTATGCGCCGCGAAGTTTTCGATAGCGCAGAGCCGCGAGCAGTATTCGCCGATCAGCGCCGACGCTTCATCCGTCAGCACGCGCTGATAGGTGCAGGTCTTGATGAACTTGCCCACCCACAACCCGCCGGTATAGCGCGCCGCTTTCATCGTCGGCAGCGTGTGGTTGGTGCCAATCACCTTATCGCCGTAAGCGACGTTAGTGCGATGACCCAGAAACAGCGCTCCGTAATTGCTCATGTGGCGCAGAAAATAATCGGGATCGCGCGTGAGCACCTGCACGTGCTCGGAAGCGATACGGTCGGCCTCAGCCACCATCTCGTCGAGCGTGTCGCAGAGAATAATCTCCCCGTTGTTCTGCCAAGCCTCGCGCGCAATAGCCGCGGTCGGCAGCCACCCCAACAGCGTCTCGATAGCCGCCGGCGTTTCCGCAGCCAGCTTCGCCGAAGTCGTAAGTAGAACCGCAGGACTGCCCGGCCCATGCTCCGCCTGTCCGATCAGATCGACAGCAGCCATCTCCGGATCGCAAGAATCGTCAGCAATGATCAGCGTCTCCGTAGGACCAGCAAGCAGATCGATACCAACGCGTCCAAACAACTGCCGCTTGGCCTCGGCGACATAAGCGTTGCCCGGTCCGACAATCATGTCGACGGGAGCGATCGTTTCCGTGCCCAGCGCCATCGCCGCCACAGCCTGCACTCCACCGATCGCGTAAATTTCATCCGCCCCGCCCAAGTGCATCGCAGCGACGATCGCCGGATGCGGCGCGCCCTCAAACGGCGGCGCGGCAGCAATGATGCGCTTCACCCCCGCGGCCTTCGCAGTGACCACGCTCATATGCGCCGAAGCCACCATCGGGTAACGCCCACCCGGAACGTAGCAACCAACGCTGTTCACCGGAATGTTCTTGTGCCCCAGCACCACGCCCGGTAAAGTCTCGACCTCGACATCCTGCAAAGCCGCCCGCTGGATGAGCGCGAAGTTCCGAATCTGCGTCTGCGCAAACTGGATATCGTCCACCACCTGCCGCGGCAGCGCACGCACACAATCCTCGATCTCACTCTCAGAAAGCCGGAACGAAACCGGCGACCACTTGTCGAATTTCTCAGAGTATTGGCGCATCGCCGATTCGCCATGCTCCGCAATATCGCCTAGAATCGCCTCCACCGTGTGGCGTACCTGCGAATCGCTCGCAGCCTTAGTCGCAGCGGACTGACCGCTCTTCAAATACCGGATCATGATGACTTCTCCTGTGGACTATTTCTTAGCAGGCGCGGGGAGCGGCGGCGGCAGCGGCGCGGGATTCTCGTACCCCCGAGTGCCGTCCTTGCGAATCGGCCCAGGCCCGAATCCCAAGTGATCGCGGTCGACGTTGTTCTCGCTGCACGAATACTCGTGAACTTCCTCGTCCGGCTTGCCCGCGATCCAGGTCCGCGAATAAGTGAATGGACGGGTGTAGAACTTGGGGTCCTCGATCAAAGTCTCGACGTGCAAGTGATCGGCATCCGGCCGCGTCCACCGCTCCACCACATGCAGCGCGTCGCTATGCGGGCTCCCATTTTCATCCGCCCACACCTGCGTGTCCTTGAACCCGATCGAATCGATCACCAGCGTGTTCCCTTCCCAACGCCCCAGTTCCTCGCCAAAGAACGAAGGGTCAGGATCTTCAGAATGTTTGCGCGCCGCATCGATCGGAATTAGCCGGTAGTAACTGTACCAGTAAAGAAACACCACCTTCTTCGCGCCAGCGACGATTTCGAAAGGCAGTCCGCTAGCGTTGTGGCGCGGAATGCCGCCCAGAATGCACACCGCTTCGGGATCGACCGTAGCCGTCACGTTGTGCTTCCACGCAGCCTCGCCCGCAGGCGTCAGCGGCAGCTTCAAACCCGGCAGGTCCTTCGCGATGTTGCCGCCCGGAACCATCCCGCGCTGGCCTTTCCAGTAACCGCTGAAATCCGGATGCCCGTCCACCAACCGCGGTGCCGGTTTCGGAGGCCCCGCAGGCTCCGGCGCCGTCATCTCCTGGGCGAAAACCGGCAGGCACAGCAGCGCGAGCAGGGCCAGCGCGGCGCGGGGGGTCGTGTGAAGGGCGTCCATGCAGTATTATTCTATAGCTAAGAAGTCAGTCGAGGAGGCGCAGCATGTGGAAGACGAAACAAGCCGGATGGATCGCCGCAGTTACTTTGCTTGCCGCAGCCGTACCCCTGTGGGCCCATCACTCCTTCGCAGCCGAGTTCGACGGCAACAAGCCCGTGCGCCTGCAAGGCGTCCTCACCAAGATTGAGTGGACCAACCCGCATTCCTATTTCTACATCGACGTCACCGACGACAAAGGCAACGTCGTCAACTGGGGCTGCGAAGGCGGAGGCCCCGGCGCCCTATCCCGCCGCGGCTTCAAACGCGGCGACATCAAACTCGGCGACAAGATTGTGGTGGACGGCTACCTCGCAAAGGACGGCTCGCACTTGGTAGACGCCCGCCGCGTGACGCTGCCCGATGGCCGCAGAATCGACGGCGGCTCCGAAGGCGATGGCGGTCCACAGGGCCGTTGATTGCCAAAGTTCGCTCGCAAATTCGTATAGGCTAGATAAATTTCTTCCAGGGATCTTGTCTCGAGCTAGGCGGCTTCCCGGTTCGCTTTTAGGGAAGCTGTGGGTTCATCCAAGTTCCCCTGGTATGGACATAGCGTCGATATTGACGGATGCCGGCGTCAAACCGCAGTGCCGTCGTTCTCGCGGGCCAACTTTTAGTCGATTTAGAACGTCTCTAAATCTTACGACGTTGAAGTTGAAGAAGATCAACGGTGTCAAATAGAACCGGCCCGGTTATAGGTTAAATCTGGCGCCATTTTACCGGGCAGCGACGGAACAACAATCGCGCGAGGTGATCGAAGATGAGGATTCGGATCGGTGCGCCGGCTTTGCTGTTGGGTATCATGCTGCACGCGCAAAATATAGCTGGAGACTGGCAAGGAACGCTCCAAGCGGGCCCGCAGCCAGTACGCGGCATCTTGCGCATAGCAAAGGGGGACAATGGCGCTTGGAGCGGTACCCTTTTTATGATTGACCAGGTCGACTGGGGAGCTGGCATACCTGTAAACTCGCTTATGATCGAGGGCTCGAATCTAAAATTTACACTCGATATCGCACGGGGCTCGTACCAGGGGAAGCTGACTGGGGACGGCGCTTCCATCGTGGGGACTTGGACGCAAGGTCAGACACAGCCGCTCGAATTCCGGCGCGCAACCCCGGAAACGGCGTGGAGGGACACAGCGCCGCACACGGTGCAGTTTGTAACCGTGGATAAAGACGTCAAACTAGAGGTGCTCGATTGGGGCGGCTCCGGACGCCCTTTGGTTCTACTCACGGGCCTCGGAAACACGGCTCACATATTTGATAAGTTCGCGCCCAAACTCACGCCCACTTATCATGTCTACGGAATTACGCGGCGCGGAATTGGCCTCTCGAGCGCTCCTGAGGCTACGAGCGCGAATTACGCAGCAGATCGGCTTGGTCAAGACGTCATAGCTGTAATCGACGCACTCAAGCTCAACCGGCCGGTTCTGGCGGGGCACTCCCTCGCCGGCGAAGAATTGAGTTCAGTGGGGTCGCGGCATCCGGAAATGATCGCAGGGTTGATCTATCTCGATGCCGGATATTCGTATGCGTACTACGATAGTTCACAGGGAGATCTGCCTTTGGATCGGACGCAACCAAAGCCTTCTGTCCCGACCGTTGGACAGGCGATCCAAGCAGGAATGCAGAGATACACAGACATTCGCGGTCCCATTCTTGCCATCTACGCCCTCCCGCACGACCGTGGGCTAGTTGATCCTGCTGCACGTGCCGCCGCCGACGCCAGCGATATTAAGTTGCAGGGGGCACAAGCGAGGGCTTTCGAGAAGGGATTACCTTCGGCGCGGGTGATTTGGCTGGCGCACGCAAACCATTACGTCTTTCAATCGAACGAGGCGGACGTGCTTCGCGAGATGGTCGCCTTCATTAGTGGCTTGCCGTAAACAAAGAGAGGTGATCCGGCATACACTGTATGGTTGGTTATCGTAGGTTCCCCGGAGGAAAAATTGAAACATAGAAGCGTATTCCTAATCTCATCATGGCTCGCCGCGTCGGCAATGTTATTCGGCCAATCCCCCTGCATCCCGCCAGCCCAGCAAGCCGCTGAAGGCGGTGGCGGACGCGGTCAAGGTCGTGGTCCCGCCGCGCCCCCCGCTCCCCGCGATTTAACGATCAACGCCATCCCCGGCGTCGTCGCCGCGGGCGGCAAGTGGACCAAGATCTGGCAGCAGGCCGGCAACAGCGCCGACGGCATCATCCCGGTCAAGGACGGCGTGCTGGTAGCGCAGGAAGACTACGACACTGTTCTCAAAATCGACAAAGACGGCAAGACCTCGGTGTTCGTCGCGAACGCGAAGGGCATCGGCTCCATCTCGATGGATCAGAAAGGCCGCCTCTACGGCGCGCATCGTACCGAGCGCCCCGGGTCCACCAAGCCTGACCGCGATGCGATCGTGAACGCCATCACCTTGCTCGCGCCCGAACGCAAAACCATCGCCGACAAATGGTCCGATGGCTCGACGCTGACGGTGCGCCCCAACGATCTCACCGCCGACAACCAGGGCGGCGCGTATTTCACGTCCGGATGCCTCTATTACGCCAGTCCGAAAGGCGTCACCGTGGCCGCGGAAAACCTGCGCACGAACGGCATCGTCTTTAGCCCTGATGAAAAAACTCTTTACGTAACCAACGGCGGCTCCGTGGTTGCGTTCGACGTGCAAGGTCCCGGCATGCTCGGCAACCGCCGCGATTTCGCCGCGCTCCCCGGCGGCAGCAATGGCGATGGCTCGGTGGTCGATACCGCAGGACGCCTTTACGTGACCACCAATCCCGGTCTCCAAGTCTTCGACAAGACCGGAAAATATTTGGGCCTGATCCCAACCCCGCGCGGCGTCATCAGCGTGACCTTCGCCGGCCCCGGCAAGAAGACGCTCTACATCATCGGCAGCGGCGCGGATGACGAAAACGGCCAGCCCATCCGCCAAGGCCCGCAGCAAACCGCCGCCACTATTTACACACTTCCGGTGCTGGCACAAGGACTAAGGGGCCGCGCGAAATAACGCCGCTTAGTCTGTGATCCCTTCCTCGCGAGCCGCTTCCTGCGCCCGCTGGTCGTTGGGATACCAGTAATGCAGATGGCAGCTCTCGCAGGCCTTGTCGATCCCCGTGATCGCCTTAAACAATTTGTCCTTGTCTTTCTCGTCCACCGCCTGCATCGCAACAGTAGCGGCGTCCTGTAGCCGGCGCGCGCGTCGAATGAAGGCCGGTCGATCGGCCGCCACTAACTGGCGCACTGCTTCCGGCTCATTCTCGACGCGCGGATTCCGCGAATGGTCCTCCGGCCGCGCAATCTGGCGCCCATCCATCACCAGCAAATTCGGCGCCTCGATCAAAACGAAGAGATGATGGCGCACGTCATCCCATTCCTTGTCGGTCTGGGGCGCTTTTTCCCGCACCCCTTTCTCGTCCGAAATCTGCTGCACCGATTCAAATATGAAATCCCCATTGGGATCCACCATCGAATCCATAATGTCCTTTATAGTCGCGGTCTTCAGCATTTCCGGAGGCTTCGACGCACACGCCGTTTCGAGCATCACGGCGCCCGCGAGCAAAACCCAAATATAGATTTTCATGAACCCTATCTCTCTCGTGACAATTGTCGCTCATTGCCGCTCGCACCCTGTTGCGATAGGCGAAACACTATGCACTCTGACAGTTGCCAGCTTTTGGTGAACCAAGGTATGATTAATCCCGCAGAACTGAAATTACAGTTTCCCAGCGTTTTTTGTGGAGAGTGACATTACATGAGAGGTAGAGTACAAATTCTTCTGTTCGCAGCGGCGATACTGCTCGCGCCGGTCTTCGGACAGCAGGCGCCACAAGGCCAACAGGGACAAAACGGGCCCGGCCCGCGCGGCCTGGGTGGACGCAACACGCCCACCTTCCCGGGACCGCCTCCCGGAATGCAGGCCTTACCCACCGATTTATTTTCGTCCAAGAACTTTTATAAAGATCAGAAGTTATGGGCCGACCAGCGCTATTTCCGCTGCAACACTCCGCGGCAGTTAACCGATATCTGGACCTCGCACCGCATCGGCAACAATCCCCCGGCCTCGGCCTCGTGGAGCGATTGCAGCGCCGATTATCCGCGCGAAAAAATCGTCAGCCCGTATCCCTATAAGACCGCTAAAGAGCATTACGAAGCCCTGCTCGCGGCCGCCAAGGCCAAGGGCGGACCCACCGTTTACACCAAAGCCACCACGCCCGATTGGGACGGCTATTACACGCGCAACCAGGCAGCCGACCACGGCGCCGAGTGGATCTGGGGCACCGTGAACCAAGTCCCCACCATCCTGTCGTTGCTCACGCCCGAATATCAAAAGCGCATGGTGCAGATGAATTACCATGAAGCCGTCGACAACGCGCCGCAGTGGGAAGCGTCCTTCTGCTACCCCGAAGGTTTCGTGCGCTGGTGGTCGCAGGCCTCACAGGGCGGCAATTTCCAGCTCACCGTGACGCCCTGGAACGTCCAGTTCCTCTCCGGCATCGCCGCCAATTTTCTGCGCCAGGTTCTGATCGGCAAGCAGCACGTACAGAAAGTTCCGCAGTGGTATGGTGAGACCGTCGGCTTCTGGGATGGCACATCTCTCATCACCTGGACCGCTAACGTACAAGCCTGGACCCTCTCCCACTCCATGTTCGAATTCAGCGACAAAATGGAGACGGTGGAGATCTTCAAGCCCGCGCTCGACGCCAGCGGCAAGTTCATCGGCCTCGATCACGAAACCGTGTTTTACGATCCCGTAGCCTTCGTGGCGCCCCTGCGCGCCACCTATCGTTACGTGCGCGTCGCCGGGCCGGACGATCCCACCCACCGCTATACTTATATTGAGTGCCTGAGCAATCTCCGCAACACCAACGGCAGACCCACGCAACTCACCAAAGCCGACCCGCGCTATATCGATTACTACGGCCGGCCCTGGGCGCAAAATTGGGAAAAGTTTTTCGAAGTAGGCTGGGACAGACCGCAAGACGTCCTGCCGCAAGACATTCTGGATATTTTCAAATAACAAAGGAACGACCACTATGAAAAATTCATTAATCAAAACTTGTGCGCTCGCAGGACTACTCGCCCTGCCGCTCTTAGCGCACCATTCCTTCGCCATGTACGATCAGAACAAAACCGTGGTGTTGACCGGCGTCGCCTATCAGTTCGTCGCCCAGGCCAACCACGCGGAGCTGCACTTTTATGTGATCGGACCCGACGGCAAACTGGTCAAGGATAAAGACGGCAAGAATGTCGATTGGGGCGTCGAGATGGCCGGAGCCGCCGCCGTGGCACAGCAAGGCATCACCGCCTCCTCCTTCCCCGCCGGCACCATCTTCAGCGTGAAGATCAACCCGCTGCGCGACGGTAGTAATTTCGGTTCCCGCGTCGGCGCCAGCGCCATCGCCAAGTGCCCCTGGAAGACTCCGCCCGAGCACGGCAAGACCTGCGACACCGTGCAAGGCAGCGAACTCCTGGGTGCAACGACCTTTTAGGATAACGACCGTCTAAGATATTGTTCTAGTACAGGAAGTCTGATTTTGAATCGCTTTGCCGAGTGGCTGTCGACGACCGCCCCGAGTGTCTACATACAGAACCACAATGCTTGGTTCATTCCGCTGGTTCAATCCATTCACATTGTGGGGATAGCGGTAGTGATCGGCTCCGTGCTAATGATTAACCTCCGTATCCTGGGCTGGGCCGGAATGGACCAAACGCTGCGCCAAACCAGCACCCGCTTCGCCCCCTGGGTGACGGCTTCGCTGTACCTGCTGCTGGCCACCGGCATCCTGATGGTGATCGGCGAGCCGGTGCGTGAGCTGGTCACCTTCTCCTTTTGGCTAAAAATGTTTCTAGTGGCGCTCAGCACCGTGGTCGCCGTCAATTTTCAGCGCAAGCTCCGCGCCGACCGCCAACCCATCAAGTGGCTGGCGCTAGCCACCTTCGTGATCTGGGCCTGCATCATTATTCTGGGACGCCTGATCGCCTACGACCATGTGTGGGGCTCGTGGTCGCCGGCGACGAAGGCCTGAGATTCCGTGAATATTGCAGCATTTCTGAAAACGCTCGAAGCGACCGGCCTCGCCACTAAGATCCGCGAATCGCTTTTCATCTTTCCGTTGCTCGAGGCCACCCACGTCATGGGCCTCGCGCTCGTCTTCGGCACCATCGCCATCATCGATCTGCGTTTAATCGGACTCGCATCCAGCCAGCGTTCCTTCAAACGCATGTACTCCGACATTCTGAAGTGGACCTGGGCCGCCTTCGTGCTCACCGGCCTGACCGGCGCCCTGATGTTCATCACCAACGCCACCGTCTACTATCACAACTTCTATTTCCGCACGAAGATGCTGCTGCTAGTGCTCGCCGGAATCAACATGGGAGTGTTCGAACTCACCCTTGGACGCAAGGTGGACAGTTGGGATAAGTCCCCATCCGCACCCCCCTTGGGCCGCGCTGTCGGAGTCCTGTCGATTGCCCTGTGGATCGCCGTAATTTTCATGGGCCGCATGATCGGCTTCACCACCACCCGCGCCGCCGTCGCCGCCCCGCCCCCCGCCGGCGTCAATTTCGACGACTTCCTCAACACGCCGGGCCCGCCGCCAGCGCCACCTAAGAAGTGACGGTTGGCGTTCCAGGCTATGCGTCTACCAAAGGGCGCCTCCTGGAAAACGAAGTTCGCAATCTTACTGACAGCGTCGGCGCTAGTGCTTTTCGACTCCTGTTCCGAACAGCCCCCGGAGACCGTGGAGTGGGCCGGTCATAAGCTCCGCGAGGTCAGAACCCTGAGTGCGTTGCCCCGTAATCTCCAAACGACGCTCGACGTCGGCCGTGCTGGTCTAGATGGAATTGCCGATCGCGACGGAAAGTTCAATCCTACGGATGTTGTCGACTCCAGCCTGCCAATGCGTCGCTTCCTGGTCGCCGGGTTAGAAAACGATTCAGCGTTGGTTGCTATCGAGCGTGGCGGTTTTGTTCACGGAGTGGAAGTTACTCTCTGCTCGCACACTGATGGCGACGCGAGAGTTGAACGCACCTGGACGCTCTTCGAGCCTCCTAAGACCCTCCGAGCGTTAGTGGATCGGCTTGCTGTCTCCGAGCCTCGATAGCTACGCGCCCAGCAGATTCCGTTGCTTCGCAATCCGCTGGTCGTGATCCTTAGCGAAGCGCTGAATCCCAGTGAAGATCGAACTGGCGTCGAGATGCGCCTCCGCGATTACGTCCGGCTCCAGGCCGCCCGTGAGCCAGTGATTGTCCCAATCTGAAGTGAGCGAATAGTCGTCCGTCAGCGGCCCCAAGTTACGCACTGGCCACATGCGCCGCGTTCCTGTCGACACCACCATCGCGTCGTAGTAAGCCTCCGGCGGCAGCACTGAGTTACGATACGCTTCCGGCTGGCGATCAAACAATTCTTCGCTAATGGCCGCGATCACCTTCACGTTGATCCCAGCCTCGCTCAGCTTCGGCAACTGGTTCACCAGGTTCACGGTCGAACTCGACCCCTGCGAAATCACATACCCATGCCGCGGCCCCGGCGCGAAATCGCGAATCACATAGAGGCCCTTGGCAGCAGCGCGCAAATCGGTATCGGCGAACTTCGAGCGATCCGCCACCGGGAAATCCGGCCGCGCGACTTCAATGCTTATGACACCCACCTTAGGATCGCGCGCCGCGATTTCAGCCGCGGCGAAGTACCCCGGAGCAACATCGTTGTAATCCCAAAAATTCAAATGAATCGTCTGCCCGCGCGGGAACAGCTTCCACACCTGCGTCGCGAAAATCCCGAAGTGCGTGCGCCCGTCGGCAGCCGTCTCCGGCCCCGAATGCCCGGCGAGAATATGCAGCACGCCCATGCGGAACTTGCTGTCCTGCGTCTGCTGGCTGAACACGCGCGCCGGTGTATACATCAGCGGCGTGAACGCGCCATAAGTCCCGCTCAGCGCCCACATGCCGGAGAACTTCGTGGGATCGACACTAGTGCTCTGGCTCACAATTCCAATCGCCGTCGAAACGTTCCCTGCTTCCTGAATCGCCGCCTTGATGCGCGTGCCCAGCGGATTGGTTTCCGGATCGTAATGCCCCCACAGTGCCCCATGCTCGACGTTGATCGAATCCGAAAGATCCGCCGCCAGCGTGATGAAGCGGTTGTCCGTAACGTAGTTCATCCACTTGATGATTTCCGAGATGCAGCGCCGAGTCCCCGCCACTTCACCGGGCTTGCGGAACAGCACAATTGCCACCTGCTGCTGCGCCCCCGACACCCGGTTGACGGCCGTAACCGTCTGCGGCTCGACAGGAAGATTGGCCACCCGCAGCCGGTCATCTTGAAACGGATTGTTCTTAGCGTCAAAAAACAACGGCGTATCGTCTTTGACCGTGTCGCCGATTTCCACCAGCCGGTCCGCCAGCCAGTCGCCCAGCCCGTTGCGGTCGAGCAGCGACATCACCACGTCGATGTTGCTCTTGAATTGAATCAACCGCTCGCGCGTATCGGTAACAGCGCCGTTGCGGATGCCTTCGAACTCAACCCCGTAATGTTCCTCAAACGTCTTCGCCAGCGCGACGAAATAATCCGAGTTCATCTTCATCGCGTAAGGATGGCTCTGATAGCCGATCACCTGCGGCCCGGCTCCTGGGATCTTCCCTGCCACCGCACGCGGCCAGTAACCCTTGGTCGTCTTGCCGATCAGAATCATGGGCCGCCGGTCGCGCTCGTCCCACTCCTCCATGGTCTTCAGCGCCGCCACTACCTGCCCGTAATCGTTGCCGTCGTCGACCGTGAAGACGTTCCAGCCGTAAGAAGTCCACTGATCGATCAGCCGGTAAGCATCGTACTTGCCGTCAATCACGCCGCCCAGCAGCACATCGTCGATGCCGGCATTGTTGTCCGACAACATCACGCGCAGCCGCTTGCCCACCTTCATCGCCAGCGCCTGCGTCTTCAGTTCCTGCGCGTGGCCTTCCGTCATCGCGAACTCGCCCTCAAACGCGATGATCTTCGGCGATCCCGGAGCCCCCACCATATCCCAGAACGCCGCCTTACCCGCCGCCGTCGCGACACCCACTCCCGACGGCCCGCCGTTCACGTCGTTGGTAACGTCGATGCTCTCCGCGTGCCCCGCCAGCGCCTTGATCCCGCGCGCCTTGGCCTGCGCAAACAGCGGATGATCCACCAAACCGTTCTCTTCGAGAATCGTCTTCATCGGCCCCGCGCCGCGCCGGAACCCAATCGCATCGACAGGCAAAATCGCAACCTTCGGATCCACGTAATAGCGCTTGTCGCCCGTCAACTTGAACTTGCGTTCCATCGCCTGGCTCAGGATCATCCACAGCGCGTAGCACGTCGGAACGCAATGCCCGCCCGCGAGCATAAACTTGTCGCTGTAGGGATGCTTCGGCCGCCGGATGTCGTAGCGCAGCCCGCCCAACCCCGGCCCCGCCAAATGCACGCCCACGTTATAAGGCGTGTAAGCCAGCGGTCCGCCGAAGTGGCCCGTCTGCGCATAGTTGCCGAGCAGCACCAGCGTCATGCAGGTCATGAACCCGATGTCTTCGAGACCCTCCTTGTCAAAGGGCACGTTCAAATCTTCAACTGGCGACAATAAATTGTTGGTACTCAAGGGGCGTCTCAGCCTTTCCGGAAAGTTACCTTCATAGGATACCGTCAACGCCCGGATTCGTCATGCGGGCCGCCCTTGCGCAGTGCGAAGCTGAATAGAAAGTGACCTGCCAGCGCTGCAAAGTTCCGATGAAAGAAGTAAAGGGGCACATCTACCACAAGAAGCGCAAGTGGCGGTGCCCCCAATGCAAACGCGTCAGAATGCAACAACCCAAGCCGGCGCGCTAACGGCCGACCACCATCACCATAAAGCTATCCGGGATCACCGGCGGGCGGCCCTTCTTACCCTCGCTGCCCGCAGGCGGCGGACCGAACTCCGCGCCCGGCAAATACAACTTGTGCGCCTTCGAATCGAAAGCAATCGTGCGCGCGCTGCGCTGCGTCGGAATCGTCGCCACCGCCTCGAATTTCCCAGGCGACGTCTCGCCCACCATGGTGATGGTCCCATCCGAGCCATTGGCCGCGAATGCATAGCCATCGTCGAAGCCCACGCCATCGTCGCCCGTGCCCACGGGAACCGTCGCCAGCACCTTGCCCGATGCCGGATCGCTCACGATCATGAGCTTGTTCTCGCACACCGAATACAGACGACCCTTGGGATCGATCACCAGCCCGCTAGGACTATCGCAAGGCGCGATCGAATAGCGCTTGGACACCAGCGCGTCCTTCGCGTTCACTTCGATGATCTCGTTTTTGTCTTCGACATTGGCGTAGATATGGCCCTTGCCGTCGATCTGCGCGAACTCCGGCTTGCCACCCACCGGAATGGAGGCAGCGATCACCTCGCCGGTCTTCGCGTCAATCGCGGTCGCATCGGAGCTGCGCCCATTGAATGTGAACACGCGATGCGTTACCGGTTCGTAAATAATGGCGTCGGGATTCTGCCCGGTCTTCACCTTGCTCAAAACCTTCAGCGTCTTCAAATCGAAAACCGACACGTCGTTGTCGCCGCCGTCGCTGGTGAAGCCCTTGCCAAGGTCCGCGGCGATCGCGATTCCATGCACGCCGTTGGTTCCCGGAATGGTGCCCACCAATTTATCGGTGGCCGTGTCGATCACCTCGGTCTGCGTGCCATGCGACACGTACAGGCGGTGGTTGGCAGTGTCGACGTAGGAATAGTCCCAGCGTCCACCGCCGCCAATCTTGATTTTGTCGATCACTTTATACGCCGGCGGCGCGGCCAGGGCGGCGCTCGCCAGCAGCACGAGCAGAAATTTCTTCATGACATGCGCTCCTTAGGGGATGTTCCATCCCACCAGATAAGATACTGGCACAAGCTTAAGATTAGCTGAATGACCATTTTCAGCCATTCTTAAGACTCCAATGGTTGAATAAAAGAGGTGAAGTCCATGAACCTAAAACTATACCTGTGGCTCTGCGCCAGCGCGTTCGCCGGGACGGCTCTCGGGCAGACCGCGCCCGCGCCCAAACCAGCCGCCTCTGCGGCGCCCCTGACCCTGACTCTGCAGGATGCTCTGGCGCGCGCCCAAACCAATGTTCCCCAGTTGCTCGCCGCCATAAGCGATGCCAACGCCGCGCATGAAGACGTCCAGCAGGCGCGCGCGGCCACCCGTCCTTCCCTGTCCGCGAAATCGGAGTATCTGAATACTCAAGGAAACGGCGTCTTCCCCACCGGACGCTTCGTCACCAACGACGGCGTGCACGTTTATCGCGACTGGGCCGTGGTCCATCAGGATTTCTCCGCCGCCGTCACCCGGACCGGCATCAAGCGCGCCCAGGAAGCCGAAGTCCTGGCGAAAGCCCGAACCGAAATCACGCGCCGCGGACTGGCCGCCACCGTCACCCGCTCCTATTACGCGCTGCTCACCGCACAGCGCAAGTATGCAACCGCGCAGCAAGCTCTGGACGAAGCCAAACGCTATTTCGACATCAGCCAGAATCTGGAACGCGGCGGCGAAGTGGCGAAAAGCGACACCGTCAAAGCCGACCTGCAAGTCGCCGCCCAGGACCAAGCTTTCCGCGAATCCAAACTCGCAATGGAAAACGCGCGCCTCGACCTGGCCGTGATGCTGTTCCCGGACTTCGACCAGAACTTCAACCTGGTGGACGACCTGGCGCTCGCCCCCGCGCTTCCCGCTCTCCCCGAAATTCAAACCATGGCCGAGCGCGGAAATCCTGACCTCAAGGCAGCCAACTCAGCGCTGCGCGGCGCGGGAATCGACGTCACCCTCGCGCGGCAAGGCTATCTTCCCTCGCTCACCGCCGACTTCGCCTACGGCATCGAAGCCAACGCCTTCGCCCTGCACAGCACCGTCGCAGCCGACCCCCAAAAAGGACCCGTCCCCAACCTGGGCTTCTTCCTCACCGTTTCCCTGAACGTGCCCGTGTGGGACTGGGGAACGCGCGCCAGCAAAGTCCGCCAGGCCGTGCTCAAACGCAATCAGGCCAGCGTGGAATTGAGCGCCGCGCAACGCACCCTCGTCCGCAATTTGCAGGGATTTTACGCCGAAGCCCAAACCGCCCGCGAGCAGGTGGATTCGCTCCAGCACACAGTCGATCTGGCCTCGGAGAGCCTGCGCCTGAACGCCTTGCGGTATCAGGCCGGAGAGGCTACTATACTGGAACTGGTCGACGCCCAAAGCACCCTCATTCAGGCGCGCAACGCCTATGTGGACGGGCTTAGCCGGTACCGCTTGGCGGTAGCAAATCTGCAGACGTTGACCGGAACATTTTAGAGTCTTTAAACATGCGTGATCTACACATCGCCAGATGGCACTGCCGCGCGACCGCGATCGCCGGCCTGATCGCAGCCGGCCTTGTCCTCGCCGGATGCGGTAAAGGCGGCGCCGCCAAAGAAGCCGCGGGAGAGCAAGAAGCGCCCACGCCGGTGACCGTCGAAACCGCCGTGCGCGGCGCCATCGATCACGTGGTCACCGCCGACGCCGTGCTCTATCCCATCAACCAAGCCAACGTGACGCCCAAGATCAGCGCTCCCGTGAAGCGCATTCTGGTCAACCGCGGCGATCACGTGCGCGTAGGCCAGTTACTCGCCGAACTCGAAAGCGGCGATCTGACCGCGTCAGCCGAAGAGAGCAAACATCAGTACGAGCAAGCGCAGTCGGCCTATCAAACCCTGACCGGCGCCACCGTCGGCGAAGATCGCAGCAAGTCCGAGGCCGACGTGCGTTCCGCCCAGCAGGCGCTCGATGCCGCCAAGAAACTCTACGACAATCGTGTCGAATTGCAGCGCCAAGGCGCGCTCGCGCAGAAGCTGGTGGACGATGCCAAGGTTGCGCTGTCCCAGGCGCAAAGCCAGTTCGACGTTGCCCAGCGGCACCTGCAGGGTCTTAATCAGGTGAGCCAGCGCGAAGCCATCGCCGGCGGCCAGGCTCAGGTCGCCGCCGCGAAAGCGCATTACGATTCGGCCGCTGTGCAGGCCTCCTACGGCCAGATCCGCAGCCCCATCAGCGGCGTGATCTCTGACCGTTCCATTTACCCCGGTGAAATCGCGGCCAGCGGATCGCCCCTGGTTTCGATTGTCGACATTTCACAAGTGGTCGCGCGCACCAACGTGCCCGTGAAGGAAGCTACCGCCATCGCCGTGGGCCGCCCCGCGCGCATCACCGGTCCCGACGGCGATCTCGCCGGCAAAGTCACCGTGGTGAGCCCGTCCGTCGACCCCAACACCACCACCGTCGAGGTCTGGGTGCAAATTCCCAATCCTGGCGAAAAACTAAAGCCCGGCGGAACTGTGCGCGTGTCGATCATCGCCGAGACCATTCAGAACACCATCGTCGTGCCCACCTCGGCGCTGCTCAATTCCGATGAAGGCGGCCAGAAGGTCATGGTGATCACCAGCGATTCCGTAGCCCACGAGCGCCGCATCGTCGCCGGCGTGCGCCAGGGCATGCGCGTGCAGATTCTCACCGGCCTGCAGGAAGGCGATCAAGTGGTCACCTCCGGCGGCCTGGGCCTCGAAGATAAAGCCAAAGTCGCCATCCAGAAACCCAAGAGCGAGGACGACGACGACGAGGATAGCGCCGACGACACAGGCAAGTAAGGCCTAGCAACATGATCGAGCCATCGACAATCTCCCCCGCCGTGGACGCCGCGTCCGAGCACTGGACAGCGCGCTTCGCCCGTCCCATTATTTTCGTCATCATCACGCTGATCGCGGTAGGTGTCTATCTCGCGGTCACCATTCCCGTAGCCGTCTTCCCGTCTACCGATTTCCCGCGCATCGTGGTCGGCATCGACAACGGCGTCGCGCCCATCAATCAGATGGAAGTCACCGTCACGCGGCCCATCGAAGAAGCCATGAACAGCGTGCCCGGCCTCGAATCGGTGAAGTCCACCACCAGCCGCGGCTCCGGCGAAGTAAATCTTTTCTTCAACTGGAACGTCGACATGTTCCAGACCCTGCAATACGTGAACGCCGCCCTCGCGCGCGTGCAATCCACCTTGCCGCCCACCGCGAAGCTTACCGTGAACCGCCTGACCTTCGCCGCGTTCCCGATCCTGGCTTATAGCCTGACCTCGGACACTCTCACGCAAACTGAACTCTGGGAGCTCGGCAACTACACCATCAAGCCGCGCCTCAACCGTGTCAACGGCGTGTCGATGGTGGTTCTCCAAGGCGGACAGGTCCCCGAGTTCCACATCATTCCGGACCCCGCCAAACTTCTCCAAGCCCAGGTGACCGTCCCCGGAATTCTCGACGCCGTCGCCAAAACCAACATGATTGACTCGCCCGGCTTGATCGAAAATAATCACGAGCTCTCGCTCACGCTCGTCACCGGCCAGGCGAAAGACCCCAGCGAAATCGGCAACATCGTGGTGCGCACCACTCCCAACGGCGTTCCCATCCGCATCGCCGACATCGCCGAGGTGAAGCAGTCCGTGATGCCGGTATATACGATGGTGACCGCCAACGGCACCCCCGCCGTGCTTCTCAACATCTTCCGCCAGCCCGACAGCAATACCGTCGCCGTTGCGGATGCGGCCACAGCCGAGCTCAACCTGATCAAGCAAACCCTGCCTCCCGGCGTAAAGGTGCAGACGTTCTACGATCAGTCGACGCTCGTCCGCGACTCCATCGACAGCGTTCGCGACGCCATTCTGATCGGCCTTATTCTCGCCGCCATCATCTTGGTTCTGTTCCTGCGCGACTGGGGCAGCTCGCTGGTCGCAGCTCTCGTAATCCCCGCCACCATCGCGATCACGCTCATCGCCATGCGCCTGATGGGTCAAGGCTTCAACCTGATGACGCTGGGCGGTCTCGCAGCCGCCGTCGGCCTGGTTATCGACGACGCCATCGTAGTCGTCGAGAACATCGTCATGCACCGCGACTCCGGCCAGAGCCGCGGCGAGGCCATTCGTAGCGCCCTGCGCGAAATTCGCGTCCCGTTGGTCGGTTCCACCATCACGCCCATCGTCGTCTTCCTCCCGCTGATCACCATCACCGGAGTCACCGGCACCTTCTTCCGCGCCCTGGCGATCACCGTCGGCACTGCGCTGCTCACCTCATTAGCGCTGGCCGTCACCTGGACCCCCACCCTGAGTCATTACTTCCTGCGCCGCAAGGGCAAAGGCTCGGAAGCGGCCGACGCCCGCGGTCACGTAGCCGCCACCGGATTCATGAGCCGCGTCCTCCGCACTTACGTCCGTGCGCTGCGCTTCGTATTAGCGCATCCCCTGGCGCTGACCCTTGGTTGCGTGCTGCTGATCGGCGCTTCGTTCCTTTGTTACCGCTCGCTCGGCAGTGACCTGCTTCCCGAAATGGACGAAGGCGGCTTCATCCTGGATTACCTGATGCCCGCCGGTTCCTCCCTGGTCGACACCAACGACGTCCTGCTGGGCGTAGAGAAGATCCTCAAAGATACGCCAGAAGTAGAAAGCACCTCGCGCCGCACCGGACTCCAACTCGGCCTCGCCGCCGTCACCGAAGCCAACAACGGCGACTTCTCCGTGAAGCTCAAACGCGACCGCAGCCGCGGCATCGACGAAGTCATCTCCGACCTGCGCGCGAAAGTCAACGAAAAATATCCGCAACTCGATGTCGAATTCATTCAAGTGCTGCAAGACATGATCGGCGACCTCACCAGTTCCCCCGAGCCCATCGAAATCAAACTGTTCTCCCCCGATCCCGAAATTCTCAAAACCTGGGCCCCAAAGATCGCCGATCGCATCAAGAAAATTAAAGCCGTCGCCGACGTGAAGGACGGCATCGAGAACACCGTCAGCGGACCCGCCATCGTCATGAACGTCGACCCGGTAGTCGCTGCACGCTCCGGCTTCACGCCGCAGGAAATTGAACTCGACGCCAGCGCCATCCTGCAAGGCGAGCCCGCCACTACGCCCGTCGTGGTGAACGATCGCTCCTATACCATCCGTATCCGTTTCCCCGAAGACACCCGCGCCACGCTGGATCAAATTCGCAACACCATGATCACCAGCAGCTCGACTGGCAAGACCGCGTCCCTTGGCTCGCTAGCCCAATTTCAAGATGAAGCCGGCCAGACCGAAATTCTGCGCGAGAATCTGCAGCGTGAAGTCGCCGTCACCGGACGCTTCGAAGGCGTCAGCCTCGGCACCGGAATGCAAATGGTGCAGCAGGCCGTCGCCGACATGCACGTGCCTTCCTCGATCCGCATCGTTTACGGCGGAACTTTTGCCGAGCAGCAAAAATCCTTCAAGGACCTGCTGGTCGTGCTGGGGCTCGCCATCGTGTTGGTCTTTACCGTACTGCTCTTCGAATTCCGCACCTTCGCCGCGCCCACCGCCATCATTGCGTCCGCGCTGCTCTCCACCTCCGGAGTATTCCTGGCGCTGCTCATCACCGGAACCACCTTCAACATTTCGTCCTTCATGGGCTTGATCATGGTGATCGGAATCGTCGCCAAGAACGGCATCCTGCTGCTCGACGCCGATCAGCGTTTCCGCGCCGAAGGCATGTCCGTGCTGGACTCCATGATCGAAGCCGGAGAACGCCGCCTGCGCCCCATCCTGATGACCGCGATGGCGACCGTCGCCGGCATGATCCCGCTGTCGCTGGCGTTAGGCGCCGGCTCGCAAATGCTGCAGCCCCTGGCCATCGCCGTGATCGGCGGCTTGCTCGCGTCGATGGTGCTCTCGCTACTGGTCACGCCCGCCGTGCACTATTATCTCGGCGGCCGCGACTAGCTGCCTTCGGTTTCTTCTTCCAGTTCCTTCCAGTGCCGCTCAATCGCGGTCCGCACCAACTGTGAGCGCGTGCGCACCCCTGTCTTCGCGAACAACTGTTGCAGCACCGCCTTCACCAGAGACTCCGAAATATTCATATCGTGCGCGATCTCTTTATTTGACTTCCCTGAGAACACGCCCCGCAGAATCTGCCGTTCACGCGGTGTAAACGGACGCATGTCCGCCTGCCCGAATTGATCGAACTGCGCCAAATCAGGAAGCGCCGCCGGAGCCTGCTCGTCCGTCTCCTGCGCCACCTGGCGAATGCGCTCCACCAGCAACTGCGGACGCTCATGTTTCAAAATAATCCCGGAGCAGCCCCGCTCCATCAAGCGCGCCGCTTCGATCTTGCTAACGCCCGCCGTCACCACCAGCACTTTTCCTTTGAAGCCTTGATCCCACGCCAGATTCAAAAACGCTCCGCCCTGTTGTAGGCCCAGATTGATATCCAGCAGCACCACATCGGCGTTTTGCGAGCGCAAGTGGCTCAGCCCTTCCTCGACAGTCGCGCACTCGCCGGTTACTTCGAAATCCGGCTCGGCGCCCAGCAGCCGTGCAATCGCCTCGCGAAACAAAGAGTGGTCGTCGATCAGCAATATGCGGGTTATGTCTGGCATATTACGAATCCCCCGACAACATCGCAGGAATCTCGATCACAAAAGAACACTCGCCCGCCGGCTGTAAATGGTGCAACTCGCCCCCAAATGTCCGGATGATGGCACGCGAAACGAACAGCCCCAAGCCGGTCGAAGAGGCTCCTGGCTGAAACGGCTGAAACAGGCGCTCCGCCGACGAAATGCCCGGACCGTTGTCCGAAATCCGAATGACCACCGAAGAATCCAAAGCGTACGCCGTCACCAGAATCCGCCCGTTAGACGTGTCTTCCAAAGCCCGCCGGCTATTCTTGGTCAAATTCAGAAACACCTGCAGCAGACCCGACCGGTTCACTCGTATAGGTGGCAAATCTTTGGCGATTTCCCAATCCGACTTCACTCCGGATTCTTCAAGCGACGGCGAAATGATGGCGCGCAGTTCATCCAGAAGATCGCCCACATCCACGCCTTCCAGAACTTCTTCGCTGGCATCCGCCAATTCCGTGGAGGACAACCGCAAAATGCTTTCCACTACCGTTCCCAGCGCCTGAAAATCCTTGTTATTCGAATTCGGCTCTCCGTGTTTTTTCAAGTTGTGATACAGCACCGAGCCCGCCGCCGCCAGATTGCGCAGTTCGTGCGAGACCGCACCGGCTACGATTCGTGAGTTCGTCAATAACTGCTTCAGCCCGCTTTCCTCGCGGTCGCGAATCAATTCGGTGGCGTCCGACAACACCACCGCCAACCGGGGCCCGGATGCGTCTTCATAAGACGACACCCACGCCTGCGACAAAAACGTTTCTCCCGTGCGCCGCCGCCCGCTGGCTTCCACTTTGGTCTGCATCAGGTTCACCACCTGCGGGGAATGGAGCAGACGGGCCAGCACCGGAATGTAGTTTTCAATGGAATCTCCTTCCGGAGATCCCGCCGTGAATCCCAACAGCCGGCAAGCCGCGGCGTTGGCCATGCTGATGTCCCCCTGATGGTCCACCGTGATGAGCCCGACTGGAATACTCTCGAGCAGCGCGCGCATTTCCGTAACCGCATTCAGGCGAACCCGCGCTTCCTGTTGAGTCTTGTGCAGGAGTGCGCTGGCAATGCGCCGGTTGCGCGCCAACTCGCCCGCAAACAAACCGCCGCCCGTAAACGCCGCAATCGCCGGAGCCAGTCTGCGCAGCGATTCCGGCCCCCACGTATACGGACCGAAATATTCGCTCGCCAGCGCCGTCGCAATTGCCAGGAAAAAAATCGACCAGCGCGAAACGAAGGCGGAAGCCACCACCAGCGGCAACAGATAAAATCCACCCAGCGGCACTACCTTGCCTGTGAATCGTTCCGCCACGGTAATCACTGCGATCACCACCACGCAACTCGCCAGCACGACGGCGCGTTGTAATGGAGAAACTGGGCCTGCGAGATCAATAGCCATGGCTGCGGCCACCCTGTGTGAGCCGCGGTTCCCACTTTAACATTCAGTTCCTTACGCTGGCGGAGCGTTTTTTCGATTATACGAAAGATAGCTTGCCGCCATGTTGCGTGAATGATTAAACTCACTAGTGTCCGGTGAATATTCTTTGCGTGTTTATGCGGAACCTCCGACCGCATCATTCACGGTTGGAATTCTGAGTCGATCCGGCAACTCCTCCAAGGCAAACGGCGGGTAAGACGTGCCGCCGTTTGCCACTTTGCTTCCCCTGCGGGACGTTTGCATCGCAGCGGTCGGCCCAATATACTAGGTCCTTCCGCACATACCCAAAACATTTAGAGGAGTGCCATGAAGATCACCCGCTCCACCATTCATAACGTCCTGTTGAGTTTCGCGCTCTTGTCCCCGATTGCCGTCCAACCAGCCCACGCCCAGGCTGCCGCCGCTGGATTCATATCCGGCACGGTGCAGGGTCCCAAGGGCCCCGAAGCCGGCGTCTGGGTGATCGCCGAAACTAAAGATCTGCTCACGGGCTTCATCAAAATCGTAGTCACCGACGATCGTGGACGCTTCCTAGTGCCCGACCTTCCCGCCGCGAATTACAAAGTGTGGGTCCGCGGCTACGGCCTGGTCGATTCGACGCCCATCGTACTCAAACCCGGCGCGCCCGCGGTGACCCTCAAGGCCGCCGCCGCGAAAACGCCGCAGGAAGCCGCGAAAGTTTATCCCGGCAATTACTGGCTGTCACTTCTCGAGCCCCCCTCGAAAAACTTGTTCCCCGGCACCGGCCCCACTCCGCAAGGCAACGGCACCGGCACCCGCATGCTGATCCAGAATCATTGGATCAATTCCCTCAAATCGGATTGCAATTTCTGCCACCAGCTCGGCAATCACTTGACGCGCACGCTAGACGATGTTTTCGAAGCCAAGCCCGATCTGAAGACCCATGCCGAAGCCTGGGAATGGCGCCTGGGCGTAGGCGTCCGCGGCACCAACATGTATTCGGTGCTCACTACGCAAGGCAAGGAAACCTCGCTTAAAACATTTTCCGATTGGACCCAGCGCATCGCCAACGGCGAAGTCCCGCCCGCCCCGCCGCGTCCCAAAGGGATCGAACGCAACATCGTCGCCACGCTGTGGGATGTCGGCGACGATCATTCTTTCATGCACGACCAAATTTCGACGGATAAAAATCACCCCACTGTAAACGGCGGCGGCCGCAATTACGCCGTCAACGCCGGCCACGGTCAATTGGTCGTGCTGGACCAGCGCGAAAACAACACCTTCGCCATAGACATCCCCACCCGCGATCCCAAAGAGAAGGTGCCGTCGCGCTTCCCTGCTCCCAATCGTCCGTCGATGTTCTGGGGCATGGAGCACCTGTGGTCAAACCCGCCGTACGACCCCGCCGATCCCCACAACCCCATGTTCGACAGCAAGGGCCGCGTGTGGATGACCTCCAAGATCCGCGCCAACGCCGATCCCGGCTGGTGCAGCGACCCTAAAAATAAATACGCCGAATGGTTCCCCTTGAAAAACAGCGGCCGCCAAGCCGCGTACTACGATCCTAAGACGCAAAAGTTCACGCTGATCGATACCTGCTTCTCCACGCACCACCTGCAGTTCGATAAC
The DNA here is from genome assembly GCA_963710155.1 of Bryobacterales bacterium. Lineage (GTDB taxonomy): Bacteria > Acidobacteriota > Terriglobia > Bryobacterales > Bryobacteraceae > Palsa-187. The sequence goes on along the minus strand of CAVPZQ010000015.1, from coordinate 141,720 downwards.
GACGCCGACGAGACCCTGTATTTTAACGAGCTCACCGGCCCCATCGTCGGCTGGATCGACACCAAGATTTACGACGAAACCCACGACGAACAAAAAGCTGTCGGCTGGTGCGGACAAGTGCTCGACACCAACGGCGACGGCAAAATCACCAAGCCGTGGAACATCATTCCCGTTCGCCGCGGCGGTGAAGATTCCGTGCTCTACGATAGCGATACCGCAGGCGGCCGCCCCACAACCGGAGCTGCGCGCTCCACGCAAACTCCCTTTGATCCCAAGCTCGATTCGCTGGTGAGCTACAGCTTGTATTCGCTGATCCCCAGCCCCGTGGACGATTCCGTGTGGGGAATCAGCGAGCTCTATCCCGGCTACCTGATCCGCATGCAGCGCGGCAACGACGCCCCCGCGTCCTGCAAGACGCAAGTCTTCCGCGTCCCCGAGCCCGGCTTCGACCCACGCGGCGTCGACATCGACACCAACGGCGTGGTGTGGACCGCATTAGCCGCCAGCAGCCACCTGGCCAGCTTCGACGTGCGCAAATGCAAAGACCTGAACGGCCCCGCAAAGGTCGACGGCAGCCAGTGCAAAGAAGGTTGGACCTTGTATCAAACCAACGGTCCCAAACTAAAAGGCACCGACGTCCCCGCCGACTTCCACTATTACAACTGGGTGGATCAGCACAACGTCATCGGCCTCGGCGCGAACACGCCCTTCGCAACGGGTTCCAACTCCGATTCCCTGCTAGCGCTCAACCCGCAGACGAAGGAGTGGACCACCTTCCGCATCCCCTATCCGTTAGGTTTCTACTCGCGAGGCATGGACGCCCGCATCGACGATCCCAACGCCGGCTGGAAAGGCCGCGCGCTCTACTCAAATTACGGAACCCACTTCGTGTGGCACATCGAAGGCGGCAAAGGCACCAAAGGCAAGATCGTAAAATTCCAAATCCGCCCCGACCCGCTGGCGCGCTAACCGTTCACAACGTATCGATCGCGAGTTTGACGTCGGCCTTCTGCCAAGCCGCGTCAAACTCACGGCGCACCAACTCCGCCGCGTCCGTCTTCCCCTGCGCGCTCAAACTCTCCATCAACCCAAACAGCATCCGCCCGTTGCGCGGCACGCGCGCGATCCCCTCGCGAAAGACCGCCTCCGCGTCCCCCGCCCGACCCGCGCGCAGCAGCCCCGCTCCCAACGATTCGCGCACCGGATAATACCAAGCCGGCGGCTCGTCATAAACCAACGCGTCCTGCATCGCAACAGCCCGCTCCCAATGCGGGACCGCCAGCGCAGGAGAATCGGCGACGCGCCCCGCCAGAATCTCGCCAGCCATCGCCAAAACATCCGCCGCCCGATTGTTGCCCCAACCCGAATCCGCGGGAACCTTCGCCCGCGCGTCCTCAAACCCACGCTGCTCCTGCACCGCCCCCGCCCGATCCCCGCGAGCCATCAGCGCCAGCGTCCGCGCATAGTGCCAGATCGCCAAGCCAATCGAAAGCTTGTCATCCGGCCGCGGCAGCTTCATCACCGCGTCCCACTCGCCCAATCGGACCTGCGTAAACACCGGCCACGCCGCGAACGGCTGCATCATGGATGCCATCTCCGGCATCGCCGTCATCATCGGAGCCATCCCGCGCGCCAATCCCTCCGCCGCGTGCAGCGACTCCGCCCGCCGCCCCTGCATCAGCCGTGAGTAAAGAATGAAATGCAGATTGTGAACGTAGTAACCGCTATAGGCGCTAGTCGTAACGTTGCTAGAAGCGAAGTAGCGCCGGTCCAATTCCGCCGCCCGCTCATTCACCGAAGCCGCCGTTTCCCAGTCGCCCAGCACCAGCCAGATATGCCCCGGCATGTGCACCAAATGTCCAGCCGCCGGCACAATCGCCATTAACCGTTGCGCACTCGGCACGGCACGCTCCGGAGTCTTCGAAGATTCCACCGCGTGAATGTAAAAATGATTCGCACCCGCATGCGTCGGCCAGCGCCGTATCACGCCTTCGAGCGCATGCTCCGCCTCCAGCTCACCCGCCGCCGGAGTCCCATCCGCCGCATACCATTTCCAGCGGATCGGAATCATCAGGCTTTCCGCGTACAAAGTCTGCGCGTCCAGATCGTCGGGATAACGCCCCGCCAGCGCCTTCATCGCTGCGATATATCTTGGCGGATCGTAAGCCGGACACCGCGTAGCCGCCGCTTCCAAGTACGCGCGCTCGCTCTCGGCAATACCCGTCAAATGCAGCCCCGTTTGCAGCGTTTCGCACCCGGCCTTCAAATCGACGTCGCCATCGCCGTCCATATTGACGTGCGGACCGAGCGCCATCGCGATCCCCCAATAAGCCATCGGAGCCTGCGCATCCAACTCGGCCACTTTACGAAACGACCGTAGCGCTTCATAGCGATTAAAACCGTACAGCAAACTCAGCCCCTGATCGAAAAACTTCTGCGCCTCCGCGTTCCGCGTAGCAATCGCGTGATGCCAAGCCCCCAACCCTGAATACAAAACCACCGGAATCTCCGCAGCCCAAGCCGGCACCGCCGCCAAGATCGCGATTAAAATTCGTTTCATACCAGAGTCGCCAGCGCGTCCCGATGGAACGGCCGCAGTTCACTCAGCTTGCCGTCCCGCACCTGCTTAGGCCAATCCGGATTCACGATCAACGCCCGCCCCAGCGCCACCAGATCGAACTCACCGCGCGCCAACCGTTCCACGAGATCGGCGAGCCCGGTAACCGCAGCACCTTCGTCCGAGCGGAACGTAGTCATGAACTCTTCGTTAAGCGTGACCGACCCAACAGTCACCGTCGGCAGCCCCGTCAACTTCTTAGTCCACCCAGCGAGATTCAGATTGCTCCCCGCAAACTCGGCATCCCAAAACCGCCGGCTCGAACAGTGAAATGCGTCCACGCCAGTTTCCACCAGCGGCGCGAGCAGTTGCTCCAATTCCTGCGGAGTCGTCGTCAGCTTCGCCGCGTAATCCTGCAACTTCCATTGCGAAAAACGCAGCACCACCGGATATCCCGGACCCACCGCGCGCCGCACTTCCCGCAACACTTCCACCGCGAAGGTGGCACGGGCCGCAATGCTCCCCGCATAGCGATCGCTGCGCTGATTGGTGCCTTCCCAGAAAAATTGATCGATCAAATACCCGTGCGCCCCGTGGATTTCCAGCCCGTCGAACCCCAACCGTTTCGCCGAAGCCGCCGCCTCGCCATACGCCCGAATGACAGCGTCGATATCCCCCTGCGTCATAGCCACGCCTGACTTCTCCCCCGGCACCCGCAATCCCGAAGGGCTCATCGGCTCGACCCCAGCAGGCAGCAGATGCGCCGGATCGCGCATCACGCCCACATGCCACAACTGCGGAAAAATCACCCCGCCCGCCGCGTGCACTTCCTCGACGACTCGCTTCCACCCCGCCAGCGCATCGTCGCCATAAAACCGCGGGACATCTGGATAGAAAACCGCCGCCGGATGCGGAATCGAAGTCCCCTCCGTAACAATCAGCCCCACGCCGCCCTCCGCCCGCCGCCGATAATAAGCCGCGACGTCAGCGCCCGGAACCCCGCCCGGCGATTTCGACCGCGTCATCGGAGCCATCACGATCCGATTTTGCAATGTCAGCTTCTGTAGCGTAAACGGCTGGAATAACGGCTCTGTAGTCATTAAGAATTTTGGGTGCGCACTAGCGTTTTCGCCACGCTATCGGCGATAATGTTAAGTTTACCCCACCCCTAGGAGCTCTCACTTTAGATGGCCAAGATAAAGGTCAAGAACCCCGTCGTCGAAATGGACGGCGACGAGATGACGCGCATCATCTGGCAGTGGATCCGCGAGCGCCTCATCCTCCCCTACCTGGATATTGACCTCAAATACTACGATCTCTCAATCGAGAAGCGCGACGAAACCGACGACCAGATCACCATCGACTCCGCTAAAGCCACGCAGCAATACGGCGTCGCGGTAAAGTGTGCGACGATCACCCCCGACGAAGCCCGCGTCAAGGAATTCGGCCTCAAGAAAATGTGGAAGAGCCCCAACGGCACCATCCGCAACATTCTAGACGGCACCATTTTCCGCGAACCTATCATCTGCCAAAACGTCCCGCGCATCGTGCCTCATTGGGACAAACCTGTAGTCGTCGCCCGCCACGGTTTCGCCGATCAGTACCGCGCGACGGACTTTCAATTCCCCTCAGCCGGATCGCTCAAAGTAAGCTGGACCCCCGACGACGGCGGCGCTCCCATCGAACGCGAAATCGTCAAAGCCCCCGGCCCTGGCGTCGTGATGGGCATGTTCAATCTCGATGATTCCATCTCCGGCTTCGCCCGCGCCTGCTTCACCTACGCTCTAGACCGCCACTATCCGGTGTATCTATCCACCAAAAATACGATTCTGAAAATCTACGACGGCCGCTTCAAAAATCTCTTCCAGGAAATCTTCGAGCGCGAATTCAAGCCCCGCTTCGACGCCGCCGGCTTGACCTACGAACACCGCCTGATTGACGACATGGTAGCCGCCAGCCTGAAGTGGACCGGCGGATATCTATGGGCCTGCAAAAACTACGATGGCGACGTCCAATCCGACACGCTAGCGCAAGGCTACGGTTCACTCGGACTAATGACGTCCGTCCTGATGTCTCCCGATGCCAAGACCATCGAATCCGAAGCCGCCCACGGCACCGTAACGCGCCACTACCGCCTGCACCAGCAAGGCAAACCAACGTCCACCAACCCCATCGCGTCCATCTACGCTTGGACCCGCGGCCTGCAATACCGCGGCAACATGGATAAGACTCCAGAAGTAGTAAAGTTCGCCCACACCCTCGAAAAGGTCTGCGTAGACGTAGTCGAATCCGGCAAGATGACTAAGGACCTGGCCACCCTAATCCGCGCCGATCACCCGTACCTGACCACCGAAGCCTTCATGGACGCCGTCGACAACGAACTCAAAAAGCGTCTAGCGTAAAAAATAGGGACGGAGCCTGATTTGTTGGCGGGACACAGGCGAAATCAGGCTTCGTCCCTATTTTTGCGACAATAGAAAATTCTCTATGACTCCCTCCACACCCGCACCTCTCGTCGCCGTCATCATGGGCAGCAAGTCCGATTGGGAAACCATCAAGCACGCGAGCGAAACGCTCACCCGCTTCGGCGTCCCTCACGAAAGCCGCGTGCTCTCCGCCCACCGCACGCCGCAGGCCGCCACCGAGTTCGCCTCCGGCGCCAGCGCCCGCGGATTGAAAGTGATCATTGCCGCAGCCGGGGGCGCCGCGCACCTCGCCGGAGTCCTCGCCGCTCACACCCTTTTGCCCGTGCTCGGCGTCCCCATGGAAAGCCAAATGTTGCGCGGCATGGATTCCCTGCTCTCCACAGTCCAGATGCCCGCCGGAATCCCCGTCGGCACCCTGGCCATCGGCAAAGCCGGAGCCATCAACGCCGCCCTCTTAGCCATCGCCATCCTGGCCCTCCAGCGCCCCGATCTCGAAGAAAAACTCGACGCCTTCCGCAAAGAACAAGCCGAGACGATTCTCAATCAAACTCTCTAAAATTGGCCCCCGAAATGCCTTACTCCCAGCGTGGCAACTGCTGGGTTTACCTCCGATTGTTCTCGTCCTGACCATAGCGGGTCAAGTGACCAAATACGGTCACTGACGCATGCTTAGGCTCGACGAAGCTCCCCTCCGCGCCGAGCTTTTCAACGCCGACCAAATGGACCAGCACGCCCAAACGTTGGCGGGCTCCCACGCCGTCATCTCCGGGCGCCACGCCGAACAGCTTTTGTCGCGCCTCACCGAAAACGAAAACGTCTTGATCGCGGCCCACTCGCTGCTTGCGGAGGCCATCAAAGAAAACCGCCGTGCCACCCCGGCCGGTGAATGGCTGCTCGATAACTTCTATCTCATCGAAGAACAAATCCGCACCGCCCGCCGGCACTTCCCCAAAGGCTACAGCCGCGAGCTCCCGCGCTTGTCGAAAGGACCCTCCGCCGGACTGCCGCGCGTCTACGACATCGTGCTCGAAACCATTTCGCACACCGACGGCCGCCTCGACCCCGACGGCCTACGCCGCTTCCTCGCTTCCTATCAAACCGTCACCACTCTGAAGCTGGGCGAGCTGTGGGCCATCCCCATCATGGCGCGCCTGGCGCTGATCGAAAATCTGCGCCGCGTCAGCGCGCTTATTTCCGCGGCCGGCGCCGATCGCACTCGCGCCGATTACTGGGCTGACAAGATGACCGCCATCGTCGAAGTGGACCCCAACGGACTCATCCTGCTGATCGCCGACATGGCCCGTTCCGACCCGCCCATGGCCAGCGCCTTCGTCGCCGAGTTCTCGCGCCGCCTGCAAGGCCAAAGCCCGGCGCTGGCACTGCCGCTCACCTGGATGGAGCAGCGCCTCTCGCAGAGCAGCCTGACCATCGATCAACTGGTGCAGTCCGAAAACCAGCAGCAAGCCGCCAACCAGGTTTCGATGAGCAACAGCATTGGCAGCCTGCGCCTGTTGGGCGCCATGAACTGGCGCGACTTCGTCGAGGACTTAAGCGCCGTCGAGCACATCTTCCGCTCGAACCCCGACGGCACCCACGCGAAAATGGATTTCGCGACGCGCGACCGCTACCGCCAGTCGGTCGAGAAAATCGCCAAGCGCTGCGCTCTTTCAGAGAGCGACGTGGCGCGTACGGCTATCCGCCTTTCCGCGCAAAGCTCCGTCGAGTGCGGCCCCGAGGACCGCGCCGCCGACACCGGTTTCTATTTAATCGACCACGGCGTCCCGCAGCTCGAAAAAGCCGTGGGCCTGCGCCGCTCCGTGCCGCGCGCCGTCGAGCACTGCGGCCGCCGCCTTCCCGTGCTGCTCTACGGAGGCGGCATTTTTCTCAGCACCGCCGTCTTCGGCCTCAGCTTAGTGGCGATGCTCGATAGCGTGAATACGCCGGACTGGCTGCTGGCGCTTACCGCCGCACTGGCGATTTTCTTGATTGCCCATTTCGCCATCGCATTTGTGAACTGGCTGACCACGGCCTTCGTGCGCCCCCATCCCTTGCCGCGCATGGATTTTTCCGTGAGCATCCCACCGGAATCGAGCACGCTGGTGGTGGTCCCCACCATGCTCTCGAGCAAGGCCGGCCTCGATTCGCTGCTCGAAGCGCTCGAAGTGCGCTTCCTGGCGAATCGCGGCGACCACTTATACTTCGGCCTATTGACTGACTTCGTCGACGCGCCCGCCGCCACCATGCCCGAAGACGACGGCCTGCTCACGCTGGCGCAGCGCGGCATTCAAGCGCTCAACCTGAAATACCACGGAGCTTCCAGCGATCCCTTTTTTCTGTTCCACCGCCCGCGCAGCTGGGAAGCGCGCGACAAAATCTGGATGGGTTACGAGCGCAAACGCGGCAAGCTGGCCGCCCTCAACGCCCTGCTGCGCCCTTCCCACGACTTCACGGAAAAAAACGGTTTTATGTTAGTCGTGGGCGACACCTCCGTGCTCCCCGGCGTCAAGTACGTCATCACCCTCGATACCGATACGCAGCTCCCGCGCGAGACCGCATGGCAATGCGTCGGCACCATGGCGCATCCGCTGAACCGCGCGCGCTATAACCACCAGCAGCAGCGCGTATGCGAAGGTTATGGAATCTTGCAGCCGCGCGTCGCGCCCAGTTTGCCCGGAGCCAACCGCTCCAACTACGCCCGCATGTGCGGCGGCGAAGCCGGCATCGATCCTTATACGCGCGCCGTGTCCGACGTCTATCAGGACGTGTTCGGCGAAGGCTCCTTCATCGGCAAAGGAATTTACGACGTTGATGCTTTCGAGCAATCGCTCAAAGGACGCTTTCCCGAAAACCGCATCCTCAGCCACGACTTGCTCGAAGGCTGCTACGCCCGCGCCGGACTCTTGAGCGATGTGGAACTCTTTGAAACCGATCCGGCGCTCTACAGTTCCGACGTCAAGCGCCGCTATCGCTGGATTCGCGGCGACTGGCAGATTCTGCGCTGGCTGCTGCCACGCGTTCCCGGCTTCGCGGGACACTCGCTGCGTAATCCGTTGTCGGCGCTCTCGCGCTGGAAAATCTTCGACAATCTCCGCCGCAGTTTAGTTCCCGCCGCGGCCACGCTTTTACTGCTGCTCGCCTGGTGCCGCTTATCGCGACCCTGGCTCTGGACCTTCACGGTGGTCGCGATTCTCACCGCGCCCTCCATTCTCACATCACTGTTTGAAGCCTTCCGCCGCCCCGACGACATTCTCTGGAGCCAGCACCTGGCCGCCGTGGCCCGCGCCACTCGCCGCCGCTTCGCGCAAGCCGGCTTCGGCCTCGCTTGCCTGCCGTACGAAGCCTTCTTCAGCCTGGACGCGATTCTGCGCACGCTGTGGCGCATGGCGATCACCCGCAAGCGCCTGCTCGAATGGGCCGTGTCGACCAATGAAACCGTGCGTCCGAGCCTCACTGCCTCCGTGAAAGCCATGTGGATCGCACCTGCGACCGCCATCGCCGCCTACATCTTTTTGGCGAACCGCCGTTCAGAGGTGCTGCTGCCCGCGGTCCTGCTCCTGGGCCTGTGGTTTCTCTCGCCCGTCATGGCGTGGCTGATGGGGCTCCCTATCGCCGTCCACCGCAGCAAACTCGACGCGGAACAAGTTATCTTTCTGCGCAAGCTAGCTCGCAAAACCTGGCTGTTCTTTGAAACCTTCGTCACCGCCGAGGATCATTGGCTGCCGCCCGACAATTATCAGGAGCATCCTCTCGCCATAGTCGCGCACCGCACCTCGCCCACCAATATGGGATTGGCGCTGCTCGCCAACCTGGCCGCCTATGACTTCGGTTACATTGGCGCCGCCGAGCTCATCGAGCGCACCTCGCGCGCGCTCGCCAGCATGCAGACGATGGAACGGCACCTGGGCCATTTCTACAATTGGTACGACACCCAAACGCTACGCCCGCTCACGCCGCTCTATGTCTCGACGGTCGATAGCGGCAACCTCGCCGGCCATCTGCTGACGCTGCGCGCCGGGTTATTGGCGTTACCCGACGACCGGATCGCAAGAGCCTGTGTCTTCGACGGCCTGGGCGACACGCTGGCGCTTCTCGAAGATTGCGGCGGCCCTGCAGGATTCGCAACGGCGCCAGGCGATGCTTCGTCCATCGAGAACTTCACGGCTGCCGTCGACGCCGCCGTATCGAGCCTCGCTGTCACGGCCGGTGGCGACATCGCGCTATGGTCGCAAGCGCTGGTCCGCCAATGTCACAGCGCGTCGGACGAACTTCGTTCGTGGCTTCCGGCGGAGCGCGTTCACACGCTGCGTGAGCTCGCCGCGCAAGGCTCCAGCGCACAGGCTCGCAGCATGATTCTGGCGCTCGAAGGATTGGCCCAGCAGTGCGCCGTGCTGGCCCGCGCCGAATACGATTTCCTGTTTGACAAAACCCGCCGCCTGCTGGCCATCGGTTATCAAGTGGAAGCCTCGCGCCGCGATGACAGCTATTACGATCTGCTTGCCTCCGAAGCCCGCCTGTGTAATTTCGTGACCATCGCGCAAGGACAGCTTCCGCAGGAAAGCTGGTTCGCCCTGGGCCGTTTGCTGGCCAGCGCCGGCGGCGAACCGGTGCTCATCTCCTGGAGCGGCTCCATGTTCGAATACCTGATGCCGCTGCTGGTGATGCCCACTTACGAAAACACGCTGCTCGACCAGACGTATCAGGCAGCGGTGGAGCGCCAGATCGACTACGGCAAAAAGCGCGGCGTGCCGTGGGGGATTTCGGAATGCGGCTACAACACCATTGACGTTCATCTCAATTACCAGTACCGCGCTTTCGGCGTGCCGGGCCTGGGCCTCAAACGCGGACTTGCCGATGACTTAGTCATCGCGCCCTATGCGTCTGCCATGGCCCTGATGGTCGCGCCCGAGCCCGCCTGCCGGAATCTGGTGCGCCTCAGCGAAGAACATCGCGAAGGCCGCTACGGATTCTACGAAGCCCTCGACTACACCGAATCGCGCCTGCCGCGTGGTGAAACCTGTGCCGTGGTGCGCTCCTTCATGGCGCACCACCAGGGCATGAGCCTGCTTTCGTTCGCTTACGCGCTGCTCAACCGCCCCATGCAAAAACGCTTCGCGGCGGATTTGCAATTCCAAGCCACGACTTTGTTACTCCAGGAACGCATCCCCCGCGCCACCGCCTTCTATTCGCAAGCCGCCGAAGTTTCGAGTTTACGAACCGCCGCGGCTCCCTTGGAGCCGCCCTTCCGCATCTTCACCGACCCCAACTCCAGCATGCCCGAAGTGCAGTTGCTGTCGAACGGAAAATATCACGTGATGGTGACGCACGCAGGCGGCGGCTACAGCCGCTGGAAAGATCTCGCCGTGACGCGCTGGCGCGAAGACACCACGCGCGACCCCTGGGGCACGTTCTGCTATGTGCGCGACACCGCCAGCGGCGAGTTTTGGTCCACCGCGTATCAGCCCACGCTCGACCGGCCGGATCGCTACGAAGCGATTTTCGCCGAAGCCCGCGTGCAGTTTCGCCGCCGCGACGGCAATTTCGATACCCACACCGAGATTGCCGTTTCGCCCGAAGACGACATCGAGTTGCGCCGTGTCACGGTGACCAATCACCACTCGCGCGCGAAAACCATCGAGATCACTAGCTACGCCGAAGTGGTGCTCACGTCGGCCGCGGCGGATGCGCTGCATCCGGCGTTCAGCAATCTGTTCGTGCAGACTGAAATTCTGGCGCAGCGCCAGGCCATTTTATGCTCGCGCCGCCCCCGCTCCGTCGACGAACCGGTCCCATGGATGTTTCACTTGATGGCCACCGAGGGCGCGAATAACGCGGAGGTTTCCTACGAGACCGACCGCGCGCAGTTCATCGGACGCGGCAACACGGTCGCGCTTCCGCGCGCGATGTCCGAGCCCGGACCGCTTTCGAACAGCTCCGGCTCGGTGCTCGATCCCGTGGTCGCCATTCGCTACCGCGTCACCATTGCCGCCGGGAAATCGGTAACCGTCAACATCGTTTCGGGCGTCGGCGAAACCCGCGAAGTCTGCCTGGGCCTGCTCGAGAAATATCAGGACCCACGCCTGGCCGATCGCGTTTTCGATCTGGCGTGGACCCACAGCCAAGTGGCCCTGCGCCAGTTGAATGCCAGCGAGTCTGACGCGCAACTCTACGAACGCCTGGCGAGTTCGGTGCTCTACGCCAATCTTTCGCTGCGCGCCAACCCCGCGACGCTGCTGCAAAACCGCCGCGGACAATCGGGCCTGTGGGGACACGCCATCTCCGGCGATTTGCCCATCGTACTGCTGCAAATCGCTGACCCCGCCAATATCGACTTAGTTCGCCAGTTGGTCCAGGCCCACGCCTATTGGCGATATAAAGGACTCGCCGTCGATCTGGTCATCTGGAACGAAGACCAGGCCGGCTACCGCCAGCAGTTGCAGGAGCAGATTCTCGGCCTGATCGCCGCCGGCATCGAAGCCAATGTCACCGACCGTCCCGGCGGCATTTTCGTCCGAGCCGCCGAGCAGATGTCCACTGAAGATCGCATTCTGCTCGAAACCGTCGCCCGCGCGATTCTCACCGATAAGCGCGGCACTCTGATCGATCAGATCATTCAAAGCCGAATTGGCGAGGGGATGCGCGACGCTGCCGTGCCGCGCCTCGCGCCTGCTAAGAACCGCCCCGCGCTCGCCGCCCCCGTCGCTCATTCCCCCGTGCGCGATCTGCTGTTCCAAAACGGCTTGGGCGGATTTACCCCCGATGGACGCGAATACGTGATCACCACCGGCGCCGGACAAACTACGCCCGCGCCGTGGGTGAACGTGCTGGCCAATCCCAACTTCGGAACGGTCATCTCAGAGAGCGGCCTGGCCTACACCTGGAGTGAAAACGCCCACGAATTCCGCCTCACGCCCTGGGCGGACGACCCGGTCGGCGATTCCGACGGTGAAGCGTTTTATTTACGCGATGAGGAGACCGGAGCGTATTGGTCGCCCACGCCGCTCCCCGCGCGCGGCAAAGGCGATTACATCAGCCGCCACGGCTTCGGCTACAGCGTTTTCGAGCACAGCGAGGGCGGCATTGTCTCCGAGCTGTGGGTTTACGTGGCCATGGACGCGGCCGTCAAATTCTCCGTGATCAAGCTGCGCAATATTTCCGGCAAGCCGCGCAAGCTGTCCGCCACCGGATACGCCGAATGGGTGCTGGGCGATCTGCGCCCCAAATCCACCATGCACATGACGACCGCCGTCGATGCCTCGACCGGTGCGCTGCTGGCGCGCAATCCTTACAGCTCTGAATTCGGCGAGCGGGTAGCGTTTTTCGACGCCAGCTGGTCCGGCTTAAAAGGCGCGACGCGAACGTTGACCGGAGATCGCGCCGAATTCATCGGCCGCAACGGCAACATCTCCGCGCCCGCCGCGCTGAGCCGCATTCGCCTCTCCGGCAAAGTGGGCGCGGGCCTGGACGCCTGCGCCGCCATGCACATTTCTTTCGAACTCGCCGCGGGCGACGAATGCGAAATTGTCTTCACCATCGGCGCGGGCCGCGACGCCGATGATGCCGGCAATCTGATCCGCCGTTACCGCGGCTCGACGGTGGCGCGCGAGTCGCTGCGTGCCGTCTGGCAATATTGGAATCACACTTTGGGAGCCGTCAACATCGACACGCCTGATCCGTCGGTCAACGTTCTGGGCAACGGCTGGCTGTTGTACCAAACGCTTGCCTGCCGCATCTGGGCGCGCAGCGGCTTCTATCAATCCGGCGGGGCCTTCGGCTTCCGCGATCAATTGCAGGACGTGATGGCGATCGTCCACACGGAGCCACATTTAGTCCGCCAGCATTTGCTGCTCTGCGCGTCGCGGCAGTTTAAAGAAGGCGACGTCCAGCACTGGTGGCATCCGCCGCTCGGCCGCGGCGTGCGTACCTTGTGTTCCGACGACTTTCTGTGGCTGGTCCTGGCCACCTGCCGTTACGTTAACCATACCGGCGACACCGGAGTCCTCGACGAGCGCGCGCCCTTCCTCGAAGGCCGCCTGCTCAGCCCCGGCGAAGATTCTTACTACGATCTGCCGCGCCGTTCCGATGACACCGCCAGCCTTTACGAGCACTGCTCCCGCGCCATCCTGCACGGCCTGCGCAGCGGCGAACACGGACTTCCGCTGATGGGCACCGGCGACTGGAACGATGGCATGAATTTAGTAGGCGAGCACGGCAAAGGAGAGAGCGTCTGGCTGGCGTTCTTCCTGTGCGACGTCCTCGCGCAGTTCGCGCCGCTTGCCAGCGCACGCGCCGATAACGAGTTCAGTGAGCGCTGCCACAGCGAAATCGCGCGCCTCCGCGAAAGCATCGACCAGCATGGCTGGGATGGCGAATGGTACCGCCGCGCTTACTTCGACGACGGCTCACCGCTGGGCTCCGCAAACGATCCCGAGTGCCGTATCGATTCGATCCCGCAGAGCTGGTCGGTGCTCTCGGGCGCCGGCGACCCCGCACGCACCCGCCCCGCCATGGACTCCGTCGATAAATTGCTGGTCCACCGCCAGGACGCGTTGATTCAACTTTTGGATCCGCCCTTCGACCACTCCGCGCTCAATCCCGGCTATATCAAAGGGTACGTTCCTGGCGTGCGCGAAAACGGCGGCCAATATACGCACGCCGCCATCTGGGCCACCATGGCGTTCGCGCGCCTGGGCGACAGCCGACGGGCGTGGGAACTCTTTGGCATGATCAATCCGATCCATCACGCTTCCTCCGCGGACCAGATTGCCAAATATAAGGTCGAGCCCTACGTTGTCGCCGCCGACGTCTACGCGGTCGCGCCCCACATCGGCCGCGGCGGCTGGACCTGGTACACCGGCTCAGCCGGCTGGACTTACCGCCTGATCATGGAATCCCTGCTGGGCTTGCGCGTCGAAGGATCGAAGCTGCACATCGACGCTTGCATGCCCGAAACCTGGACCGCATTCACCATCCACTACCGCTATCGTGAAACGGTTTATCACATTCATATCGTCAAAGCCTCCGCCGGTGAAGCCGCCAGTTTGGCGCTCGACGGCGCCACGTCGCAAGAGCCCTGGATCACTCTGATCGACGACCACAAAGAACACTCCGTCGAAGTGCGAACAGCATTTCCTATATACTCGATTTGAAACACAGAAGGAGGATTTTGTGGCGCAATTGTCTCTGATTTTGTTGGCGATCGTGGCCTTTATGGGGCTGTACGTGATCTTTGGAAGCTTCTTCACCGTCAACACCGCCGAGGTCGCGGTGATCACGCGCTTCGGCAAATTCCTGCGCATCGCCGAAGCCGGACTCAACTGGAAATCTCCCTTCTTCGACACCGTGGCCGGCCGCGTCAGCCTGCGTGTGATCCAGATCACCTTGACCATGGAAACCAAAACCAAGGACAACGTCTTCGTCACTATTCCTATTTCCGTGCAGAACCGGGTACGTCCCGAGAAAGTTTTCGACGCCTATTACAAACTGGCTGACCCGGTGGCGCAGATAAAATCCTATGTGGAACAGGTCATTCTGGGACACGTACCCGGCATGACGCTGGACGAAGTATTCGCCAGCCAGTCGAGCATCGCCGCCGCGGTCAAGCAGGAACTCGACGTCGACATGGCAGGCTTCGGCTATGAAATCGTCAACGTGTTGGTAACCGATATTGTTCCCGACGCCAAAGTGAAATCCGCCATGAACGACATCAATGCCGCGCAGCGCGAGCAAGTCGCTGCCAACGCGCGCGGCGAAGCGGAAAAGATCCTGGTCGTAAAAAAAGCGGAAGCCCAAGCCGAAAGCACCGCGTTGCAAGGCCAGGGCATCGCCAACCAACGCAAGGCCATTATCGAAGGCTTGCAGGTTTCGATCGAGCAATTCCAAAAAGTTGTCGAAGGCGCGTCGGCCAAAGAGGTCATGCAACTGGTGATGGTGACCCAATATTTCGACACCCTGAAAGCCATCGGCGAGAGCGACAAGACCAACACGTTGTTTCTAACGCACTCGCCCGCCGGTGTGAAACAGGTCTCCGATCAAATCATGGAATCCATGCTGGTGGCGGAGAGAGCCAGCAGCTAGGCGGCGGTTTTTTCGACGATCACGAAGGTGATGTCGTCGGTTTGCGGCGTGCCCTCGGTGAATTCTTCGATGGCCCGCAAAAGCTTGTATTCGAGGACATGGCTTCCGGCCGGCGCCGCCTGCCGCATCAACTCCAGCAAGCGCTCCTCGCCGAACATTTCTTCCCGCTTATTTTCCGCGTCCGTGAGGCCGTCGGAATAAACCAGCAGAATATCGCCCGCATCCAACTGGACCGTTCGCGTTGCGTAGCACACGTTATCGAACATGCCCAGCGCAAACGCTTCGGGGCTCAAGGCTTCGATCTTTCCCGTGATCGAGCGGAATAGATATGCGATATTGTGTCCCGCACTGATGAATTGGCCGCCGCCATCCGGTCCCATGACAAACACGAAGAGCGTGACGAACTGGAACGGCAGCGATTTTTGCCGCAGTAAACGATTCACGCGGCTCAGGACTTCCTCCGCCCGCGTTCCGGCGTGGAACTCCATGCTGAGCGCTCCCAACACCATCGAGCTCAACAGCGCCGCTGACATGCCTTTGCCCGACACATCCGCCAACACTCCCATCCATTCGCCCGAACCGAGTTGCAGAAAGTCGTAGAAATCCCCGCCCACGTAGCGCGTCGGGTTATTGAAAGCGTGAATGCGGAAGTTCTCAAACAGCGGCAGGCAGCGCGGCAGCAGGCTCTCCTGCGTCTGCTGTGCGAGGGCTAACTCTTCCTCACTCTTTTTCTGAATCAGCTCGCGGCTGGCCTGCAGCTCGCGCACCGTTTCCTCCAAGATACGGCCGTGCTCGCGGGCTTTGAGGTGAAGCAGGCGCACTTCCAAAATGTTGCGGACGCGCGCCCGCAGCTCGGCCAGATCAAACGGCTTGCTGACGAAATCCTTGGCGCCGGCTTCGAGCGCGCGCAGTTTGTGAGCGGGCTGCGCGGTAATCACCAGCACCGGCAGATAGCCGTCGCCCTCGATTTCTTTCAAGCCTTCCATTACCTGAAAGCCGTCCAGCCCGGGCATTTGTAGATCCAGCAGGATCAGGCTGTAGC
The DNA here is from genome assembly GCA_963710155.1 of Bryobacterales bacterium. Lineage (GTDB taxonomy): Bacteria > Acidobacteriota > Terriglobia > Bryobacterales > Bryobacteraceae > Palsa-187. The sequence goes on along the minus strand of CAVPZQ010000015.1, from coordinate 125,621 downwards.
TGTTGCGGCGGTGCAAATCGCACACCGCGCAGGGGTCGGTGGTCGATTCGATCGAGGTATAACCGGCGCCCTGCAGCATGCGCTCGACCAACTGCACGTTGGCGGGCTTATCGTCCACCACCAGAATTCTGGCATTCAGGATGTCGGCTGGCGGTGACCATTACTTCGCCGGAACGGCCGCCAGGGCCGCGTGTTCGAGCGCGACTTCCAGCGTTTCCATGAACTCATTCACCTTGATCGGTTTGGTGAGATAGCGAAAGAAGCCGGCCTGCAAGCCTTTTTCGACGTCGCGCGGCATGGCGTTGGCGCTCAGCGCCACCACCGGGATGTGGGCGGTCGACGGATCTCCGCGCAGGATCTTGAGCGCTTCGATGCCGCTGATGCCGGGAAGATTGATGTCCATCAGAATCACTTCCGGCTGTTTCTCACGGGCCAGATTGATTCCCAGCGTGGCGTCGCGCGCGCTTAGCAGGCGCATGTCCGGACGGCGCGCGATCAACTGTTCTATCAGCATCAAGTTCGCCGGATTGTCTTCGACGTAAAGCAGCGTACGCAGCGGCGCGCCTTGCGCCACCTGCGTTTCCGCCACCGCCGCGGAGGCCGATTGATCCATTGCCAAGCGCGGCGCGACGGCCGCGTTGAGCTCGAACCAAAACACGCTACCCGCGCCCACGGTGCTTTCGACGCCAATCAATCCGCCCATCATTTCCACCAGGCGCTTGCTCATCACCAGGCCGATCCCGGTGCCTTCCTCGGTGCTGTTTTCCTGCCCCAGGCGGTTGAACGGCTGGAACAATTGCTGCAGCATGTCGGGCGGCAGCCCCGCTCCGCTATCACGCACGCTGATGCGGATGCGTTCCGGCGTCCTCAGGGCGCAGTCGACGGCCACCGTCCCGTTCGGCTGGTTGTACTTGATCGCGTTCGAGAGCAGGTTGATCAGCACCTGTTTTACGCGGGTCCGGTCAGCGTCGACGAAACACGGCGTGTCGAAAATGGGAAACGTCATGCTGATGCCGCGCTTTTGGCCTTGCGGCTCGATCATGGCTTCGCACTCGGCCATCACTTCGGCGAGCGAAGTCGGCTCGAGCGACAGCGCCAGCTTGCCCGATTCAATTTGCGCCAAATCCAGAATTTCGTTGATCAACTCGAGTAAGTACCAGCCTGCGTGCAGAATCTGATCGACGCTGGCCGTCTGCGAAGCCGTGGGCGGCGGCAACTCCGAGCTGATGAGCTGAGCGAAGCCCAGAATCGCATTGAGCGGCGAACGCAGCTCATGACTCATGCTGGACAAGAAATCGGATTTGGCGAGGTTGGCTTTTTCCGCCGCGGCTTTGGCGCGCTCCAGCTCGATATTGTTTTCCTGCAGCGTACGCTCGAAACGCTTGCGTTCCGTGACGTCGCGCGCCGCCGCGAATACGCCTTGCAGCTTGCGGTCACGATCGTGGAACGTGGTGGCGTTGTAAGAAACCACGGTTTCCTTGCCGTCCCGCGCCCGTGCCGTCAGCTCGTAGTCGGTGACTTTACTGCCGCTCAGCACGCGCTTGATACCCGCCTCGGCGCGGTCCGGATCGGTGAAGTAATTCTTGAACGGCGCGCCGATCAGTTCGTCGCGCGTGCAGCCGGTGAGCGCTTCCATCTGCTTGTTGACGTCGGTGATGATGCCGGCGGGATCGGTCGTCATCAGCGCGTCGATGTTGGATTCGATCAGCGAGCGCGTGTAAAACTGCTGATCCCGCAAGCGCTGGTCGAGCTGCTTCTGCTCGGCTTCCACCTGTTTGCGCGCGGTGTTGTCGGTGCCGATCAGCAGATAGCCGATGATGCCGCCCTGCGCGTCGCGCAGCGCCGTGACCGACACCACGGCCGGGAAACGGCTGCCGTCCTTGCGGATGTAAGTCAGCTCGTAGATGTCTTCGATGCCGCGCGAGGCCTTGAACGCCAGCGCTTCGAAGCCCGGCGTGATGGGCGTTGCCAGTTCATGAGCTCAGCGCTTTCGCCCGCGCGATCACTTCCTGCGGATCGGAAATGTCGGCGGGCGTGATCTTATCCACCACTTCGGTCGGCGGTGTAGCCCAGCATGCGCTCGGCGCCGACGTTGAAGAGCTGAATCACGCCCTTTTCGTCGGTGGCGATGCTGGAGAAATTCTCGCTGTTGAATATCGCGCTCTGCAGGGCGCCCGGCCTTGAGCAGCGCCTCTTCGGCCTGTTTGCGCGCCGTATTGTCGGTGCCGATCAATAGGTAACCGATGATTCCGCCGTGATCGTCGCGCAGCGCCGTCACCGACACCACGGCCGGGAACCGGCTGCCGTCTTTGCGGATGTAAGTCAGCTCGTAAATGTCCTCGATGCCGCGGGAGGCTTTGAAGACCAGCGCCTCGAAGCCCGGCGTGATCGGAGTCGCCAACTCCAGGCTTAGCGCTTTGGCGCGCGCGATCACTTCCTGCGGATCGGAGATGTCGGCGGGCGTGATCTTATCCACTACCTCGACGGCCATATAGCCCAGCATGCGCTCGGCGCCGACGTTGAATAGCTGAATGACGCCTTTCTCGTCGGTGGCGATGCTGGAGAAATTGGCGCTGTTGAAGATGGCGTTTTGCAAGGCTCCGGTCTTGAGTAGAGCGGCTTCGCGCCGGACTTCTGTAACTACGTCGTAATTGGCGAAATCATCGGTTGGCTCGCGCATGTCCCACTTTAGTGCACGGGTCGCGCCACTTCACTTTGAGCCGATTCGCGGTGGGTTGGGCTTTAACCGTAACGATATTTGGTCACCTGTCCAAGGGTGGTCACGTCCGCGATCGCAATTGTTCGGCGGCTTCGTACCAATCGGCTTCCGAAGATCCCTCCGGGGAGCCTTTCGCCAGCCACAACTCGTGTGCGCGGGCGGCGATTTCGGCGTGTCCGAACGTGGCGCTTTGCGCCTCCTGGTGAAGCTGGGTGGATCGCTCAAAGGCGGTCCGCGAGTGCTCCAGCGCCTGCCGCGATCGCTCCTGGCCCGTCAGATGTTCTTGCTTGCCGTTCTGCTCGGCGGCACTGCGATGGGCATGCGCGGCGCCGTCATGCAGTTCCGCGGCGCGCTGGTGATTTTCGTAATGCGATCCATTGTTATAGCGCGTCGACATATTAAAGGGTCTCGATCTTTCCGGATTTCGTGTGGGCTTCCTTGGCAAGCTGGTAGGCCCGGTCGGAAAATTCGAGCGCTCGTTCGTTATGCCAGTTTCCTGTGGGATTATCGCCTTTTTCATTGTGCTCGGCGGCGGTGCGATGGGCGCGCGCGGCGAGTTCGTGCTGTTCGGCAGCTTGGCGGTGTAGTTCGTGCATGCCCTTTTATGAGCACGAAACGGGCCAATTTCTACTTCTGGCTCAGGCCGCCGTCGACCGCCAGCACTTGGCCGGTGATGAAGTTGGTCGCGCTCAGAAAATAAATAACTGCGTCGGCGATTTCCTCAGCAGTACCCGCACGTTGCGCCGGGGTTTTACAAATTAATCGCTCGATGCGCTCGTCATGTTCGCCGAAGGGAATCACGCCCGGCGCAACGGAATTCACCGTCACCTTCGGCGCGAAGGCTTTCGCCAAGGCACGTGTCAACATGATGACACCGGCTTTCGACGCGCAGTAATGGGCGTGGTCGCTCCAGGGGCGCAGGCCGCCTAGCGAACTTATGTTGACGATGCGGCCGCCGTCGCCCGCGAGCATGCGGCGCGCGGCTTGCTGGCAGCAGAAGAAAGTGGCTTTCAGGTTGACATCGTGGATCGAATCCCAATCGGCCTCGGTGATTTTGAGCGGGTCGATGCGGGTGAAGCGAGCGGCGTTGTTGACCAGGCCGTCGATGCGTCCGAAGTGTTGCTCGACTTCAGCGAACAGGCGCTCGATCTCGGAAACGTGCTCCAGGTCGGCTTGAAACGTCGGCGCGTTGCCGCATTCGGCGGCGGTGGCGCGGGCGGCTTCCGCTGAACCGCTGTAATGAATGGCGACGCGCGCGCCGCTTTGGGCCAGGCGCAGAGCGATGCCGCGGCCGATGCGTTTGGCGCTGCCGGTGACTAGAATCACGCGTCCTTGGAGAGAATCCATTTCTTCATTATGAAGGTGCTAAGCTGCGTTCGTGACGCGGGTGTTGTTGTTAGTCGCGATGGCGGTGAGCGTTTATGGGCAGGCCGAACTGGTGCGCGCGGCGGAGATCGGGGACGTCGCCAAGGTCCGCGCGCTGCTTGACGCGGGGGCGAATCCTAATCTTCCTAAGAACTTTTCGGCGCTCGAGGCGGCGGCGGCGGCGGCTTATCCAAAGGTTGTGGAGGAATTGCTGAAGCATCACCCTGACGTGAATCAGCGTGATTCGGCGGGGCGAACGGCGCTTAATGCGCTGGGGCAAAGCGCGGTCGGACGACCTGGCGAAAACCCGGCGGAAGTGGCGCGGTTGCTGATCAAAGCCGGGGCCGATGTGAACGCGCAGGATAATATTTATGCCAACACGCCGCTGCATGAAGTTCCGGATGCGGCTAGCGCCAAGGTTTTGATTCAGGCGGGTGCGCAGCTCAACCGGCGCAATGTGGAGGGGCAGACGGCGCTGATGATGACGCTCGATCCGGAAATCGCCCGCGTGTTGCTCGAAGCGGGGGCTGACAAAACTGTGCGCGATAAAAAGGGCAAGACGGCGCTCGATCTGGCACGCGAGCTGGAGCTCACCGAAAAGATTGCGCTGCTCAAGTGATTACGCGGCGGGGTCCCCGTGGACTTCCACTTCTTCGGGCGCTACTCCGGCGAGCGCCGGTTCCGGCAACTTGCCGGCGTAATTCGCCCAGCCCCACCAGAACGCGGTCGACATGCTGAAGAACGCGGCAACGGTTCCGATGACGCGCGGGCTCGCGTGATCGGAGGCAAAGCCGGCGACGCTCATCGAGACCATCATGGTCATCCAGGTCCAGGTTTCGATGGTGGAGAAAACGCGTCCGCGATATTCGTGAGCGACATGGCGCAAAAGCTGCGATGAATTGCACACGGAGCTGACGCCTACGGCAACTCGCGAAGCGCCTATAAAAAAGATGGCGGCTGCGAAGGACGGCGACAAACTGAACAGTAAATAAAAGACGCCATGCACGATGTAGCAAATCGAGACGGCGATCTTGTAGCCTTTGAAACTGAGGCGCGGGAAGATGCGGTGGGCGATGATGGCTCCGATGATGAGGCCGACGCCGGCCGAGCCCCAGATGGCTCCGATGCCGACGGAGCCGCGGCGGAAGACCACGTCGCCGAATAAGCTGAGCAGGATTTGTCCCGCGCCGCCGCCGCTGGCCCAGCCGACGTTGATCAAGCCGATGCCGAAGATGAGCGGGGTCGCGCGCAGGTAGCGCAGGCCTTCGACGTATTCGTGCCAGGGGCGGACGATGCGGTCTTCGGTGAGCGCTTCGCGGGCGGCCCGCTTGGGGAGAAAGCCGCCGGGGATGCGGAGCTGCGCGATGCAGGCGGCAGAAAATAGAAACGAAAAAGCGTTGAACGCGAAGGCCAAGTGATAACCGCCGATCACGGCGATGCCTCCGAGGAAGGAGCCGATGGCGAGCGCGGTCCACTGCGTGAGTTGGGTGAGCGCGTTGGCGGTGTGCAATTCCTCGCGCGTGGCGATGGACGGCAGAATGGCGGCGCGGCCGCTGGTGAAGAAGGGGGACGCGAACATCAGCAGGCCGCTTAGCAAATACAGGAGCCAGGTACGGCCGCGGGGGATTGCGAAGATGAAGGCCAGGGCGACGGCGGCGCGCACCAGATCGCTGAGGATCATGATGCGGCGGCGATCCATGCGGTCGAGAAGGACGCCGGCGATGGGGCCGGCCGGGAGCATCGAGATGGCGCGCGAGAGCAGAATCGCGGCGACTACGAAGCCCGATCCGGTGTTGGCGAGCGCGAGGCTGAAGACGGCGATGTTGTTGAAGTTGTCACCGGCTTCGCTGACGACTTGGCCGGTCCAGGCAAAACGGTAGTTACGATTGGAGCGCAGCAGCGACAGGAAGCCGCCGGATTTCAAGAGAGGACTTCCTCCCGCTGAGTGATGCTTTTCAGGTAATCGAGATCGAGGTCGTAGCCGAAGCCGGGGGCGGTGGGAACGGTGATGGCGCCTTCAGGCGAAATCTCAACCGGGGGCGTGATCACATCGCGCTTCCAATAGCGCTTGCTGGCGGAGACGTCGCCAGGGAGCGTGAAGCCGGGGAGCGTCGACAGCGCGATGTTATGGGCACGGCCGATGCCGGATTCGAGCATGCCGCCGCACCACACGGGGATGCCGTGGGCGTGAGCGAAATCGTGGACTTGTTTGGCGGCGTGGAAGCCGCCGACGCGGCCTAGTTTGATGTTGAGAATGCGGCAGGCGTTCAACGCGATGGCTTGTTCGGCGTGATGCGGGGTGCGGATACATTCGTCGAGGCAAATGGGCGTTTGGATTTGGGCTTGTAGGATGGCGTGGTCAAGAATGTCGTCGTGGGCAAGCGGCTGTTCGATCATCATCAGGTTGAATTCGTCGAGCCGCTTGAGATGTTCGGTGTCGGCTAACGTGTAGGCGGAATTGGCGTCGGCCATCAGCAGAATGTTGGGGAATTTCTCGCGGACTTGGCGAACGACGTCGATATCCCAGCCGGGTTTGATTTTGATTTTAATGCGCTGGTAGCCGGCGTCGAGTTCGATCTGGATTTTATCGAGGAGTTGCGGGACGCCGTCCTGAATTCCGATCGACACGCCGCAGGGGATCTGGGTGCGGGCGCCGCCGCCGATGTGTTTCGCGAGCGGGACGTTGGCGCGGCGGGCTTCTAGATCCCAGACGGCGGCTTCGAGTCCGCCGCGCGCCATGAAGTGGCCGCGGATGTGGGCGGTGCGATCGTAAACTTGGGCGGCGCTTTCGAAATCGTGGTTTAGGACGCGCGGGGCGACGTAATCGGTGAGCAGGGGCCAGATGGATGCGGTCCACTCTTCGTTGTAGAAGGGGTTTTCGCCGGCGGTGACTTCGCCCCATCCGGAAAGGCCGTCGGCAATCACTTCGACCAGGACGATGGCGCGCTCATAGGTGCGGCTGAAGCTGGTTTCGAAGAAATGCACCAGCGGCATGCGGATCTGGCGGAGGACGACGCGATCTAGTCGGAAGGCCATGATGAAAATAAGTACGTGCCGAATTCGGGGGAGCGTTCGAAGCCGGTGACGGCCAGGCCGGCGTCGAGATTTTGCTGGAACAGGCGGGCGACGCGCTGTTGGATTTCGATGACTTCAGTGGGCTCGGTGCGGCGGAGGCGGTCGAGGCCGGTGGGGACGGGGATGCGGGCGAGCGTCGTGAACTCCTGGCGGGGGCGGTGGAGATGCCATTCGGCGACGCAGCGATCGGTGGGCAATCCGCCTTGGAGGCGGCTGGTGGTGATTCCGTAATGATTGGGCAGATAGCGGCGGATGATGGCTCCGAGTTTTTCTACGTTGAAATAGGCGTTCTTGATTTCTAGCGGATCGAAGGTCCATTCGACCAAGTGGAAACCGCGCGCCAGGGCGTCTTCGCGTTGGGCAAGTTTCAGCATTCGTCCGGCGCCGGAGTCACGGTATTCGGGGAGGACGCCTAACATGTGGCTATGCAAGTAGGCGCGTTCGACGGTGCGGACGCCGGGGATGGCTACGCAGAATCCGCAGAGGAAATTGTCGTCAAAGGCGCCCAGGACCTGGCCGCCGATGTCGCTGGCGACCACGAAGAAGCGCACGGGCAAGATGTCGAGATCTTCCCAGCCCCAGATCATGCGCTGGAGGTTGACGACGTCGGCGAACTCGTGGCGGCCGGTTAGAGCGCGGACGGTCATCATATTTGATTGAGTTTAGTTTCGTGGAGTTTTGCGGATTGCCAGAGCGCTTCCATTTCATCGATGGTGGCTTGCTGCGGCGTTTTGCCGTTGGCGGCGAGGCCTTCTTCGACGTGGCCGAAGCGGCGGCGGAATTTGGAATTGGTTTTGCGGAGGGCTTGTTCGGGATCGACTTTCAGGAAGCGGGCGATGTTGACGATTACGAAAAGGAGGTCGCCGATTTCGTCTTCAATTTCGGCGGGGTTGCCGATGGCGCGAGCGGCGTGGATTTCGGCTCGCTCTTCATCCAGTTTGTCAAAAACCTGGTCGATGTTTTCCCAATCGAAGCCGACGCCGGCGGCTTTCGCGGCGATTTTCTGGGCTTCTACTAAAGCGGGGAGCGAGCGTGGGACGCCGTCCAGCAGACCTTTGGGACGGGGCTGGCCTTTGCTTTCTTTTTCGACAGCTTTGATTTCGTCCCAGCGGCGGAGGACGTCATCGGAGGTTTTCGCGTCGCCGTCGGCGAAGACGTGGGGATGGCGGCGGACCAATTTGCTGTTGATGGCTAGGAGCGAATCGGCGATGTCGAAGCGGGCTTCCTCAGACGCCATTTGGGCGAAGAAGACGGCTTGGAGAAGCAGGTCGCCTAACTCGTCGGCGAGACCTTCCCAATCGCTGGGCGTCGATGGCGTCCATCACTTCGTAGGTTTCTTCGAGGAGATAGGGCTTGATGGTTTGGAAATTTTGTTCGCGATCCCAGGGGCAGCCGCCGGGGGCGCGGAGGCGCGCCATGATTTCGACTAGACGCGCGAAGGCGGGTCCGGCGGGCTGTTTGGTTTCGGGCATGGAAACCTCAGGTTATCATGCGGGTGTTTGGACACACTTCGGCTGAGAATTGGCTCGCAGATGGGAACCCATGGACGCAGATAGCTGCAAAAAATCGTCTCGCGGTGAGCCGCTTTTGAAGGCGGCCCACCGGAGTGGTAGAGGTCATGGACGGCTTGCTGGTCTCTGAAAAGTAACTGAATCAACCAGTTTTCTGCTCTCTCCCATTTCCTCCCGCGGCAATTTTTAACGATCACCAGAGAATCGATTCTCTCCTGTCCCGCCCTCTCCACAATGTTTCCAGGACGGCTATCCCGCTGTTTTAGCAACGGGCGCGGATTCCACTAAACTACAACGATTAGCCTGCGCAGGCTGTACTGCGAGTTCAGTATGCAACGGTGGTGGTGCGATTCGGGGTGAGGCCAAAGTGCGATGTGATTGAGAGCTGGGGAGATGGAGGCGGAGGGCAGTCGGTCACCGCATCTGAGCCCTTGTCTTATTTCCAAATTTCGAAACGGTACTGGAGCCGGGCGATAAAATCCGGCATCAAATATCGCTTGTCCTCAGTAGAAACCGCCTGGGCCCTTCCGCTTCCTTGGCAAACCTGGCAAACGCCGGTCCCCGAACATCTTGGGCACTGAGGGTCGGGAGAATTCAGGTGCGCGTTCTTACCGGTTCCGAAGCACGCGCCACACTTGCCACTGCCGCGTGGATCGCGGGCGCCGCACTTATTGGCTCCGAATAAGTCGAGTTCTACTTCCAAACTTTTTCTATTATGACCACTGGCTACGCCAGTTTGGCGGTTAATAACCATTCGAGAACGCCGGCGGGGGTGGGGCCGGTGGCTTCTACGTCGATGCGGACTAGGGCGCCTTTGCGGAAGTGGACCATTTCGCGGGTTGAACCTAGAAGGTAGGCGACGGTCGCTGAAAATAGCGGTTCGTGGCCGGCTAGGAGGACGGCGGATTCGCTGCGGTGTTCGCGGATGGCGTTCCAGACTTCTTGCGGGGAGGAATCGGGGACAAGGGCTGGGATGCGCACGATCTTTCCTTCATAGCTTAGTTCGTGGGCGGCGATTTCGGCGGTTTCTAAGGCTCGGCGGAGGGGGCTCGATAGGATCAGTGACGGGCGGACTCCGGCCTGGTGGGCGCGTTCCAGGACGCGGCGGAGTTTCGAGCGGCCTTCGTCGGTGAGGCGGCGGTCGGCGTCGCGGCCGGTGGCGGAGCGGTCTTCGGCGATGCCGTGGCGTAGCAGGTAGATCTCCATATAAAGGACCATAATACGTGGTCTGGTATGCTGTAGGTAGAAAGGCGGTCCTTATATATGCCTCGCGGAAGTCAATTCTGTTGGCGTTGATATTACTGGTTGCGGGGGTTTGCGTCGCTTCGAGTCCAGCGCCCTTCAACATCGAGCTTGAATTCGTAAACCGGATATTCGCCGCGACTCAATCCCAACCTTCACAGCAAGTGGCATTCAGCTCCTTGACGAGGATCGCGGAAGGTCACCCAGAAGCGATCGATGCGGGGGTCGCTGGCGGGATCGGGCTGAAACTCGAGGGCCCCGAGCTGGGCTTTCTTCGAGACCCGTCCGTACGTGCATACGCCATTCAGCGGATTCGGGAGACCGGGCTTCAGGAGGGCTTGGATTACCTAGCAAACATTACACCGGGCGGGCTCGGGCCAGACGAGACGGGGCAGATCTTGCCGGCGGTTCAGATTGCTTTGCGCAACGCTCAACTGAGGCGAATCTCTGATCCGCTGCCGCAGATCGAGTTTCTTGAGAAAACGACTGAGGAAAAAAGTGCGGCGCAGTCTTGGGCCGTGAGCAACTCTCTGATCGTGGCAGCTTGCCCTCGCTTCCGGTCATTCAAAAATCAATTCGAAGCCGTGATTCCTCACAACAGGGCGAGGATGAGATTCTGTTCTGCGGGGCGCGGATCACAGGTCGTTCAAAGCAACTCCAATCGGGTTAAAGCACTTGGGGCCGTACGCAAACTGGTCAAGGCAGACCCGGCGAACGACTGATATTTTGGGCGATCAACCAGTTGATCCTGCAACACTCGCCGGACGCAGACTTGTCTTGGATGGCTACGCGTCACAAATCTCTAAGCTGCCCAGTGGCGTCCCGGAAAACAAAGATCTCTATGCGGCGAGAGATCTTATTCAGGGCCGGTCGAAATAGTCTTTCAAAACTGCTGTTCGCCGGGGTGGAGCTACGCCAATTTGGCGGTTAGCAACCATTCGAGAACGCCGGCGGGGGTGGGGCCGGTGGCTTCTACGTCGATGCGGACTAGGGCGCCTTTGCGGAAGTGGACCATTTCGCGGGTTGAACCTAGAAGGTAGGCGACGGTCGCTGAAAATAGCGGTTCGTGGCCGGCTAGGAGGACGGCGGATTCGCTGCGGTGTTCGCGGATGGCGTTCCAGACTTCTTGCGGGGAGGCTTCGGGGACAAGCGCTGGGATGCGCACGATCTTTCCTTCATAGCTTAGTTCGTGGGCGGCGATCTCGGCGGTTTCTAGGGCTCGGCGGAGGGGGCTCGATAAGATCAGTGACGGGCTCACTCCGGCCTGGTGGGCGCGTTCCAGGACGCGGCGGAGTTTCGAGCGGCCTTCGTCGGTGAGGCGGCGGTCGGCGTCGCGGCCGGTGGCGGAGCGGTCTTCGGCGATGCCGTGGCGTAGCAGGTAGATCTCCATATAAAGGACCATAATACGTGGTCTGGTATGCTGTAGGTAGAAAGGCGGTCCTTATATATGCCTCGCCGCTTGCAATTTTTAGTTGTCGCTTTTTCCTCGGCTATCGTCGCACTGCTGTTGTTTGGAGCGGTGGGACGGAGCGCCTCGCCGGATTCCCCTTACACCAACCTGGGCGTTTACAGCGAAGTGCTGTCGCGCATCAAGGCGGATTACGTGGAAGAGCCGGACATGAAGGCGGTGACGGTGGGGGCGATCAACGGGATGCTGGAGTCGATAGATCCGCATGCCAGCTACTTGAACGCCGATCAGTACAAACAATATTTGAGGGTCAAGGACACGAAGAAAGCCGACGTCGGGCTGGTGCTGGCGAAGCGCTTCGGGTACATGGCCGTCGAAGATGCGATTCCGGGTTCGCCGGCTGCTAAGGGCGGCTTCAGCACGGGCGATGTGATTGAATCCATCAATAATGTCTCGACGCGCGATATGCCGCTGGCTTTCGCGGAGCAGTTGCTGGAAGGCGATGCGGGGACGGCGGTGGAATTTGGCGTCCTGCGCGTGGGGCAGACGGAAGACAAAAAGATCAGCGTGGTGCGGGCGGCGATCAGCTATCCGGCGGTGACGGGCAGGATGGATGGGCAGACGGGCGTGATTCAGTTAGAGAGTCTGATGCCGGGCCATGTGCGCGAAGTGGCGGCGCAGATTGCGGCGCTCGAGAAGCAGGGCGCGAAGAAGCTGGTGCTGGATCTGCGGCATTGCTCGACGGGTCCGGACGAGGAAGGGATTGCGCTGGCGAATTTGTTTCAAGACAGCGGGCTGATTACTTATACGCTGGGGCAGAAGTCGGCTCGGCAAGATTTCAATGCGCAATCGTCTAAGGCTGTGACGAAGCTGCCGCTGGCGGTGATCGTGAACCGCTCGACGGCGGGCGGCGCGGAGATCGCGGCGGGTGCGCTGCTGAATTCGAAGCGCGCGAAGGTGGTGGGCGAGCGCACTTACGGTGACGCGGCGGTGCGGCGCGCGGTGTCGCTCAACGACGGCAGCGCGGTGATTCTTTCTGTGGCCAAGTATTATTCGCCGGACGGGAAATCGATTCAGGATAACGGTGTGACTCCGAACGTGCTGCAGGCGGAAGCGGACGTGGCGGCGGCCGATGGCGCGGCCGACGACAGCTTGGCGGATGTGGCTCCGGACGATGCCAAGAAGCCGGGCGTTGACGAGTTGATGAACCGGGCGCTGAAAGTTCTGGAGTAACAAACAACCGACCATGCCGGTGTACGAGTATCACTGCTCTAAGTGTGACAAGACGATCGAGGTCATTCGCAAGTTTTCGGATCCGCCGTTGACTGAGCATGAGGGCTGCGGGGGGGAGTTGGAGAGGTTGCTTTCCGCGCCGGCATTTCAGTTGAAGGGGACGGGGTGGTACTTGACGGATTACGGCAAGGGTGGGACGAAGCCGGCTCCTACTGGCGACGGAAAGTCGGGGGATTCTAAGGCGACGGAGTCTAAGGATTCGGATAGTAAGAAGACCGAGTCGAAGGCTGCTGGGGATAAGGGGTCCGAGAGTAAGAGTGAGACTAAGACGGAAGCGAAGCCTGCGGCTACTCCGGCTAAGTCTGAGTAGCGGTTCTGACTCCGCAACAACAGCGCTGATTTACTTCGGCTTTCGAAAGATAACAACGCCTTGCGCGGGATAAACAGGAGCCCACATCGGCGCGGCGATAGGCTCCCAACCGGCATCAGTTTCTTGCATCACCTTTGCCGCGATATTGCCTTCATCGACGCGAATCACTTCAAAGCTGAATCGCTCATTTCCTGCTGCATAAGCCGGAAGCACTTCCTGCTTAAAGGCGATCACGCCAAGCAAAATCACAATCAAAGCTAAACAGACATTGGCAAATCGGTTGTTGCGCATACCCACATCGTAGTCCTTTTGCGCATCGACTATCCGCGGGAGACTTTGAGGGGTTTCCAGTGTTCCGACGTTAGGTGTTTCGCCATGAAGGCGATTTGGCCTACGTGATAGGAGCAGTGGGTTAGCTGGCGGTTGATGGCTTGGAGCACCGTCATGGGTTCGGCGCGGATGGTGATGGTGCGGGTGAGGTCGGCGTCGGTGAGGGTTGCCAGGGAGGTGAAGGCGCAGGTCCAGGCGGCTTCCCATTGGTCGAGTAAAGCTTGGCGGGTGGTGGGGGAGTTTTGGAATTCGGCGGCTTTGTCGCGGGAGGGTTTTTCGCCGTCGGTGGTCAGGAAATCGGTCCAGCGGGAGAGCATGTTGCCGGAGAGGTGTTGCATCATCACGGCGATGGAGTTCATGCGCGGGTCGAGGACGGCGGTTAGTTGGGCGTCGGGGACTTGAGCGACGGCGCCTTCCGCCAATAGCCTGTAGTAGCGGAATAGGGCGGTGGCGTTCTCGATATACGGCGACGTCATCTTCTCAGTTTAAGTTCACTTGGGGAGTTCGGCCTGGAGGGCGAACGCGCGCAGGGATGGCCGCCCCACTTCCGACACCCTGGGGAAAAAAGAAAAGGTTGTATGGATTGAGGGAACCACTAAAAAATTCGTTGCTGGCGTTGCAGGGTGCCGAAGCTGCCGATGTTGGAGATGGCGAAGGACACGTGAAATTGGGTTTCGTCGCGGCCTACTACGTTGAAGCGGCCGTATTGGACGCTTAGGCCGCAGCAGTCGGTGTTGTAGGTCGCTTCCACCTGCGAATAATCCAGCACGCCAAGGATGTAGTCGTAATAAGCGCTGACGCCGAAGCTGAAGCCGCGGCGGGTTTCGGTGCCGTAGGACAGCACACCACGAATCTGGTTGGCGTTGGGGGCCAGCACGGGGTCGGTCCTTACAAGAGTATGGCCGACGGAGATATGGTAGAGCTTGATGCGTCCGTCGACGGACACGTTGCTGTCGACGAAGCGGTGGACCAGTGGGTCGTAGTCGGCGCGCCATTCCATACCGACGCGGGATTGCAGGCGCAGCGCGCTCACGATGGGCGAGGAGCGACGGATGCCGTCGAGAAACGCAAAGCCGTCCAGGTTGAGCGAATCGGTGAATACGTTGCGCTGGCCGGGGACGATGGCGCCGCCGAAGGTGGGGTCGAAGTAGCGGTCGTACCAGACTTGCCAGGTTAGGAAGTCGGTGATGACTCCATTCTTGTCTTTGGCTAGCAGGCGGTTGGCGAGTGAGAATTCGATTTGATTGGTGTTGGTGAGGACGTCGGATTCGTCGAAGTGGATGAAGCGCTGAAAATTATCGATGCCGGTGGTGTATTGGTAAGTGATGCGCGGCTCGATCACGTGCTTCACTTTTTCACCCAGCCAGGCGGGGGATTTGAAGACGCGTTCGAAGGAGGGCAGGATGAGGACGACGTTGGCGTCCTGGGAACTACGCAGTACGTTCTGGCCGGTGACGACGTTGGTGGCGATGAAACTCGAACCGTAGGAGGTTTCGCGAATGCCGACGCTGGGGACGAGTTGAATTCCACCGGGCAGGTGAAAGGCAGTTGTCACGCGCGGCGAGAAATCCAGGCGGTCTACGGCCTGGCGGGTCTGGTAGAGCGGCTGGCTGCGGCTCATGAGGCCGGCGCTCGAATCGAAGGAGAACCAGAAGGGGAAGCCTTTGACGTCGAATTGCTGCTCGTGCTGGGTGAAATCGATTTCGGGGAGTTTGCGAACGTCTACCTCGTCGTTGGCCGTGGTGCTTTGGTAATTGACGTTGCGCTGGGTGACGAAGTTTACGCCGTAGTCGGACCAATGCTTGGTGAGGAAGCCTACGGAATGGGTTTCGGAGAAGACGGCCTCGTTGAAAGATTCGGTGTACTGCTCGCGGAAGCCGAAGGAGGTAATGTAATCCAGCTCGCCGCGGGCTAGCCAGCCGTCGCCCAGGTCGGACTTGAAATGCGCCAGGACCTGCGAGCCGCTGGGGGTGGGAATGATCTGGCGGCGGTCCTGCACTATGTCGGTTATGACGTCGAAGGTGGTTCGCTGGGTGGGATCGCCTTCCACTTCGACGTGGTGTGCGAAGCCGGCGAGCGTGAAATAGCGGACTTGATAGGTGAGATCGTAACTGCGGTTGATGGCCCAAAAATAACCTGCACCGACGACCTTGCCGCGGGTGGAGCTATTGCCAAAGTTAGGGATTAAGAATCCACTGCGACGTGGTTGTTTTTTAAGGGACTTATAGAAGTACGGAAAGTACACCAGCGGGATGCCCTTGAGATAGAACCAGGAGTTGCGGGAGACGGCATGGTCGCCGGGGACGATCAGGAAGCTGGGGCCTTTGAGACGCCACCAGGCACCGGGCATTACGCAGTCCGTCAGGAAACCGTCGTGGAGGATATAGTGATCCTCTAAACGTTCGGCCCATTTCCCTTGAAAATAAAAGGGAGTTTGCGTTACCAAAAGGCCGCGGCGGGCTTGGATGCGAGCGGTGGCGGTACCGGTCACATCGTAGAACTTTCCGGTCTCGGTATCGACGTTATATTCGGCGTGATCGCAGTCCAGTGTTTCGCCACGCACGAAGTGTTCGAAGTGGACATGGCCGCGGGCTTCGGCGTCGCCGGTTTCGGTGTTGTAATCGAGCTCGTCGGCACGCAGCAGGAGGTCTGAGGTTTGGAGGCGCACGGCGCCGCGCAGGTGGCGGATGGGGCCTTCGGCGTCCTGGGTGACGGATTCGACGTGAACGTGGTCGGCGTCGGGGGCTTCCGGATGAAGCGCGCGAACTTTGACGTCAGGGTTGGTGCTGGTGGAATTCTGCTGGATGGGAGCGGGTAAGGGAGGGTGGGAAGTCTGAGCCGCTAAGTGCAAGAGAGGAAAAGCAACAATCAAACAAAAAGCGTGACAAATGTAGTGAAGTATGGTACTAAAGTTTATTGTACTAGTACGACACGGCTGGGGACGAGGGCTCAACTGGGCACCGTAAGAAAGTCCATTGTAGCAGCCGATAGAGTAAATACCTTATGCAGTGTGTCCATTGCCGGGCTTGGAACGAGGAAGACGAACGGCGTTGTATCCGTTGCGGAAGGCGCATGCATGCGCCGGCTGCGCGGCCTGCGGCCGAAATGTATCCGTTGATGGAAGCGACGGCACCAGCCTTTGAGACGCTGCCGGGCGGGCGTCCGTTGCAGGAACACTCGGGCGCGGCGGCGGCGGCGGCTCCGGCGCTCGAGAACGCGCAACCTTCGCTTTTCCGCGAGCCGTCGAACGGGATGAAAGTGGTACCGATTCCGACGCTGACGCCGCGCCCACAGCAAGTGGAACGCAAGCCGCGGGTGACGGGTACGCAGCGGCCGGTGCGGCGCGCGGGCGACTTTCAACAATCGCTGGATTTTCTGGCGCACGCGGCGGCGGATCGTCCGTTGGGGACGGAAGTAGAAGCGGTGATTTATTGCGACGCTCCGGTGGCGCTGCCGGTACATCGCTTGATGGCAGTGGCGGCGGACGCGAGCATGATCGCGATCGCGCTGGCATTATTTTTGGCGATCTTCTATCTGTCGGGCGGACGCTTGGTCTTCACGAGGCCGGCGATGCTGTTGTTCGCAGGCGTGATTGGCGCGGTAGTGTTCTTGTATCGTCTGCTATGGTGCCTGGGCGACGGCGATTCTCCGGGGATGCGCTTCGCGGGACTAAGGCTGGTGGACTTCGACGGACGTCGTCCGGAGCGCGAGCAGCGCACCATTCGGCTGGCGGCGTCGGTGCTCAGCATGGCTTCCGCGGGGTTGGGTCTGGTGTGGGCTTTGGTCGACGAAGAGAACCTCACCTGGCACGATCACATTTCGAAAACCTTTCCGACTCCCGGTTAGGGTCTATTCCCACTTTCCACTCTTGACGCGGCGATGGTAGGCTGAAGAGGTGGGTCGTCCTCTCGCTCGCTTTACGCCATCCCGGGTTTATATCTCGCTGACGCTGTTTGCGGTGTGCGGAGCCGTGTTCAGTGCGTGGAACGCGCTGCGCTGGTCGCCATCGTGGATCGCGGCGGGGCTATTTGCGATTTCCGCGCTGCTGATGATCGCGGTGACGCTGCGGCCGGTGGTGGAGATTCACGAGACGCATCTGGCAATCGGGCGGATGCAGATCCCGTGGCGTGAGATCCGGCGCATCGATCAGACGGGCTGGAACACACCGCTGGCGGTCATGTTGACCTTGCGCAGCCAGCAGCGGATTATGCTGCTGTATCCGGGGGATCTGGATTCTTCAAGCAGTCTGCTGCGGCACCTGCGGCGCTTCTCGCGCGAGGCGCTGCTCGACGGGATTCCTTATCGCGAGTATTGGGGCGAGCACGCGATGGCGGAGACGGCTTCCGATAAAGACGCGGACGCGGCTGCACCGGCGCGTTACCCGCTGCTGAATGCCGAGGATGAAGAAGAAGTGGAGCGGTTGTTTCAACGCTTGAAATCCGTCGGGCATTTGGAATCGAAGAAATCCGACGAGAAGTAACTTTCCTCAGTGAGACCGAAATCGCGAGCCCGCTGGTGGCTGTCTGTGCTGGCGCTGGCGGTGATCGTCGTCGTTTTCCATTCGCAAATCTTAGGAGCGCTGGGCGGGTATCTGGTGCAGGAGGATGCGCCGCAGAAAGCGGATGCGGCGGTGGTGCTGGCGGGGGATGGTTGGGGGAATCGCATCCTGACGGCGGCGCAACTGGAGCGCGACGGTTACGTTCCGAAGGTGCTGGTGAGTGGGCCGAATGGGGCTTACGGGCACTATGAGAGCGATCTGGCGATTCCGTTTGCGGTGAAGCACGGGTATCCGGAATCGTATTTCGCGGCGGTGGATCATGAGGCGCAGTCGACGCGGGCGGAAGCGGTGGCGCTGATGCCGGAGATTCGGCGGGAGGGGATTCGGCGGTTGCTGGTGGTGACTAGCAATTTTCACACGCGGCGGGCGGGGCGGATTTTTCGCGAGGTGGCGCCGGATTTGACGATTGTGGTGGTGGGCGCGCCGGATCGGAACTTTACTGCGGGGGGCTGGTGGCGGAATCGCGAGGGCCAGAAGACGTTCGTGACGGAGTGGGAGAAGACGATCGCTGGATGGCTGGGGATTTAATTAGGGACGGAGCCTGATTATTGTTCCGGGTTGGGAATTTCCACTTTGGAACAATAAAGAGGCTCCGTCCCTAATTATTTTTAGTACCAGTTGCGGAGGCGGACGTCTATGCCGGTGCCTTTTAGGGCGGCTTCGAAGACCTTCAGGTCAGATTGACCGTAGTGGTAGGGGTAAACCACTTTCGGGTGGAAGGCTTTGACGGCGTCGGCGGCGTCGGCGGGTGACATCGTATAGGGCAGGATCATGGGGATGAAGGCTACGTCGATGTTTTTGAGGGCGCGCATTTCGGGGATACCTTCGGTATCACCGGCGATGTAGATGCGCAGGCCGCCGTAGGTGACGATGTAGCCGTTGCCACGGCCTTTCTCGTGATACGGGCCGTTCTTCAGGTTGTACATGGGGATGGCTTCGATGGTCCACGCGCCGAACTTTTTGGTCTCACCGTTTTTCATGACTACGCCATCGGGCACTTTGCTGGCGGCGGCTCCGGGGATTACTACGGTGGTCCCGGTCTTGCGGACTTTCGCCAGGCTGGTAGGGTCCAGGTGGTCGTCGTGGATGTCGGTGATCAGGACTAGGTCGGCTTTGGGAACTTTGCTGAAGTCGGGCGGGGCTGCGCCAAAGCCGCTGATGGCGGGATCGACTTCGATCACTTGGCCGCCGGCTTCGAGCGTCAGGCTGCCGTGCTGGATGGGAGTCATCTTGAGGACTCCGGCGGAGGTCTTGAATTCTTCGGTGGCGGGGGCTGCGAACGCGGCGGCCGCCAGGCACATGGTGAGTAGCGCGTATTTCATGCGGTCATTATACGACGCGATATAGTGGCTCTAGCGATGTTGGTATGGCTTTGGTTATTGCTCGCGGCTAGTTCCTTGTTCGCGCAGAACGCCTGTCCGGCGTGGAGCGCGTGCGATTTGACCTTCGATTTGATGCCGCAGGAAAACGCCGCGCAGGTCGAACTGCGCGCGGAGTTCCGTTCGCCTCGGCACAAAACTTATTTGCTGCGCGCCTTTGCGGACGGACGGAAGATGGTGATCCGGTATGCTCCCACAGAGGCGGGGGCGTGGGATTATCGACTAACTAGCAACCTGCCGCGGCTGGATGGGCAGACTGGCAATTTGACGGCGGCGGAATCGGAGTCACCGGGATTTGTGCGGGTGGCGAACGTACATCACTTCGCTACCGACAATCTCAAGCCGCATTTGTGGATGGCGGCCGCGGTGGATCGGTTTACGGAGATGCCGCGGGGTGAGTTCGACAAAGTGGTTGAGCAGCGGGCGCAGGGGAAGTTCACACATCTACGGGTGACGATCGGCGCGGGAACGGATTTACGCGAGGCTGCGGAGCGGGTGCGGGCGATCAATGCCAAAAATCTGACGGCGGATTTGGTGTTATCGGCGATTCCGGTGGATGCGCGACCGCTCGAGGCGTACGTCACCAACATCGTGTCGCAGTTTTCGGCGTTCAACATTACTTGGGCGGGGGCTCCGGCATTTGACGAGACGCTGCATGGGCGGGCGCTTATCAAGGACGCGGGGGCGCTGCTGAAAAAGTTAGACGCTTACGATCATCCGCGCACTACTATGGCGGCATCGACGTCGGCTCCGCTGGCGGGCGATGGCTGGATGAATGTTTTGAGTTACGGGACTGCGGAGCAGAATCTGGGGGCGGTGGAGCATCAGTTTTATCAGTTGCCGGCGGTGAATACGGGGATTCACTCGCAGCAGGATTTGTGGAACGCTACGATGAACGGGCAGTATCCGGCGGCGGGGGCGGGTCCTTATATGAAGGCTTGGGCGGAGTTCATGGGCGGGAATCGTTACTGGGAACTGGAGCCTTACTTCGACGTGGACGGCGGGCGGGCGGTGGCGCTCGAAGATGTCGAGTACATTGTCTACGTCGAAAAGCCGGGGCTGGTGGAATTGACGGTGGAGAATCACGGCTACGATGTGACGTGGATGAATCCGGCTACCGGCGAGTTGATCAAGCAGAAGGAATACAAGGGGGCGCATTTCACGGGGGAGCCTCCGGATAAATTGCACGATTGGGTGTTGCGGGTTTCACGCGAGGGGCATAAGGAAGGGATGCTCAGATCCTATAAATTCGATTCGCGTCCGGTGCCGGTGCAGGAGGTGGAGCAGAATCCTTTGAAGGTTCCGTTCGAGATTACGGCTCCGGCGGGGACGGAGTTGTCGGTTGCGAAAGCAGCGCCGTTTGAGGTGAAGATCAAGCGGGACACGCGGGCTACGCGTTCGCTCCTGGTCGAATGGACGGCGGAGGTGCCGCTCGACGGCGAAGGCTATCGCGTGGTGGGGACGGGGCGCGAGGGGATGCTAACGCTTCCCCGCTCCCTGGCGAACCAGTACCCGGCGACGGTTAGTTTGCGGTTGATGCTGCTCAACGCTAACGGGAAGGCGTACGCGCTGGACAAAGTGTACAGGCTGACGCCGTGAGTTCGCACGTATTGGCGATCGATACTACGGGGGAGTTCGGAAGTATTGCGCTGGTGGGTGAGACAGGGGTGATCGAGGAGGTCGCGCTGGATTCGCCGGATGGGTTTGCGCACGTGTTGTTTGGCGAGATCGAGCGGCTGCTGGCGCGGCACGGGTTGGGTATTGAACAAGTGGATGCGTTCGCGTCGGCGTCGGGGCCAGGGTCATTCACGGGGGTGCGAGTCGGGCTTACTGCGGTGAAGGGGCTGGCGGAGGCTACGGGGCGCAAGGTGGCGGCGGTGTCAAACCTGGAAGCGTTGGCGTGGTTTGGGTCGCGGCCATTGCGGGCTTCGGTTTTGGATGCGCGGCGGGGCGAGGTTTACGGCGGGGTTTACGATGCGGCGCTAAGGCTGGTCCAGGAAGAGGTAGTGGCGAAGCTCGGGGACTGGCTGGCGGGGCTGCCGGGGGGCGACCTAGAAATCGTGACTCACGGGCTGCGGCTGGAGGGGGAATCGCGGCCGGTTTTGGAAGCTCCACGAAGCTTAGCGGGATCTATCGGACACATCGCCTTCGACCGATTAGGGAGGGGGGAAGTACTGGACCCTGCTGAGATCGATGCGAACTACGTCAGGCGCTCCGACGCCGAACTTCTTTGGAAAGACGCCTGGCCCAGGTCGTAGCGGCTGCCTTGACGGGTGCAAAGGGCTGCGGATATACTCGAACGGAGTCGACAACCCGCGCATGATCTGCTCTCACCCTCGGTTGCGCGTAACATCATGTAATGCCGGATGTAATGCAGTCCGCCTTCCGCTTGCCGGCCACCCCGGCGCCATCCCAATCAAGAGGTTAAATTAATGGCTAAACAGAGTACGCAACACAAACTGGACCGGGTCCGCCCGCCGCGCGTGCACGTGACCTATGACGTTGAGGTCGGCGATGCGATCGAATTGAAGGAACTACCATTCGTCATGGGAGTCCTGGGAGATTTTACGGGTCAGCCGACGGAGCCGCTGCCGCGTTTGCGCGACCGCAAATTCGTCGAGGTGAATCCCGACAATTTCGACAGCGTGCTCGAAGGCATGAAGCCGCACCTGTCGTTTTCGGTAGAGAACAAGTTGAGTGAAGATCCGGCTGCTCCGCAGCTCAAGGTGGATCTGCACTTCAAGAGCATGGACGACTTTGCGCCCGATAATGTCGCGCGCCAGGTGAAGCCGTTGAAGGAACTGATGGACCTGCGCACGAAGCTGAGCGATCTGCGCGGCAGCTTGCAGGGCAACGACAAGCTGGAGGAGCTGCTGCTCGACGCTGTCGGCGATAAAAACAAACTGGACAAGCTGAAAAAAGAAATGGGTGATGGAGGATCCAATGGCTGACGCAAAACAGGGTGCGGCCCCGCAGGCCACAGAACGAGTTTTAGAGAAGGGCTTACTCGACCAGATCGTCGAAGACGGCCGCATGGCCAAGGATTCCGGCGCCAAGGAACGCGGCAAGGACCTGGTGAAGGAGTTCGTCGCGCAGGTGCTTGAAGGATCGATGACGGTGACGCGCGACGCCGAGACCATGATCAACGCGCGCATTGCGCAGATCGATCATTTGCTGTCGATTCAGTTGAATGAAATTCTGCATAACGCGGCGTTTCAGAAGCTGGAGGGTAGCTGGCGCGGGCTGCAGCTATCTTCTCGACCAGAGCGAAACCAACGATCAATTGAAGATCAAAGTGCTGAACGTGTCGAAGAAAGAGCTGCTGCGCGATTTGCAGCGGGCTCCGGAGTTCGACCAGAGCGCGTTGTTCAAGAAAGTTTACGAAGAAGAGTTCGGGATCTTCGGCGGCGCTCCTTTCGCTTCGCTCATTGGCGATTATGAGTTCGGCAAAGGGCCCGAGGATATGGAGCTGCTGGAGCGGATTGCGCAGACAGCATCGGCCGCGCATGCTCCGTTCCTGTCGGCGGCGAGTCCGGAGTTCTTCAACCTCGATAGCTATGCGCAGTTGGATGCGCCTCGCGACTTGTCGAAGGTGTTCGACACGACTGAGTACGCGAAGTGGAAGTCTTTCCGCGCTAGCGAAGATTCGCGCTACGTGGGGCTCACCTGCCCGCGCGTGCTGGGGCGGCTGCCTTACGGGAAAGACACGAAGTCTGTCGATACGTTCCACTATGAAGAGAACGTGGATGGCACGGATCACTCGAAGTATCTGTGGACCAATGCGGCGTATTCGCTGGCGGCTCGGCTGACCAATGCCTACGCGCTGTATGGGTGGTGCGCGGCGATTCGCGGCGTGGAAGGCGGCGGGCTGGTGGAAGGCTTGCCAGTGCACAATTTCTACACCGATGAAGGCGACGTGGCGATGAAGTGTCCGACGGAGGTACCAATCACGGACCGTCGCGAGAAGGAATTGGCGGACCAGGGATTCATTCCGCTGGTGCACTGCAAGGGCACCGATTACGCGGCGTTCTTCAGCGTGCAGAGCACACAGAAAGCTAAGCTCTACGACAAAGAAGCGGCCAACGCGAATGCGCGGCTGTCGACGCAACTGCCGTATATCTTCGCCGTGTCGCGCTTCGCGCACTATCTGAAGGCGATGATGCGCGATAAGCTGGGCAGCTTTATGTCACGCAGCGATTGCGAGCGCTGGCTCAACCAGTGGATTCAAAATTACGTCACGCCGGACGATAATGCTTCGCCGAGCTACAAGGCGCAGCGGCCTCTGCGAGATGCCGCGATCGAAGTCTCAGAAGTTCCGGGCAAACCCGGCGTATACCGTGCGACGGCTTTCTTGCGTCCGCATTTCCAACTGGATGAATTATCGGTTTCGCTACGTCTGGTGGCCGAATTGCCCGCCAGCGCCCGAAAATAAGTGACCTCATTTCTTGATGTTTAACGCGAGTAAATACAGGAGGAAGAGATAGCAAATGGCAGGATCGATAGACTTTTTCTTAAAGATTGATGGTATCGAAGGCGAGAGCAAAGACGCCAAGCATAAAAATGAGATCGATATCGCAGCGTTTTCCTGGAGTGAGCACCAGTCCGGTACCGCTCACGCCGGCGGCGGATTCGGCGGTGGCAAAGTGCAGGCCGGGGACGCTCAATTCTCGTCGTCTTACTTCAGCAAGGCGAGTCCAAAGTTGTTTTTAGCTTGCGCCAGCGGCGAACACATCAAGAAAGCCGTGTTGATTTGCCGCAGGGCCGGTAAAGAACAGCAGGAGTTTCTCAAATGGACTTTCAGTGACCTGTTGATCTCTTCGTATTCGAGCTCGGGCCAGGCGGGCGGCGACGGACTTCCTACGGAATCGTTCAGCTTAAACTTCACCAAGATCGAGATGGAGTACAAGGAACAGAAGCCCGACGGAACGCTGGGCGGCGCTACTCCGGCCGGTTGGGATATCGGGGCGAATCAAAAAGTCTAGCGTCCTGATTCAATGAACGCACGGGAGCTATTTCAAGCCGGAAAACTCAATGAAGCGGTGCAGGCGCTGGGCGTCGAAGTCAGGGATAACCCGACGGACGTCCGGCGCCGCACTTTTTTGTTTGAGCTTTTGTGCTTTCAGGGCGAGTACGATCGCGCTGAAAAGCACTTAAACCTATTGGCGGATGCCACGCCGGACGCTAAGCTGGGAGCGATGTTGTATTTCTCCGCGCTGCATGCCGAGCGGCTGCGGGCGGAGACTTTCGAGAAGAAAGATTATCCATCTGTTCCAGCGATTGCGAACGACCGCGGTGGGACGCTGAACGGTACGCTTTTCGAGTCGTTTGAAGATGCCGATCCGCGGGTGGGTGCGCGTCTGGAAGTTTACGCGGCGGGCGCTTATTTGTGGATTCCGCTGGCGCATGTGGAAGCGATCGAGACGGAAGCTCCGAAGCGTCTGCGCGATTTGTTGTGGGTTCCGGCGCTGGTGCGCACGGGGCCGGCTTTCAAGGGAACGGAGCTGGGCGAGGTGCTGTTACCGGTGCTGGCTCCGTTTTCGGCCAAACGCAGCGACGATAATATCCGGCTGGGACGCGCCACCGAATGGGCCGAGGTGGACGGGCAGGCGGTGCCGTTCGGACAACGGGTCTTCGACGTCGATGGCGAAGAAGTGACGATTTTGGAGATTCGCAAGATCGAGTTCATGCCCGCAGCGCAAGCCGCTTCGTGATGCCACGCCATGCCACTGCGCGACGATCTACTTAATCCGATTCCCGGAGACAGCCCTAGCGGCACCAATCTCCGCTACGCTCCGGTCTACGACAAGATCAAGGACGCACGCCGCCAGGAAGACGATGCTCCGCAGGGCGAGTGGCAGCGCGAGCGCAAGGTCGCCGATTATAAGCTGGTGATCAAGCTGGCGGGGGAGACGCTGGCAACGCAGTCGAAGGATCTACAACTGGCGGCGTGGCTCACCGAGGCGTACCTGCATCAGGAAGGGTTCGCGGGATTGCAGCAGGGGTTGGGGCTGCTTCGCGGGCTGGTGGAAACTTTCTGGGACACAATGTATCCGGAAATCGAGGATGGCGATCTCGAACTGCGCAGTGCTCCGCTCGAATGGGTGGGAACGCGGCTGGACGATCCGGTGCGCAAGGCGCCGTTGACGCGGGGCGGATTCAGCTATTACAAATTCAAGGAATCACGCTCGGTAGGGTCTGAGGAAGACGCGGCGCAGAGCGATCAGAAGCGCGAGGCACGCGAAGCGGCGATTGCCGATGGCAAGGTCACGCTTGAGGAGTTCGAGAAGGATTCGGCGGAGACGCCGACGGCTCGCTATGAAGAGTGGGTCGCGGCAATGGACAGCAGTTTGGAATCGATCGATTCGCTGCGCGATCTTTGCGACGAGAAATTCGGGAACTACGCGCCGAGCTTTACACCGCTGAAGACGGCGCTCGAAGAAGTCCGCAACGCGACGAATCAGATTCTGCAAAAGCGGCTGGATCAGGAAGGGCGGCGGCCGGAGCCTGAGGAAGCTGAAGCGGAGCCGGAAGTTGTGGAAGAGAGCGCAGGCGACGGCACTGCGACGGCGCCGGCTCGGAAGAAGAAAGCGGTCGTTGGATTAGAACCGCAGGATCTGGATGACGTTACGCTGCGCTTGGGCGCCGTCGCGCGATTCCTGCGGCAGCAGGACGCGTCCAGCCCGGCGGCTTATCTATTGCTGCGTGGGTACCGTTGGGGCGAGGTGCGTGGGTACGGCGAGTCGCCTGATCCTACGGCGCTGGTGCCGCCGACGTCGGAAGTCCGGCAGAACATCAAGCGGTTATCGCTCGAGGCAAACTGGGGGGAAGTATTGGAAGCGGCGGAAGCCGCTATGGCGGAACCGTGCGGGCGCGGGTGGCTGGATCTGCAGCGCTACGTGGTCCGGGCTGCGGAGGAGTGGGGCTACTACAACATTTCGAAGGCCGTGATCAGTGAGCTGCGGGCGCTGCTGGCGGACGTGCCTAGCTTGCCGCATTTGACCCTGATGGATGACACGGCGACGGCGAACGCGGAGACGCAGGCGTGGATTCGCGATGTGGTGCAGGTGGCGAATGGTGGTGCGCCGGCTGAAGTATCCGCGCCCTCTTTCGATGAGGCGGCGGTGGAAGAGAACGCGGCACCGGGAGAACCTATGCCGCCGGATACGTTCACGCTGGCGGTGGAGGCGGCGCGGGCGGGACGCGCTGCGGATGCGATCCAGATGTTGTCGGAAGATATTTCGCGTCAGCAATCGGGCCGGACGCGGTTCCAGCGCAAATTGCAATTGGCGCAGATCTGCATGATGACCAGCCACGAGGCGTTGGCGCAACCGATTCTGGAAGAACTGGCGCGATCGATCGAGGCGCATAGGCTTGAAGAATGGGAAGCGTCCGACGCGGTGGCGCATCCGCTGGCGATGTTGTACAAGTGCCTGAGCAAAATGGATGGGGACCCGGCGGTCAAGCAAAAACTTTATGCGCAGATTTCGCGTCTGGATCCGGTGCAGGCTTTGGAGTGCGCGCGGTAGGCCATGGCGAAAGCGGATTCCGATCTCACGGTTACGCCATCGCTGATTGACCGGTTGATAGACCGCGATCCGCGGGCAGAGTCCGATCCGCATACTACGCGCGCGCAGAGCATCCGCCAAATGAAGGCGTCACTGCGGCGGGATCTGGAATGGCTGCTGAATACGCGGCGCAATCCGGATGCGGCGGGGGAGTCGCTGGCGGAAGTGTCGCATTCGCTTTTCAACTACGGGCTGCCGGACTTCTCGGCGCTGAGTCTGAATTCGCCGCGGGATCGCGGGCATCTGCTGGTGGAGCTCGAAAAAACCGTCGCCATCTTCGAGCCACGCTTGAAGGAAGTGCGGGTGACGCTGGTGGACGCGCCGGGACACGCTTCGCGCGTGGTGCATTTTCAGATCGAAGGCATGCTGCAGATGGACCCGTCGCCCGAGCAGGTGTCGTTCGACACCACGCTACAACTTTCGAGCGGCGAATACCAGATCCGGGGCGAGCGCAGTGCGTGACGATCTGCTGCTGTATTACGAGCGCGAGCTGAATTACCTGCGTCAATTGGGCGCGGAGTTCGCGGACAAATATCCCAAGATCGCCAGCCGCCTGGTGCTCGACACCGAAAAAGAGAGTGCCGATCCGCATGTGGAGCGGTTACTGGAAGGTTTTTCGTTTCTCGCGGCGCGGGTGCATCTGAAGATCGACGATGAGTTTCCGGAGATCACGGAGGCGCTGCTCAGCATACTTTATCCGCATTACATTCGGCCGATTCCCTCGATGTCGATCGTCGAGATGCATCTGGATGTAGACCAAGGCGGGGCTGCTTCGCCGCAGAAAGTGGCGCGCGGGTCGATTCTGAATTCGAAGCCAGTGGGCGGGGTGCCGTGCCAGTTTCAGACTTGTTTCGAGACTACGGTGTGGCCTCTGCGGATCACGGCGGGAGAGTGGACATCGCCGGACCGGCTGTCGCCGGCTGTGAAGAATGCGGAGGCGGCGTCGGCGATTCGGATTTCGTTTGAGGGGCCGGCGGATGCGCAGCTGGCGCAAATGGATCTGGACACTTTGCGTCTGCACATTGCGGCGGATGCGAACGTGGCGCATACGCTTTACGAATTGTTGTGCGCCAACACGGTGCAGATTCTGGTGCGCGACACGACGCCGAATTCGCGGGTAAGGCCGGTGGTGCTACGGCCGGAGAATCTGAGGCCGGCGGGGTTTGATGAGCGGGAGTCCATGCTTCCCTACCCTCGGCGCAGCTTCCCTGGATATCGTCTGTTGCAGGAATATTTCACGTTTCCGGAAAAGCTGTTCTTTTTCGATGTGACGGGGCTGCGCGAGGCGTGGCCGCTGGGATTCAAGAATCGTTTCGAGCTGGTGTTTTTGTTTTCGCCGTTTGAGATGAGCGAGCGGCGGCAGATTCTGGAGCTGGGCGTTTCGGCGAAGACGTTCCGTATTAATACGACGCCGATCGTCAATCTGTTTTCGCAGACGGCGGAGCCTATATTGCTGGACCAGCGCCGGTATGAATATCCGGTGATCCCGGACATCCGACGGCCTCTGGCTACTGAAGTGTTTTCGGTGAATGAAGTTTTGAGTATTCATGCACAGTCGAACGAGGTGCTCAATTTTGAGCCGTTCTACTCTTATCGCCACGCTACGCTGCGCGATAAGCAGCAGACTTTTTGGCTGGCGCATCGGCGTCCTTCCGGGAAAACCGGGGATGAGGGCACAGAGGTATCTATTTCGTTAGTGGACTTGTCGGCGCGGCCGTTGATGCCGGATGTGGACACGTTGACTCTGCGGATCACCTGCACCAATCGCGATCTACCGGCTCGGCTGCCGTTCGGCAATGAGGCGGGCGATTTCGATCTGCTGGGCGGGACGGCTATCAAACGTATCGTAGCGCTGCGTAAGCCTACCAATTCGGTGCGGCCTCCTAGCGGGAAGGCGGCGCTGTGGCGGCTGATTTCACATCTTTCGCTGAATTACTTGTCGTTGGTGGAGGACGGGCGCGAGGCGTTTCAGGAGATTTTGAAGCTGTATAACTTCACGGGCTCGGCGTATTCGGAAAAGCAGATTGATGGTATCGCTAGCGTTTCAAGCGGACGGCATTTTGCGCGGCTGGTGTCAGAAAACGGTGTCACCTTCGCACGGGGCACGCGGGTCGAGATGGAATTCGACGAGGATCAGTTTGTGGGCGGGGGCGTGTTTCTGTTCGCTAGCGTAGTGGAGCGTTTTCTGGGCGAATACGTTTCGCTCAACAGCTTCAGCCAACTGGTGGCGCGCACGCGGCAGAGAAAAGAGATTCTGAAAGAGTGGCCGCCGCGGGCGGGACAGGTGATTCTGCTGTGACGCCGGCTGTTACAAACCGCTATAGCGCCATCGAAGCATTGCTGCACAAGACGCCGCAGGAGTTTCAGTTCTTTCAAGCGGTGCGCTTACTGGAGCGGCTCTATCCGAACCGCGCGCCGGTGGGGCGGTTCGTCAGTCCTAGCAAGGAAGTGGTGCGCTTTTCGGCGCACGCGTCATTCCCCTTCCCTGCCAGCCAGATTCAGAATATTGACTGGGCGGATGGCAGTGCTGCGCCGTGCATCCTGATCAACTTCATGGGGCTGACGGGGCCGTCGGGCGTGCTGCCGCTCTACTACACGGAGTTGATCGTCGAGCGGCTGCGTCAGAAAGACCGCGCGATGCTGACGTTTTTCGACGTCTTCAACCATCGCATGGTTTCGCTGTTCTATCAGGCGTGGGAGAAGTATCGCTTCGCGATCGCTTATGAGCGTGGGGAGCGCGACCGTTTTTCGCATCACTTGATGGACTTGATCGGGATCGGCACCAAGCGTTTGGAGAACCGGCTGGCGGTGCGTGACGATTCGCTGCTGTTTTACGCGGGGTTGTTGTCGATGCATACGCGGTCGGCAGCGGCGCTGGAGCGGATTCTCGCGGATTATTTTGAGATCCCGGTGGAAGTGGAGCAGTTTGTCGGTGCGTGGCAGGGATTGCGGGAATCCGACCTCTGCCGGTTTGATCGCGGGCTAGGCGTTTCGGAACAGTTGGGCGGCGGGGCTATTGTGGGCGATGAGATTTGGAACCAGCAGGCGGGCGTGCGGGTGAAGCTGGGCCCGCTGGGGCTGACGCAGTATCTGGACTTTCTGCCGTCGGGAACCGCTTACGAACCAGTGCGCTCGCTGGCGAAGTTTGTGTCGCGTGGCGAGATCGATTTTGAGATTCAATTGATTTTGAAAAAAGAAGAAGTGCCGGCCTGCGAACTGGGGCTCGAAGACGCCGTAGCGCCGCGGTTGGGGTGGACTTCCTGGGCCAAAACCAAGCCGCTGGGGCAGGATGCGAGTGATACAATTCTACGCGGATAAAGCAAGAGGACTGGACATATGAGCGTCAATTTGAAGAGCTTAATTGGAAAGCTGAACGATACTACGCGGGGGGCCCTGGAGGCGGCGGCGGGCTTGTGTTTATCGCGCACGCACTATGACGTCGAGGTAGAGCACTTCCTGATGAAGCTGCTGGATGCGAGCGGCAGCGATGCGGTCAAGATTTTTCATCAGTTCGGCGTGGATACTTCGCGGCTGCAGAAGGAACTGGAGCGGAGTCTCGATAAGCTCAAGAGCGGGAATGCGCGTACGCCAGCGATCAGCCCGTCAGTGTTGAAGATGCTGACGGAGGGTTGGACTACGGGCTCGATCGACTTTGGCGCTATGCAGATTCGTAGCGGGCATGCGCTGCTGGCACTGCTCGAGAACACGGAGCTGGCGCGGATTGCGCGCGATATCGGCAAGGAATTGCAGAAGATTCAGCCGGAGCTGCTGCGCAAGGATTTCGCGGCAATTGTGGAAGGGACGCAGGAGGACACGGACGCGCAGGCGGCCGCGGAGGCTCCGTCTAGCGATGGGGCTGCGGTGCCGCGGGCCGGAGGGAAGACTCCGAACCTGGATCAGTTCACGGTGGACCTGACGGGGAATGCGCGCAAGGGGAAGATCGATCCGGTGCTGGGGCGCGATGCGGAGATCCGGCAGGTGATCGATATTCTGATGCGACGCCGGCAGAACAATCCGATTTTGACGGGCGAGGCAGGCGTGGGGAAGACGGCGGTGGTGGAAGGTTTAGCGCTGAGAATCGCGCACGGGGATGTGCCGCCGCCATTGAAGAACGTGGATGTGCGGACGCTGGATTTGGCATTGTTGCAGGCGGGCGCGGGGATCAAGGGCGAATTCGAGAATCGGCTGAAGGGATTGATCGAGGAAGTGAAGTCGTCGCCGACGCCGATCATTCTGTTCATCGACGAAGCGCACACGATGATCGGCGCGGGGGGACAGGCGGGGCAGAATGATGCTGCCAATCTGCTGAAGCCGGCGCTGGCGCGGGGGGAATTGCGGACCATCGCGGCTACTACGTGGAGCGAGTACAAAAAGTATTTCGAAAAAGATCCGGCGCTGGCGCGGCGTTTCCAAGTGGTGAAGGTAGAGGAGCCAGACGAGCAGGTTTGCATGGTGATGATGCGCGGGATCGTGGGGTCGCTCGAAAAGCATCACAACGTGCGCATTCTGGATGAGGGCGTTGCGGCGGCGGTGCGGTTATCGCAGCGGTTTCTGGCGGGGCGGCAATTGCCGGACAAGGCGGTGAGCGTGCTCGACACGGCTTGCGCGCGGCTGGCGCTGGGGCAGAATTCGATTCCGGCGGCGATTGAGGATGCCACGCGCGAGATTGACGATCTGGTTGTGCAGACGCGGGTTCTGGAGCGCGAAGTATCGACAGGCGCTGATCACGCGGAGCGGCTGGAGGCGATTGCTAAGCGCAAGGGTGATTCTGAGGCGCGTTTGAAGGCCTTGAACGAACGCTTCACAAAAGAGCGGGATCTGGTTCTGAAGCTGCGCGAGATCCGCACGAAGCTGGAAGAACCGGGGACTCCGGGAGGTGAGCGCGAAAAACAGCGGAAAGAATTAGACACGCTGACGGCGGAGCTGGTGGCGCTGCAGGGCGAGAATCCGTTGATGCGGGTGTGCGTGGATGGGCAGACGATTAGCGAAGTGATTTCGGCTTGGACCGGGATTCCGGCGGGCAAGATGTTGAAGGACGAGATTGCCACGGTGCTGACGCTCGAGGGGGTGCTGGGCGGGCGCGTGATCGGTCAGGGTCATGCGCTGGAGCAGATCTCGGAGCGCATTCGTACCTCGAAGGCGAGTCTGGAAGATCCCAGCAAACCGATTGGGGTTTTCATGCTGGTGGGACCAAGCGGGGTCGGCAAGACGGAGACGGCGCTTACGCTGGCGGATCTGATGTATGGCGGGGAACGTAATCTGATCACCATCAACATGAGCGAGTTTCAGGAAGCGCATACGGTTTCGACGTTGAAGGGCTCGCCTCCGGGATATGTGGGCTACGGCGAGGGGGGCGTGTTGACGG
Organism: Bryobacterales bacterium; assembly: GCA_963710155.1. Classification (GTDB taxonomy): domain Bacteria; phylum Acidobacteriota; class Terriglobia; order Bryobacterales; family Bryobacteraceae; genus Palsa-187. Next base: position 93,501 of record CAVPZQ010000015.1, on the reverse strand, counting down.
AAGCAGTGAGGCGCCGGCCTTACTCGGTGGTGCTGCTGGATGAAGTGGAGAAGGCGCATCCGGACGTGCTGGAGTTGTTCTTCCAGGTGTTCGATAAAGGCAAAATGGAAGACGGCGAGGGGCGTGAAATCGACTTCAAGAACACTATCATCATTCTGACGTCGAACGCCGGGACCGATACGCTGATGAAGCTGGCGGCGGATCCGGAAACCATGCCTAGCGCTGATGGGTTGGTAAAGGCGCTCAAGCCGGAGCTCGACAAAATCTTTAAGCCGGCGTTTCTAGGGCGCATGGTGATTATTCCTTACTTCCCGATCCGCGACGAGGCGCTCAAGAAGATCATCACGCTCAAGCTGGGCAAGATTCAGCGGCGGCTGATGGAGAACCATAAGATCACGCTCAATTACAGTGACGCGCTGGTGGATGAAGTCGCTCGCCGCTGCACGGAGGTGGAGAGCGGGGCGCGCAACGTCGACAACATTCTGACCAACACGCTGCTGCCGCAGGTTTCGCGGCGGATTCTGTCGGGGATGGCCGAGGGGCAGAAGCTTTCAGCGATTCAGGTGAGCGTGGGACCCGATTCGGCCTTCGTTTACGCGTAAGAACTTGTAGGGACTGTCATGGCCTTCCTCGAAGCGAACCGGTATCTCTACCTGACGACGCCGCTGGGCGACGATAAGCTACTGCTGCATAGCTTCGAGGGCGAGGAAGCGATCAGCCGCTTATTCAGCTTCGAGCTGGAATTGCTGGCTGAGAACACTACCAGCGTCGATTTCGATAAGCTGATCGGCCAACGGGTCAGCTTCGGCATTCAGGGCACGGACCCGGCGCAGACGCCGCGGCACTTCCACGGCACGGTGGTGGAGCTGTCGCAAGCGGCACGGGACCCGCGCCTGACCTCATATTCGATGACGGTGGTTCCCGATATCTGGAGGCTCGCGCACATCTTCCGCAGCCGGATTTTCCAGCATGTGAACATCCCTGACATCCTGAAGACTTTATTCACAGGCTTCGATGTCGCCTATGAGTTGCAGGGGACTTTCGAACCGCGCGAATATGTGGCCCAGTACCAGGAGAGCGATCTGGACTTCGCCTCGCGTCTGATGGAGGAAGAAGGCATCTACTACTTCTTCAAGTTCACCAAGGGCGCCCATAAGCTGGTGCTGGCGAATACTCCGCAATCGCATCCGGACCTGCCGGGCGGAGCGCAGGTGATTTTCGAAGCCATGGGAGGCGGCGAAAGAGCGGACGATCGAATTTCGAGCTGGACCAAGGAGCAGACCTGGGGCTCCGGAAAATACACGCTATGGGATCACCACTTCCAGTTGCCGCATAAGAAACTCGACGCCGAGCAGATCGTGATGGATTCCGTGCAAGCCGGAAAGATTACGCACAAGCTGAAGCTCGGCGGGAATGAACAGATGGAGGTCTACGAGAACCCTGGGCGTTACGCGCAGCGCTTCGACGGCATCGACCGGTCGGGCGGCGAAAAAGCTTCGGACTTGCAAAAGATCTTCACCGATAACAAGCGCACCACCGGCATTCGTATGGAACAGGTGGAAGCGGCGACCATTCTGATCCACGGCGACAGCAATCACTGGCAGCTTACCCCGGGCTTTAAGTTCACTTTGCAGCGCCACTTCAATGCGGACGGCCAATATGTGGTCACGTCCGTCAGTCACGAAGCGAGCGAGGGTGCGTTCCACTCCTTGGGGATCAGGAATGGCGAGGAGGAAGAGGAGGATGAGGAGGAGGAAGAAGACGAGGAAGAAGGCAGCGACCATTACGGGAACTCCTTCGAATGCATTCCCTACGCGCTGAAGTTCTCGCCGCCGCGGGTGACGCGACGGCCGGTGGTATCGGGTCCGCAAAGCGCGGTGGTAGTGGGGCCGCCGGGCGAGGAGATTTTCACCGATAAATACGGGCGGGTGAAGGTGCAGTTTCACTGGGATCGCGAGGGCAAGAACGACGCCGATTCGTCGTGCTGGCTGCGGGTGGCGACTTCGTGGGCGGGACAGAAGTGGGGCTCGATCCACATTCCGCGCATTGGACAAGAGGTGATTGTCGGGTTTCTGGAGGGTGATCCGGACAGGCCGCTGGTCACGGGCAGCGTTTATAACGCGGACATGATGCCGCCTTACGACTTACCGGCAAATAAGACGCAGAGCGGGATTAAATCGCGCAGCTCCAAGGGCGGAGGGTCGGCGAACTATAACGAGATCATGTTTGAAGATCTCAAGGGCAGCGAGTTGATTCGCACTCATGCGGAGAAAGATCAACTGCTGGAGGTGGAAAACGACCGCACGGTGATTGTGGGCCATGACGAATCGATTAAGGTGGAACATGATCGGACGGAGAACGTTAAGAACAACGAGACGGTGACGGTGGAAGGCGCGCGCAAACATTACGTGGTCGGCGAGGAGCAGCTGCAGGCGGATGGCGATCTGCATTTGACGGCCAGCATGAACCAGAACGAGAAAGTGGGCATGAGCTACAGCCGGCAAGTGGGTATGAACGCATACGACAAAACCGGCATGAATTACGCGATGGACGCGGGGATGATGATTCATCTCAAAGCGGGCATGACTGCGGTTATCGAGGCAGGGATGGGGCTGACGATTAAATCGTCGGGCGGGTCGATCGATATCAATCCGATGGGTGTGTTCATCCAAGGGAATCTGGTTTTCATTAATAGCGGAGCGGCGAATTTGAGCGGGTGCGGATCGTCACCGACTTCGCCTACTTCACCGGGCGAGAAGAAGCTGGAGGGAATGCAGAATCCGGCGGCTTCCTCGGCAGCAGCAGCGGCGGCTTCAAGTGTTGCTCAGCAGGTGCAACAGCAGGCGCAGCAAGCGACTTCGATGGCTACCAATCTGGTGCAGAGCGTGGGCCAGCAGGCATACGGAGCGGTTTCGCAAGCTGCTGTCCAGGCAGTGGGAGCGGCCGAGCAAACGGGACAGGCTACGGCCGCGGGGGCGCAGCAGGTGTTGGGGCAAATCAACGCGGCGGTGGCGCAGGCGCAGAACGCGGTGGCTAATGCGGCGGATCAGGCGCAGACCATGGTCAATACGGGGATGAACGCGGTGCGGACGGGCGTCCAGCAGGCGGTGAATCAGGCGAGCACGGCGGTCTCGCAAGCCGAAACGCAAGCGGCGCAGGCCGCGCAGGCCGCTCAACAGCAATTGCAGGCGGCGGCGCAGCAGGCGCAAGCGGCGGCGCAGCAGGCCGCGGCGGCCGGTCAGCAGGCGTTAAGTCAAGCGTTGCAACAAGGGCAGCAGATGCTGAATCAGGCGCAGGCGATGGAGCAGCAGGCGCAGCAGCAATTGCAAAGCGCTGCGAATCAGGCGCAGGCGTTGGCGAATCAGGCACAGCAAACGGGTCAGCAGGGGTTGAATCAGGCATCGCAACAATTGAGCCAGACAGCTAACCAGGCACAGCAGACGGCGCAGGCGGCCGCGAATGAGGCGCAGGCGGCTGCGAATCAGTTGGGGCAAACGGCTTCGCAAGCGGCCGCGCAAGGGCAGCAACAGATTGCGAATGCGGCGAGCGAAGCGCAGCAGTCCGCGCAGCAAGCACAACAAGCTGCGCAGCAAACTGCGGCGCAGGCTCAGCAGGCGGCTCAGCAAGCGAACCAGCAGGCGCAGCAAATGGAGCAGCAAACCCAGCAGCAGATGCAGCAGGCGACGCAAGCCGCGGGACAGCAGGTGGGGCAAACCGCCAATCAGGCAACTCAGCAAGTGAATCAGGCAACCCAGCAGGCGACGTCGCAGGCGCAGCAGGCGGGTCAGATGTCACAGCAGGCGGCGCAGCAGGTGCAGAATCAAGTGGGGCAAGCTTCGCAGCAGGCGGCGCAGACGGTGGGGAACACGGCGAGCAGCGCTTACACGCAGGCTGGCAGCTCCGTGAATCAAGCGTCGAAGAACATGTCACAGGGCATGAAAGGATTGGGAATCTAATGCCGCCGGCCGCGCGCGTCACCGATATGCATGTGTGCCCAATGGTCACGGGCATCGTCCCGCATGTGGGCGGCCCGATTCTGCCGCCGTGCGCGACCACGGTACTGATCGGCTTCCTGCCAGCCGCGCGCATCACCGATCTGGCCACCTGCGTAGGGCCGCCGGATATTATCGTGATGGGATCGTCCACGGTATTGATTGAATATTTGCCAGCGGCAAGAATGGGAGACAGCACGGCGCACGGCGGCGTCATCGTACTGGGTTGTTTCACAGTTATTATTGGGGGCTAAGAACACAATGCTGGTGATTCTAGAAGCCACAGCGGGGCCGGCTACAGGGCGAAAGATTCAAGTGGCCGGGGGTACGATTTTGCGGGTAGGGCGCACGGCCAAGTCCGATTACGCGCTGGGCGAGGACTCCTATCTCTCGGGCCAGCACTTCGCGATCGAGTGCGATGGCAAGCAGTGCACCATACGCGATCTGGGTTCTAGCAACGGCACTTTCGTGAACGGCGACCGCGTTACGGAGCATATCGTCAAAGACGGCGATTCGGTGGCGGCGGGAGGCAGCACTTTTAACGTGCGCATAGATTTGTCGGGCACAGCGTCGGAGCCGGTGCGTCCACCGGCGGCGCGCACGCTCAAGGTGCCGGAGTTCGGTCCAGTGGAGAGCACGGGTCCCACGCCGATGGCGGACGATTCGCCGACTTGGCCGGGATTTTCACGCGGGCAATCGGTGCTGCTGAATACGCTTTATCGTGAGGGAGAGCCGGTGTATGCGGTACTGGACGCGATCCGCGATGCGCGCATTCCAGCGTTCCTCGACGCGTCGGGCGAGAAATACGCGCGGGTTGACGATGAGAATCCGGCATCGCCGTATCTGGTTTTGGTACCGGGGCGGTCACGGCTGCTGGATGTGCTGGTGAAGGACGGATGGAATCACGGGTGGGGTTTCTACTTTGTGGCGGCGTTGGAATTTGATAACGCGCTGTGGCATTGGCGGACCTTCGTCACGTTGCATAATCGTAACGGGCAGGCGGTGACTTTTCGCTTTTGGGATCCACGGGTGCTGCGGGCGGTGGTTCCGGCGATGACGGTGGGAGAAGCCGCCGGATTTTTTGGACTGATCTCGCGCTTTGTGGTGGAAGGCGACAAGCCTGGTCTGGCGGTGGAGTTTTCACCCGGGCCGGGCGGAATCCAGCAACAGGCCTTGGTGCTGGTGTAATGGTATCGTTAAACTTCGCATGAAGCGCTTACAGCCGGTCATCTGGATGAAGGGCACGCTGCTGAGCCCGCAGTACCTGCAGACGCAGGATCGTTTCCTCGAAAATTCCCTCAAATTTCAGCTGGACGGGTTGAGTTTCGCGCCCTGGGGTTTTCGCCGGTTGCAGGTGAATCAGGAAGCGTTGGCTTCGGGCTACCTGGCGATTGCGGATGCGGCGGGGATTTTTCCGGACGGCCTGCTCTTCGATATTCCGGATGCCGATGCGGCGCCGTCTCCCAAGCCGCTAGCGGACTGCTTCGACGCCGATCAAAAGACGCTGGACGTGTTTCTGGCGATTCCTCATTTTCGCGATCGTGGGTTGAATGTGTCGATGCCGCAAACCAAGGCGGACACGCGTTATTTGTCGGAGATCGCGATGCTGCGGGATGAGAATTCGGGATTGGGCGAGCGTCCGGTGCAAGTCGCTCGCAAGAACTTTAAGATTTTGGTGGAAGGCGAATCGCAGGAGCATTCATCGGTGCTGCGGGTGGCGCGAATTGAGCGGACGTCAGCCGGCCTTTATCAGTTAGACCCGAAGTTCGTTCCGCCGCTGCTGGACATTACGGCTAGCGACTTCCTGGTGTCGATTCTGCGGCGGCTGGTGGAAATTCTGGCCGCTAAGAGCAGCCAGCTCGCGGGAACGCGCCGGCAAAAGAATTTGAGTCTGGCGGATTTCGGGACTTCCGACATCGCCAACTTCTGGCTGTTATACACCATCAATTCGCACTTTCCGCTGCTGCAGCATTTGTTCGAAGTGCGGCGTGGGCATCCGGTGGAATTGTATGAGACCATGCTCTCGCTGGCGGGGAGCTTGACCACTTTCTCGAGCACTATTCACCCAAGAGATCTGCCTAAGTATGAGCACGACGAGCTGAGTTTTTGCTTTGAGGATCTGGATGAGAAAATCCGGCTGCTGCTGGATACGGTGGTGCCCAGCAATTTCGTATCGCTGCCGCTGAAGTTGACGCAATCTTCGATCTACGCCACGGCTTTGGCGGACGATAAATATCTGCGTAATACCAAGATGTATCTGGCGGTGCGGGCGGAGATGAACGAGGCGGAACTGATCGGGAAGGCTCCGTATCTGGTCAAGGTGTGTTCGGCGAACCACATCGAGCACCTGGTGCGGCAGGCTCTGCCGGGGGTGCCGTTGACGCATTCGCCGCGTCCTCCTAGCGCGATTCCGGTGAAGTTGAATTATCAGTATTTCAGCGTCAGCCAGACTGGTGTGGCATGGGAAGCGGTGACGCGGGCGCGCAACTTGGCGGCTTATGTGCCGGGGGATTTTCCGAATCCGCAGTTGGAGCTGATTATTCTTTTGCCAGAAGCCTAGCGATCGATGTGAATGATGCCGCGGCGGATGGCTAGAGTCACGGCATGGGTGCGGTCGGAGGCGCCTAACTTCGACAGGATGTTCTGCAAATGCATCTTGACGGTGCCGGCGGCGGTGCCTAAACGGACTCCAATTTCTTTGTTTCCGAAGCCTTTCGCTACGTATTGGAGGACTTCGATCTCGCGGGGGGTTAACGCCACTTGCGGGAAGTGCTCGCTCAAACGTTCGGCGACTTCGGGCGGCATCAGGCGTTTGCCGGATTGCACTACGCGAATGGCGCGCACGATTTCGGTGTGCACCGACTCTTTTAGGATGTAGCCGCGAACACCGGCTTCGAGCGCGCGATAGATTTCCTGATCGCCATCGTAGCTGGTGAGCGCGATGATTTTGGCCTCGGGATCCATCTGGCGAATTTGCTTGGTGGCTTCGATGCCGTCCATGCCGGGCATGCGCAGATCCATCAAGGTAATATCCGGATGAAACTGGCGGAACGCGTTCACCGCCTCCTGTCCGCTGCCGGCCTCGGCGACCAGCTTCATGTCGGTTTCATTCGCTAAGATCGCAGCGATCCCCTTGCGCACCAGGGGATGATCATCCACGCACAGAATTCCAAGTGTCTGCGTAACCGCACCCATCACACTGCCTCCAACTTTCCTTCATGAGCGGGCAGAGGAGTCCGCGGATTCACGGGCATGCACAGGGAAACTTTGGTTCCCTGCCCGGGAGCGCTGGATAAGTCCAGCTCCGCGCCAATCTGACTGGCGCGTTCCCGCATGCCGACCATTCCGTAGTGCCCTGCGCGTCCATTACCCTCGCCGCGCTCCATGCCGCGGCCGTCGTCGCGAACCGAAAGGCGCAGATCGTTGGCGGAACACGCCAGCGTAACCTCGATGATACGCGCGCCCGAGTGCTTGATCGAATTCGTAATGGCCTCCTGCACGATGCATAGCAGATTATATTTCACTTCCGCCGGCAGTTCCTGCTGGCGGTCGTCCAGGTTCAATTTTAAGCGGATATCGCGCTCTTGTGTGAGCTGGCGCGCGGCGTCCGAGATGGCCACGGCCAAACCGGAACTGGAACCGGTGCCGCCGCGCAGGCCGGCCACGGAGCGGCGCGTCTCCTGCAGGCAAATACCGGCGTCGCGAATAATCTCGCCCAGCGCCTGTTGATCTTCCCTGGCGGCCAGGCGATTGGTGAAGGCGTGCATCTGCATGGTGATGCCAGAGAAGCCCTGGATCAGTGTATCGTGCAGTTCGCGAGCGATACGGCTGCGCTCGGCGAGCACCAGTACGAATTGTTCGCGCAACTGCTGCACGCGGAAACGATAGGAGAGCCACGCCAGCAACGCGGCCACGGCCAGGCACAACGGAATGAACCAAGTCCGCTGATAAAACTACGGAGCCACTTCAAAATCGAGCGCCGTGCCGGTTTCGTTGCAAGTGACAAAGGCACCGCAGGCCACCACACGGAAGCGGAATTTCCCCGGCGGCAGGTTGGTATAAAAAGCTTCGCGGCGCGAACCGGCGTTGGTCCAATCGCGATCGTAGCCCTCCAACATGTAGCGGAAGTTCATGCGCCCCGGAGCCAAATAGGTGAGCGCCGTATACTGGAACGCCACGTTGGCCCTCCCGGGCCCCAGAGTTTTGAGATTCGCGGGGTCGACTTCGTTCCCGTCGATGGTCATGTTTTCGAGCACCACTGGCGGTACCGCTCCGGGCCGGATGCCTTGATCGGATGCGAAGGCGAGCAGCCAACTGGTGGCCGAGAACCACAGCCTACCGTCTTTGGTTCGGACGCCCACCGGCGCGACGCCGGGGGTTCCCTGGATGGTGCGCAAGCCGTCGAGCGGGCTGTAAGGCGTACTGGTGAACTTGGAAATGCGCTTGTCGGCGAACTTAAGCAGCTCTTTGCGATCCACCCAGAAGAAGCCTTTGCCGCAGGCCATCCACAAGCGGTCTTGGGCGTCGGTTACGAAACCGTAGATCTCGCCGTCGTATAATCCGTCGCGCACCAGGAAGCGGGTGAGCTTGCCGTCGCGTAGCATGCCCAATCCGGCGCCGTTGGCACCCATCCACACAATGCCATCGCGATCGGCATAAATCGCGTTGATGTCTTGAAATAGAGGCAGCGCGCCGGGGGGGCTTTCGAGCTTGCGCACGCCGCCTTCGGCGAACACGTAGACGTTGCCGCGTTCCGCAGCGAATAACATGCCGCCATCGCGGGTCTCGCCTATGGAGACGATGGGGAATGGAAGCTCCTTCGCCAAAAAGGGCACCTGGATGAAGCGTCCGCCCTGAAAAACCGCGGGACCATTTTCGGTGCCGGCCCATAAGTTGCCGGCATGGTCACGGAACAAGGAACGAATTTCATTGACGGGCAAGCCTTGCGCGGTGGTGTAGATTTCCTTAACCTGTCCGTCCTCGATGTGGATCGCGCCCTGGCTGGTTCCGGCCCACACGTCGCCCGCGGAATCGTCGGCCAGCACGTTGATGCGCGCCCGCGGGAAATTCGGAAGCGCCGTAAACGATCTTCCGTTGAAGCGGCTGAGGACGCCGTCGAGCGAACCGGCCCAGAGCGTGCCGCGACGGTCCTGGAACAGCGGACCCATATTGTCGTTGGGGAGGCCCTCGCTACGGTCATAACGGGCGGCGGCGCCGTCGAGGAACTGGTTGAGCCCGTTCTTAGTGGCTACCCAGAGCGAACCCTCGCGGTCTTCGTAAACTCCAAAAACGGTGTTCTGCGAGAGGCCGTCGCGGTAGCCGTAACTGTCGAGCACGCCGTTGCGCACGCGGCTAAAGCCGTTTCGGGTGCCCACCCAAACGGCGTCATCGTGGCCCTGCGCCAGGGAAAGAATGACGTCGTCCGCCAAGCCGTCCTTTTCGGTGTAGAGCTTTTCGACCCCGGCGTGGTAGCGGACCAAACCCTTGCCGGTGCCCACCCAAACGCCGTCGTCGCGGCACAGCAGGCTGCGCATTTCGCGGTTGCCGCTGACGGATTTGAGCGTGATGCGGGTAAAATCAGAGCCATCCCACGCGGCCAGCACCTCGCCGCCGGCGATCCAAATTTTGCCGTCGCTGGCGCGGCACCCGGTAATCGGGCGGTTGACAATCTGCGCGGGCGATTCGTGCACCTCAACGTTGCCGCCCGCGATATGAACCAGTCCGGCGGCGGTGCAGGCCCACATGTCACCACTCAAACCGGGCACCAGGCAGGTGAAGTCCCGGGTAGGCAGGCCGTCTTTTTCCGTGAACACTTTGACGTCGCTGCCGCTGATGCGGATCAACTGGTAATCGTTGGTGGTGATCCAAAGGCGACCGGCGGTATCTTCGACCATGGCGCGGGCCCAGACTTCGCCCAGGGAATTCTCTTCCAAAGCGCGCACCGGCTTGAATTCCACTCCGTCGAAACGAACGATGCCGCTCTGCGTTCCCACCCACAGGTAGCCGTCACGGGTTTGGGTGACGACGTAGATCGAAGCCTGGGAGAGCCCCGCTTGCGTCTGCCAGGTGCGATGCAAGTACTGCGTCAGCTTGTGGTTAGGATCGAGTCCAAGCGCGGTGACGGCACACCCCAGCGCGAGCACCAGCCAGGCACAAGCACGCGAACCCGTCATATTCATTCCCGACTATTATTGTAGCCCTCTGACCCGCCAGCGTTAATGCAGGAGCAAAGCCGTGGCGGCAATACCCGCCCCCACTAGCCCACTCAGCATGGACACGTGCCACATCGGCCGCCGCTTGGTGAGAATCGCCAACGAAGCCAGAACGATCGCGATTTCCAAAAACACCTCGCCTAAGTGCGCCCGCAAGGCCCGCGCCCCGTGTAAGTGGCTTTCTTCCTCGAGCTTTTTCGCTTCGGCCTGGATTTCGCCGCGATCTTTGTCGTAGCGCTCCATATTAGCCGCGTACTTATTGATTGCGGCCGGCCCGGCGGAGAGCGCGGCCATCGTGTCGCGCGCGATGTCTGACTCGTAGCGCCGGATGTCTTTGGCCTGATAGAACGACCATTGGTCGGAGGCCTTTTGCTGGTTGAGCAGTTCTTCCGTAGTGAGGACCTGCCCCGCCACCGATACGATGGCCATCACCGCCGCCATCACCGCCATGGTGAGCGCGACTTTGCGATCAAACGGCTCGCGGGCTTTTTCTGCGTTCTCTTGCAGTTCTTCGTCGACAGACATGGTCCATTCTCTCCGTTGGTGGTCTTAATAACGTTCCGCGTCGCTGGTGGGAGACAGCGGATTCACCGGCGCCGTCACCCTGTTCACGGTCGTCCCACTGTATCCGAATCCCGCTGCGTTGCGCACAAAATCGTAGGGGAAGTTCAACTTCGGCCGCGATACTTCTTCGAGGGCTTTTAGATGCTCGGGCGCAAGATGTACGTCGAGGCCGCCCAGGTTGTCGTTCAGTTGTTCGACGGTGCGCGCGCCGATGATGGTGGACGCCACGCCCGGCTGCGATTGCACCCAGGCTAGTGCGGCGCGGGCTGGCGTGGTGCCCAATTTTTTGGCTACATCCAGCAAGGCATCGACTACGCGGAAGGCCTCTTCCGTAAAAGCGCGGCTCACGAAAGCACCGCGCGTGGGTTTCGCGGTCGCGGCGTTTTCACGCGTGTACTTTCCGGTGAGCATTCCGGACATCAGCGGCGACCAGGGCGTGATTCCTAGTCCGAACTCCAATGCTGCCGGGACTAACTCGCCTTCGATGGTGCGTTCCAGAAGCGAATATTCAAGCTGCAGAGCGATCAGGGGAGTCCAGCCGCGCATCTTGGCGGTCACCTGCGCTTGCGTGACCTTCCAGGCGGGCGTGTCGGAGAAACCGATGTAGCGGACCTTGCCGGCGGCCACCAGATCGTCCAGCGCGCGCATGGTTTCGTCGATGGGCGTGAAGCGGTCCCAACAATGCATCCAGTAAAGATCGATGTAATCGGTCTGCAGGCGCCGCAGCGATTGCTCGCACGCGGATGTCAGGGATTTGCGACTGGCGCCGCCGCCGTTGGGATCGCCGGAATACATGCTGCCGAAAAACTTGGTGGCGATCACTATGCGGTCGCGGCGCGAGGGAGTGCGGCCGAGGTGGTCGCCGATGATTTTTTCAGAGTGGCCCTTGGTGTAGACATTGGCGGTGTCGATGAAGTTGCCGCCTTGGTCGAGATAGCGGTCAAGCACTTGTTTCGATTCCGCTTCGCCGGAACCGAAGCTCCAGTCTTCGCCGAAGGTCATGGCGCCGAGGCAGAAGGGGCTTACGCGGAGTCCGCTGTTGCCGAGAGAAACGTAATGGTTGAGTGGCATACGCTTTCATTGTTACCACCTTACAGGAATCGCCACTAGGAAGTATGGCAGTGTTTCCGCCTTCCGCAAATTGTTACAATATAACGTTTGCACCCCAGTACCGCTGCATCGGAGGCTGAGTGAGACCTACCAACACGGACGACCCGAGCTACTTCCATAAGGTCGTCGATTGCCAGTGGGCGTGTCCCGCGCACACCAACGTTCCCGAATACATTCGATTGATCGCGCAAGGGCGCTTTACGGACGCGTATATGCTGAACCGGGAGTCCAATGTATTTCCGGGGATCCTCGGCCGCACTTGCGACCGGCCTTGCGAACCGGCTTGCCGGCGGACGCGTTTGGATAGCAAAACCGGTGGCGATCTGCCGTCTGAAGCGCGTGGCTGCGGATCAGAAAGGCGACATCGAGCATTTACTGCCGCGTGCGCCTGAGCGGAAAAACGGCAAGCGCGTGGCGTGCGTGGGAGCTGGGCCTGCTTCGCTCACTGTTGCCAATGACTTGATGCCGCTGGGCTACGAAGTCACGATTTTCGAGAAGTACGACAAGCCGGGCGGGCTGATGCGCACCAACATCCCGTCGTTCCGGCTGCCGGAGAGCGTCCTGCAATTCGAGACCGACTCGATCCTGGACATGGGCGTGGATATCCGCTACAACTCGCCGGTCAACAGCATGAAGGAATTGCTGGGTCAGGGGTTCGACGCGGTGTTCGTGGGCAGCGGAGCGCCGCGCGGCAAGGATCTGGACATCCCGGGCCGCCACGACACGGATCGCATCCATATCGGGATCGACTGGCTGGAGTCTATTACCTTCGGCCACATCGATTCGATCGGCGAAAAGGTTCTGATCATCGGCGTCGGCAATACTGCGATGGATTGCTGCCGGTCTTCGCGGCGGCTGGGCGGGAAAGACATTAAGGTGATGGCGCGCCGCCCGCGCGGGTACTTCAAAGCGTCGCCGTGGGAGCTGGAGGACGCCGAGGAAGAAGGCATCGAGATCGTTATCAATCACGCGCCCAAGCGCTTCGTGATCGAGAACGGCGTGCTGAAAGGCATGGAATTTGAGCGGCTGGAGTGGGACGAGAAAGCCGCCAAATCCAAAGTGGTCGAGACGATCTTCCTTCCTGCTGACGATGTGATTCTGGCGATCGGGCAAGAGAATTCGTTCCCCTGGATCGAGCGCGACCTGGGGATCGAGTTCGACAAATGGGAAATGCCGGTGGTGGATGAGAAGACCATGCAGTGCTCGCGCCCTGGCGTTTTCTTGGGCGGTGATGCGGCTTGGGGGCCGAAGAACATTATCTGGGCGGTGGCTCACGGGCATGAGGCGGCGATCTCGATGCACGCGCATTGTTATGGCCAGAGGTAACTGCAACGGCCGCCGGACCACATGAATCTGATTAGCCAGAAGATGGGGATCAGTGAGTGGAGCTATCACAACGATTACAATCCGGCGGCGCGCCAGAAGATGAAGCACGTCGATCTGGTGCATCGCTTCGAGCAGTTGAACGTTGAAGTGGAGCTGGGGTTCAACGCCGAACAAACCGCGCGCGAAGTGCAGCGCTGCCTGAACTGCGACGTCGAAACTGTGTTTACGCGCGGTCAAATGCATTGAGTGTGACGCCTGCATCGACATCTGCCCGCTGCTGTGCCTCACTATCACGCGTGATGGCGAAGACAGCCGATAGTTAGCGAGCGGCTCTCGGCGCCCGCGGTCAATCCGGACCAAGCTCTTTACGCCTCCGACACCGCTGCCGCAAACCGGGCGGCTGATGTTGAAGGACGAAGACCTGTGTGTTCACTGCGGACTATGCGCAGAGCGTTGTCCCACCGCGGCTTGGGACATGCAAAAGTTCGAACTGCAGATTGCCTACGCAGGGAGCACGGCGGCGGAGCCTGAGTTGTCGCACGCGTGATAATTAAGAATAGAGAACAAGGATAGTAACGTGCATCAACTGCTACGCACTCGCGTGAACGATTTCGCCCTCAAGCTAGCGAACGTCAACGGAACCGGATCGGCCAGCGCCAACAGCCTGCTGATGCAGGCGATTTTTCGCATGGGAATTCCGGTATCCGGCAAGAATCTTTTCCCGTCCAACATTCAGGGGCTTCCCACCTGGTACGAGATCCGCGTCAATAAGGACGGGTACACGGCGCGGGCGCTGGATTACGATCTGATGGTGGCGATGAATTCGCAGACTTACGCGCAGGACGTGGCGGAGGTTCGCGAGGGCGGCTATCTGCTTTACGACTCCACCTGGCCGCTGGATCCGCATTTATCCGCGAAGACGTGAATTATCTCGCTGTACCGTTCTCAAAGATGTGCAATGAGACGTTCAAGGAAGCGCGCGAGCGGATTCTGATGAAGAACATCGCGTACGCGGGCGCGCTGGTGGCGCTGCTGGACGTGGACATAGGCGTGGTGGAGCAGCTTCTCGATGAAAAGTTTTCGGCCAAGAAAGCTATGCGCGAGTCGAACACGAAAGCGCTGCGCTTGGGGTACGACTTCGCCAAAGAGCATTTGCAGTGTCCGCTGCCGTTTCATCTGGAGAAGATGAATGCGAACGAGGACAAGATTCTGATTGATGGCAACACGGCCGCGGCGCTCGGCTGCGTTTATGCCGGAGCTACGGTGGCAGCGTGGTACCCCATCACGCCCTCAACCTCGTGCATGGACGCGTTCAAAGAGTTCTGCGAGAAGTATCGCAAAGATCCGGAGACCGGCGACAACAACTTTTGCATTATCCAGGCGGAAGATGAGCTGGGCGCTATCGGCATGGTGATCGGCGCGTCGTGGAACGGGGCGCGCGCTTTTACGTCGACCTCGGGTCCAGGCATTTCTCTGATGAACGAACTGTTGGGACTGGCGTATTACGCGGAGATCCCGGCTGTCATTGTGGATGTCCAGCGCGTTGGCCCATCGACTGGGATGCCGACGAGGACGCAACAAGGGGATCTCATGGAAGCCGCCTATGCTTCGCACGGCGACACCAAACATATTCTGCTGTTTCCGTCGAATCCGGGGGAGTGCTTCGAATTCGCTCCGAAGGCTTTCGATCTGGCGGAACGTTTTCAGACTCCGGTGTTTCTGATGACCGATCTGGATATCGGCATGAACGATTGGGTGGTGCCGCGCCTGACTTGGGACGGCAGCTACACGCCTGATCGCGGCCGTGTTTTGAATCAAGAGCAAGTCAGCCAACTCGCCAAATTCCAGCGCTACCATCCGGAAGACGAAAACTTCATAGCGGCGCGGACGCTGCCGGGCGTGCACTCTAAGGGGGCGTTCTTCACTCGCGGATCGGGCCACAATAAGTTTGGCGGCTACACGGAGACGCCCGCCGAATATCAGGAAGTAGTCGACCGCCTTCTCAAGAAACACCAGGCCGCTGCGAAATTCGTTCCTGCTCCGGTGATCATGAAACAGCCGGGAGCGCGCGTCGGCATTATCACCATAGGCGGCTGCGACCCCGCCGTGCGCGAAGCCGTTGACCTGCTGGCCGCTCGCGGCATTCCGGCTGATTACATGCGCATCCGCGGCTTTCCTTTTGACGCAAGGATCGAAGAATTCATCATGAACCATAACTTCTGCTTTGTTGTGGAGCAGAACCGCGACGCGCAACTGCGCTCGCTTCTAGTGCTGGAAACCGCGGTGCCTAAAGACCGCTTACGATCCGTGCTGAGCTATGGCGGGTTCCCGCTGAGCGCGCGCCACGTGGTGGAGCCGATCCTTAGTCAAGTCCCACCGGAGTTGCAAAGCGTCGCACCGAAAACCGATTCGAACTTGCGGACCGTTACGTCCGATTCCTGGGAGTAATCCACCATGCCGTCGATTGCCAAACCGATAGCCGTTCACCCCAGCCTGCATCGCAATGCGATTGGACTGAACCTTCGCGACTACGAAGGCGCTATGTCCACGCTGTGCGCCGGCTGCGGCCATGATTCGATCACCGCCGCCATCACGCGCGCGCTGTGGGAGCTCTCGATCGAGCCCCACATGATCGCGAAACTGAGCGGCATCGGCTGCTCTTCGAAGACTCCGACCTATTTCGTCAGCGGCGCGCACGGCTTCAACTCGGCGCACGGGCGCATGGCCGCGATCGCAACCGGCGCCAACGCCGCTAACCGCGAACTCACTTACATCGGCATTTCGGGCGACGGCGATTCGCTGTCGATCGGCCTGGGACACTTGTGCCACGCGATCCGGCGCAACGTGAACATGCTGTATGTGATCGAGAACAACGGCGTCTATGGATTGACCAAAGGCCAGTTCTCCGCATCGGCCGACGTCGGCTCGAAGAGCAAGCGCGGCGAAGCGAACCGGATGGCACCGATCGATCCCGCGATGCTCGCGCTCAGCATCGGAGCCACATTCGTGGCTCGCAGTTTCTCCGGCGACAAGGAACAATTAGTGCCAATTCTGAAGGCTGCCATCGCACACCGCGGCTTCGCGCTGGTGGACGTTATTTCGCCGTGCGTAACTTTTAACGATCACAACGGATCGACCAAAAGCTACCTGTATACTCGGAAGCATATGCAGAAAACTACGGAAGCCGACTTTGTTCCACCGGCGTCCGAGATCCTGGCCTCGATCGGCGCGAGCGGCACCACCACTGTCACTATGCACGACGGCAGCGTGGTGCGCTTCACGGCGGTTCCCAAGGATTACGATCCGACCAACCGCCAGCAAGTGCTAAATTATTTACAACAGAATCACGACGCCATCGCGACTGGCTTGCTGTATGTCGACGAAAGCGTCGCGGACCTACATGAAATGAACCGCACTCCTGCCACGTCGCTTTCGCGGGTGCCGCAAGAAAAACTCTGCCCCGGCGCAGCCGCACTCAACGAATTGCAAGAAGATTTCCGCTAGGAGGATGGTGAACACTTGGGTCTGTCGATTGGTGTTTTAAAGGAAACGCTCGCGGGCGAACGGCGCGTGGCGATCACGCCTAAAGTGATCGACGTGCTGACGAAGGCGGGCGCGGAGGTACTGGTCGAGGCAGGAGCCGGTCTTGAATCCGGCTATCCGGATGAAGATTACACGGCGAAGGGCGCCAAAATCGCGCCGAACGCCGCGGCTGTGGCCGAAGCCGCACAGATTCTGCTGACGGTGCGCGTGCCCGTGCCCGGCGGCCTAGTCAAAAAGGGACAGATTGTTATCGGAATGGCGGATCCCTTGAGCGATCCGCAGTTGGCGGGGCAATACGCGCAAGCCGGAGCCACTTTGTTTTCCCTGGAATTAGTCCCGCGTATCACGCGTGCGCAGAGCATGGACGTGTTGTCGTCGATGGCCTCGATTGCGGGGTATAAGGCCGTGCTGCTGGCGGCCAGTGCGCTGCCGCGCTTGTTTCCGATGATGTCGACTGCGGCCGGTACCGTTCCACCCGCGCGCGTACTCGTCATCGGCGCTGGAGTGGCGGGGCTGCAAGCGATCGCTACCGCACGACGGTTGGGGGCCGTGGTTAGCGGCTACGACGTGCGCGCCGCCGTTAAAGAACAAATCGAGAGTCTGGGCGCGAAGTTCGTCAGCATCACTCTGGGAGCCAGCGGCGAAGGCCAAGGCGGCTACGCGCGCGCTCTCACTGAAGAAGAAATTCGCAGCCAGCGCGAACAGATGGCCGCGGTTCTAAAAGAACAGGATGTGGTGATCACTACCGCTGCTGTTCCCGGCCGAAAGGCTCCGATTCTCATTACGCGCGAGATGGTGCACGTCATGAATCGCGGCTCGGTCATCGTCGATCTTGCGGCTGAGCGCGGCGGCAACGTCGAAACGACCAAAGCCGGCGAGACCATCGTCGACCAGGGTGTTACGATCATTGGCCCCGTCAACCTTCCCGCCACGCTGCCCAATCACGCGAGCCAGATGTATGGCCGCAACATCGTCACTTTCCTTAAGAACATGATGACCAAAGAGGGCGCGCTGAATATCGACGTCAACGACGAAATTACGCGCGACAGCCTGGTGGTGCGCGATGGGACGATTGTCAATACACGTGTACAGGAACTGCTGGGCTCCTCCGTGCAAGCCAGTTCCTGAAGCCAGATCCGAAACCCAACCTTGAGAGATAACTTATGAGTAACGAGATTGAGATTAGTCTGTACGTTCTAGTATTGGCCGTGCCGTTGGGCCTGGAATTGGTGCGCAAAGTGTCGCCGCTGCTGCACACACCGCTGATGTCGCTGACCAACGCGATTTCGGCGATTTCGGTAGTGGGCGCGATTCTGGTTTCGGGCAACGGCAACGCGCCCCTGCTGAGCAAAGTGCTGGGTACCATTGCCGTGATGTTTGCCACTATCAATATCGTCGCCGGATTTCTGATCACGGACCGCATGCTGAAAATGTTCAAGAAGAAGGAGACGCCGTCGAAATGAACGACTCCTTCTGGCAGGCAGCGTATATTATCGCTGCGCTGTGCGTGGTGTTTTCTATTAAGTGGTTGAGTTCTCCCGTGACGGCGCGCAAGGGGGTGCTGGCGGGCGAGTTCGGAATGTTGCTGGCCGTGGTCGGCACCTTGCTGCGTCACGAAGTGGTGAGCTATGAATGGATCGCCGTCGCGTTCATAACCGGAGCCGCAGTGGGCGCGCCGCTCGCGTATTTGATGCCGATGACTTCGGTGCCGCAGTTGACGGCGCTGTCGCATGCTTTCGGGGCACTCGCGGCGGCGCTGGTTGGATCAGCTGAGTATTACATCGACGTCGCCGCCGGACATCCCACGACTGGTTTTAAGATGGTGGCGCTGGTGATCGAAAGCCTGTTGGGTTATCTCACCACTACTGCCAGCATCATGGCGTTCGGGAAATTACAGGAAATCGTACCGACGCGCCCGATGACGTATAAGGGCCAGAACTTCGTCAACCTTCTGCTGTTCGCTTTCGCCGGCGTTCTGGGCGTATGGATGATCGTCGCACCGGCGCCGCCCTGGGTTTTCCCGGTATTCATCGGATTGTCGCTGCTCTTCGGAGTCCTGCTGATTATGCCGATCGGCGGCGGTGACATGCCCACCGTCATCGCGCTGCTAAACTCCTACGCTGGCGCGGCGGCGGCGGCCATGGGTTTCGCTTTAGAGAACCGCCTTCTGATCATCGCCGGCGCGCTCAACGCGTCATCCGGATTCATTCTCTCGGTGATTATGTGCAAGGCCATGAACCGGTCTTTCGCTAACGTCTTGTTCGGCGCATTTGGCGCGGCCACCACGGCCACGGCCGCGCAGGCGTCGACCAAGCCGGTGCACTCGGCCACTGCGGAAGACGCTGCGTCGATTCTCGAAAGTGCGCGCCGCGTGATTGTGGTTCCGGGATATGGAATGGCCGTCGCGCAAGCGCAGCACAAGCTTCGCGAGCTGACCGACATCCTGAACAAGCGCGGCGTGCAGGTGGATTTCGCGATTCATCCCGTCGCGGGACGCATGCCGGGACATATGAACGTGCTGCTGGCCGAGGCCGATATTCCTTACGACAAGCTGCATGAGATGGAAGACATCAACCCTGATTTCGCTGAAGCCGATGTGGCGCTGGTGATCGGAGCCAACGACGTCGTCAATCCGGCGGCGCGGCATGACACCACCAGCCCGATTTACGGCATGCCGATATTGGATGTCGACAAAGCCCACACCGTGATGGTAATCAAGCGCAGCATGAATCCGGGATTCGCCGGCATCGACAACGAACTGTACTACAACGACAAAACTCTGATGCTGTTCGGCGACGCCAAGGGATTTCTCGGCGAGATTGTCAAGGCTCTCGGCGCGAACAAGTAGTTACTGTTCGTGCAGCTTCTTCGCGGCTTCGGCGTACGGTTTTGCTGCCGGATCGCCTACGTTCCAGTGCGGGACGGTCAGGGCTTGGGCTAAACGCAGGGTGGCGATGCCGACGGCTTGATCGACCTTGGCCATATTGTCGTAATCGATCTTCTGCCATTCGTCGCCTACCGCATGGTAATCCGGGAAATCGTAAGTGACGCTTAAGGTGTGCGCGGGAACTCCGGCTTTGGCGAGCGGCCCGTTGTCGCTGCGATTGAAATACTTGTCGCTAGCTTCGGGCACCTTTGTGACCGCAATTCCGACGCGCTTTCCGGCATCGACGAGAACTGGAACCATGTCGGAGAAATCGAATCCGGTGACGTTCACGCTATTGATATGCGCGCCTTCCGGAGCATCGGTGCGCCCGAGTTGTTCCAAATTAAGTTGGGCGACCGTCGTCGCGAGAGGTACCAGGGGATGCGCGGCGTAGTAGCGCGAACCGCGCAATCCCTTCTCTTCTCCGCAAAACAGAATGAAGAGTATGCTCCGCTTCGGCCGGGGATGAAGCGATGCCATGGCATTCGCGACTTCGAGCACCGACGCCGTTCCGCTGGCATCGTCGTTGGCTCCGTTGAAGATACGATCGTCGCCGGACTGTGCCAGGCCCACGTGATCGTAATGCGCACTCAACATTACGTAGGTGTCTTTAAGCTGCGGGTCGGAGCCGCGCAGAATCCCAGCAACGTTACGCGACTTCGGGGAATCCGGGTCTTCCGGCCGCAGAACCACGGTCTGAAAATAGCCATCGTCACCGGCGGCTTCCAACCCCAGCCGACGGAATTGAGAGGCGATGTATTCGCCGGCGATATCGAGTCCGCGTGACGGGGTGTCGCGGCCTTCGAGCAAGTCGGAAGCGAGAAACGAAACGTCCCCGCGCAAGGAATTCGCCGTGATGTGGCCCGCGACGATGCGCATTTCGGGAGTGATCTGCGCCCAACCCGCTGTGCAAAACGCCGCGAACAACACGGCGGCGCGCAGGCTAGTCATCATTGAATTCTTCCAACCAAGCCATTTGAATCGCTTCCAGTTTCGACTCGTTGGATTTCTTGGGATCGTCTTCGAAACCGTCCAACTCAGTGATCCATTTATGTAAGTCTGTAAAGCGGATGAAGGACGGGTCCTGATCGGGGTATTTGTCGCGCAACGCCAGGGCGATGTCTTCGATGTCGATCCAACTCAGCTTAGGCATTAGATTTTGGTTCCCTTCAAGGCGCCACGCACGGCCGTGTTCATCATGTTTTCCGCAAGCGTGTGGGTGGAAGCATTCAATTGGTCGATTTTTTCGCGGATCAGCAGATGATCGTTGTGGTTATAGACTGTCAGGAGTTCTTCGACATCGCGGTCGATGGCGGCGCGCTGATCGGCCGGTAGTTCGTTGAAGGCCTGGTCATTGCGGGCTTTTTTGACGGCGGCTAGAATCGAGTCGGCCTCGACGCGCGCTTCACGCACTTGCCGCTCTTTGAAATCGTCCTGCGCCTTCTCGAAAGATTCGAGAATCATTGCTTCCACTTGCTGGTCTGACAATCCGTAGGAGGGCGTCACGTCCTTGCTCTGCTCTTTGCCGGTGCGAGCGTCGCGTGCGGTGACGTTGAGGATACCGTTGGCGTCGATCAGGAAGCGGACGTCGATACGAGCGAGCCCGGCGGGCATGGGCGGAAGACCTTTCAGGTCGAAGCGGGCCAGGCTGCGACAATCTTTCACCAGTTCGCGCTCGCCTTGGACGACGTGGATCAGGACGTTCTTCTGGCCGTCGACAGCCGTAGTGAATTGTTCCGTCGCGGACGCGGGGATGGTGGAGTTGCGATGGATCAGCTTCGAAACCAAGCCACCCATGGTTTCGATTCCCAGGGACAAGGGCGTTACGTCGAGGAGCAACTGGTCTTGGACATCGCCGGAGAGAATGCCGGCCTGGACCGCAGCGCCTAACGCGACCACTTCATCCGGATTTAGCTCAGTGTGGGGCCGGGCACGGAAGAGCTTCTCGACTTCTGCGCGCACCAGTGGGATGCGGGTGGATCCGCCTACCATCACGACCTCATTGATATCTTCGACGCTCGCCTTCGCGTCGGCGATGCAGGCTCGGCAGGGCGCTAGCGTGCGCTCGACGATGGGCTGGATGAGGCGGTTGAAAACATCCACGCCGATATCGCGCACGTATCTTTTTCCGCCGTATTCGAATTCGATTACCGTCGAGGGGACGAACGACAACTTTTCCTTGGTCTGGATCACAGCGCGCCGCAGGAGTTGGACGGCATCGCTTTTGGTCGAGATGTCCTCGCCCCACTCCGCCTGGATGTCTTCAAAGGCGATGCGTAGCAGGAGATTATCGATATCGTCGCCGCCCAGGTGCGTGTCGCCATTGGTGGCTAGAACCTCAAAGATGCCTTCATGCAGGCGCAGAATCGAAATATCGAAGGTACCTCCGCCGAAGTCGTAGACTGCGACGATGCCTTCTTTGCGTTTATCGAGTCCGTAGGCAAGCGCCGCTGCTGTTGGTTCGTTGACCAGGCGCAGCACTTCGAGTCCCGCGATGCGGCCGGCGTCTTTGGTGGCCTGGCGCTGCGCGTCGTTGAAATAGGCGGGAACCGTGATTACGGCTTGCGTGACGGTGGTTCCTAATTCTTCTTCGGCGTCCAGTTTTAGCTTACGGAGGATGTGGGCGGAGACTTCGGGAGGGGTCAGTACCTTGTCGCCCAGTTGCAGCTTCAGCACGGGGCCGCTGGCTTCGGCCAGGTGGAACGGAAACAGCTTCAATTCTTCCTGGATGTCTTGGGCGCTGCGTCCCATCAGGCGCTTTACGGAATACACGGAGCGCTCGGGATGCGTGATCAGCATCTCGCGGGCCTCGGCGCCGACGATCACCTCGCCTGACGGCTTTACGGAAACCACACTGGGCACGATTCCGCAGAGGATGCGCGGGCCGGTGGGCTCCATCACGGCGATCAGGCTGTTGGTGGTGCCGAGATCGATACCTACGATGGGCGACTGCTCCTTGCCAAAATCAATTTGAAACGTGGACATTCAATTCCTTTTCAACGTCGCGTATCAGGTTGGCGATGTACTGGCGGCGGTCGAGGACGCTGCGGATCGCGAGCAAATGGGAGGCATCGTGGCCTTCATCGTAGCGCCCGAACAGCACCGTCAGGCCGTGGTCGATCTCGTCGCGCATGTGATTGAAGCGTTCTCGAGCCTCGTTGAGTTGAGGACGCGCCGATTCGTCGCCGGCGCGCAGCTCTTCTAGCGCGATGTTCATTTCGAAAACTTCTTCGAGCAATTCCGGAGGCACGTGCTTTGATGGAACGATGGTTTTTTGGTCGAGAAAATAGTCGGCGCGCGCGATGGGGTCGCGCAGCGTTCGAAAGGCGTCATTGATTACGGAAGTCATTTCTAGCGACTTCTGCTGTTCCGCGGGGCTAGACCGGCTGAAACGGTCAGGATGCCACTGGCGGCTGCGCTCGTAGAAATGCTTTTTGAGTTCTTCCAGATCGAGCGCGAGCTTAGGCGCGAGCCCCAGCGCATCGTAGAACTGCATCAGGCAGAAAAAGACGTCCCGCAGCCGCAGCTTTTCTTGGCGTTCGGATTCTCAAACACGAAGCCCGACTGCATCAGCGAATCTTTCCAATCGAGCGTCATGCCATCGAGAAACACCAGGCTCTTGGGATCGATGAATACTTTCACGTCGTCGAAGTTCAGAACCTGATCGGTGGCCCGCGGCTTGACGTCGAATTTGAACTGATAGCTCAGGCCGGAGCAGCCGCCGCCCAAGACGCCCAGACGCAGTCCTCCGTTCACTCCTTCGCGCTGGAACGCTTCGCGAATTTTGCCGACTGCTTTGGGAGTGACCGTGACCATGGGTAATTAGACTCGCGCGGCCGTCTCGGCCGGAACCGGCTTGGCCTTGGCCTTGTAATCGGTGATGGCGGCTTTGATCGCGTCTTCGGCCAGCACCGAGCAGTGAATCTTCACCGGCGGCAAGCTCAACTCGGTGACGATATCGGTGTTCTTGATGGCGAGCGCTTCGTCGACGGTTTTACCGCGCAGCCATTCCGTCGCCAAAGACGAACTGGCAATGGCGCTGCCGCAGCCGAAGGTCTTGAACTTGGCGTCTTCAATCACGCCGGTTTCCGGGTTCACCTTCACCTGCAGCTTCATCACGTCGCCGCATTCGGGCGCGCCCACCATGCCGGTGCCGACGTTCGGATCGCTCTTATCCATCGAACCCACGTTGCGCGGGTTATTGTAATGGTCAACGACTTTGTCTGAATATGCCATGGTATTTTCCTTTAACCTGTTTAGTGCGCCGTCCACTGCACTTTGGTCAAATCGATTCCTTCTTTAAACATCTCATAGAGCGGCGAAAGTTCGCGCAGCTTCTTCACCACTTCGATTACTTTGCCCGCCACGTAATCCACTTCTTCTTCGGTGTTGAAACGGCCGAGTCCGAAGCGAATTGAAGAGTGCGCCAGATCGTCGCCGGCGCCCAGAGCTTTTAACACGTAGCTGGGTTCGAGCGTGGCCGAGGTGCAGGCAGAGCCGCTCGATACGGCGATTTCGTTAATCCCCATCAGCAGGCTCTCGCCTTCGACGTAGGCGAAACTGATGTTGAGGTTGTTGGGCAGGCGGTGCTCCATGGTGCCGTTGATATAGACCTCGTCGAGCGAGTTCATCAAGCGATCCTTGAGCTTGTCGCGCATGAAAGCCATGCGCTTCGATTCCGCCGGCATCTCCGCTTGCGCTAGAGCGCACGCTTCGCCTAAACCAACGATGCCCGGCACGTTCAATGTGCCGGAACGCATGCCGCGTTCATGGCCGCCGCCGTCCATTTGCGCTGTGAGTTGGACGCGTGGGTTGCGGCGCCTGACGTAGAGAGCGCCCACGCCCTTCGGGCCGTACATTTTGTGTGCGCTGATCGACATCAGATCGATGTTGTCATCGAGCACATTCACGGGAACCTTGCCGACAGCCTGCGTACCGTCGGTGTGCAGCAGCACGCCGCGCTCGCGGGCGATCCGGCCGATCTCGCGAATGGGTTGCAGCACGCCGATTTCGTTGTTGGCATGCATGATGCTGATCAGAACAGTTTTGTCGGTGATCGCGGCTTTTAATTGATCCAGGTCCACCAGGCCGTTCTGCTGCACCGGCAGATACGTGACGCGCGTGCCGTGCTTTTCGAGACGCTTGCAGGTATCGAGAATCGCCTTGTGCTCGGTGGCCGCGGTGATGATGTGGTTGCCTTTTTCGGCATACATCTCGGCCACGCCTTTGAGCGCCAAGTTGTCGGATTCGGTCGCGCCGCTCGTGAAGACGATCTCTTTCGAGGTCGCGCCGATCAGGCTGGCCACTTGCTTGCGCGCCTTTTCCGTCGCCTCCTCCGCTTCCCAGCCGAAGCTGTGATTGCGGCTGGCCGAGTTGCCGAAGATGTTGGTCAAGTACGGCCGCATTGCCTCAAACACACGCGGGTCAACCGGCGTGGTGGCGTGATTGTCCATGTAGATGGGTAGTTTCATGCTGTTGCCGTTAGGTAGTCCCAGAAAGCCTCGTTAGTTGGATGTTTTGGAGCGGCGGGCGGACGCTAGGAATTTGCATCTCCTCGCTCGCCAAATCCGCCAGAGAAATATTCGCCAGTAAACTCAGGATGCCTTCGTGCACTTTTCGCAGCGGTTCACGCACCGGGCAGAGCGCGGTCTGATCGCAGCCGGCGTGCTCAGTGAAGCACTTGGTCAAGATGATGGGGCCGTCGATGACGCGGATAGCTTCGAGCGCCGAGATGTTTTGGGCTGCGCGCGCCAGGCGGTAGCCGCCGTTGGTTCCCTGCTCTGAAATCAACAGGCCGCCGCGCGCTAATTTTTGCAGAACTTTCGACAAAAGCGGCAGCGGGATACCGTAAGAATCGGCGATGTCTTTGGCTGAGGCACTGGCCCGTAAATTCACACCCGGCCGGGCCACCGCGAGGTGGCGCAGGGCGATCAAGCCGTAGTCCGCCTTTTTGGTCAGCTTCAACATCCGACCTTAGTATATCAGACCAAATTGGTCTTGTCAGATCATATTGGTCTAAGATCCGGTTAACTGGCTGTACGGTAAGGGCTTATTTTTTGACTACGTGGACCTTATACAGTTTGAAATCACCGTCGTAAACGGTGGCTTCTATGTTGTCGCCGACTTTGGCGGTCTTGAAAACGTCGGCGTTGTCCACTTCGTACTTCATGGTCATGGCGCCCATCCAGCCTTCGACTTTCTCGCCGTTCACGGTCATGCTTTTTGAGGCGGCGTCGAGCGACTCGATCTTTCCGTGAAAGGTAAAAGTTTTTTTGGCGCCTTGGGCGTGCAGCAGGATCGCGAAGGCTGGCATGGCGGCGGCGGTGGAGGCGGATTTGGCAAAAGCTCGTCTGGTCATATTCTGTTTATACACTTTTGTTTTAGAGCCCGGGGTTACCGGGCGGGTTGGTGCGGTGGGCGCGCGACAGTTCCAGAATATGGTCAGCGGCGGCGTGCGGATTGTCGATCGAGCGCATGACGATGCGGCTCGATTCGCCGGCGGTTTCGAGCGACAGATTGCCGATATCGAGCATGCGCTGGCCCAGCGTCTGATCGATGCGGACGTCTTGAATTTTGGTCAATTCCATGGTGCGCGTGCTTTTCGAAAGCACGCCAGATTCGTAGCGCAGGCGGTCATCGAGGATAGTGAGCTTGATGAGGCGGCGGCGCATATGGCGGATGGCGAGGATGGCCAAGCCTAGCGCGGGAATCGCCAACAAGGCCCACATGCGCTGGTCTTCATTGTGGATCGACAGCAGATAAACGGCAATGCCGATGGCCAGCAGCACACAGAGAAGATAGCCGAATTTAATGATCTTGACGGAGGTTCGCAATTCCACGCGAGCATGATAGCACTGTAACCGTCGCTGGTCACGTGACCACATATCGTTACTCCCACGGGTGCAGCGGGACCCACAGCCGCGATGATTCCAATGCCTTTCGTCATTCGGCCCTTCTCCTGCCCCAAAGACAATCATGAAAACGCTCAAACCGTATTTGTTAGCGCTTGCGGTGGTTGGTCTGGCCGGATGCGCCGCGTCGACCAAGACCGCCGACGTTTCCGCCAGTATCCGCACCTCGCTCGATCAAGCCGGCTTTAAAGATGTCTCAACCAGCCAGGATCGCGATAAGGGCGTGGTGACTTTGGGCGGCCATGTGGCAGCCGATGCCGATAAAGCGCAGGCCGAATCCATTGCGCGGTCGTTTGCGGGGAACCAAGTGGTGGCGAACCAGATTGCGGTGATACCGGTGGGCGTCGAGAGTGACGCCAAGAAGATGAACTCTTCCTTGGATAAAGGGATTGAGGGCAATCTCGACGCGGCGCTGATTCAAGACCGGCTGCACGATAGCGTGAAGTACGCAGTCAAGAACAGTGTGGTGACGCTGACCGGTGACGTCGATTCGCAATCGAAGCGGGCGCACGCGCAGGAGCTAGCATCGACGGTTCCTAATGTGCAGCAAGTGGTCAATGAACTGCAAGTGAAAGGGCAGAAGGCAACTTCTTCGAATTAGCATGACGAAAACTGAATTGAACGCTTTCCGGCGCGTTTTGAACCACCGGGCACTAGAGTTGGGAAATAGCAACGGCATTCGTGAAGGTCTAGCGATCGGGAACAGTTCGGACGAGCTCGACCGGACGCAGGACGCGAGCGACCGGGACTACGCCATGAGCAACCTGGAACGCAATTCGGACCGGCTGCGCGAAGTGCGTTCGGCGCTGCGGCGCGTAGGGTCGGGAACCTTCGGAATCTGCGCAGGCTGTGAAGAGAATATCAATCCCAAGCGGCTGGCTGCGATCCCTTGGGCGCCATTTTGCATCGTCTGCCAAGAGGCGGCCGATCGCGAGCAGGCTGAGCCCGCGTTGGTATTGGCGGCTTAAAAGGAGAGCGATATGCTTTGGACATTAGTAGCGGTATTTTTGATTCTGTGGCTGCTCGGATTTAGCATGAGCATCGGCGGAGGCTTGATTCACATCCTGCTGGTGGTGGCGGTCATTCTGATCGTCTTCAACTTGATCAGCGGACGGCGCGCCGTTTAGATCTTCGGTCCGCCCTCAGTCGCCCGAGACAGATCTGCCGATGACCGGAAGGCCAACACTGAAGAGTGAGGGGAAGCGCACTCATTCCCCGCAGTTTCGGAGGTTCTTCAGCCGGCTGGGGCCGGGCCTGATCACCGGCGCGGCCGACGATGATCCTTCAGGAATCTCCACCTATTCGGTAACCGGCGCGGCGTTCGGGTATGCGCCGTTGTGGACGGCGCTATTTTCCTTCCCGCTGATGACCGCCGTGCAGATGATGTGCGCGCGGCTGGGCATGGTGACGGGCGAAGGGCTGGCCGGTGTGATCCGGCGGCATTATCCACGCTGGGTTCTGTGGAGTGCGTGCGCGCTGCTGGTAATCGCTAACACGGTAAACATCGGGGCCGATCTCGGCGGCATGGGCAAGGTCACCGAGATGGTGACCGGCGTCAGTAGCTATTATTGGACTCCGTTCTACGCGTTGCTGATCGGGTCCTTCCTCATCTGGTCGTCGTATTACACCATTGCCCGAATTTTCAAATGGCTGACACTGGTGCTGTTTTCCTACGTGCTGGCGGCACTGTTCGCTAAGCCCGATTGGGGCGCGGTGCTGCGTGCGACTTTCATCCCGCACATAGAATGGTCGGCGGCATATTGGGCTACTTTGGTGGGGCTCTTCGGCACTACTATTTCTCCTTATCTGTTTTTCTGGCAGGCTTCGCAGGAAGTCGAGGAGGAGCGGAAGGAGGGAGAACTAACCATCGAGGCCCGGCGCGGGGCGACCGACGCCGAGCTGCGAAAATCGCGCACCGATACCATCACGGGAATGTTCTTTTCGAACCTGATCATGTACTTCATCATCCTGACCACGGCGGCAACCCTGCACGCCCACGGCAAGACTACGATTTCGACCGCCCAGGATGCAGCCGAGGCGTTGCGGCCGCTGGCCGGAGCCGGTGCTTACTGGCTGTTCAGTTTGGGGCTGATCGGCGCAGGCATGATCGGCGTGCCGGTGCTGGCGGGATCGAGCGCGTATGCGGTGGCGGAGGCGGCGGTGTGGCAAGGGTCGCTAGCGGATCGTGGCAATCGAGCGCGCGAATTTTATGGCGTTATTGGGGTGGGTCTGGCGCTGGGACTGGCGTTGAATTACGCCGGGTTTAATGCGGTATCCATGTTGTTTTGGGCGGCGGTGCTGAACGGCGTGCTGGCGCCGCCTCTGATCGTCATCGTGCTGTTGCTGACCGGTAATCCAGCCATCATGGGAGCGCGCTCGAACCCACGCTGGCTGGCGGTGCTGGGATGGATCACGGTGGGCGTCATGACGCTCGCGAGCGCTGCGATGTTTGCTACCTGGAAATGACCTCACCGGGTCAGGTGACCGCCTGCGGTCGAGGGGACAAGCTCGCTTTGCTTTCCCTGCCACTCCTAACGCTGGCTACCGGCGTGCCGCCTTACACCCAGGAGATTTGATCACTATGCAAGGATTCAAAATTGTAAACAGCTTTTTGCTGGGCGCTGCGTTGATCGCCCCGGCTGCGTTGCTCGCCGACGATACGAAGTCGACGACGACCACAACTACCACCCGTTACTACGACTCGGACGAGAAGGATTATCACCAGTGGACGCCGAGCGAAGATCATGCTTACCGCGTGTATCTGGGGGAACAACATCGGGATTACGTGGAGTTCCCGAAAGAGAAAGCGACGGAGCAACGGGAATATTTCAAATGGCGCCATGGCCACCCGGATTCGGTCATCATCAAGACGGAAGTGAAATAGGCAACACGAAGGACAAAGCCGCGGCGAGGCGTTGCGCCCACGCGGCTTGTCCTTGGGCGTGCGCGATTTCGTCTTGGCGGAATTCGACTTGCAGATACGGTAGTTCGCGGCTCATGGCGTGGAACGGGATGCTGTAGTCGAACGCTGGATCGAGATCGTAGGGCTGGTTGTCGCCTACGGTGATGTCTGCGAGGTCGCGTAGGGCGGCTAAAAGAGGGTCAACGAGGCGGCGATCGGTGTGGCTCGAGAGAGATTTGCCAGGGCCGCGGGACCCCGGCAAGGACTGGCGTCATGGAGTGGATGGAAAGTACGAAGGGGTTGATGCGCGTGGCGAGGACGGCTTCAATTTCATCGTGGTAGGGCGTGAACGAGCGGTCGACGCGCGCTTGTTTGGCTTGCTCCGTTAGATTCTGGTTTCCGGGGATCACGGTGGTGTCGCTGGTTTCTGGAATCAGATCCGCGGCGCCGGGATGACGGTTGCAATCGATTACAAGGCGCGATGTGCCGCAGAGGATCGCGGGGGAATCGAGCAGGTTCGATAATTCACGGGCGACGCCGGCGGCTCCGATGTCCCAGGCGATATGGCGCGCGAGGTCGGGGGGATCGAGACCCAGGGCGTTCAGTTCGGCGGGGATGTGATTGCTCGCGTGATCGCAGAGGATCACAAACGGGCCTTGGGCGTCGCGCCGCAGGACTTCAAACGCAGGCTGGTTCATCTTCGGTCACGCTTACGGTGACGTCCATGCCGGTGAAGGACGAGGCGGGTCCGATAAACGTGCCCCATAGCGGAAGAACTTGCTGGGGGTCCCAGGCGACTGCGACGCGGATAAGATTGCGATTGCCGACGATGCTGTTAGTGGGGTCGAAATCGATCCAGCCGGTGCCGGGCAAATAGGTCTGCATCCAGGCGTGGGTGGCGCCGCCGCCGAGAGTAGTCCCCACGGCTTCACGGCCGGGAACGAATATATATCCGCTGACGAAGCGCGCGGCCAGGCCGAGCGAGCGCACGGCTTCCATCATCAGGACCGCGAAATCCCGGCAACTACCGCGGCGGCTGGCCAGGGTTTCGCTGGGGCTCTGCACGCCTTTCTCGCTGCGACGTGTGTAGGCGAAATCTTTGCGGATGCCGAGCGTGATGGAGCGCAACAGGTCCATGGTGCCGGTGATCCCGGAAGGGTGTAGAAATTGTGTCACCCAATGCTTCACGTCATCACTCGGATAGTGATGCTCCAGGGCGCGGCCGAGGTTATGCAATTCGTCCTCGGAATATTGGAACGGATAGGCTTGCGCGTAGTCTTCGAGCGGGTAATCGGGCACGCTGGTTTCGAGATGTTCCAAAGTGATCGTGCTATCGAAGCGCAGCTCTTCGGTTTTTCCGTCGAAGGTGGCGACCGCTACCGAGTTATCGAAGGCGTCGTGCAGCCAGCGCAGACTCGCAGGGCGCGGAGTGATTTCGAGCTTCGAGCTGAGCAGGCGCAGATCGTGACTTTCGCGGGGGCGGAACATCATGCGATGCTCGCCGAAACCGACTGGCCGCGAGTAGCGATAAACCGTTACGTGGCGGACGGTGAGAAGAGACATTCAGGCGCTGACGACGTTTTCCACGACTTCATCGGTCCAGACCTGGAAGCTTTCGAGCGTATTTGGACCGAAGGTGGTAGCGATGGCGACGTCGGCGGCGTCGCGACCGCGGGCCATAAGAACGCGTCCGATGCGCGGAGTATTGTTGCGCGCGTCGAAGGTGTGCCACGCACCTTCGAGGTAGACTTCAAACCAGGCCGCGAAATCCATGACACCATAGGGCGGCGGCGTGCCCATGTCACCCAGGTAGCCGGCGCAATAACGGGCTGGAATATTCATACAGCGACAGAAGGTGACGGCCAAGTGGGCATAGTCGCGGCACACACCGCGGCGTTCCTGAAAGGCTTCCCAGGCAGTCCTGGTGGGGCGGGCGTTTTCATAGCCAAAGACAATGTGGTTGTGGACAAAATCGCAAATCGCTTGCACACGCTGCCATCCGGGAGCGGTGAGCCCGAAGAGTTGCCAGGCGGCGTTCGACAGCAGATCCGTTTCGCAGTAGCGGCTCCCCATTAAGAATACCAGTGTATCTTCCGGCAGATCCTTGAGGTCGAGCTGGCGTGCGGTGGGGACCACGGGGTCGGTTTTGCCGGTATCATTTACCACTCCAGTAGCGCTTAATTGCAGACGGCCGGCGGGCGCGACGATGCGGGTGCACCAGTTGCCGAAGAGATCGCGATAGGAGGTGATGGGGATGACCGGATTCGTTTTCAGATGATCGGGAATAACGATGTCCTCGGCGCGCGAGTAATGGATGTGCACCATCAGGATCATGGGCGTCTCGCGCGGACACTGGTATACGATTTCGTAACCGATGCGGATTTGCATACTGATTTCCTTTTACAGCACGTTATTGGCCGTGAAACGGGTCTGCGCCAATGGTGCCGCGAAGTTCTTCTGTGTAGGACGGACTGGTGACGCGCGCTAACTGGCAATCGACGAGTGCGAGGCGCGGGCTTAAATCGAGGCCACTGGCCGGGCTCGCACGAAATGCCGCGAGGGCGGCGGCGTGGCGCTGCCACAGGGCGATGTCGCGAGATTGTTTGACGTTGAGGCGCTCGCGGTACCAGTCGCTTGCGAGCAGGGTTTCGCGTTCGAAGAGGGCGCGGAATTCGGGGTGGTCGATTCCCTTCCCTTGATAGTTCCCACCAGTCATGATGTGGAGCAGGGCTTTCAAAGGCGGGCACGCGGCGGCTACACTGCCGTCTTCGAAATAGTTGAGGGCGACGCGCTGTTGGGTTTCGACAATGGCATCGACACCGGCGGCGTAGAGGTCGAGGTCTTGCAACTCGGGGCGCAGGATTTCGTTGGGGAAGACGGAGCCGGGGGTTTCGAAGATACGGCCTAGGAAACGGTCGACGAAGAGTGATGTGATGCGGTAGCCCAGGCGGCTCGCCAGAACCTTTCGGCCGTTGAGTTCGACGTCGTCCACTCTTTCAAGAAAACCTTGGTTGATCAAAAATTTGGGGTCGCGTTCGGCGACGCGCATGCGGCACCAGATTTCCGGGACCAGCAGGCTGACGTCGTGATCGACGCGGTAGTTGGGGCCGACGTAACCGGCGGACGTCGTGAAGCCGGCGTATCCAGTGAGGATTGCGGAGACCAGCGCGTTATTAAGATCGACCACGGGCCAGAGCGCGTTGAAGGGGCCTTTGGTGAGGGCGCCTTCGCTGCCGAAGCCCACCATCGACGGGGACTTGCCGGTGAGGCTGGAGATGAATTCCATGAAGAGCTCGGGGAGCTCTTGATAGTGAATCGGCCCATACACGGCTAACGGCGGGAGGCCGAGTTTTAAATCCGGAGGATTGTTTCTGCGTCCGGCTAGCACGGCGTTCACGGGAAAATGAACGGGGCGAGCGGCAGGGACTCCGCGTTCGAGACGCGCGGCGATTTCTGTTAGATACGTTTCACGCGGGGCAGTGAGATCGGGGCGCTTCTGCAGGTAGCGAGGGTTGCCGGAGGGTTTGCCGTTGACGATGCGCGGGTCGGCGGAGGAAACCACGTAGCCGCCGTTGCCCGAGGCTACGAAGTCTTCGAACAGGCGCTTCATGGGTTCGGTGTAGCGATCGAACTCGACTACGTGGTCGACCATGCTTTGGGCGATGTCTTTCGAGATCGGCTCGTAGTTGGAGATAAACGTTCCGGGGCTGGCCATGTCGGCTTCAGCCTGGCGGTCGGCGCCGCGATGGATGGCATCGTCGGGGCGCTGGAACAGGAGTATCTCGCAGTTAGCGACTAGCTTCACGCTGGGGTTGGCGTACTCGGGATCGAGGTCGTTCAGGCTCTCGCGGGGGAGGACGACGGAGGCGGTGATGTCGTCTTCGAATTGCACTTTGTCGGCCGGATAGAAGTCGGGGCGGAGTTTCGAGATGCGCCAGGAGCCGTCGGGATCGTAGCCGACTCGCAGGTAATTGCTGACTAACTTCTGGTTGTCGAACTTGAGTTCATGCGCGAGATAGCCGTTGATGCGGTCGACGGTAAAGTGTTCGCGCCAGTTGTCGCTCCACTCGGGGCGGTAATAGCGCTTCACGGTGAATACCAGTTGACGGGTGGTCTGAGGGAGTTCGCGGAGCCAATGGTTGTATTCGTCAGTGTATTTGGGCGAGGGCGTTAGAAGCTGAATGACGGAGCCGAGAGAACGTTCGGGGCTGAGGATGGGACGGCGCTTGCGAGGATCGGCGGATTGGTCGTTGAAGATTGCCGAGCAATCCATCGTGAGGATTTCGGCCACTTGGTCCATGTCGCGGTGGTAATCGCGAACGAAGACGGGGCCTTGCAGCAGCGCGTTGGCGATGGATTTGGAGATTTCGGATTTGCCGCCGCCGGAAACGGTGCAGGGCTTGTGGCACAGCGTGCCGCGCGGGCGAGTGCCTACTAAGCGCCAAGAGGTTCCGGCGAAATGTTTTTCCAGGCGCACGCGGAAACCGGAGGGGAGGACGTAGGTAGCGTCCTTGCTGAGGGTCAATTCGTGGCCATCCCAGCTTACGCGGCCTTCGCGGAGTTGGAAGACGGCGTTTTCAGGAACGTAATGGATGTCGGGATAGCGGCGATCGATGGCGTGGCGTCCGGGAAGGACTTCGACCATATCGGCGAGCGTGCTCATGGCGTCTTCGAAAGTGGTCTTCTTCAAGCTGACGGTGCGGCTGGCGTCGAAGTCGTGTCCTAGAACGTAGGCGGCGGAGGCCATGGCGCCACCGGCGTGTTCTTCCTCGCAGAGTCCGAATAAATTCGCGGCGTAGCTGATTTGGGTTTTAACTTCTTTCTTGCAGTAGCCATAGTAGTTGTCGGCGATGACGGTCACCATCACGCCGCGACGATCGCGCGCGCAGATCTTGAAGGCGTTGCCACCGTTGTAGATTTCGTCGGGATCGCTCCAGCACATGCCGTCGCGTTTTTGACGTTCGGTGGCCTTGGATTCGTGGGGCAGGCCGAGCGCCACCTTCTTCAGGCCCACGATGTGAGGGGCGATGATGACGCAACCGGTGTGGCCAGTCCAACGGGCGGGATCGAGGGCGGCGTCGTTTTCGGGGAGATGCGGATCGCCGGCGTTGCCGAAAATCGATTCGACGAAATCGAGATTGCTTACCAGGCTGGCGGGGGCGAAGAAACGGATCTCCATGGTTTTTTCGGGATCGGTTCCGGTAGCGGGGCAAACCAGCGGGCGCATTAAGAGTGACACGAACAGGCGGGCTTGAGCGGGCTGGCCGGAGGTGTAGGGGAGCGCCATCACTTCGGGCGGCGGTTCCAAGGCGGCCTTCAATAAAGCGGCGAAGGTTTGTACGGGGACGGCTTGCTTGTCGGCGGGAACGGGAAAGCCGCCTTCGGCGATGTGGAAGACTCCTTGCGTGGTGCGGCGGTCACTGGCGGGATTGTGGAGGACGCCTTGCGCGACGCGATAGGAGCGCAAGTACGGAGACGAAAATGTGCTCCGGTTGGGCGGCAGCGACATGAGGCGGGCGAGGCCGGGGCGATCGAGAATGAAAGTGTCGGCCGGCAACTTGGGTGCGGCGCCGCGCGAATAGGCGTCGAGAAAAGCTTGAATCCGGAGATCGGCGGGGCACAGGTATTGGCCCAGGAGCTGATCTTTTTGGCGATGACTGCGCAGCAAAGGGCCGACGGTTTCTAAGAGGACGGAACCGGCGCCGGTAGTGGGCTGGCCGAGAGCGGCTAGCTTGAGATCGAGATAGTGGGCGAGTTCAGACATACGCGTCAGACCGGAAGCGATGACTGACGGAGTCGGGCGGGAGACGTTCGCGCGGAAAAGTTTAGCTTAGCACGGTTGCACATCGGTTACTTCGAAAGACACTTCGGCCGTTTTCGCCGGATTAGAGGATGGTCTCGCGGCGGGCTTCTTTTGTAAGCAACCCAGCGGAGTCGAGAAAGGAAACAGGCGGTTGTTGGTTGATTTGGCCCGCGCGGCGCAGCAACACCGATGCGGGCGCCGGTCTTAGGAAAGTGTTCACCTGAAACGGTAATGCTTCCTCTCCGTGCTCTCTCGTTTGTAGTCTGGACGCCGGCGTTGCGAGTGAATGTAAGTACAAAACGCGAAGCGATTGAATTATGAGGGAACAGAACTAAGGCAGAGCTCGTGACGGCAAAGCTGCGTGGTGTCGGTTATAATGTAGACTCCAGTCCCAGAGGACGGAAGGACCCTGTTCTGTCCGCGCTGCGTTGACAGCGCACCGCGAAAAGGGAGGTCCTGAGTGCGGTTCGGTTCGTATCAAACCCAA
The DNA here is from genome assembly GCA_963710155.1 of Bryobacterales bacterium. Taxonomy (GTDB): domain Bacteria; phylum Acidobacteriota; class Terriglobia; order Bryobacterales; family Bryobacteraceae; genus Palsa-187. The sequence goes on along the minus strand of CAVPZQ010000015.1, from coordinate 57,725 downwards.
GGGTTCCAGGATGAGATGTTCGACGGCGACGGCGTGGTGCGGCCGGAGGCGCGGCTGCTGCTGGACACCATCGAATCGCTGGAGGACGGGCAACTGATCCGCTGCCAGCAGGCGGCTGAGCGACTGCTGCTGCAGATGGGCATCACCTTCAACGTCTATGGGGACTCGGCGGGGGCGGAACGCATTTTTCCTTTCGATCTGATTCCGCGGATCGTGCGCGCGGAGGAGTGGGCCTGGATGGAGCGCGGGCTCAAGCAGCGCATTCATGCTTTGAATTTATTCATCGATGACATTTATCACGATCAGAAGATTTTGAAGGACAAGATCATTCCTGAGGAAGTGATCTATTCGGCTACCTTTTACCGTCCGCAGTGCGCGGGAATCAATCCGCCGCGGGGGATCTGGTGTCACATTACTGGCACGGATCTGGTGCGGCATAGCGATGGGAATATTTACGTTTTAGAAGACAATTTGCGGGTGCCTTCGGGCGTGTCTTACGTGCTTGAGAACCGGGATCTGATGAAGCGCACGTTTCCGCAGGTGTTTGAGGGATCGCGGGTGCGGCCAGTGGACGATTATCCTAGCAACCTATTGGAGATGCTGGAGTCGATTGCACCGCCGGGCGCGGCGGACAAACCGAGCGTGGTGTTGCTGACGCCGGGGATGTACAACTCGGCTTATTTCGAACATAGTTTTCTGGCGCAGCAGATGGGGATTCAGCTCGTCGAAGGGCGTGATCTGGTGGTGCAGGATGACATCGTCTGGATGCGGACGACTAAAGGCCTGCGCAAAGTGGATGTGATTTACCGGCGGATCGATGACGACTTTATGGATCCGCTGACGTTCCGCAAGGATTCGCTGCTGGGCGTGCCGGGGTTGGTGGATGCTTATCGCGCGGGCAAGGTGGCGCTGGCTAATGCTCCGGGGAACGGTGTGGCTGACGATAAGGTCGTCTACGCTTACGTTCCGGATATGATCCGCTACTACTTGGGGGAGGATGCGATTCTGTTCAACGTCCCGACGTTTTTGTGCTGGCGTGAAAAAGACCGGCAGCATGTGCTGCAGAATCTCGACAAACTGGTGGTGAAGTCGGCCAATGAGGCGGGCGGGTATGGGATGTTGGTGGGTCCGCATTCTACGGCGGAACAGCGGCAGGAATTCGCGGGAAGGATTACGGCGAATCCGCGCAACTATATTGCGCAGCCTACGCTGGCGCTGTCACGGGTGCCTACGCTGGTGGACGATCACTTTGAAGGGCGGCACGTGGATCTGCGGCCTTACATTCTATACGGCAAAGACATCAAAGTACTGCCGGGCGGGCTGACGCGGGTTGCACTGCGCAAGGGGTCGCTGGTAGTGAACTCGTCGCAGGGCGGCGGCAGCAAGGACACCTGGGTGCTGGCGGCTGAGAACGGAGGCGAGGCCTGATGACGGAAAATCCTCCTCTGTTAAGCCGCGTGGCGGATTCGGTGTTTTGGATGGCGCGCTATATTGAGCGGGCTGAAAATGTGGCTCGGTTCATCGGCGTGAATCTGAATCTGCAACTGGATTTGCCGATGGAGCCGGCGCAGCAGTGGCAGCCTCTGATCGACACGAGCGGCGATACCGAGGAGTTCAAGAAGCGCTTTGGCGAGGCTTCGCAGGCTAGCGTCATTGAGTTTCTGACTTACGATGCGGCGAATCCTAATTCGATTGCGTCGTGTTTGCGGCTGGCGCGGGAGAATGCGCGATCAGTGCGCGAGACTATTTCTTCGGAGATGTGGACGCAGGTCAACAGCATGTATCTGGAGATGCAGATGCAGCGGCGGATGCCGGACCCGGGGCAGTTGCCGGAGGTGTTTCGTACGATTCGCATGGGCTGCCATCTATTCCAAGGGATCACGGACGCTACCATGTCGCACAACGAGCCGTGGCATTTCGTGCGCATGGGGCGGAAGCTGGAACGTGCGGACAAGACTTCGCGAATCTTGGACGTCAAATATTTTATTTTGCTGCCTTCGGCGCGGGTGGTGGGGACACCTTACGACGATATCCATTGGTCAGCGGTTTTGAAATCCGTTAGCGGGTTCGGCATGTACCGCAAGAAGCATGGACGGATTTCGCCGCGGGACATTGTGGATTTTTTGATTATGGACCGGGACTTTCCGCGATCGATTCGGTTTTGCATTCACTCGGCGGATGAATCGTTGCACGCGATCACGGGGAGTCCGCGAGGGTCGTATTTTTATCCATCGGAACAGGTGATGGGGCTGCTGCGGGCGGAGTTGGATTTCACGCCAGTGGATAACATTCTCAACGGCGGGCTGCACGAATATTTGGATTCTCTACAGGAGAAAATGAACACAGTCGATAAAGGCATTTCGAACGACTTTGTGACACGGCTGCCGGTGGGCCAAGCGGCCGGGGCGCACGCGGACTGATCCCGGCATGCCGATTCGCGTTGCGCTCCACCATAAAACTAGTTACTCCTACGACCGGCTGGTTCAACTTTCGCCGCAGGTAATTCGGCTGCGGCCGGCTCCGCATAGCCGGACGCCGGTGACGGCTTATTCGCTGAAGATCGAGCCTAAGGGGCATTTTCTCAACTGGCAACAGGATCCGTTTAGCAATTATTTGGCGCGGGTGGTGTTTCCGGAGAAGGTGCGGCACTTTACGGTTGAGGTGGATCTGGTGGCGGAGTTGACGGTGATCAATCCGTTCGACTTTTTCCTGGAGCCTTACGCGGAGAAGTTTCCTTTCAAATATGAAGTTGGGTTGGAGCATGAGCTGACGCCGTTTCTGGCGGTGAAGCCGGCGGGGCCGCAGTTGGCTGCGTTACTGAAGACGATCGATCGCAGTCCGATGGCGATGATCGATTTTCTGGTGGGGTTGAATCAGAAACTGCAGCAGGGGATCAAGTATGTTATCCGCATGGAGCCGGGTGTGCAGTCGAGCGAAGAGACGCTGGAGTGCGCGAGCGGGTCCTGCCGGGATAGCGCTTGGTTGCTCGTTGAGGCGCTGCGGCATTTGGGATTGGCGGCGCGGTTTGTTTCGGGATTTTTGATTCAGTTGAAGCCGGATATTACTTCGCTCGATGGGGCGCCGGGGGCGGATCGAGACTTCACGGATCTACATGCTTGGACGGAAGTTTATTTGCCCGGCGCGGGCTGGGTAGGGATGGACCCGACTTCCGGATTGTTTGCGGGTGAGGGGCACATTCCGCTGGCGGCTACGGCGGAGCCTTCGTCGGCGGCGCCGGTTTCGGGAAACGTCGATCCTTGCGAAGTTACTTTTGCGCATGAGATGGCGGTGTGGCGGGTGATGGAAGATCCGCGGGTCACGCTGCCTTATACGGAAGAGCAATGGCAGCGGATACTGGCGCTGGGGTGTCAGGTAGATCGCGAGATTTGCGATGGCGACATTCGGCTGACGATGGGCGGGGAGCCTACCTTCGTTTCGATCGACAACATGGAGGGGGCGGAGTGGAATACGGCTGCTCTCGGTGCGGAGAAGCGCAAGCTTGCGGGAGGTTTGCTGGAGCGGTTGCGCGAACGGTTTGCTCCAGGCGGGCTGCTGCATTACGGGCAAGGTAAGTGGTATCCGGGGGAGCCGTTGCCGCGGTGGGCGCTGGGGTGTTATTGGCGCAAGGATGGGACGCCGCTGTGGCGGGATCGGGAATTGTTGGCTCACGACGACGCGGACTATGGGTTTGGCGTTGCGGAGGCCAAGGCTTTTGCGGAAACGCTGGCGCTGCGGTTGGGGCTGAGTCCGGATTACGTTGCGCCTGCGTTTGAGGATCAATTTTATCACTTGCATCAGGAGCGGGCGCTGCCTGTGAATGTGGAGGCGAAGGACAATCGCGTGGAAGATCCGCTGGAGCGGGAGCGGATTCGGAACGTTTTCGAGCGTGGGTTGGATACGCCCGTGGGGATGGTGTTGCCTCTGCAGCGGAGCGGGCCGGAGTGGCAAACGGGATTGTGGAGGCTGCGCGGGCAACATTTGTTTTTGCTGCCGGGGGATTCCCCAGTGGGGCTGCGGTTGCCGTTGCCGAGTCTGCCTTGGGTCGCTGCGGCGGATGTGCCTGTCGTGCACGAGCCAGATCCGATGGTGGCGCGGGCGCGGTTGCCGCTGCCTAAGCGGGATGTGGCGATTCCGCCTGCGATGCAATTACGAAAGGCTACGGAGCGGGATAAAAAGCCGGGGGTTGGCGAGTCGGCTCCATGGATTGTGCGGCGGGCGTTGTGCGTTGAACCGCGCGGCGGGCGGATGTGCATTTTTATGCCGCCGGTGGATTCGGCTGAGGATTATGTGGATTTGCTGGCGGCTCTCGAGGACACGGCGGCGCATCTGAAGATGCCGGTGGTGATTGAAGGGTACACGCCTCCGCATGATGCGCGGATTGAGAACATCAAAGTCACGCCCGATCCGGGGGTGATCGAGGTGAACGTTCATCCGGCGCGCAACTGGCAAGAGCTGGTGGATAATACTACGGCGATTTATGATGAGGCGCGGCATATGAGGTTGGGCACGGAGAAATTCATGCTCGATGGGCGGCATACGGGGACAGGCGGGGGCAACCATTTCGTGTTAGGGGCGGCTACCCCGACCGATAGTCCGTTTCTGCGGCGTCCGGATTTGTTGCGCAGCATGATTGGGTATTGGCTGAATCATCCGGCGCTGTCGTATTTGTTTTCGAGCATGTTTATCGGGCCCACCAGCCAGGCTCCGCGAGTGGATGAGACTCGCGCGGATAGTTTGTACGAATTGGAAATTGCGTTTGGGCTGATTCCTGAGCCGGGCGAGGGCGACGTTCCACCTTGGGTGGTGGACCGAATTTTCCGGCACCTCTTGGTGGATCTGACGGGGAACACGCATCGGGCGGAGTTTTGTATCGACAAACTTTACTCCCCGGATACGGCTACCGGGCGGCTGGGGTTGCTGGAGTTGCGCGGGTTTGAAATGCCTCCGCATGCGCGCATGAGTTTGACGCAGCAATTGCTGGTGCGGGCGTTAATCGCTTGGTTCTGGAAGGAGCCTTACACGGAGCCTCCGATTTCTTGGGGAACCCAATTGCACGACCGGTTCATGCTGCCGCATTTCACTAGCCGCGACTTTGAGGATGTGCTGGCGGACTTGAAGGGCGCGGGGTACGCGTTCGACGCGGACTGGTTTGCGCCGCACTTCGAGTTTCGTTATCCGGCACTGGGGCGAGCGCACCATGCGGGGATCGACATCGAGATTCGGCAGGCTACGGAACCTTGGTATGTGCTGGGCGAGGAGGGGTCGCCGGGCGGGACGGCGCGGTATGTGGATTCTTCCGTCGAGCGAGTGCAGGTGAAGGTGGAGGGTCTGACGAGTTCGCGGTTTGCGGTGACTTGCAATGGGCGGAGGTTGCCGCTCGCTTTTACAGGACGGCAGGGAGAGCATGTGGCGGGGGTGCGGTACCGAGCTTGGCAGCCGGCTTCTTGTTTGCATCCTACGATTCCGGTGCATGCCCCGTTGATTTTTGACGTCATCGATACCTGGGCTGGCAGATCGGTGGGCGGGTGTTCGTATCATGTATCGCATCCGGGCGGGCGTACATTTGAAACATTTCCAGTGAATGCGAATGAAGCGGAGGCGCGGCGGGCGGCGCGGTTCTTTGAGATTGGGCATACGCCGGGTGCGATGGCGGTTCCGGCGGCGGAGGACAATCCGGATTTTCCGCTGACGCTGGATTTGCGGCGTCCGGCGGCGGGGCGTGGATTATTTGGTGTGGCACACTAAGGAAAAGTCGCAATGGCTAGTCGTCCTAAAATTCAAACGGAAGCCCGGCTGGATGCTGCGTGGCCCTACGCGGCTAGTGCGGGATTTTACGATGAAGTTTTGGGCGCGAACGATGAGGTGCGCGGGCACTGGCGGAAGCTTACGGAGTCTCTCGCCGGGATGGGACATGACGGGCTGACGCGGCGCTGGCATGAAGGCCGCCGTCTCATTCACGACAACGGCATCACCTATAACATTTACGGCGCGACGCAGAATCATTCGCGGCCGTGGCAGTTGGATCCGATTCCGCTGGTGATGGATCCGGACGAATGGAAAACCATCGAGGCCGGGATTACGCAGCGGGCGATGCTGTTCAACACCATCCTGGCGGATCTGTATGGGCCGCAGAGATTGCTGCGCGAGGATTTGCTGCCGCGCGAATTGGTGCTGCCGAATCCTGCTTTCCTGCGTTCGTGTTGGGGAATTGTGCCGCAGGGCGGGGTGCATTTACATATGTACTCGGCGGATCTGGCGCGGTCGCCGGACGGGCGCTGGTGGGTTTTGGCGGATCGCACGCAGGCGCCTTCGGGGGCGGGTTATGCGCTCGAAAACCGGCTGGTGAGCACGCGCGTGATGCCGGAAGTGTTTCGTGCGTCGCATGTGCGGCGGGTGGCGAATTTCTTTCAGGCGTATCGCAATGCGCTGCAGCGGATGGTGCCGGTGCGACGGGAGAATCCGCGCATTGTGGTGCTGACGCCGGGTCCTTATAACGAAACTTATTTCGAGCACGCATTTTTGGCGCGCTACTTAGGATACACACTGGTTGAAGGCGGCGATCTTACGGTGCGCGAGAACCGTGTGTTCATGAAGACGCTGGGCGGGCTGCTGCCGGTGGATGTGATTGTGCGGCGGCAGGACGATCATTTTTGCGATCCGCTGGAGCTAAACAGCCGTTCGATGCTGGGGGTGCCGGGGCTGGTGCAGGCGGTGCGATCGGGAACGGTGTCGGTGGCGAACGCGCTCGGCTCCGGGCTGGCGGAATCGCCGGCTTACGCGGCATTTTTGCCGGGATTGTGCAGGGAACTGCTGGGCGAAGATTTGAAGATGCCCACGGTGGCTACTTGGTGGTGCGGGCAGGAGAAGCCGCTGGCTTACGCGGCGGAGCATCTGGAAGATTTAGTGATCAAGCCCACGTTTCCAGGGACGGGCGAGGATCCAATCTTCGGTGCGGGGCTCAAGAGCGCGGAGCGCGAGCAGTTGATCGCGAAGATGCGCGCGAACCCGGGCCGTTATGTGGCGCAGGAGCAAGTGGCGCTGTCAACGGTGCCGGTGTGGGAGGGACGCGCGCTACAGCCGCGGCATTTGGTGATGCGCGTTTTCGCGGTGAGTACGGGATCGAGTTACTCGGTAATGCCGGGGGGGCTGAGCCGAATTTCGGCGTCGCTTTCCAACATGGTGGTTTCGATGCAGCGCGGCGGGGGCAGCAAAGACACTTGGGTGCTGGGCGACGGACCGGCTCCCGAGTTCAGTTTGCTGCGGCCGCCCACACATCCACTGGAAGTGAGCCGGGCGACTTTCGATCTGCCGAGCCGCGTAGCCGATAATTTGTTTTGGCTGGGGCGGTATACGGAACGCGTGGAAGCGGTGGTGCGAATTTCGCGCGCGATTCTGGGGCGGGTTTTTCAGGAAGGCGATGTGACGCGGACGGCGGGCCTTAACTTGGGACTGCATGTTTTGCAGTCTCTGGGATATTTGCCGGAGCGGAGCGCGCAGGGCTCGCCGGAGCGTGAGTTGCTGGAGATGATGTACGATCCGGCAAGCTGGCTGGCTTCGAACGTTCACCAGGTGCGGCGGGTGGCGGGGCTGTTGCGGGATCGGATTTCCGTAGATGCCTGGTTGATCTTAAATCAACTCGACCAGCAATTTTCGGCGGCGGCGCCGGCGGAGATGCTGCAGATGGGCGCGGCGCAGGATCGATTGGATCGCGCGATCATCACGTTGTCGGCGTTCGCGGGGCTGGTGATGGAAGGCATGACGCGCGGCGATGGCTGGCGGTTTTTGGATATCGGACGACGGCTGGAGCGCGCGCTGCAAATGGCCGAATTGCTGCGCAGTAGTTTGGCGGAGGATTCGTCGGCCGACGTTGGCGTGCTCGAGGCGGTGCTGGAGATTGCCGACAGCTCGATCACGTATCGTTCACGTTATTTGACATCGCTGCAGAACGATCTGGTGCTGGATTTGCTGCTGGCGGATGAGGCGAATCCGCGGTCGATTGCGTTTCAATTGGCGCGGCTGCAGGAGGACGTGGATAAACTTCCCGCGAGCCACACGGCGATCCGCAGGCCGACGGAAGCGCGAGTGGCACTTTCCCTGCTTACGTCGGTGCAGCTTACCGATGTCAGGGAACTGGTGCGGGACGGGGCGGGGGGGCCGTCGGCAGCGCTTGAAGCGTTGTGCGGGCGGTTGATCAAAGAACTGAATCAGCTTTCGGAAACGTTGACGCGGGCGTATTTCAGTCATTCCCCGCAGTCGCGGCAGTTGTCGGCACCTTGAGAACCTGATGAAGCTTCAAGCCACTCACACGACGCGCTATCTGTACAGCGATGTGGTCTCGACCTGCCACTCGGAGGCGCATCTCACACCGCGCGCCTGCCTGGGGCAGACGGTACTCGATCATCGTCTCAGCATCGACCCGGAGCCGGATTTTTCGGCCGATCGCGACGATTATTTCGGCAATCCGGTGACTATGTTTTCGATCAGCCAGCCGCACCGGGAGTTGACCATCACATCGCGTTGCACGGTGGATCTGACGCCGGGGGGCACACCCAAATTGCAGCTTTCCCCGCCCTGGGAGGAAGTGCGCGAACAAGCGCGCCGGCGGGTTTTGGCGGACGATTTCGAAGCCGGGCAGTTTGTTTTCGAATCGCCGCTGGTGACGCTGGGCAAATCCTTCGCGGCTTATGCGGCGCCTTCCTTCGAGGCGGGACGGCCTTTGCTCGACGCGGCTAACGATCTTTCACGCCGCATCTACGAAGAATTTCAATATGACAAGCGCGCGACCACGATTTCGACGCCGATCGATGAGGTGCTGGAAACTCGGCACGGGGTGTGCCAGGATTTCGCGCACCTGATGATCGCGTGCCTGCGGTCGCTGGAGCTTCCGGTGCGCTATATCAGCGGGTATTTGCGTAACGATGTGACGGTCACGGGTGGCGAAGCGTCGCATGCCTGGGTGTCGGTGTGGTGTCCGGTACTGGGCTGGCAGGGTTTCGATCCGACCAACAATACCATGCCGGGCGGACGTCATCTCACCTTGGCTTGGGGCCGCGATTATTCGGATGTGACTCCGGTAAAGGGTGTGGCGTTAGGCGGCGGCGAGCACGTCATTAGCGTTTCGGTGGATGTTTCTCCGCTTGCGGAGCGTTAAACCAGCCGACTCCCTCGCGTCGCGCAATTTTGAAAAAAAATTAACTCTCCAGACATTTGACTGTAATCCGATCACGTCAAAAAGCGTCTTTAAAAAATACTGCTCCGGCTTGATTGCTTGAGTTCTAACTACGTGACTACTATCAGTAAGTTCTTGTAATTTGGGAGGATAGAGATTTTTCATGAATATTTTAGTGCTGGGCGGAGACGGCTACTGTGGTTGGGCGACAGCTCTCTATTTATCTGCCAAAGGGCATAAAGTATCCACTGTAGATAATTTCGCGCGACGGCAATGGGACCACGAATTAGGAGTCCAGACGCTGACGCCGATTCGTCCCTTGGCGGAGCGGCTCAAGACTTGGCACGAGGTGACGGGGAATCATATCGAGTCTCTAGTGGGCGATGTTACGGACTATGATTTTCTGGCTTCGGCGATTGAAACCACCGAACCGGATGCGGTGATTCATTTCGCGGAACAGCGGTCGGCCCCGTATTCGATGATCGACCGCAAGCACGCGGTCTCGACGCAGGTCAACAACGTGGTGGGCACTCTGAATCTGCTGTTCGCGATTCGCGAACTGCGGCCGGATTGCCACCTGATCAAACTGGGAACAATGGGCGAGTATGGGACTCCCAACATCGATATCGAAGAGGGCTACATCAATATCGAGCATAATGGACGCAAGGATACGTTGCCGTTTCCGAAGCAGCCTCCTTCGTTCTATCACTTGTCGAAGGTGCACGACAGCCACAACATTCTTTTCGCTTGCAAGATCTGGAATCTGCGTGCCACCGATTTGAATCAAGGCGTGGTGTATGGAACCTTGACGGACGAGGTGGAACTCGACGAGGCGCTGATTAACCGTTTCGATTATGATGAGGTATTCGGCACGGTACTGAATCGCTTCTGTGCCCAAGCGGCCGTGGGACATCCGCTCACGGTTTACGGAAGGGGTGGGCAGACCCGCGGTTTTCTGGATCTTCGGGACACCGTGCGGTGTATAGAGATTGCGTGTATGAATCCTGCGGCTCGCGGCGAGTGCCGTGTGTTTAATCAGTTCACTGAGCAGTTTAGCGTGCTGGAATTGGCCAAGATGGTGCAGGCCGCGGCGCGCAAAATGGGCTTGCCGGTGGAGATCGACTTCCTGCCGCCACCGCGCGTCGAAGCCGAGTCCCATTACTACAACGCCAAGCACTCGAAGCTGATCGATCTGGGACTGGAGCCGCACTATCTTTCCGATTCTTTGCTCGATTCGCTGATGAACATTGCCGTCAAATATAGTGACCGCATTGATTCGTCGCTGTTCCTGCCGCAAGTGGAATGGCGGAATCCGCGCAACGAGCGCAAGCAGCGGCAAGGCGCGCTGGCTGCCGTCTCCTGGGGCCAAGGCAACGTTTGAGCGCTGATCCGGGGAACACCAGCGCTCGACAACGCCGTCTGGTTTATCTGGCGGTGTTGTTGATTTCGGGCGCGGTGTACCTCGGATGCATCATTTCCCCTCCCTCCTTGATGGACGACGTGGATGCCGTGCAGGCGCAGATTGCGCGCAACATGGTGTCATCGGGCGATTGGGTGACGGCGCGACTGGATGGGGTCGCGTATCTGGAGAAGGCCCCGCTGATTTATTGGGCAATCGCCGCGGCCTATAAAATCTTTGGCCCTTACGACTGGGCTGCGCGGATTCCGATTGCACTTTCCGCGATGGCGCTGGCTTGGCTGACAGCGGCTTTCGGTGTCTGGGCTTTCGGGAAGCGCGCGGGGTTTTACGCGGGGCTATGCATCGCCACGTGCATTGGACTGTTTCTGTTCACGCGGATCTTAATTCCGGACGTGACGATTACAGCTACCATGACGCTCACGATGTGGTCGTTTCTGCGGGCGATCGATGACGAAGAGCGGCGGCCGGGACTGTGGGCGTTTCTGCTGGCGGTGAGCATCGGGATCAGCTTACTACTCAAGAGTCTGATCGGGCTTGTCTTTCCGGCGGGCGCTGCCCTGCTCTATTTGTTGTTCACCCGGCAATTGCTGGTGGCCAGCGTTTGGAGGAGGCTGCGGCCGGTGAGCGGGGTGCTGATCATTTTGGTGATTGCGGCGCCTTGGCACATTTTGGCGACACTGCGGAATCCACCGTATTTCGATCTGACATTCCGCAGCGTTCCTGGAGAGTATCACGGGTTTCTGTGGTTCTTCTTCATGAATGAACAGGTGCTGCGCTTTCTGAACCTCCGCTTCCCGCGCGATTACGATACTGTTCCGCGAGTGTGGTTCTGGTTGCTGCATCTGGTATGGCTGTTTCCGTGGAGCGTTTATTTTCCTGCGGTGGTGAAACTCTCCTTCAAGCCGGTGGACCGCGCGGGGAGAACACGATTGCTGGCGCTTTGCTGGACAGGATTTCTGTTGGTCTTTTTTACGTTTTCGACTACGCAGGAATATTATTCGATGCCGTGCTATCCGGCGCTGGCGCTGCTGTTGGGATCGGCCATGGCGGCAGGGGGTGATTGGGCCCGCTGGGGAACGCGCGTGCTGTCGGTAATTCTGGCATTGGCGGCTTTCGCGTGTTTTGCGCTGCTGTTCGTGGTGCGGGGCTTACCATCGCCGGGTGATATTTCTACAGCGTTGGTGCAGAATCCGGCGGCTTACAAGCTTTCGATGGGGCATATCGGGGACCTCACGATTCCTTCGTTTGCCTATTTACGGCTGCCGTTGTTCGTGGCTGGGCTGGCGTTCCTGGTGGGTGCGGTGGGTACGGTAAAGACGAGGGGACAGCGGGCTTTTTTGGCGGCGGCTTTCATGGCGGTGCTGTTTTTACACGCGGCTCGCTTGGCTTTGGTGGTGTTCGATCCGTATATGTCGTCGCGCCCGCTGGCGCGGGCTTTGTTGCAAGCGCCGGACGGTCAACTGGTGATCGATCATCATTACTATACGTTTTCGTCGATTTTTTTCTATACGAACCGGACTGCACTTCTGTTGAATGGGCGTACTAACAATTTGATTTACGGTTCGTACGCGCCGGATGCGCCGGACGTCTTTATCGACGATCAGCAGTGGAAGCAGCGGTGGCTGGGCGAGCAGCGCTACTACATCGTGGCGAGCGATCCGGAGCGGCCGCGCTTTGAAAAGCTGGTGGGCGGGGAACATCTGATCACAGTGGCTGAGAGCGGGGGCAAAATGCTCCTGACGAATCATCCGGTGCATTAAGATGGGTTGAAACATGTTTTCTTACTGGTTTCTCGGCGTGAGCGCGATCCCGTTTATTTATTACGTGATCGTGATTGTCAGCTCGTGGCGTTATTTTCGTGCTGCCCGCCGGCCAGTAGAACAGGCTGTGGAGTTTGCTCCTCCGGTAAGCATTTTGAAACCAATGCGCGGGGAGGATCTGGGGGCTTACGAAAACTTTGCTAGTTTTTGCCGGCAGGATTATCCGGAATACGAGATTTTGTTGTGTGTGGATCCGGATGACCAGGCGGTGATGCCTTTGGTGGAGAAGCTGCGGCGCAATTTTCCAGAGCAGGAGATTCGGGTGTTGTACGGCTCGGGGCGCGTCGCCACTAACGACAAGGTTGCCAAGCTGGAGCGCATGGTGGGCGAGGCGCGGCACGAAGTGGTGGTGATCAGCGATAGTGATGTGCGGGTCCGACCGGATTATTTGCGGGAAGTAACAGCTCCGCTGGCGCGTCCGAATGTAGGAGCGGTCACTTGTTTCTATGTTCCGACGGAGGAGAAGACTCTTACCGATCGGCTGCAGAATATCGGGATGATGTCGGATTTTTATCCGGGCATATTGGTGGCTTGGCAATTGGATGGAATCAAGTTTGCTTTGGGACCCACTATCGCTACGACGCGGACGCGGCTGGCGGGGTTTGGCGGCTATGCGGCGATAGAGAATCGGCCGGCGGATGATTTATTGGTGGGGCGGTTGATTGCGGATCAAGGGTACGAGGTGGTGCTGCTGCCGTACACCATCGAGACCGTCGCTGATTACGCGTCGTTTGGCGAGTTGCTACATAAGCGGCTGCGCTGGATCGTGGTGATGCGAAATCTACGGCCTTGGGGTCATTTCGGATTGATCTTCACGTGGGGATTGGCGTGGACGCTGGCTGCGGTGGCGGTGCGTCCGACGGCTGCCGTGGCGCTGGGATTCCTGGGCACGTATGTGGCGCTGCGCGTGGCGATGACGGCGCTGATCGCGGGGTGGGGACTGCGGCAGGCGGGGTTTTGGAAGAACCTTTGGATGATTCCAGTGTGGGATGCGGTGGCTTGCGTTATATGGCTGGTCAGTTTTTCACGCAACAGTATTCGCTGGCGCGGGGCTGACTATTACATCCGCGACGGGCAACTGGTTCCGGTTTCTACTCGCTAACGGGCTAGCAATACGATGCCGGCTAGCACCACCAAAGAGCCTGCGCCTCTGCGTACGCCGATGCGCTCCTTCAGGATCAATTTCGCCAGGACGGTTTCGACGATGAAACTTCCGGCTGAGGCGGGGACGGCGAAGCTTAGGGGCGCGACCTGCACTAATGCCATGAAAGTGAAGAATGAGACCGCCAGGCAGGCGATCGAGAGCAGCAGAATAGGGTTGAGCAAGTTCACTTTTGCTTTGCCGATGCGCTTCATCTCGTAGCTTTGCAGGAGATCGCTGGCGACGGTGGCGGCGATGACGATGGATAGCAGGAGCCAGGTCATTGCGAGCGATCCTTGGTCGTGTTTTGCGGGGTTGAACCTACTACTGCTACTCCGATGAAAATGAGTGCGGTGCCTAGCCAGCGCTGCGGCGAAACTTGCTCGTGCAGAATGAAGCGGCCCAGCAGCGCGGCGAATACGTAGCCGATGGCGGTTAGCGGGAGGACGAAGCTGAGATCGGCTATTCCGAGCACGGCCATGCGGAGGAGCATCGCCAGAATCAGCATCGCTACGCCGGTAGCTACGAACGGGCTGAGCATCGCGCGCAGATAGGACAGCGGGTTCAGGGCGAGCGACTCCGAAAAATGTTTGGTGCCGAAGGCCAGGGCTAGGTTTCCGAAAGCTCGCAGAACTACAAAGGCCGCCAGCAAAGAATAGGTTCTCACGAGCCTTGCGCCTGCTGGAGCAACTTCTCGGCCGACTGCTTGGGCGGGTCGTCTGGAGTGATGTTGGATTCCAGATATTTCCTCAAAAGATGGCGCGCTTCGTCGAGATTGCGTTTGTGCTCGACTTCGATCCTGGCGTGGGCGAAGGCGATGCGCGGGTCATTGGGGGCCAGCTTTTCAGCTTGCGCGAAGGCGGTGTCGCTTTCGTCCATGCGGTCGCGGCTGGCTAAAAATGTTGCCAGATCTAGGACTCGGCCGACTTCGCGCGGGGCTTTTTCGATGGCGTGATGGAGGTGCTGTTCTGCGGCGGGGTAATCTTTTCTTTTCTCGGCCAATTGGGCTTCGGCGAAGTGGTATTCGGCCGGGCTGCGCTCGGCGATGCGCAGGGCGATGGATTCGGCTTTGTCTAGGCCGCCGCCGAGGAAGCCGGGGGCATCCAGATAATAGGCGAACAGATCGTTGAGGGCCTCGTTGTAGTGGGGGCTCAGGGCGACTGCTTTTTCGAGATATTGACGGGTTTTCGAAGCGTGGAATCCGGCTACCATCCAGTTGTCGGTTTCAGCGCGGCGGCCGTAGGTGCGGCCTAGCCAGAGCGCATATTCGGCATTGTTGGGGGCTAGGGCCAGCGCCTGCTCGAAGGAATCCGTGGCCAGCTCCCACTCGCCTAGAATGAAGTGGTTTTTGCCGATTAGGCAGTGGATAGCGGCGGTGGGGGCTTGACCGTTGGCCAGCGCCTGCAATGAGGCTTTGTAATCGGTGCGCTGGTAGAGTTCTTTGGCGTGATCGAGGAGGTCCTGGGAGGCGCTCGCCGTGACGCTCAGCAGCAAGAGTGTGTGAAGCAGATTCAATTTTCCATTGTATCCTCCGCTTGGAGTACGGCACGTAACCCTAGCAACGCGAACAGCGTCGAAATAGGCAATGATAACCAGGCGAAGCGCCGTCTTGATGGGGTTGGGACTGGGAGGAGCTGCGCTCCTACCGGCTTGGGCCAAGGATTTCTGGAACGAGAAGAAGGCGGCGGATTGGACCGATGACGAGATTCAGCAGTTGCTGAACAAGTCGCCCTGGGCTAAGGACGCTTCGATTTTCGATAGCGCGGCGCACAAAGGGTTGTCCACTGCTCCGCGGACGACTTCGCAGAGTCGGCGCAGTGGGGGGAGAACCACCACTCCTGGAAGCGCTGCGCCATTGCCGGGGTCCCCGACAAACTGGAAGGCGATCGTTCGCTGGGAGTCGGCGTTGCCGGTGCGGGAGGCTGTGAAAGCGGTTCAGAGCAAAGACGTAGAAGAAAACTACATTCTTGCTCTGATCGGCGACATTCCGGGAGTGGGCGTGCCGTCGGACGACGATGAGCCGGCCGAGCGCCAGCAGAAGTTGGACAATCTGAAGGAGAGCACACGGCTGGAGCGGAAGGACGATCCGCTGGAACTGCAGCGAGTGAAGATTGCGCCGAAGACACCGCTGTCTGCGGCGGGCACGCTGTTCTATTTTTCACGCGTCCTGCCGATTATGCCGGAGGACAAGCAGGTTACTTTCGTGACTAAAGTAGGTCCGCTGGAAGTGAAGTGTAAATTCACTTTGCGGGACATGTTGTATCGCGGCAATCTGGAACTTTGACTCACACCTGGAGAATGTCGCCATCGCGGGCTACGATTTCGTAGAGCACGGGATTGACGAAGAATCCAAGCAGCAGGCGCGAGATCAGGCCGGCTACCACTACGATCGCAAAGGGCTTCTGAGTGTCGCTGCCTACGCCCGTTGCTAGAGCGGCGGGGAGCAGGCCTAGGCACGCTACCAGGGCGGTCATCATGATGGGGCGCAGACGCAGCAGCGAGGCTTGTAGCGTGGCTTCGCGGATGCTGAGACCTTCGTTGCGTAGTTTGTTGATGTAGCTCACTAGAATTACGGCGGTTTCTACGGAGACACCCAGGAGGGCCAGGAGGCCTAGGACGCTCGACACGCTGAAGGGAGTGTGGGTGAGTTTTAACGCTACTAGGGCGCCTACGGGTTCGGTGAGTATTACACCTAGCGCGATGGTGATGGGAAATTTGAAATTGCCGTAGAGCGCAAACAGGATCATGAAGATCAACAGGACCGCCAGGGGGCCGATGATGATGAACTGCGAGCGGGCTTCGACTAGCTCGCTGTATTCGCCGCCCCAGTCCAAGTGATAGCCTTCGGGGAGCCGCACGGCCTTGGTCACGGCAGCTTGACCGGCGTTGACGATACCTTCGAGGTCGCGGCCCACAACTGAAAATTGGATGCCGATGTAGCGCGAGTTGTTTTCGCGATAGATGAAGGACGCGCCGCTGGTCTGGCGGATGGTGGCTAGCTCGGACAACGGGATTTGCTGGCCGCCGGGGGCTGGTACGAGAAGATTGCCGATTTCGCGGGCGCCGGTGCGGAACCGCGGCTCCATGCGGACGACCAAGTCGAAGAGTTTTTCACCTTGGATGACTTGGGTGGCGGTCTGTCCGCCGATGGCGGCTTGCACCACGGTGCCGACGTCGTCGACATTGATGCCGTAGCGCGCGATTTTGGGGCGGTCGGGCTCGATAGTCAGGCTGGGCTGGCCCAGTTCGCGCACTACGGTGAGTTCGCTGAAGCCGGGGGTGCGATCGAGCACGCGCTTGATCTCGACGGCTTTGTTTTCGAGGACATTGAGGTCGGGACCAAAGATTTTTACGGCTAGCGCGCTCTTGAGGCCGGTGAGGGCTTCGTCAACGGCGTCTTCGGCGGGTTGGGTGTAGTTGAAGATCACTCCGGGGTAGGCGGCGAGTTTCTTGCCGAGGTCTTCGATGAGCTCCGCTTTGGTGTGGATGGAGGTTTGCTGCCAGGTCTTGTCAGTGTAAGGGCGGAGGCCGACGTAGAATTCGCAGTTGAAGAAGCCGGTGGGATCGGTGCCGTCGTCGGGGCGTCCTAGTTCGGATCCGACTAACGTTACTTGCGGGTAGGTCTTGAGGATGTCGCGGATTTTAGGGGCGAACTTGTCGGCTTCCTCGAATGAAATGGTGTAGGGCATGGTGGCGCGGACCCATAGAGCGCCTTCGTCAAGGTGGGGGAGGAACTCGCCGCCGATTTGGGGAACCAAGAGGAGCGCTGCGCCGAAAATCAGCACGGCGATGATTAGTGTGAGAGCCGGGTGGCGGAGGCAGCCGTTTAGCAGCTTGCCGTAGAAGTCGCGGATCCAATCGAAAATACGATTGGGCTTGTCTTTGACGCCTTTCAGGAATGTTGCGGCCAGAACCGGGACCAGTGTGAGGGTGAGAATCAGCGAGCCGATCAGGGCAAAGGCCATGGTGTTGGCCATGGGACGGAAGAGCTGACCGGCGGGCCCGGTTAGGGCGTAGATGGGAAGATAGCCGGCGATGATCACGGCAACGGAGTAGAAGATGGGGCGGTCGACGTCGCGCGCGGCGGCCATAATGACATCCCGCAGATTGAATTCGCGGCCATGGAGTGCGCCTAGTTCACGGTAAATGTTCTCCACCATGACGATGGTGCCGTCGACGATGATGCCGAAGTCGATGGCTCCGATGGAGAGGAGATTGGCAGCGTCGCCGCGGGCGTGCAGGAAGATGAAGGCGAAGAGAAGTGCTAGAGGAACGGTTAGGGCTGTGATCAGGGCGGCGCGTACGCTCCCTAGGAAGAAGATGAGGACGACCAGAACTAGCAGCATGCCGCGCATCAGGTTGCCTTCTACGGTGTCGGTAGTGACGCGCACGAGGTCGCTGCGGTCGTAATAGGGGTGGACTTTTACGTCGGGCGGTAGGAGCGAACGGTTGATCTCGTCAGTCTTCTTTTCGACGTCACGAAGCACGTTTTGGGTTTGCTCGCCGCGGCGCATGAGGATTACGCCTTCCACGGCGTCGTCATTTTTTTCGAATCCGAAGATGCCTAGGCGCGGGGCGTGGCCGATCTCGACATGGCCGATGTCCTTGACGCGCACGGGGGCGCCGTTGGAGCTGCCGACTACAACTTCGCCAATATCTTCGGTGGAACGCAGCAGGCCGATGCCGCGCACGTAGTTGAACTGCTGGCCTATGGAATAAAAGCCGCCGCCGGTGTTGGAGTTGTTGGCGGTGAGGGCGGTGACGACTTGCGCTACTGGGATGTGAAAGTTAAAGAGACGTGCGGGGTCGAGCAGAACTTGATACTGCATGGTGGTGCCGCCGAAGCCGGAATCGTCGGCTACGCCGGGGACGCTCCGATAGGCGCGCTCGATGACCCAATCTTCGAAGGTTTTAAGTTCTTGCGGTGTGCGGTCGGGGCTATCGATGACGTAGCGGTAGACCAGGCCGCTGGGGCTGAAGAACGGCGCCATGCTGGGGGTTACGCCGCTGGGGAGCGAGGCATCGCTGATGCGCTGGAACGCTAGCTGGCGCGCGAAATAGCCGTCGGTGCCTTCGTCAAAAGTGAGGATGACGTCGGACAAGCCGTAGAGCGAAATGGACCGCATCACGTGCAGGTTGGCGGTGCCATTCATGGCTAGCTCGAGCGGCAGTGTGGTGAGGCGTTCGACTTCTTCGGCGGCGTGGCCGGGCCACTGCGTGATGAGCTCGACCATGGGGGGCGAGAGGTCGGGGTAGGCGTCGACGGGCATGCGCTGAAAGGAGAAGGTGCCGGCCACGATCAGCAAGGCGACCAGGATCAGTATCAAGAACCGCTGGCGTAGGGCGAATTGGACTATCTGATCGATCATGGGTTCTCGGGGGCGCTCAATGCTGCAAGGAGTTTTGGAACTGGAGGAACAGGCTGCCGTCGCCGACGACCCGCTCGCCTTCTTTTAGTCCGCTGGTGATTTGGGTGCGACCGTCGGACGATTCGCTGATGGTGACCAGGCGGCGGGCGAACTGGGTGGCTCCAGTTTGGAGGTACAGGAAGGGCTGGTTCTCGGTGTCGCGCAGAACGGCGGCGTCGGGTACGAGGAGTGCGTTGCCGATGGCTCCGGCGCGGACGGTGGCGGTTACGTACATGTCCTTCTTGAGCTTATGGGCGGGGTTCTCGGTGACGATACGCTCCTGCAGAGTGCGAGTGGTGGGATCGACCGCGGGGGCGATGTAGGAGATGCGTCCGCGGAAGACTTCCGGGTAGGCATCGGTGGTGATGTCCGCAGGGTCGCCGATGTGGACGCTACCTAAGTCACTTTGATAGACGTTGACGAGAACCCACACAGTGCTGGTATCGGAAATGGTGAAGCATTGGGTCATGCCGGCTTGCAACAGTTGGCCGGGGCCTACCAGGCGCTCGACGATTTCTCCTTTTTCTGGGGCGAGCAGCGGGACAAGCAGGGTGGCGGAGGCCTTCACGGTGGTTTCGGGATCCGTTACGCCTAGGGCGCGCAGGACATCGGTGCTGGATTCGACGTCGGCCTGGGCTTGCTCGCGGTCGGACTCAGCTTGCTGGACGTCGCGTTCGGCGATGGCTTTGTGCTCGAACAGATCTTGGGCGCGCTTATAGTTTTTATCGGCGAGTGCCAGGGCATCTTTGGCTTTGAGGTAGGCGGAACGGGCTTGCGAGTAGTCCGGGCTGTTGATGGTGAGGAGCGGCTGTCCGGCGCGGACCATGTCACCGGGCATGACCAGGATTTCGCGCACGGGGCCCCCGGCGGCGGAGAAGACGGGCGTGGTGGCCAGGGCGTTATAGGCGACTGAACCGGTGAAGCGCAAAACGCGGGGGAGGGTGCCGCGCACGGCAGGTGCGATTTGCAGGTGGGCGATTTGATCGGCGGGTAGCGTGAACAGGTTGGCGGTATCGGCTTTGGTTTCTCCCGTGGTGAAGGAGGTCATTTGCGACTCGCTCTGGGTGGTGCGGGAAGCGCAGGCGGTGAAGAGCAGCGCCGCTAAAGACAGGAGGAGGAGTTTTGGAGACATTTTTAAGGCAGGCTCCGGCTGCCGACGGCTTCGCGTAGCTGTTCGAGTGCGACCATGTAGGCGGCCAGTGCCTGGCGGTAGGCGAGTTGGTTGGCGCGATAGCTGCGCTCGGAGTCCAGAAAGTCGAGCAGGCTGGTGGCGCCGCGCTGATAGGCGTACTGGCTGATATCGCGCGATTGGGTGGTTTGATCCAGATAACCGGACCGGTACAGGGCAATGATCTGATCGTTGGTGTGGACGCCTTCGAAAGCGCTGAGGACGTCCGACATCACTTGCTCGTTGGCTTCGGCGGCCAGTTCCTGGGATTGCGTGATGGCGGCACGGGTGCGGGCGATTTCGCCTTGATTGCGATCGAAGATTGGGATTTGCATGTTGAAGAAGAAGGCTCCAGAATTGATGTCGGCGACGTGGGTGTAGTTGAAGCTTACGTCGAGGTCGCGTTTGCCGTTGGCGTGGGCCAGCGACTCCTGGCTGCGGGCGGCGATGATGCCCTCGCGTGCGGCGGCTAGATCGGGGCGGGAGTTTACCGCCAGCATCTTGAGGGCTTCGAGATCGCCGTGGACAGGTTGGTAGTCGAGGGTTCCCTCGACGTCGTAATTTTCCGGGACCGACTCGAATCCGACCAATTGGCGGAGGGCGGCTAACGCTTGGACTCGCGAAAGTTTGGCGGAGGATACGTCGTTTTGGAATTGCAGCAATTGCAGTTTGATCTTGATGGCGTCGCCTTCGCTGAGGGCGCCGTCTTTGACTTGGATCTCGCTGAGGTCCACCGTTTGCTGGAAGCTGGCTAGGTCTTGCTGGGCTAGGTCAATCATCGACTCGGCCAGCAGGACGGCTACGAATTGCTGGGCGACATTAAAGGCCAGAGTCCGCTGGTTATCGGACACTTGCGAACGCGTGACGGTGGTTTGATCCTGCGCGGCTTGTAAACGGTGCTGGCGCTTCTGGCCGCGTTCGAAGGTGTAGCCGAGGCCGAGGTCGAATTGCGCGGCGTTGCCGATATAGGCGGCGTTGAATTGCGACAGGTTGAAGAGCGGGAGGAATTGGGTATCCCAGGAAAGGGTCGGGTTCGGCCGTAGGTTGGCGGTGATTTCCTGGGCCTGATTTTGCATGATGGTGGAACGGGCCGCTTCGAGCGCATGGTTGTGCGCGAGCGCGAACTGGACGGCCTGCTCGAGCGTGATGCGCGGGGCCGGTGCCTGCGCGACAGTCGCACGAACGAGGAAGAGAAACAAGATCCAGGGCGTGGACAGTCGTTTCATAGTCTCCTATAAACACAAACCCACTTGACTAAAAAGATGAGGACCTTTTTGCGGATGCAAAAAGGACCAGGGACGCGTTGGGAAAAAGAGACTAGGCGGGCGGTGCGCGGGAATGGCCCAAGGCAACCAGGGTTTCGCGGTACCCGGAGCGTTTTTGGATGGCGATGTGCCACTCGGAAACGACGGGGGCCAGAACGTTCAAGGCTGGCGCCGGGTTGGCCCATGCCAAGTGGGCGAAGTGACAAAAGGCGCAGCAGTGGTTCAAGTGATCGGTAGCGTGATGGGCGGAAAGTGGCAACGCCTGCAGCGAGAGCGTAGCTACGATCAGCAGCAGGATCGCAAGCGATTTTAGGCTGGGGCGGCGAAATTCCACGGGCGCTTGCATTATACCGCGGTTCATGCTGGCGGTAGTGAGTTTAGGGGTTAGGGGTTGTCTTGTGCGTAACTCCGGCCGGCAGCTTCAACTGCGAATTCCACCGGTTGGTCGAGGGGTCGGAGGGCGGTGCGGAGGTGAGCCAGGCTCTGTTCCCAGAGAACGCGGCGCTGCTCTGACGTGCGTGCTTCGAGCGCGGAAGCAGGCGCCGGTTGGATGCGAGCCTCTACGTCGTGGCTGGCAGTATAGTCAGGGACGATCTGTTTCATTTCTTCGATGAGGGCGCCGAGATCGCGGGCGGCGCAGGCGGCTCCGAGTGAAGTCAGACGGTGGATCATCCAGGCTCGGGAAACCGGCGTGCCGGCGAATACTTTGATCTTAGGGTGGTGGGTGAGCTTAACTTGTTCGTCGACCAGATTCAGTTCTTCGTGCAGTTTTTCACCGGGCCGGGTGCCGGTGAATTCGATCAAGATGTCTTCGTCGGGCTGCAAACCGGAGAGGAGAATCAACTGCCGGGCCAAGTCAACGATCGAGACTGGGGCCCCCATGTCCAGCACGAATATTTCACTGCCTTTGCCCATGGTGGAGGCTTGCAATACCAGTTGGACTGCTTCCGGAATGGTCATGAAGAAGCGGTGCATATCCGGATGCGTAACGGTGACCGGGCCGCCGGCTGCGATTTGACTCTTGAAGATGGGGATAACGCTGCCGTTGCTGGCGAGAACATTACCGAAGCGGACCGATACGTGGCGCGAGCCGGGTTCCTCGAAAGAGCGCACGATCAGTTCAGAAATACGTTTGGTGACGCCCATGACGCTAGTGGGGTGGACGGCTTTGTCGGTCGATACCATGACCAGATCCTCGACGCCGTATTCACGGGCGACGGTGGCGATATTGAAGGTGCCGACCACATTGTTTTCGACGGCCTCAAAGACGTGGGTCTCCATCATGGGGACATGCTTGTAGGCGGCCGCGTGGTACACGATGTGCGGGCGGTGGGCGGCGCAGATTTCGCTTAACCGCTGGCGGTTCTGGGCGCTACCGATTTCAGCATGGAAAACCAGGCCCGGGTAACTCTTGCGGATCTCGGACTCGATATGGAACAGGGCCGACTCCGCCATATCGAAGGCCACCAGCGCCGCCGGGCGGCAAGCGGCGATTTGACGACACAGCTCGGAACCAATGGAGCCCGCGGCGCCGGTGACTAAGGCAACGCGATTTTCGAGCTTTCGCTCCATCTGCGTGCGATCCATGCGTATGGCGCTGCGTCCCAGCAAGTCTTCGACGGCGACGTCGCGGATTTGTTTGCCCAGACCTTGGCTCGAAATGATCTCCGACAGAGCGGGCATGGTGCGAAAGGCTACGCCTGCGGTGCGGCAGAGTTCGACGATGCGGCGCATCTCCGGCCCGCGGGCGGAGGGGACGGCGATCAGCACTTCCTGGATGTTGTGTTTGCGGACGATGGCTGCGAGATCGGCTCCTCCGCCTAGTACCGGAATCCCATGGATGAATCCGGCGTGTTTCGTCTGGTCGTCGTCAACAAAGGCGCAGATGTGATGGCCGAAGGAAGAATTTTCGCGCGATTCGCGCAATAAAATGAGCCCGGCAGTGCCCGCCCCGAAAATCAGGGTGCGTGTTTGCTTACGATCGATGCCGCCTGGACGGCTTTCCTGCAGCAGGCGGACCAGCGTGCCGGCACCCGCGGTGAACAGCATCACCAGAAAAAAATCGAGGACCAAAACGGAGCGCGGAAACGAATAGGGACAGGCTACGGCAACCAGGAAGGCGGCCGCAAGGGAACCGAGTGTGTTGGACGCGATCAGCCGGCGCAGGTCTGGCGTCGAGAAATAGCGCCACAGGCGCCGATGCAACCCGAAGCAGCGGCTGATGGGCACCTTGACCGCGGCCCACGCCGGGACGGCCCAGAGAAGCGTCCACTTCATGGCTGTGGGCAGCCCAAAATCAAAGCGCAGGAAAAAGGCGGTGAGGAGCGCCAATTCGACCAGTGCGAACTGGATCAGCAGGGAATCGGTCAGCGACCGGAGTCTTTTCATGTTTATTCAAGACGAACAGTTTCCTTATCGGGTCGAGGAATTCCCCGACGCGACCGGAGATTTCTTAGCTTTTCCGCTTCAAGCTGCCAACCCCTGCGCCGATACCTTTTGTAGCTTCCAGCTTGACGCGATGAATCACGAGACTGCCATGCCGAAATTGTTGCTGTGGGGTGCGGGCGCCCACGGGCGGGTGATTCACGATCTAGCCTGGGCGTGCGGGTATCGCGAGATGGCGTTCGTCGATGACTGTCCCGCAGCGGGGTTGGTTTGCGGGAGCCCGGTGCTGCGTCCGGACGACGAACGGATACCAGACTACACCCACTTCGTAGTTTCGCTTGGCGACAACCAAGCGCGTGCGCGCTGCTTTGACACGGCGCTGCGGCTGGGCCTCGAGGCGGTGGTGTTGATCCATCCGTCGGCGGTGATCTCGCGGTCGGCCGTTATTGGGCTCGGCACAATGGTGTTGCCGCAAGTGGTGGTGGGCGCGGGGGCGTCGATTGGGGAGGATTGCATCCTTAATACAGCGTGCGTGGTGGAGCACGATACCCAGGTGTGCGATCACGTGCACATTGCGGTCGGTGTGCTGATCGGCGGCGATGTGACTGTGGAGCCTTTTGTCGAAGCCGGCATGGGAGCTGTCGTGCTGTCGCGGCTGAGGATCGAACGGGAAGCGGTTATAGGCGCGGGGGCGGTGGCGATCAGGAGCGTGGGCGCTGGATGGGTCGTCGCCGGCATCCCCGCGAAACCGCTCCGCGAGGTCACGTCGGCATGAAGCGTATCCTGCTTTCGGTTCCGCATATGGGTGGCGGGGAAGAAGCCTATATCGCAGAGGCCTTCTCCTCCAATTGGCTTTCGACCGTGGGGCCGCATATACGAGCTTTTGAACGACAATTCGAGGAGCGGTGGGGCGTCGCCGCGGTGGCTCTCTCAAGCGGTACGGCAGCGATTCACTTGGGGTTGCGGGCCTTGGGGGTGGGTCCGGGCGACAGCGTGTTTTGTTCGGACTTGACGTTCGTCGCCAGTGTAAACCCCATTCTTTATTTGGGCGCGAGTCCGGTGTTCATCGATAGCGAGGCTTCGAGCTGGAATATGGATCCGGAGCTGCTTCGCGTAGCGTTAGAGGACGCAGCGCGGCAGCACAGGCTCCCGCGGGCGGTGGTAGTAGTCGACCTTTTTGGGCAGTGCGCCGACATGGACCCTATCCGCCACGTTTGCGCCGCGTACGGCGTGGCGATTTTGGAGGACGCCGCTGAGGCACTGGGGGCAGTATATAAAGGAAAGCCGGCGGGCACGCTGGGCAGCGTGGGCGTGTTTTCCTTCAATGGAAACAAAATCATTACTACTAGCGGAGGCGGCATGCTGGTCTGTCGCGATCGAGCGTTGGCTGAGCGGGTATGTTTTTGGGCTAGCCAGGCGCGCGACGCTGGCCTCGCTTACGAGCATTCCGCAATCGGCTACAACTACCGCATGAGCAACGTCCTTGCCGGGATGGGACGAGGGCAGTTCGAAGTCCTGGATCTGCGTGTGGAGCAACGCCGGGCCGTAGCGCGGCGTTATCGCGACGCGTTCGCCGATATCCCGGGAATTTCTCCTATGCCCGAGGCGCCGGCCGGCCTTCACACCCATTGGTTGAGCTGCTTTCTGATTGAGGAAGACCGCTTTGGCTGGTCGCGCGATGAATTGATCGGGCATCTGGAAGTCGCTGGGATCGAATCCCGGCCGGTTTGGAAACCAATGCATCTGCAGCCGTTGTATGCATCAGCTGAATGCCACGGGGGGCGCGTCGCCGAAGACCTGTTCCGCCGCGGCATTTGCCTGCCGAGTTCGAGCAGCCTGCAGCTCGCAGAGCAGGATCGCGTCACCACAGAAGTTCGCCGTCTCGCGGGGGCCGTCCAGGAATGCGAGTTTGCGACGTTATGAACAGCCCTCTGGTTTCGCGCCTCCTGACAGGTACGTTTTGGAACGGGCTGGCGTTGGCGCTCAATCAGGGCGGAACGTTCCTCGGCAGCATCCTGGTCGCGCGGCTGCTGGGCCAAATGGCCTTCGGCGAATACGCCATCGTGCTGGCCACGCTGATGTCGGTCGCAGTGCTGGCGCAGACGGGGCTGGCGTTTGCCGCGACCAAGTATATTGCGGAGTTCCGCTCGGTCGACCCGCTGCGCACGGGACGCATAGTGGGCCTGTGTCAGGTGCTGGGTCCGGCGCTCGCCGCACTGTGCGCGTTGGGAGTGGCGGTGGCGGCGCCGTTCGTTGCGCAACCGGCGCTGGGGTCGGCCAAGCTGGCTCTGCCCTTGGCGGTAGGTGCGGTGTTCATTTTGTTTTACGCGGCCAACAGCTATCAAGTAGGGGCGCTCACCGGGCTCGAACGATATCGCGCGCTGGTGCTTCCAGCCGCGGTTTGTATGCTGCTGACGGTGGTTGCGATTGCCGCGGGGGCAAGAATGGGCGGCGTTACAGGAGCGCTCGTGGGACTGTCGGGTGCTACTGCCATCCGCTGGTATCTTCACCAGCGCGCGCTTAAATCCGAATGCCGAAAGGCCGGGATCGCGATTGCTTCGGCAGGCATCTGGCGGGAAGCGCCGCTGTTATACGGCTTTGCGGTCCCGGCTGCCTTGTCCGGGTTCCTCATGATTCCGGGACTGTGGATCACCAACGCCTGGCTGGTGCGGCAGCCAGGCGGGTACACGCAACTAGCGCATTACGCGGCGGCACTGACGCTACGCCTGATGGTGATGTTCGTGCCCACGCTGATGAATGCCGTTGGTCTGTCGATCCTCAATAATTCGCGCCGGGGAAGTACGGCGGAATCTTTCGCCTTGGTCCACCGCCTGAACCGGTTGGCCTTGACGGGAAGCACGGCGGCTGCGGCGTTGCTGATGGCTCTGCTAGGGCGCTCCCTACTGAATATTTTCGGGAGCGGTTTCGCCGCCGCGGGCGGTTCGATTCTGTGGCTGCTCCTGGCTTCGGCGGTGCTGGAGAGTGTGTTCCTCGGTTACTTCCAGATTGTGCAGTCCACCGGCCGGATGTGGATGGCTTTGGGAACCATTGCGATCCCCTGGCAGGCGGCGTTTGTCGGGTCTGCTTACTTTCTGATTCCGCGTTTCGGAGCTAGCGGCCTTGCGGCGTCGAATCTCATCGGAATCAGCGCCGCGCTGCTCGCGACTTGGATCGTGGCGGCAAGATTACATCAAGTAGGGAAGAGGAATAGTATGTCATTGCCGGCTAGCTTTACTGAAGCGTTGCGTCTAGCGCGCTGGGTACGCACGCAATATTACGTCCGCACGAATCCGGTGGGCTACGCGCGCTCGATTGGGGTGACTATTGGAGAGGGCACTCAACTGTATGGCGGTGAGACCGGCACCTTCGGCTCGGAACCCTATTTGGTGACCATTGGCAAGAACTGCCACATCGCTCACGAAGTGCGCTTCATCACCCACGACGGCATGGCGGGAATTTTGCGCACGCGCTATCCCGATATCGATCTAGTGGCGCGCATCGCAGTGGGGGATAACGTGGCGATCGGCATGCGGTCGATCATTCTGCCGGACGTGCGGATTGGCAGCAACTGTATTATCGGCTGCGCTTCCGTCGTCAACCGCGACGTTCCCGATAACACCATCGTGGCGGGGGTGCCGGCGCGCGTCATCGGCAATTTGGAGGATTACGAGCGGAAGGTAGTGGGCCGGTCGATCCACACGGGCGCCATGCAGGGGCGGGAAAAAGAGCAGCGCATACGCGAGATCTTTGCCGTGGGCCAGCCAGGAGGGCGTTGAGCAGTGGCTACCTTTGCTCCGACCAGGTCCGCGCGCGCCAGCAGCGGCTTTGCCCGGAGCGCCACCGTCGAAAACTATCTACTGATGCACATTGCCGCCACCGCAGTAGTAGTGGTGACTTCCGCCGCTTTAGCGGCCGGAATAATTCCTTCGATCAGCGCGGCGAGTGTCCTTTTTACTTTGTGCATCGCCTGGATCCTCTATTCCTGGGCCCGATTGGCGCGGTCGATCGTCACTCCCTATTGGATCTTCGTGGCAGTCGCCGCGATGTTCAACGGGGGATATGCATTTCTGCAGGCATTTGGATTGAACGCTAACGGCGTGCTGGATTCGCGTTTTTCCGTCGCTACCACGTCGAGCACGATCATCTACTCCACGCTGTCGATGATGCTTTTGCATGGCGGAGCGCTGTGGAGGCGAATGCAGGAAGGGGAGGACCCTCCCGAGGCTCCTTCGGAAGATCTGGAAAAAGCTGCGGTCTGGCTGGGATTGTTACTGGTGCTCATATCTGCGGTCCCCATGTATCTGCAACTGCGCGAAGATTTCGGGGACGTATTGAGCGTCGGCTACATGGGCCTCTATCAACGCGAAATAAAAACCAGCCTGGAGGCGTGGCAGACTTTGCTGGCGCAATTCATGCTGCCGGGGGCTTTTCTCCTGGCGGCGGCGTCCAAACAATATCGCAGCATACAGCGCTTGTCCCTGATCCTGGCTCTCATTTATGCGCTGTCCTATTTGTTTATGGGATATCGCGGCGCGGCGGGAGCGGCGATTGCCGCCTACGGCTGGATCTGGCACACGCGGGTCCGCAAATTGCCGCTCTACCCTAGTCTGGTGGCCGGGTTCCTGGTGGTGTTTGTAGTATTTCCCATGATCCGTTTGCACCGCCTGACCATGGGCGAAGACCGCTTGAGCTGGAGCAGCTTCGTCGGCACGCTAGATAACTACGATAATCCGGCGTCGGCCAGCTTGAGTGAAATGGGGGGCACCATGGCGACCGTTGCTTACACCATGGACCTGGTACCGAACGACCGCGATTTTGAGTACGGCAAGACTTATGCCTTCGCCGCTCTGACCGTTCTGCCCAACATTTTCGGGACGGCGCGGCACCCGTCCGTCGAGCGCGGAACGGCGTCGGACTGGTTGGTGCGCACGGTGAACTACGATACGGCGTCGTCGGGTGGCGGCCTAGGGTATTCATTTATCGCCGAGTCCTATTTGAACTTTGGCTGGATGGGACCGCCACTGGTCATGGTTCTAATGGGTTTCGGCATTGCGGCGATGGAGAGTTTCGCTGCCCGCAGCGCCTCGCCCGCGGCGAGTTCGCTGATGGGCGTGGGATTGTACTTCGGATTGATTTACGCGCGCGCCGAGTCGACTGACATCGTGCGCTCGATCGTCTGGTGCGGGTTCATGCCGCTGGCGGTTCTGGCGTTATTCGTGGCGCAGAAAAAACTGTGGCGAAGGCCCGCGATTGCTCTGCGTTCGCGCTGGCAGGGAGACGCAGTCCTGGAATCCGAGTGAAGAGTATGCGCCTTTTCGAGCTAGTCCCGGAGGCCGTCAAAGACTATACCCGGATGATGGGGGCGCGTCACCGCTATCCGGGTTGCAACATCGGGACGCCTTACATCTCGCCGGACGTGATTCTAGGGTACGGCTGCTCGCTATCGCGGAATGTCGAACTGGGACCGGGCGTGCGGATCGGAGACTGCTCCTACGTCAACTCGGGCACCATCATCGCGTCGGGGCGAGTCGGACGCTTCTGCTCGATTGGCTCAAACTGCCAAATCGGAATGGCTGACCATCCTCTGGAATTCCTCTCCACTTCGCCCTTGCTGTATGGTCCACGCAACATCTTTGGAGATGGCTCCCATTGGGAGCATTACGGAGACGCTCCGGAAATCGGTTGTGACGTGTGGATTGGCGCGCAGGTATTCGTCCGCCAAGGCGTGACGGTTGGGCATGGCGCGGTCATCGGTGCGGGCGCCGTGGTGGTGAAAGATATCCCGCCCTATGCGATCGCGGCGGGCGTGCCTGCTCGCGTGCTGCGCTATCGCTTCTCTCCCGTGGCCGTCGCGCGGCTCCTCGACAGCCGTTGGTGGGAACTCCCCGTTGCCGATTTGCACGCCTTGCGCGCGGAGTTTCTCACGCCAGTGGAGCGGGCGGCTGTCCATGCGTAAGGCGGTTCGCGTTTTACACGTTGTAGGGGCGATGAATCAGGGTGGCGTCGAAAGCTGGCTGATGGCGCTGCTGCGTCACGCCGATCGCGCCGAGGTCGCGATGGATTTTATGGTGCACACGGCACGGTCCGCGGTTTACGATTCCGAAATTACGGAAAGGGGCGGTTGCGTCATACCCTGCCCGTCCGTTCATCGCCCCGGCTATATCCGCGAATTCGACAACGCGCTCCGCCGTCACGGACCTTACGATGTCCTGCACAGCCATGTGCACTGGTTCAGTGGCGTGACGACGACTTTGGCGCGCCGCCGGGGAATCCGGCTGCGCATCGCTCACAGCCACTCAAACAGCAGTCCGGCGGAAGCCGGCGCTGGTCCTTGGCGAGCGGCGTACCGCGCAGGGTACCGGTTCGCCATGCGCCGCGGGATGTTGGCCTCCGCGACTCATCTACTGGCCGCCAGCCGACCCGCGGCTTGCGCGCTGTTCGGAGCGAACTGGCGCGAGGTTCCACGCGCGCGCGTACTCTACTGCGGTGTGGATTTTGCTCCCTTCGCCGCGGGAGATGCCGCGCGGGATCGAGAATCGGCGCGTCAGGAATTCGGCATTGCTCCCGACGAGATTGTGATGGGGCACGTGGGCAACTTCCATGCTCCCAAGAATCATCGTTTTCTAGCGGCTATCGCCGCTTGTGCCGGCGTACGGGTCCTCTGTGTGGGTAGCGGGCCGCTTCTGGATCCGGTCCGGAGCGTCTTTGAACAAGCCGGAGTGCGCGCTGTCTTCACGGGGCCACGCAGCGACATTCCACGCTTGCTGCGGGCGATGGACGTCTTCGTTTTCCCGTCGCTCTATGAAGGGCTTCCGTTAGCGGTGGTCGAAGCGCAGGCGGCTGGTCTGCCTTGTGTGGTCTCCACTGAAGTCACGCGGGAGGTGGAGGTGATCCAGGGTTTCATTCGCTGGCTGCCCTTGGCGGCGGGCGCTCGCGTGTGGGCGGACGCGGTTGTCGCGGCCGCCACCGAACCACCGCAGCCGAGCGACGGCCTCAAGGCAATGCGCCGCAGTCCCTTCGGCGTCGAGACCTCATTCGCTCAGATGCGTTCGGTCTACCGGTCTTGAGATGCGGCTTTCCCTGGTCACAGAACATCGGTTTGAACGCACGCCGGACGGCGCGGTGTGGACGGCAACAGCCAATGCCTACGCCTTCTGGGCCCGCTATCTGGCAGTGTTTGACGAAGTCAATATTACGGCGCGCTTACGCGAGGTACCATCGCCCAGCCAGCGCTCGCTGCGCGCCGACGGACTGGGCGTCGGCTTTTCCGCGGTGCCCTACTATATAGGGCCTTATCAATTTGCCGGCCGCTGGCTGTCGATACGGCGGGCTCTGCGTGACGCCATCCGGGAGGATGATGCTGTGCTCATGCGAGTCCCGTCGTTCTTGGCCAATTGCATAGAGCCCACGCTGCGCCGGCGGCGTCAGCCGTACGGCCTGGAGGTGGTGGGCGATCCTTACGACGGCTTGGCTCCGGGAAGCATCCGGCATTTGCTGCGTCCGCTTCTGCGCATCCGTCTGCCCCGCCAACTGCGCCGCCAGTGCGACCGCGCGGCCGGAGTCGCCTACGTTACCGAACGGGCGCTGCAGCGGCGCTACCCGACCCGCGGCGTGACCACCGGGGTGTCGGATGCCGCCATTCCTCGCACAACGATTGGAGGCGCGCAGCGCGTATTCACCACGCACTATTCCAGCCTTTCGCTGACGGCAGATCCGTTTCCGGCTCCGCGCAGTGTTTTCGCGGGAAGCGCGGTGCGCCTGATCTGCGTAGGGAGCCTGGAACAGTTCTATAAAGGTCACGATGTACTGCTGCGTGCCATGGGTAAGTGTCTGGCAGGGGGTATCGATTTACAACTGACCGTGGTAGGAAACGGGCGCATACGCCCACAGCTTGAGACCTTGGCGGGCATACTGGGAATCAGCGGTCGCTGTGAATTTTTGGGGCAACTGGAGCACGGCGCGGCGGTTCTGGCGGAGTTGGACAAAGCGGATTTGTTTGTTCTGCCGTCGCGGACCGAAGGACTGCCGCGAGCTCTGATTGAGGCTATGGCGCGCGGTCTGCCGTGCATCTCGACTGAAGTAGGCGGCATCCCTGAGCTTCTTCCCGCCGAAGACCTGGTGCCACCCGGCAACGTGCTGGCGCTGGCCGCCAAGATCCGCGAGGCTACGCGATCGGCGGTGCGGCGTGAACAGATGTCGCAGCGCAACGTCGCGGTGGCTCGCCGCTACGCGGAGGAGGTTCTGCAGCCTCGGCGCGCGGAATTCTACCGGCACATTCAGGCGGCGACCGCGGGCCATTACCAAACCATGACATCCGGAGAAGCTATATGAATCCTCAAGACAAAGCAGGTGTGGAGCATTGGGATGACACTTGGGCCACGCTACCCAGGATGCGCTTACCGCGGGCCAGCACTTCGAGCATCCGCGACAAGATGGGCTTGCTGCGCGGCGTGGCCGGGCCGGGCATGAAGTTCCTTGAGATTGGTTGCGCTCCCGGGAAAATGCTTGCTTGGACGGCGGCGGTACTGGGCGCGGAAGTATCGGGACTGGATTATTCGGAGCAGGGCGCGCGGGCGGCACGCAGGCTGTTCAGGGAACTCGGCCTGGCGGCTGATATACGCAACGAAAATGTATTCTCGACCACTTTCGCGGAGGGCTCTTTCGATGTGGTCTATAGCGCCGGCGTGATCGAGCACTTCGAGGATCCGTCGCGGATCGTGCGCATCCACGTGCAGCTTCTTAAGCCTGGAGGACTGGCTCTGATCACGATTCCGAATCTGCGCGGCTTTTATGGCCGACTCGCCTCCCAAGAGACGCTGGCGATTCACAATCTGAATGTTATGACGCCACAGGCACTGCGCAGGCTGGCACCAGCGGATCTGAGCGGGACGGTGGAATCGTTTCACCACGGCCGCTTCACCCTAGCGATGGGGGTAATCGACGGGAGGTGGGGTAGGCTAGCCAATGTTCTCAGGACCGGCAGCGATTTACTGGGGCTGGCGCAACCATTTTCGATTGAAGCGCTGTGTCCTACTTTGGTTCTAAAGATCCGGCGGAAATCCTGATGCGTGTTCTGCATATTTCGAAGACCAGCGAGGGGGGGCGTTGGGCGGCTTTGCAAGTTGGCGAGCTGGTCCGCGCGGGCGTCGAGGTGGAGGTGGCGCTACCTTCGCTCGAAGGCGGCTCGATGGATTTATGGAACGCGAGCGGCGCGCGGCTGCATGCCGCCGACGTCGGCTTTCCGCTGCGGCGGCCGTGGCTGCTGGGCGCGGTAGTCCGGCGGGCGCGGAGCTTGGTGGACAAGGTCCGGCCGGATCTGATTCATTCGCATTTTGTCTCGACCACGCTGACGCTGCGAGCTGCTTTTGGGCCAGACGCAGGAGTGCCACGGTTGTTTCAGGTGCCGGGTCCACTGCATCTGGAGCATTGGCCTTACCGCACGGGGGAATTGGCTTCGGCAGGCGCGGCGGATTACTGGATCGCTGCTAGCCGCTCGACGCAAAGTCTCTATCGCAGCGCCGGAGTGGCGCCCGAGCGAGTGTTTTTGAGCTACTACGCGGTGGAGAATCTTCACGCCTGCACGGCCGATGCCGGTCTGCGGGCACGCTGGGGAATCCCACACGATGCTCTGCTGGTGGGAAACATCAATATGTTTTACAAGCCCAAGCGGTATTTGGGTCAGCGGATCGGGCTGAAGGCGCACGAGCATGTTCTCGAGGCATTGCGGATGGTCACTGCGGAGCGCGCGAATGTTTACGGAGTGCTGGCGGGCGGCCCCTGGGGGAACGCTCAGAGTTATTTCGAACGGCTGCGCCGGCGGGCTCAGGAAATTGCTGCGGGGCGCGTCGTGCTTCCCGGACCGCTCGCCCCGCGAGACGTTTTGGCGGCGTGGCGGGAGTTCGCTTGTGCGGTGCATGTCCCGCTTTCTGAAAACTGCGGCGGCGTGGTGGAACCGTTGCTGGCCGGTGTGCCGGTGATCGCCGGACGGGTGGGCGGGCTGCCGGAGGTGGTGATCGAAGGGGTCACGGGGATCACGGTGCCGATACGTAATCCGCGGGCGCTAGCGAGCGCGATTCTGGAGGTACTGGACCGCCGCGAACGTCATCGGGCCATGGCCGGACGGGGAGGACAACTGGTCTCACAAATGTTTTCTGGACGGCGAACTGCTGGCGAAATAAAACATATCTACGAATATGTGCTGGGGCTCCGCCGCGAGCGGCCGCTGGAGTTCGATTCCACAACTGCCCTCGCGGAAGCTTATGCAGCGGGCCGTTAAACGCGGGTGCGACGTAGCTGCGGGCACGGTTCTGTTGGTATTGCTGCTGCCGCTGCTCGCAGCGATAGCAGCCGTGATCCTGATAGCGACGGGGCGCCCGGTGTTGTTCCGGCAAACGCGTTCCGGCCGCCACGGCGTGCCCTTCACTTTGCTCAAATTTAGGACGATGGTGACAGCAAACGGTATGGAAGATGCCCGCCGGCTAACGTCGGTCGGCCGTTTCCTGCGCGCCAGCAGCCTCGATGAACTCCCGCAGTTGTGGAATGTGCTGGCGGGCGAAATGAGCTTGGTGGGCCCGCGACCACTGCTATTGCAATATCTAGAGCGCTACAGCCAGTTTCAGCGGCGGCGTTTGGAAGTGACTCCGGGGATTACCGGCTGGGCGCAGATCCATGGGCGCAACGGGCTTGAATGGGCGCCGCGCTTTCGCATGGATGTCTGGTACGTCGATCACTGGTCGCTGCAACTCGACTTCCGCATTCTCTTACTCACCTGTGCAAGCGTGCTGCGGCACCAGGGGATCACGGCTGAAGAACACGCGACTATGCCGGAGTTTCAGGGAAACACGGCGGAGAATCCCGGATGGCAGTAAGGGATTCGCCGCATTTTTTTGCGATCGGCGATTCATGGAACACCTTACCTTGCCGATTCGCATTAGTAGCGAGGAAGAACTAAGGAGCCGAAAACGATGCGAATGATTTTGCTAATGGCGTGCCTTCCGTTGTGCGCCGCCGCGCAAACTTACCTGCCTCAAATGGTGGGGCCTGCAGCGGCGAATTTGCCCTTTCAGGAAATCGGCGCGAACGATCTGATCGCCATTTCGGTTTATGACGCGCCGGAATTCGCGCGCACCATTCGGGTGGGAGCGAACGGCGAAATCCTGTTGCCGATGATGCGGCGGAAGATCCGCGCCGAGGGCTTATTGCCTGACGTGCTGGAAGCCAACATTGCCCAAGTTTTAGAGGCTGAGCATATTCTGGTTGACCCGCTCGTGACCGTTACCATCGTCGAATACAACAGCCGGCCGATTACCGTGATCGGCGCGGTGCACAAACCGGTTACGTTTCAGGCCTCCGGGCCCCTGACGTTAATCGATGCGATTACGCGCGCCGAGGGACTCACTCCAGAGGCGGGTTCAGAAATCCTGATTACGCGGACGAGGCCTGACCAGAATGGCCTGCCGGTGACCAAGGTCGAGAGAATTCCGGTGAAGGGTCTGATCGATCAAGCGGATTTGAATTTGAACCCGCCCTTGTATGGAGGTGAGCAGGTGCGGGTGCCCGAGATGGGCAAGGTATTTGTTCTCGGAAACGTGCACAAGCCAGGAGCCTTTCGTGTGGAGGATGCCTCCGGCACCAGCGTATTGAAGCTGCTCGCGCTCACCGAAGGGCTGCTGCCATATACGGGACCACAGGCGTTTATCTACCGCCGTGTGGCCGGTTCCCCGACCTTGGCCGAGGTTCCCATTGAATTGGCGCGCATTATGCAGCGGAAGGCGCCGGACTTGCCGCTGGCGGCCAACGACATTCTCTATATTCCCGAGAGCAAGGGGAAGAAACTCGCGGCGACGGTCATCGAGCGCCTGTCAGGGTTCGGATCCAACACCGCCACGGATTTGCTGGTGTGGCACTAAACTATGAATAAACCTGTCGTTCGAACCGCCATTCAGACGAGAAACAACCGGTCTGTGGTACCGGTCTCCGAGGCTCCCACCTTCGATATCGAGTCCGAGTCGTCTTCCGTTTCGATATCCCATTACGCCTGGCTGCTGCGGCAGGAATGGTGGAAGATTGCGCTGTTCGTCGCGGCCATGACGGCGGCCGCGTTCGTCATTTCAAAGCGGATTACGCCGATTTACGAATCGACAGTCACGGTAGATATTGATCGGCAAACACCATCGGGCGTTGTGGGTCAGGACTCCAATCGCGCCATCACCAATGATACGGAGCAGTTTCTGGCGACGCAGATCCGGCTAGTGCAATCGGACACCGTGGTGCGGCCGGTGGCTGAAAAGTATAACCTGCTGGAATTGGAGGGTCAGCGCGCAGCCGGCAGCGGTTCGCCCGAAAGCGACAAGGAGCCGGTGGCGTTGTTGAACCTAAAAGTCACTCGTCCGGTCAATACCTTCTTGCTGCAGATCAGCTATCAATCGCCCGACCGTCAACTGGCTGCCGACGTGGCGAATGCGGTGGCGCAGTCTTATCTGGCGCACAGCTACGATCTGCGTTTTCGCTCCGCGTCGAGTCTTACGATGTTCATGGAGAAGCAGATCGGAGAATTACGCGCGTCGATGGAAAACTCCGGCGCCGCGCTGCTTAAGTACGAACGCGAACTCAACGTCATCAGTCCCGAAGAAAAGACCAACATTATGGTGGCGCGGCTAATGCAGTTGAATACGGAATTTACCACTGCACAAGCCGAACGCGTCAAGAAAGAAGCTACCGATCAGTCGGTGGGCAGCGGTTCGCTGCAGGCGATTGAGGCATCGCAGCCGGGCGAGGTTCTTCACGGCCTTACCCAGCGCATCGACGAGGTATCGGAGAAATTCAGCGAAGTGCGCTCGCATTACGGCACGGCGCATCCCGATTACAAGAAGATCGAGGCGCAGCTTGCCGAGCTGCGGAGATTATATCAGGAGACCCGGCAAAATATCGTAGAGCGCGCTCACATCGAATATCTGGTGGCGCTCAGCCGGGAGACTATTCTCAAGAACTCCGTACAGGAAGCGAAGACCGAGTTCGATACTCTGAACGCACATTCATTCGAATACCAGGCGCTCAAGCGCGAGGCGGAAGGCGATAAAAGCCTCTACGAAGAATTGTTGCGCAAGATCCGAGAAGCTAGCATCAACGCCACTTTTCAAAACGATTCGATTCGCATCGCCAATGAGGCGCGGCCAGCCCATAGCGCCGTGTTTCCAAGAACAAAGATAAATGTGCTGCTGGCATTTCTGTTCTCGACGTTGCTTGCCGTGGGTACCGTGCTGGTCAGAGACAGCCTGGACAACACTATTCGCGACCCCGAAAAAGTAGCGCGAGCGCTGAATACACAAGTGCTGGGCAGTTTGCCGATGGTGAAGAACTGGCAGGAGCGTTTGGGGTTGGCGGACAACCGCAACGGTGCGGCGCTGATATCCATGACCGGGGCGATCGGGTCTTCCTCTAACAACTACAACGAGGCGATCCGGACGGTTCGCAATTCGATTCTCTTGAGCGAGCACGATCCGCGGCTTCGTTCTCTACTGCTGACCAGCGCGGCTCCGGGAGAGGGAAAGTCGACGATCGCGGCACACTTGGCGATTACACATGCGTTGCAAGGGGCGCGCACGCTTTTGATCGACGGCGACCTGCGGCGGCCGCGATTGCACCGGCGCTTCGGAATTTCGGGGGCCGTGGGCCTGTCGAGCGTCTTGCGGGACGAAAAATGCTGGCGCGACGCGCTATCGACGGCCGTGGGCATTCCGGATCTTGACGTACTCGCTGCCGGCCCTCCGCTGCGTCGCGCTGCCGATCTTATTGGTCCACGGCTGGCGCAGATTGTGGAAGAAGCGGTGCTCGAGTATGACTTGGTCATTGTCGATGGGCCGCCTATCCTCGGTTTCGCCGAGCCTCTTCAAATGGCCACCATCGTAGACGGTGTTGTGGTGGTGGCGCACGCCGGGCAGACCAGCCGGAAATCGGTGGCGAGCGTTCTGAACACTCTCGCCTGGTTGAGGGTTCACGTCACCGGACTGGTGTTGAATCAAGTTCATCACGAAATGAACGAAAGTTACGGGTATTACAAACGACACGGGAAATACTACGACGCCACCGTCGACGCTTGAAGACCGCCCTCGCAACAGGGTTGCTCTGCGTATCCGCTACTCTGACGATCTGGCTCGAAGTCTCTTATGCGGAAAGGTGCTTTGA
The DNA here is from genome assembly GCA_963710155.1 of Bryobacterales bacterium. Lineage (GTDB taxonomy): Bacteria > Acidobacteriota > Terriglobia > Bryobacterales > Bryobacteraceae > Palsa-187. The sequence continues at coordinate 19,765 of CAVPZQ010000015.1, read as the reverse complement.
GGGAGTGATCCTGCTGCTGGCGGCGCTTGTGGTCTGGCATGGTCCCGCATATCCCGGAGTGATGATGGCGGTTCTGGCGGTGGTCGCGCTGTGGGGACCGATTCAACTGATCGCGTGTGCTAGCGTCGTCCCTTACGACACGTCGACTGCGGCGTTGCGCTGGGCCGCGTTGGCCGCTACTTTTTTTTTGGTTTACGAATCTCTTAAAGATCGCGAATTACGACAGCACGCACGGACGTGGTTGGCGGCTTTCGGCGGCTTAACGGGAGTTTTGGCGACAGCGCATGCCTACACATCGCACGGTTTCTACTTCTGGCTGTTTCCCAGTGGTCAGCCGCAAGTGTTCGGGCCGTTTCAGAACCAAAACAACTACGCGGCGTTCATTGAGTTGACTCTGCCGTTAACGCTGTGGGCAGGACTGAAGGCGGGCAGGTACCGGATATTGTGGTGGATTCAAGCTGCGGTGATGGCGTCGTCGGTTATCGCTGCTGGATCGCGCGCCGGATCGTTCTTAGTCGCCGCCGAGATTCCGGTTGTGCTGATGGTGGCTTATCGATCGAAGCAGTTCGCGCGCGGCCAGGTTGCGGGAGCGGTCGCCAAGCTAGCCATGGCCGCCGTGCTCTGCGTCGCAGCGACGGGCTGGGAAACCCTGGAAGGCCGGCTTCGCGCGCCGAATCCATTCTTATACCGGCGCGAAATGCTGCACTCGGCGATTGCGATGGTGAAGGAACGTCCCTGGACAGGATTCGGGCTGGGGACATTCGCAGCGGTCTATCCCGGCTACGCGGTCTTTGACAATGGCTCCGCGGTCAACCACGCGCACAACGATTGGGTGGAATGGGCGGCGGAAGGAGGGATGCCGTTCCTATTGCTGCTAGCGGCGATCGCCGCCGCCAGTTGTGTTCCGGCGATCCGTTCGGGATGGGGCCTGGGCTTGGTAGCGGTGTATGTGCACGGTTTCGTCGATTTCCCCATGCAGCGCACGGGAGTAGTGATTTGGGTAAGCGTCATTGGTGCTGCGCTAGCGGCGGAGCACCGGCACCATCACGATCGACGACAAGATCACGGTACCGGCGAGTCGACTGGTGCCCAACGCACGCTGATAACTGAAAACCAGCTTGCCGAACGAGAGATGCGGTGGCGTTTCGAAGCGCAAGGCGGAAAGCGGTAGGGAGATTTCCGATTCTGCCAGAACCGTTGTGGAGGCGCCATCGAAGATCTTGAAACGCAATCCCGAGCCTGCCGGTATGTCATCGGTCTGAGCCTTAATCGTGAAATCGTAAGTCGAAGAAGGGCGCAACGGTATCCATTGGATCAGCAAATCTGCGCGCTCTTCCTGCTGGCCATCCAGCGTAATTCTAAGCCCATGCTGCAACGCAACGCGAACACCCGGCTGCGATAAAAGACGCCAGTCGAAACCATGGGACAGAGGTGGGGTGCGGAAAGTCCCGTTGGTGATCACTGAGCCGGCGTTCGGGTCCACGGCTTGGAACGGCAGCCAGCCGTTCTCGATCAAGGTATTCCAAATGCACAATGCGCCGGCTGCGTCGTGCGCCTTCTGTATAAGAAGGTCGCAGAGCCGGAGCAGACTGGGCACGTCATCTTGGGCCGCCAGCGGCAACCAGCGTGCGGCTGCTGCTTGCGCGGCCGGGTAGCGCTGGGCGCGAGCGAGATAATCCACATAGTCCGCGAGCAGGGCGCGGTTGGGCGGAATCGCGCGGTCAAGAATCGTTTGTGGATCAGACGTGGCCCGCCAACAGAGTTGAAATAGACCGGTGCGGTCGCCGTAGCTCACATCAGCAGCGGCGCGGACCCATTCCCAGAATTCGTCCCAGTTGTCGCGGCGGAAGTAGAAATTGGCGAGAGCCCAACGCGGCTCAAAGGTGCGATCAACGCGGGCTGCCTGGCGTAGCGAAGTTTCCGCTTTCGCGACATCGCCGGCGGCCTCGGCGCGGAGTCCCAACTCGATCCAGGCGGACGCTAAATAGGGATTCAGTTCTACGGCGCGGTCGAGGCGGTTCAATCGCGCCTGGTAGTCGGCCCGCAAAGGAGCCAGCGCGGCGGCGCGCTCGATGGCCCCCGGACGATCGGTACGGAAAAGGTATTCCGCGTACGCGATACGGAGGGAGTAATAGGCAGCCCCCAGACACGCGAACGTGATCACCGTGGAAGAAATCCAGCGCAGGTGCCCTTTCGGCGCACGCCGGTTTTTTTCTTGCACTTTCAACTCAGTCTCTCAGGACCTGAGCCGATAAAGCAAACTAGGCGCGACCTGGACGACCGGGCGCAGCGCCGGAGGTTGGTGAATGCTCAGGTATCAGAAAATGTATCGAGTGATTGCGATCGGCTGCGCGGTAAGTCTTCCTTTGGCATCGGCTGTCTCCCCGGTGATCGGTTTTATGACCGCGACTGGCGCGGTCGAATTGGATGCCTCGCTGGTGGCCCGGCATGGGACTCTATTCGAGGGATCTACCGTCGAAACCTATACGGCTGGATCGCAGCTCGAGATCCCCAAGGAAATGAGAGCCACTTTGGGAGCGGCGTCGCGAGCACAGGTATTCCGCGACCATATGATTCTGGAGAAGGGCGACAGCCAGTTGTCGGGCTCCTCGCATTACTGGGTGCAAGCCCGTGGGTTGCGCATCCGGTCACTGGATTCCGATGCGGTCGCCACCGTTTCTCTGCGCGGAGACAAACAGGTATTAGTAATGGCACAGGGGGGGCCGGTCCGCGTCGCCAACGCGCAAGGACTGGCGATCGCCTGGGTAAACGCTGGGAAGACTTTGCAGCTAGAACCACCCGCCCCGGGCGCCGCGATCGCGGCTTCGACGCTGACGGGATGTTTGCAAGAAGCGTCGGGACACTATTTTCTGATCGATCAAACCACGGCGGTGAAGGTAGAAGTGAGAGGCCCTGGATTCGACCAGGAGATCGGCAATCAAGTGACAATCACCGGCGTGCGGGAGGCGTCGGGGGCAGCGGCGGCCGACGCTAGCCAGTTGATTGACGCGAGTAGCGTGACACGGATTTCCACCCACTGTGTGGTAACTCCCGGCAATACCGCTCCGGCGGGCACTGGAACCGTCACGAAAACGGGCGGCTTCACCACCACTAAGGCGATCATCGCTGGGGTCGTGGTAGTGGGAGGCGCAGCCATCGTAGTCGGTGTCGTGAAATCAGACTCCAAGGCCACGATCAGCCAGTGACGTTAATGCAGCGCCAGCTTCTGTACCCTAAGGTTGCCGACCTCGCCGACATACAACGTATTTTCGTTGCGGCAATCGATGGCGTTCACTGTCCCGAATTCCTTCGGCAACTTCCCTGCCCTGCCAAACTTACCGGTCATGGTTCCGTCCAGGCGCATTTTGTAAATTTCACCGTCGCGGTCGATATCGTTGGGCGGGTTGGAATTGGAAACGTAAAGGACAGGGTTCGTTCCCTTCGTCATGCACAGCGCTTGCGCGTTGCCGACACCGGTGAAGGCTGTTTTGAAAGTGCCGTCATTGTCGAAGACTTGCACACGTTTGTTTCCGCCATCGGCGGCATAGACATTCCCTTGCGCGTCTATCGCGATGCTGCGGACGTTGGCGAACTCTCCGGGCGCGGTTCCTTTCTTGCCCCACGACTTCACAAACCTACCGTCTTTATCGAACTTGGCGATGCGCGTGTTGGCTAGGCCGTCGGCGACGAAAATATTTCCGGCCACGTCCCAGGCGACGTCAGTGGGGCGGTCGAACACATCTGTCGGCTGGCCCGCGCCGTCGCCTGCTGCCGGAGGACGCGCCGGAACCGGAACGGACTCCGCTTTACGGCCCAGCAACATGGCGAGGCGGCCTTGCGGATCGAATTTGATCACCATGTTCGTCATCTGATCCACGACCCAGATGTTGTCGGCTGGATCGATGCGTACCTGTGAGGCGAACATGAAACCGTAGGAGTTCTTGCCGATCTCACGGACGAACGTGCCGTTGCGGTCAAACTCGAAGAGTCGCGAACCGCCGTGGGCAAAGGGCCGCGCACTGCCGATTGAGATCGTAGGATGGCCGGTGCGCGTGTAGACAAAAAGATCGCCGCGCGAATTGGTGGCTACGCCAGCTACTTCTCCCAGATAGAGTCCGGCGGGGAGTCGGAGTGCGTTGGGTACGGAATCGAACTTGATTTCGGGAACGTCCTTCTGCGCAAAGGCAGGGACTCCCGCGACCATGGCCATCGACAGTAGAATTTGTATCAGAAGTTTCATATGCGTCTCCTACCGCGCGGCGCCGGCGGTGATTTTGGGCTTGGCGGCAGTGGGTTGCAGAATAAGTTTCTGCACGCGCCAGGATTCAATTTCGCCCGCTATGATCTCGTTGGGATTGCGGCAATCCATGGTGTGAACCACCTGGAAGCCGGGAGGCAGTTTGCCGGCGTGTCCGAACTTGCCGAGCACGGTCCCATCGAGTTCGGCCTTGTATATTTCTCCGGTGATGTCCCACGATCCCGGCATGTTCCCGTTCGGATTGGAGTTGGACAAGAACACGTATTGATGCGGGCCCGGTGAAATGCACAGCGTCCATCCAACGCCTAAGTTAGTGATTTCGCGCATGGGCTTCAGGTTATTGTCGAGAACCTGGTAGCGGAAATTGCTGCGGTCAGCGACCCAGACGTTTCCCTGGGCATCCACTTGTAAGCCGTGCGGGAGATTAAATTCTCCCAACGCATTACCAGCCTTTTCGCTGCCAGCCTGGGCGAGGAAACGGCCATTCTTGTCGTACTTGACGACGCGGTTGTTGCAATAGCCATCGGACACGAAAATGTTGCCTTGCGGGTCCCAGCCGACATCGGTCGGCCGGCAGAAAATATATTTCTGCGCTGGTTGATTCGGGCCGGGGGGGGCAGCTTGCGCGCCGTCGACGGCCGGCGGCCTGCGGCCGAGCACCATTAGTACCTTTCCGTCCGTACTGAACTTCGTGACCATGTTAGTGCCCTCGTCAACGGTCCAAATGTTGTCGTCCTTATCGACCCGCACGGAGTGGGCGAATTCAAAGCCGTAATAGCCGCTGCCTATTTCCTTTACGAAGTTGCCGGCTTGGTCGAATTCAAACAAGCGGGTGTTGGCGCTGCGGTGATAGACGAAGATGTGGCCCTTGGAGTTGGTCGCGACCGCCACGGACTCGCCCAAATATTCGCCCGGCGGCAACTTCAATAAATTCGGCGCCGACGTGTAGGGAATTTCGGGCACATTTTCGATGGTCGCTTTGCGCTGCGCAAACGCTGACGCTGCGGCCAGCATCGCCAGAGCCACTGTCAAAATCCGTTGCATAGAAGTCTCCTGGAACTCTCCCATCGAGTCTATATTAGGCGAGTCTATATCAGGTGAAGGGGCGTTTCACTGGCAGCGGTAGGGAGTTGGATTCAAGTCTCGCGTTTTCGATGAGCCTAGGAATCGTCGTCCTTTCCCTTTGCGCGCTTCCCGCGGCGGCGCATCACGGTTGGGCGGGAACTTCACTAAGGAATTCAAAACCACCGGGACGGTGGAAACAGGCGTCAGCCTGGCTGGACTTCAAGCGGGGCTGAAGGTGAAGGCCGCGTGCGATCAGTGAGCCTATCGTACCCGTCGCAACTACCGGATTTATCATTGCAGCACTGAGCGGCATCTGCCCGCTCGCCACAAAGGCGACTGAATATGCTGGCAATCCGTTCCTCTACATCAAATTTCCGGCGATCGGGCTGGGGATGGTGAACGTGGCCGTCCTTAACTCACAAGCGGCATGGAACAACGTAAGGTGCGTGAACTTTCCCGAGCGGAACAATCGCGGTTGGCGTGGCTCGGAGGGATTTCGCTTTTCTGTTGGGTGACGGCGGTCACTGGAGGCGCATGATCGGGTATTGGTAAGGGGCGCGGAAACATTTCCGTTGACCAATACGACCGGTCGTGCTATTCTCCTGCCATGGGAAATCTAGTATCCACCCGCGAGCGGATTCTCGAACAAGGTCTCGCGCTGATGAGCCAGGCGGGGGTCGAAGGTGTCACCCTCGGCGTGCTGGCCGATCAAGTGGGGATATCGAAAAGCGGCCTGTTCGCGCATTTTCGCTCTAAAGAAGAAGTGCAGATTCGTTTACTGGAACATACCGGCATCGTGGGGGGGGCGCGTATTATCGAGCCATCCATGAAGGAACCCGCGGGACTTCCCCGCCTCAAGGCGTTGGTGCAGAATTGGTTTGGCTGGGCTCCTCGCGCGGGCCTGCCGGGTGGGTGTCCGGTGGCGGCTGGGCTGTTTGAATTTGACGATGTAGAAGGTCCGGTACGCAACAAGATTCTGGAAATGGAGGGTCGGTGGCGCGGCCTGCTGATGCAAACTGTAGCGGATGCGTGCTCCCTGGGACATCTGCGGAGCGATCTTGACGCCGCCCAATTCGTATGGGAATTGTGTGGCATTTATTTGAGTCATCACGCGGCGCAACGTTTTTTAAGGTCACCGGATGCGGATCGGCGCGCGCAGACGGCGTTCGCTGCACTGCTGGAACGAGCCGCGCCGGTTAAGCGCAAGAAAAAATAGTCCAAGTCTTCTGAAGTGGCGGATAGAGGCGTCGCGAATAACGCCGTGGGTGAGGTGTGTCAGTCCATAAACCAAAGGAGAGGGCATGATGAAGCGAAGAGAATTCGGTAAGTCAATAGCGACTGCGGGATTAGGCGCCGCAGTGCTGGGAGCGCGTAAGGGTCTCGCGGACGAAAAGCAGATTCAAGTCGGAATGCTGCTGTATTCGCAACTCACACTGCTGGACCTCATCGGCCCACAGACGGTGCTGTCTGCGCATGCGAAGATTCACCTGGTCTGGAAAAATCGGGACGTAATCCGGACCGACTCCGGTATCGGTATTCAACCCGATGCAACTTTGAGCGAGTGCCCGAAAGACTTGGACGTGCTGTTCGTGCCGGGCGGTCCTGGCATGATTTCGGTGATGAAAGATCGGGAGGTTCTCGCGTTCCTGGCAGATCGGGGTGCCAGGGCGAAGTATGTAACATCTGTGTGCACGGGATCGATCGTCCTGGGCGCGGCGGGACTGCTTCGCGGCTATAAGGCCAGCTCGCATTGGACGTTCACTGAGTTGCTGCCGCTATTCGGCGCGGAAATCGCGGAGGGCCGCGTCGTCACCGATCGCAACCGGATCACGGGAGGCGGTGTGACCGCTGGAATAGATTTCGGGTTGGTTTTGCTGGCCAAGCTGCGCGGAGACGATGCCGCGAAGATTACTCAGCTTGCGATGGAATATGATCCGCAGCCGCCTTTCCACGCGGGATCGCCGAAGGGCGCCGGCCCGGCACTGACGCAACAACTGCTAGCGTCACTTGAGCCGGCTAATAGAGCAACACGCCAGATCGCGGCGGGAGAGGGCAGATGAAAAAGCTAATTGCGGTTGTGTCGTTGGCTGCAAGCGCGATGGTCGCGCAACACTATTCAAGCGGCGAAGAACTGATGCTGCCGGATTATCGCAAGGATGCCGCGAAAGGCGGATGGGCGTTCTATGGCTTTGAAAACCGAGCGCAGGCGGGCAAGCTGTTTCCGATGTCAGCGGCTTGCTACGGTTGCCACGAAGAACATACGGACACCGATAGCACTTTCGTGAAGTTCTATCCCACCCTGATCGAAACGGCGAAGCAGCACGGTACTTACAAAGAGAGGTAACCATGAGAACCGCAACTTTCGATACACCGGTTCAATGGATCATGCCCATTGTCATCGCCCTAGTGTTTATTTTGCTGGCTTCGCTCATCAAAGAACCGGCGCGCCAGAAGATCATGGCGGTGATGATCGCCGGGGCGGGCGCCGCCTATTTAAGCGGAGGCGGCTTGGGACTATGGGAAATGGCTTTCTGCACTGCACTGGCTGTCTGCGCGTACCAAGGTCTTCGTTCTTACCGCTTCATTGGGATTGGCTGGCTGCTGCACACGGGTTGGGACATTCTGCATCAACTATATGGCAACCCGCTGCTGCCGTTTAGCCTCACGTCGTCTTTGGGATGCGCCATCTGCGATCCGGTAATTGCAGCCTGGTGTTTCGCGGGTGCGCCTTCGTTGTGGAAAGCGTTTAGAACTCCGCAAATTACTTGAAGTGCTGGACGTCCTTCTCGTTTTCCTGGCAGAAGAACTCGAACAGATCGGTGTCGAGCTGAATGGTCTGGTTGACTGTAACAGTCCACGGCTTGGTGTAGGCTTTGGAGTCGTCGACGGTTATCTCAAGCTCTAAGTGTCCGTAGTTGGGGCGCCGGAAACGCTCGGTGACTTTCGCCGAGCCTGTGTACACCGCGCCGCGAAAATCGAGCCAACCGTTTTCTGGAAAGTACCGGGTTTCGACCACCAAGGTGTCGCCTGCCCATTTGCCAACCGAGTAGCCGTACCACCACGGTTGCGGATCCACCGGAAGCGACCGTCCATCCGTGAAAATCTGACGAAAAATACCGTCTTTCTCGTTCAGAATCGCCAGCAATTCGGGAGTCTGCATGATTCTGCGCGGGTAGGGGTGCGTATCCAATTGCACGATTCCGATCGGCCGGCAGTGCGCATCGGGATTGCCGCGACCGAAGTCGGCCATGCGCGCCTTGACTAGTTCCGCGGCCCAAGGCTGATAGGGCAGACCATCCTTCAGGCCCCAGCCGATGTCCATGAACTGGGCTGGGAGTGGGAGAAACTCGTCCTTGGTGCCCGGTGGACATTCTGCGGTACAGGGCGGATTCCTCCATACGCCGCTGAAGTCCGGCTTGCCGTTGGCCATGCGTGGCGCGGGGGCATTCAAATTCGGCTTGCCGTCGCGCGTTTTGGGAACATGCGCCGTTGGATACTTTTCCCATTGCGCCAAAACACTCATCGGCAAGCATCCCAGCAGCGCCATTATCACTATCGTTGTGCGCATTGGTCTCAGGTTACTAAAAGCCGAATCCGAATGCGGAGACCGTCACGCCCATCACCCGGTCTTGAAAGAACTTTCGCCCCTGCTCGTTTCCCGATGCTCCGGCGCCCACCATCAGCGGCAGCAAGTGTTCTTCCCGCGGATGTGCCAGCCTTGCGCCGGGGGCCTGTTTCCGTCCCACGAGGCTGTCGTCGCGGCGTTGGGGATCGGGGGCGCACACGGCGTTCGTCAGCCATTCATTGAATTGATCCGACACGAGGCCGGCGGCGGGGCCGAAGGCGCGCAGGTTGTGAAAGCTCATGCCGCTGCCCACGATCAGGACACCCTCGCGGCGTAGAGGAACGAGCGCGCGGCCGATACGGATGTGATCATCCGCGTTAAGACCCTTGCGCAATGAGAGCTGAACGATCGGAATACTCGCATGCGGGTAAATTAGCTTGAACGGAATGAACACCCCGTGATCGAAACCGCGAACTGGATCTTTTTTCACTGGGAAGCCGGCTTCTACCAGCAACTCGCTAACGCTTTCAGCCAAGGCTGGCGAGCCGGGCGCGGGGTATTTCAGTTGATAGGTGTGCTCTGGAAACCCGTAGTAATCGTAAAGCAGTGGTGGAGCGGGATTCGATGTTACTGCCAAAGGCTCCTCTTCCCAGTGTCCTGAAATGACAAGAACGGCTTGCGGAGTTGAACCCACTAGCTCAGGAACGTGGCGCAGCCACTCGGCCATGCGGTGCCATGTGTTGGGCGGGCCCATGGTCCAATCCATGAAAAAGCACGGGCCGCCGCCGTGAGGAATGTACAGCGCGGGGAATGTAGCGGATGCCGCGGATGTCATGGCACTAGAATGATACTGTAGTGCTCAAACAGGAGGTCAGGTGAAGATTGCATTGATGGGAGCGAGCGGATTCGTTGGGTCCAAGCTGCTCCAGGAGGCTCTCCGTCGTGGCCATCTGGTGACGGCGGTATCGCGGACGCCGGAGAAGCTGCCGGCCCATGAGAATATTCGTCCAGCAAAGGCGGAGGTTAGCGACGTGGCGGCGTTGACGGAATTGTTTCGTGGGCAAGATGCCGTGCTTCACTCCTATGCGCCGCCGGGGGACCCGGAAGTCAGAGCTTTTGTCTTCGCCGCGATCGAGGCGGGACACCAGCGGATGGAGACGATCAACAGCTACGTGCCCCGCGATATGGCGTTGCACAACGCGCATGTGAAATCCCGAATTGACGCGCAGACTTCCGGCACCAAGTCGATCATTGCGGCGGCGAAGGCTGCCAATGTAAAGCGAATCCTTGCGGTGGGCGGTGCGGGTACTTTGCTGGTGGATGGCGTGCGCACCATGGATCGCCAAGAGTTCCCCAAGGCTTTCGAGGGCGGAGCGAAATCTACCGCCGTGGTAAAGGAGTTGTTGAAACACGAGCACGATATCGATTGGACCGTGCTATCGCCTTCCATGGCGATCGTGCCCGGCGAGCGCACAGGCACGTTCCGGCTGGGCCTGGACGATTTGCTGGTGATGTCCGATGGGTCAAGCAAAGTTTCGCTTGAAGATTATGCGATGGCCATGATCGATGAATTGGAGCAAAGTCGGCACACCGGACGCCGATTCACAGTAGGGTACTGATTACTCGGTGGCAGGGGGCGCGTTGGCGAGAATGGTGCCGTCGGACTTGGTCACGCGCGCAACCAACCCGGTCTTCGAGCCATCTTTCGCGGGGCTGAAATCGATAGTCACGGTATCGCCCACTTTCATAGAACTTCTGCTCCAGCCGGCTCGCGCCAAGACGCCGGGAGCGCGGCCTTCGATGGCCCATACGGTTTTCGCACCCTTGGCGTCATCGACGCTCAGTCCGATCCAGGTGTGCGGATTTACCCAGCGAAACTCGGTAACCACACCGGTGAGCGTAATGATTTTGGTCACTTCGAAAGCCACGTTACTGTGATGCGGCAGCGCCGGAGTGGCACCGAGAAGCACAGCCAGCGTCGTCAAAACCGGTATGGATGGTATCTTCATTGCATTTAATCTCCGATACTTAGATCTACGCAGATCGTTCCTCGTTCGGATTATACAGGTTCAACCGCCTCTATAGCATGGAAGACCACCTTTTGAGGGACTCAATGGCACGCCGCAATGTTACGAGATTCGGGAATTCTAGCGAAGTCCGGGAGGCAGCTTTTGCAGGGACGATCCGCTCGATCCCACCCGGAAAGGTCGCAAGCTATGGTCAAGTAGCTGCCGCCGCGGGCTATCCTCACTACCATCGCGCGGTCGCGCGCTTTTTGAAAACGGCGATCCCGGGTGAGCTTCCCTGGCAGCGCGTGCTCGGCGCTGGCGGCGAGATCAAACTAAGTGGGCGCGCGGCCGCGGAGCAGAGGCTGCGATTACGGATGGAAGGCGTGACATTCGCGGGAACGCGTATCGATCTCACCCGGCATCAACACGTCTTTGAGTGAGTTTTTGTGGCCATGTTAGATTGAGAGCAATGTTTACCGCCCGTGTCCTGGCAGCTTTTGCCGCGTGCGCCGCGCTGGCTTCTGGCGCGGAACTGCAAGGAACCTGGAGTGCCACCTCGCCGCGCGGATACTTGGCGGGAAGCTGGACTGCGGAAGATCATCAAAGCGCCGGCGTGACGGGCACTTGGACACTGCAGGACGCAACCGGCAAAATTTTGCTGGAAGGCGGGTGGTCGGCCAGCAAGTCCGCCCACGTGTGGAACGGCGCCTGGAGGTCTACTGTCTCAGGCAGCAGCGGCGAATTCGCGGGAACTTGGACCAGTTCGGTATCGGGCCCGCCGCAAGCCCACCTAATTGAGATGTTCCGGTCCGCTTTGCGCGCGGTGGTCTCTGGAACGTGGCAGGCTGGCTTTTCCGGAACATGGTCCATCCGGGCGGCGCCGTGATCGTGCCGACACTTCTTCGTCCGAGCTGTTGACTGTATCACGGCAAGCGGTAAACCGGACTCTACCTTCCCCGGGTTCCATTCCCCCAATCGGATATTTTGCTGCGTGAGCTGTGTTCAAAATGTGCTCTAGCCAGAGTTGTCATTCGCGATTTGAACTTCTATCTCGCCTGAACCACGAGCGTGCAGCGCAACGCGTTCCTTACGCGATGATCATCGCCCGCGGATTGCTCTAGCGCGGCGTTCTTCTCGCCACCTGCTTCTTTGCACTGTGCTACCGCCGTTGGCGGAACCGGCTATGCGCGCGCTGCTAGTCAAACCCGGGCGCTGGGGCATGCCGGTGGTCATCCTGTGATCGGCGGCCTGTTGCGGCGCACTAGTCTCGACGAGTTGCCGCGATTGTGGAGCGTACTCCAACGCCAGATGAGCCTGGTGGTCCCCGGCCCCTTCCCGACTATCATCTGGAACAGTTTTCCCCCGAGTTCCGCACACTGCGCACGCGGGTGCCGCCGGGCCTCACCGGTTTATGACAGTGTCGGCGCGCAGCGACGGCGACTAAAAGTGCAGGAAGCGCTTGACACCTACTACATCCGGAACGGATCGCCGTGGATGGATCTTTACATTGGGGCGCGAACCGTCGCATTGGCAGCCGTGAGGATCGTGCAAAGACGCTCCATCGGTCTACATCTCGTCGGTCTTCCCCTCGCTGCGACAGCGGCTTGGTGTGCGCTGTAAATAGCCCTAGGCTGGTCGATCGATCGCGTCACCAGACTCGAAGCCACGCTGAATTGGATCGCCAATCTCGCTGCCTTTGCGCTAGCCGCCGACCTATATCGTAACGCGCAAGAGCGGGAACGCTTTCTGCGCGCCGTCTTGGTCTTCATCAGCATCCTAGTGGTGGTTTCAATCTTCACTTTCCTCACTTCTCCCGCCGGAAAAGCATTTTGGATTTTTGAAACTGAAACCGGCTCCCACGCTAGGTCCGTTCGTTTACCAGAACCAATATGCTGCCTTCATCGAGTCCATTCTGCCCCAAGCTATTATCGGTGTCATTCGGGACCGCCCGCGTTGGATGCTGCACGCGTTGGTCGTGGCTACGCTCTTTGGCTCGGTGGTCACCAGCGGCTCCCGCACCGGCTCCCTTTTTTGCTTAACGGAGATTTTCGTTATCCCGCTGATCGCGTTCTCGCGCGCACACTCCTGGGAAGCTTGGCGGCCATTGTCGTTTTGACGGGAGTGGTCGGATGGGAACGGCTCTGGGGGCGTCTACAGGAACCCAATCCGTATTCGCTGCGCCAGGACTTAGTTTTGTCCTCGGTGAGCATGACGTGGCCTGAGACCTATCCAGGTTACGCTCGCTTTGATGACGGCCGCTTCGTCAACGAGGCCCACAATGATTGGATACAGTGGGCGTCCGAGGGCGGCCTGCCCTTCTTGGCGATCATGTTCGGAATCGCCGCGTGGAGTGTGAAACCCGCGCTGCGTTCGCTATGGGGGTTGGAAATCCTAAGTGTCTGGCTCCACGCATTAGTCGATTACCCCATGCGACAGAGACCGGCGTTAGCGGCATTTTTCTTTGCCCTGGTGGCGCTCTAGCGGGTCAGACCCACTTCCCATTTCGCGAACGGCCCAGCCGCGTAGACGATCTTACCGCCCACCATAGTTAGTACCGATTCAATCCCACCGATTTGCTCCACCGGTACCCTCATGTAGTCCTTGGTAAGCACAGCGAGATCCGCAAACTTACCGACCTCGAGCGACCCTCGCTTGTCATCGTCGCGCGAAAACCATGCGCTACCCTGCGTGTAAGCGCGCAGAGCGTTCGCACGGCTCGGTGTTTCTTCCGGACCGCGCACTACTTTCCCACTCACCGTCCTCCCGTCCAGCGCCCACTGCAAAGCCGTAAACGGATTGTAGGGAGCCACCCGATGAGCATCCGTGCCCGCTCCCACCGGCACTCCGATTTCCCGCGCCGTTTCCACCGGAGGCATCCGCCGCGCGGCTTCCGCACCAGCTCTGTGTTCCGTTTCGTCACCCGAAAAATACATGGCATCTTGCATGGTCCAGCCCATGCCCAGCGCTTTCATACGGCGCAGACTCGCGGGAGACGCATCGTTTAAATGTGCAATCGACCAGCGCAGATTCTTGATAGAAACCTCGCGATCCACGCGCTCGAAAACCGTAAGAATAGCGTCAACGGCCGCGTCCGTGCCGCAGTGAAATGTGAGCCCATAGCCGCGTCCTGCCGCCCATTTCGCAATTTGATAAAAGCGCTCGAGGTCGGCCGGCTTGGGCTTCTCGACATTATTGATAGCCCACACGACCTGCTCTCCGATGCCGTTAAAGTGCATCATGTCGTCGCCGAAACCCATCGGGATCAGCCCTAGATACTTTTGATATTCTTCCAGTTCGTGAGGCGGGTTAAATCCACAAATCGTGTAGGCCACGCGTACGGTAAGCTGCCGGTCGTGCCACACTTTGTTGATCGCATCATACGTTTCCGGCGTCACGTTGTTACCGCAAGGGTCGCTCACGCCCGTCATGCCCAACCGGTTCAACTCGCGGAAAAACTTCTTAGTGCCGTCCACCTGTTGTTCGAGCGTCGGCCTCGGCAAACGATCAAACAACAACACGATGCCGCCCGTAATTCCACCGGTTAGCTTGCCGCTGGCATCGCGGTCGAGCTTTCCGCCTCCCGGAAGATCCGCATCGGACTTGACATTCAATGCATCCAGCCCGCGCTGATTCAGCAGCGCCCAGGCATACAGCATCTGGACGTAAGCCGGATGATCACCCGCCGCCTCAGTCAACTCCGCCTGCGTGGGAAGGCGATTTTCCTTAAATTGCTCAGGCTTCCAACCACCGCCTACGATGACCCATACGCCCGGAGGTTTGGCTTTGGCCGACTGCCGGATTTTATCCAGCGCTTCCGCCAGTGTCGGCACCCGGCCCAATTGGATTCGGTGGCGAAAAACGAAGCCGCTCGGATCGCGTGCATGTGCAAATCGATCAGCCCCGGTATCACGGTACGCCCGCCCAGATCGATCACCCGCGTCTTCGCCCCCGCCAGTTTGCGGATCTGCGCCGTGCTCCCGACGGCGGCAATCTTGCCGTCGCGCACCGCCAAAGCCTGTTGCTCAGAAAATTGCGGATCGGCCGTCAGGATCTTTCCATTAATAAGAACGGAATCAGCGTCCTGCGCCAAGAGCGCGGCGCTCCAAGCAAGGGGCAGCAGACAAAGTAGTTTCATACGCGTTGCCACTGCACAGTATACTGCGTGGAACCGCCCGGAGACGCGCTGCGAGAGTTGCGCAATCAGGCAATGATGTCGTGAATGACTTCTCCGCCGGTATCCGTCAACCTCATTTTGCGTCCGCTGTAATCGTAGGTCAGCTTGGTATGATCGATGCCGAGCAGATACAGTATTGTCGCCTGGAGATCGTGGGGGTGGACCTTCTTCTCGATGGCGTTGAAACCGAAATCGTCAGTAGCACCGTAGATTAGTCCTTTCTTGATCCCGGCTCCAGCCAGCCAAATCGAGAAGCCGCGGCCATTGTGATCGCGGCCGTTGACTACTTTGCCGTCCGGTGAGCTGTTCGAGGTTTGAATTGCTGGCGTGCGTCCGAACTCAGTACCGCAGACCACCAGCGTATCCTCAAACAGACCACGCTGCTTGAGATCCTTGATGAGCGCAGCATAGGCCCTGTCACCCTCACGCGCGGCGTTGACATGCTGCATGATGTCGTTGTGCGAGTCAAAGGGATCGTTTTTGCCGTGATACAACTGCACCATGCGCACGCCCTTTTCGATCAGCCGCACCGCCATTAGGCAGCCTAGCGCCGGACTTCAGGGCCATACATATCCAGCACCGTTTTCGATTCTTTGCTGATATCGAATACGTCGGGCGCTTCGGTCTGCATGCGGTAAGCAATCTCCATGCTGCGAATGGAGGCCTCCATTTCCAGATCCTTGCTGTGCTGCATCTTGTCCAACTTCCCCAGAAAGCTTAGTTCCGCGTTCTGGAGATCCGCTTTACGCGTGGGGTTTGACAGGTTCGGCATGGCCTTCTTGGCATCGAAGGTCTCACCATCGACCCAGGCGTTGTGCACGAGCGTGCCTTGATGAATGGCCGGTAGGAACGCTGAACTCCACATGGGACTACCGCCGCTGATCGGTAGCGCCGGCACCAGAACCACAAACCCAGGCAAATTGGCGTTTTCGGTACCCAAACCGTAGCTGATCCACGAACCCATGGAGGGGCGCCCCACCACATTCGAACCCGTGTTGAAGAGCGTGGTGGTGGGCTCGTGATTGGGAATGTCGACGTACATCGAGCGGATCATGCAGAGGTCATCGGCGACGCTACCCACATTGGGCCATAGCTCGCTGAAATCCATGCCGCTCTGCCCGTATTTCTTGAACTTGAACGGCGACTTCATCAAATTGCCGACACGAAAGAAGCTTACAGGCGTCGAGCCCGGCGTGGGCTGGCCGTCATACTTATCGACCATCGGCTTAGGATCGAAAGAATCGATGTGCGACACGCCCCCGTTCATAAAAAGGAAAATGACGCGTTTAGCACGTGGCTTAAAGTGCAGCTTGCCCGTCAAGACCCCAGGCACTCCGGCCTGCGGATCAGACGTTGTCTGCGCCAACGCTTTCTGCGTCATGCTGGCAAGGGCAGTCAAGCCGAAGCCTTGCCCCAGCATGGAAAGTGCTTCTCTGCGGGTCGACGGCTTAGATCATGGTTACAAGACATGTGCTTTTTCTCCTTTCAGTGAGCCCCAGGCTAGTTGATGTACAGGAATTCGGTGGAACTGAGGAGAGCCCAGCACAGTGACTTCAGCGGTGATTCTCTTGGGGTCTTCGGCTTCTCCATCGCTACGTTTTTAAATTCCGGCTGAGCGGAAGCGGCCCGAAGAAGTTCAGGACTGTGCATAAACTCGATAGAGGCTGCCAGTTCCTCGGTGGAAGGCGGCCGTTGAAAAACGATCTGGAAAGCCTTAATTACACGGCCCTCCTCGGTCCCTCTGACCCAACTCTCTCGGCCAGCGCTTGTGCCTGGCTATGCACCATTGGACTGTTCAGGAAGAACAGGCGCTGTTGCGGAATGGTCGTGGCGAAGCGGCGTTCGACAGAAATGGTTGGTGTAAGGAAGTCAAACGTCAACTGGAAGGTATTGGGGAACATCCGACTCGACACGCCGTAAACACCCCGGCGGATCATGCCATCAGTGAGTTCCTGCGACGGCCCTCCGAGTTGCGTGAGGTCGAGCTTACCGGAGGCTGTCAGGAGATAATCCCACACGCCCTCCGCGTCCAGGCGTCGGGTATTGGACTTCCAATAAAACCTGTTATCTGGATCCTTCGCGGCGTTCGCTTCGATCGTTTCGGCGCTGAGCTGATACGTGCGCGATGTCATGATTTCTTTTTCCAGCTTCTTGATCGACATGCCATCGTCGCGGAATTGCATGGCGAGGTAATCCAACAGTTCCGGATTCGAAGGCGGCGTGCCCGCCAAGCCGAAGTTGTTTTCCGTAAGCACAATGCCTGAACCCATCAGCCACGCCCACACGCGATTTACAATCACACGGTCCGCGATGGGCTGCTTCAGAATTTCATCGGCGAGTTCCAATCTTCCGCTTCCCTTGGTGAACGGTTTCGCAACGCCATCGGAAAGCATGGAGAGAAACGCTCGCGGCGCCTCTTCCCCGAACACGTCGGGGTTCCCGCGGACAAACACCCGCAGGTCGACAGGTTGATCAAGCTCGCCTAATCCGTAGACAAACGGATAGTGTTCTCCCATCTCTTTCTTAAAAGCTTCGATCTCCTCCTTCATGCGAGCGATCTGCGCCGACCAATCCGCCGGCAGGCGCTTCTCGAGCGCGTAATCAGTGAACTTCAGTAATCCAGCAGGTCTTCCCTTCCCGAAGCTAAATGCATCCGCGCCGTCACCAATCTTGCTGGGATCGGGCAGTTCGAAATCGAACAGATCCGTCCATAGCTGGCCTTTCTCTTGAGGTATTCCTTTAAGATCCAGCAGGAAACTTTTGATGGTGCGCTTCTTATCATTCGGCAGCGGGTCGAACAGTTCCTTGGCATTGGGGTCCGTTATTTTCGCCAGCAACGTCTCATTTTCCTGCTTGATCTTGGCCTTCTCTTTGTCGATCCCGTCCACTAATTGGTAAAATTCGTGGGCCAGTTGTTTGGCCTCTTCGAGCGTTCCGCCCCGTTCCACCATGGCCTGCCAATTCTTCAGATAGCTATAGTTGAGGGGCGGCTTCTTCAGGAAACGAACCCACCGCTCGAGCAGTTCCGAATCCAGCTTGTATTGATTCGCGATACTCTCCACGGTGGCGTTCTTCTCGCTCCCCACCCGCCAGGCCGCCACCATGTAGCTATCGGTCTGCATGACCAGCAGCGAGCTCTCGAGCTCAGTGGCCTTCTGGATCACTTCTTTAAGTGTTTTCTCTTTTTCGTCGAGCTCTTTCTTCTTCTTCTCGTAAGCCTCGGCGACAGACTTGTCCACGAGCGGATACGCCTTATAGGGCGAGCTGGCAAACACGCCCGCCAGGCGGTAGAAATCCTTGGTCGGGATGCCATCGTATTTGTGGTCGTGGCAGCGCGCGCACGCCACTGTCAGACCTAAGAACGCCTTGGTCGTCACGTCTACTTTGTCAGCCCAGTCGTCGGCACGCTCAATCTGCGGCGCCATGTTCGTCATGTGCCAAACACCCAGGCCGTTCATACCTAAGCCTGGAATCGCCTTGTCGCGCACTTTCTCATCCATGAGATCCCCAGCAAGCTGCGCGCGCACGAACATGTCATAAGGCATGTCTTGGTTGAAGGATTTGATCAACCAGTCACGATACGTATAGGCGAACTTGTATTGCTCGGTGCGATCCTTGCCCGAAACATTGTAGTCATCTTCCGCGTAGCGGACCACATCCATCCAATGCCGGGCCCACTTCTCTCCATAGCGCGGGGAAGCCTGCAAACGATCAATCACTTTCTCCCACGCATTTGGAGTTTTGTCTGCCTCAAACGCCGCAACCTCCGCGTAGGTGGGCGGGAGTCCGGTCAGGTCATAGGTCGCGCGCCGAAGGAGAGCGCGCCGATTTGCCATAGGGCCGGGCTTTAATCCTTCCGCTTCCAACTTGGCGGCAACGAAGTGGTCGATGCCGTTTTGCACCCAAGCCATGTCTTTCGCTCTGGGCGGCTCTGTTTTTCGCAGGCTTTGAATGGACCAAAGGTCGCGCTGGGCGGGGGTTATCGTGTATTTCGAGATTTTCGCTTCTGGCCAGTACGCGCCCTCTTTCACCCACTTGGTCAAGTCCGCAACCTGATCCTGCGGCATGGATGTGCCGTTCTTCGGCATCATCAGGGCAGGGTTCGTCCGTCGCACCGCCGCAATCAAAAGACTCTTGTCGGGATCGCCAGGAACTATCGCCGGGCCCGTCTTTCCACCCTTCAACATCGCTTCCCGCGAATCGAGCCGCAGGCCACCCATCTGGGTGTCATGTGACAGTTGAAACACTGGAAGGCGATTAGAGGGCGAATATATTCTTAAAGACTTGTTCGCCTCGGCAGAGACCTCAACCTCGGGCCAATAGGCGCCGTCTTGCACCCATTTGACGAGATTGGTGATTTCGTTATCCTTCAGAGCTGTGCCGCCGAGCGGCATCCGTTCCGCCGGGTCAGTCTGCCGAATCTTCGCGATGAGGGGGCTCTTATCAGGATCTCCGGGTACCATGACCGGCCCTGACGCGCCTCCCTTTAAAAGTCCTTGCGCGACATCACTCGAAGGCCGCCGGCCTTCGCATCGTTGTGGCACGTCGCGCAGTTTTGCGCCAGGACGGGGCGAATATTATTTTCGAAAAATTCTTTCTTGGACTCTACCGATGGTCCAGTTCCGGCCGCCGCTCGCGCACAAGCGAGAGCAGCAGTAGCCGGGGTGCCGCTGCTGGCAGAGAGAGAGAGAGAG
>CAVPZQ010000014.1:0-43353 GCA_963710155.1 Bryobacterales bacterium | reverse complement strand
CCCCTCAATCCCGCAGACCTCACCGCTGTCGGAGACGATGTCGTCTTCGAGGGCCAGGCGGAAATCGGCGCTACAGCCTCTATTGGAGCGGCGGAACGAGCGGGGGCACGCGGGAGGTACTTGCGGGCGTTCCCGGCCAGAGCAGCGTCTCGCCCGATTTCGCGGCGCTCTGGGCGTCGCTTTGTTCGACGCGCCGGACGCCGACGGCGACATGGATTGTGGGCCACCAACGGGTTCGCAGCGGGCACGGAAGAGATCGAGACGGGCGAGCGGGGCGTTCTTTAGCCTCTCTCCGTCGGCGTTCACTGTGGTCGGCAACGTAGCGTACTTCGGCAGGCCACCGACTGACGCGGAAAACCTAGATTCGGCTACCAACGGGGCCGCCACCGGCGCCGACGAACTGGTTTCAGGGCTTCAGGGCGCCTACGCGCTGGTTCCCGGCGATCTGACGCCGTTCGGCGACGAACTCGCCTTTATCGGGACCGACTCGAGCGATCACTCTGGCGCTCTGGGTCACCGACGGCACGCTCGCCGGCACGACCGAGGCGCTAGCGCTTTCCGGGGAAAGTCGGGGATCGCGCCTTATATCGTGGCGTTTCCGGGGCCGATCTCGGATCGTCGCCGGCTACAATTCGAGCGGCAACTTTGCGGAGTGGTCCGTCGACGGCGCGCCGGCCGACAGCCGCGAAATCTCGGCCGCCGCGCCGCTGGCCTCCGCGCCGGCGCCGCGAACCTGCCGACCTACGCGCCTGAGGATTTCAATGGCGACGGCAGCTCCGACGCGCTGTTCATCAACGGCGACGAAGCGCTCGCCACCTGGGAGATCAACCGAACTTCCACGCTGTCGGCGGCGGCGATATCGGCGCGCCTGGCGCGGCGGAAAGCGTCGTCGGCGTCGGCGACACCGTCGGCGAGGGCTACGCCAGCATCTTCTTCTTGGACGCGCAGACCGGCGAGATCGCGACCTGGAGCCATGTTCGGCACCACGATCCTGGCAACCTACTATTCGGCGCCGGGCGGCGACTGGCGCGTCATCGGAACCGGCGACTTCAACGGGGCCGGCCAATACCGGATGATGTTTCGCGAGGCAAGCGGCGAGATCGCGATCTGGGAGCCTCGCGCTCACACCATCATCGGCGGCGGCAGACATCGGCAATCCCGGTCGGATTGGACGTTCGTCGGACCAGGGCGATTTCAACGGCGACGGCAAGACCGATCTCTTGTTCGAGAACTCCAGCGGGACCTGGCGAACCTGGATATGACAGGCACCTGATCATCGGCGGCGCGACGCTGGGGATTCGCTCCGGCCGCCGGCTGGGCCTAAAGGGATCGCGCGACTTTTCCACTGGCGACGGAACCACGATCTGCTGTTCTACAACGTCGACACCTGCTGTGCGATTACGGCTTCCTGTGGTCATCGAGAACGATGCGCATGTCGGAGGCGGCTTCGTCTGGCTGCGGCGTCGCCCGACTTCGTCGTCGAGGGGATTGGCGACTACAACGGCGACGGCCCGACGGTGCTGTTTCAGAACGTTGTCACCGGCGACTACTGGACCTGGAATCTCAACGACACAACGTCGCACGGCGACTGGGCTTGGCCGCCGAATGGAGCGTTCTCGCGGATAGCGACGTGCTTCCGCCCGAATTGCCCCCGCTCGCGTTTTTCGAGAATGCGAGCGGCGTATTGAAAGCTGGCGCCTGACCGGCGGCGTCGAGGCGGCGGACCGACGTTCGGGACGCTGCCGTCGGGGCCAGTTCCTGGGCGTCGGCGACTTCTTTGGCGACGGCGAACCCGATATCCTGTTTGAAACCGCGAGTGGAATTACGAGTTCTGGCACACCAACGGCTCTGACGGTCATCGCTACCGACACCATCGGCTCGGCGTCCTCGGGCCTGCAAGTAAAGGGGCTCGGCGACTTCAATGGCGATGGGCGCACTGATATGTTGTTTGTTAATGTGCTCGGCGACGACGTCATTTGGGGAATCTCGCCGGCGGCCAGTACGCTCGCCGACGACACGATCCCCGCTCCCAACGGCTACACCTGTTGACCTCGGCCAGCTTCACCGGCGACGGGACCTCCGATCTGCTGTTCGCCAACGCCAGCGGCGGGTATTACGTGGAGACCATTGGCGACGACGCGGTGATTGGCGGCGGCGCTTTGGGCTCGCCCTCAGGCGCGCAGGCTGGAGTTTTTTCGGGCCCGGCGACTTCAACGGCGACGGCAAAGCGGACCTGTTGTTTGTCAATGGAAGCGGCGAATATGCGACCTTCGACGTCAGCGGCGGCACGCTGATCGGGGGCGGGGACATGGGAAATCCCGGCGCCGACTGGAGCTTTGCGGGGATCGGCGATCTCAACGGCTATCGCGAGAGCTCGATCCTGTTCTACAATAGTTCTACAGGCGCTTATGCCACCTGGGAAATGAACGACACGGCGATCGTGGGCGGGCTACACGCTGGATTACCGTTATGATTTTGAGTCAATGGCGAGCGTTATGGCGGTGCTTCTAAGGTCAAAGCCCTCCCCGGGATCGATCTTAAGGAAGCTTATCCTAACGGCGCATCCGTTGTTGTTCGTTTCGATCCTCTAAATCCAGGAAATTCCGCCGTCTCTGAACGCTCTGCTCGCATCTCTGGATCGATGTAGAATCAGGACATGAAGCGTGCAGCCGAAGAGGTTCTCGAGGACGCGCTAGGTTTCCAGTCGAGGCCGTCCGGCACTCGTGGATTCCCTGCTCGATTCGTTGGACACTGCGGTCGATCCGGATGCCGAGCAACTTTGGCATAGCGAGATTTTGCGCCGAACTCGCGAGATCGACGAGGGATCAGTTCAGCTCGTTCCTTGGAGCGAATTGCGATCCCGCCTAATCCGCGGCACGGATCACAAGTGACAGGGTCCGTTTTCACCCGGAAGCCGCTATAGAATTGGAGGCAGCTGTCGAATGGTACTCGACTCGGAGCCTTCGTGCCGGAGACGAGTTTATCTCAGAACTCGATCAAGCAATAGATAGAATTGTGCAATCGCCGACTCGTTGGCGACGCGTATTCGGCCCATGGCGACGCTACGTTCTCCATCGCTTTCCTTTCTTAATTCTGTATCGTGAACACCCGTCCGGGGTCGAGATCGTCGCCATCGCGCACGGCCGCCGCCGACCAGGTTATTGGCGCGGCCGAGTGGGATCGCCAGATCCGGTATAATCGCCGACATGCGTTTGGCGCCCACTACTCTCGCGGTGCTCTGCGCGTTCACCACATCCGCGTCGGCGCAGTGGATCAACTATCCCACCGCCGGAATCCCGCGAACTGCGGACGGCCAACCCAACCTGTCCGCGCCCGCGCCGCGCACCGCCCAAGGCAAGCCCGACTTTTCCGGAATGTGGCGCGAGGCCGATCCGCTCCCCTGCGACGGCGTCAATCGCGTCTGCGGGGATTTAGCCATCAGCGTCCAGTTCGGCAATCTGGGTGTCGGCCTCAAAGACGGCGTCCCCTATCAACCCTGGGCCAGCGCAAAAATCAAGAATAAAGGACTCGCCGACGACCCCTATACCAATTGCCGGGCGCGCGGCGGTCCCCGCATGCACTTGCTGCCGACCATGAAAAAGCTGGTGCAGACGCCCAGCCTGATCGTCATTCTCGACGAGTACAACGCCAGCTTCCGCCAGATCTTCACCGACGGCCGTCCGCTGCCCGTCGACCCGCAGCCGACGTGGAACGGTTATTCGACCGGCCGCTGGGAAGGCGACACGCTGGTGGTCGACAGCATCGGCTACCGCGACGATCAATGGCTCGACGGCCGCGGCAGCCCGCTCACCGAAGCCGGCAAAGTCACCGAGCGCTTCCGCCGCCCGAACTTCGGCAACCTCGAAATTGAAGTCACCATCAACGATCCCAAAGCCTACACGCGCCCCTGGACCGCCACCATCCATCAAACCGCCGTGCTCGATACCGAACTGATCGATCTCATCTGCATGGAGAACGAGAAAGACGTGCAGCACCTCACGGTGAAATAGCGGCCGCACCCCAGATTTTCTTGCTCGCGCGGTCTTGTACAAACACCACCAGCTTCAAGTTCTCGCGTTTCCACGATGGGTCCAGTCGGTAACGCGCCCGCGCCGAGTAATCGCCGGCCTTGCCGTCAACGCGCCCGACGATCGACAGGCTTCGCACCACGCCCGTATGGCGCAGTTTATGGCCTCCGTTTTCACCGCCGCGAACGTCGGTGTCGAGGCGCGTTTCCGTCACCGCCAGAATCACGTCCGCGCCCTTGGCACCCGCCGCAAGTTCTGCGATTTTTATCACGACTCCGCCGTCGTCAGGCGCCAACTCCACCTTGGCTTTCGCCTCGCGAGCCGCTTTCGAAATCTCCTGCCGCGCGCGCCCTTCATCGGAGCCTACAAACTCCGCCTCCCCGTTCACCACCATCTGCGGCGTGTACGCGCTATTAATGCGGAAGCGCCGCACGTATTCTTCCTGGCGCAGCGTGAACGCCTCGGCGGAAAAGCGATCCTTCCAGCCTTCATGGTCCCAATAGGTCACGTGTTCGCCAAGGACAATCGCGCCGCCGGCTTCCAGGCGCTCCAGCACAGCATCCGCCGGCGGGCAACTCGAACAGCCCTCCGACGTGAATAATTCGACGATTACCGGCGCGGCCGCATGCGCGGGTGCTACTGCCAAACACGCCGCCGCCAGCCACGATACAGTTCTAAGGGACATGCTTCTTCTTGAGTTTATTCCCGCCGTGCGGTGAGCACCAGCCGCGGCGTCGCGAGTTCGAACCGTTCTCCCGCGAAGCCCCCGCGATGTCCTCCACATCCCAACAATACCGTTTAGGGAGCCGGCACCACTTCGCGAACCAAGGCGACTCGCAGCGTGGTGCCATTCGCATCGAACACCACCGCAAATCCGTTTTCGAAAAGCAGGTGCAACCCGAGGACATCGCCCTAAAACGCTCTGACGCGAGCGGCATCGCTCGTAGCCAAAAACGCAACGACTTTTGCGGAGGCCAGCACCTAGGGAACGACGGCCGTGGCACCCCAAATTTTGCGGCTGATGCGCTCCTGCACGAACACCACGTACTTCAAATCCTCGCGCCGCCAGCGAGGATTGAAACGCAAGTGCATGGAATAGGTGGTCAACTCGCCGGGCTGCGCGATCCCCAGCATCACCAGGCTGCGCACCACTCCCGTGCGTCCCAGCGGTCCCGACTTGTCGCTGCCATCTCCCTGGCTCTCGGTAACCGCCATCCAGATTTCGCTTTCGCCCGCCGAAGACGGCAGCTTATCCACCTTCACCGTCGCGAGCGATGCGGACTGGAACGAAACCTCGACGGTCGCCCGCTGGCTCTTAGCCGCGCGCGCGATCTCGTCCTTCGCCTGCTGCACGTCCGGAGTTTCTAGCTGCGTTTGCCCGCCGATCACAATCTGTGGCGTGAATAAATTGTCCAGCTTGAACAACCGCAGATACTCGTTCTGGCGATTGGTCATCTGGCGCAGCGCAAAGGGGTCGCGATAACCCTGCGCTCCCCACGCGTCCATGCGCATTTCGATGCCGATCACTTCGACGCCCGCAATCGGCTGCTTCTGCTCCAGCGTGCGCACCACCTCACCCGCAGCCGGGCAGATCGCGCAGGCATCGGACGTGAACAATTCCACCAGCACCGGCACCCGCCCCGCTTGCGGAATCGCCCCCTGAATCGCCGTCGGCCCGGTCTTGGGAACCGAGCCGCCCAGCAGCAGGACGGGCACGCAAAGTATGGGCAAAAACCAGCGCATGACTACTAATTAAAGATAGAACAAGTTGACGCCGCGCGGGCATCCCGTTAATGTCCTCACAGGGGCTGTGATAGCCTCTGTGGACGGAGGGTACAATGAAACACGTCGTATTCGCTGCCGCGCTTTCCCTCATTATTCTCGGTTTATCGACAGCGATTGGCCAGGATCGCAGCGAGGAACTAAAGCATGTGACGCTCGTCTCGCAGAAATTTGAGCGCGGACCCGTGCTCGCTACAGCGCTTGATGTCGAGAGAGGTTACCCATATCCGTCTGTCGCTCACCTCAAAGGTCAAGTAGTGATTAAGGCTAACGGATTCATCCTCCGCGCGGAACAAGCGGATTATGACGAAGTGTCCGGCGAGATCAGGGCCAGCGGAAACGTGAGCGTGACGCCGTACCCGCCGCTCAACAAAAGGTAGGCTCGTCACAGCCTTAGTGTTTCGGCAATACGCTCGTCATCTTTGGGAGAAGCCCTGCGGCCGAGTTCGCAAACACTAGCGAAGCATCGTCCAGCCACGCGCTGCCGCTTCCCCACAGTTGCATGCCTAATTCCAGATCGTAGGCGTCGGCGCAAACGTCGCCGGTAATTTCATAGAACGCCCAGTCGCCGCTATTGATTCTGCGTTCACTCATGTTGTCAAAGAAACAACTTCCTCCGGTGTCGCGATGAATGCGGACCACGAGACCCCCACCATCGGGAAGCCCGGACACCCCCGTCCGGACAGCAGCTCGAAAACGGAATTTCATGCCACGATAAGGCTTCGCGTCCACGTATTGGTACAAAAACGAATGGCCCTCGGCCGGAACTGGAACATTGGAACGGATCATCGCGCATTGCTTCCCGAAGTAACAGGTATCCGCGACAGTCAGCGTTGAGTAAGCAAGTTTCGGTGTGAATCCAAATAGCCAGCCCGGAGGCCGCTCACCCACTTGGCCTTGCTCGAAATCTGGATTGACCAAGATCGACGGTGCTTGCGCAAAAATACTTCCGCCGAATAACGCCGCAAGGACCACAGTTCGAGTAGGACGCAGCATGCTGGGAGGCTAACATGCTCGGTTTCGGGTTTCAAGGCATCTGCGTCAAGGGTAGCGTGGTACTTTTTATAGTTGGACAACTTCTTCGGCAACTCCGCAGTCGTAGCCGCCCTCACTGAGATGGCGGCGAGCGGCCGGATTCCGCAGACGCTGCTGCTATCAGGACCCGAAGGCGTCGGTAAAGCCACCCTGGCGCGCCGCTTTGCCACGCTGCTGGTAGGCAACGCGGCGAAAATCGAAGCCGACGATTTGAGCCTCGAAGCCAACCTCGAAACCATCGCCGACCGTGAAAAGTGGCCTTCAGACAAGCGCAACGAAGACCCGCTGTTCTTCGCCTCCCATCCAGATGTATTAACTTTCGCTCCAGATGGTCCTCTGCGCCAGATCACCATCCAGCAGATGCGCCTGCTGAAGGACCGCGCGTCGCTCAAGCCGCTCAAAGGCGCATGGCGCGTGTTCCTGATCGACGACATTGACCGCGCCAACGAGCAAGCCGCCAACTCGCTTCTGAAGACGCTCGAAGAACCGCCGTCGCACCTGATTCTGATCATGACCGCCCGCAATCCCTACGATTTGCTGGCAACCATCCGCTCGCGCGCCGTCCCCTTCGCCCTATCGCGCCTGACCGACGAGGAAATGCGCGCCTTTGCCGCCGCCCGCCGCCTCGATCACGCCGAGCGCCGTCTGCGCCTAGCCGAGGGTTCACCTGGCATAGCAGTTTCGCTCAATCTCGAAACTTACGACCGCCGCCGTGACGCAATGCTGGCACTTCTGCGCGTCGCCAGCGGCTTGGAACCCTTTGGGACCTGGCTGAAACATTCCGATTCCATCTCGGCGCGCCGCAACGAAAAGTTGGATTCGTATCTGGACGTGCTCTACGTCCTGCTCGAAGACGTCCTGCGCCTGTCGAACGGCATCACGCCGCTGCGCAACGAGGATGTCCGCAACCAATTGGAACCGCTGGCCCAGCGCGTTTCCTTCGACTGGCTGCGCGCCGCCGTGGGCCGTGTGGATCAACTGGTGCTGCTGGTGCGCCGCAACATTCAGAAATCCATTGCGCTCGACGCTTTTGCCGCCGAATTACGCGCCTGTACATGAGATCGGCGCTGGAAGTTTCGTCTTCGCTGTGTTATGACAGTAACTAAGAAGTCTCAATCCCCGTCGTATCCCTAGGAGTGCTCCCATGGAGCCCGCGAATCGCAAATTGATCCGTCCTTCTTTTACCGAAGCCAAAGCCGAAGCTAAAGGGCAAAGGCCACCTCCCCGAGGAGCCGCCGGCCCCAAGCGAACCTCGCCGCCGGAACAAACCAACGCCGAGAATTTTTACTATCTAAAGCAGATGCAGTCGAAGACTCCCATGTCTTTAGTGCTTCGCGATGGCGAAGTACTGCAAGGCGTGATCGAGTGGTACGACAAAGACTGCCTGAAAGTGAATCGCGAAGGCGCGCCGAATCTACTGGTGTTCAAATCGAACATCAAGTACATGCATAAGGCTTAAGCGCCCGCTTGTCGTGGCCCGTTTGTGGTCGCGCAGTTCTGTGAACGCCGCGGGGCCGCGCCGTTACTTTTGTGCGGCGGCGGCTTTCGTCTCATCCGCCAAGGCCAGCAGGCGCTCGGCGAAATCCAGCGTCCGTTTACCCGCTTCCGTGAGCTGCACCGACTTCGAAAAGCGGTGCCGGGTTAAGAGCGGTGCTCCCAACTCCCGCTCCAGGGCCTTGACGTGCAAGGTCACACTCGATTGCGAATACCCCAGCCGCGCCGCGGCCTGCGTGAAATTGTGCGTCAGCGCGACCATGCGAAACGATTCAATCTGTTGTAGATCCAGCATACGTTGATAGCTCCACTTAAATAAAAAAACTACAGGGCACTTTCTCCTCGATCGCCGTTGCGAATACGCACCGCCTCGTCAATCGAAGAAACAAAAATCTTGCCGTCGCCGATTTTTCCGGAGCGCGCAGCGACTGCGATCGCCTCGACGATCTGCGGCGCACGCGCGTCGGGCGCGACGATTTCCAGCTTTAGTTTCGGAATCAGGTCCACCTTGTATTCGGCGCCGCGGTAGACTTCAGTATGGCCCTTTTGCCGGCCGTGGCCGCGGACCTCGGAGATGGTAATTCCCTCGGCACCGATCGCGGTTAACGCGGCTTTTACTTCATCCACTTTGAAGGGCTGGATGATGGCTTCAATTTTCTTCATACGCTCCGGCAACAGGAACCTAGCGATTGAGTGTAGCTGCAAACAACGTTCCTGTCCAATTAAAAATTTGGATTAAGTCCTTTCCGATCAATGATATAAAGAAGTTATAAGGAACTCATAAGGAAGTTGTAAAGAAGCAGGGCTTGGCCGCTCGAATCACGCTAAAATTGCTGCAGTTGCCCTCGCCTCTCAGCACTCGCTTGTTTCACCTGTCGCTCACCTTGGTGTTTATCGCCGGAGACACATTCGTATGCTTCCGCGTGATCCACGTGAACTCGGCTACTGCGGGGTTCGCCTATCTGCTATGCGTCCTGGGCATTGCCACCGCCTGGGGATTGGTCGAATCCATCGTCGCTTCGGTGGCGGCGATGCTGGCTTTCAACTTTTTCTTCTTCCCGCCGGTGGGCAATTTCACCATTGCCGATCCGCAAAACTGGGTGGCGCTGTTTTCCTTTCTCACCACCGCGCTGGTGGCGAGCCATCTTTCTGACCGCGCCAAGAAAGAGGCATTGGAAGCCAAGAGGCGGCAGCAGGAGACCGAACAGTTATACGCTTTAAGCCGCGCGATCTTGCTGATGGAACTTTCGGGATCGGTGGGTTTTCACGTGGCGCAGCACATTGCCGAGATCTTCGATTGCCGCTCCGTGGCGCTCTACGACGCCAGGTCCGGAGAGATTTTCCGCGGCGGCGTCGAAGACTTGCCCGGTGTCGAGGAAAAACTCAAGCAGGTCGTGATCCAGGGCGCCAACTCGCGGGACGCCGTGGCGCAGGTTCTGTTCGCGCCCATCGTTCTGGGGGGCCACGCCATCGGGGCGCTGGCGCTCGCCGGCGTCGAGTTTTCCGATGGCGCATTGCAGGCGCTCTTAAATCTGGTCGCCATCGCCTGGGAGCGCGTGCGCACCGAGGAAGCGGCCAATCGCGCCGATGCCGCCCGGCAGAGTGAAGAGTTCAAATCCACCCTGCTCGACGCCATCGCGCACGAGTTCAAGACGCCGCTGACATCCATCAAGGCTGCCTCGACCACCATGCTTTCCGACGCGCCGCCGCTCACGCCGCAGACCCACGAGCTCGCCACCATCATCGATGAGGAAGCGGATCGCCTCACTTCGCTGGTGACCGAAGCGGTCCGCATGTCGCAGATCGAAGCCGGCAAAGTGCGCCTGGACCGCCAGCGGGTGTCGCTGGACCTGTTGCTGCCCGCCATCCTCGCGCAATTCGAAGCGCGCAGCGATGGCCGCCTGCTGCACTATTCGATGGCTCCCAGCTTGCCGGAGCTCACTCTCGATCCCGCGCTGATCTCACTGGCGCTGCGCCAGCTGATCGACAACGCGCTGAAATATTCTCCACCCGGCTCGCCGGTCGAGATCAGCGCCGCCCGCGCCAACGGCAATCTCGAAATCCGCATCGCCGATCAAGGTCCTGGAATTCCGGAAAAGGAACGCGAGCGCGTTTTCGAAAAATTCTATCGCCGCCAGGCGGTGAAGGAGCGCGTGCCCGGCACCGGCCTGGGATTGCACATCGCCCGTGAGATTCTGCGCGCGCATGGCGGCGACGTCGCCATCCCGCCCGGACCCGGTTCCGCATTCTGTATTACCATTCCAGTGCAGTCGCCGAACTGAAACATGAATACCGGGCGCATCCTCGTAGTCGATGACGAACCGCAGATCCGCCGCGTGCTGCGCGCGTCGTTGAGCACGCAGGGTTATGAAATTCACGAAGCCCGCACCGGCGAAGAAGCGCTGACGGCGGTGCGCGAGCAGCGCTTCGATCTGATTCTTCTCGATATGAATATGCCGGGCCTGGGCGGCCTCGAAACCTGCCGCCAGATCCGCGCCGGCTCCGAAGTCGCCATCATCATGCTGACGGTGCGCGATTCCGAGCCCGACAAAGTGGCCGCTCTCGACTCCGGCGCCGACGATTACGTCACCAAACCGTTCGGGATGCCGGAGCTCTCGGCGCGCATCCGCGCGGCGTTGCGGCGCCTCCCCGTAGCGGCCGAATCGGGTGCGGAATCCGTCCATCTAGGTGCGATTGAAGTCAACCTGGCGACACGCCGTGTCATTTCCAAGACCGGAGAAGTGCGCCTGACGCCCAAAGAATTCGACTTGCTGCGCTATTTGCTGTCGAATCCTAATGTGCCCATTCCACACGGCCGCCTGCTGCAAGCCGTGTGGGGACCCGATTATGGGGATCAAGTGGAATACCTGCGCGTATTCATCAATCAGTTGCGAAAAAAGATCGAGCCTGACCCCTCGCATCCCTGTTATATCCTTACGGAACCGTGGGTTGGCTACCGTTTCGCCTTGCCTGAAACCGCCGCGTAATTCCTTACACAATCCTGACAGCGGGCTTATGCCTTCCTTACGGCTTTCCGGATAACTTGTATCTGGAGATAGGTTATGGCAGTCCTCAAAAATTATCCGGTTCCTGAAATCGGGCAGGTTTCCAACTCAAGTTTGGAGATCGTTGTGCTCCACACCACAGCAAAGGAAACCGCCGGCGCACTCAAGATGGCTGCGGATCTCGCCTCCGGGTTGGCGCCCGTGCGCCTGGTTGCGCTCCAGGAGGTTCCGTATCCACTTCCCTTGGACGCTCCGCCGGTTTCCGTTGAATTTCTGGAGAAACGCTTCTCGAATATGGCTTCCGAGGCCGGGGTCGAAGCGAGCATCGATATTCGTCTGTGCCGTGACGCGCGGGACGTGGTGGAAAGCGAGTTAGGCCCGCACTGCGTGGTGGTGATGGGCGGACGGCGCCGCTGGTGGCCGACGGCGGCGATGCGACTGGCGCGGCGTCTGGAGCATTTGGGACATCAAGTTGTGTTTACGAATTGAGGTTATGATGCTGGATCTTTTTTACATCGTGATAACGGTCGGGTTCTTCGTCGTGAGCTGGTACTTCGCGAAAGCGTGCGACAAGCTTTAGGCGGAAGCGAGGACATTTTTATGGATTACATCATTGCAGGAGTCACGTCGATCTTTCTGTTCGGCTACTTGATCTACGCGCTACTCAAGCCGGAGAAATTCTAATGACAACCAACGGTATCCTTCAAATCGTTGTTTATTTTCTGGTCATCGCGGCGGTGGCCAAGCCCATGGGCGTCTTCATGACGCGCGTATTCGCGGGCGAGCGCACGTTCCTACATCCCTTGCTGCGGCCGCTCGAACGGCTGTGCTACAAACTCTGCGGCGTCAAAGAAGATGTGGAACAGCGGTGGACGCAATATGCCGGCAGCATGCTGGCCTTCAGCATTTTCAGCGCCGTGTTTCTGTACGTATTGCAGCGCCTGCAAGGTTTCCTGCCGCTGAATCCCGCGGGATTCAGCACCGCGCACGCGCCCGCCAACGCCACCGCGCTGACTCCCGACTTGGCTTTCAACACTGCCGTCAGCTTCACCACCAACACCAATTGGCAGAGCTACGGCGGCGAAAATACCCTGAGTTACCTGGTGCAAATGCTGGGACTCACCATGCATAACTTCACCTCAGCGGCGGTGGGCATGGCGATCGCCGTGGCCATGATCCGCGGCTTCTCGCGCCATCAGGCCAACGCGCTGGGCAATTTCTGGGCGGATATCGTTCGCGCTACGGTGTACGTTCTCCTGCCGATATCGTTGATATTCGCCCTCTTTTTGACTTCACAGGGCGTGATTCAAAATCTGAAGCCTTATACAACCGTTACCACGGTGGAAGGCAAAACGCAGACCATCGCGCAAGGCCCCGTCGCATCGCAGGAAGCCATCAAAATGCTGGGCACCAACGGTGGCGGGTTTTTCAACGCCAACTCGGCGCATCCTTTCGAGAATCCCACACCCCTGACCAACTTCTTCCAGATGATTTCCATCTTCCTGATCCCCGCCGGATTGACTTACGTCTTCGGCAGAATGGTCAAGGATCAACGCCAGGGCTGGGCTCTGTTCGCGGCAATGAGCATCCTGTTCCTGGTGGGCGCCTTCGTGGTGTATCACTTTGAACAAACCGGGAATCCGATTCTCACGAAGCTCGGCTTGGAGAAGGCGGGCGGCAACATGGAAGGCAAAGAAGTGCGCTTCGGCATCGCGGCCACAGCGCTCTTCGCTACCATCACTACCGACGCGAGCTGCGGCGCTGTCATCGGCATGCACGATAGTTTCACTCCGATGGGCGGCTTGGTCCCGCTGTTCAACTTGCACCTGGGCGAAGTGATTTTCGGAGGCGTCGGCGCGGGGCTTTACGGGATGTTGATGTTTGCGATTCTCGCCGTCTTCATCGCGGGACTGATGGTTGGCCGCACTCCGGAATATTTAGGAAAAAAGATCGAAGGCAAAGAAGTGAAGATGGCTATGATCGCGCTGATCGCGACTTCGTTTGTGATTCTGCTGTTCAGCGCACTCAGCTCCGTGATCGACTTGCCTAAAGGCGGCTACTGGAACGGCGCCAACGGGCCGGCCATCGCTAACCTCAATAACGGCGGGCCGCACGGCCTGAGCGAAATACTGTACGCCTATTCGAGCGCGGCCGCTAACAACGGCAGCGCCTTCGCCGGCATCACCACCAACACGCCTTGGTACAACCTGACCATGGGAATCACCATGCTGGTGGGGCGTTTCCTGATGATCATTCCGTTGCTGGCCGCGGCCGGAAGCCTGGCCGCGAAGAAACAAATTCCGGTCACCAGCGGAACTCTGCCCACGCACGGCACGCTGTTCGTGGGCTTGCTGGTGGGAACCATCGTGATCGTGGGCGCGCTGACGTTCTTCCCCGCGCTCTCACTGAGCCCCATCGTCGAACATTTCCTGATGCAACAAGGGAGGGTCTTTTAGCCATGCCCGACGTACTTGAAAATATTCCAGCGCAGGCGACGCCGCCCAGCGAGGACCCCACAGAACTGATCCCGAAAAAGCTGGCGCATGCGCGGCCTTTGTTCGATCCGGCGATTTTGCGGCGCGCGATTCTGGAGTCTTTCGTCAAGCTGAACCCGATGGCCGTCATCAAGAATCCGGTGATGTTCGTGGTGGAAGTAGGCGCGGCCGTCACCACGATTCTGCTGATTCGCGATATCGCCATCGGCGCGCCGGGCGTTGGCTTCGGCATTCAGATCGCGCTATGGCTGTGGTTTACGGTGCTGTTCGCCAACTTCGCCGAAGCCATGGCGGAAGCGCGCGGCAAAGCGCAGGCCGATGCTTTGCGTAAAACCAAAACCGACTCGATGGCACGCCGTATCATCGGCAACCGCAGCGAGCAAGTTCCCGCGTCGCAGCTTCGTTCCGGCGACGTTGTCGTGGTCGAAGCCGGCGAACTGATTCCAGGCGACGGCGAGGTCATCGACGGCATCGCGACGGTGGACGAATCCGTCATCACGGGTGAAAGCGCTCCCGTGATTCGCGAATCCGGCGGCGACCGCAGCGCAGTTACCGGAGGCACCAAAGTGCTCTCCGACGAAATCAGGATTCGCATCACGTCCAACCCGGGCGAGACGTTTCTCGATCGTATGATCGCGCTGGTGGAAGGCGCCGAGCGCCAGAAAACGCCCAACGAGATCGCGCTGAACATCTTGATCGCGGGCTTAACGCTGATCTTCCTGATGGCGGTGGTGACGCTGCAGCCGTTTGCGAAATACAGCGTTGGGGCGGCGGGCTCGGGAACGGTGCCAACCGTGGCCGTCCTGGTTTCGCTGCTGGTGTGCTTGATTCCGACCACCATCGGCGGACTGCTTTCGGCCATCGGCATCGCGGGCATGGATCGCGTGATGCAGCACAATGTTCTGGCCATGAGCGGCAAGGCTGTCGAGGCTTCTGGTGACGTCAATACTTTGCTGCTCGACAAGACCGGGACCATTACCATCGGCAATCGCCAGGCCGTCGAATTTCTGCCGGTGGAAGGCGTCACCGAGATCGATTTGGCCGATGCGGCGCAGCTTTCGAGCTTGGCCGATGAAACTCCGGAAGGCCGCTCCGTGGTGGTGTTGGCGAAAACCAAATTCGGGCTGCGCGGCCGTGAAGTGGCGAATCACGAAGCCACCTTTATTCCGTTTTCGGCGTACACGCGCATGAGCGGCGTCGATCTGGACGGCCGTCATCTGCGCAAGGGCGCCACTCAAGCCATCGCGCAGTTCGTGCAGGAGCGCGGCGGCGTGGTTCCGAAAGACCTGATGGATATCACGGAGCGCATTTCGCGGCAGGGCGGCACGCCGCTGGCGGTGGCCGACGGCGCGCAGGTGCTGGGCGTGATTCATCTGAAGGACGTGGTTAAAGGCGGAATGAAGGAACGGCTGGGGCAGCTTCGCCAGATGGGAATTCGTACAGTCATGATCACCGGCGATAATCCACTCACCGCCGCCGCCATCGCCGCCGAAGCCGGCGTCGATGATTTTCTGGCGCAGGCTTCGCCATCGGACAAGCTTGCTTACATCAAAAAAGAGCAGGCGGAAGGGCGTTTGGTGGCGATGACGGGTGACGGCACCAACGACGCGCCGGCGCTGGCGCAAGCCGACGTGGGGCTGGCGATGAACACGGGAACCATGGCCGCGAAAGAAGCGGGCAACATGGTGGATTTGGATTCGAATCCCACCAAGCTCATCGAAGTGGTGGCGATCGGCAAGCAGTTGCTGATCACGCGCGGCGCGCTGACAACTTTTTCGATCGCCAATGACGTCGCGAAATATTTCGCGATCATCCCGGCGATGTTCATGACGACGTATCCGGTGCTGGGCCGGCTCAACATTATGGGCTTGCACAGCTCGCACAGCGCGGTGCTGTCGGCGGTGATTTTTAACGCGCTGATCATCATTGCGCTGGTGCCTTTGGCGCTGCGCGGCGTGCGCTACCGGCCGGAGAGCGCGGCTTCGCTGCTGCGCCGAAACCTGCTGATTTATGGGCTCGGCGGCATTCTGGTGCCCTTCCCCGGCATCTGGATCATCGATCAGATCGTGCACTCATTGGGGCTGGCGTAAGGAGATTTTATGTGGCGACAAATGCTTCCCGCATTACGTATGACTTTGGTTTTGACGGTGCTCACGGGCTTGTTTTACCCCGGCGTGGTGACGGCCGTCACGCAGGCCGTGTTCCCCAAACAGGCGAACGGCAGCTTGATCGTGAAGAACGGAAAAGTGATTGGGTCGGAGCTGATCGGGCAGAACTTCTCGCGTCCCGAATACTTCCAGCCGCGCGTTTCGGCAGCCGGCAGCGGCTACGACGCGACCTCCAGCGGCGGCTCAAACCTGGGGCCGACGAGTGCCAAGCTCATTCATGGCACCACCAAGATGGACGACAAGAAAAACGAAGTCGTCGATTACGACGGCATCAATCTGCGCATCGTACATTACTGCGTGGATAACAACATTCCGTATGAGTCGTCCGTGCCGCTCGACAGCTTTAAGGATGCCGGCGGCGGCCTCGACGATGTCAAGCTGATCAAAGCTTTCAATGACGATAAGGCGCCGCTGATTTTTACACCGAAGGCGCCGATCCCCGCGGACGCGGTCACGGCGTCGGCTAGCGGACTCGATCCGCATGTCAGTCCGGCCTTCGCGAAAGGGCAAGAAGAACGCGTGGCGAAGGCGCGCGGCGTTGACGTGATCGCTCTCGATCAATTGCTAGCGCAATACACGGAAGGGCGCGACTGGGGCTTTCTCGGTGAGCCGCGCGTAAATGTGTTGCAGTTGAATCTGGCGCTGGATCAAAGTTATCCGATGAAGTAGGGAGGATAATTAAGTTCAGCAGCGCCCATGGCGGAAACCGAGCATCGCAGGCCCAGTCCCGAACAGCTTCTGCAACAAGTGGAAGCCGAGCAGCGCCGCGCCACGCAAGGGCGTTTGAAAATCTTTCTGGGCTATGCGGGCGGCGTCGGCAAATCTTTTCGCATGTTCGACGAGGGGCGGCGGCGGCGGTCGCGCGGGGAAGACGTCGCGGTGGCGGCCACGCAGTCGACTGCGCCGTCCGCGGTGGAAGAACTGCTCCACGGTTTGGAGGTAATTCCTCCGCGCGTGGTGGATGGGATTTACGCCATCGACGTCGAAGCCGTGCTGCGGCGGCATCCGCAGGTGTGCCTGATCGACGGCCTGGCTTACCGCAATCCGCCCGGGAGCCGGCACGCTGAACGCTGGCAGGACGTGGAAGATCTGCTCACGTCCGGCATTTCGGTGGTCACGTCGATCAATCTGCAATACGTGAAGGAACGGCAGCGGCAGGTCGAAGCGATCCGCGGCAAGACGGTCCAGGATTCGGTGCCGGAGGCTTTCATTCGCGCCGCCGATGAAATCGAACTGGTGGATGTGCCGCCGGAATATTGCGGTCCGGGCAACGTCGAACAACAGCAGGCACTTTCGCAGCTTCGCGAGATTGCGCTGGTGCTGGCGGCCGACGTGGTGGATCATCAGCTCGAAACTTACTTGCGGCGGCAGGGGATCGAACAGCTTTACGGAACGCAGGAGCGCATTTTGGTTTGCATCACGCCGCGCTCGAACGCGTCCGCGATGATCCGCCGCGGACGCCGCCTGGCGGATTTGTTTTACGGCGATCTGTACACGGTTTACGTTCAGCAGGGAGTTTTGAGCGCCAGCGATCAGTCGATGATCGAGCAGAACCTGGCTGCCGCGAGCGAGGCTGCGGCGCACGTCGAGATTCTGCATGGCGAAGATCCCACCGAAGCCATTCTGCAGTACGCCTACCGCAACGGCATTACGCAGATCTTCGTGGGCCACAGCCAGCGGGATGAACGCGGCTGGCTGAGCCGCTGGAAAGTGAATCCGGTGGAGCGGCTCATCATGGAATCGGAAGGCATCGACGTGCGTATATTTCCCACCGAGGCCGTCTTACGGTGAGGGGGCGCCTCACTATCTTCCTGGGCTACGCCGCGGGTGTCGGCAAGACTTATAAGATGCTCGAAGAAACGCAGCGCTTGAAGCGCGAGGGGCACGATATCGTGGTGGGCTATTTCGAACCGCACGGGCGCCAGGACACCATTGCGAAAATCGAAGGGCTGGAGCTGATTCCGCGACGGCGCGTTACCTATCGCGGTACGGAGTTCGAGGAAATGGACACGTCCGCGATTCTGGCGCGGAAGCCGGAGCTGTGCGCGGTGGATGAGTTTCCGCACACCAATGTGCCGGGATCGCCGCGTAGCAAGCGCTGGGAAGATGTCATGCTGCTGCTGGAGGCCGGCATCGGCGTGCTGACTACGATGAATATCCAGCACCTGGAAAGTCTGAACGATCAGGTGCGCGAGATCGCTAACGTGCAGGTTCGCGAAACCATTCCGGACTGGGTGGTGAAGCAGGCTGATGAAGTGGTGCTGGTGGACGTGCCTCCGCAGGCGCTGCTGAACCGGCTGCAGCGCGGCGTGATTTACGGGACCGATAAAGCGCAGCAGGCGCTGAATAACTTTTTCAAGGAATCGACGCTGGGGGCGCTGCGGGAAATGGCGCTCCGGCAGACCGCGCATGAAGTGGATGTCCGGCAGGTTGGCGACGGGGACGAATCGAGCGAACGCATCTTGATCCACATCACGGAATCTCCGGCCACCGCCGCGTTGATCCGCCGGGGGCGGCGCGTGGCGGACTACTTAAAGGCGGATTGCTTCGCGGTGTGCGTGCTGCCTCCGGCGGCGATGGCGGAATTACCCAAAGAATCGCGGGAAGCGATTGAGCGGCATCTGGAATTCGCGCGCCGTCTGCATATTGAGACGCGCATTCTCGAAGGGGACAACGCGGCGGAAACGCTGGTGGATTTCACGCGCCGCAACGGAGTGACGCAAATCTTTCTGGCTAAGCCGGCCAAGCCTGCGATTCCGCTTCTGGCTAAGCGGAATTTTGTGATGGACGTGGTGCGTCTGGCGAAGGACCGGCAGGTGACGGTGGTGGCGGAGCGGCGGGTGGCGCGCGAGGGTTAGGCACACTTCGGCTGAGAAGAATTGGCTCACGGATGGACACGGATAGCTGCAAAGATCGTCTCGCGGTGGGCGGCTTTTTAGGGCTGCCCACCGGAGTGGTAGAGGTCATGGACGGCTTGCTGGTCTCTGAAAAGTATCTGAATCAACCAGTTTTCTGCTCTCTCCCATTTCCTCCCGCGGCAATTTTTAACGATCACCAGAGAATCGATTCTCTCCTGTCCCGCCCTCTCCACAATGTTTCCAGGGCGGCTAGCCCATCTTGCGACGGGCGCGGATTCCAACTTAACTACGACGATTAGCCTGCGCAGGCTTGTACTACGGATTCAGTATGCATGGGGGTGGTGCTGGTGGCGGGAAAGGCAAAACGGGAAGTTGCTGAATCACGGGGGGAACGAGTTTCGGGCGGATTGACACCCGCTTAATGGGAGGGCTAGAGTTGGGGCATGGAACAACGAATCGCCTACGGACAGTCTGCGATTGCGGTCGAGAACGCCCGCTTTATGAGCCGCGTGTATGGCTGGATGACGGGCGGGCTGTGCGTCACGGGGCTAGTGGCTTGGAATGTGGCGGGCGATCCCGCGCTAGTGCAAACCATCTTCGGCAACCGGATGTTGTTCTGGGCTTTGATCATCGCGCAATTGGGAGCTGTCGCGGCGCTGTCGTTCCTGATCAATAAGATCAGCGGCGCGCTGGCTACGGTCATCTACATTCTTTATGCGGCGTTGACCGGGCTCACGCTGTCCAGCATTTTTCTGCTGTACACGGGGTCGAGCATCGCGGAAGTCTTCGGCGTCACGGCCTTCGGCTTTGCGGGGCTGAGCGGGTTCGGGCTGGTGACCAAGAGGGACCTGGGGCCGGTGGGCTCGTTCTGCATGATGGGATTGTTCGGACTGATCGGCTACGCGGTGCTCTCCATGTTCTTGCCGTCGCTGATGGGCGCGGGCGGGAGCTTTGTATTTTCGATCGTCGGAATCATCGTTTTCGCGGGGCTTACGGCTTACGACACGCAGAGAATAAAGGCCATGAACGTTCCCGGCAACGAGGGAACCGATGGCGCGCGTAAGACGGCCATCTTTGGCGCGTTGGCGTTATATCTCGACTTCATCAACCTGTTTTTGAGCCTGCTGCGCCTCACGGGACGCCGACGCTAAAGACGTTCGTATAAAGAAACCATAAAGATTTCATAAAGCTTCCAATGCGAAGTTTTAATTGAGACGGGCAAGGTGTGCTCATCGAAATTATTGATTGGCCGCGGGACTTTTCCAGGTATAGAATTACGCATGATGTTACAGTCGCATGCAAGCTGCGTCGCTTGGCCATGCGTGGCGCTAGAGCACTACTAAAGAAGTCAATCGAGCTTCTTACTTGGAAAAAGGAGAACCAATGGCGGAAAAAGAACCTCAAATGCAAGCGACGTTAGGCCTAACAGGCCTGACCATGAATGCTATGGCGCTGATCGCTCCGGGCGCCTTTCTGTGGCTGACTTTTGCGATACAGGCGAACACGGGCGCGACGGGTCCGGCAATGTGGGCTGGAATCCTGTTGGCGCTACTGCTGTGTCTGGCGACGGCGGTATGCTACGCGGAGATGGCGAAGCTGTATCCGGGTACGGGCAGTTCGTATTATTTCGCGGAACAGTCTTTTCTCAATCACGATAAGATGTGGCGCTACGCGCGCATTTCGAAGTTTATCGTTGGCTGGGGCTCGCATCTGTACTACTGGATTTATCCGGGCGTGATGGTCGCGGTCATGGGCGTCCTGGTCGGTTATCTGGTGGGCACGATCTGGCCGAACTTCATGAGCGCCTCGAATCCGGGGCCGGTGTTTATGGCGATCATAGCGGTGGTGTTCTCCTTTGGAGTGGCCTGGATCGCCAGCCGCGGCGTTAACGGATCGACGGCAGTGAACATTGCGATCAACGTGATCCAGATCAGTGCGCTGATCGTGTTCTCGGTAATGGCTTTGGGATTCCGCGCGAATCATCCGCCGGGAAGCGTGGCCTATCAATTCGATTCTTCGTCGGGCGATGCTTACGACTATGAGTTCCTGACGATGTCGCAGACGGTGAACGGCACGGCGACGGATGTCATTGTGCGCGATGACAAGGGCGCCCCCAAGCCCAAGCTGGACGCGGCCGGGAAGCCCGTGCCGTTCCACATCTCCTATCCGGAACATGACGATAAGGGAGTATTTCTGAGCCATCCCAACGCCGGTTCCGTAGTCGGCATGCACAACTTTGGCTGGATGTTCGTGCAAGCCACGGTGGCGATTCTCATTCTGGTGGGCTTTGAATCGGTGACGGCCATGGGAGGCGAGGCTAAGAATCCGAAACGCAACGTGCCGATCGCGGTGATCACATCGCTGCTAGTGCAGGGGGCGTTCTGCTACCTGTTTGAGTACTTCGCCGCTGCCTATTTTTTGAACAGCGGGTATCCGATGACGAGTGCGCAGGGGTCGGCGGCTCCGATAGGCGACATGATGATCGTGGTTGGCAACGCGATCCTGGGGCCGGGGAATGGGCGCACCTTTATGCTGATCGAGGCATTCACGGTGTTTCTGGCGATCATCGGGACCACGCTTTCGTGCATGAACACGGGCGCGCGCGTCACCTACGCGATGGGCAAGGACGAAGAAGTTCCGGAGCATTTCGGGCTGCTGCACTCGGAGAGCCTGACGCCGCACCGGGCTATCTGGACTCTGGCCGCGATCTCGGCGGTGGTGGGCGTGGTCGGAGTTCTGGTGCCGTTTGGCGATTCGGGCGCACTGGCGGACACAGCTATCAAAGCGTTGCCGCAGGGGCTGTTCTCGAGCGTTGGATACATGGCGCACGACACCATGGCGGCGCTGCCTAATACGCTGCTAACAGTGACGCTGGCTTCCAACTTCGGTACGTTCCTGTTGTATATGCTGAGCTGCTTCATCTGCATGGTGGCGTATCATAAGCATCCGAACTATAGCTTCCTGCGCCATACGGCCATTCCGATCTTCGGGTTGGTGGCTAATCTGGCTTGCATGGCGTTCTACCTGATCGGACCCTTCATGGGGTACGGCACAGCTAAGGAACCGCTGCTGGCGCTGGGAATTGCGATAGTCTGGGCTATCTATGGTGGCATTTACTTCATGCGCGCCAGCAAAAAGAAGGGCCGCACGACGCTGGTGGGTGAGCGTGGGATGGGAGCAGTCTCGTAAATTAGTTCAGCAAAGTCACGGAGGTTCGGGCGGGCGCTCATGCCCGCCCGTTTTTTTCATAGGGACGTCATGCTTGACGTAGAGTTTGCACAACTTTCGGATTTCGGGAAATCTCGCGATCACAACGAGGACTACCAGGGGTACTGGGCGCCGGAGACGGAGGAGCGGGCGCGCACGCACGGCTGGCTGTTCGCGCTGGCGGACGGCGTGGGGGGGCACGACGATGGCGAGGTGGCTTCGCACGCGGCGGTGGAGCATCTGGTTCAGGGCTTTCGCGATGCTCCCAAAGACGAGGCGCTAGGCGCGCTGCTGACGCGGCTGGTGAAGGCTGCCAACTTGTGCGTATACGAAAAGGGCAAGCGGGCGAGCGCGGGCGGGACGAACATGGCCACGACGATGGTGGCGTGCGCCTTGCGCTACGATCGTGCGGCTGTCGCGCATGCGGGCGATTCTCGGTGCTATTTGATTCGCGAGGGGTGCGCTTCGCTATTGACGCGGGATCACACGGTCGCAAATGAGCAATTGAAATTGGGAATTCTGTCAGCCAAGGAATTTGCCAGCTCACCGAATCGTCATGTGCTGGTGCGGTCACTCGGCAACGATCTGTTTCTAAACGTGGATTTGGCGGAGCCGCAGGTGCTGCCGGGGGACGTGCTGGCGATGTGCTCGGACGGGTTGCACAATTCGGTGGAGGGGTCGGAAATAGCGGCTCTGACGAGTCGCGGAGCCGATCTCGATCATGCGGCACGGAGGCTGATCGAGCTTGCCAACGATCGGGACGGCAACGATAATATAAGTGTTTCGCTCATTCGTATTCGGGACGTGGAGCGGGTTGGCATGTACCGCGGGCGGCCTTATAAGCTGCGCTGACGGCGGCCACGGCCCCTGATCATGAAATCCATCCATCCCGGCGATCTCCTCAACCAATACCGGATTGAAAACCTGGTGGCACGCAGCGGCATGGCGTCGATTTACAAGGCGACGGACATGCAGACGAACCAGCCGGTGGCGATCAAAATTC
The DNA here is from genome assembly GCA_963710155.1 of Bryobacterales bacterium. GTDB lineage: Bacteria > Acidobacteriota > Terriglobia > Bryobacterales > Bryobacteraceae > Palsa-187. The sequence continues at coordinate 20,278 of CAVPZQ010000014.1, read as the reverse complement.
CGCATCCCGAGATGGAAGGCGATCCGATGCTGTTCGAACGGTTTCAGCGCGAGGCCGAAATCGGGCAGATGCTGGATCATCCGGGTGTGATGAAGGTGCTGGCCTACAACACGCGCGGGCAAGTCTACATGGTGCTGGAGTGGGTGGAAGGGCGGCTGCTGCGCAACATCATGCATGAAGAGAAGAAGCTACCGCCGGAGCGGGCGATCAAGCTGACGGTGGAGATTCTGGATGCGCTGGATTACATTCATCGCAACGGGGTGGTGCATCGGGATTTGAAGCCGGAGAACATTATGGTGAACACCGAGGACCATATTAAGCTGATCGATTTCGGCATTGCGGGCAAGGCGGGGGCGCGGCGGCTGACGTTTGCGAAGTTGTCGCAGGTGATGGGGTCTCCGGATTATATTTCGCCGGAGCAGGTGAAGGGGAAGCGGGGGGATGCGCGCACCGATCTGTATGCGATGGGCGTGATTCTATACGAGATGCTGACGGGGGAGACGCCGTTTTCGGGGCCGAATCCGTTTGCGATTATGAACGACCGGGTGTTGAATAATCCGGTGCCTCCGCGGGAGGTGAATCCGGAGATTTCTGCGGCTTTGCAGGAGGTTTTATACAGAGCCTTGGAGCGGGAGCCTTCTAACAGGTATTCGACGGCTAACGAGTTTGCTTGGGATCTGGAGCATCTGGACCAGGTGGAGCCTGCCGAGCGGGTGGAGATGCGGGAGTGGAAGAAGCGGAAGACATCGCTTGTGGGGAACGTTTTGTTTTATGCGGCGATGGCGTTGATTCCGATCGTGATTTTTGGGTTGTTGTTGTTGGTGGCTAAACACACTTGAGGGTGGCTAGTCGTTGTGGGTCATGAAGTCGGGGTAGGCGCCGGCGCCTAGTTCGTGGAGGTCTAGGCCTTGGCGTTCTCCTTCGGGGGCGGTTCGCATTCCCGAGATGCGGTTTTGTAAGAAGATGAGCAGGTAGGTCAGGGGCAGGACTAGACCTAGTAGTGTTGATACTCCGGCTAGCTGCGCTAGCCATTGAGTAGGCGCGGGGGATTTGGCTAACAGGGCTACTGCGAGGATGCCCCAGATGCCTCCGAACAGGTGCACGGAGATGGAGCCGCCGGGGTCGTCTATCGTCAGGTGCAGCTCCAGGAGTTCGACGGTGTAGGTTACTAGGGCTCCGGCTACCAGGCCGACGATCATGGCGGCGGCGGGGGGCATTACGGCGCAGCCGGCGCTGCTGGCTACGAGGCCGCATACCCAGCCGTTGGCGCAGAGGGAGGCGTCGGGTTTTCCGAAGCGGATTCTGGTGATGGCGGCTACTGCCAGGAGCGCGGCGGCGGCGGATAGGGTGGCGTTCGCTACTACTAATACGGAGCGCGTTGGTTCGGCGTGGGCGTAGAGGATGGCGCCGGCGCAATCCAGGCCGATCCAACCTAGCCAGACCAGAAAACATCCTAGATCACTAGCACGGCGTTGTGGCCGGGGATGGCCATGGGCATGCGATCCGAAGTATATTTGCCGCGGCGGGGGCCGAGGATCCAGGTGACGACCAACGCTGTGATACCGCCTACGGCTTGGATGGGGGCGGCGCCGCCGGCGTCGATGAATCCGAGCTGGAGCTAGCCAACCGCTCCAGACCCAGTGGGCGAACAGTGGATAGGTCCAGGCGGCGAAGATGGTGGTGGAGAGGCAGGCGGCTCCCAGGCGCCAACGATCGGCGCCGCTGCCTAGGGGGATGATGGCGGCTACGCCTACGCTCATCATTCCTAGTAGCGCTACTAGCGAGGCTGGCGATCCGTCTAGCGGGAGGCCGCGCAGGAAGAAGTGGTCGGCGGCGATCCAGTTCCAGGGTTTCGCGCGGATGAGGAATTCATAGGCGGGGCCGCCGGGGTAGCCTTCGAAGGCGAATCCAATTACGAAGAAAACTATGGCTGCGAGGGCAAAGACGCACAGGGAACTGAGCATCATGTGGGCGGCGTTGCGGGAGCGGCCGAGTCCGGAGTTGATGACGGCTAGGCCGGCTCCGGCGAGGGGCACCAGGAGGATGAACAGGAGGCACAGCAGGGAGACGGCTTGCGTCACTCTGCTTCACCGTGAGGAATGCGGTGGGAGCGAACGGTTAGCGCGACGCCTAGCAGTTGCACGCAGAAACCGGCTAGGGCGAAAGCGGTTTGCGGGGCGGCTTCGAGCAGCGCGATCGCCGCTAGGACGATGATCCAACCGGCGAACTGCAAGAAGAATCCGACGACTCGCATGAAAATTACGAACCATTATAACAACGGCGCGGGCGCGGTTCGGGGTTAATCTTTTGTCATTTCCCAACGGCTTAAAAGAACCACGGCGGTGCGCCGGAACCGCGCGAAAAAGCCTGTAAAAGCGTTATTGCGAGAGCTTGATTGCACTTATGGTTTGGCCCCTGTCCTGCAATATCACTGGCAGAAAGGCAGGACAGATTATGAAAACGAAATTGCTGGCGATGATGTTGTTGGCGGGCGGGGCGGTGTTTGCTCAACCGCGAATCTCGGTGGGGATCGGGTTCAATCAGGCGCCTCCGGCTTACGCGTCTAACATTCCGCCTTGTCCGGGGCCGGGATATACGTGGGTGGACGGGTATTGGTCACAGAACTACGGGCAGCCGGTGTGGATTGCGGGATATTGGAACGCTCCGGTGTTCACGACGGGCGTCGGATTTGCGTCGGGGTTCGACGACCACTTCCGCGGCGGGTTTGACCGGGATCGCGGCTTTGACCGCGACAGGAATTTCAACGGGCGCGAACAAGGGCGCAATTTGAACCCAGGTCCGGCGCGCGGGCATTCCGATGGTCACGACAACCACGGGAACAGCAACGGGAACGGCAACAGCTTCCGCGGTCGTTAACGAATCGTTGGGTGAGTTGTAACGGGAGAAAACCGGTCGCTTAGGCGGCCGGCTTTCGTATTTCAATATTCATATTCTTGTGCGATGTTGGATCCATGCGACTGGTGCTGGTGTTTATTATTACTGCTGCGGGGCTGTTCGCACAGCCGACATTCCGGATCGAGGAAAGAGATTTGCGGGGTCCGCTGACGCTAATCGCTTATGGGGATCAGCGGTTCACGGATCCGGCTAACACGCGGCAAACCAATCCGCGGATCCGGCAGTGGCTGGTGCAGCAGATTGCGACGGAGCATCCGGACGCGGTGATCATGAATGGCGATGTGCCGCTGGCGGGAAGAGTGACCAACGATTACGCGGTGTTCAAAACGGAGACGAAGGTCTGGCGCGATTTGGGCCTGCACATTTATCCGGCGCTGGGGAACCATGAGTTCGTGGGCGAGCCGGGGCTAGATTTGGAGAATTGGTGGACGGCATTTCCGGAGATGCGCGGCCGCCGCTGGTATTCGGCGCAATTGGGGTCGCGGGTGTACTTGCTGGCGCTGGATAGCGATACTTCTCTGCTGCCGGGGAGCGAGCAGGCGGTGTGGATTGAAAAACAGATCGAGGGATTGCCGCCATCTGTCGATTTCGTGATTGTGACGCTGCATCATCCTCCGGTGGCGGATGTACAGACGCATATTGAGGTGGATCACAATCCGCGTCCGAATGAAATTGCGCTGCGGGATTATTTGTCGAAGGCCGCGCAGACATCGCACGCGGTTTTTATGGTGAGCGCGGGGCATATCCATAATTACGAGCGCCGCGTGGTGGAGGGCGTCACCTATCTGGTGTCGGGCGGGGGTGGAGCGCCGCCTTATTTTGTGGAGCGCGCGGCGGAGGATCTTTACCAGAGCATTCTGTTCCCGAATTATCACTATATAAAGCTGACGGTCGAAAAGGACCGACTGCACGGGGCTATGTACCGGGTGGCGAATCCGTTTCGACCTGACCGCCAAGCCGCGCTAGTTCGCCGCCATTTGGCATAGAACGTACACTGGACAAACTCTTGTCCGGAGCGGGATATCATAAGAAGAATGCGTACCTTTTTAACTGTGTGCGCAGCCCCACGTAGAACTGTGCTGGGCGTAGCTGTGATTCTTTGCCTGGCTGCTGCCGGCTGCCAGAGAAGTAGCAGTACGGCCAGCGCCGCGGGGCCGCCGCCTGCACCACTGGTTTCGGTGGTGGAAGTAAAGCCGGAAGACGTTGCGATTTACAGCGAATATACGGCTGAAACCTATGCGCGCGATATGGTGGAAGTCCGCGGACGCGTGGACGGATATATCGAGCAGAGATTGTTCCAGACGGGCGCAGATGTTAAGGCCGGCCAGGTTTTATACACGCTGGACCGGCGTCCTTATCAGGCGGACGTGGCGAAGGCGCAGGGGGATCTGGAGCAGAATCGGGCTAGCCACGAGTTTGCTCAGCATCAAGTAGCGCTGCTGCAGGCGGAGGCGGACCTTAAGCAGGCTGAGGCGAATTTGCTCAAGGCCAAACAGGATGTGGACCGGCTGCAACCGCTGGTAAAGGAAGAGGCGGCGTCGCAGCAGGATCTGGACAACGCCGTGGCAGCATTTCAGGCGAATGAAGCGAACGTGAATTCGCGCAAAGCGAATGTCCAGCAGATGAAACTTTCGACGCAGGCGCAGATCGACACTACTTCGGCGCAAGTCGATTCGACTAAGGCGCAACTGGCTACGGCGCAACTGAATTTGGAGTATGCGACGATTCGGGCTCCGATCAGCGGGCGGATCGGGGACAGTTTGATTCAGGTGGGCGGGCTGGTGAACAAAACCTCAGCGACGCCGTTGACGACGATTGTTCCGCTGGATCCTATCTGGCTGCGGTTCAAGGTGAGCGAAGCGGAATATCTGGGGATGCAACGGGCGGGCGACCAGGCTCGCGTGCTGCAGAGGCCGATTGAGCTGGTGCTGGCGGATGGCAACGTATATCCTTATCCGGGGCACTTCCAGAACACGGTGAATCAAGTGGACCCGAAGACGGGGACGCTCGAATTGCAGGCTACTTTCCCGAATCCGCAGCACACGATTTTGCCGGGGCAGTTTGGACGGGTGCGGCTGAAGACGAATGAGCGGAAGGGTGTGTTGCTGGTGCCGCAGAGGGCGTTGCTCGATCTGCAAGGGTCGCAGTCGGTATACGCGGTGGATGCCAACAATAAGGTTCTGGCGCACAACGTGTTGGTGGGGGAACGCATTGGCGAGCGGGCGATTATCTTGCAGGGGCTGAAACCAGGGGATCGGGTGATTGTCGAGGGCGTGCAGAAGGTGCGGCCCGGGGTTACGGTGAGTGCCGATGTTTACCGGCCGGCGGCGGTGAAGAAATAGAACATGGCTAAGTTCTTCATTGACCGTCCGGTGTTTGCAATCGTGATCGCGATTGTGATCGTGCTATTGGGCGCGGTCAGCATTCCGAATTTGCCGGTGGCTTCGTATCCGCAGGTGGTGCCGCCGGTGGTCCAGATCGTGGCGAATTACCGCGGGGGAAATGCGCTGGATCTGGAGAAGACCGTGGCGCAGCCGATTGAGCAGCAGCTCATCGGGCTGGACGGGATGTTGTACTTTCTGTCGCGGAGCTCGAATAATGGCACGCTGACGATTGACGTGACATACGAATTAGGTACAGATCCGGACTTGGCTACTGTAAAGACGCAGAACAAGGTGAGTCTGGCGCTGCCGCAATTGCCTCCCGAAGTGCAGCGGGTCGGGGTCACGGTGAAGAAAGTTTCGACGGCGTTGATCGCGGCGATTTCGCTGACGTCACCCGATGGGCGCTACGATTCGCTGTTCCTGAACAATTACGCGGCGATCAATCTGGTAGACAAGATCGGCAGCATCACCGGCGTCGGGGACGCGCGGCTGGCGGCGCAGCAGACTTACGGGATGCGCGTGTGGGTGAATCCGGACAAGATGGCCAAGCTGAAGCTTACGGCCACGGATGTCAATAACGCGATTCAGGAGCAGAACCGGCAGAACCCGGCGGGATCGATCGGGCAGCCGCCGGTGAACACGGGCGCGGACTTCCAGTATCCGGTGAATGCCACAGGGCGATTGCTCGATCCGCAGCAGTTTGCGGATATTGTGGTGCGGGCGCTGCCGGATGGATCGCTGCTGCGACTGCGCGATATCGGGCGCGTGGATTTGGGTGCGGAAGATTACACCACTTACAGCGCGGAGAACGGCGAGCCGGCGGCGGTGCTGATTGTGAACTTGAGTCCGGGGGCGAACGCGGTGGATGCGGAAAATCGCGTGAAGGCGTTCCTGGAGGAATCGAAAAAGACTTTTCCAGCGGGGATTCAGTACAAGATTGCTTACGATGCTACGCAGTTCGTGCGGGCATCGATTAAAGATGTCGCTCTGACGCTGTTTGAAGCTGTCGGGCTGGTGATCCTGGTGGTGTTTGTGTTCCTGCAGGACTGGCGCGCGACGCTGATTCCGCTGGTGACGGTGCCGGTTTCGATTTTGGGGGCGATGGCGCTGTTCCCTGCTCTGGGATTCACTATCAATATGACCAGCATGTTCGGGCTGGTGCTGGCGATTGGAATCGTGGTGGACGATGCCATCGTGGTGGTGGAGGCGACTCAGCTTAATATCGATCGCGGGATGCTGCCGCGCGAGGCTACGATGCACGCGATGGCGGAGGTGTCCGGGCCCGTGGTCGCGATTGCTTGCATTTTGGGCGCGGTGTTCATTCCGGTGGCGTTTCTGGGCGGGATTGCGGGGTTGATCTACCGGCAGTTTGCGCTCACGATCGCGGCGTCGGTGCTGATTTCGGCGTTCAGCGCGCTGTCGTTGAGTCCGGCGCTGTGCGCGATGATCTTGCGGCCGAAGAAAGAATCGAGTTTGCAAGCGCGGTTGTTCGCGGGGTTCAACCGGGGGTTCACTTGGACCACGCATCGTTATCTGGGAGGCGTGGGCTGGTTGCTGCGCAAACCATTGTTGACGCTGCTGGCGTTGGGCGCGTTCTTCGTGTGCGCGGGCGCGTTGTTCCGGCAACTGCCGTCGGGATTTTTGCCGGACGAGGATCAGGGCGTGGTGTTGTGCTCGATACGGTTGCCGGATGGCGCCTCGGTGGAGCGGACTCGCAGAGTGACGGAGCAGGTGGACGCGATTTTCCGTTCGATTCCGGGCGTAACCGATGCCACGGTGCTGGGCGGGACGGACATTACTACGGGGACCACCAATTCCAATGTCGCGACTATCTTCGCGACGCTGGCGCCTTGGGAAGACCGGAAGAAGAAATCGGAGCAACTGGCGGGGATCATGGCGCAGGCCCGGCAAAAGTTTCGCGGGGTGAAGGACGGGGTGGTGTTTGCGTTCGGCATGCCTCCGATTCAAGGGCTGAGCAACGCGGGCGGGTTTGAATTCATGCTGGAAGACCGCACGGGCGGCGACACGCAGCAGTTGGCCGATGCTTCGCAATTGGTGCTGGACGCCGCCGGGCAGCGGAAGGAGTTGACCAACATGAACAGCACCTTCCGCAACAATGTTCCGCAATATAAGGTGGATCTGGACACGGAAAAGGCGCAGACGCTGGGGATTCCCGTGACGGACGTGTATAACGCTCTGCAAACCTTTTTAGGTGGTTTATACGTAAACGATTTCAACCGCTTTAGCCGGACGTGGCGGGTGACGCTGCAGGCGGAGCAGGAATATCGCGATAATCCGGACGACATCAGCCGCTTTTACGTGCGTACGACGAGTGGGGACATGGTGCCGCTGAGCACGCTGGTGAAAGTACAGCGGATGACGGGTCCGGAGGTTATTTACCGTTACAACCGCTTCCGTACGGCGAAGATCGTGGGGCAGAATGCGATCGGGTATAGCTCGGGGCAAGCGGCCACGGCTATGGATCAGATCGGGGAGCGCAATTTGCCGACGGGGTTCGGCTACGAATGGACGGGGACGGTTTTCCAGCAGAAGCTTTCTGAAGGGAAAGAGGGTTATTTGTTCGGCTTCGCGGGCGTGATGGTGTTTCTGTTCTTGGCGGCGCTGTATGAGAGCTGGTCGATCCCGTTCGCTGTGGTGCTGGCGGTGCCGCTGGGTTTGTTCGGTGCGCTGCTGGCGGTGTATTTGCGGGACTACGACTACGACATTTATACGCAAATCGGCATCGTGACACTGATTGGACTGGCGGCGAAGAACGCGATTTTGATTGTGGAATACGCCCGGCTGCGGCGGGCGGAGGGAATGACGATTGAGGACGCGGCGATTGAGGCGGCGCATTTGCGGCTGCGGCCGATTCTCATGACGTCCTTTGCGTTCATTCTGGGAGTAACGCCGCTGCTGATCGCTATCGGCGCGGGCGCTGCTTCGCGGCGGGCGCTGGGGACTACGGTATTCGGAGGCATGATCGCGGCTACGCTGCTCGCCATTTTCTTTGTGCCGGTGTTGTTTGTGGTGGTGGAGCGGATCGCACACCGCAAATCGGGACGGCCGCGGGTGCAGGAACCGACTCCGGTTACGGCGGGGGGCGATCGTTGAAGCGGGCGCTCGCGGCGGTAGGGATGGTGTTGCTGGCGGGATGTGCGGTGGGTCCGAATTATTCGCGGCCTGCGGTGCCGTCGCCGCCGCAATTCCGCGGGGACCAGGGGACGGCGGAAGCGAAGTCGCTGGCGGATACCAAGTGGTTCGATCTGTTTCACGATGACACCTTGAAGCAGTTGGTGGACACGGCGCTGAAGCAGAATTTCGACTTACAGATTGCGGCGGAGCGGGTTCTCGAAGCGCGGGCGCAATTGGGAGTGATTCAATCGGCGCGGCTGCCGAGTGTCGATGCCACCGGTGGATTCAATCTGAGCCGTGGGTCGCGCATCGGGGCGAATCCGTTTGTTCCCGCGAACCTTAGTCTGGACACCAGTTACACGCAGGCAGGGTTTTCGCTGGGGTGGGAGCTGGACGTGTGGGGGCGGGTGCGGCGGCTGAATGAGGCGGCGCGGGCGCAGTATTTGGCGAGCGAAGAAGGGCGGCGCGGCGTGGTGACGACGTTGATTGCCGATGTGACTACGCAGTATTTCCAGTTGCGGGAGTTGGATCTGGAACTGGATATTTCGAACCAAAATCGCAAGGTGGGCGAGGATAATCTGCGGCTGACTACCTTGCGCAAGAATCGCGGGGCGGCTACGGGGCTGGACGTTCATCAGGCAGAACAGCTGCTGTACACGGCGACCGCGGAAATCGCGGCGGTGGAGCGCGAAATCACGCAAACGGAAAATGCGCTGAGTTTGCTGCTGGGGCAGAATCCGGGGGACATTCCGCGCGGCAAGACGCTGGAGGAATTGAAGGCTCCGCCGGAGGTTCCCGCGGGGCTGCCATCGGCATTGCTGGAACGGCGGCCGGACATTCGCCAGGCGGAACAGGAATTGATCGCGGCGAACGCGCAGATTGGCGTGGCTAAGGCGCAGTATTTTCCGCTGATCACTTTGACGGGATTTATGGGCGGGCAGAGCCGGGCGCTGGAGAATTTGTTCACGGGTCCGGCACGGCTGTGGAACGCGGCGACGCCGGCTTTCGATTTGCCGGTGTTCAACGCGGGGCGCGTGCGAGCCAATGTGAGGCTGACGGAAGCGCAGCAGCGTGAGGCGCTGGCTACTTACCGCAAGACCATTGAGACAGCTTTCCGGGAGGTCTCCGATTCGCTGGTGGGGTATCGCAAGACCAGCGAGCAGCGGGCGCAGGAGGAGTTGCTGTTGCAGGCGCTGCGGGAGACATCGCGGCTATCGACGCTGCGCTATCAGGGCGGGCTCGATAGCTATCTGCAGGTGCTGGATGCGGAGCGCAATCGCTTCCAAGGGGAGTTGGCGCTGGCGCAATTGCAGGAGCAGGAAGTGCTCTCAGTGGTGCAACTCTATCGGGCGCTCGGCGGCGGCTGGCAATAATTCTCGAGATCGTACCGGCAGCCACAATAACCAGAAGAGGGCGAGAGCGGCGGCGGCGCCTGTGGCTAGATACCAGGGCCATGCGCCCATTTGATCGAGCGGCGAGGCGGCTTCGGGTTTGCGCAGCAGGTACATAAAATTGGCGCCGGAGAGGCGATCGATCATCCCCACCAGGGCGGCGTAGACGAGGAGCAACCCGAAGGCTCGCCACACGGATACATGCGAAAATCTGCGGTCGCTGCCGTAGACCAGCGCGGCCATGCAAACCACGATGCCGCCGTGCGCGAGGAAAAAGTAAATCGCGGGATAGGTGGGCCAGGGGGAAAGCAGGTTGGGGGTCAGCAGGGCCATGCCGGCACCGGCGAGTCCGGCGAAGTAGGCGAATTCGACGATGAGAGAAGCGCCAGTTAAGCAGGCCAGGATGGACAACCAGACGGCGGCATCGCAGAGCTGCAAGGGGAGGTTGGCCAGGTGCACGCCTTCCCGCGAATAGCGATAGAACCACCAGATCAGTTCGTTCAGGGCCAAGGCCGCGCCGAGGGTCCATGCGATGTGCTTGACGGGGAAGAGGCCGCGGCGGCCCACCCACGCGAAGGCGGCTGCTGCAAGGGCGATTGCTAACAGGATGAAACAGTGCAGTGTGCCAAAGAGTGTCACTTGCAGCAATATATTATACCTTTGTATTCAAGGATTTTCCACACCAAATGGCATGGTTTACAGGTACTAATCGGCAGTGCGTGCAGGAGTTGCCCGCATGCGACCATTGAATTGTAGGAAGCGTCCACGAGGCCGCCTTCTGCAATCCAGACCAAATTATACGGAGTAAATGACATGAATTTAAAGCGATTGATATTCGGCCTAGGAATTGTGGCGTTGGGTGTGGCGAGCGCTGCCTCGAGCTATGAAGTCACGATCACGCAGCCCACTTGGGCTGGAGCCTCGCAACTGAAGCCGGGTGTTTACAAGCTGGCGGTTTCGGGCACCAATGCGGTATTTACCTCCGGCAAGACGGTGGTCGAAGCGCCGGTGAGCGTGGAGAAGAGCGACCATAAGGTTTCGTCAACGGAAGTACAGTCAACCGATTCGAAGATCCGGGAAATCCGGCTGGGCGGCACTACCACGAAGCTCATCTTCAGTTCGGCGACGACGGGCGACACCAGCGCGGCACATTAAGCAATAAGCACTAAGCACCAGGCGTGAGAGCGGGGCTGATGAGTCCCGCTGCACGCTCCCTCCTTTTAAGGCTTCGCGGGACCCACGCGTTCACGACGCCTCCGGCATTGGCGAAGTAAGCCGTTTGGCTGCTGCGCGAAGAGGCGGAGTGCGCTACGCTAGCAGGGGACCGGGAGGCTTCTGATGAATAGATTTCTACCTTTGCTGCTGAGCTTGGGGGCCGTGGTGTGTTTCGCGCAGGATGTGGCGATTACGAACACGCGCATTATTGTGGGCAACGGGACGGTGGTTCCGTCGGGCACCATCATTGTCCGGGGCGGCAAGATTGTTTCGGCTGGCGCGGGCAAGGCGGACACGAAGGGCTTGAAGGTTATCGACGCCAAGGGCATGAGTGCGTTGCCGGGCTACATCGACGCGCACAAGCATATCAACACCGGACCTGACGAGAAAGCGCAGATGCAGTCGCTGCTCGAAGCGGGCTACACTACTGTGTTATCGGGCGGTGGTCCGGGGGACGGCAGCATTGCGCTGCGGGATCATATTGAGTCGGGGATGATCAATGGTCCGCGCATTATTCCTTCGGAGCGCATTAATTTGAAGGGAACTCCGGAGGAGGCTCGCGCGGCGATCCGGGCCATGGCGGCCAAAGGGATCAAGAATACGGGCGAGATTGCGCTGACGCCGGAACCGGGGCCGACTCCGCACGAAATCGAAGTATTGAAAGCGGTGGTGGATGAAGCGGCCAAGGCGGGAGTGCAGGTGAACGTTCACGCGGTGAGCACGCCGGCCACGATTGCGGCCATCGACGTGGGGGTGCGACGCTTTGTGCACCTTCCTAATAAGGACTTCACCAGCCACGAGGCGGCCGCGAAAATTGCGTCGACGAATTCGATTGTGCTGGGGCTGATTGCTTTCGGCGCGCCGATCATCGATAGGGAATCTGCGGCGCCGGCTCCCGTGGTGTTTCCGAAAGACGACTCGCCGCGATTCCGTGACGGCAAGGCTTGGCCGGAAGCGATCGCGGGGGCGAACCGGGACGCGAATGGCAAAGCTATGGGCACGGAGGCGGGCTACACCATCGTCAACGCGCGCACCATCTGGGACGCTAGCGGCGGGAAGGCGCTGGGTATTGCACGGATCAGAATTACGCGGACATTGTGGTGCTGGAGCATGAGTTGAAGTCGTACAGCGTGATGTTCTCAATGCCGGATATTTTCCGCATTATGGGCCCGAACACGGCGGCATACGTGGACATGGCGGATCAGATCGGGACGTTGGAGGCGGGCAAGCTAGCGGACATCATTCTGATCGACGGCAATCCGCTGGAGAATATTTATCCGATGCTGAAGACTAAAGTGGTGCTGAAGGGCGGCAAAGTGGTCGTCGATAAGCGCTAACGGTAGACGGGACCCTGCTCGTGTACTTCTAGTTTGCGGACGCGCAGGGTGTCCACTTCTAATTCTCCGATTTTTAGTTTGCCGATGGACGTTTTGCCGATGACCAGGCGGCCGATCGCCAAGGCACCGATTGCTAGGGCGCCCAGGGCAACCGCGCCTACTGCTGACGCGCCGATGGCGGCTTTTCCGGCGCTGAATTTTTCTATACGGGTGAGTTCCACTGTGGGTTTCTCCTATAGATACCTTACGACAGGTGTTACGCTCTAGCCATGAACGAAGAAAACCTTGCGGACGTTGAAAAACTGAAGGCGCGGGTTCCTCAGGTGGAGCATGGCGCGTTCGATTCGCGGCTGGAAGAGCTGCTGAATGATTCGAGCGCCGATGAGGACGACGTGGTCGCTATTCTGCGTCAGGAGTTTGGGTCCGAAGGCTAGTTACTTAACGACGGGCAGCCACACGGCGCTCGCTTGCGTGGACGAGCGGTAAACGGTTTGAGTAGCTTTCGCGTAATCCGCGGGCTTGGCGAAGAAAATGTTGGGGACGTAGGTTTGCGGGTTGCGGTCGTAGAGTGGGAACCAGGTGGACTGGATCTGCACCATCATTCTGTGACCGGGCAGGAACACGTGATTGGTGGTGGGAAGGGCGAAGCGGTATTGCTGCGGCTTACCAGCAGGGATGGGCGACGGGTGCTCGAAACTTTCGCGGTAGCGGCCGCGGAAAATATCCATCGAAACGGCCAATTGATATCCGCCTAGCTCGGGCTGGCTGGGGACTTCGTCGGGGAAGACGTCGATCAGTTTCACTACCCAATCGGAATCTGTACCGGTGGTCGCGGCGATGAGGTCGGCTATGGGGGCGCCGCTGATTCTGACGGGCGCGGTTAGTGCGGGCGTTTCATAGGTGAGGACGTCGGTGCGATCGGCTACGGTGCGTTGATCGGTGACTAGCCATTGCTTCCAGCGATCGGAGTCGGCGAAGTGGACGGGGCGCGGTAGATAGGGGACGGGTTTCGCGGGATCGGACACATAAGAATCTGACGCAGCGGGGTCGGCGGGTTTGTCAAAGGCCAGGGCGAAGCCGGGTTCCAGGTAGAGCGGCTGCAAAGGCGCGGGGCAGCCGGATTCACAGGCTAGCGGCCAGCTCTTGAAACGATCCAGTGATTCTCGCCGGTGTTGTAGATGAAGACTGGCGGCGTGTCGGCTTTGGGGGCATCGGTCTTCAGGTATTGGTCGAAGAAGGGGCGCAGCACGTCGCGGCGGAATTCCAAGGCGGTGTCGCCTTGCCATTTCAGGGGGCCGAGATTGTAGGCGTCGTAATTTACTTGGCTGTGGCGCCACGGGCCCATCACTAAATAGTTGTGTCCTTCTTGATGCTGCGCTTTGAGCGCCAGATAAGAGTGGATTGCGCCCCACATGTCTTCCTGATCCCACAGGCCTTGAATCCACATTGTCGGGACTTGCGGGGGATGCTGCGCGATTAACTTGTCGAGGGCTTGACCTTGCCAGAAGGCGTCGTAGGCGGGGTGTTCGATCATTTTCTCGGCCCAAGGGAGTTGATCGAGTCCGTTGGCGCGGGCGTAGGCGCCGGCCGAACCGGCTCGGCGGAAGGCTTCGTAGTCGTCGAAGGCATCGCGGCTCACGGGCTGGCCGGCGTCGGGCTTGGTGGTCTGGCCGGACGTGTAGTCGAAGTTAGTTTGGCGGAAGGCGCCGTAGTGGAACCAGTCGTCACCCATCCAGCCGTCGACCATGGGGCTTTCGGGGGCGGCTACTTTCAGGGCAGGGTGAGGATTTAAGAGGGCCATCACTACGGTGAAGCCTTCGTACGAGGATCCGATCATGCCTACGCGGCCGTTGGACTCGGGGACGTTTTTGACGAGCCAGTCGATGGTGTCGTAGGCGTCGGTGACGTGGTCGGTCGCGGTGGTGTTGAGAGGGCCGCGGACGGGGCGGGTCATGACGTAGTCGCCTTCCGATTTGTACTTGCCGCGAACGTCTTGAAAGACGCGGATGTAGCCGGCGCGGACGAACACTTCGTCGCCTTCGGGCAGGATGGCCAGCATGTGGGTGCTGACGTTGCGGGTGGCGCGTTGGGTCGCGTTATACGGCGTGCGGGTCAGCAGAATCGGGGCGTTGGCGGCGCCTTTGGGGACGACGATGACGGTGTGGAGTTTCACGCCGTCGCGCATGGGGATCATTACATCGCGCTTGCTGTAATCCTGATTGGCGGTGGGCGCGGCGTAGTTTTTGGGGATGTCGTTTTCTTGCGCGGACGCGGTTAGAGACAGCGCTAAAAGCAGGCTGGGGAGTACGTGCCTCATGCTGCCATTCTATCCTGAGGTTGTGTCGGATTCAGACGAGTTGCTGGCGCGGGTGCGGTCTGCCGCGGAATTGCTGGAGCGGATGGAGGAGGACCGCGCGCCTTTGGAGCAACTGCCGGCGGAGGAGAGGGAGCGGCTGCAGCGGGCGGTGGCGGCGTTTTATCATCCCGATCCAGTGGCGCGGCGGCGGCGGTTGAAGGCGGCGGAGCGGGAGCGGGCGGCGGCGCGGACGGAACGGGTGGGGACGGTGCTGGAGGAGACGGGAATCCGGACGCTGCGGCGGAAACGGGTGTTCACTACTCCTAACGTTTTTCCGCCGGTCGACGTTGACGAGCGTAAGACGGAGGCTGAGGATTCGCAGCACTGTTACGTTTGCAAAGAGCACTACTCGGTGATTCATCATTTTTACGATCAGATGTGTCCAGAGTGTGCGGAGTTTAACTTCTTCAAGCGGACGGAACTGGCGGACTTGCGGGGGCGGGTGGCGCTGCTGACGGGCGGGCGGGTCAAGATCGGCTATCAGACGGGGCTGAAGCTGCTGCGGGCGGGGGCGCGGGTGATCGTGACGACTCGGTTCCCGAACGATTCGGCGCGGCGTTATGCGAAGGAAGCGGATTTTGGGGTGTGGCGAGACCGGCTGGAAATCTATGGGCTGGATATGCGGCACACGCCTAGTGTGGAGGCGCTGTGCGGGCGGTTGCTCGAGACGCTGCCACGGTTGGATTTCATCATTAATAATGCTTGTCAGACGGTGCGGCGGCCTCCGGATTTTTACGCGCACATGATGCAGGGGGAACGGTCGGCTCTGGAACACATGCCGGGGGACGCGCGGAAGCTGCTGGGGGTGCACACGACAGTGGCGGTTGCCGAAGGGGTGACGAGCGCGGCGGAGCTTTCGCAAGTGGCTTTGCAGGCGGAGGACTTGCTGGGGCAGAAACATTTGTTTCCTGAGGGGCGGTTGGATCAGGATTTGCAGCAAGTGGATTTGCGGGGACGGAATTCCTGGCGGCTGCTGCTGGCGGAGGTTTCGTCAGTCGAAATGCTGGAGGTGCAGTTGATCAATGCCGTTGCGCCATTCATCATCAATGCTCGGCTTAAAAGTCTGATGATGCGGACGCCGGAGCGGGATAAACATATTGTGAATGTGTCGGCGGTCGAGGGGCAATTTTACAGGAACTGGAAGACTACGCGGCATCCGCACACCAATATGGCGAAGGCGGCGCTGAACATGATGACACGCACGTCGGCGACGGATTATTATAGCGATGGCATTCACATGAACAGTGTCGATACCGGGTGGGTGACGGACGAGGATCCGATCGAAATCGCGGCGCGGAAGACGGCGGAGCAGCGCTTTCATCCGCCGCTTGATATTGTAGACGGGGCGGCGCGGATTCTAGATCCCATCATCAGCGGCTTCAATACCGGGCAGCATGTGTGGGGGCAATTCTTGAAGGATTACCGTCCGACGGACTGGTAGAGAGGAGAACCGCATGATGCGTAGGGTCGCGATATTTACGGCGTTTCTGGGATTGGCGGCGGGGAACGCGGCGGCACAGAACGTAAAGGATGTCCGCGCTGTTTTGGAAGCTTCTCTCCAGGCGATGGGGGGCGTGAATCTCAAGACCTTGCAATATTCGGCGAATGGGTGGTCCTCGCGAATCGGGCAGACGTATGGGCTGGCGGAAGACTGGCCGCATTACGAGGTTGCCGATTACACGCGGGCGATTGACTTCGATGCCAAGTGGTCGCGCGAAGACTACACGCGCAAACAGGGCAAGTATCCGTTGCTGGGCAGGCCGCCGATGGCGGCGGAGCATGTCACTTCAATTCTCAGTGGGAACTATGCGTGGGACGTAGAGGATGGGAAAGCGGTGCCCATCACGAGGCTGTATCTGGATGGCGTGACGTACTCCGACCTGCGGCAACTGGAGCTGGCAATTACTCCGCATGGATTTCTGAAGGCGGCGCTGGCGGCGAAGGATGCAACGGCGATTACGCTGCCGATCGTGGGTGCGTCGGACGCGGGGCTTTCGCAGAACGGGCGCAAGGTGACGGTGGTGTCTTTCACGATCGGGAAGTACCGGGTGAACGGGACCATTAATGACCAGAATCTGGTGGAGATGACGGACACGTGGTTTCCCAATCCGGTTTACGGCGATATGGATTACGAGATGCGGTATACAAAGTACAAGAATTTTGGCGGCGTGCAGTTTCCTACGCTGCTGCATGTGCACCAGGGCGATCCGCGATTGAACCCGGCGCACAACTATTACGAGTACAACGTGACGGACGTGAAGGCTAACTTACCGGTGACCACGATGGCGGTGCCGGAGGCGGTGCGGGCGGCGGTGGTGGCGCCGGTCAAGGTGGAAAGTCAAAAGCTGGCGGACGGTGTCTGGCTGATCGGCGGCGGCACGCATCATAGCGTGCTGATGGAGTTCAAGGACTTCGTGACGGTGGTGGAGGCGCCGCAGAACGAGGCGCGGTCACTGGCGGTGATCGAAGAAGTAAACCGGCTGACGCCGAATAAACCGATCAAGTATGTGGTCAACACGCACCATCATTTCGATCATGCGGGTGGGCTGCGGACGTATCTTTCGCAGGGCACTACGGTGATTACGCATGAAAGCAACAAGCAGTATTACATGGACATCATGTTTTATCCGGCGCCTCGCGAATTGCAGCCGGACAGGATGGCGCTGTACAACCCGATGTACATGATCAGCAGGCGGCCGGCTCCGATGGAGACGGTGGCGAGCTTTGCCGGCGGGCCGGGGGGCGGAGCGGCGAAGTATGTAGTTTCAGACGGGGAGCGTGTGCTGGAGATTTTTCACGTGCAGGATATGGCTTACGAACTGGAGGATCCGTCGTACGCGCAAGGCAACACCAGCGCGGATATGCTGATGGTTTATCTGCCGAAGGAAAAGATATTGATCAATGCTGATCTGTACTCGCCGCCGGCAGAGGGTGCGCCACTGCCGAAGCCCACTGCTGCGATGCGGACGCTGTATCAGAACATGCTGAAGCAGAAGTTGGACGTGGCGCGGCACGTGCCGATTCACGGGCGCGTGGGAACTAACGATGAGTTCCTGAAGATTGTCGGCAAGGGCGATTAACCGGCCTAGTTCCGCGTCGTGGGGCCCATGCCCATGATCTGGATGGTTGCGCCTTCGGGGCCGGTGCCGTCGTAGTGCATCTGGTTGGCGATGTCGCGGACCACGCTGCCGGGTCCTAGGGAAACGGTGTGGTCCTTATCGAACTTTTCTCCGGTGCCGATTTTGAAGGTGCCGGCAATAACGGTGATGAAGCGCTCGTTGGCGTGGGAGTGGGGCTGGCTCCAATCGTCCGGTCCGCGCTTGAGGAGTTGGATGTACAGGCCGGGCTTGGCGGGATCGCCGAAGAGGGCGGCGGTTTGACTGGCGCTACCCGGGCGGGATTTCCATTCGAAGTCTTGTGGGGTTTTGAAATCCCGCATGGTGCGGTCAATGGGGACGGTCTCGGCTCCATAGTTCGAAAAAACCGTTAGGGTCAGGATTGCGCAGCCCGGAGCTAGCCAACGCAGTTTGGTGGTCATGAGAGTTTCCTTTCACGCGCGGCTACGGGCGCCGCCGGGTGCAAACGGGGGATAGGTGCGGGGATGGAGGACCTGCCGGTCCAGAAAGAAATCGGTAAGCGCGGCGCAGGATTCGGCGAATTCGGGATGCATGTCGAATTCGTGGGGAACGCCGGTGAAGGTATGGAGCTCGGAAGGGACCTTGGCGTCGCGAAGAATCTGCAGCAGATGCTGGCTGTTTTCGGGAGGAATGGTTACGTCGGAGAGGCCGTGGAAAATTATCGTGGGCGGGTAACCAGTTTTGATATGAGTGATGGGGCTAGCGTCGGTGATCGCGGCGTCGTCGCTGCCGGGGGGCATTAACGCTGCGGCGACGGGCCTCACGTCGGTTTGAGGATAGAATGCGATGCACGCGGCGAGATCGGTGCCGGGCTGGGTGGCGGTAAAGAGCGCGATGTGGCCTCCGGCGGAGTAGCCGACGATGGCGATGCGCGCGGGGTCGATGCCTAGCGAAGTGGCGTTGGCGCGCACCCAGCGGATATGGGTTTTCGCGTCCTCGATTTGGGCGGGCCATTTCGCTGCGCCACTCAGGCGATACTGCGCGGCTATCGATACGTAGCCGCGTGCGGTGATGGGCGCGATCTTGGCGGCGAGAGTTTCCTTGCTGCCGCGGGCAAAGCCGCCGCCGTGAAAGTGGACGAGCGCCATGCGCTTTTCGGTTCCGGGGGCGGGCGGTAGATGTCGCAATGGAGCTCGCTGTCGCCGCCTTTGCCGACGATGACGTCTTTCTCCACCTTGATTCCGGAGGCGTTTGCGGTGGTGCTGGTTTGCGCGGCGAATCCCAAAGCGGCAGCGCCGCCGACGCCTAGAAACGTTCAGCGAACAATCGGCAGGTTTTCAGACATAGCAGGATTATACGCCAGTCATTGTCCCGCCGCTATCGTTAGTGGACTTTAGGAGAGGCTGATTTTGCCGGTGCTGTCGCCTATTTTTTCCTGCTGGATGCCCGCGATTTCGAGCATGGGCAGCAAGAGATTGCCCATTGAGGTGCCTTTTGGATTCTGGATGTGGCGGCCACCTTTGATCTGCCCGATGGCGCCGCCGCCGAGGAGCACCGAGATGGGGTCGTGGCTGTGGACGTTGCCGTCGCCCATGCCGCTGCCGTAGAGCACCATCGAGTGATCGAGCAGGGAGCCGTCACCGTCCTTGGTTTCCTGCATTTTCGTGAGGAACTTGGAATAGAGCTGGACGTGATAAGTATTGATTTTCTGATGCTGCGCCATTTTTAGCGGATCGTACTGGTGATGCGAGATGGAGTGGTGTTGTTCGGGAACTCCGATGTAAGGGTAGGTGCGGTTGTTTGAGCTCGGCGCGACATCATGAAGGTGGAAACGCGGGTGATGTAGGCCTGGAAGGCGACTACTTGGAGGTCGAACATCAAGCCGACGTGGTCTTCGTAAGTCTCGGGGATATCGATGGGCGCGTTCGAGACGGAGGACTGCTGGTCGGTGTTGCGCTTCTCGACTTGGGCTATGCGGCGCTCGATTTCGCGCAGGTTGTCGAGGTAATCGGTGATGCGGCTCTTGTCTTGCGCGCTCAGATTCTTTTGCAGATCTTTGGCGGAGCTGGTGATGTCGTCGAGGAGGCTGCGGTCATCCTGCAAGACGTTCGAAGCGTTTCGCGGCGGAACTGCCGTCGCCGAACATATGCGCTCAAAATACTTCCTAGGGATTGATTTCAGCGGGGAGCGGCGTGGTGGGGGTGCTCCACAACATGGTGTTGAGATAGGCGCAGCTACTGGTGGCGTCGCAGATGCCGATCATATTCGACACGTCTTCGATGCCGAGTTCGAGCGACGGGATGGGCGTGTCCTGACCGATCTTGCGGGCGATCATTTGATCGATGGTCGTGCCCGCTTGCACGTCTTCGCCCTGCGTGTCTTTTGGTCACGGCGGCGCTTACCGAGGTGGCGCTGCTCGAAGCGTAGCCGCAGCCCGCCTGCTTGCCCTTTTCTCCGCCAGATTCTT
>CAVPZQ010000013.1:0-401562 GCA_963710155.1 Bryobacterales bacterium | reverse complement strand
TGTTGGGACCAGCGCCCAGCACCAGCAAGCCGCGCTCGAAACACATCTGGACAATGCGGTCGCGCAGCGCGGGCGCGCGCTCTTTCGTGGCTTGATCCTTCACTAGCTCGATACCGATCATCAGCCCCAGCCCGCGAACGTCGCCGACGTTGGGAAAGCGTTGAGGAAACTCGCTCAAGCGCGCCTTCATGTGGGCGCCGACGCTGGCGGCGTTGTCGATCAGTCCTTGCTCCAGCAACTCGATGGTGGCAAGCGACGCGTCGACTGCCACCGGGTTTCCCCCGAAAGTGGAGGCGTGGGAGCCGGGCGGCCAATCCATGATGTCCGCGCGCGCGATCGTCGCGCTGAGCGGCATCCCGCTGGCGATGCCTTTGGCCAGAGCCACGATGTCCGGGACCGCGTCAAAGTGTTCCGACGCGAACATCTTGCCGGTGCGTCCCATCCCGCACTGGACCTCATCGAAGATCAGCAGGATGCCGTAGAAATCGGCGATGCGGCGCAGTTCGTCGAAGAACTTCTTGGGCGGGACGAGATAGCCTCCTTCGCCCTGGACCGGCTCAACCACGATCGCGGCGACCTCCTCGGGTGGAAGCACGGTGCGGAACAGCGGGTCCTCGATGGCCTTGGCGCACTCGACGGCGCAGGTGTCGACAGTCTTGCCGTAGGGGCAGCGGTAGCAATCGGCGTAAGGGACGTGGTGGACGCCGGGCATCACCGGGAAGAAGTTCTTGCGCTGTCCGCTGCGGCTGGCGGTGAGCGCGAGCGACCCCATGGTGCGTCCGTGGAAGGCTCCATAGAACGCCACAAACTGCTTGCGGCCGGTATGATAGCGGGCGAGCTTGATGGCAGCCTCGATAGCTTCGGTCCCGGAGTTGCCGAAGTAGACGCGCCGGGGCATTCCGCCTGGCGTCAGGGCGGCCAGTTTCTGTGCCAGATCCACCATGTTCTGGTAGTAGAAGTCGGTGCCCGACATGTGGATCAGCTTGGCGGCCTGGCGCTGGATGGCCTCGACGACTTCGGGATGGCAGTGGCCGGTCGAGACCACGGCGATGCCGGCGCTGCAGTCCAGAAACTGATTGCCGTCAATGTCTTCCACGATGGAGCCCTGGCCGCTGGCGGCCACTAAAGGGTAGGAGCGGGTGTAAGACGGCGAGATGAACTGGGCGTCGCGCTCGATGATCGCCTTGGCTTTAGGGCCAGGGAGAGGCGTCACTAGGTTTGGCAGTCCACTTGCCATAGCTAAATGCATGATATCACTGAATCTATGATCGGTATCCTGAAAATCATTGATAGTAAGGCACTAAGATTATTGCACTTCATTGACACTCATGTGTTATAGTTCTTAACAGATATGGACTTCAATCGGTTCACGGAAAAGCTGCAAGAGGGCATGCGCTCGGCCCAAGGCATTGCGTCCAAACGGGGGCAGCAACAGATCGACGTGGAGCACTTGCTGCTCGCGTTGCTGGGGCAGGACGGCGGCCTGACACAGTCGCTGTTCGCTAAGGCCGAGGTGGATCGCGCGCTGGTGCATCAGAAGCTGGTCGAAGAGCTCGACAAGCTGCCGCGTGTCTCCGGATCGGCACCGGGGATCGACCAGTTGTATGTGACCAAGCGTCTGCAGGACCTGCTTGACCGCGCCGAGAAAGAGGCGCAAGCATCTCAAGGACGACTATATTTCTGTCGAGCATGTCCTGCTCGCTGCGACCAACGAGAAAGTCTTCCGCGATCTGGGCATCACCTAGCAGCGGATCATGCGGACGCTACAGGCGATCCGCAGGGGGCAGCGCGTGACCACGCAAAATCCGGAGGCGACTTACGAATCGCTCGAAAAATATGGCAGCGATCTGACCAAGCTGGCGGCGCATGGGCAAGCTCGACCCGGTGATCGGGCGCGATGAAGAGATCCGGCGCGTGATCCAAGTTTTGTCGCGGCGGACCAAGAACAATCCGGTGCTGATTGGCGAGCCGGGCGTCGGCAAGACGGCTATCGTCGAAGGCTTAGCCCGGCGCATCGTGCGCGGCGACGTGCCGGAGGGTTTGAAGAACAAGAAAATCGTTTCCCTCGACATGGGCGCGTTGGTGGCGGGCGCAAAGTTCCGCGGCGAGTTCGAAGAGCGGCTGAAGGCGGTGCTGAAGGAAGTGCAATCGGCCGAAGGCAACATCATTCTGTTCATCGATGAGCTGCACACCGTGGTGGGGGCGGGGAAGGCCGAAGGCTCGATGGACGCCGGCAACCTGCTGAAGCCGATGCTGGCGCGCGGCGAGCTGCACTGCATCGGCGCGACTACGCTCGACGAATACCGCAAGAATATTGAGAAAGACAAAGCTTTGGAGCGGCGTTTCCAGACGGTGCTGGTGGACCAGCCGTCGGTCGAAGACACCATTTCGATCCTGCGCGGGTTGCGCGAGCGCTACGAGTTGCATCACGGCGTGCGGATCAAGGATTCGGCGATGGTCGCGGCGGCGGTTCTGAGCAATCGCTATATTGCGGACCGGTTTTTGCCCGATAAAGCCATCGATCTGATCGACGAGGCGGCGGCCAAGACGCGCACCGAGATCGACTCGATGCCGGCGGAGCTCGACGAAATCACGCGGCGGCATGATGCAGCTTGAAGATCGAGCGCGAGGCGCTGAAAAAAGAAACCGATAAAGCTTCGCGCGACCGGCTGGCCAAACTTGAAAAGGAACTGGCGGATCTGAAGACCAATTCGGCGCAGTTTGCGCGCGCAGTGGCAAGCCGACCAGGAAGCGCTGAAGAAGCAGCGCGAAATCCGCGAGCAGATCGAGCAGACCAAAATCGATATCGAGCAGGCCGAGCGGGCCTACGACCTGAACAAAGCGGCCGAATTGAAGTACGGCAAGCTGACGGGTCTCGAAAAGCAACTGGAAGCGGGCAAGACATTCGACGGCGCTGCTGAAAGAAGAAGTGGACGAGGAAGACATCGCGCAAGTAGTCAGCCGCTGGACGGGCATTCCGCTGTCGAAACTGCTGGAAGGCGAAGTCCAGAAGCTGACGCATCTGCCGGAGGAACTGCATCAGCGCATCATCGGACAAGACGAAGCCGTCGACGCCGTTTCAGACGCTGTCCTGCGGGCTCGCGGCGGATTGAAAGATCCCAAGCGGCCGGTGGGCAGTTTCCTGTTCCTGGGACCGACGGGCGTAGGCAAAACCGAGCTGGCGCGGGCTCTGGCGCAATTCCTGTTCGACGACGAGCGGGCGATGATCCGCATCGATATGTCGGAGTATCAGGAGAAGCACACGGTTTCGCGGCTGGTGGGCGCGCCTCCGGGATATGTGGGCTATGACGAGGGCGGGCAGTTGACGGAAGCGGTCCGGCGGCGGCCGTATTCGGTGGTGTTGCTGGACGAAATCGAGAAGGCGCATTCGGATGTGTTCCATGTGCTGCTGCAGGTGCTGGATGACGGGCGGCTGACCGACGGGCAGGGGCGCACGGTGGATTTCAAGAACACCATCGTGATCATGACTTCGAATGCGCCCAAGGAGCAGTTGCGCAACATCTTCAGACCGGAATTCCTGAATCGAGTGGACGAGATCATCACGTTCCACAGCCTGACTGATGCACAACTCAAGAAGATCGTGCTGATTCAACTGGAGGGATTGCGGACTCGGCTGGCCGAGCGGCACATTGCGATCGAACTTTCGGATGCGGCGGTGGAGCATCTGGTGAAGGTCGGCTACGACCCGACCTTCGGAGCGCGGCCGCTAAAGCGGGCCATCCAGAAGGAAGTGGAAACCCCGCTGGCGCGGCGGCTAGTGGGCGGCGAGATCCGCGACGGCCAGAAAGTGCACGTGGATCTAGGCAAGGATCACGAACTTACCTTCGGAGTAGAATCGGCGGCACATGCTGAAGCATCTTAAGTAAAGAAGAGGAGACCAAATATGAGCGAGCTCGAAAAAATTCGCATTCTGCCGTTGCTGCCGCTGAAGAATTCAGTGCTGTTTCCGGGGCTGCTGATGCCGCTGTCGGTGGGCCGCACGTCCTCTCTGGCCGCGGTCGAGGCAGCCGTCGCCACCGAGGACAAGGAAATCATTGTGGTGGCGCAGCGCGACGCCTCCGCCGATACGCCGGGCGCAGCCGATCTGTTCACCATCGGCACGCGGGCGGCGATCCGCAAAGTGGCGCGGCCCAAGAAAGACCATATCGACATTCTGGCGTTCGGCCTGGAGCGCGTGGTTATCGTCAAGGTAAACGAAGAAGGCGGCCACTTTTCGGCGCGTTATCATCCGCTGCCGGCGCCCGACGATTCCAGCCGCGAAACCGAAGCGCTGACGCTGTCCATCGTCGAGATGGGCACGCAAGTTCATGGGGCTGATCCAATCGCCGCAGGCTTCTCCGCAGGAGCTGGCGCGATTGTTCACGTTCCAGGAAGATCCGCTGCGGCTGGCCTACACCGTGGCTTCGTTGATGAACCTGGAAGCCGTGCGGGAACAGGCCTTGCTCGAAGCCACGACGCGCGTCGAAGCGCTGCGGCTGGTGCACGGCTGGCTGTCGCACGAAGTCGAAGTGCTGGAGCTGCGCAACAAGATCACCGAGGATGCGCGCGGCGAAATGTCGCGGGAGCAGAAAGAATACATCCTGCGGCAGCAGAAGAAAGCCATCGAGCAGGAATTGGGCGAGAAGAATCCGCGACCAGGCCGAAGTCGAGCAGCTGCGCGAGAAGCTGGCCAAGGCCGATCTTGCCGGAAGACGTCCGCAAAGAAGCCGAGCGCGAGCTAGGGCGGCTGGAAAAGCTGCCGCCTTCGCAGCCGGAGCACAACGTGATCCGGACTTGGCTCGAATATGTGATCGAGTTGCCGTGGAACAAACGCAGCGACGACAACCTCGATCTGGCGCGGGCGCGGCAAGTGCTCGACGAAGATCACTTCGGCCTCACCAAGGTGAAGGAGCGCATTCTGGAGCACTTGGCGGTGCTGAAGTTGAATCCGGAAGCCAAGGCTCCGATCCTGTGCTTTGTGGGCGCGCCGGGCGTGGGTAAAACTTCGCTGGGGCAATCCATCGCGCGGGCGTTGGGACGCAAGTTCGAGCGCATGAGCCTGGGCGGCCTGCACGACGAAGCCGAACTGCGCGGGCATCGGCGGACGTATATCGGCGCTCTGCCGGGGCGGCTTGCTGCAAGCGATGCGGCGCGCTGGATTCGCGAATCCGGTGCTGATGCTGGATGAAGTCGACAAGCTAGGTCGCGACTTCCGTGGCGATCCGGCGGCGGCGCTGCTGGAGATTCTGGATCCGGAGCAGAACAAAACGTTCCGCGATAACTATCTCGACTTGCCCTTCGATCTTTCGAAGGTCATGTTCGTGACTACGGCGAATACGCTCGATACCATTCCGGCGCCGCTGCTGGATCGTATGGAGATCTTGCGGCTGTCGGGCTATAGCGAGGAAGAGAAGGCGCAGATCGCGCGCCGCTATCTGATTCCTCGTCAGCTGACACAGACCGGGTTGACCGAAGAGAGAGTTCAGATTACGGAACCGGCTCTGAAGAAAGTCATCTCGGCTTATACGCGCGAGGCTGGCGTGCGGCGGTTGGAGCAGGCTATCGGGCGGCTGACTCGGAAGGTCGCGCTGAAGGTTGGCGAGGGCGAGCCGGGGCCGTTCGAGATCAAGGTCGAGCAGATCGAAGATATGCTGGGTCCTGAACCGTTCTCGCCTGAACAAGCACGGCGCGAATTTCCGGCGGGCGTGGCTACTGGTCTTGCCTGGACGGAATCGGGCGGCGATGTGCTGTACATCGAAGCCACACTGCTTCCGGACGGGAAGGAAGTCACCATCACGGGGCAACTCGGTGAGGTGATGCAGGAGTCCGCTAAGACAGCGCGCAGTTATGTGTGGAGTCACGCGGCGGCGCTGGGGATTGATCCTGCGAAGTTCCTCAATGCCGGGCTGCACATTCACGTTCCGGCGGGGGCGATCCCGAAGGATGGTCCTTCGGCGGGCGTGACGATGACTACGGCGCTGGCTTCACTCTACTCGGGGAAACCGGCGCGCAGCGACACGGCTATGACTGGTGAGGTTACGCTCACTGGGTTGGTCCTGCCGATCGGCGGCGTCAAAGAGAAAGTCCTGGCGGCGCGGCGCGTGGGGATCAAGCGGGTGATTCTGCCAAGAGGGAATCAGAAAGACCTGCGGGATCTGCCGGACGAGGTTCGCAAGGAGATGGAGTTCATCTTTGCGGATCGCGTGGAGGATGTGCTGCAGGCTGTGGTGCCGGGGCTGATTATGGCTCCGGCGCTCGCGGCGTAAGACTGTTCGACCTGGAGGTCGAACGCGGACCGGAGGTCCGCCCTACTGGGGCAATTCGGTAAGATGGCGTCATGAGGACGCTATGTTTACTGGCTTGCGCCCTTAGCGTTTGGGGGGCGGAACCTACGGTCGCCGACGCTAAGAAGTTTCTCGACGATGCCGACAAGCGGCTCTTCGATTTGAGTCTGGAGATGAATCAGGCTCAATGGATTCAATCTACCTACATTACTGACGACAGCGAAGCGGTGGAGGCTCGGGCCAACGAGCGTGGGATTGCGGAAGCCGTGCGCCTGGCCAAAGGCGCGGTGCGCTTCGACAACGTCAATCTTCCGGCCGACATGCGGCGCGAAATGACCTTGCTGAAGAATGCGCTGGTGCTGGCGGCGCCCGCTGATGCTGCAAAAAGCGGCGAGGTTACTCGTCTGGCGTCGTCGCTTGAGGGTACTTACGGCAAGGGCAAGTATTGTCCGGACGATAAGGCGGGCGTGGCGAAGCCTTGCATGGACATCGAAGCCATCACGCGAGTGATGGCGAACAGCACCGATCCCGCGGAATTGTTGGATGCGTGGCGCGGGTGGCATCGCATTTCGCCGCCGATGCGCAAGGATTTCCAACGCTTCGTGGAGTTGGCGAATGAAGGCGCGCGTGAGCTGGGGTTCAAGGATACGGGGGCGATGTGGCGGTCGAAATACGACATGCCGCCCGACGATTTCGCTCGCGAGGTGGACAGGTTGTGGGAACAGGTGCGGCCGCTCTATGTATCGCTGCATAGCTATGTGCGCTGGAAGCTGCGCGAGAAATATGGAGATGTGGTGCCGGCGAAGGGCCCCATTCCGGCGGATCTGCTGGGGAATATTTGGGCGCAGGACTGGGGCAACATTTATAAGCTGGTGGCGCCGGAGGACGCCGATAAAGGCTACGATCTGACGGAGATTCTGAAGAAGCGCGACACCAAGCCGCTCGACATGGTGCATTACGGCGAGAACTTTTTCAAATCTCTGGGATTCGCGCCGCTGCCGGCGACGTTCTGGGAGCGGTCGATGTTCACCAAGCCGCGGGACCGGGATGTGGTGTGCCACGCCAGCGCCTGGGATCTCGATTCGCTGGAAGATCTGCGGATCAAGATGTGCATCGATATCACGGAAGAAGATTTCACGACCATTCATCACGAGTTGGGTCATAACTTTTATCAGCGGGCTTATGACAAGCAGCCGTTCCTATTTCGCGATAGCGCGAATGACGGATTTCACGAGGCGATCGGCGACACTATCGCGCTGTCGGTGACGCCGGAGTATCTGGTGAAGATCGGGTTGCTGGACAAGGCGCCGGACGCTTCGAAGGACATCGGACTGCTGCTGGCGCGAGCGCTGGATAAGGTGGCGTTCCTGCCGTTCGGGTTGATGATCGATCAATGGCGCTGGAAAGTTTTCTCGGGTGAGATTCCGGCGGATCAGTACAACAAAGGCTGGTGGGATTTGCGGCTGAAGTATCAGGGAGTGGCTCCGCCGGTGGCTCGCAGTGAGAGCGATTTCGATCCGGGGGCGAAGTATCACGTGGCGGCGGATGTGCCTTACACGCGGTATTTCCTTTCTTACATCATGCAGTTTCAGTTTCACCGGGCGCTGGCGAAGGCGGCGGGATGTCCGGCGGCGGGGAGCGGGACGCCGCTCCATCGTTGTTCGATTTACGACAACAAAGAGGCGGGGCGGCAGGCTGAATGCGATGCTCGAAATGGGCGTGAGCAAGCCGTGGCAGGATGCGATGTTCGAGCTGACGGGGCAGCGGAATCTCGACGCTACGGCGATTCTCGACTATTTCGCGCCGCTGAAGAAATGGCTAGACGAGCAGAACCGGGGCAAACCGGTGGGCTGGTAAGCGAAAATAAAAGTATCCATGACAGGTTCTGAAGTTCGACAGAAGTTCCTTGACTATTTTTCTGCCCGCGGGCATCGCGTGGTGCGGAGCTCTTCGCTGGTTCCCGCTAACGATCCCACGCTGCTGTTCACGAACGCGGGGATGAATCAGTTCAAGGATGTGTTCCTGGGGCAGGAGCGGCGGGATTATACGCGCGCGACGACGTCGCAGAAGTGTGTGCGGGCGGGCGGGAAGCACAACGATCTGGATAATGTCGGCTATACGCGGCGGCATCATACGTTCTTCGAGATGCTGGGGAATTTCTCGTTTGGAGATTACTTCAAGAAGGACGCGATTGCGTTTGCTTGGGAACTGATCACCAAGGATTACGGGCTGCCGAAAGACAAGCTGTACGTTACGGTTTTTCGCGAAGACGATGACGCGGAGGAGTTGTGGCAGAAGGTCGCTGGGGTTCCTAAGGAGCGGATCTTCCGGCTCGGTGAGAAAGATAACTTCTGGCAGATGGGTGAGACGGGGCCTTGCGGGCCGTGCTCGGAGATTCATTACGATTTCGGGCCGGAGGCGGGGGCGGGGAGTTTTCCTGACGATCCGGCGGAGCGCTTTGTCGAGATCTGGAATCTGGTGTTCATGCAGTACGATCGCGACGCGCAGGGGACGCTGAATCCGCTGCCCCGGCCGTCGATCGATACCGGCATGGGGTTGGAGCGCATCGCTGCTGTTAAGCAAGGCGTGTTGTCGAACTACGATACGGATTTGATCAAGCCAATCGTGCTGCGGGCGGGGGAGTTGATCGGGTGCGCGTTTGGCGAGCAGGCCGCCACCGACACGGTGCTGCGGATCAATGCGGATCATGCTCGCGCGACTGCGTTTTTGATTCACGATGGCGTGGTGCCGTCGAATGAAGGGCGCGGTTATGTGCTGCGCAAGATCATGCGGCGGGCGCTGCGCAATGGGCGCATGGCGGGGGCTACCGATCCTTATCTTTATAAGCTGACAGGGTTCGTCGCGGAGCATATGCGTGATGCTTATCCGGAAATGATGGAGAGCGTGACGCGCGTGGCTCGCGTCGTGAAGGACGAAGAGCATCGTTACGCCACAACCTTCCAGGTGGCGGAGAAAATCTTTCAGGACGAGGCCAAGGCTGCGGCGGGTGGAGTGCTACCAGGGCCGGCGGCGTTCAAGTTGTACGACACCTACGGGCTAGCGCTCGACGAGCAGGAAGACATGGCTCGCGAGTTCGGACTGGCGATCGACCGCGAGGGCTTCACGGCTGAGATGGAGAAGCAGCGGACGCGGGCGCGCGCGAGCTGGAAGGGCGCGGAGAAGGCGCAGGTGCGGGCGGAGTATCAAGCACTGCCCAAGACGGAGTTTGTGGGGCGGGAGACGCTCGAAGCTCCGGCAAAAGTGGTGGCGGCGTTTGACGGTGAAGTGGCGTTGGATCGAACGCCCTTCTATGCCGAGGCCGGCGGGCAGGTGGGCGACTCCGGTGTGCTGATTTCGGCGGCTACGGGAGATACGGTTGCCGTGGTGGAGTCGGCATACAATGGCGCCCCCGGGAAGACGATTCACAAGGTCAAGGTCATTGGGCCGGTGAATGTGGGAGACGAGGTGATCGCGAAGGTGGATGCTTCGGCTCGCGAATCCACTATGCGCAATCATACGGGCACGCATTTGCTGCACGCGGCGCTGCGGCGGGTTTTGGGCTCGCACGTGAAGCAAGCCGGAAGCGTGGTCGAACCTTCGCGGCTGCGGTTCGATTTCACGCACTATACTGCGATGGATCGCGATGAAGTGACGGAAGTCGAGCGGTTGATGAATCAGGAGATTCTTGCCAACCGCTTGGTGAACACAGACGTGATGGATCTCGATCAGGCGCTTTCAACGGGCGCTATGGCGCTGTTTGGTGAGAAGTACGGCGAGCACGTGCGCGTGGTTTCGATTGACAGCTTCAGCAAGGAGCTATGCGGCGGTACGCACGTTGTGCGCACGGGCGACATTGGGCTCTGCAAGATCGTCTATGAGGGCAGCATCTCGGCGGGAGTGCGGCGGATTGAGGCGATCACAGGAGAGGAGGCGCTGCGCAGGTTTCAGTCGGCGCAGTTGCACCTCGCGGGCGTCGCCAGCGTCGTGCGGGCTTCAGAGGGTGACATGCTGGAACAGCTTGAGAAGCTGGTGGCTAAGGAAAAGTTGCTGGAGCATGAAGTCCAGCAGTTGAAGACCAGGATGGCACAGGCGCAGGCGGGGGATCTGGAGACTCAAGCGCGCGACATCAAGGGTGTAAAGGTTCTGGCGGCGCGGGTCGATGGGTTCGATCGTCAGCAGTTGCGTACGCTGGTGGATTCGCTGCGCAACAAGTGGAAGACCGCAGTGGTGGTGCTGGGCGCTGCCGAAAATTCGAATGTCTCGATCGTCTCGGGCGTTACCAAAGACCTGACGGCGAAGGTGCACGCGGGCAAACTCGTCGGGCGCGATCGCACAAGCGGTGGGCGGAAAAGGTGGCGGACGCCCGGACATGGCTGAAGCTGGGGGCACCGATGCTTCGGCTCTCGATGGCGCATTGGCTGCGGTTTACGCGAGCGTTGAGGGGATGCTGTAGGCTGTGACGTATCGACGCGGTCATCGTTGGGGCGGGGCCTACAGGACTTGCTTGCGGCATTGAACTGAAGCGCCGCGGATTGAACGCGGTCCTGATCGACAAAGGCTGCGTCGTCAACTCGCTGTATCATTACCCCACCAACATGGTGTTCTTCACCACGCCGGAGCTGCTCGAAATCGGCGACATTCCGATGACCTCGCTCAACGAGAAGCCGGTGCGTGGGGAAGCGCTCAAATACTACCGCCGCGTCGCCGATCATTACCAGCTGGATATCCGCCAGTATCAGCACGTCGAGAAGATCACGGGCGAAGACGGGCGCTTTGTCACGCACGCGGTCGATAGCCGGGGCTGCGCGCAGCAATATGAGTCGCGCAAAGTGATTTTGTCGATGGGCTACTACGATGTCCCTAACAAGCTGAATGTTCCGGGCGAGGATTTGCCGAAGGTCATCCACTACTACAAAGAAGCGCATCCTTACTACAATCATGACGTGCTGGTGGTGGGCGCGAAGAATTCCGCGGCGATTGGGGCGCTGGAATTGTGGTGGACGGGGGCGCGGGTCACGCTGGTGCATCGCGGCGAGGGGATTCACGACGAACGTCAAGTATTGGATCAAGCCCAATATTGAGAATCGCATCAAGAACGGCGAGATCCCGGCGTACTTCAACTCGACCGTCGAAGAAATCCGCGAAGACTCGTGCGGCTGAAGACTCCGCAGGGGCGAGTCACGCTGAAGAACGATTTTGTTTTTGCGATGACCGGCTATCGGCCGGACACCAAGTTTCTCGACGCGCACGGCATTCATTTCGATCCGGAAATCGGGGAGGCCCTTATACGGATCCGGAGACGCTCGAGAGCGACCGCAAGGGAATGTATCTGGCGGGGTGCTGGTGGCGGGGATGCACACCAACGAGATCTTCATCGAGAACGGCCGCTTTCACGGCAAAAAAATAGCCGAGGCGATCGCGGCGCTGAAGTAAACGCGACGGCCCCGGCTATTTCTTAATTCGTTTTGGCGGGTGCCGCGTGCTGCTCTTGGCTACGGTCTTCGGGGCGGTCTTGGCCGCCGGGAGCCGCGCTGCCGGTCGCGCCGCTTTCCTTCACTATCTTGTCGAGGATATTGCGCAAGGAACCTGGTTCCTGCAGTTCCGGGGATGCCGGTAGCCGCGCTCTGCGCCACGACGTTGCCCTTCCTGTCGATGATGGCAACTTGCGGCACCACCCAGCGGTCGAGCACGGAGAGTCCGAGGTAGCTGACCACGGCGTCACGAGTGGCGTAGCCGACCGGGAAGCCGACATTGAATTCCTTGACGAACTGAGCCGCCATGGCGCCGTTGGCATCGTTAAAAACCGTACCCAGGAACACTACGCCGCGCGGGGCGAACTCCTTTTGGAGCTGGGTGAGGTCCTGCGCAAAGCGCTGGCAATGGGGACAGGTGGTGAACATGAACGGCATCACCACGATCTTGCCCTTAAGGCTGGAAAGCAGCATCGGCTTGCCGGACGGATCGGTAATGGTAAATTCCGGGGACTTGCGCGGCACCGGGGGAGTGGCAAAAGCCGAAACGGTGAGCGCCACAAACGCGGTAGCAGCCAAGGCTCGCATAAGGTTTCGCATACGACCAGTTTACCTCAGACCTTCTATAGATTGGACGGACGTGCCCGACAATCGTACCGTAAAGCGGCCGGAATCGCCAGTGCCGGATACCTCGGTCGGGGTGGCCGACGCCACCTGCATTTTCTTCCATTTTCCCTTGAGAACGCGCTGGTAGAGCTCGAAGTACGTGCGGGCGGCTTCCGGTGAGTCCCATTGGGAGATGTAGGAGAGCACGGGATAGCCGTCCTTCTTGTGTTCGTAGAGGCGGAACCAGCCGGCGCGCCAATGTTGGGCGGCTTCGGCGCCTTCGGTCTCGCCGACGAACTGTCGCAGCAAAATGGCATGGTCGAATTCACCCACGGCGCCCTCGATAATGGGGCGGAATTGGGCACCCTGCAGCTTGCCCACGATCTTGGCGATGCCCAAGGGCTCGATCGTGGCGGGGGCGGTCATGTCAAAGTACGCCATCGGGTGCATGATCTGCTGGGTGCTGCGCGGGCCTTTCGCGAACACAGCTTCGAACGCTTCTCGGCCTAGTTTGCGATAGACCGCATCCTGGAAACGCGCGCCGGCGTTATAAGGGAACAGCAGGGACTCGCGCATATACAGCGGCGACTTATCCAGGACCGGAAAGTCACTGTTGTTGTCATGCTCCGACGTTAACTGGTCGAGCATCTTGAGCGGGACTTCGCCTTTGCCACCGGCGTGCTTGGCTTCGTAAGCCCAGGTGAGCCATGTGGCCTGGCCTTCCATCACGGCTTCGCGCGCTGTCGACTCGTCCGAGTCGGGCGAGCCTTGATTGAGGTACTTGCCGAGTGAATGCTGCTGGTCGGCTAGTGCGTGGGCTAGCTCATGCACCAAGGCCATTTGCTGTTCTTCGCCGGCGGGTGTGGAATCGATAATGTAGAGGCGCTTCTTTTTGTAATCGTAAAACGCGGCGGCCTGTTCGCCCAGCAGGTCTTCGGTTTCGCGAGCAAGGTTGAAATCTTGCGGCACCAGGCCGAACATCTTGAGCGCTAGCTCCTCGGCGCGGGTTTCTTTATCGTGCGAGCTGTCTTTGATGTGCGACGACAGGTAGTGCTGGAATTTGTCCTTAGAGAGGATTTCCGACGGCACCTTTTTCTTGACGGGCCAGCCGGTGATTTCGGCGAGCGTCGCCACCATCTCATCCATCTGGGAAAACACTGGCGGCGCGGTTTCCGCGAAGGCGGTCGCAGCGGTCAACAGCGCTACAACGAACAGGCGAGGGGACATCGGACGCCACTAGCGTAGCACGGGCTCCGCTGGCTACTTTTTCGGTTGCGGCGGTTCGGTGTTGAGTTTCTGCTCGTAGTGATCGGGAATCGTGGCGAGGCCTTCGACGATGTGAACCTGGTCACGCTCGCCTTCAAAGCAGCCGGATTCCATGATCTGGTAATCTTTCGCGGCGCGCTTGAAGGTGAACTTCATTTTCCAGGGGCGAGTGAAGACTTTGGGGTCGTCGAGAGTGGCTTCGTATTGAATCAAGTCGCGGCTGAGCGGCGTGAAGCGCTCGACCACATGCAGGGCGTCGCTATGAAAATGCCCGGCCATATCGAACACGCTCTTGTCGTTGTTATTCGTGACGTCGACGACGAGCGTGTTGCCTTCCCAGTGACCGCGCGAGTCGCCCATCCAGGCTTGATATTCCTTGGGCGGATGCTGGCCTTGCATGTGGATGATGCGGTAGGCGTGCATGTTCTCGTGCACGATGGCGATCTCGTTGGGGTTCTCGAAAATCTGAAACGCGAAGTACATAGCGTGCGGGACGCCTTCGTAGTGGCACTTGCCGGTGGGGTCAGTCTCCATGTGCTCCAGGCGGTACTTCACTTGTTCGGCGGCCCAGGGTTGAAAGGGGAGCACGCCGCCTTCGACGATGCCGACCTTCGATCCTGCGCCCAGAAGGAAACCGGGAGGGTGGGGAAGAATCGAGTACGCGGCGCCGTTGGTTTGCGGCTGCCACAGGCCTTCGAGATCGGGGAGGCCTTCGGGAGTACGCTGCGGCGTGTAGGCGGCGGTTTGGGCGAACGCGGTCGCGGTCAGCGTGAACAGGGCGGTGCAAAGTAATTTCATGCTGTTCCTTATTTCGGCGCGGGGCGGTAGAAGGGATGGATGGCGCGTCCGCTGTCGCCTTCGATACATTCCTGCTCGTGCAATTCGAAACCTTGTTCGGTGATGCGGTGCAGAGGCATGGCGATTTTCCAGGGACGCGAGTAGGTTTTGGGATCTTCGATGGTCGCCTCGTAGGCGATGACGTCGGGGCCCAGGCGGGTGTAGCGTTCGACGACGTGAAGTTGATCGCTGTGCGTGTGGCGTGCGGAATCGAGCCAGGTCTTGTCGTTGAAGTTGGTTACGTCCACCACCAGCGTGTCGCCGTCCCAGTGGCCCACGGAATCGCCCAGTTGGAAGTCGATGTCTTCCAGGTGCGCGCGCCCGTTGGTTGGGATGATGCGTTGATCGTGCTGGTATTCGTAGAGGAACACGACGTAGCCGGGGCGCTGCATGATTTCGATCGGGAATGGCATATAGGTGATGCGTGGGACGCCGGGCATGGAGCAGTGCGCGATGGGATCGACGCGATCACCCTTTTGTTCGCGCTCGAGCGCCTCGGGGAGATAGGGAATCTGGCGGCTATCGGCTACCTCGCTTATGTCGAAGGAGGCAGCGTTGCGCGTGATCCAGATTCCTTGCAGGTCGGGTTTGCCGTCGATGGTGCGGGGGACGGTATAGGCGCTTTTAGTCTGCGCTAGCCCTAGAGATGCGAACGCAAGGAGGGCGATGAGGAGTTGGCGGCTCGGCATGTTGCGTCGCTTTAGCCTGGGTTGGTTTCGCTACCCAGGGGGATCACTTTGCCGTCTTCGAAGATCACGTTATGGGCGTTGCCGGTGTGGCTGCCGTCCTTGGCCAGATAGCCTTGGATGGTGACCGTGGTGCCCGGCGCGATCATGCCCTTTTTGTAGCCGCGGCGGTAGAGCGAATTCGGGCCGGCGGTTTCAAAACCCCAATTGACGACGTTGCCTTTGTCATCCTTCACGTCAATGTAGATCCAGGAGTGCGGATTGGTGAGGTCGAACTTAGTCACCACGCCGGTCATCTTGCAGGGCTTATTGATGTCGTACTCGGCGGCGAAGGAATGGTGGGCCAGCGCCGGGAGCGACGTTAGGAGCATCGCAGCACAGGCCGCCCACATTAGGAACTTAGATTTCATTACGGGAGTCTCCCGTCGATCAATATAGGGGTTCGCGGCAGCTGGAGTCAATCGCCAAACGGCTGACAGGATTGCGCTTTGCGCATAGGTGCTATACTGGGGCTTCTTCATGGCAAACGCAAAAGTTAAAGAAAACCTGTACCAGGCTATATATCAGGGCAGCGGCACTTTCCTCATTACCAAGCCCAAGCGCAAGGCAGCCAAGCGGCGTCAGTCGAAGTTGAAGGGCACCGTCCGCGGCGCGCGCAAATCGTAAAGCAGCCCATTAAAACAGCAAGGGAGCTCGCGCGATTTGGCAGAACGCTCCTCAGTGAGCGGGTAGGGTTTTAGGGTGGGCTACGTGGCGGGTTGGTAACGCGGAACCAGTGAAGTGGCTTGCTCCCTTTAGTGCTGCGACTTCAACTTACATCTCGACCCTAGGCTGAGCGCTCATTTCTTTCCTTCAAGCTATTAAGAACAACCCTCAAAGAGTTTCCATGCGCAGGTGATCTGTCAATCCTCATTGACCGAGAATCACGTTTATACCAGCGATAATGAGACTCGTCTTCGCGGACGCGAGTTTGTTGACGAGTTCCGTAAGCAGACTACGGTCGAGCGTCACGATTTGCGAAACGTTGGCGACGGAGTCCTTGGGTAACCCGGTTGCGCGCGCGTTAAGCAATACATTTCCCGGCGCGTCGGCCCACTTGAGATTGCTGGTCAGCGGCACGCACACGACCGTGGCAATTCGGCTCCGGTTCATGGGGTCACCCTGTACCACTACCACCGGTCTTCCGAATCCGGGACCCGAGCCAGATGGAGCGGGCAGATCAGCCCACCAAATCTCGCCCTGCGATATCACCATTCGGCGCGTTTAAGAATGCGGCTGGACGCTGCTGCGGCGAATTTGTCCGGCTGAGGATCCACTTCGGCGCACACGCGATTCATGGCGTCGGTTATGTCGTCCGATGCGTGCCGTGCCACGTATTCCCTGACGGCGTCGCTGAATAATTGGCTCCGCGATTTTTTGGTGCGACGCGCAAGCCGTTCCGCGACCTTGAATATGTCGTCCGGGATGGAAATTGCGGTTTTCATACTTTTAGTATAACCAGAAACAAGTTCGGCCTCCCGATAGCCGGAAGGCCGATTGATTTAGAACTAAGGTGAACTCTAACTAGTCGCCGAAGCTGCCGACTTCTTCCTGCTTCGCGGCGGGCTTGGGAGCGGCCGGGGCGATGGCGCTGAGCGGGACCATGCCAGGCGTGGGCTTCTCGCCCAGCACGTGCTCCTTGTACATGGCGAGCATGCGAGCGTTCTCGGCGTCTTCTTTCTGCTTGGCGTCGCGAGCGCGCTTCTTTTCTTCGCGGGCGGTTTTGGCGATGCCCAGGTCGTCGAGGTCGTGCTGCCGTAGCTTGTTGACGTCATCGGCGCGTAGCACCAGGTTATGCTCGGTGCTGGGCAGGTTGACGTTCTTGCCGCCGGCGATGATTTCGTGACGGCCCTTGTCCTCGTACCACTTGGTGAGGGTGGCGGTCATGTGCATCTTTTCGATGATGTTGCGCCAGCCGACGCCGGTGTTGTACGCGCAGAAGGAAATCTCACCTTCCTGGGTGGCGTAGGGAATGATGCACTGTTCGGTGCGGCGGAAATCGTAGTTGAACAGATCCTGGAACCACATGCCGGCGATGAACAGGAAGTTCCAGCGGTCCTTGCGGCGCATTTCGATGTCGTCCATGGTGCGGTCGCCGGTGACTTTGCCGTACTTCTTGCCGGTCATGCCGAAGCACTTGTCGAACTTGGCGATCAGATCGCTCAAGCGGAAGTGCGTGGGGGCTTCGTAGGGATTGTAGTTGCGGAGCAGCGCCAGTGACACGCCGAACACCGACATCTTCTTGCTGCGCGCGCCATCGTTGATCTTGGCGACGTCGCGAGCCAGCTGATCGGCGTTCAGGAACGCGGTGACCGGGCGGTATTCCTTGGTTTCCTTGTCGCACATCACGGCCATGCCGATGCCGCAGTTCGGGTGGCAGCCGCAGCTCAACTGGCCCCAATCGGCGTTGGGTCCGTGGACCAGATCGGCGAAGTCGGAGAACGTGCTCATGAAGGAGATCGGGAACCAGTCGCGCACCGGCTCGCCCAGGCCCGTCTGATTTTTCACGTCGTGCGCCAAATTGGCCAGCGTGTAGCGCTGCGCGTGGCGGCGTTCCGGAGTGACGGCTTCGTCGCGTCCCGTGAAGGACACCGGCTGAAAGCTGAGAAACGGAATTTTCTTCGGATTGTCGAGAGCGAAGCGCACAACCGCGCCCACTTGCTCATTGTTCACGCCGTTGATGAGCGTGATCACCGGCACGATGTCGACGCCGGCGCTGTACAGGTTCTCGATGGCGCGCAGTTTCACGTCGAACAGATTGCCGACGGCGCGATGCGAGTTGGCTTCGTTGCCGATGCCGTCGAATTGCAGATACGCGTAACGCAGCCCGGCTTCGGCGGCTTCTTTGGCGAATTCCGGGCGCTTGGCGAATTCGATACCGTTAGTGGCTGCCTGCACGCTCTGATAACCGAGCTGGCGGCAATAGCGGATAGCGTCCAGGAAATAGGGCGACAGCGTCGGCTCGCCGCCGGAGAACTGGACCGAGAGCTGGCGGCGCGGTTTGATCGAAATCGCGTTGTCGAGCAGCGTCTTGATGTCTTCCCACGTCAGCTCATGCACGAAGCCGACCTGATTGGCGTCCATGAAGCAGGGATCGCACATCATGTTGCAGCGGTTGGTTAAATCGATTGTGAGAACGGAGCCGCGGCCATGTGTGATGGTGCTGGTACCGTGGTCGTGCAGCTTTTCATCGTTATGGGCGCGAATATCGCGGCCGGGGAAAACGTCTTCGAGATGCTGGCTGAAGGCGGGATCGATCGACATCAGGTCTTCGAACTCACCGTGGATGGGGCACTCCTTCACCATCACGATCTTGCCGTCCTTCTCGATGATCCTGGCCTTGATCTCGCCCATCTTTTCGTTCTTCAAGATCTCGACCGGCAGCTTACCATCGAGGATCTGCTGGCGGATGTCCGGGATGCACGTGGGGCAGAGGGAATCCGTCTCGCGCGGCCAGCCCAGCTTCGGCTTCTGTTTCTCCCAGCTCTTGAGCAGCGGTTTGTCGGACCACTTGGGGGTAAACGACGGGTTGGGTTTGATCGAATTCAGCTTGTCAAAAACAAACCAAGCCGCATTGGCGGCCACGGCTACTGCTTTTTCAACGTGCTTGATCGGCTTAGTCAAGGGGCGATCTCCAGAGCGTAGGATTGAAGTTCTTTAACCAGTACAGAAAATCCAGTATAGGGTTCCAGGTACCAGCGGACTAGCCTATTGAAGCGAAAGGGCGTTAACTGCATTGGATGGGGCTTTTGGGGATTGAATGGACTGGGTCTCTGGCTCCAAAAAACCATTAGAAAGCAACAACATAGCCCTCAATCGAGTACGGAACCCGGACTGGCGGTCACGTTATCGATCAAGCGAGTGGATCCCAGCAAGATGGCTCCTGCGATTAATACGGGGCGTTCGATGCGAGTGACCGGCTGAAGGATTTCCGGATCGACGATCGAGAAGTATTCCACCCGAATCCCTGCCAAGTGAGAGGCCACTGCGGATTGGATGATGGCCGGCGATGGCTCGCCGCTCTCGACCAAATCCCTCGCCGCGAAAAGAGCCCGGCACAACGCCGTTGCGGTTTCACGTTCGGCCGGACTCAGGTGTTGATTCCGGGAACTCATGGCGAGCCCGTCGGATTCGCGCACCGTTTCGACCGGCACAATGGTCACGGGGACGTTCAAATCCCTCACCATCCGGCGGATGACGGCGAGTTGCTGTGCGTCCTTTTCCCCGAAATAGGCCCGATCCGGCTGGACGATTTGCAGGAGCTTCATCACTACGGTGGCGACGCCGCGAAAGTGGCCGGGACGGCCGGGTCCGCAGAGATGCTCGGTCAGTGCGGGCGTTTCCACCCAGGTGAGTTGAGCTTGCGGGTACATCTCCGACGCGGTCGGCGCGAAAACAATATCGACGCCCGCCTCGCCGCATATTTCCAGGTCTCGCGATAGCGGACGCGGGTAGCGATCCAAGTCGTCTTGGCGGTCGAATTGGGTTGGGTTGACAAAAATGCTGGCCACCACTGTTGCCGTTTCCCGGCGGGCGATTTCGAGCAAGCGGCGGTGACCCGGGTGCAGCGCACCCATGGTCGGAACCATGCCGATCGCCCGGCCGGCCCGGCGATCCGGCGCCAGGAGTTCGCGCAGCCCGGAGACGGATGTCGCCAGCTCAGGCATCCTTAACGTCCTTGATGAACGCCTTGGCAGCCTCTATCACCACTTGATCCAGTTGTGCGTATTTGCGCACAAACGATGGCGTTTTCCCGGTGAGACCCAGCAGGTCGTAACTGACCAGCACCTGGCCGTCGCAATGCGGGCCGGAGCCGATGCCTATGGTAGGGATTTTCAGGCGCGCGGTCACTTCCTGCGCCAACTCCGGGGGAATGCATTCGAGGACCACCGCGCAAGCGCCCGCGCTTTCGAGAGCAGCGGCTTCGTCGAGGAGTTTCTGGCGGGCCGGCGGCGAACCGGCCTGGCGTTTGAAGCCCCCGAGCTGATGGACGGACTGGGGCAAAAGGCCGAGGTGACCCACCACCGGAATGCCGATCGCAACCAGGCGTTCGACGGTGCTCACCACCGGCATGCCGCCTTCCAGTTTCACCGCCATGGCCTCGCCCTGCTGCATGAGACGGCCGGCATTGCGTAGGGCAGCGGAAAGACTGGCTTGGTAGCTCATGAAGGGCATGTCGGCGAGAACCAGCGCGCGCTTGGCTCCGCGCCGCACCGCATGGGTATGACGGATGATGTCATCGACGGTGACTTGCAGCGTATCGTCTCCGCCCAGGATCACCATGCCCAGCGAATCGCCCACCAGCAGCACGTCGATGCCGGCTTGATCGAACAGGTGCGCCATCGTCGCGTCGTAGGCGGCGAGCATGGAGATTTTTTCGCCGCGGGATTTCATGGCCGCGAGGTCCGGTGCGCGGAGTTGTTTGGATTCTGTCATAGAGATTTTTCGAGGTCTTCGAGCAGGGAAGCAGGCAGCCGCGCCAAGGGAAGGGTACGACGCCCCGCCGAGCGGTAAAGTTCCTGGGTGGCGGGACTCACGGCTTCGAGCGCTTCCTGATTCCGGCGCACCGTTTCCCAATCTCCGCGTGAGATCGGACCGGTGAGGGCCCGCTGGGGACCCAGGCGAAGGATGTTTTCAAGAGTGGCGCGAACCAAGGGCGCTAGTGCGGCGAGTCCTTCTGCCGGCGTTACGCCTGCGTGCTCCAGGGCCTCCAACGCCGCATCTAATAGCGTTACCTGGTAGTTGGATGCCAGGACCGCGGCTGCGTGACAGAGCGCCCACTGCTGGGGCGCTAGCGAGAGATAGTTTCCTGGAATCAGATCGACGATCTGCCGGGCCCACTCCCCGGCGCGCTGGTTTCCGGCGACGGCAAAATAAGTTCCAGGAAGAGACAACGCTCCCTGCGCGGGGGTGGGGAAAGTTTGCAGAGGATACAGCACCCCCGTTGAAATGCCCTCCGCCGCCAGCGGCGCGAGCGCTTCAGGCCCGCGGCTGCCGGAGGTGTGCAGAGCGATCCCATCCGTGAGACCTGCGCTGGCCAACCGCTGGGCAACTTCGATAATCGCGGTGTCGGACACTGCGATCAAAACGTGACTGGTAAAGCTAGGGACGGATTCGAGTGGAAGCGGTTCGACTCCACCTACAAAGTCGGCGGCGATGCGCGTGTGTTGCGGATTGCGTCCGGCGATCCATTGAAGCGGCGCTCCTTGTTCCCGCAGCACGCGGCCAAGAGATGACGCCAGACGGCCGGAGCCGATGATGGCGAACGGAGGCATGGAGAGGGTCACTACCTTCAATGATGGCCCATTGCCGCGACTCTCGGGCGGTGGGGTAGTATTTCGTCAATGCCGTGGCCAAAAACCATTGAGAGGCAATGACATAGCGCGATCTTTGGGGAGAAAGTCAAATCGTCCGGACAGTGACCTGCATCCAAAGAACTGAGGCCCGCCGGAACGGCAAAAC
The DNA here is from genome assembly GCA_963710155.1 of Bryobacterales bacterium. GTDB lineage: Bacteria > Acidobacteriota > Terriglobia > Bryobacterales > Bryobacteraceae > Palsa-187. The sequence continues at coordinate 379,911 of CAVPZQ010000013.1, read as the reverse complement.
TTTGAAAAGCTGGGACCCTCTGTTGAAAGTTGCGCAGTGCGGCGCTATCCTTAACGGTTGCCCCACCTTTTTTCTCAACCGCAGGAGTCAGACTCAAAATGTCTAGCATTGATGTTCCCCTAAAAGACGGGGGATTCGGAAGCACCCGCCGTACGGACAATTGGTGGGTGGAACCCATTCTGGTGTTTCTCGGGTACATGGCCTTCATCGTTTACGCGACGTGGGCGGCATTTCAAGGCAATAATTATTTGTGCACCACGCAGTGCGGCGGCGCGGACTATTTGTCGCCGATGTACTCGCCGCTGCTCTACACTTCGGCGCCTACCTGGTGGCCGGCGTTTCTGCCGTTCTCGGCGGCGATGTTGATTTTGCCCTTTCCGGGCTTGTTCCGTTTCACCTGCTATTACTATCGCGGCGCTTACTACAAGGCTTTTTGGATGGATCCGGTGTCTTGCACGGTCGGCGAGCCGCGCAAAACCTATCGGGGCGAGAAGAAGTTTCCGCTAATTTTGCAAAACATCCACCGCTACTTTCTGTACTTCGCCATCATCTTCGTGTTCATTCTGCTGTTTGACGGCTATAGGTCGCTATGGTTCACGGGCGCGGACGGCGTCAAGCATTTCGGAATCGGCGTGGGATCGCTGGTGCTGATCTTGAATCCGATTCTGCTCGGAGGCTACACGTTTGGGTGCCATTCGTTCCGTCATTTGGTGGGCGGAATCAAAGACGTTTTGTCGGGCTCGCCGGGTCGGAAGAAGGCTTACGATTGCGTGAGCTGCCTGAACCGCGGCCACATGAAGTGGGCGTGGGTGAGTATGTTCTTCGTGGGTTTCGCGGATATTTACGTGCGCTTGTGTTCAATGGGCATTTGGCACGATTGGAGAATTCTTTAGTCGATGGCGGAGTTTCCGGTTCACGAATACGATGTGCTGGTGATTGGGGCGGGCGGCGCGGGATTGCGCGCTGCTATCGAAGCCTCGGGCGCCGGCGCTAAAACCGCCGTGATCACCAAGTCGCTTTTGGGCAAGGCGCACACCGTCATGGCCGAAGGCGGTATGGCGGCGGCCATGGGTAATGTCGACGATCGTGATAACTGGCGGGTGCATTTCGCCGACACCATGCGCGGCGGACAGTATCTGAACAATTGCCGCATGGCGGAGCTGCACGCGAAGGAAGCGCCCGCGCGGGTTCACGAGCTCGAAGCGTGGGGCGCGATTTTCGATCGCACCAAAGACGGGCGTATTCTGCAGCGCAACTTCGGCGGGCATCGCTATCCGCGCTTGGCGCACGTGGGAGACCGGACCGGACTCGAAATGATCCGCACGTTGCAGGATCATGGCATTCACCAAGGCATCGACGTGTATGCCGAGCACACGGTGCTAACTCTTTTGATGGACGGCAATCGCTGCACCGGAGCGTTCGGCTACGATCGCGAGCGTGGCCGCTTCAAGGTTTTCCCAGCGAAGGCCGTGGTGTTGGCGACGGGCGGGGTGGGCCGTGCTTTCAAGGTCACCAGCAACAGTTGGGAATACACCGCCGACGGCCAAGCGCTGGCTTACAACGCGGGCGCTTCGCTGCTCGACATGGAATTCGTGCAGTTTCATCCGACGGGGATGGTATGGCCGCCTAGCGTCAAAGGCATTCTAGTGACGGAAGGCGTCCGCGGCGAAGGCGGCGTGCTGCGCAACAAAGACGGCAAGCGCTTCATGTTCGACGATATTCCGGAGAACTATCGCAGCTCGACGGCGGACAACGAAGAAGAAGGCTGGCGCTACACGCAAGGCGACAAGAGCGCGCGGCGTCCTCCGGAGTTGCTGACGCGCGATCATGTGGCGCGCTGCATCAATCGCGAAGTGAAGGCAGGGCGCGGGAGCCCGCACGGCGGTGTGTTCCTCGACATCGCTTGGATCAAAGAAAAGCTGCCGAATTCGATCGAGCACATCAAGAAGAAGCTGCCCAGCATGTACCACCAATTCAAGCAGCTGGCCGATCTCGACATCACCAAGGAGCCGATGGAAGTGGGTCCGACGACGCACTACATCATGGGCGGCATTCAGGTCGAAGGCGATACGCAGATGACGTCGGTAGCGGGCTTATTCGCTGCTGGCGAATGCGCCGCCGGGTTGCACGGAGCCAATCGGCTAGGTGGGAATTCGCTTTCCGACTTGCTGGTGTTCGGCAAACGTGCCGGTGAATACGCCGCGAAATTCGCCAAGGACCACGGGGCAGGGAAGCTGGATCAGGGCCAGGTGGATACGGCTGCGAAGGCGGCGCTGGCTCCTTTCGAACGCGGCGCGGCGGGCGAGAATCCGTTCGCTGTGCAGAACGAATTGCAGGACTTTATGCAGGACCTGGTCGGCATCGTGCGCATGGAAAGCGAAATGCAGCAGGCGCTCGATAAGATCAAGGGGCTGCGTGCGCGCGCCGCGAAGGCCGGGATCACCGGCAACATCGAGTACAACACTGGCTGGCACACCGCGCTCGATCTCGACAACATGCTGGTGATTTCCGAGATGATCGCGATGGCGGCGATCGAGCGCAAGGAAAGCCGCGGCGGACATTTCCGCGACGATTATCCAGACAAGAGCGCCGATTGGGCCAAGTACAATCTGCGCATCAGCAAAGGCGCCGACGGACAGCCGCACCTGGAGCGCGTTCCCGTCGTTCCGCTCACCGACGACATGAAGCAAGTGATTGAGGAGAACAAGTAGCATGGCCGATCAAGCGACCTTTCGCATCTGGCGCGGTGGCAATGGCGACGGCAAATTCGTCGACTACACCACGGAAATCTCCAGCGGCATGGTGGTGCTCGACGCCGTGCATAGCATTCAGCACAAGCAGGCCAACGATATCGCAGTGCGCTGGAATTGCAAGGCGGGGAAGTGCGGATCGTGCTCGGCCGAAATCAACGGTAAGCCGCGTTTGATGTGCATGACGCGTCTGAACACGCTCGATCTGACGCAGCCGGTGACGGTGGAACCGATGAAGGCGTTCCCGCATGTGAAAGATCTGGTCACCGACGTCTCCTGGAATTATCGCGTCAAGATGAAGATCCAGCAGTTCAAGCCGCGCAAGCCGGACGCCGCCGACGGATCGTGGCGCGTGCAGCAGGCCGATGTCGATCGTCCCCAGGAATTCCGCAAGTGCATCGAGTGCTTCCTCTGCCAGGACGTGTGCCACGTGCTGCGCGATCACGATTTGCACGATGAGTTCATCGGTCCACGGTTTCTGATCTACACGGCGCAGCTGGAGATGAATCCCATCGACACCGGCGACCGCCGCAAGGCCCTCAAGGACGAACTGGGCATCGGCTACTGCAACATCACCAAGTGCTGCACCAAGGTGTGTCCGGAAGAAATCAAGATCACCGACAACGCCATTATTCCGCTGAAAGAACGCGTGGTCGATGTGTTCTTCGACCCCATCGCCAAGTTATTTGGGGCAGGCAAGTAGCGCTATTCCGCGTCGATCAGTTCATCCCAGGCCAGCGCTCGCCCGAGTGCGCGCTTGATTTCAACGTGCCTCTTCGAAGAGATGCTGCCTGCTCGCCGCTGCAAAGCCGCGCGTGGGATCGTTCGCACATTGTCGAAGTTGGCGACGCACCGGCTTGGCATGCCTTCCGCGCGTCCCAGCGGGACCTCCACCGCGATATTGCGAACCGTGGAAGTGATTTCCACTACTGCGAATTTATTCAGGTAATCGTAGGCGCTATCCCGGGATAGCAACAGAACCGGCCGGCGCCCGGCGGGTGCGGACAACGCCGCCCACCAGATCTCATACTGCCTCACGGTTTCCATTCCTCAGGGTTCGACCAATCGTCCGCCTCGGCCGCAGAATCGGGCTGAGCGAGATACGCTTTCCGCATGTGCTCCTCTTCGGCCTCGCGAATTGCCTTGCGGATCGCGGCCCGGACAAACTCGGCCCTCTGCCGCTTGGCGGCGGGAGCAACTCGGTTCAGGCTCCTGAAGGTAGGCTCATCAATCTGAACCAATAGAGACTTCATATGCTAAGAGTATATCAACTATATATATAGAATCAGACTACGCGCGCGTTAGAAATACCGGCATCCCCACCTTCCACGTATAGTTGGGCCGATAACGCTCGGTATTGTACATAGTCGCGACGTCCAGTTTGCGCGGGCCGAGTTTGGGGTCCGGCAGCGCGACCATCGCGTAATGGCCTTCATGAATTCCTGCCATCAAGCCGGTCTTACCGGCCAGCGTGGCTTCATAGGCCATGTTCCCGAAAGTGGACGCGATTAACTTGTCCATGAAATCTGGCGGCCCGCCGCGCAGGTCGTAGGTGAGGTCGCTCACCACCGTCTCCGCGCCCGTGCGCTGCTGGATTTCCGTGCTGAGCGTTTCCGCTATGCTGGCTTTTTTGCGATGGCCGTAAGCGTCGGGCTCGCCGTATTCCTCCAACTTGTAGCCTTCCCATTGCGCGCCTTCGGAGAGAATCACCAGCGCGTAATTGCTGGGGTTGCGGCGCTTGTCGGTCATCAGCAGATCGATCAGCTTGTCGAGCTTCACTTTGTATTCGGGAATCACGCAGCGGATCGAAGTCACCCAGGCCGTGTAGAGCGCCGTGTAGCCGGCATCGCGCCCGAAAACGCGAAAGATGCCAATGCGTTCGTGCGAGCCCACGGTTGTTAGTTGGCGGTCAATGGCGTCCGAGGCGCGCGTGATCGCCGTCGAAAAGCCCACGCAATATTCGGTGCCCTGGACGTCGTTGTCCATGGTCTTCGGCACCGCAATCACCTTCATGCCGAGCTGGTTCAAGCGATGCGCGAAGCTGAGCGTGTCGTCGCCGCCGATGGCAATCAATGCGTCGATGCCCAAGCTTTCCAGGTTGGAAATCACCTGCGCGCTCATGTCCCACCTGCCGTCGGTGAGTGGATAGCTGTCGCCCGAAAGGAACTCCGGCAACTTTTTCATCTTCGATGGATTCGTGCGGCTGGTGTGCAGCATGGTGCCGCCGTCGCGATCGATGGTGCGGGTGTTTTCGCGGTTCAGGGGAAGAATGTAGCGTTCGCGGCTGGCGGGGTCGTTCAGGTTGACGTGCGTCAATCCCTCCCAGCCGCGGCGGATGCCGGTGACTTCAATACCGTTCTCCGCACTGCGGTAAACCACGCTCTTGATGACGGAGTTGAGACCGGGAACATCACCGCCTCCGGTGAGAATCCCAATGCGACGAGGTGACATGCACCATTGTAGTTTTACGCATGTCGATTTCGCCAGTTACTCGGCGAGATTCAGCCAGCGCGAAACTTCCGACCACAGCGCTACTTTGGAGACGGGTTTGGAGAGGAAGCCTTGCATGCCATGCCGCTGGCATTGCTGGCGGATTTCGTCGGAATAGTTGGCGGTCAGCGCGAGGATCGGGACGTCTGCGTAGCCGGGGAGCTGGCGGATGGCTGCTGTGGCTTCGAGGCCGTCGATCTTGGGCATTTGCAGATCCATCAAAATCAATTCGTAGTGGCGCTCGGACGCGGCCCGGATCGCATCGGCGCCGTCGCAGGCGGTATCTACCTGGACCGGCCGGCCCTTCAGCGAGTGGCTTCAGAACCGTCAGGCCTACGGGATTGTCTTCCACCGCAAGAATCGCGGGACCTTCGCCTGAATAGTGTTCTGTCAAAGCCACCGGCTCCGCGGCTGGGCGCAGGGGAAGGCTGACGGTGAAGGTGGAACCTTTCCCCAACTCACTTTCCGCTTCGATCGAGCCTCCCATCAGGGCCACTAGCTTTTGGACCAGAGCGAGACCTAAACCCAGTCCCGGGTAGTTCCGCGACAGGCCGTTATCCACTTGGTGGAAGGAATCAAAGATGTGGCTCTGGCGCTCGGGAGAGATGCCGATTCCGCTATCCCGCACCGCTATTTTCAGAGTGTCGGCATCTCGCCACAGCGAGAGTTCGATGCTCCCGTGATGGGTGAATTTTATGGCGTTATCTAATAGATGGTTAATGGTTTGTTGAACGCGGGCAGCGTCGCCCATCACGATGGTCGGCATCTTGGGGCCGATCGTGAAAGTTAAACCTATGCCTTTGGCTTGAACCTTCTCATTCTGCTGGGCTACCACGGATTCCACCAGCTCCGCCAAGCAAAATTCGGTTTCGTCAAGCTGCAGGTGCCCGGCCGTAAGAGCCGAATACTCCAAGGTCGCGTTAAGGAGGTGGAACAGGTTCTCGGCGCACAGGCGGGCAGTCGAAACGTAGTCGTGTTGTTCTTCGTCGAGCTGGGTTTCGAGCAGCAGATCCGTCATGCCCAGGATGCCGCTGAGGGGTGTACGGATTTCGTGGTTAAGGTTCGCCGAGGAAAGTGCCCTTGAGGCGGTCAATTTCCGTGCGTTCCGTGTCGCTGAGCGGGGCGGTCGCCATTTCACTCGTCCATCGGCGGTTTCCGGGCCGAGGATTAGGGGATTTGCCCGAGCGTAAAACTTCGCGGTGCCCCGTCCGGCTAAGCGTCCGGCTAAGGCTTTTTGGGCGGCGGCGCAATGAGCGGCGCGGTCGCAGGAGCCTTGGGCTGCCCGGGATTGGCGTCATCCTTCGCCACGTCGCCGAAGGTGATCTTGGTCTCCGCGCCGAACTGCTTATAGTCTTCGTAGCGAATGGTTTGGCGGATGCGCTGGTCGAGTTCCTTGAAGTGCAGCGTGTCGTTGGCGACGGTGTAGGTGGGGAACCAGTATTTGCCGTCGATCTGCTCGCGGTAGGTCTCGAATTTGGGGAACTGGTTGTCGCCCTTGCGGCTGGCCGAGCCCACGCCGCGCCCGTAGGATTTGACGATCTGCATATCGCGATCATCCACCCATACTTCGCCCGAGAAATAGCGCTGGTTGCCTTCGATCTTTACCGGCTTCACGGCGAAAACGTAGCAGCCGATCTCGTCCACGTTCTGGTGGCCCAGGTAGCGGATCAAATATTTGGGCAGATCCGGAGTGGTGAGGACGAACGGCTGCACGCTCTTCATGTCCTCCATATCTTCGGGCGTTAGGAGGATGTTGCGCAGCGACGGCACAGGCGAGCGGACGACGTGTTCCGTGCGCCTGCCCTCCGGGCTGAAGACGATGTCGGAAACGATTTCCCAGCGGCCGGTGATGGCGCCGTTGTCGTCCAGTTCCTGGATGCGCGCGGTCTGGCGGTAGGTATAGGCTTCGCGGGCCTTGGAGAATTGCAGTTCCTTGGCCGCGAACTTTTGTACGATGTCGTCGATCTGCGCCTGCGAGAGGTCGTATTTATTTTCGGCGCCAAAAGCGGCCGCGCTCAGAAGCAGGACGAGGATGCCGTTGATACGCATGTTTACCTCTGCTTTTACTATAGTCCTGACGAAGCGCGCCGGAGGGAGGTTTCGCGTCTAACCCAAAATCCCCTTCGCAATCGTCAGCCTTTGCATATTGCTGGTTCCTTCGTAGATGCGGCCTATTTTAGCGTCGCGATATAACTTTTCCACCGGGAAGTCTTTGGTGAATCCGACCCCGCCGAGCACTTCCACCGCCCGCGAAGCCACGCGTTCGGCCACCTGCGACGCGAAATACTTGGCCATGGCAGCTTCCGTGACAAATGGCAGTTCAGCGTCGCGCAGGCGCGCGGCGTTATAGGTCATCAGCCGGGAGGCTTCGACATCCACCGCCATCTCAGCCAAATCGAACTGCACGCCTTGGAAATCGGCGATGGGTTTGCCGAACTGTTTGCGCTGTTTTGCGTAGGCCAGCGCGTGGTCGAGCGCTCCTTGCGCGAGCCCGGTCATCTGCGCGGCGATCCCGATGCGGCCTTCGTTCAAAGTTTCAATCGCTACCTTATAACCTTTGCCAACCTCGCCCAGCATGTTCTCTTTGGACACGCGGCAGTCGTCGAGAATCACTTCACACGTGGAAGACGCACGGATGCCCAGCTTGTCTTCCTTCTTGCCAATGGCGAGCCCCGGGATTCCGCGCTCGACCAGAAAAGCCGTGATGCCGCGATAGCCTTCGGCAGGATCGGCGTTGGCGAAAACGAGAAACACTCCGGCTTCGGCCGCATTGGTGATCCACAATTTACGTCCGGTGAGCCGGTAATCGCCTCCCTCGGCTACGGCGCGGGTCGCGAGCGCGAAGGCGTCGGATCCCGATCCCGCTTCGGAAAGCGCATAGGATGCTACAGTGTCCCGCGCCAACTGGGGCAGGAAGCGGCGCTTCTGTTCGTCGGTTCCCCAGCGCAGCAGCGCCGAATTGCATAGCGTGTTTTGCACATCGACGATCACCGCCGCGGACGGATCAATTTTGGCAAGTTCCTCGATTGCCAGAATGGTCTGGAAAAAGGTCCCGCCCTGTCCGCCAAACTCTTCCGGGACATCAATCGACATCAGTCCGAGATCGAACAGCTCCTGCAGCAGGTCTTTGCGGAAGACGCCGGCGTGGTCCATTTCGCGCACATGCGGCGCGAGCTGGTCGCGCGCGAACTGGCCGACGGTGGATTGAAACAGCTCCTCTTCGTCGCTTAACTGAGTGAGGGGCTGCATAAGCCTATTTTAGCCGGGCTTTACACTGGGCAAATGGACGATCTTCAGAGTCTGGCCGCGGATCTGCGCGCCCGCCGGGTGTCTTCGCGGGAACTGGTGAGCGAGTCGCTGCGGCAAATCGAACGCCTGGATTCCAAACTGAACGCCTTCATCACGGTGACCGGGGAGACCGCGCTGCGGCAGGCGGACGAGCGCGACCGGGAGCTCGCGAGCGGCATCGACCGCGGTCCGCTGCACGGCATTCCCATCGCTCACAAAGATCTGATGCGCACCAAGGGCGTCCGCACGACGGCCGGTTCGAAGATTTACGCTAACTACGTTCCGCAGCGTGACGCTGCGATCGTGACCAAGCTGCATCAAGCCGGTGCGGTCTCGCTTGGCAAGACCGGACTCCACGAACTCGCATACGGAATTACTTCGAACAATCCGCACTATGGAGCGATTCACAATCCCTGGGACTTGGCGCGCATTCCCGGCGGATCGAGCGGCGGATCGGCCGTGGCTGTGGCCGCGGGCATGGTGCCATTTACGACCGGCACCGATACCGGTGGATCGATTCGCGTACCCGCGTCCTTCTGCGGCATCGTGGGTCTGAAGCCGACTTTCGGCCGCGTCAATATCCGCGGCGTGCTGCCATTGGGTTTTTCGCAGGATCACGTGGGTCCGCTGACACGCACCGTCCGCGACGCCGCGATGGCGTTTCAGGCAATGCTCGACGATCCGACTGGTTATGTTCCGCCGGCAAATCCAAATCTGAAGGGACTGCGCGTTGGTTGGCCCACAAATTTTTTCATGGAACAGGTGGACCCAGAGGTCGAAGCCGCGGTACGCGCCGCCTTCCAGACCGCTGCCGCCATCGAAGGACGCATCGTTGAAATCGAAATGCCGGACATGCAGGCACTGCGCGCCGCTGCGTCCACTTGCCTGCTAGTGGAAGCTGTCACCGTGGTCCGGCCCTATCTCGACCGCCGCTCGGACTTCGGCGCCGATGTGCTGGCGATGCTCGATCAAGGCAAAGCGATCCCAGCCATCGACTACATTGAAGCGCAGCGCACCCGCCGCCGCATCGGACGCCAGTTCGCCAAACTGTTTGACCAAGTGGATTGCATTTTCACACCCACAACGCCGATCACCGCGCCCAAAATCGGACAAACCTCCGTCGAAATTCGTGGGGCGGCGGAGGAAGTCCGCACCGCCGCCACGCGGTTCACACGGGTTATGAACGCGCTCGGCTTACCGGCGATCTCAATGCCGTGCGGCTTCAGTCGCAGTGGGTTGCCCATTGGCTTGCAGATCATCGCCGCCGCGCGCCAGGAGGATCTTTTGCTGCGCGTCGCTGCTGCGGTGGAAGACGCGATGGTGCTGCCGCGCCGTCAACCGCAGTTATAGATCACAGGAGACGCCGCCAGTTTTCGCAGCATCGCGGGCCGCGTGCGATACGCTGGGTCGGCGGCAATCTTCTGTAATTCGCGTTCAGCCAGCCGTGCGACCTCCGGCGAGTCCGGACGAAACCCCAGCTTGTAGTAAAACCAGAACGACCCGGATTCGATAGCCTCCTCGTTTTCATGCCCCAATTGATACGGGTCGACGAAGAATGAACCCACGCGAAAGCGTTCGCGGAATAGCTTCAGTAAGCGACCGTACAACCACGCTGTTTCGCCCTGGCGAAACGTGTAGTAGAGATTGAAACCCACTTCCATGCGTCCGCCTTTTTTCTCGCGGGGCCATAACACTTCGACGTATCCCACCGGCACGCCGTTCTTGAAATACATGCCCGCGCAGTATTCGCGCTGCGGCAGCTTCCATTTGCGCGCGACACCGAAGAAGTAGAAGTCCATGCCGCGGCCGAGATCGGCGTGAAATACGTGGGCGCGGTCGGGATAGAGAAATCCATATAATTCGCGATAGCGCACGGCGGAGGCGTCGATGATGGAGTCGAGCGCTCGCCGAGCGTCCGGCAAACGGCGAATCGTGATCTTCGGAGCCGCGAACTCGGCCTCGATCGACAAATCCTTGCGCGCGAGGAACGGCCCGTCGTGATAAAAGATATCCTTCCGCGGAATCCGGGCGCGCGAGCGGGACGCTGCCGAATCGGCCAGATCCCAACGCATCGGCAGTTCCAATAGGTCGTAAACTTCAGGCGTCACACGTTCGATCAGCCACGGCAGCGTGCAGCGCGATTTCTCATACCAGGCACGCCAATCGGGATGCGGCCCGATAGCCCAGTCCTCAAACGCGTCCGGAATCAAGCGCGCCAAAATCGGACCCAGACGATCGGCGTGCCGATATTGATCCCAATCGAGGCGCACGCAGCCGCCGTGGCGCTCGGCCAGACTTTTCGCGAACGGATAACTGAAGTTGGTCGACAACCCCGTGCCTGCGATACCCGAAATTTCGGAGTATTCGAATTCCTCGCGCGGCATCCCACGCAAACGCGCGCCGAAGGAAAACAGAATTCGATCCGCCTCCCGCAACACGCGAGCGCTCTGCGGATAGGCTCGCAAAAAAAGCACAGTCTCGTGAAATTGTATGAGTTCTTGTGGATCGCAAAAGCGCATTCGCGCGGATCGTTTCAGCAGCGCCACCACTTCACGCGCGGCTTTCGCGCCGAACTTACCCTTCGCTGCCTCGAGCCCCTCCACCACAGACATTCGCCCAGTTTAACCGATGCTAAAGTAAAGACACATGCAGACCACGAGCAATGTCGCCGAACTCGCCGCCCTCTGCAAAAGCATGCGCCGCGAGGTCATCGAAATGATCACGGATGCGAAATCCGGCCATCCTGGCGGATCGCTTTCGGCGGTCGAAGTCGTTGTAACCCTCTTCATGGACGTGATGCGCCACGATCCCGCCAACCCCAAGTGGAAGGACCGCGACCATTTCATTCTGTCGAAAGGCCACTGCTGCCCGATCCTTTATGCGGTGATGGCCGAGTGCGGCTACTGCCCTAAAGACCAGCTCAACACGCTGCGCAAGCTGGGTTCGATGTATCAGGGGCATCCCGATGTGCGCTTCCTGCCATCGCTCGAAGCCTCTACCGGATCGCTCGGGGAGGGCCTGTCGCTGGCGATTGGCATGGGCTTGGCCGCGCGTCTCGACAAGAGCCCCTCGCGCAGCTACGTGATGTTGGGCGACGGCGAAATTCAAGAGGGCCAGATTTGGGAAGCCGCCATGTTCGCCGGTTTTCATAAGGTGGATAACGTCGTCGCGATCGTCGACAGCAACCGCATCCAGCTCGATGGCTTTGTCAAAGACATCATGGACGAAAGCCCGCTCGCCGAAAAGTGGAGCAGCTTCAACTGGCACGTGATCGAAGTGGACGGCCACGATATCGGGGCGCTGCAGAAAGCCTTTGCAGAAGCTGCCGCGATGAAGGAGCAACCCACCGTGATCATCGCGCACACTATCAAAGGCAAAGGCGTGTCCTTCATGGAAAACAATCCCAAGTTCCACGGCACGGCTCCCACGGTCGAAGAAGAAAAGCGAGCTCTGGCTGAGCTGGCATAGGAAAGGACACCGCCATCATGCCTGCCAAAACCAAATTCGAACTGAAGCCGGGACTCGCCACGCGTGAAGCCTTCGGCAAGGCGCTGGCGGAGCTGGGCAAAGTAAATCCCAACGTCGTGGTGCTGGACGCCGATCTCTCGAAATCCACTTACACCGCTGAGTTCGGCAAGGCTTTTCCCGACCGCTTTTTTGAATGCGGCATCGCCGAGGCCAACATGATTGCGATCGGCTCGGGCCTGGCGTCGGTGGGCAAGATTCCGTTCGCCTCCAGCTTCTCCGTCTTCCTGCTGAATAAAGGGTTCGAGCAACTCCGCGTCACCGCCGCATTTCCGAACGTGAATTTGAAAATTGTCGGCACCCACAGCGGCATCTCCATCGGCGAAGACGGGCCGTCGCAGATGAGCGTCGAGGACTTGAGCCTGGCCTGCTCGCTACCCGGCTTCACAGTGATGTCGCCGGCCGACGAGGTCGCGACCATGGCGCTCGTCAAGCGCGCCGCCGAAGTCTTCGGTCCCATGTTCATTCGCACCGGTCGCCTGAAAGTGCCGGTCATCTATGCGCCGGACCAGGAGTTCGTCATCGGCAAAGCCATCCAATTGATTGACGGCTCCGATGTGACCTTGATCGCCACCGGCCTGATGGTGGCCGAATGTATTCGCGCCGCCGAGACACTCGAAGCCGAAGGCATTTCCGCGCGTGTGATCGATATGCACACCATCAAGCCGCTCGATCGCGATGCGATTTCCCGCGCGGCCGCGGAAACCGGAGCGCTGGTGGTCGCCGAAGAACATCTGCTCGACGCCGGCCTGGGCGTACGCGTGGCCCAAGTGGTCGCTGAGACCCACCCCGCCGTGATGGAGTTCGTGGGCATCAACAATACTTACGCCGAATCCGCCACGCCTGACCAGTTGCTCGACAAATACGGCCTGCGCGCCGTCAACGTGGTTGCCGCCGCACGCCGCGCTCTCGGCCGCAAACGCTAAATTCCGAGCATGCCGAAAAACTCCCCGGCGGATGAACTGGCGCTGGAGTGCGTTCGCGCCTACACCGAATTGCGCCGCGCCGCCAGCGTTCTGCATGACGATGTGGGCTCCCTGCTCGCCGTCGCGGGACTCCGTCTGCAACTGCTGTGCATGGACTTTCCGGACGCCAGCGAGCGCGCCGCGGAGACGTCCGAAGCCATCGGCGGGGCGATGGAACATGTCCGCAAGCTTAGCCGCGCACTCGAACCGTCGCCCGTGCGGCGCACCGGCCTGAAGAACGCTCTGCTGGATCTAGCCGAGTCTTTCCCGGGAGTCACGGTGCGCTATACCGCCGCTGTAGCGCTGCCTCCGGTGGATGCCGACGCCGTCTACCGCGCCATCGCGAATTCCGTCGCTGCAGCGTCGCGGGCGGCCGGAGTCACGCGCATCGCGATCTCCGTTGCCGGTTCGCGGGCGCTGGTGGCGCGCGTCGAACACAACGGCCGCCAGCGCGGCGCCGGCAAAGAACTGGCCGCCACCGCTCTGCTGGCCCGCCACGCTGGCCTGACCTTCGAAATAAAAGCCCGGCAAGCAAAAACAAGACAGGGTACAATTGTTGTCATCCAATATGCCGGTCGACGTCCTACTGGTCGATGACCACAAGATCATGCGGGATGGCATCAAAGCCATTCTGGAGCGTGATCCTGAATTTCGCGTGGTGGGGGAAGCCGAGTCGGGCGCCGACGCTTTGCAGTTCGTGAAGCTGCATCACCCGGAACTGGTGCTGATGGACATCGGCCTGCCCGGATTGAACGGCGTCGAGACCACCGCGGAAATCCTGCGCCATCATCCCGAGTGCAAGGTCGTCATCCTCTCTATGTATGACGACGAGAACTCGGTGGTGGGCGCCGTGCGCGCAGGCGCTCGCGGCTTCATTCTCAAGAGAGTCTCCGATAACGATTTGATCGAAGCCCTGCGGGTAGTCGCGCGCGGCGGCGCGTACTTAAGCCCGCAAGTGTCTGACCGCCTGCTGAACCGCATTCAAAAAGGCGATCTGGAATCCAAGCAGTCCACATCCGTGCTCGAAGGCCTGTCCCCGCGCGAGGTGCAGGTGCTGCGCATGGTCGCCGAAGGCAAGACCAGCAAAGAAATCGCCAACCTGCTGGACTTGCGCGAGCAAACCGTCCGCAGTTACCGCAAGACCATGATGAAGAAACTGGGCATCAATAATGTGGCGGGGCTCACGCAACTCGCGCTGTCGAGTGGCTTGACCCAGCTCACTGCCAATGAAGGCGCGCACGGCGCCCATGAGTGAACCGGACGTTAGTCAAAGAATTGCGGATCAAAAGATTGCCCGCCAGTCCCCTTGGGGGTCGCCGTTACTGGTCGCCGACGCCCACGTACATTTTTTCTCGCATCACTTCTTTGAGTTGCTAGCCGCACAAAAGCCCGGCCTGACGCTGGATGCGATGCAGGCGCAACTAGAGTGGAAGCTCCCGCCCGCTGAACCCGAAAAACTTTCCGAGCAGTGGGCCCGTGAACTCGACCGCCATGGCGTCGACCGCGCCGCCCTCATCGCCAGCCTGCCCGGCGATCACGATTCCGTTACCGCCGCCGTCCGCGCCCATCCTGACCGCTTCTTCGCCTGGGCCATGGTAAATCCGCGCGCCTGGGATCCCGCAACATTTACGGGCATTCGCGTGGCCTGCCTGTTTCCCGCCATGCACGGGTATTCGATCCACGACCCCATCGTCGAGCCCGTGCTCGAATGGGCCGGTCAGATGAAGCGCGCCGTCTTCGTCCACTGCGGAGCCTTGAGCGTCGGTGTGCGCCAAAAGCTCGGCCTGCCCTCGCCGTTCGACCTGCGTTTCTCGAACCCCATCGACCTGCATGCGGTAGCCGCGCGCCATCCCCAGGTCCCCTTCATCGTTCCGCACTTCGGCGCTGGATATTTGCGCGAGGTGCTAATGCTGGCAGATCTCTGTCCCAACGTTTACCTCGACACATCCAGTAGTAACCGCTGGATGCGCTACCAGGAATCGCACGTGGATCTGCGCCAGGTTTTCCGTCATGCGCTCGACGTCGTCGGCCCCAAGCGCCTGCTCTTCGGCAGCGACTCTTCCTATTTCCCGCGTGGCTGGCACCACCAGATTTTCGAGGATCAGAGCAAGGCGCTGTACGAGCTGGGCGTGAGCCTGGCCGACGCCCGCGCCATCTTCAGTGAAAATCTGCTGAGAATAATGGCCGCCTGAACCGACGTTTTAGTTGTGACTGGCGTATTATTTCGAAGCGGACGGAGGGACCCGTTTGTGTACCCCGTCCATCCCGCGCCCCGCACAGCGGTGCTGGTTCCCTGGTTTAACGAAAGCGTGCTGACCAACCGCCCGGTGCGTGTGTTCCCGGACGGCTGGAACGTCGACGCGGCGGCCTTCGCTCCCGCAGCCGTCGCCGGCACTCTTGAGCAATTGAACGCTATTGCGCGCGAAGGCATTCCTTCGCTGACGCACTCCATCATTATTCTGTGGCGCCCTGAACAGCAAAGAATGAGCGATGCAGATCGCGACGCTATGTGGTGGGCTTTCCGCGTGCCGGTGTTCGAGCAGATCGTCGGTAAATCCGGTAAGCTACTCGCCGCTGAATGCGAAGCCCACGACGGTTTGCACATCGCCTCACCAGCTCTATCGCTACATGGAGAATCCGTGGACGATTCACCTTGCCCCTGCGGCCGCAAGACTCCCCGCATCGGCGTTACCCATGGCGCTGTGCTGGAGCGCCGTATTGCAGCCTATGCAAGGTAGCTTTTCGAAAACCACTACCTCGACGTCGCCAAACGATCCCAGCTTCTGGCTGTGCCAGTCCGCTAATGCGGGGCGCTCCGAGAAGAAGCGCCGCCAGTGATCGACGTTTAGTTGTCCGCCGTAGAGCACGAATCTGCGCGAAGCAGCCAGCACGCCCCCGGCAATCGTTGCCGCGTATTGTTCTGCTTCGCTCGTCGTCGTAAACGGCAATAGGTATGGCGTGCCACCTACTGGATAGGTGAGCAGGTGGCAATACAGGAAGCCGGGAAGCGAGTAGTCGGGTTTCCACACCGGGAATTTCGCTTCGATGAACGGGCTGGGATAAACCACTGGGGTATCGGGCTGAATTCCCAGGCTACGGATTTCGCGCGCCGCCTCGCGCCAGTTGGAGCCGTGATGCAGCGGCGCCAGGTGCGGAACTCCGCCCATCAGCAGCACCACTCCGCTGCCGAGGAGGACCGCCGCGGGCTTCCAGGCATCGCTCGGGATAAAGCAGGCGGCCGCCGCGGTGGCTGCCAGGGCCGCCCCTGGCAGCGAAAGCCATAGATAGCGGGTCACGAACACATTGTTGCCGGTAAGCAGCGAAAATGCGAACAACGCCAGCGGCTGGCATACCCACCAGCCCAGAATGAACAGCAGAGCCGGCCCGGAGGCTGGTTTCTGCCGCGGCCATTTGAGGCAAAGACCCAGCAGCCACGCACCTGCGCCCGCCCCTGCTACCAGCACGAACTTATAGGAACCGCCGAACTCGCGCCAAGTGGGGGGCTGGGTGAAAATCACGTGCGCCTTCGTCTCGGCTAACAGTTTCAGAGTTGTCACCAGTACCGGGATGAGCGCCGCGCCCACCAGCGCGTAGACCGCTGCGATGCCCCACCACGACACCGGTGTTTCCCCTCGTAGCGCTCGCAGCAGTGTGTAGCCGGCCAGCACCAGATAGAACGGCCACAGGATCAGATGCACGCGCCACAAGAGCGCCGCGCAAACGATGTAGCCAAGCGCATCCAGCCAGCGCGCCGTATCCAGCCACCGCACCAGAAACCACGCCGCCCCCAGCGCCACGCAAGTGGCCAGCGCATAGGGCCGCGCATCGGCCGCCTCATAGTTGATGCCGCGCAACGTCAAAGCAGCGAACACCACGAACCAGCCTGCGCCCGGGTGAATCAAGCGCATCGCCAAGCGCGCCAGCAGAAATAGCGCCAGCCCCATGGCTAACGTCGATGGGACGCGATACGCGGTTTCGGAAAAGCCCCACAGGCGCTCGGCGGCCCACGGGAGCCAGTAATAAACCGTAGCAACCACTTGCGGAGCCACCGTCAGCGAAGGATGCGAGGCGCCGTAGTGCACCACAAACGCCGTCACCATCTCGTCTACCCAGAAACTGGAACGCAGCGGCAGAACCCACAGTTTGAACACGGCCAGGGCCGCCAGCAGGCTCAACGCCAGAAGGTAGCGATAATGATTTCTCATCCTACGTCTTATTCTGACGCCGCAACTGAAAAACGAGTTACAGCACAGACTCGTCCAAGCGAACGCTATTCAGCCAAGAACTTCTTGGTCTGGCGCAGAAAAATTTCCAACTGATCGTGATGCAGCCAGTGACCGGCTTGGTCCACTTTTACAATCCGTCGATTCGCGATCTCCTGCGCCAGGGGGTCCGTTTCCGGGTCCTTCGCGAAACTCTGCCGCCCCCAAAACAACAGCGTTGGACACGAAATCTGCCGCAGGATCTCAGCCGCCTCCTGCAGATTCGCGCCGTAAGGAGGAAACAGCCGCGCGTAGTTATCGAACTTCCAGATGATGGATCCGTCAGCGTTCCAATTCGTCCCATGCAGCGTTAAATGCTTGGCTACTTCATCCGTCAGAAACGGGTTTGCTTCCTTCATCCGCGCCACCGCGGCTTCGAGATTCGGATAGCTGTGCTGGCGTGCGATTTTCCACCGCCCGAATCTTTTCGATCCAGCGGCGGATGCGTTCCGGCGCCGTGTAGCGCGCCTCCTGCAGCGGCAGTCCCAAGCCTTCGATTGCCACTAGCTTGGCGACCCGCTCTGGAAACACACCCGCATAGAGCAGAGTCGTGATGGCCCCCAAAGAGTGACCGATGATGCGTACCGGAAACTGGTTGATGATGTCCGCCAGCACCGACAGATCCAGAATGTGTTCGGCGATGCTATACAGCGCCCCCGGAGCCCACGCACTATTGCCGTGCCCGCGCAGATCGAGCGCGTAGACATGGTAATCGTCACGCAGCGCCTTGGCCACCCAATCCCAATTGCGCGCATGATCCAGCCCGCCATGCACCAGGATCAACGCCGGCTTGCCTTCGGTCCCCCAATCCCAGAATTGGAGCTTCAGCCGGTCAGAGTAAAAGAAATGAGAAATGGGTTCCAAGATTCTCTTATGTTTACACGCCGGGCGGAACATTCGACGGATGTACGTTGAGCCCCGCCATGCGGTAAGCCTCGATCAATGCACCCGCCGCCGGACCCATCGCCGGTGGATGGACCGGAGCGTCACTCTCCAGCTGCACCAGCATCGCGAAGCGTTCGCACAAAATCTCGCTGCGAAACACGCCGCCGATATAGGAAATACGCGCCCGTTCGCCGCGATGGAACAACTGCCGGCGGACGGCGGCCACGAAAGTAGCCAGCGCCTGCCCCGCGCCATGCAGAATATCGCGCGCGACGGCGTCCCCATTGCGCGCCGCTTCATCCACTAGCGTGGCGTAAGAGGCAATCCGCGCGCGCGGGTAATCGGGCGTGTAGAAGCGATGCAGCAAGTCGTTCACATTGGTCGCGCCAGTGGCTTCGAGCAGCAGCTCGCGCAACGTCGTTGAGTGCCCCCAGCCTTCTTCGTGACGCAACGCTGCGCGCACCCCCTGCCGCACCAGGTCGAACGCGCCTCCCTCATCACCGAATACATAGCCCCAGCCGCCGGCCCGCGCGGTGCGGCCTTCCGCGTTGCGGCCGTAAGCGATGGAACCAGTGCCCGAGATCGCGATCACGCCCGGCTCGCCGCCGGTCGCACCCAGTAACGCAATCACCGCGTCATTGGTGATGCGATATTGTTCCGCCGCCACCAACTCCCGCGCCAACGCTTCCTTATCCGCAGGACCGCCGCTCAAGCCCAAGCAGGCCGCCGCGAAACGCACGTCGCTCAACCCAGCCGCCTTGAGTGCCGCGCCCACCGCTCCGCCAATCGCGTCCCGGAAGCGCGCATGGCTTTCCGCGGTGCTCACATGGTTGCAAGGTCCCGCGTAGCCCACGCCCGCCACCCGCCCGGCCTCATCGCCGATCAGCGCCGAGGTGCTCGATTGCCCGCCGTCCACGCCCAGAAACCAGCGGCTCACGGATTCACCCTATATAAACTCGCACCGTAAGAGTGTGCCAGGCGAGTCCATCCCCAACTTTCCGGAAACTCCGCATAATCTTTCGCGCCGAAGTCGTCGTCTTTGATTAAGAAATAGTCCACACCCCGCAGGTGCGCCTCATACGTCGCCGCTCGCCGCAGTAATCCTGAATAGTTCACCTTTCGCAATTCCGATTGCGCCGTAAGAGGAATCCAGCGGCCCGCGGGGTCCACGGTTTCCAAATGCATCCGTGCATCCCACTCATCGCCCGACAATTCGACGTGCACCTGATCCACCAGTTCGTCCTGCCCGAAATCCACCGCCATCCACATTCCCGGGCGCAGCGTATCCCAACTCCTCCAGCGCGTGGCCTCGGAGTTGTCGAACGCGCGCTGCACGCCCCACGGATTGGGCCAAGCCTCTAAGCGCCACTGCGCCCCCCGCGGCAATTCCACCCCGTCATGGAAAAAGCGCAGCTCATGGATGTTCCACTGCTCCTGCCGAAAGGTCCCCGTCGCAGTTTGCACCAGACGCAGTCGCCGGTATTTTTGCTTAGGCACTGAAAAGATCCACAGCTGGCCCGGTTGCCACGGCTTATTCCAACCCATGGTGAGCGCGTCCCCGATATCGTTATTCAGCGCGCCCCAGTAGCTGATCAGCACCTCGCGAGTGGTGTAGGCATCCGGCACGCCCGTAAAGGAGAAAACTAATTTCCCAGGAGGAACTTCTGTTTCGAGCATACGCGCCCACTGATAATCCAGGTGATCCGCCAGGAAGGTTCCTTCCGGGATGATGCGCAGCGCCGCCTTATAAGGGATGTCGTGCAAAGACCAAACCCAGGTGTCGCTATAAGTTCTCATGACGGAAGGCCACGAACTCACCGCATGGAACAGGATCGCCGCGACCAACAAAACCGGCGCCGCCGCCTCCAGCGTAAGCGCTAAACCCAGCGACAAAAACGGCAAACTCGAAATTAAAAAGCGTGTCCCGATATTGCCGATA
Organism: Bryobacterales bacterium; assembly: GCA_963710155.1. Taxonomy (GTDB): domain Bacteria; phylum Acidobacteriota; class Terriglobia; order Bryobacterales; family Bryobacteraceae; genus Palsa-187. The sequence goes on along the minus strand of CAVPZQ010000013.1, from coordinate 359,807 downwards.
TACGGCAGCAAAACCAGAGCACACGGCAGCAGCAGTTTGCGCCCCTCGCGGTTACACAGCGCCAGCAGCGCCAGCGGAGCCGCCAGAAAGACCGGCCCCAGCAATCCCTGAGTGGCCAGTCCGCGAACTGTCACTTCGAGCGGCAGCGTCCACAAGCTTTTCAAACGATAATCACGCAGCGTCGCAGTCCAATCTCTTTCCACCGCCACGTAGAAGTATGGGTTCGGAAACCATTGGTTGGCAAACGGAGCCACTGGATTATGCACGTAAATCCAGTTCTTAATCACCCACGGCGCGATCATGACCAGCGAGCATCCTGCCACCGTCAAAGCAGGCTGCCATTGTCGCGTGCGCCAGATGACAAATCCGAGGGCGTAAACGATCATGACGAAGGCCGTGTACTTCGCCGCGTAGCAATACCCGGCCAACAACCCGATGACGATCAGGATTCGCTGATCGCGATTTTCATCCCACAACTGGGTCCAGTAAAACACCGAAAACACGATCGCGGCGACGGCCACGTCCGTGTAGGCCGTAGTCCCGTCGATCCCCACCACCGGACTCGCGTACACCAGCAGCGCCGCGGCAGCTCCCGCCAGTGGTTTGCCGATTCGTTGGCCGTAGGCCAGCACCATCAGCGCCAGCGCGATGAGAAATGTGAAATGCAGCAGCGCCGCCGCCGAGTGATGGCCGATAGCGAACGCCGGAATGTACAGCATGTCCACCCCGCCGCTGAAACTCGCCAGCATATTGGTGGTAATTCGCTCAAATCCGCGCGCGCGCAGATACCGCGCCGTCAAACCCAAGTGGTAACTGGCCCCATCCGGGCTGATCTCCGGCGCCCACGCATTGAACAAATAGAGTGTTGTGAAAGCCGCCGCGACGATGCCGAAAAGGTAGCGAATGGCGCGAGGCATCTGCGTTCCCGGCGGCTTTTCCTCGGCCGCGGGCAACCGCCAGTCACCCGTGCGAAGCGCGATCCCTACGCAAGCAGCCAGCAGCAGCCACAATACCGGCTTATAAGCGATGTGCAGAGCCAACACCGCAAAAATCGCCAGATGCAAAAGGGACGCGCCCAGCACGAAAGCCAACGGAAATTTCTCGACGCGCCGCAGCCGCACGCCCACCCGCGCCGCGATCACCGAACCCAACGCATAACAAGCAGCCGCCGTAAAGGCCGCTCCCGCCAGCGCAACCAGAGCTCTCATTTCTGCTCTAAACCCAGCGACACCAGAATGAAGCCCAGCGGCTGCGCGTCCCGCTTCTCGGGGATCCATACCTTGTCGATTTCAGCGGCGAGGCTCGTATATTCGTTGGCATCCATCCATTCTGCAGGCACCCTTTTCTCGAAGCGCTGGCGGCCGGGCGCGGCGTAGTGGACCCGGTCCAGCAAATGATCGTTCACGAAAAACCCAACCGTCACCGGCCCGGTTTGCGCAAAGGTAGTGTCCGATATCGCGAAATCGATCGAGTAGTTAAGTTTCTGCGCGGTCCCCGGGAACATGCGGATAGCCGGCCGCTTCCCTGTCCAGCGCCAGGTATTGGCCTGGAGCGACGGCGATATGTCCTGCACAAAAAGCGTCTCGGCGTCCGCGTCGGCCATATTCAGCACCCGCACGCCGCCGATCGGAGCCGCAAAGACCGGGCTCTGCGGGGGCGGGGCATAGGGCTCCGGCAGATTGCCGCAGCCACACAGAAATCCGCTCAGCGCTACGCATAAACTGAGCCATCCGGAAGCAGCAGTCACTTTCCAGTTACTATAGCGAACCGCCGCGCGTCAGCGTGCGGCCCCAGCAAACCAAACCCGCCGGTGTGCGTCTACTCAAGCTCGGGAGCATGTTAAATTTGATAAAGAACACCATGAAGTATTGCCTCATTCTTTCATTTTTTTGCGGCCTGTCGTTCACTAACGTGTTTGCTCAGACGCCTCCCCAGACTGACGTCCCCGACGACGCCGTGGTCGCCAAGGTAGACGGCATGCCGGTCACCGCCGGCGAAATCCGCAAAAGCCTGATGATCATGCCCAAGGAATTCGTCCAGCTCTTCAACCAGAATCCGAAATACGCGGTGCAGCAGTTGTACATGCTGCGCTATCTGTCGGACGAGGCCGAGCGCACCAAGCTGGGCGACGAAAGCCCCATGAAGGAACAACTGGCTTTTCTGCGCGCCAACGCCATGGCTTCGGCCATGGTGAGCCACGAGCACAACTTCTTCAAGATCACCGATCAGATGGTCAAGGATTTTTACGATCACAACCTGGCGCGCTACCAGCAGGCCAAGATCAAAGTGATCTACATCGCGTTCAAACCCTCCGCTCCGGTGGTGGGTGCGGTGCCGCAAAATCAATCTATCGAAGACATCGCGCGTTCGCTGTCCGAAGGAGCCGCCTCGAAGACGCAGCGCAGCGAGGCCGACGCCCTCAAGCTCTCAGAAGATCTGGTGAAGCAGATTCGCGGGGGCGCGGATTTCGGCAAGTTGGTGGCGGAACACTCCGAGGATCCTGCATCGAAAGCCGCCGGCGGGGACTTCGGCATGGTGAATACCAACAGCTCTTATTCCGCCGACGTCAAAAAAGCCGTGCTGGCGCTGAACGAAGGCGAAGTCACGGACCCGCTGCGGCAGGCCAGCGCGTTCTACATCATACGCGTGGAAAAGAAGACCACTCAGCCGATGGACGAACTGCGCGGCGCGATTGGCGATGAACTTCGCCAGTCTCATCTGAACGAGTGGCTGAGCAGCGTGGGTAAGAAGTTTGACCCCCAAGTGGAAAACGTGCAGTTTTTCACGCAGACAAAAATACCGGTCCCGGGAGCGCCCGCCGTGGCCGCGCCTCCCGCTGCTCCCGCGAAGTAATTGTGTTTCCCCAGTTGTCCGGCCGCCCCATCCGCGTGGAGGTGCGCCGCTCGCTGGGTTCGCACTTGGCCGCTGCCTCGATTCCACGCCGCCTGATTCTGCTCGATGCCGCCGTGTTCGCGCGCCGTGGTGAATTCGAGCGCATCCTGATCCACGAGCTTTTTCATTTCGCGTGGGGGCGGCTTTCGAACCAGCAGCGCCGCGGTTGGGAGGACGTATTAGTGCATGAGTTGGCGGCGGGAGCAGCGGGCGAGCTGGGTTGGAGCGCGGAATGGCGCAAAGATACGCTGAGTCCCAAAGATATCCGCAGCCGCACGCCCCGCTGGCGCCGCTACGCGTGCGAAAGTTTCTGCGACACCGCGGCGTGGCTGTTTGCCGGACTCCGCACGCATGACGAATTCACGCTCGCCAGTCCTCTGCGCCGCCTCCGCCGCCGGTGGTTCACGGACACCCTGCGAAACGGGCATGATACTTTAAAGGTGTGATGAGCCGAATCCAGGTTGCCGCGGCCTCGTTGGCGTTAGGACTGTTCCTGGCAGCTTGTTCGCACCCGCGCGAACTCAAATCCGAAGGCCAGCGCCAGAAAGCCCCTAACTTCACATTGAAGGATGCTGACGGCAATCCCGTCAACCTCACCGATTATCGCGGCAAAGTCGTCCTGGTAAATTTTTGGGCCACCTGGTGCGGACCTTGCGAAGTGGAAATTCCCTGGTTCGTCGAATTCGAGAAGAAATATAAGGATCAAGGTTTTGCCGTCCTGGGCTTGTCGATGGACGATGACGGCTGGAAGTCCGTGCGCCCTTACATCGCGTCGCACAAGATCAACTATCGCGTCATGATTGCCTCGGAAGTGGTGTCCCAGCAATTCGGGGATATCGAGGCGCTGCCCACTTCCTTTGTGCTTGACCGCCAGGGCCGCATCGCCACCAACCACGTGGGCCTAGTGGACAAACGGGATTACCAGAATGAAATTCTCAAACTTCTTGAAGTTCCAAAAACTGCTGCTGTGCGCAATATTAGCGCTGGCCCTCTCGCCGGCCTCACGGGCGCAGGCCTTCGCGCAGGGCAACGTCCTTAATTACACGCCGCCGCGCAAAGTGGTGGCGAAGCCCGGCGCAACCGTCGATTCCGTGCTGCCGCTCGACTTGCGTTCCGGCTATCACGTCAACAGCAACATGCCTTCCGACGATTATTTGATCCCGCTGCGCCTCACCTGGAATCCCGGCCCCCTCGAAGCCGCCGGCTTCTCTTTCCCGAAACCGGAGATGGGTAAGTACAGCTTTTCGGAAAAGCCGCTATCGGTCTACACTGGCGAATTCCAGATCGTGACGCATTTCAAAGCGGCCGCGAACGCCGAGCCGGGGCCCAAGACTTTAACCGGCAAACTCCGTTATCAAGCCTGCAACAGTTCCATGTGCCTGCCGCCGAAAACGCTGGACGTATCGCTGCAAGTCGAGATCGTGAAGTAGCGTTAGCGAAACGCCGCCCGCATCGCCGCGCGATCCAGTTCCTGGCCACGTAAATAAACCTTGGAGATCTTGCGGGTGTTCGCAATATCGCTGAGCGGGTCCGCATCTAGCACCAGGAAGTCAGCGGCCTTGCCGGCGTCGAGTGTGCCGTGATCCTGCAAGCGCAGGAACTCAGCGGAAGTCACTGTTACCGCTGTCAGCGCCTGCGCGGGAGTCATGCCCGCCTCCACCATCAGTTGCAATTCGCGATGCGTGTTGTAAGCGTGAAAATAATCCGGCACCGCACCTGAGTCTGCGCCGAAGCCGATCACAGCGCCCGCCGCGTTCAGTTTCGCTAAATTCCGCTGCATGATGCGATAGGTCTTCTGCGCCGCCTCCACTGCCGCCGGTGTGCGCTGCGCATAAGACGCGCGCACGCGTTCCACTAGCGCCGCTGGCGTGGTTTCGCGATACAGCGGATCGTCGAGCCACGCCGCCGGTTCCGCATGCGCGCGGGATTCGGCCAGACCTAAGTTGGGCATCATGAATATATGGTGTTCCTTGACCAACGCGATCGACTCATCGTCCATCTCCTGATCGCGCACCAGATGAGCGAACGCGTCGATCCCCGCGCGCGCCAGTCCCTTCGCGTCCTCCAGATAATACACGTGCGCCACCACCCGCGTGTGCAGTTTATGCGCCTCGTCAATGATCGCCCGATAAATCTCCGGTGGAGTCTTCTTCACCGTCCCGTTGCGATCGTCCACCCAGACCTTAATGAAGTCCACTTTCTTCGCGACTTGTTCGCGAACAGCCCGCCGTGCCTCCGCCTCGGAAGTCAGCGCGTAAGCCGACGGCTTCAATTCCGCATTGCCAGGCCCAGCATCCGGCGAAGCCATCCCTTTGCCCGCGGTAAAAAGCAGCGCGCGCCCCGGCGCCCGTTCCGCCCGTAATTCAAACGGCAGATCGCCAAGATCCGTTCCCATCGAAAGCACCGCCGCCACGCCCGCATAGGCATACCGGTCCAACTGATCGATCACGTTCGCGCGCGTGAAATTCGCCGCCGAATAAGTGATGCCCTTCTGATAGCCCAAGTGCACATGCGGATCGAGCAGCGCCGGCATCACTATCTTCCCGCTGAGGTCGACCCGCGTCGCCCCCGCCGGAATCTTCAGTTCCCCCTTTTTGCCCACCTTGACGACGCGCCCGTTCTCCACCAGAAACGCCGCGTCCTCAATCGGCGCTTTCCGCGCATCCACGATCAAGCGAGCGCCTTCAAATACCACCACGTTCGAAGCCGCCGCAGCGAAACCCGCACACCAGATCAAAACCAAAAATTTGGCCAGCACCCTAACAGCTTACATCCAACGCTCGTGTCGCCTCCTCCAATGCAGCGAAGGCGAGCGACCGCAGATCCATGCCATACATACTGCGCAGCGCCACCGTCGCCCACTTCGCAAACGGCTTCACCGCTTGCATCCGGTGCGCGGTTCCCAGGTCGATCACGGAGTTGACCACCGCTGCTTCATCGCCCAGCAATCCCAGGAATTGGCGAGGCTTTTTCTGCACCGCGCGCAGCACGTCCTGATGCCAGCGCGGCGCATAGCGCCGGGCCAGTTCCGGACGCCCACACTCATGCAGCCGCTGCTCCACTTTTCCCAGCACCGCCTGCAGCGACGATCCAATCAGATGGAACGCGTTGGGCAGCGTTTCCTCATCCACCACGTCGTACGTGAATTCCGTGCGCGGGCGCCCGCGGCAGGGGCGGCTGGCAGCATACACCAGCAGCGGAAACGCCGCGTCGCGATCTTCATAACTTGCAGGATCGCGGAAGTACATTTCCGGAATCCACGTGCGCAGCGCCTTCTGCAGCGCCTGCGACACCACCTGCCATGTCTGAAAATAGCGCGGCTGCAGCTCGTCGGGCGCATGAATCCAAGCCGGATGCGTAGCTACTAACATGGCCGCGTGGTCGCGCAGAGCCGCCGCCGGATTCGGTGGAACGCTGCGGATCACGTCGCCCTCGCGCTCCAGCACTACGCTGCGTAAGGACTCCGCCCGCCTCCGCGATTCCCGGCCATCCAGGAACGGAAGATGCAGCGTCAGCGGCCCACCATCGTCCCCCGCTAATTCGAGCACGCGCGCACGGATGACTGTGTCCAGCTCATCCGCATCCACCGGAGTCCCCAACTCGCATCCGGATTCCTTCAGCCAATACAATCGAAAGCGTTTCGTCATACCGCACGATTGTAATCGCCGCTTGCAACAAACCCACCCCGCGGAAATTCGCAACCTCCATGGCGCTCGCTACATACAACTTTGCAGTCTGCCGTGACTCGCGATTTGCTACCCTCAAGGTAGTGATGCCCGCGGCTGGAATTCAGAACTCGCTCAGAGAACGCGGAGTGCGGCTCACGCGCCAGCGCCGGATTCTGCTCGATCTGCTGGATCGCTCCGGCAAACACCTCAACGCCGAAGCCCTCTATCAGTTGGCCAAAGAGAAAGACCCGAAGCTGAACCGCGTCACCGTCTACCGCACGCTCAAGCTTTTGAAACTCGGCGGCCTGGTCGATGAGTTGGACCTGCTCCACTTCGAAGGCGACCAGCATTATTATGAGAGCCGCCTGAAGCAGGAGCACGCACACCTCATCTGCCTGCGCTGCGGCAAGATCGAAGAATTTTTCGGCGAGCCGCTGCAAAAAATGCGCCGGCAAATGGAAAGCAGCCTGGGCTTCAAGATTGTGACGGCGCGCACGGAAATGGGCGGCTATTGTCCGGATTGCCAGTCGCAGCTCGCGCAGGACTCGGCCGAGAAGACGCGCGCCGAACAAGCTGGGTAATGGCTGAGCGTCCCGCCGCAGTACTTTTAGTCCTCGCGCCCTCCGGCCAGCGCAGCCGCGTGCCGCTGGAGGCCATGCCGTTCACGATCGGCCGCCAGTCCGGCAACAGCTTGGTGCTGCGCGATAACCGCACTTCGCGAAATCACAGCCGCATTGTTTTCGAAAACGGCAACTACGTCGTCGAGGACCTCAACAGCCGCCACGGCACCTGGGTTAACGGCAAGCAGGTCGCGCGTCACGTGCTGCGTAATTCCGATCGCATCGAATTCGGCGTGAAGGATTCCTACCAGCTCACGTTCTCCGTCGAGAAGCAGGACATTCAACGGCTGCTCAAACAGTTCGGATCCACTTCCCCCTCCGTTGGCGAAGATCACGGTGCCGATAACCTAGTGAAGCTGCGTTCGCTCGTGGAAGTAGCGCGAGCCTTGCAGAATTCGCTTTCCACCAAAGAGGTGCTGACGGCGGTGGTGGACGCGGCCCTGGCCGTCACCCGTTGCGAGCGTGGCTTCCTGCTGCTGCGCCCGGAAGGCGACAAGAATGCCGACCTCGACGTTACCGTTGCCCGTGACAACACCGGCCGTGAGCTCGAAGCAGAAGAATTGCGCGTTCCCCGCCATCTGATCCGCCGCGCCCTGGCCTCGCGCCGCGACCTGCTCTCGATGACCTTCGATCCTTTCGAAGAGCAAGGCGTGCGCCCGGAGATGACGGTAGCCCAACTGGAGCTGCGTAGCGTCGTATGCCTGCCGCTCATCCGTCTGCGCAGCGGCGCTCCCGACGATACCCGCGCCGTCAGCGCCATGGAAGATACCGTGGGCTTGATCTACATGGATTCGCGCGTGACGCCGGCCGACCTCTCCTCCGGCAACCGCGAGCTCCTGCAGACCCTGGCCATCGAGGCCTCCACCATTCTCGAAAACGCCCGCCTCATCGAAGAGGAGCGCGGCAAACTTCGCATGGAAGACGAACTGCGCCTGGCGCGCGAAATCCAACAGGGCCTGCAACCCTCCTCCCTGCCGCAAACCGGATGGTTCCGCGCCGCCGGATCCAGTTCGCCTTCGACGCAGGTGGGCGGCGATTATTTCGACGTGCGCCAGAATTCGCCGACATCGTGGACCGCAGTGGTTGCCGATGTTTCCGGCAAAGGCGTAGGTTCCGCGCTGCTCGCCAGTTTGCTGCAAGGGATATTCCTGATGGCGTCCGGAGACCCGCAGCACATCGCCCCGCGCATGGCCCGCCTCAACGAATTCCTGTTGCAGCGCACGCGCGGCGAAAAATACGCGACAGTGTTCTACTGCATCCTCGAACAGTCAGGCCTATTGAGTTACAGCAACGCCGGCCATTGCGCTCCGTTTCTGGTGAGCCCCGACGGCCGCCTGCAGACTCTCAACACGACGTCGATGCCGGTAGGCATGCTGGAGGAAGCGCCCTTCCAAATGCTGCAGCGGCAACTGACTCCCGGTGACAAATTAGTGATCTACAGCGACGGCCTCACCGAAGCCGAAGGCGCCGACGGCGCGTTCTTCGATACCGAACGCCTCCGCAAATGCCTGCGCGAAAACGCAGCGCTGGATGCTACGGGATTGCACGCCGCGCTGCTCGAAGCGGTGAATCAATTTACCGAAGGCGGCGCCGTTCGCGACGACATCACCGCGTTGGTGGTCGAATACGCGGTGTAGCTCAAGCGCGATCGGCAATCTTTTGATTGGCGAGTCCCAGCAGCGTGTCGCAACACCCGCTCATGCGAATAGTGATATCGCGCAGGGTCGAACCTTGGAAACGCAACCGCGGCGTCTGCCCATGCAGCGGACAACGCAAGTCCCGCAGTTTGCGTGCAGTGCGTTCCCTGAATTCCTCTACCTGTTCCAGCGAACTGCGCTGCGTGGCGGCCGCAATCACAAAAACATTTTAACATGAATTTGTTTTTTCCTTGCCGCATCCGAAAGCGCTACTCTGGAAATCTACAATGGACTTTGTCGAGCAACTAAAATCTTCCATCGACATCGTCAAGGTGGTCGGCGAGTATGTTCGCCTGCGCCGCGTTGGCGCCACCGGCCGCTACCTGGGCCTGTGCCCGTTCCATCAGGAAAAAACTCCGTCCTTCAACGTCAACCAGTCGCGCCAGTTCTACAAATGCTTCGGCTGCGGAGCCGGCGGCGATGTCCTGAAGTTCGTGATGGAAGTCGACGGCCTCACTTTTCCGGAAACTCTCAAGCTGCTTTCCGAACGCCACGGCATCCCCATGCCGCAGCGCCCCGAGTATTCCGACGCCGATTCGAAGTTGCGCGGCGCCCTCCATGAAATGCACGTCATCGCGCTCAAAACTGTATCGCGCCGCACTCAACGGCCCGCAAGGCGGCGAAGCGCGCGCTTATCTCGACCAGCGCGGCCTCAGCGCCGAGCTGATCGAAACCTTCGAGCTAGGCTATTCTGATCCGCAAGGCCAAGCTTTAACGCGGAAGCTACAAGAGGAGCGGTTTTCCCCGGAACAGATGGAAGCCTCAGGCTTAGTCCGGCGTCGCAATGAAGGCACGGGCTGCTTCGATGCCTTTCGCGGACGCCTGATGTTTCCCATTCACAACGAATCCGGAAAAGTGATCGCGTTCGGTGCCCGCGCGATGCGCCCAGACGATCAGCCAAAATATTTGAATTCTCCCGAAACGCCGATCTACCGCAAGACATCCACCTTGTATAACCTCCATCACGCGCGCGATGCCATGCGGAAATCCAACCGCGCGGTGCTGGTCGAAGGCTACATGGATGTCATAGGGGTTTACGCGGCGGGAGTGAAAGAAGTAGTGGCCAGCTGCGGCACCGCTTTAACCAACACGCAAGTTCGCGCCGTGCACCGTCACGCCGATACTGTAGTTGTGAATTTCGATCCCGACGACGCCGGTGCCAACGCTGCTGAGCGCGCCATCCAGCTTCTGCTCGACGAAGGTCTGCACGTGAAAGTGCTCGCCTTCGGAGGCGGCGCGGGCGACGCCACGCATGCCAAGCTCGATCCCTATGAGTATGTGAAACAGTTTGGCGCCGACGCCTATCGCGCCCAGCTCGATTCAGCCAGCAGCTACTTCCACTGGCTAGCCGATCGCGCTCGCGTAAAGTTCGACATGCGCGGCGCCGACGGCCGCATGGATGCCTTCAAGTTTTTACTGCCCGCCGTGCAGAAAATTTCCGATAAACTCGAGCGCGCCGCCGTGGCCAGCGATCTCGCGGGCTACTTAGGTGTCGAATCCAGCCTGATGCTCGAGCAGTTCAAGAAAGCGGCCACCGAGCGCCACGCCCCCGGCCAAGTCGCGGCGCCTCAACCCAAGCGAGCCGCCGTCCAGATCCCGGCGCTCGAACGGATCTTATTGAATACGCTGCTATCGAGCGAAGAGACCCGCCAGCAGATTCTGCCCCGTCTCCCCGTCGGGTTGACCACTGGCTTCGTCTCCCGCGAGGTTCTCGACGCACTAAGGCAAATGGCAGAGGCCGGCCCAGTCAATTTTGCCGCCCTGGACGCCCGCCTGAGCGACGCCGGACGCACCCTACTGCACGACATTGCCGCAGCCGATGAGATAGAAGATGACAACGAGTGTTTGGCCCAGGCCGACGCCTGTCTGCGGCGGTTGCAAGCAAATTTCCAGCGCAGCCAGCTCGATGAATTACGTGCTCGCGTGAAGACCGCGGGACGCGAAGGACGGTCTGAAGAAGCGCTTCACTGGACCGCCGAGTTACAACGCCTGGAAGAAGAAGTCAAGCGTGATGGGTAGCGGAAGAGTGCAAAGGATGCGGTAGGACGGTGTTGTACACTGGTGGCTACCGCGTGACGTGAGTTCATGCAATCGGATTCGCGAGTGATGGGGTTCAAGTAAGCGTGGCAGGCAGCGAAAAATTCGGGCGGATGAAGCAGCTCATGAGCGCGGGCAAGCAGAAGGGCTACGTGCTGTATGACGAAGTCAACGATCTGCTCGCCGAAGACTATCCGGGCGGCCGCGAACTCGACGATCTGCTCACTGAGCTCGATACCGCCGGCGTCGAGATCCTCGAAGAACCCAAAGCCGAGTTCGACAAAAAAGTTGAAGAAGCCGAAGAGCCCGGCGAGCTCGATCTCGTCCAGGAGCTCAACGACAAGACCAACGATCCGGTGCGCATGTACCTGCGCGAAATGGGATCGGTGCCGCTGCTCACGCGCGAAGGCGAAATCGAACTCGCCAAGCGCATCGAGCGCGGGCAGGCCGCCGTACGCAAAGCCATCTCCCGCTCGGCGCTGGTGATTCGCGAAATTCTGGCCATGCCGGACATGCTGCGCGAAGATCCTACCGTGATCCGCGACGTGCTGATCATGCCGGATCTGGTGGTCGCCGACGAAGTTCTTCCCGAACGCGCCGAAGAACTCCTCGCCGTCATCGCCGAAATCGACAAGAACTACCGCAAGGCCCAGCAATTCCGCCAGAAGCTGCAAGCCATTTCGCGCAGCATGAAGCCCAAGATGCACCGCACGCTGCGCTGGAGCCTGGCGCGCACTATGGTGGTGATCTCGCGCCTGATCCGCGGCATTCAGTTTACTTCCGGCACGCGGCGCGCCCTGGCCAGGAACCTGCGCGAAGTGGTGGAACAGCTGCGCCCCATCGAGCGCGAAATCGCCCGTCTGCAGCGCAAACTCGAAACGCCCGCTAACGGCGCCAACGGTGCATCCACCGTTCTCCGCAAGGAACTCAAACAGCTCAGCCAGCGCATTCAGCAACTGGAAGAAGAATCCGGCGCCACCGCCACCGAGCTCCGCCGCACCCTACAAATCGTCGAGCGTGGCGAGCAGGAAGCCGAAATTGCCAAGAAGCAATTGATCGAAGCCAATCTGCGCTTAGTCGTCTCCATCGCCAAGCGCTACACCAACCGCGGCTTACAATTCCTCGACCTCATCCAGGAAGGCAACATCGGCCTGATGAAGGCCGTCGACAAATTTGACTACCTGCGCGGTTACAAGTTCTCCACCTACGCCACCTGGTGGGTGCGGCAAGCCATCACCCGCGCCATCGCCGATCAGGCCCGCACCATTCGCATTCCCGTGCACATGATCGAGACCATCAACAAGCTGGTGCGCATGCAGCGCCAGTTGCAGCAGGATCTGGGACGCGAGCCCACCACCGAAGAGCTGGCCGTCAAGATGGACTTGCCCGTGGGCAAAGTGCGTAAGGTGTTGCGCATCGCTCAAGAGCCGATTTCGCTCGAAACACCCGTTGGCGAGGAAGAAGAATCGCACCTGGGCGATTTCATCATTGACCGCCGCGTGGTGTCGCCGTCAGAAGCCGTTATCAATTTAAACCTGCGTGAGCAAACCGCCGAAGTCCTCAAGACCCTCAGCCCACGCGAAGAGAAGATCGTCAAGATGCGCTTCGGCCTGCAGGACGGCAGCGAGCACACGCTCGAAGAAGTCGGCCAGCATTTCGCCGTCACCCGCGAACGCATCCGCCAGATCGAAGCCAAAGCGCTGCGTAAGCTGCGCCATCCCTCACGCAGCCATCGCCTGCGGGCTTTTCTCGATACTTCCGTTCACGAATAAGCGATCGCCTACTGCCCCCAGTCGATATTTTTCTGGCTGACCACGTTGTCGCGAATCTGCGCCGTGAACTCCTGCTTCTCAGCGCCGCGCAGCACCTGCACGCGATGCTCGCCCACTGCTAGCGAAAAATTGGCCGGAGTCTTGCGGCTTTGCTCCTGGCCGTCGATGATCACCGTAAGCCCCGCCGGATTCGTCACCAAGCTCAACATCCCCGCAGTCGCTTCCAGATTCACGATCAGCCCAGGATCGCTCGGCAGTGTGAACACCCGCTGCGCCTCACGATAACCCGCGTTCTTCAGCAGCAGCGTGTGCCGCCCCATTGCCAGATTTAAGTTGCATGGAGTGGTGCACTTCAGCTCCGCGTTCCCATCGAACGTCGCCTCCGCCCCAGCCGGCGTAGTGGTCAACTCAAAAGAAGCCTCCGTCGGACCCGGCGGCGTTTTCGGTAAATCAGGTTTCGCCGCAACGGGAGCAGGCGTAGCTTGTTGTCCAACCGGCTGCGCAGCCGCAGGCTCGGGAGCAGGACTAGCAGGAACCGCGGAATCCACCACCAGCGGTGCCGGAGAAGCGACCGGTGGCGTCTTCGGCCAAAACAAGAAGATCACGATCGCAATGACCACCCATCCAGCCGCCAGCACTCCGATGATGATGTTGCGTCCGCTGTGGCGAGCCTTGGCGGGCGCTGGCGCGTCTTCCACAACCGGCATCGCAGCCGGCGGAATAGGAGGCAGAGTTTCAGTCGCGGGCTGGCGAATCGGCGCCGGCTCAAACTTAGGCAGGCGCATGTCCTCTGTCGGCGGCAAAGGCCGTTTCTCCACGGCAGGCAGCGGCGTCAGCGAACGCGGAGCCGCAATCGTCTCCGCCAGATTCTCCGCCACCGTCGCAGCGAGTGTCCCCCCCAGCCCGTCGCCCGATCCCGCCGTGGGCATGTTGTGGCTGACCCCGCGCGGCAGCGGAACCCAATTCCCGCAGGCATTGCACGCCACCGCCAGCGCGTTCACGAAATCCACGCAAGTGTCGTAGCGGTCCGCCGGATTCTTCGCGAGAGCCCGCCGCATCACCGTCTCGACGTCCGCTGACAGCGTGCCGTTCAAACGCTGCGGCGGCGCCGGTTCCTCGCGCACGATCTTGAACAACAGCGTCGGCAGGTAATCCGCGACGAACGGCTTCTCGCCGGTCAGCACTTCATAAGCGATCACCGCCAGCGAAAACTGATCCGCGCGCCCCGAAATATTCCCGCCCTGCACCTGCTCGGGCGACATGTAGCTGGGCGTGCCCATGATGGTCCCCGCCTGCGTCATCTGCTGGGAAACGATTTTCGCCACGCCGAAGTCCGTGACCTTGGCAGTTCCGTCCTCGTGCACCATGATGTTGGCGGGCTTGATGTCGCGGTGGACGATCCCTTTTTTATGCGCGTAATCCAGCGCCGCCGCCACCTGCCGCAGAATGCTGAGCAGCGTTTCCTTGTCCGGCGTCTGCTGCGCCTTCAGCATTTTGTCGAGCGGCGGCCCGTTCACAATCTCCATGAAGATGTACGCCAGGCCGCCCTCTTCGGCGATGTCGTAGATGGTCACGATGCCGGGATGCGACAGAATACCGGCCGATTGCGCCTCCCGGAACAGCCGCTCGCGCAGCCGTTCGCGCTCGCTTTCTTCGGTGAGGTCGCCCAGGCGGATGGTCTTGACCGCGATCATGCGCCCGATCGCCGGATCTTGCGCCTTATACACCACGCCCATGGCGCCGCGGCCCAGCTCGCCGATGATCCGATAGCGCCCGATATTCTCCACGGCTGTGTCCATTTTACCGCAGCCCCGCAAGGTACAATGGTCCGGTATGAAAATCAGCGATACTCTTCTTCCCGAGTTCGATCACGAAGTCAGCACCACGCGTAAGGTGCTCGAACGCGTCCCCGAAAATCAATGGGACTGGACTCCCCACGAGAAATCCATGAAAATGGGCCGCCTCGCCTGCCACGTGGCGGAGATGCCCATGTTCGCAACTTCCATCGCCAAATCCGACGCCATGGATTTTTCCAAGGGCGATTACAAAGTGACGGAGGCCGCCAACCGCCAGCAGCTTCTTGAGGCCTTCGACAAAAATGCCAGCGAAGCCCGCGCCGCCATTGCCGGGATGAGCAACGAAGAGTTCATGAAGTCCTGGTCCCTGCAAAATGACGGCAAAACTCTGCTCAGCATGCCCAAAGCCGCCGTCCTGCGCAGCTTCATGATGAATCATTTGATCCATCACCGCGGCCAACTGTCGGTGTATCTGCGCCTGACGAACACGCCGGTACCCTCTATCTACGGACCGTCCGCCGACGAAGGAGGCATGTAATCTCATGGCAATCAAAGACGCATTGCTACCGGAATTCGATCACGAAATGGCGACCTGCCGGACAGTGATCGAGCGCGTTCCCGAAGCCAAGTTCGGCTATAAGCCGCATGAGAAGTCCATGACCATGGGCGTTCTGGCGTCGCATATCGCCGACATGCCGTCCTGGGCCACCGTCAGCATCGCGCAGGATTCGATGGATATGGGCAGCGGCTTCAAACCGTTTCAGGCTGCTTCGAATGCCGACTTGTTAGCCACCTTCGATAAGAATGTCGCCGCTGCCCGCGACGCGATTGCCGGGGCGAGCGATGATACTTTCATGAAAATCTGGTCCCTGAAGCGCGGCGAGCAGACCCTGATGAGCATGCCCAAAATCGCCGTCGTCCGCAGCTTCGTTTTGAACCACTTGATTCACCATCGCGGCCAGTTGTCGGTCTATCTGCGCCTCAACAACGTGGCAGTGCCCTCGATTTACGGCCCCTCCGCCGACGAAGGCAGCCTGGGTTAGGCGCGCGATTTAATCGCGCTTGCAGCCATCGGTGCGCGGGAGTATTCTCGGACTAGGAGGTGCTCGATCCATGAGACTCCCAACCGCAGTTCTCTCCTTCTTACTTTTTTCTACTCTACTCTCTTCCCCGGTTTACGCCCAACGTGGCGGTGGACACGGAGGCGGCGGTGGCGCACGTGGCGGCGGGTTTGGCGGCGGCGCGCGCATGGGTGGTTTCTCCGGTGGCGGCGGCTTTCGTGGAGGTGGCGGCTTCCGCGGTGGCTTCAACGGCGGCGGCTCTCGGGGCGGAGTGGGCGGATTTCGGGGAGGCTTTGGCGGCCGTTTCCGTGGCGGTTTCGGGTTCGGCGGTTACTGGGGCTATCCGTATTGGGGCTGGGGTTGGGGCTACCCGTATTATGGCTTTGGCTATCCCTACGATTACGGCTACGCGCCGTACTATAACGATCCCTACAACGACTACGGATACGTGAGCCAGCCGTATTACAGCCCACCCCCGTCGTCTGCGCAGCCGATCTATTCACAGCCGGCACCGCCTGCGAATCAGTCCTTCTACCGGACGCCCGACTTCTACCTGATCGCGTTCACCGATGGCACCATTCAAGCCGCGGTTTCCTTCTCGCTGGACGGCGACACGCTTCACTGGACCACCCGCGAGCATGTCGATAAGCAAGCTCCGCTTTCGACTGTCGATCGAGCCTTCAGTGAACAATTGAATCGCGAGCGCCACATCGATTTCAGGTTGCAGTGAAGGCGGTCTCCAGGCGCTGCTAGTCCGGCCCCGCTGCTAAACTGGGGTTTCAGCCCCAACATGGCCATCCAAACTCTCTTCGGCACTCCCCCGTCCGGCTCCTCCGCGCCCGACGGCGCCAGTCTCCTTGACCGCCTGAAATCCGGCATCCAAAAAACCCGCTCCGGTTTAATGGAGAAACTAGAAGACGCCGTCAGCGGCCGCAAAGAAATCAACGCCGATGTCCTCGAAGAGGTTGAGTACGCGCTCATCACCGCCGACATCGGCGCCAACACCACCGCCGAAATTTTGGAACGCATCCGCCAGCGCGTCGAACGCCACCAACTCGGCGACATCACCGAAATCAAAAGCCTCATCCGCGAACATCTGTTAGAAATCCTGGAAGCCACCGAACGCCCCTTGCCTCAAGTGGCGCAACCGCCCGCCGTGATCTTCGTAGTTGGCGTCAACGGAGCAGGGAAGACCACGTCCATCGGCAAGCTCACCCGCCGCCTCCAATCCGAAGGCCGCAGTGTCCTGCTGTGCGCCGCCGACACTTTCCGCGCCGCCGCCATCGAGCAGCTAGAAGTCTGGGCCCAGCGCACCGGCGCAGAACTCATCAAGCAGCAGACCGGAGCCGACCCCAGCGCCGTAGCCTTCGACGCCGTCCAAGCCGCCAAAGCCCGCAAAGTGGATTACGTGATCATCGACACCGCCGGCCGCCTCCACACCAAAGCCAACCTGATGGCGGAGCTCGAAAAAATGCGCCGCACCGTATCACGCGTCATCCCCGAAGCTCCGCACGAAGTGCTCCTCGTGATCGAAGCCACCACCGGCCAAAACGGCTTGGAGCAGGCCCGCAAATTCACCGAAACCAGCGCCGTAACCGGCATCATCCTTACGAAACTAGACGGCACCGCCAAAGGCGGCGTCGTAGTAGCCATCTCCCGCGAATTGAACCTGCCCATCCGCTACGTCGGCGTAGGCGAGCAACTAGACGACCTGCTCCCCTTCGACCCCGCACAGTTCGTGGCATCATTGTTTGACTAAGTGGAATGCCCCCTCACCTCGAAGAAGCGCTTAATCTAGCCGCCGAAGGCCTGGGCCGCGTCAGCCCCAATCCCGCCGTAGGCGCCGTCATCGTGCGCGATGACGTCGTTGTAGGACGCGGTTTCCACACCTGGTCCGGCGTAAAACACGCCGAAGTAATCGCGATTGAGGAAGCCGGTGACCGCGCCCGCGGCGCGACACTCTACGTAACGCTGGAACCGTGTTCCCACCAAGGCCGCACCCCGCCCTGTGCCAACGCCATCATCGCCGCCGGAATCAAGAAGGTAGTAGCCGCCATCGAGGACCCTAACCCGCAAGTTCACGGCTCCGGCTTTCGCGCCCTCCAAAGCGCCGGCATCGAAGTGGAAATCGATTCCACGTACACCGCCCGCGCCACCAAACTCAACGAAGCCTTCGTCCACTACATGCGCACCGCCCGCCCCCTGGTAACCGTCAAAGCCGCCGTAACACTAGACGGAAAAATCGGCGCCCCCGACGACAACCAAGGTTGGATCACCAGCGCGCCCGCGCGCGCTCACGTGCAAACCCTGCGCCACCACTCCGATGCCATCCTCACCGGCATCGGCACCGTGCTAGCCGACGATTGCCGTCTCACCGACCGCACCGGAGAAGAACGCGCCCGTCCCCTTCTTCGTATCGTTCTGGACTCACTCCTGCGCATCCCCGCCGAATCGAAGATGGTGACCTCCGCGCGCAACGACGTGCTGGTAGTCACCACCTCAGCCGCCTCCTCTGACCGCCGCCGGCGCCTCGAATCCAAAGGCGTGCGCGTCGAAGTTCTCGAAGGCTCCGACGGCCGCGTCGACCTCGACGCCGTAGTCACCCTGCTAGCGCGCGAAAAATACTTATCGCTAATGATCGAAGCCGGCAGCCGCATCAACTGGACCGCGCTAGAATCCGCCATCGCCGACAAAATCTACTTCTACTACGCACCCAAGATTCTCGGAGGCACCCAGTCTTTACCAGTAGCCGGAGGCACCGGCCGCCGCCGCCGCTCCGACGCCATTCAGTTTCACGACGTGAAGCTGCACCAGATCACCTCCAACGAATTCGCCGTAGAAGCCCTGCTGGAAAAGGGCAGATGACAGAAAATGTTCACCGGAATTATTGAAGAATTAGGCACGGTTGTATCCGCCGGCACCCGCCTGGTGATCGAATGCCGCACGGTGCTCTCCGACGCGAGCGAAGGTTCGAGCATCGCCGTCAACGGAGTCTGCCTGACCGCCCTAGATCTCAGGCCCAATTCTTTCGCCGCCGACCTAGCCCCCGAAACCCTCTCTCGCACCAACCTAGGCGACCTAGTGCCAGGCGCCCGCGTGAATCTAGAACGCCCCGTGACCCCAGTAACGCGCCTCTCCGGCCACATCGTGCAAGGTCACGTCGACGCCACCGCCGTCCTCATTGCCCTCGACCAGCTAAGCGACGGCAACTGGTGGCTAAAACTTCAAGTCCCCGCAGGCCTAGACCGCTACTTGGTCCACAAAGGCTCCATCGCCATCGACGGCATCAGCCTGACCATCGCCGCACTCGACGGCTCCGAGCTAGGCGTAGCCATCATCCCCCACACGTATGCGCACACCACCCTGAGCCAAGCCAAACCCGGCACCCGACTGAACATCGAAGTAGATGTGCTGGCGAAGCACGTAGAAAAGCTACTTACTGGAACCGCGGCGACACAACCATCCCCTCTTTAAGAGGCTTGTCCGAAGGCAGCGCGACAGCATCACTCTCGCTCAACCCCTCCACCTGCGTCCGCGTAGTATTCGCAACCCCCAGCGTAATCTTCTTCCAAGTGAGCGTATTCCCCGCCAGCGCAAACACCCCCGCCTGCCCCAACTCCCGCCGCACCGCTTCTTTCGGAATCGTCAGCGCGCTAGCCACCGTCTCCGTGTTGATCTCCACATTCACGTTAGTCCCCGGCAGCAGTTCGTTGTTTGGATTATCGATCACGCACAAAACCTCGCCCACCTGCCGCGTCCCCAGGGCTTCGATCTGCGTCGGAGTCTTATCCACCACGCCCTTCCATTTCTTCCCCGGCACCGCGTCCCAAGTGATCACCACTGCCTTGCCGCGCGCCACGCGCCCCAAGTCCGGTTCATCGACGAACACCTTCACGCGCACCCGATCCAGCTGCCCGATCGACGCCACCAGATCCCCCGCGCTCAAGTACGCACCCGGTTTCAAGTCGAACTGATAAACGGTGCCCGCGATCGGCGCGCGCACCACGCTCTTGCGAATCCGCTCCTCGGCGAGCGCTACAGCCGACTCCGCGTCCTTTAACCGCGCCTCCGCCGCCGAACGATCCTGCGGAGCCACCAGCGCCCCCCGCCGCTGCTCCAGCGAATGAATCTGCGCCTGCGCCCGCTCCACGCGGTCCTTCGCCTGCGATGCTTCGTAAGCAGTAGCCGCCTGCTTCGCCTGCAATCGGACCAAGCTCTCGTATTCCTTCTGCGCCGCCGCCAGTTCCAATTTCTCGCGATCGAGCTCCCCCGCGATCACGCTCAAGTCGGTAGCTCGCCCCCCGCGCTCGATCACGTCCAACTCCGCCTTCACCTGACTGACGCGCGCCTGCGCCGCCACCAGCTCCGCCCGCGCCTCCGCCGAATCCAACTCGATCAGCGCGGCACCCGCCGCCACGTGCGCCCCGCGCTGCACCATAATGCTCGTCACCGGACCATCCCGCTCCGCCCGCGCCTCCGCCCACTCAATTGGTTCAATTTTTCCGTTCGTAGGAACCGTACTAGCGATAGGCTCACGTACCACGTGAGCAAACACCAATTCCGGAGGCTGATTACGCAGCGTGACCGCATACCACACGCCGCCCGCGGCCATCGCCAACACCACCACCAAAAGCAAATGCCGCAGTTTCACGGGCGCCTCGCGCTGTAGTCGAACAGAAGCTGCCACTCCGCCCGCTGAATTTCCACCGCCGCGCGTTCCTGTATGGATCCCGGCTGCAGCCGCGCCCGCTCGCAAAACTGCACGAAGGCGTAAGGATCCCATTGCCCGACACCAAACTCCGCGTCCGGATGGCGCTTCAAAATGTCCTTCGCCGTTGCCGCCAATTCCGGATACACCGCGTGCTGCCCGACGCGCCGGAACCAATAGGCGGCATTCCCCGGGTCCGGCTCCTGGCGATGCAGAATCGCGTGCCAGAACTCGCCATCATGCGTCTTCGGATCGTCAATCAAGTTATGCGCCTCTTCGAAACACGAAAAATACAGCCACAGCCCCGCCATCGGTGCTTCCGGTTCGCGCGCGCCCGGGAACAACTCCGCCGCTTTGCGTGCGCTCAAAGCCTTCCGAGCCTCCTCGGAAGTGCACGGCCCGTACACCAGCGGCGCGCAGCGCTGTCCATTCTGATCCATGGCGAGAATGCGCGCGACCTCAGGTCCGTATTTCTTAGGATCGAAGTCCATGCGCCCGTAAGTCCATCCATTATTGTAAGGGGTATCGTAGAGGTTGGCGTCGAAATCGGCACTGGTTCTTTCCGGAGGCGGCATGTTCGGCGCATGGCAGGCCGGAGCCTGGCGCGCCCTCGCCCCCCGCTTCAAACCCGACCTGATCGTCGGAGCCTCCGTCGGCTCCCTAAACGGCTACGCCATCGCCTCCGGTTGGACCGCCAACGATCTATGCCACTGGTGGATGCAGCCCGGCGTAGCCGGCTTCGAACATCTCCCCGAAACAGTCCGCAAACTAATCACAGCCCGGCCGCTCGAACTCGAATACGCCGTCGTGCTCACCGACATGCTCCGCCTGCAGCCGCGCACCTTCACCGCGCCCATCCGCGCCGAACACCTGCTAGCCTCCTGCGCCGTCCCCGTAGCCGCCCGCCCCCGCCGCATCGACGGACGCTGGTACTTCGACGGTGGTTTGCTGAACCCGCTCCCTGTCTGGGCCGCCGTTGAACTCGGCGCCACGCGCATCGTCGCTCTGAACGTCCTCGCGGAATTTCCTTCCTCTGTGCTCCGGCCCTTCGCGCAAGCCTTCCGCTGGCGCTTCGGCCACAATCCTCCATTGCCGCCCGGAGTCGAACTGACCACTCTGATCCCCCGGCGCACCCTAGGTTCCCTCCGCGACGCCATGTATTGGAGCGCCGAAAACACCGCCCGCTGGATCGAACAAGGCGCCGCCGACGCCGGGACAGCGATATACTGAATCCAGTCCCAAAACATGGGTTCTTGAAAAAAGTTCTAGGCAGATTAAATTCTGGAGGTTATCCAATGAAACGTATCGTAACGATTTTTCTTGGCGTGCTAGCCGTATCGGCCGCCGCGCTCGCGCAAGACCAAGCCGCCATCGACAAGGCCCTGATGGCCGCCCCCGGCAACACCAAAGCCAACGCCAGTGTCATCAAATGGAAGGCCGATGGCACCTATGACACCCTGAAGAAGGGCAGCAGCACGCTTGTCTGCTACGACAAATCCGGCCAGCCCAATCAGCCGCCCTTCATCGTCGAGTGCACCAGCATGGGCAACCTGCCTCGCGCCGCCCAGAACATGAAGATGGAAGCGTTGGGGGATAAAGCTAAGGTGCAAGCAGCCCTGGCAGAAGCCGAAAAAGACGGTACCCGAGCGAAACCTGAATTCGGATCGGTCTGGTATCACTACATGGGCCCGGACCAGGAACATGCCCGCGCCCACATGACCATCGCCGTCCCCGGTGCGACCGCACAGTCGCTCGGCCTGCCCGATAACAACAAGTCTGGCGGTGTCTGGATCATGAACGCCGGAACCTCCACCGCGCACCTGATGACCCCTGGCGAATAACATCGCCTAGCGGACCCCGAGTCCGATTATGAAACCTTTCGTCCTAGTAGGTCTCGTCGCGGCGGCGCTCTTCGCCGTCGCGGCGGACCAGCATTCCTTCAGCGGCGTCATCACCGACAGCATGTGCCCGCGCGGAGATCATTCCGGCATGCAGATGGGAGCGAACGACGCCGAGTGCACCATCGCCTGCGTGCAGATTCACGACGCGAGCTATGTTCTCTTCGACGGCAAAGAAGTCTACACCCTCAGCGATCAGAAGACCCCTGAAAAGTTCGCCGGCCAAAAAGTGACGGTCAAAGGCACTCTGAACGCGAAAACCAAAACGATCCAAGTAGATTCGATCGTTGTTGCAAAATCAGTCGCAAGATGAAAAAAACTTTCCTGGCATTCGTTCTGCTAACCGCCCCCGCCTTCGCGCAGAAGGCGAATTACACACCTCCCCGCACCCCCGACGGCCAACCCGACATCGGCGGCGTGTGGACCAACGCTACTATCACTCCGCTCGAGCGCCCCGCCGAACTCGGCGACAAACAGTTCTTCACCAAAGAAGAAGCCGCCGCCTACGAACAGAAAACTGCCCAGCAAAGCAATCGCGACCGCCGCGACGGTCCCGCCGACGCCGACGTAACTCGCGCCTACAACGAAGTCTGGTGGGACCGCGGTTCCAAAGTCGTCCCCAGCCTGCGAACTTCGCTGATCGTCGACCCGCCCACCGGCCGCCTCCCCGCGCTCACCCCCGCCGCGCAAGAAGCCGCCCACCGCCGCGCCGCAGCCTTGCAGCGCCCCGCCAACGGCCCCGAAGACCGCCTGATCCGCGAACGCTGCATCGTAGGCGATAACGTAGGCCCGCCCATGATGCCCAGCGCCTACAATAATAATTTTCAGATTTTCCAAAGCGCGAATTACGTAGCGATTCTTTCCGAAATGATGCACGACGTCCGCATCATCCCGTTGGATGGCCGCGCCCACCTTGGCTCCAGCCTCCGCTCCTGGCTAGGCGATTCCCGCGGCCGCTGGGACCACAACACGCTCATAATCGAAACCACCAACTTCAACGGCAAGATTTCTTTCCGCGGCTCCGATGAAAATCTGCGCGTAGTGGAGCGCTTCACGCGCACCGCCCCCGACCTGATCCTTTACGAATTCCGCATCGAAGACCCGACGGCCTTCACCGCACCCTGGTCCGCCGAAGTCCCCCTCCGATCCACCAAGGGCCCCATCTACGAATACGCCTGCCACGAAGGCAACTACGGCATGATCGGCTTGCTCTCCGGCGCCCGCGCCCAAGACGCAAAGAAGTAGTCTTATTCCGTCGCGCGAAACTTCGCGATGCGTTCGATCAGCTTCACCGGGACGGGTCCGGAAAGCGGAAATCGAATCGTGCCCTTCTCGACCTCGTACACCGCAAGTTGATCCTTGAACTCCGCCAGCAGCCGCGCAGAGGCCGGGTAAAGCGAGTAGTGCCGCTTCCACCCCGCGAAATAGAGGACACGGCCCCCGCGCAGTTTGTAAGCGGGAATCTGGTACGAAATCGTTTCCTCAGCCGCCGGAATCGCCTTGCGAATCGCGCTGCGCACCCGCTTGAGAACGTCCCGCGCCACGTCCGGCTGCGCCGCAAGATACTCGTCTACCGAGACGAATCGAGCCTTAGCCACGGGCGTATTATAGCAATGCTCTAATGAGGAGCATGTCCCATGAAGAGACCGCCGAGGTCTTGATCGAAGCCTGGAAACTGATGGTAGCCCGTTTCCCCGGCGCAGAAATCGAACGCACCCAATCCGTCGCGACCATGTTCGCGCATCTTCCTCTTCCGTTCTTGAATCTATCGATGCCGGACCGTCCACTACCCGACGCGCAGTCCTTGCGCGCCGCGCTCGCCGTAATCAGAAACCGAGCGAAATCCTGCGCACACGGCTCCTTGGCCGCACTCTGCGAACCCTGGGCCCCGCCCGAGTGGGAGCGCGTAGCCACGGAAGAAGGTTTCACCCTCGCGTTGAACATGATCGGGATGGCAACCAACCAGCTACTGCCACCCCGCCGCCCCTTGCCCGAACTCGAGTTCCGCCACGTCTCCGATGAGACCACCGCCCGCGACCTCGCCATGATCAACGGCCAAGCCTACGGCATGTCGCTCGATCTCTTCGAGTGCATTTGCAATCTCTACCTGTGGCAGCCCGATACCTTCGGCTACGTCGGTTATGCCGCAGGCACAGCCGTCACCTGCGCGGCGGTGCTTCCGGTGGCCGGCACCATCTACGTCGCCTTCGTCGCCACGCTCCCTGAAGCTCACGGCAAAGGCTACGCCGAAGCCGTCATGCGCCACGCCATCGAACAGGGCCGCCGCGCGATGGGTTTCACCCGTATGACGCTCCATGCCTCCGACATGGGCCGCCCCGTATATCTCGCCATGGGATTCAGCCCCGGCGCGCAGGTAGTCCTGCTAACCCCGCCCGCGTAAAACATTTCCATCTTGAATTGTTTTGCGCGATAATAAGCACAGCCATGCCCAGCTACCGCATCCACCGCTTGAAAGACCACCTGCACCAGTCCTTCCGCCTGGCCCCCCACGTCAGCGGAACGGCCCATGTCAAGCCGCGCGACTACGAGCCCGGCGAGTCGATCGAATCCGTCGAAGCCGCCACCCCCTACGCCGCCTTCTTCGCCTTGAAAGAAACCGAAGGCCCGCTCCTCCCCGGCGACCTGCTCGAAGCCGAAAACGGCGCCCTGCGCATCTACAAATTCGTCGGCTTCGAAGAAGCCCAATGGCTGCTGCCCGAAGCGAAACCGGAAGCCGCCGCCGAACCAGTACTAGTCAATTCCACCGTCGCGTAAGACGCGCGCGACAGCGTTACACTAGTGTGATAGATGGAAGGAAGTAACGGGCGTGAGACTCGTATTAACTCGTTCGCCCTGGTATCGTATCTCACCGGACCGCTAGCCGCTTTGTTGGATGAAATCCGCCACGATTTCGCTCCGGGCTCGCGAGCCAAAGCCCATTTGACGATTCTCCCGCCGCGCCCCCTCGCGTCCTTCGACAGCGCCACCGCCGTTGCCGAGGCCGTGCAGCAGTTGCAGAGTCGCCTCCAGGATTTCCCGCCCTTCGACGTCGAGTTGGGCGATATCGAAGTCTTCCCCGATACCCACGTCATCTATGTGTCGATCAAGACCGGCTTCGCAGAACTGGTGCGCATGCATCAGGCCCTCAACGCCGGTTGCGTGTCGTGCAAGGAACCCCACTCCTATCACCCGCACGTAACCGTGGTTCAGGAACTCGCGCCGGTAGACGTCCTCAACGCCGCGCAATTTGCCCGCTGGCGCTGGAGCGAATTCAAACATTCCCGCAACGTGCGCGTCGACCGTCTCACCTTTGTTCAAAATACTGCGGAGAACTCTTGGACTGACCTGGCGATGCTGGACCTGGGCAGTCCCGTCACCCATGCCTGAAATCACCGTTCGCCAAGCCACCCCCGCCGATGCCCTCGCCGCCGGTGTCATCTGCTATCAAGCCTTCCACCACATCAACACCGCTCACAATTTCCCGCCGGATCTCCCCACGCCGGAGGCCGGCATTGGCGTGCTCACCATGATGTTTTCGCACCCCGGCTTCTACTGCGTAGTAGCCGAATCCGGCGGACGCATCATCGGCAGCAATTGTCTCGACGAACGCTCGTCCATCGCCGGAGTCGGCCCCATCACCGTTGACTCCGCCGCCCAGAATGCCGGCGCCGGACGCAAGCTGATGGACGCCGTCCTCGAGCGCTCGCTCGAACGCAAGTTCATCGGAGTCCGCCTGCTGCAAGCCGCCTTTCACAACCGCTCGCTTTCGCTCTACACCAAGCTAGGCTTCGATGCTCGCGAGCCCATCTCCACCATGTCCGGCCCGCCCCTTCGTAAAACCATGGACGGCTTTCACGTGCGCCCCGCGCTCCACTCGGATCTAGAAGCCTGCAATCGCGTCTCGCCGCAAAATCCACGGGCACGACCGCGGCGGCGAGCTTGGCCGACGCCATCGAGCAAGCCACAGCGAAGGTAGTCGAACGCACCGGCCGCATTACCGGCTACACTTCGTCGATGGCCTTCTTCGGACATTCCATGGGCGAAACCGTCGACGATCTCAAAGCCCTGATCTCCGCAGCCGATTCCTTCGGTGGCCCCGGCATCCTGGTCCCCACCCGCAACGCCGCTCTCTTCCGCTGGTGCCTGGAAAACGGACTCCGCGTAGTCCATCCCATGACGCTCATGTCCATGGGAATGTATCAAGAGCCCGCCGGCTCCTACCTGCCGTCCGTCCTCTTTTGATGAAGGCCCGCGAACATCACTACCGCATCACCACCACCTGGACCGGCAACCTGGGCGCCGGCACCAGCGACTACCGCGCCTACTCGCGCAATCACGAAATCAAAATCCTAGGCAAGCGCGCCCCGCTCCCCGCCTCCTCCGATCAGGCTTTCCGCGGCGATCCCGCCCGCTACACGCCCGAAGAATTACTGGTAGCGTCCCTCTCCAGTTGCCACATGCTCTGGTTCCTGCACCTCTGCGCCGACGCCGGCATCACGGTAACCGAATACGAAGACGCCGCCCTGGGAACCATGGCCGAACACCCCGACGGCTCCGGTGAATTCACCAGCGTGGTCCTGCGCCCCCGCGTCGTAATCACCGACTCCGCCCGTATAGCCGACGCCACGTCCCTCCACAACCGCGCCCACGCCCTCTGCTTCGTAGCCCGCTCCGTAAACTTCCCCGTGGAACACGAGCCCGTCGTCGTAGCCGCCTAAAACATCTCCAACTGCCCCGCCGCCTTCACTGGTTTCGACACCTTCGGCCGGCTCCCAATCACCCCCACCACCTGCACGTCTCGCAGCGCCACCCGCGGCACAAAGATCCTCTGATTCTGAAAACTAGGGTCCGGCGGCGTAATAAAGAATCCGTGCGGCTCCAGCAACATCAAGTTGTTAGCCAGCATCCCCTCGGTCGAATCGTTATCCAGAAATACCAAACGAACCCAAAGCCCCGGCGCCTTAGGCCGGCTGGCAAACGACCGATGCTCCCGCCAAGTGTCCCCCCCATCGAAATCCCGAACAAAACAAACGGCCTTCACTTCCGAGTAAGGAAAACGCAGCAGCGTCCCCGCCGGCGTCAGCAACTCCACGGAATCGTCCGTAAACCCCCCCGGAGTCTGCACGAATCCCTGCACCGATTCGCGCTCAAACCGGGTCACGAACACCTTTTTATTGGTCGTTAGAGCCACTTACAAGTCTTTTTTGGCGCTTTTCCTTCCAAACAATTTTGCAAGTATTGTATCATTGGCACAATGCAAGCGACGGTGACCCCGTTTAGGCCGCTTGCTCCAAGCATCCAGGCCTATCTCAATTTCTGCCGGGTCGAAAAAGGTCTGGCGGCGAACTCTTTGCATTCCTATCAACTTGATCTCAAAAGACTTAGTGAATCGGCCGACAAACCCATGACGGAAATCCACGCGGCTGACCTGTCGAGCTATGTCGAATCCTTATACGGCCAGGGCCTGTCGGCGCGCTCTATCGCCCGCCATATCACCACTTTACGCAACTTCTACCGCTTCCTTATCCAGGAGGGCCAAGTCACAGCGGACCCCACCGAGTTCCTAAACCAGCCCCGCCAGTGGAGCACGCTCCCCAAGTACCTGAACCGGGAGGAGCTAGACCGCCTGATCGCCGCCCCCCCTGTGGAAAAGTCCACCGGCCTGCGTGACCGGGCCATGCTCGATCTGCTCTACGCCACCGGCCTCCGCGTTTCCGAGTTGTGCCGCCTCCCGCTTGCTGCGGTCGAGCGCGAGATGGGAGTCCTGCGGGTCACCGGCAAGGGAAACAAGCAGCGCTTGGTGCCGTTTGGGGAAGCGGCCGGCCAGGCGCTCGACAAGTATTTGGGGAACGCGCGCGCGCGGCTTTTGAAGGGCCGCGCCAGTAAGTATTTGTTCGTAACCGCGCGCGGGGGTGCAATGACGCGGCAGTCTTTCTGGAAACTGCTGCGCGGTTATGGATTGAAAGCGGGGATTAAGCGAACGCTCACGCCGCACGTAATACGGCACAGTTTCGCCACCCATTTGGTCGAAGGCGGCGCCGATTTGCGCAGCGTCCAGATCATGCTGGGCCACGCCGATATTTCCACCACGCAAGTTTACACGCACGTCGCGCAGCGGCGACTGCGTGAGGTAATCGAGCAACATCATCCCCGGGCGTAACGGACCGGGCAGGGAATTGAGGGCAGGAGCGAATGGGCGATTACATGTTTATGCTGGAGAGCCACCTGAGCGCCGGCCAGTACCGCGTGGTCGGGCAGATGCGGGAGCTCGCCGCCGAAGCCGGCGCCAGTGTATTCCTGACTGGCGGCGCCATGCGCGATACGCTCGGCGGCTTTCCGGTTCGCGATCTGGATTTTACGGTGGAGGGCAGTGCTCTCAAACTCGCCAAGCTGGCTGAGAAAAAGTTCGGAGCGAAAATCGTTTCGACCGACGAGCATTTGAAATGCGCCGACATGCTCTTCCCCGGCGGCGTCTCCGCGGAGCTGGGCAGCGCTCACAAAGAGACCTTCGCAAAGTCCGGCGCGCGTCCGCAGATCACCCCCGCTACCATTCACGAAGACCTCCGTTGCCGCGATTTCACTGTCAATGCCATCGCCCTCTCGCTCAACAAAGCCTCGCTGGGATTGCTGATCGATCCCACCAACGGCATCGGCGACATCGAGCGCAAAGAACTGCGCACCATCCATAACTATTCTTTCTACGATGCCCCCGAGCGCATGCTGCGCCTCATCCGCTTTAAAGCGCGCCTGGGCTACGCCATCGACGAGCGCACCCGCGCCCATTACGAAAACGCCCGCGAAGCCGAAATGCTCAGCAAAATCACCACCGAGGCGCTAGGCGCCGAGCTGCGCAAAATGTCCGAAGAGCCGAACGCCGGCGATTTGATCGAAGGCCTGGAGCAGGAAAAACTGCTCGACCTTTACTCCACCGCGCTGAGCGGCCCTAAAACCAATCTGCCGACGTTTCAGAAGCTGCAAAAAGCCCGCCAAATGGCCCCGGTGGGAATCGAATTCAAAATCCATCCCCTGCCTTTATTTCTAAACGTCCTGTTCGAAAAACTCAACGCCAAGGAACGCGCCGACCTCATCAAGAACGCCGGCCTGACCAAAGCCGAAGTCGCCGCCTCACAAAAATTGGACGCCGTCGCGAAAAAACTGGAGCGCGATTTGAAGAGCGCCAAACTCCAGAAAGCCTCACAGCTCTATCAAGTGATGGTGAACGCGCCCGGCGAAGCCGTAATGTACCTGGTGCTGCACTCGCAGCAGCGCATCGTTCAGGACCGCATCAAGAACTACTTCCAGAAGCACCTGCCCGCTTCTCTCGAAATCACCAACGAAGTAGTAGCCGCCACCGGCGTAGCCGTCGGAAGCCCCAAGTTCCAAAAGGCCAAAGAGCAGATGATCCTGACGCGCCTCGACGCCCGCCCCAAGAAGGTCGCGCCCGAGCCCGAACCCACGCCCGCTCCGCCCATGTCGAGTTTCGCCCGCGGCCCCAGCGTGCGCCATACGCGCTAGCCCTTTTCCTGTTTCCAGCCGATGTAGAGGTATGGAAGCTCCCGGGACCGCCGCACAAGGCATGCGCGAAGCGCGCCAGCAACGCCAAGCGATCATTTCCGCTCTGTACCAGCAGCGGCGCTCGCACCCCAGCCAACCCGGCATTACCCTGGGCGATATGGAGCAGACGCTCAAAATGTCGAAAGTGGAACTCGAGTTCAGCCTGTGGTACCTGACCGAAGGCCTGTTCGTGAAGCGCACCGATAACGGTACCCATTCGATTACTCTTAAGGGCGTGGATCTCGCCGAGGACATGATCGAGCGCCTGCCCGTCTAAAATAGGACTGGTGCTTAAGGAATCCCTCTCGCGACGGCGCGCTTTGCTGATCGCGCCGGTCGTCCTAGGCGGGTTCGCAGCGCTTCTATTACGACCGGAAAGTAACGACGCGAACGTCGAAGTCAGCATCGTAGAATTCGACGACGCCGGCCGGAAAACCGGGGCTGCGATCCGCAAAAAAGTCACGCATTCCGACAGCGATTGGCGCCGCCAGCTCACCGCGCAGCAATATTGGTCGGCGCGCCGCGGCACCACCGACACGCCCTTCACCGGAACTTATTATCAATTGGAAGCCAGCGGCCTCTACCGCTGCGTCTGCTGCGCGAACGCGCTGTTTACCTCCGCCACCAAGTTTGACTCCGCCACGGGTTGGCCCAGTTACACCGCGCCCATCGCCTCCGAAAACGTATACACCCAACCCGACAACAGTTTCCTCATGCACCGCACCGAAGTCCTCTGCCGCCTATGCGACGCCCACCTGGGCCACGTATTCGACGACGGGCCGCCGCCCACGGGACTCCGCTATTGCATCAACGAATCCGCTCTGCGCTTCGTCAATTCATAGTTCTCGCCATCTGGCCGATGACGCTCTTTAGGAGGGCGTGTGCGCTCAGACTGCGAAAACCGGAAACACCCCAGGTCAGCCGCCAGCGATACGCAGGCAGCCCTTCTCATCAATGGCTCCCCCGCAAAGCTGGTAGATTTCAGCAGCGGTGGTCTACGAATCGAGCTAGCGCAGTCCCTTACCGCCGGCTTCACGGTGCAAGTCAGCGGCGAGATCGAAGGGTCGGCTGCGCGCCTGCCGGTCGGCGGCCGCTGCCAGGTTCGCTGGTGCGCCGAGATAGGCAGTGGTCTCTATCACGCCGGACTGTCCTTCGAGAAGGCCTCGGATATTCCCCGCGCCGCCACGGAGCTGCTGGGCAACGGCGCCGATCATTACGAAACCCTGCAAGTGAGCCGCCGCGCCGACGCCGACACCATCCGCCGCGTATATCATCTGATGGCCCAGCGCTACCACCCCGACAATCACGAAACCGGCAGCGAAGAACTCTTCCGCTTGGTAGTCAAGGCCAACGAAGTTCTGAGCGATCCCGCCCGTCGCGCCGCCTTTGACGTGCAACTCGCCTCACACGATCAAGCCCGCCTGCACCTGTTCGAGAACTGGCAAAGCTCGCGCGGCGTCGAGTCGGAAGTACTCAAGCGCCAGGCAATATTACGCCTGCTCTATAACAAACGCTTCACCGACGGCGATCAGCCCTGGATCATCCTGCGCGATTTCGAAAACCTGATGGGCTGCCCCCGCGAACACCTGGAGTTCAGCTTCTGGGTCCTGCGCGAAAACAAACTAGTCACGCGCGGCGACAACGCCCGCTACGAAATCACCTATCAAGGAGTCGCCGCCGTCGAAGCCGAAGAAACCAGCGGCCGATCCCCCGCCATCCATCCCCTCCTGACCGCGCCCGCACGCCCCAGCTAGAATCGTCCCGCACGCCCCGGTTAGAATCGGCCCGCAGGCTCCAGTTAGAATCGAAAAGTGAAGCCATTCTTTATCGGAATGATTCTCGGCTGGATCGTGCTGCCGGTGATCGGATTCCTCTACCTGCGCTTCGGCTACATGCCGGTGGCCGTGAACGGTCCCGTGATTCCCTTCGAGGAACTTCTCGCCGGCAGCGCCATCCAGGCCAAGATCGCCCGCGAAGCTCCCACCAAAGCCGCGTTCCCCGCGAGCGAAGAGAACCTGGCCGCCGGCGCGAAAATCTACCGCGAGCAGTGCGTCGAGTGCCACGGCCAGCCCGGCTCGACCCCCTCCGTCGCCTCCAAAGGCATGTACCCACCGCCGCCCCAGTTTTTCGAGCGCAAAGTGATGGGCAACGATCCCGTCGGCCAGAATTATTGGATCGTCGCCAACGGCATCCGCCTGACCGGCATGCCCGGCTACCGCGAGGCCCTGAGCGAGCTACAGCTCTGGCAAGTGAGCCAATACCTCTCCAACCGCGGCAACTTACCCGATGCCGCGAAGTAAAGCCGGGTCAAAGGGATACGCTTGGTGGGATACAATATCCAGAAATCAATAGAATTCGCTCCTGCCTCAAGATAAGTGCCATAATATCAATCAGAAAGGTCTGCGAATGGAACGGCGATCCATTTGCAAGACAATTGCGCGGAGGAGTGCGCTAGGTCTGCGTCCGGTTTAGGTCAGGTCTCATGAAGGAACTGCGGCAACAGCTCGTCAGTGCGCTGCTGGTGATCATCACCGTCGCGGCTGTAGTTGCGGCTGCCATCAACCTTCAACAACAGAACAAATTCCATCTGCCCGACGACGGCGTTACCTGGCTCGATCAAAGCCAGGGCGCCGGCCAGAATTCGGCCGTAGTCGCGGTCTACGTAGCCCCCGGCAGTCCCGGCGAGAAGGCTGGAGTCCACAAGGGTGACCGCCTGGTCTCGATCGCCGACCTCACCATCGAACGCTCGCTCGACGTCACCGCCGTCCTGGCGCGCCTCGGCTCCTGGAAAAAGGTCGAGTACAAGATTCTGCACAACGGCATCGAGGTGCCAAGCAACGTCATCATCGGCGAAGCCGAGCGCGATTCCACCATTTTCTATCAGTACGCCGTTGGCGCCGTGTACTTGGCCATCGGCTTGTTCGTCTACTTCCGCCGCGGCAGTGCCCCGCGCGCCCTGCACTTTTTCATTCTGTGCTGTGACTAGCTTCATCCTGTTCACCTTCCACTACTCCGGCAAGCTGAACAATTTCGATAAAGTCGTCTACCTCGGAAATCTGGTAGCCGGGTTCCTGGCGCCCACCCTGTTCCTGCATTTCTGCTGCGTGTTTCCCGAGCCGCAGCGTTGGATTCGCAAGCGCGGCGTCGCGCTCCTCCTGTATGTCCCCGGACTTGTCTTGCTGGCCGCGCAGCTCGGCTTCGTATACGGCTGGGTGACGGCAGCGGTGCCGATCCTCGAAGTCCGTTGGCTGCTGGACCGCGTGTGGTTGGGTTTCCTCTGCGCGATGTATCTAATCGGAGCCGCCGTGTTGACGTCGCAGTTGCGCCACGCCGACGATCCCGTAGTGCGCCGTCAATTGACGTGGCTGCGCAACGGCGCCGTTGCCGGCATCGTCCCCTTCGCCGCGATTTACGTGGTGCCGTTTTTGATGGGCGTCGCGCCCACGCACGCGATGAATCTGGCCGTGCTCTCGCTGCCGCTGATTCCGCTCACCTGGGCCTACGCGATTCTGCGCTACCGCCTGATGGACGTCGACATCATTTTCCAGGAAGGCTACGTCTACACACTCGCCACTCTCTGCGTCCTGGGCATCTTCTACAGCGTGATCTTCTCGGTGAGCAAGACCGGCGACCTCAGCGGCACCGCGATGGTAGCGCTCATCCTGATCGCCGCTTTCGTTTTCCAGCCTATCCGCAAATGGATCCAGGAACAACTGGACCGCTACTACTTCTATAAAGACCGCTACGATTACCGCCGCACCCTAATCGAGTTCGCGCGCGAGCTGGGCTCGCCCGCCGACATGGGCGAGATGCTGGAGAGCGTCGCCGACCGCCTCATCCGCACCCTAGGCATCCGTCACGTGGCCTTCTTCGTCTGGAACGAGTCCGAGGAGGCCTTCCACCTGGAACTAGCCAGCAATCGCGACGGCCGCAAGACCGATAGCGTCCCCTACGGCCTGGATCTCAGCTTCCTGACCCCCAATCCCAGCAAGCCGTATTTGTTTTTCGAGCGCACCCGCAACTTGCTCGACGTCGTCTCGCACGACTGGCCCGCCGGCGTGCGACGCTCCATCAAGGAATTGGAACTGACGTATTACCTGCCCTGCTCCGCCCGCGGCCGCACCATCGGCTACCTCGGCGTGAGTCGCACCGAGAGCGGCGATTTTCTGTCCAGCGATGACGTAGAACTCCTGGTCACCCTTTCAAGCTACGTAGGAATCGCGGTAGACAACGCCATGCTCTACCGTTCGCTAGCAGGCAAGGTAGAAGAGTTCGAGCGCCTGAAGGAATTCTCAGAAAACATCGTCGAATCGATCCACGTCGGCATCCTCGCCGCCGATCTTGACGACTGCGTCGATAGCTGGAACTCGCAGATCGAACGCCTCACCGGCATTTCCCGCACCGAAGCCGTAGGACGCAAGCTCAGCGAACTGTTGCCCGCCGAACTGTGCGATGAACTCGATTCGGCGCGCGCCACCGGCAGCATTCACAACATTTATAAGTTCGTCATGCGTCCCCGCGCCGCCCACCTCGACGCCGTCACCCTCAACATCGCCGCCGCACCGCTGATCGCACGCGACGGAGCCCGCATCGGCCGCCTCATCATCTTCGAAGACATCACAGACCGCGCCGAACTCGAGCGCCGCTTAGTCCAAGCCGACAAGCTCAGCTCCATCGGCCTGCTAGCCGCCGGCGTGGCGCATGAAGTCAACACTCCGCTAGCCGTGATTTCCACCTACGCGCAGATGCTCGCCAAACAAATTTCAGGCGACACCGAAAAAGCCCCGCTACTGGAAAAAATCGCCAAGCAAACCTTCCGCGCCAGCGAAATCGTCAATTCGCTGCTGAATTTCTCGCGCACTTCAACTACCGAATTCGCCGCCGTCGACCTGAACAAAGTCATCAACGAAACCGTAAGCCTGCTCGAGCATCAACTCGGCAAAGCGCACATCGAAGTCAAACTGGCGCTCGACGAAAACCTGCCGCGCATCAAAGGCAATCCCGGCAAGCTCCAGCAGGTGTTCCTGAATCTGTTCCTCAACGCCCGCGACGCCATGGAAAACGGCGGCACGCTCGCCGTCAAGACCGCTTGCTCCGAAGACCGGCAAGTGCGCGTGACTGTAGCCGACTCCGGCGCCGGCATCTCCGCCGAAAACCTGACCCGCATCTTCGACCCCTTCTTCACCACCAAAGCCGCCAAAAAAGGCACCGGCCTGGGACTCTCCGTCAGCTACGGCATCGTCAAAGAACACGGCGGCGAAATCGAAGTCGCCAGCGAATGGGGTGCCGGCACGCGCTTCGAATTGTCCTTCCCCGAGCCCGCGCCAGAAACCAAGCCCGCCGCGCGTCCGGCCCGCGCCTGGTCCGAACCCGCGCCCGTGCAGGCGATTTCGACCTCTGCCGTCAGCGCAGTCTCGTCCCCCAGTGAAGTGATCGCACGATCGAATAACATCATCCAGTAATGGCCAGCACTCTTCCCGATCTTCCGCCCGATGTCGCGACGCCGGAAACAACCCACGGCCACATCCTGGTTATCGATGACGAACCCGATATCCGCGAAAGCCTGGAAGTCCTCCTGTCGTCCGAAGGCTATCGCGTCGAGCTAGCCGGCAACGCCACCGAAGGCCTCAAGCGCCTGGAGTCTTCCACCTTCGACCTGGTCCTGCTCGACCTGATGATGCCCGACAAGAGCGGCATGGAAGTGCTCGAAGAAATCCGCGTGCGCGACCGCGAGACGCCCATCTTCCTGATCACCGCCTACGGCTCGGTCGAAGTCGCGGTGACGGCCCTCAAGCGCGGCGCCAACGATTATTTTTCCAAACCCTGGGATAACGAAAAACTCCTGATCGAGATCGACCGCATGATCTCGAAGCGCCGCCTGGAGCGCGAAAACACCGAGCTCAAGCGCGCCATGCGCCAGCGCTACAGCTTCCCCAACATCGTCGGTAAAAGCGAGCGCATGCTGAAGATCCTGGACCTCGTCGGCCAGGTCGCCGCCTCGCGCGCCACCATCCTCATCACCGGCGAAACCGGCACCGGCAAAGAGCTCATCGCCAACGCCATCCACGCCTATTCCGTACGCGCGGAGCATCCCTTCGTCCCCGTGCACTCCGGCTCCGTGCCCCCGGATCTCCTGGAATCCGCCCTCTTCGGCCACGTCAAAGGAGCCTTCACCGGCGCCGTAGCCTCGCGCAAAGGTTATTTCGAAACCGCCAACCGCGGCACGATCTTCTTCGACGAAATCGGTACAATCTCGCTCGAGACCCAGACCAAACTTCTGCGCGTGATTCAAGAGCGCGAGTTCATGCCGTTAGGCTCCACCGAAAACATCCGCGTAGACGTGCGCATCGTGGCCGCCACCAACGCCGACCTGAAGAAGCTGGTAGAAGAAGGCCGCTTCCGCGAAGACCTCTACTACCGCCTGAACGTCATCAACCTTGCGCTTCCCCCGCTACGCGAACGCAAAGAAGACATCCCCGCGCTCGTCGACCACTTCTTCACCAAATACTGTCGTGAAAACGACAAGCTGCTCGACGAAGCCGGCCGCTCGCGCCTCACCTTCGAACCCGACGCCATGCAGATCCTCATGGATCACGCCTGGCCCGGCAACGTCCGCGAACTCGAAAACGTAGTGGAACGCGCCGTGGTCCTCGCCTCGCAGCCCCCCGTTCCCGTAGATGTCCTCCCCGAGCACCTGCTCGAATCGAAAGGCCTCCGCATCCGCCGCGACGAAAGCGGCCGCCTCCCCTCCGACGCCTCGCTCTTCGAAATCGTAGCCGACTTCGAACGCCGCAAAATCATCGAACAATTGGAAGCCTCCGACTGGAGCCAAACCGCCGCCGCCGAAGCCCTGCGCATCCCGCTCTCGACCCTCAACCAGAAGATCAAACGCCTGAACATCGACGTGCGCAAGCGCTCAGGCGTGTAGAATTTACCAGGCGCGGTTTTGGACTGGTACTTGCAATCGGAAAGTCATGGCTAAGCAAGTATCCTTAGAACGTAATTGGTGTTCGGAGCTAGTGTCCGTCGTCCGCGTCAACCGCTGCGGCGGCTCCGAATCCATCCCCGGCAACCTCGAAGAAATCGGCGAAAGCAGCGCCCTCGTCCTCACCGAAGCCCCGCTTCCCGCTCAAAGCAGGGTACATATTGCCTGCCGCACCCACGTGCTGCGCGGCGTTTCCAAGTCCTGCACCTTCGATCCGCTGCTCGGCTACTACGTCGAAATCGAACTCGCGCCCGCCTCGCGCTGGTCGCGAGCCTGGTTCTCGCCGCGCCACCTGGTGACGCCGCGCGACCTCGAACTAAGGCTTTCCGCTTAGGGCAGCGGGTCAGGTTCCTGAGAAAGAAGTGCTCGCAAAACCTGCGTGCCTTAGCACTTTTTTCGTAAGGCCCGACGCTGCCCACCCCGCCTCTGATGACCCCAGCCCGCTAGACTGATCCCCTTTTTTTCTGCAGCGCAGCTAAGGTGAATTACTACTTGGATGCGTCCCGCCCCGCCCTTTATACTGCTTGAGACGTCGTAACTTTCTCGGAGGATTATGAAATCCAGATTTTCGCTGGCTGCGGCCAGCCTACTCGCCCTTAGTGTGTTCGCAGCCCCCGCCGCCACCGCGCAGGACGAGCTCAACGGAGTCCCAGACTCTACTCACGATCAGCCCCCCCACGGCCGCGGACGCACGCGCAACCCAATCGGCCACGCCTCCACCGGAGCCGTCGTGCAGGGCAACGGCATCAGCTACCACGGCGGCCCCGTCATGCACGGACCCGTCAACGTCTATTTCATCTGGTATGGAAACTGGGGAACGGAATACAGCAACGCCAGCACCATTATCAACGCCTGGGCCAGCGCCATCGGCGGCTCCCCCTACGAGAACATCAACACCACTTACGGCGACACCACCGCCAACGTGTCCGGCCAAATCCATTACGGCGGCTTCGCGCTCGACGCCGGTTCCCAAGGAACCTCGCTCTCCGACAACAGCATCGCTGCCATCGTTTCGAGCGCGCTGACTTCGAAGACGATCCCCATCGACACCAACGGAGTCTACATGGTGCTCACCGCGCCCGGCGTCAAGGAGACTTCCGGATTCCTCACCCAGTATTGCGGCTGGCACACCTACGGAACTTATAACGGCAATAACATCAAGTACGCGTTCATCGGCGACGCCGCCGGCCCCAGCCTGGGCAATTGCGCCGCGCAAACCTCCAGCAGCCCCAACGGAGACCCTGCCGTCGACGCCATGATCTCCGTAATGTCGCATGAGCTCGAAGAGTCCGCCAGCGATCCCAACCTCAACGCCTGGTACGATGCGAGCGGCGAAGAAAACGCCGACAAATGCGCCTGGACCTTCGGCACCGTGTATAGCAGCAAGGGCTCGATGGCCAACATGAATCTGGGCGGACGCGATTTTCTGATCCAGCAAAACTGGCTGAATTTGAACGGCGGATCGTGCGCTCTTGCCTACAACCCCTCGCCGAATTTCAGCCTGTCGGTTTCGCCCGCGTCACAGTCAGTCGCGCCCGGCGGCACCACCGGCAGCTATACCGTGACCGCCGCGCTTCTGAACGGCTATTCGGGGACTCCCAGCTACTCCGTCACCAGCGGCTTGCCCAGCGGCGCCACCGCCTCCGTTTCCGCGAATCTCATCACGATAGCCACCACCACAGCGACAGCCGCCGGCACGTATGTCTTCACCATCACCGGCAAAGATAGCGGCGCCGGTCTGACCAACACCACCACCGCAACTTTGGTAGTGAACGCGCCCCCGCCGCCCAGCTTCACCCTCAGCATCTCGCCGTCCTCCAGCACCGTGAACCGCCCCGGATCGGCCGCCTACACCGTCACCATCACGCCCGTGAATGGATTCAACGGCACCGTGACGCTCTCCGCCAGTCCCTCGAAAACCGGCCTCGGCTATTCGTTCAGCTCCGTCACCAGCGGCAAAGCGACCCTCACAGTGACAGTAAGCAACAGCGCCAAGCGAGGCACCACCACCATCACGGTGACCGGCAAGAGCGGCACCATCAGCAAAACCGCCGCCGCCTCCCTGCAAGTTCAGTAGCAGGCGGTAAACTCAGGGAGTGGAAACCACACTCGCCTTTGGTAAAGAACGCCTCCCGGTCACCATACCGGACCGCTATCAGTGCCAGGTCCTTACCTGGAAATCCGCCGCGCCGTTGACCGACGCGGCGGCCGCGATTGAAGCCGCCCTCGACACCCCCGCCGCCGGACCGCCGCTAGCCGCCGTGATCGCCGGGAAAAAGTCAGCCGCTATCTCGGTATGCGACATCACCCGCCCCGCGCCGAATCCAATCGTGCTCCCGCCGTTACTCAAGCGTCTAGAAGCCGGCGGCATCCCCCGCCAGAACATCACCATCCTGATCGCCACCGGCCTGCACCGCGCCGCCACAGATGCCGAAATCCGCCATATAGTCAGCCCCGAAATCGCCGCGAATTATAGGATTCTCAATCACGACGCCCGCCAGCGCGATCAGCATCGCCACCTGGGCACGACCCGCTCCGGCACCCCGGTGTGGATCGACGAACGCTTCATCGCCGCCGACCTGCATCTCAGCCTCGGCTTCATCGAGCCCCATCTAATGTTGGGTTTTTCCGGCGGCAGAAAGCTAATTGCCCCGGCCTGGCCGCACAGGAGACCATCAAGGAGCTGCACAGCTCGCGTTTCATGCGCGACCCACGTGCCCGCGAAGGCTCCATCGACGACAACCCGCTGCACGCCGAGTTGCTCGAGATCGCCCGCCTCGCGCGCCATGATTTCCTGATCGACGTGTCGCTCTCGCATGACCGCCGCATAGCCGCCGTCTTCGCAGGCGAGCCCGCCGGTGCCCACCGCGCCGGCGTCGAATGGGTCCGCAACTCGCTCACCCAGCTTCTCGACGAACCTGCCGACGCCGTCATCACGACCGGCGGCGGCCATCCCCTCGACATGACGTTTTACCAGTGCATCAAAGGCATCACCGCCGCCGAAAGCATGATTCGCCCAGGCGGCCGCATCCTAATGGTCGGAGCCTGTTCGGAAGGCGTAGGCAGCCCCGAATTCAGCGAAATGATGACCCGCTACCCCTCCGACGGCGCCTTCCTCCGCGGCATCGAAGGAGTCCCCGTCACCATCGACCAGTGGCAGCTAGAGAAGCTAGCGCTAGTGACGCAAAAAAACGAAGTGCTGTACGCCGTCCCCGGCTTGCCCGCGGAATATCAGAGCAAAGTATGGGGCCATGCCTACAAGCAGCCGCAGGAAGCCGTCGACGCCCTCTGCGCCGGCCTTTGCCCCGGTGCGCGCATCGCCATCGTCCCCGAAGGCCCGTACGTTTTAGCGCAAGTGCGAGCCTAACTCAGCTACAATGGCGAGGATATGAAATTTGCAGTGATTGTCGATTACGACCCCAACGATCCCAAGGTCCCTGTCGTGCGTCCGCCCCACCGCGAGTATCTGAAAGAGATGTTCGCCAGCGGCAAGCTCATCGTCTCCGGACCGTTCACCGAAGGTGGCGGCGCCCTGATCGTTTACGAAGCTGCCTCGCAAGAAGAAGTCGCCGCGCTCATGGCCGCCGACCCCTTCGTCAAAGAAGGCGTCTTCAAATCCTGGGTAATCCGCCCCTGGAATCCGCTGTTCTGCAATCACAGCCTGCTACCCGCTTAATCGTGGCGATGCGGATGGGTGTGCGGGTGCGAATGAATCTCACCCGATGCATGCCGGTGCCGGTGCGCGTGGATCATATTGGTGCGGCTCATCAGCGCCTGATCGCGCAGTAGCACCGCAGGCTCACCTGCGGCTGCGACTTTGCCTTCGTGCAGCACCACGCAGTGATCGGCGATATCCTCCACCAATCCCAAGTCGTGAGTGGTCGTGATGACGGTACGCGCCCCATCACCCCAGGCGATCAGCATGTCGATGATCTGGCTCTCGCT
This sequence comes from Bryobacterales bacterium, assembly GCA_963710155.1. Taxonomy (GTDB): domain Bacteria; phylum Acidobacteriota; class Terriglobia; order Bryobacterales; family Bryobacteraceae; genus Palsa-187. The sequence continues at coordinate 319,174 of CAVPZQ010000013.1, read as the reverse complement.
GCGCGGATCGAGCCCCGCCGTCGGCTCGTCCAGCAGCAAAACTTCGGGATCCAGCACCAGCACCGAAGCCAGCGCCACCCGCTTCTTCTCGCCCCCCGACAACCGATGCGGCGGACGGCCGCGCAGATGACCGATCTCCATAAGATCGAGCACCGCCGACACGCGTTCAACGATCCGCTCCTTAGGCCAGCGAAGCTGCAACGGCGCAAACGCCACTTCATCGAACACCGTCGGATTAAACAACTGGACTTCGGGATTCTGGAACACCAGCCCCACGCGCCGGCGGAAATCGAATGCAAATTCGTCCCGCTCGAACGCCTCCGCCGTGAGCGCGCCGCCGTGAAACGAGACCGTGCCCGAATCCGCAAAGTACAACCCATCGAGCAACCGCAGCAGCGTGGATTTGCCTGATCCGTTAGCCCCCAGCAAAGCAATCCGCTTGCCCGCTTCAAATGTGAGTGACACATCCGCCAACGCCACCACCGCGTCATAGCGGAAGCAGACGTGGCTCAATTCGAAAACCGAAACGGCCATGCCTTCAGCGCCCCCACCACAGCGCGCCCGCCGCGAGAGCCACGAATCCGCCCAGCCAGCACCAATCCGCCGCGCGCGCGTGGAAATCCGGCAGCACATGCACTTCGCCCCGGAACCCGCGCGAGTGCATCGCCAGGTGCACATCGCCGCTCAATTGAAAACTCTTGCTCAGCAGCACCCCGGCGGCCGACGCCGCCACCCGCCGGCTTTCGATCGGCCCCAGCGCCCCACCGTGCGGCTCCGGCGCGCCTCAAACATGTCCAGCGCCGTGCGCAAAATTTCAAAAATATAGCGGTAGGTCATCCCCAGAATCGCCACCACGACTATGGGACACTTCAAGACCCGCAGCGCCTTCAGCACCAACGGCCACGGCGTCGTGAGCACCAGCAGAGCCGACAACGTAGCCGCCGTCTCCGCCCTCAAGACCAGTACTCCGCGCTGCGCAGCCCCTGCGGGACCAGCACAATCGCCGGCAGCGCGATCGCTCCCGGTGAATAGCAACACCGGAGTCCAGACCCACCCCGCGAGTTTGCCCAGTGCGATTCCCGAGAGCAGCGCGAGCGCCAACCCCAGCAAGAACATCGCGCCGATCACCGCCAAGTGGTGCGAAGCCGCGACCACTACGACCAACACCATCAACCCCACAACCTTCACTCGCGGATCGACCCGCTGCAGCACTCCCGCGCGACTCCGCCGACTGTTCCGCATCCGCCGCATATTCAGACGCGCGCAGCAGACTTTTGAGCGTCGCTCGATGAAACTTCGGCTGCGGCGGCGCAAGAACGCACCGCAGCACGCCGATCGATCGACGCACCATCCCGATCAGCGCCGACAGCACGTAGCCCAGCGTGGAGCTCGAGAAACGGCGGAGCGTAGCGCGAAAAGGAGCCGTCCATAGCAGCGCTAGTCGTTGAGGCCGGCCGGCGGCTGCGCAGGCGGCGCTTGTCCCGCCGAGGCGTCTGCGATCTGCTGCCGGGTTTCGCGCGCAGAAAATCGCTCCACCGACCACTCGCCCCACGCCGAGCCCGCCGCGAGAATGCCCAGCGGCGTCAGGATCGCCAGAATCGGCCAGCGCGACCCACAGCGGCCTGGTGGCCAGTCCCCTGTCCTCGTTCGCGCGCACCGGCGCGTAGCCGCAGCAATTCGGCTCAAAGCGCTGCAGATACGCCACCACGCCCCCGGAGACCACCATTTCCGCCAGCCCCGCCACCGTAAGATGCCCTGCCATCATCGCCGGAATCGTGATCTGCAACGGATACGGAGCAATACAGCGCCGCCCCCGTCGCATCGCGGTACAGCAGCGGCTGCAGCCCGAGTTCGATCGCCGCCGCCAGCGCGCTGAGGTTGATCGCCAGATATCCGGCGAGCCCCGCCGCCAACACCCGCCGCGGCGATTCGATCGGAGCGCGCCCCGCCACCAGCCGGTAAATCCCGTAAGCCGTCAGCGACCCCAGAATCGCCATGTTAAAACAATTCGCACCGATCGCCGTGATGCCGCCATCGCCAAACAGCAGAGCTTGTATCACCAACGCAATCGAAATCGCCAGGATCGAAGCCCACGGCCCCAGGACAATCGCCGCAATACCCACGCCGACAGCGTGCCCCGTAGTCCCACCCGGCAGCGGCAAATTAAACATCATCACGATGAAGGAGAACGCCGCGAACACCGACAGCAGCGGCACCATGTGCGTGTTCAACCCCCGCCGCATGCGCCGCAGCGCGATCCACCAGAAAGGCGCCGACCCGCTGTAAAGCGTAGCGCAGGTAGCCGGGCTGAGATAACCGTCAGGAATGTGCATCGCGAGCCGGTCTATTGGACTTTGATAAGCTGCCCCGACACGAATTGCCGCGTGGCCGCGATATCCGCAGCATCGCCCGCAGCTTGCAGATTTTGCAAAAGCGCCAAAGTCTGCTCGGCGCTCGACGACGGCTCCTCGAAAGACCAGCGGACAACGTTCAACACGCGTCGCGTGCTATCCGCATCCAGCGTGCAAGTCCCGATGAGTTTTGCGAGATACCCAGCGGCCCTGTCGCCCATGCGCCTCCAAGCCGCCGCGTTGATTCGTTCGGGTTCGATCAATAATCTGTAGACCTTCGACATCTGCACAGTCTCAACGGTAGCCCGCCCGGCGTTCACCACCGTAAAATTCCCCATCAAACACGTCGTCCCCACCTTCAGCTTGGCAACCTGCTCCAGGACAAACACTCTTTCGTCCGCGATCTTTTTCCGAATCGCGGCGTCACGAGTCTGCGAGTCCAGAGACTCCAACAACGCCAAGGTTGCCTTCGGTTCCCGGTCCGCAACGTGCTCGACCCAAGCCGGCGATCCGAAGGACGTGTGAACGATCATCAAAGCCCGGTCAATTCCCGGCGCGTCCAGTTTGCTGCCAGCAATATAGCGGGTCAGGGCCGCCGCCGCTGGATCACCCGTGCGCGATAACGCCTTTATGTCGAAACCAGTAACCATCCCGGAAGTCATCAGATGCGTGACGGATTCGTCAACGTTACCGAACTGCGCCAAGCCAATGCCCGGCAAAGCAACGAGAGCCATCAGCCATCTCATACGAAGTGATTATAGCCCCGCGCCTCCAACGGCTGCCCCTGGAACTCCACCGCACCAGCGTTGCCCTTGACGATGCTCCCGATCAACGTCGTCCCGGCCGGAGCCGTCTTCCGCGGCGGCATCGTGAACAGCAACTCGTAGTCTTCCCCGCCATGCAGCGCCCGCTCAAACGTAACCCCGCGCATCACCGGAACTCGTTCCACGACCGCAGCGACACCCGATTCCACACACAGCCGATGCAAGTCCAACGCGAGCCCATCGCTCAGATCCATGCAGAAGTGGCCCGCCCGCGCAGCGCCCGCCCCAGTTCCAATCGCGGTTGGATTCGCCCGCCCCACGCTTTCCCCAAGCGCCCGGAAACGTACAGCAAATCCCCCACCCGCGCCCCGCTACGCCGCAGCGCCTTCCCCCGCGGCGCCGATCCGCACACCATCACATCGCAATAAACTTTATCGCTATGCGCGAGGTCGCCCCCCGCCAGCACCGTACCCGTCCGCCGCGCCAGCGCCAGCAGCCCGCGATAAAACGCCGTGATAAATGTTTCTTCCCGCGCCGCCAGTGAGACTAAACAGAAGCGCGGATCTCCCCCCATCGCCGCAATGTCGCTCAGGCTCCGCGCCAGCGCATTATGCCCAGTGATCGCCGCCGCCTGCTCAGGAAGGAAGTGAACCCCTTCGATCGACTGGTCGCTAGTGAACAGCAATTCTTCCCCGCCGCGCGGCCGATAGATCGCGCAATCGTCACCGATCCCCAGCACCACACCGTTACCGGCCCGAGCCAGCCCCCGCAGCCGTTTAACAATGTCCAGCTCACTCATGAAACACGAGGCCCGACGGTAACTCCTCACCAAAGATCTTACCCATCGCCGCCAGATCGCCAGTAGGCTCCTCTTCCAAGTTGAGATCCGGCAACGCCCGCCGAACAGTCTCAAGAGTATGCGGAGGCAGATCGCGCGTAGCGTCGCCAGTAACCCGCGCCAGCGCCGCCACCGCGTCAGCCGACTTAGGAACCTTCAGGAGCGCATCCACCCACCGCGACACCGTCGCCGCCGGCAGCACCTGATTAATAGGTCCGTAGAAAAGTTTCCGGGCCCCCAACCGCGCCAAACACCACAACCCCGTTTCAACAAAATCATTCTTAACGACACGCGCCAGCAGCTCATCCCCCAACTGCGTCTTCGTCTGCAGAGGGAGCAGTTCCAGACTAGCCGCCGCCCGCCACATTTCCCGCAGCAGACTCGGATTCACCCGCTGCGGTTTCTTCGACCCGCGCGGCAGCAGCGTAGGCGAGAGCCGCTGAAACACATCCGTCTGCTGATTCTTATTCAGCCCCCCCGCCACGCGCCCCCAAAAAATCCACCACTCGATTTCGTTCTGCACCTGATTCGCAAACGTCAGCCCGGCCGCATAGACCCGCCGCGCCTGCTCGATGCGAAAGTCATCGCCCGGATATCCAAACCCCGGCCGCAAACAAAATCCGCACAAATTCAACCAACGCAGCTCATGCGCCGCACTCCGCTTACGAGCCTCCGCGAGCTCCAGCATCCCATCGCCCAGCTTGCGAATCGCCGACACCGGCCACGAGTTCCGCCCCAGCCCGAGCGCCTGTTCCAGCCGCGCCGGCAACTGCGAAGCCTCCACCGTATCGTCCACGAACGCCGCCGGAATCAGCGCCTCCGCCGCAGCCAGCGCCTCATCGCTAATCACCGCCCCTGGACGCGCCGCCGCCTGCTCCGCCACAGCCTTCCGCAACTCAAACTGCAAACGCCAGCGATGCTCGCTCTCCTTCGAGTCCGCCCAAATCTCCAGCGTCCCCACCTCCGTCAGCTTCGCCCCCAACTTCACCGGCACCAGCCGCTCCCCAGCCTTGCCAAACCGCAGCACCGCGTTCAGCGGAGCATGCAAATGCGGCTCGCCCTCCACCGGCTCCCGCGGAAACTCCACCACGTCCCCCGCCCGATCCTCCGTCCGCGCCCGCGAACTGTACAACCGGAACGACACCGCCTTATTCGCCACCAACTGCAAATTCCCCGGATCGATCTCCACACTCGACCCCTCTTCCGACCCACGCGGCACCAGACACAAAGTCCGCAGTTGCTCTCCGTCCCCGCCCAGCCCGATAAAGTAAGCGCGCGGCAGGCCGCCCCGCACCAACAGCCCCTGCCCAGTCGACCGAACGTAAGAATAATATGCCGCGCCCACCGCGACCGCCAAATCCAAATCCCGATTGTCGAGGATCAACGGTCGCCGCCCATACCAATGCTCCAGCACATCCGCCACGCGCTGCCGCAGAATATCCGGAATAAAAAACCCGCCGTTAAACAAAATCGCATCCGGCACCGCATCCCCCGCGCCCGCCAGAAACGCCGCCAGGTGCCGCGTCACCGCCGGGTCAGAAACATACGGCAGCCCCAACTCGCGAAAAGGACTCCGCTCCTCTTCCTTAGGCCGATCCCCCAGTTCGCACATGGGCAAAAACCCATCTAGCGCCAACTCCAAAACTTCCTCGCGCGTAATCTCCGTCTTCAGCGTGCCGCCCACCAGTGACGACCCGCCGCCCAGCACCGTAATCTCCGCGCTAGGCAAAATAGGATCCGCCAGCAGCCTCTCCTTAGCCGCCGCGCACTGCCGCCGCAACCCACTGCGCTGCCGGATCGACAGCGTCTTGCCCAACTTCGCCTCCACCAGCCAAGCCAGCGTCAAGTCAAGGTTGTCCCCGCCCAGCAGCAGATGCTGACCCACCGCTGTCCGCGTGAAATCGATGCGATCCCCCTCGCGCGCCACGCGAATCAAAGTGAAGTCGCTAGTCCCGCCGCCGACATCGCAAACCAAAACCGTCTGCCCGTCGAACAGACTCTTCTGAGACCGCGTCAAGTCATTTGCGATCCAGGAGTAAAACGCCGCCGCCGGTTCTTCGAGCAGCGTGAGCTTCGCAATCCCCGCCTCCCGCGCCGCCATCACCGTCAGCTCGCGAGCCTCTTCATCGAAACTAGCCGGCACCGTCAGCGTGACATTATGCTCCGCAATCGCCGACCCCTGCTGCTTCGCCCAAGCCTCCGCCAAATGTTTCAAGATCCGCGTCGACACCTCGACCGGCGACAGAACCCGCCCGCCCTCCTGCGCGTCCCAGGGCAAAATCTTCGCCGTACGATCCACAGCCGGATTCGACAACCAGCTCTTAGCCGAATTGACAGACTTGGTAGGAACAATCGCCCCCTGCTCACGCGCGTAAACGCCAATATATTCCTGATCGCCTAAGAACAAAAAGGAAGGCAGCGTGCGCCGCGCCTCAACGCGCCCCTGCGCCACATACTGCGGCACGTCGAGCACGTGAATCGTAGGGTAATCCGCCTCGTCCGTAGAATCGATATACGCCAGCGCGGAATTAGTAGTGCCGAGGTCGATGCCGATATTCATTCGGACTATTCGACTTCAATCTCAGCCGGAGCCAGAATCATCCCCGGCACCGCCGCCGGCAGATCGACCTTCACCGCCTGCCACCCCTTATGCCGTAGCAGCCCCCCGGGAGCCTTCCCATTAGCCGGCACATTGCCAATCAACTTGATCCCGCCCTGCGCCACGCCGTCAGTCTTCGTATAGGTACCCTCAACCCCATCAATGACGGGTTGAAACTGCAAATACCGCTCCAGCGCCTGCCGCGACTGTGCCTGCACATCCCGTACCGCCGCCCCGACCTGCTCATCCGAGTAAGCCCCGATGTCCTCCATCAAGAAGTCCACCAGCCGAGCGTCGCGCTGCAGCAGCGAAAGGATCTGCACCGCCCCATCGGCAGCGCCAGCCTGTGGCTTCGGAGGCGGAGCCGCCTTAACCGCCGTAGGTTTCGCGTACCCAAAAGCCAAAGCAATGTCAGGCGCCAGCGCCCCAGAAAACAAGATAGAGAAGAAGCTGCGGAATGCAAAAGAGATTCTATTCAAGATGTTTTCATTTTACCTTGTGCGATTTGGAAGGGCGGCCCGACCACCAGTTCAACCGGAGAGCGATCAGAGCTAGAGTAGAGACTGAATTAAGGGATGAAGCCACGAATTCTATTCTGGATACTGTTCGCCTCTCTGATCGCAAGAGGCTTAAATGGGGACTCCGCCGAAATTCCCGTCCTAACGGTCTGCGAGGCCTTAAGCGACGCAGACAAGTACGAGGGCAAGTCAGTCATTATCGTAGGGCTGCTAGCATCGACGGACGAAGGGGTCTGGTTAACTGAAGACTGCGGGCTAAAAGTCAGGAGGGGAGACCGCGAGTTCAGCGCACAAATTTCAACCACCTATGTCGACGGCGATTTTGCGCCCCCGCCTCGATTCCCGGAAGGCTTCAAGTGGAGCAAGCGTCTTCTGCGACAGAAACTGACGCAAATAAAACAGACTACTGAGTTGCACACTTACCAAGACCGCAGGTACAACCAGCGCTGGTACGCGCTGTTTGGGCGCCTTGAAACACGCCTTCCGCGAGAAATACCAACAGGTACCAATACCAAGGCCTACACCAACGGATTCGGACATTTGTCAGGATCTCCTGCCCAACTGGTATCTCCATACGACGGATCCTTGCGCCTTAAGTGAGCAGCTAGCTCCGACGCGAGTAGGTTCGCCATGTCTACTCCCCCATAAATGATATGCTCAAACTGGCTACATGACTGCCCGGACCCGCTTCTGCCTAGTGCTATGCGGCATCGCCGCCTCCGTCACGGCGCTCTACGCGTTCCAACGCGAATTCCGCGTCTACGCCAGCCTCGAAGGCTACGACAACGTCCCCCTGCCTGACGATTACCGCGTCCCCGCCGAATTCGTCTTCGGCCGCCTCATGTACCCACCCCACCCCCGCGCCCGCTTCAGCCGCCCCATCGGCTACGGCGGACGTTTCGATTGGCGCGAGGGCGGCACCAGTTGGTCCCAGGATTATCCGCGCGCCGACCGTCAGTTCGCCCAAGCCCTCCGCCGCCTCACGCGCACCGACACGCGCTCCGTCGAACAACCCATTAACCTCGACGACGGCGACGACGTCTTCAACTGGCCCTGGCTCGCCGCCGGCGAAATGGGCGACTGGAAACTCACCGATCTGCAAGCCGCCCGCCTGCGCGATTACCTGCTGCGCGGCGGCTTCCTCATGCTAGACGACTTCTGGGGCACCGAGGAATGGGATCGTTTCGAAGAAACCATGAAAGTGATTTTCCCCGACCGCCAGATCGTCGAAATCGACAACGAAGATCCCGTCTTCCACTCCGTTTACAATCTGGACGACCGCTACCAGGTGCCCGGCCAGTGGGCTCTGATGCGCGGCACGACCTATCGCAACGACGGCTACCGCGATTACTGGAAGGGGATCTACGACGACCACGGCCGCCTGATGGTAGTGATGGATTTCAACTCCGACGTCGGCGATTCCTGGGAGTGGGCCGACTCCCCGCGCTACCCCGAAAAGTATTCCGCCCTAGGCATCCGCATCGGCGTCAACTACGTCGTCTATTCGATGACGCACTAGCGCCCCCGCACCACCGCCGCCTCCCGCAGCTTATCCAACTCCCGCCGCGCAATACCCGCCCACTCGCTCGACGGATCCAGCTTCAAATAAGCCATCCAGTGCTGCACCGCCTTCATATTCTGCCGAGCCCCCTGGTACAACAGCGCAATGTTGTAGTGCGCGTCCGCATAGTTCGGTGAAATCCGCAGCGCCGCCGAATAATGCTCCAGCGCCCGCCCCCGATCCCCGCACTCATCGCACAAATTCCCCAGATCGAAGTGCGCCAGCGCGTAGTCCGGATCGGCCTGCGTAGCCAGCGTATAATACCGCTCCGCCATTGCGAAGTCCCGCGTATTGAAATAAATCGTCCCCAGATTCACCAGCGCTCCCGCCGACCCCGGGTCCAGCTCGATGGCCTTCTCATACGCCTCGATAATCTGCGCCGCCGGAGCCCCCGTCGCCTCCAGATCCAGCCCGCGCTGAAACGAATGCTCCGCCGCCTGCCGTTGATCACGCTCCGCCCGCGGATTCTCCTTGGGACGAAATTCCAGCAGCCGGCTCAGCTCGCCCGGATCGAAATCGAGTAGCAACTGTCCCGACTCCGCGTCCATCGCGCGCCCGTCTAGATCCACGCGAATCTTTTTCCCGTGCGCATACAGCTTCAGCTCCGTGAGCGGATCGTCCACCCCGCGTAGCTTTTTCGTCAGCGCGTGCACCGCGCGCCGGATCTGCTGCGGCGGCACTTTGCTCTCGCGCAGCTTGATCAGCGTGCGCAGCGCCAGCAGTTCGCGGAACCCGTAGACGGCCACCGGCTCCACCAGCTTCTGCCGTTCCCAAGTCTTGAGCTGTCTCTCGGAAACGCGCAGCAGCCGCAACGCCGCCTCGCGAGTAAAAGATTGACTCATCGCCGCATGTGCCACGCAAGAATTCTAACAGGCCCGAGACCAGGACTGATACAAGGAAATCGCGGCGACACCCGCCGCCCCCGCCCGCATGCAGTCTGGCGCATTCTCGCGAGTGATCCCCCCCAGCGCCAGCACCGGAATGCGAACCGCCCGCGCCGCCTCAGCCAGTCTATTCAAACCCCGCGGCTCCAGGTCCGTCACTTTAGAGCGCGGCGCGAACACCGGACCGAACACCACGTAGTCGGCCCCTTCCTGTTCCCCCGCGCGCACCTCGTCCAGCGTGTGGCACGAAACCCCCATCAAAAATCCCTTGGGACTGCATGCCCGCCAGCGCCGCGGAGCCGGCGATCCTCCCGGCAAATGCGCCCCATTAGCTCCCGCAGCCAGCGCCACATCTACCCGCGTGTTCACCAGAATTTTCGCTTGATGCGGATTCGGCAGCCCCAGCGCAAGCGCCGTCAAATCAAATAGCTCGCGAGCGGAAAGATCCTTTTCGCGGATCTGAATCCACTCCACCCCCGCCGCAAGATTACGCGCGATGTTGTCGATCAGCTTGGTATGGACCGGCAAAGTCCGGCGATCAGTGATATAGCACTGCATAGTGCGGCGAGGCTCCGCAGCTTTCAGTGTACGCGCCGCTGTGCTATAAAGGGCACTGCGCCCATTATGGAAGAGCGAGCTTTTTTCCGCGAGTCCGAAACCACCAAGCCGGCAACCCTCAATTGCCCCTTTTGCCGCACTGCCGACACCTACGATCTGCGCTGGATGCTGCGCAAGAAATTAGATCAGGTCCCCCGCGGTGCCGACGAACGCGATCGCGCCCGCTTCGCCAAATTCGCCAGCTATATGGTTCTGCTCGACGATAAAGCCATGTGCAAAAACATGCGCTGCCGAAAACGTTTCGATATCTCCGGCGTAAAAACGATGGCGTTTATTTAGCGCCGGTATCTCCAGCATCTTCAGCCACTTCCCGTTTCGAACTCCCCGCTGGCAGCAGCATCCCCGCGCATAATCGAATCGCAGTACAAGCCTGCGCAGGCTGATCGTTGTAGTTTGGTGGAATCCGCGCCCGTCGCAAGATGGGCTTGCCGCCCCCGGAAACATTGGGAGAAAGGCGGGACAGGAGAGAATCGATTCTCTGGTGATTGTAAAAAGTCGCTGCGGGAGGAAGTGGGAGAGAGCGGAAACCCGGTTGATTTGGGAGTAATTTCTTCTAGACCGGCAAGCCGTCCATGACCTTCACCACTCCGGTGGGTTGCCCTAAAAAGCAGCCCACCGCGAGACGATCTTTGAAATTCGAGCTGTCTTATCTGCGTCCATCGGTTTTCATCGGCGAGCCAATTCTCTTCAGCCGAAGTGTGTCCGCTCGTCGCTATACTTTAACAGTGAAGCGTGCCTGCCTATTCTTATCCTTAGCCTGCCTCTCCTACGCCCAATCTGTAGAACAAACCCTGAAGCAACTGGAACACGACTGGTCCCAAGCATCTCTAAAGAGAGATCTAGCAACGCTCGACAAGATCATGGCCGACGATTGGGTTTCCATCGATTTTCAAGGCCGCACCATAACCAAAGCCGAAACCATCGCGAATCTGAAGTCCGGATTACCCGCCACCCAAGCCGCCGGCATCGGCGAAATGAAGGTGCGCGTTTTCGGCGATAGCGCCATCGTCTCCGGCAGCGATACCGAGAAGAGCACCTTGAAAGGCAAGGACGTCATCGACAAATATTTGTGGACCGACGTTTTCGTCAAGCGCGATGGCCGCTGGCAAGTCGTGGCCTCGCAATCTACTAAAGTAGCGCGTTAGCGCGTTTTACCAGCGCCATGCATTCGCCCACTTCGATCCAGCCCTGCGTCGGCAGCGTGGCCGCCGGCAATCCGTTCTTCGCTAAGTGCAGCCGCATCCGAGGCCCCGCCAGCGGCACCCGCAATTCCGTAACCCGCCCCACCACGATTTCCGCCGGCACCACGCCGGATTCAAACTCGACTTCGATTTTCAAACCCGCCTCCGCGCCATCCAGCCGCACTGCCACCGACTCGCCATCGCAGCCGTAAAACATCTCCCAAACCGGCGGAGCGCCGCCATGCATTGCGCCCGAGCGTGGATCCGGCCGGTAGCGCCCCGCGCCCATCCATTCGAAGTACGAAGTGATTTCGCCGTCAAGCGTAATGTGAATCGGATTCTGCGGCGTCTCATGAATCTCGCCGGATTGCTCCAGCCGAAGAATGGTGCGCGAAAGCGCCTCCGGCGGCACCAATCCCAGCGCCCGGTAAACGTTCACGAGATGATCGCGGTAAAGCTGATCGAACTCCGGGCGGTTATCGGAACCATGCTCCGGCCCGTACCACCAGTTCCAATCGCTGCCCTCCGCGATCAGCAACTCCTCGTAAGCCAGCTTGCGTGCATGTTCCGAGACGTTCGGGGTTTCATCATAAGCGCGCCGCGCCGCCAGCAGCAATTCCCAAGCCTGGTTGTCTTCCTCGGCGCCGATCCAGATGTTGAAATTCGCATTGATCCACGACCCCGGGAAAATGCCATGCAGCGGCTCAGCTTCGAATTTCGCCAGCGCCTCTGAAACCGTAAGCGCTTCCAGCCCCGGATCTTTCGAAATGCGCCGGTACAACTCGCGCAGGAACGGACGCCCGTTGGCTTCGTACCATTCCCAGGCGTTCTCGCCGTCAAGAATAATCGGCACCAAACATTCGCGCCCGTCGGTGTTCTGGCGAATGCGATCCAGAAAATGCCCCGCCGCGTCATGCGCGCTCATACGCGAATATTCAAAGCCGATCAGATCGCTCAGGTAACGATCGCGGAAAATCATCCGCATTTGGCGTTCTTCCTGTTGCCACAAATACGACTTGTAAGTGACGTCCACGCCCGCGTCGCGATTGAGCGTCCGCGCCAAAACGCCGTTATCGCTGGCCGCCCAGGTGAAGCCTGCTTTCGCGGCGAGCGCCAGCGCCTCATCGGAAACCGAGCCCTCCGAAGGCCATAATCCCACCGGCGCTACGCCCAGCTTTTCGTAAAGGTACGCGCGGGCGCGATCCAGTTGTTCGCGCGCGTCATCGGGATACGCGAAACGGCTGGGCAGCGGCAGGCCGGGGCTCGGCACGGCGGCGATGTTCGAATCGCAGATCAGCGGCAGGATCGGATGATAAAACGGCGTGGTGGAAATTTCGATTTGCCCGCGCAATCCAAATTCGCGATAAACCGGCAGCACGCGCGCGAGCGCTTCGCTCTGCTTACGCGCAATCATCGCCTGATCGGCGCGCGAGAAATCGCGCCCTTTGCGAATCAGCTCGATCAATTCCGCATCGCGCGCCAGCAGATCTTCGTCGAACCAAACCAGAAGATGATAGATTTGCAGATCGCGAAAATCCTGCGCTGAGAATTGTTCCTTGCGCGCTTGTTTGCCGTGCAGTTCGAGATAACGCGGATAGCGCGAAATCAAACGATCGTAATTCGCCTGGAAGAAATACTTCAGAATGAAGTTCTGCTGCGCCTCGCTCAACTCTTCGGCCGGCGAGAGCGCGCAGTCGAGAAACGGGTCGGACGCTTTTCCCGAAGCATATTCGTCAATCTGCGCGATCATCGACGGCACCAGATTGAAGGTCTGATGAATGGACGGAAAATCGGCCAGAATTTCAACCATCCCGGCGTAATCTTTGAGCGCATGGAGCCGGGTCCACGGCAATTTATATTCTCCGGTCCACAGATCTTTGTAGAACGGCTGATGCATGTGCCACAGAAAACAGACGGTTGTCATTAGATCAATCTTTGCGAGTCATGGGGCGCAGATCGAGCAGCGCTTCGACGCGCCGCAAGTCGCCCTCGACGATTTCCGTTTTCGCTGCGTAGCGGCTCTTGGCGACGGCGCTTTTGAGCGCCGCCAGCGCGTCGTCGCTCGCGATTTGCACGATGATCAATCGCGGCATCACTCCGTTCAATTCCGCGGCGAGCGTTGACGTGTCCGGCTTGGTGAACGACTTGGCGCCGGGATCGAGCGCCTGCCCGTTGCGGACGAAAACTCCGTAATTCGCAACCGTTAAGCCGGCGGCGCGAGCGTTGGTCCAAAGATAACCGGCGGGCGGCGAGTTGGCCGGGTCGGCGATATTGAAATTGGGACGCCAGCCGAGCTTCACCGTGAAATCCGGCGCGAGCCCCGCGATCGCTCGCATCAGCGCTTCCGGCTGGTTATCGCGGATCACGTAAATCACGTGTTCGGCGGGAGCGATTTCGGGCTCCGGCGGATCCGTCACCGGGCGGAACATCGCGCCCAGCGCCTCAACCGTGTTGCCGCGTGCATTGGCGACCCACACGCGATCTCCGCTGACGCGAACCGCCGCCGGATAAGCGCCGGCAGGCAGAAATCCTTCAAGGACGCCGCGCACGTCGGAAACATCCACCGACGCGACCGCATTCGCATCCGAGCACGCCACGTACAAATGTTTCTGATCGGCCGATAGCGCGAGAGCGCTGGGCGTCATGCCGAGCGGCGACAGCGGCGCGGGCGCCACGTGAATGGTTTCCGCCAGATTCATGGTCTTGTTGTCGCCGATCGAAACCACGAACACTTCATTGGTATTTGCCGCCGCGACGAACAGCCGGTATTTGCCGGCCGGCGCCGCTTGCCCTTCTTCCGCCGTGGGTTGATAAGAGCTCAAAACCATGTCCGATGCGTGCGAGCCCAGGCGAATGCGACCGATTTCTTCGCCGTTCCCGGCGTTGTATTGAGTAACCGACGCGTCGGCCCAGTTCGATACAAAATAGGAACGGCCATCGGGATGGAACAAAATGCGGTAGGGGCGGCGGCCGGTTTTGAAACGATCGATGACGCGCCCCGACTGCGGATTGATCACTACGATGGCGTTGCCGAACAGATCGGCCGCGTAGATGAGATGGCCATCCGGCGACATGGCGACATCGCCTGTGAAATCGGCTGCCTTCATTTCGCGCGTGAGTTTTAGTTCGCCTTGCGCGTAGCTCAACTCGTAAACCACACCGCGCGACCCGCCGCCGGCATAAACAGTTTTGCCGTCCGGCGCGAAGCTCAGGCCGAGCCAGGCGTCGGGCAGCGGGAGTTCAGCCCCGTTCACCACGCTGATGGACGCTTTCGCGCCGCCGTTCAAAACCAGCACGCGGCCATCCGGCGCGACGGCGAGCGACATCGGGAAGTCGAGCGCGAACAGGCTTAGCGCTGTGGCGAGAAATAGAATCAACTTCATCCGGCAAACCTTTGCGCAATGGGCATGCGCCTTCCTACGCCGAAGGCTTTGGTGGTTACTTTCAAGCCCGGCGCTGCCTGCTGGCGTTTGTATTCGTTGCGGTCCACTTTATTGACCATGTCCTGCACGAGTTCCAGCGGAAGTTTCAGGCTGGCGGCGATTTCGCTCGGCGTACGGTATTGTTCGACGTAGGCTTCGAGAATCGGATCGAGCACATCGTACGGAGGAAGGGAATCGGTGTCCTTTTGATCGGGGCGCAGCTCGGCGGAGGGCGGTTTGGTGAAGACGTTTTCAGGGATGGCTCCGTGGTGGCGCTGGTTGCCCACGCGCGCCAACTTATAGACCAGCGTTTTGGGCACGTCGCTGATCACGGCCAAGCCTCCGCACATGTCGCCATAAAGCGTGCAGTAGCCGACGGCGAGCTCGCTCTTGTTGCCGGTGGTGAGCACCATTGCACCGGTTTTATTGGAGAGGGCCATCAGCGTGACGCCGCGCAGGCGCGATTGCAGATTTTCTTCAGTGACTCCGGGCGACGTTCCCTGAAACAATGGGGCTAGCTCTTGTTCGAAACGTTCACAGGCTCCGCTGATTGAAACAATCTCGAAGCGGATGTTCAATTTCTCCGCCATCTCGCGGGCGTCAGTGATGCTCGACTCCGACGAATACGGGCCGGGCATGGCTACACCGGTGACGTTTTCTTTGCCGACGGCGTCGACGGCGATCACCGCGGTCAGCGCGGAGTCGATGCCGCCGCTGAGGCCGATCAGCACCTTCGAAAAACCACACTTACGGATGTAGTCGCGCGTGCCGAGTACGAGTGCTTGATAGGCGGCCTCGCATTCGTCGGGGAAGTCTTGATTGAGGTCTCCGGTGCCGGCGCCGAGATCGCAAACGATCAGGTCTTCCTCAAAAGAGCGGGCGGCGGCGATGACTTCGCCGGCGCTGTTCATGGCGAAGCTCGTGCCATCGAAGACCAATTGATCGTTGCCGCCCACTTGGTTCACGTAGATCACGGGCTGCGCGTAGCGGCGGGCCGCGGCGCGATAAATGTTGCGGCGAATGGCGCGCTTGTTGAGGTTGTAGGGCGAGGCGTTGATGCAGATCAGCATCTGCGCGCCGGCTTCGAACAGCTCTTCGACGGGATCGCGCTGGTAGAGGCGTTCTTTCCAAAAGCGGCGGTCGTTCCAGGCGTCCTCGCAGATGGTGAGCGCGACCGGAACGCCACGCAGCGTGCACAAATATTCGCGCTCGGCCGGGCGGAAGTAGCGGGCTTCGTCGAACACATCGTAATTCGGCAGCAGCATTTTGCTTTGCCGGAAAACGATTTCGCCCCGCTCGATCAGGGCGGCGCGGTTGAGAGCGCGCTTGCCGGTTTCGGCTTCCGAATGCCCGACATAACCGCAGATCACGCTGAGCCCCAAGTCCGCGGTTTCGCGGGCGAGGCGGTCGAGCTGGCGCTCGCAACTTTCGAGAAACGCAGGCTTTTCGACCAGATCGCGGGGCGGGTAGCCGGTGACGGAGAGCTCGGGAAACACCACGACTTCGGCGCCGCGAGCAGCGGCAGCGCGCGAAGCGCGGGTCATGCGGTCAACGTTCCCCGCCAAGTCCCCCACCGTGGGATTCAATTGCGCCAGAGCAATGCGCATGGAAATTCTATTGTAACCGGAGCGGGCGGCGGTTAACTGCGCTGCTGTGCGTTCCGCGGTCTGGCATATCCCATTACCGTGGTAATGTAAGATATGGCACTGGCTCATTCGAAGGTCACGGCGCAGGGGCAGATCTCAGTTCCGAGCGGCGTCCGGCGTAAACTCGGCATCGGTCCCGGTTCCGTTTTGGAATGGGACGAAGAGGGCGATAAGATTGTCGTGCGGCGCTTGGTGCGGTTTTCTTCAGAGGACATTCACCGGGCGCTGTTTCCTAAAAAGGCGCCGAAGTCCAAGACGCTCGAAGAAATGAAAGAGGGTATCCGGCAGCGCGCCCGGGAGCGTTATGCGGGCCGTTGACACCAACGTTTTGGTCCGCCTGATCACGCGCGACGATGCCCGGCAAGCTGCCTCGGCCGATGCCTTCATCCGGAAGGGGGCGTGGGTATCACTACTGGCGCTGGCGGAAGCGGTTTGGGTTTTGGCGGCGGTGTACGAACGTAAGGCGGCGGGGCTGGTGACTGCGATCGAGATGCTGCTGAATCACGAGCATCTGGTTTTGCAAGATGCGGACGCGGTGGAGGCGGCGCTGAATCTATTTCGCGCGAGGCCATCGCTGGGATTTTCGGATTGCTTGCTGCTGCAGGTGGCGCGGAAGGCGGGACATTTACCGCTGGGAACTTTTGATCGCGGGCTCGGCAAGATGGAGGGAGCGCAAAAGGTTTAGCGCGGTTAGTGAATGTCGTACGTGCGCTTGAAGCGGATCAAGTCGGATTCGTCTTCGCCGATGCGCTTTACTGCTTTGCCGTTTGGCTCGAGGAGCCAGTAGACGGTAATTCGCCCGCGGTCCAGGGTGATTGGGTCTTTTATTCCGATCAGAAATCCTCGGTACTTTCCGGTTTCGATGACCTCGAATCCTAGTCCTGGGAATAAAGGTCTCGTATTACCGGTTGGAATATCAAGCATCATGATCTCAAACGCTGTGGCCCAAGCATTGGCTCTGAAATAAATCCGAGTCGCGTCCGGCGAAAACTGCGGGTCGCTGAAGCCAGCAATCAAGATATTTAGATTCGGTCCCTCGATGAATCCACGCCCGGTCAGGACTCGTTTCGGTTCCTTGCCCCCGTCGACGGGAGCGATCCAAAGTTCGGTCTTATCAACATTTCCCGAGCCGGTTTCGGCCGTCTGTCCCGGAGATTGACGAATGAAGACGATCTGGTGCTTATCGAGCGACAGGTGTGGTTGCGAATCGAGGCTCCCGTTCGTGATCGGCCTCTCAACGCCATTTTGGTCTGTGAAGAAAATACGTCCGCTTCGTTCGGACACGCTTTGAGCCGATGCCGCCGCGAAAACGATAAAGCCGAGACAAATGGCGGAGGGCGGGATTCCTCTCAACATAGTCGATATTAGCTTCTATTTTAGGGCGTCGAAAGGCTTCTGCGCCGCTTCGATCCTAAGGCTGGTTCGACGAGTCGACGTACTCCGCGCCGGGGGGTGGGGTGAAGCGGAACATGGCGTCTTGAATCGCGGGGTCTTTCTTTTCGTTTTCGAAGGTGAAGCGGAGGACGGAATTGTCTTGTCCTTTTACTTCCAGGCGGCGGATAGTGAAATCCGGGGCGGCCAGGAAGGACACTTCGCTGTAGGGAAGTTTGTCGGACTTTGGAATAGCAGTGATGAAGACGCCGCCGTCTTCTGCGTGGGCGTGGAATTCGCGGAAGTCCTTGTTGAAATCCAGGCGGCCGAGAAGGAACGCGAGCGGCGCGCGCATGTCGTCGGTCTCCTGCAGCTTCATCTTCTCTGCGCGGTTGTCTTGCGGCGTGTAGGAGTAGATGAATTTGCCGTCGGAGACGAATAGTTTTCCAGCGGGGGCGGTGTATTGCCAGCGCATGCGGCCGGGCTTGCGCAAGTAAAGCTCGCCTTTTTCGACGCGCGTGCGGGCGCCTTGTTGATAGCTTTCGGTGAAGGTGAGCTCGAGAGTTTGGGTGCGGTTATAGCGCTCCTCGATGCCGTGGAGGATGCGCGGAACATCGATGATGTCGGCAGCGTTAAGGAGAGAGGCGCTCGAGAATCCAAGCACCGCGATGCTTGCGATAGCGCAGGCGGTCGTGCAAACGGTGCGGGGCCTGCTGCCAGAATTCGATTTCATCGGGATGGACACAATAACCTCCCCAGTTTATGGGACGCGGCGGGGCTGCGTTGGGATACTTGGCTGCTAGTTCGGCGTAGCGGGATCCTAGTACGGCTCGCGATTCGATGACGGCGCTTTGGCGCGATGCTAGCGCGGCCAGGCGGCTTTCACGGGGACGCGTTGAGAAGTAAGCGTCGGATTCGGCGGCGGGGAGTTTCGTCACGCGTCCAGTGATGCGGACCTGGCGTTGCGCGGCGTGCCAATAAAACACCAGGGCGGCGTGGGGGTTCGTGGCCAGCTCGCGCGCTTTGCGGCTGTCGTAGTTGGTGAAGAAGAGGAAGCCGCGGGCGTCCACGCCTTTTAACAGGACCATTCGTGCCGACGGGCGTCCGGCGGGCGTGCTGGTGGCTAGCGTCATGGCGTTGGGCTCGGGGACGCCGGCGCGCTCGACGGCCCGGAACCAGCGGCGGAACTGCTGAATGGGATCGGGGTGGAAGGTGCGTTCGGAAAGACGGGCCAAATTCCAGTGTAAGCGCTATCGGGTAAGCTAGAAGTGCGATGGAAAAAATCAAGAAAACCGATGAAGAATGGCGCAAGGAATTGAGTCCGGAACTATATCAGGTCGCCCGGCAGAAGGGCACGGAGCCGGCATTCACGGGCAAGTATTGGGATAACCACGACGAGGGCACGTATCGCTGCGCGTGCTGCGGGGCGGAGTTGTTTGACAGCGCGACGAAGTTCGATTCGGGCACGGGGTGGCCTAGCTTTTCCGCGGCTGTGGCCCCGAATAGCGTGCGCACCGAGACCGATACCAGCCATGGAATGCGGCGCGTGGAAGCGCTTTGCGCTCAATGCGATGCGCACCTGGGGCATGTCTTTCCGGATGGTCCGCGGCCGACCGGAACGCGTTTTTGCATGAACTCGGCGTCGCTGGATTTCAAGAAGAAAGAATAAGGCGGCGGCGTAAAGTTCTTCTTCCGGGAAGCCGATAACGAGTCTGTAAAAGACTGAAAAGGAGCTTGCCCGTGGATCTCTCCGGTGCTTTCATTAACGGTATTCTCACGATCATCGGCTACGTCGTGATCTTTGTCGGGGTTTACAAGGTGTATCAGGTGGCCACCGATATTCGCGAGATCAAGGAGCTGCTGGTAAGCCGCGGCAACCCGCTGAGCGCAGCGCCGATCGCGCCCGCTGTTCCGGGATTGGCTCCCGAAGTCACGAAGGACTTGCTGGGCGAGGATTCGGCCACGGCTTACGCGCAAAGTCTGCTGCGGGCGGTGAACTCCGAATCGCACGCCGCGCCGAGCGAGACACACGAAGTTCGTTAAGCCTTCGCCTTTCACTTTTGTTACACTGAAGATTCCTGCTATGCGCTTCGGTGTCGTCGTGTTTCCGGGTAGCAACTGCGATCACGACGCTTGGTATGCCGTATCGCACAATTTAGGCCATTCGGCAGAATTCATCTGGCACGATTCTAAAACTCTGGGCCCTGTCGACGCGGTCATTCTGCCCGGAGGGTTTTCCTACGGCGACTATTTGCGCTGCGGGGCGATCGCTAAATTTTCGCCGGTGATGGCGGCGGTGCGCGAGTTCGCCGATACGGGCGGGCTGGTGCTGGGGATCTGCAATGGGTTCCAGGTGCTGGTGGAAAGCGGACTGCTGCCGGGGGCGCTGCTGCGCAATCGGGAGCTGAAGTTCGTATGCCGTCCCGTTACGCTGCGTGTCGAAACTACCAACACGCCATTCACGGGCGCGGCTAGCAAGGGGCAGCTGATCAAAGTCCCGGTGGCGCATGGCGAGGGCTGTTATTTTGCCGACGACGCTACACTGACGATGCTGCGGCATGACGATCGCGTGGTGCTGCGGTATGTGGATAATCCCAACGGATCGCTCGACGACATCGCCGGCATTTGCAGCGAGAAGCGCAACGTGATGGGGATGATGCCGCATCCGGAGCGCGCTTCGGACGCGCTGCTCGGTTGCACCGACGGCAAAGTGATTCTGGAATCTATGATTCATTCCCTCTCGGCTACCGCTGCATGAGCGACTTGACGGCGGCGGAACTCGACAAGGTTCGGTCGATCCTGAAGCGCGAACCTAACGAAACGGAAAACGGCATCTTCACAGTGATGTGGAGCGAGCACTGCTCTTATAAGAGCTCGCGCATTCATCTGCGGAAGCTCCCGACCAAGAGCGATCGTGTGCTGGTGGGGCCAGGCGAGAACGCGGGCATCATCGATATCGGCGGCGGGTATGCGATTGCGTTCAAGATTGAGTCGCACAATCATCCTAGTTTTATAGAGCCGTTTCAAGGCGCGGCGACGGGCGTCGGCGGGATTTTGCGCGACATATTCACGATGGGGGCGCGTCCGCTTGCGGTGATGGATGCGCTGCGCTTTGGGCGGCTGGACGATCCAGCGAATGGCGACCGCAACCGGCGCATACTCGAAGGCGTGGTGGGCGGGATTTCGCATTACGGGAATTGTTTTGGCGTGCCGACGGTGGGTGGCGAGACGGTTTTTGAATCCTGCTACAACGGAAATCCGCTGGTGAACGTGTTTGCGCTGGGGGTGTTTCGTCACGACGAGATCTTCTTTGGGCGCGCTACGGGAGTGGGGAATCCAGTGATCTATGTCGGCGCCAAGACGGGGCGCGACGGGATCAAGGGCGCGTCGATGGCGTCGGCGGAGTTCGATGAAGACTCGAAGGACAAGCGGCCGAATGTGCAGGTGGGCGACCCCTTCATGGAGAAGCTGCTGCTCGAAGCATGTCTGGAGGCGATGCGCACGGGGGCGATCGTGGGCATCCAGGACATGGGAGCGGCGGGGTTGACGTGCTCCACTTGCGAGATGGGTAGCCGCGCGGAGACGGGGATTGAGTTTGATTTAGAGTTGGTGCCGCAGCGGGAAACGGGCATGACGCCTTACGAGATCATGCTTTCGGAATCGCAGGAACGGATGCTGATCGTCGCGGAAAAAGGGCGCGAGGATGAGGTCTTCGCGGTGTTCAAGAAGTGGGGGCTGGACGCGGTCACGATCGGCGTTGTCACTAATGACGGGATGCTCCGGGTGAAGGATCACGGCAAGGTGGTTGCGGAGATTCCGAATCGCGAGCTGGCGGACGAGGCTCCGCTGTATGATCGTCCGCACAACGTGAAGCCTTACCGGCCGGCGCCGATGGAGGCTCCAGAATTTGCGAGCCGGGATTTGAATGCGGATTTGCTGGCGCTGGTGGGGTCGGGCGATTTGTGTTCCAAGCGCTGGATCTGGCAGCAGTACGATTACACGGTTCGGACCAATACGATTGCGGGGCCGGGCGGGGATGCGGCGATCGTGCGCATCAAGGAAACCGACACCAGCGTGGCGATGGCGCTCGATGGCAATGCGCGGTATTGTGCGCTCGATCCACGCGAAGGGGCGAAATTGCTGGTGGCGGAGTGCTGCCGGAATCTCTCGACTGTCGGGGCGACGCCGGTGGCGGCTACCAACAATCTGAATTTTGGCAATCCGGAGCGGCCGGAGATTATGGCGCAGATCGTCGAGGCGATCGAGGGGCTGAGCGAGGCTTGTCTGTTCTTCGACACTCCGATTACGGGCGGGAATGTCAGCTTGTACAACGAGACTCTGGGCGAGGCGATTTGGCCGACGCCGGTGATGGGGATTGTCGGGCTTCTGAAGACTGCGGAACCGGTGACGATTCCGTTCAAACAGCAAGGGCGGACGGTGATGTTGCTGGGAGGGCTCGGCGAGTGCGACGCGACGCATTTCGGGGGCACGCAATACGTTAAGGTTGTTTTAAACAATATGTGGGGTTTGCCGCCGGCGCTGGACATGGACTACGAAAAACGCGTGCAGTCGGCGATTCGCGAGATCGTCAACCATGGGCATGCGGAGTCGGCGCACGATGTGAGCGATGGGGGACTGGCGGTGGCGTTGGCGGAGTGTGCTGTCAATGGGATAGGGGCGTCGGTGGAGATCAAAACCGACCTGCGGCCGGAGTTTGCGCTGTTCCACGAAGGTCCGTCGCGCATTTTGGTTTCGACCATGGTGCCGGAGGAGATCGAGGAAATCGCGCGCAAATATAAGGTGGAAGCGCTGCGCATCGGCGTTACAATGAATGTAGGGTTACGGATAGGAGACGGCTCCGTGACATGGATCGATTCGCCTGTGGACCGTCTCAAGCAGGTTTGGGAGAATGCGCTGGCAGAGGAGCTGGCACCCGTACATGTTTGATAAATTCCACGACGAATGCGGCGTGTTCGCGATTTACGGACACCCGGAAGCAGCTAACCTCACTTATCTAGGTCTCTACGCTCTGCAGCATCGCGGGCAGGAAAGCGCGGGTATCGCATCGAGCGACGGGCGCCACATTTACAATCACAAGAGCATGGGGCACGTGGCGGATATTTTCACGCCTGAGGTGCTGGGGACGCTGCCGGGGGAATTGGCGATCGGGCACACGCGCTATTCGACGGCGGGCGACACAGTGCTGTTGAATGCGCAGCCGTTTTCGGTGGCTTGCAACAAGGGCCAAGTCGCGGTGGCGCACAACGGCAACATCACCAATGCCGGGGAGCTGCGGCGCGAGCTGGAACGCGAAGGGTCGATCTTTCAGGCTTCAAGCGATACCGAAGTCATTCTGCATCTGGTGGCGCGGTCGCGGGAAAAGACTTTGCCGGGAGCGCTGCGCGAGGCGCTGCTGCAACTCGAAGGTGCGTTTTCGCTGGTGTTTCTGGCCGAAGACCGCATCATCATCGCGCGCGATCCGCATGGGTTCCGGCCGCTGGCATTCGGGCAAATGGAATTGTCGGGCGGGTCGGTGTGTTACGTGTTTGCGTCGGAGACTTGCGCGTTTGATTTGATCAACGCCGTCTACTTGGGCGATGTCGAACCGGGCGAGATGGTGATCGTCAGCAAGGACGGGATGACGCGGGAACGTTATGCTCCAGTCAAGCCGCATTCACATTGCGTGTTCGAGCACGTTTATTTTTCGCGGCCGGATTCGTATGTGTTTGGGCGCGCGGTGGAAGAATCGCGGGAGCAGTTGGGGCGGATGCTTTCGGTGGAACATCCGGTGGACGCAGACATCGTAGTTCCGGTGCCGGATTCCGGGGTGGCGGCGGCGTTGGGGTATTCGTCGGAGTCGGGGATTCCGTTCCGGCAGGCGCTGATTCGCAATCACTATGTCGGGCGCACGTTCATCGAGCCATCGCAGGCGATTCGCGACTTCGGCGTGAAGCTGAAGCTCAACCCGGTGCGGCATTTGCTGGAAGGGAAGCGCGTCATTCTCGTGGATGATTCGCTGGTGCGCGGGACCACCAGCCGCAAGATCGTCCGCATGGTGCGCGGCGCGGGCGCACGCGAGGTGCATTTACGGATTTCGTGCCCTCCGACGATCTCGCCGTGTTTTTATGGCGTGGATACGCCAAGCGTGGCGGAGTTGATCGCGGCTAACAACACGGTGGAAGAGATCCGGCGCTTTGTGGAAGCGGACTCATTGGGTTATCTGTCACTGGCTGGGCTGCGCGAGGCTGTCGCGGATCACAACCACGACTACTGTTATTCCTGTTACACCGGCAACTATCCTACAGAGCTGGTGAACATTCAGGAATTGTTGAGCGCGAAAGACCGCAGAACCTAAATCCTACTCGCGCCGCAACAATGCCAGGCCGGCGCCGGCACCAATCAATAACGCACCGGCGATGCGGTTGGTCCAGGCCGCGTAGCGCGGTTGGCGGGCTAGCAGGGAGGCACGGGACGCAACGATCCCATAACCGCACAGCACTATAAATTCACAGATGGTCGAGGTCAAGCCCAGGATCAGGACCTGTGGGAGCACGGCGTGGCGTGGGTCGATGAACTGCGGCAAGATCGCAGAGAAGAATACGATGGCCTTGGGGTTGGATAGCTGGAGCACCAGGCCGTCGGCGAATAAGCGCCATGCGCCGGTGGGAATGGCGGCGTGTGCCTCCGCAGGAACTACGCTGTGATGGCCCAGGATCGCGCGTGCGCCTAAATAGACCAGGTAAGCAGCGCCGAGCCACTTGGCGGCGAAGAAAAACTGATACGACGACGCGAGTAGCGCGCCGATGCCGGTGGCGGATAGCGCGAAATAGATGGTGTTTGCCGCGAGAATGGCTAGGACTGCGGGAATCCCTTGGCGCGCTCCCAGGCGGAGCGCGCTGGACAACACGAACAGCACCGCCGGACCCGGCGTGAAAGACAGCATCGTTGCCGTGGCGGCGAAGAGCCACCAGGTGGTCCAGGTCACAGAGCAGTGTCGCCGCGGTCGTCGTTGCGGATGCGGATGGCTTCGGCTACGTCGAACACGAAGATTTTGCCGTCGCCGATTTTTCCGGTACGGGCGGCGGCGGCCAGGGCGCTGGTGATTTCATCCAGGCGCGCGGACGGTACCACCAGTTCGAGCTTCACTTTGGGCAGCAAGTCGACTTGATACTCCATGCCGCGGTAGACTTCCTTGTGGCCCTTCTGGCGGCCATGGCCGCGGACTTCGGTGATGGTCATCCCATCGATGCCGATTTTCTTGAGGGCTTCCTTCACGTCTTCGATTTTGTGCGGCTGAATGATGGCTTCAATCTTTTTCATAGTTGTCTCTTCTTTCTAAGCTTCGAAGTTGTAGCCTTCTTCGCCGTGCATGCTCAGGTCAAGGCCTTCGATCTCATCCTGATTATTGGCGCGTACGCCGGTCACTGCGTCGCACACTTTGAGGATAATCCATGTGCCCACAATCGCCAGGCCCCAGGCGATGGAGGCACCGATCAGGTTATTGATCACCTGGCCGGGGTTGCCGTCGATCAGGCCCATGGGTTTGCCCATGCGCAGATCGTTCACTTCCTTGGTGGCGAAAACACCGGTGAGAATGGCGCCCACGGTGCCGCCGATGCCATGCACGCCGAATGCATCCAGAGCATCGTCGTAACCGAACTTTTTCTTGACTGCGCTGACCATGAAGTAACAGACTACGCCGGCGCACAGACCGATCAGCATGGCTGGCATGGGCGTTACGAAGCCGGAGGCAGGGGTGATGGCGACCAATCCGGCGACGGCTCCGGAGATGGCGCCGAGCATGCTGGGCTTGCCGTTATGAACCCACTCGACGACCATCCAGGCGAGCGCGGCGGCTGCGGCGGCGAAGTGGGTGGCGACAAACGCGCTGGTGGCGAGCGCGTTGGCCGCGAGCGCACTGCCGGCGTTGAAACCGAACCAGCCGACCCACAGCAGGCACGCGCCGACGGTGCTCAGAACCATACTATGCGGGCGCATAGGATCGGTGCCGTAGCCTTTGCGTTTTCCTAAATACAAAGCGCACACCAGGGCCGAAACACCGGATGTTATATGGACAACAGTTCCGCCGGCGAAATCGAAAGTGGACACGTGGCCCCAGGTGGCGCCGAGGAAACCGTTCTTGCCCCAGACCATGTGTGCCATGGGCAGGTACACAATCAAAACCCACAGGACCATGAACAGCAGCATGCCGGAAAATTTCATGCGCTCGGCGATGGCGCCGGAGATGAGCGCGGGCGTGATGATGGCGAACATCAACTGGTAGATCATGAACGTGCCTTGGGGAATGGTGCCGGCGTAGTCGGCGTTGGGGTCGGCCCCGACGCCGTGGAGGAACAGGTACTGGAGTCCGCCGAAGAAGGGCGTGCCTTCGCCGAAGGCGATGCTATAGCCGACGACGGCCCAGATCACGCTGACCACGGCCATCATGGCGAAGCTGTGCATCATGGTCGAGAGAACATTCTTGCGGCGGACTAACCCCCCGTAGAACAAGGCGAGGCCGGGGCCGGTCATCAACAGAACCAGCGCGGCGCTGGTGAGCATCCACGCGTTGTCGCCGGCGGACTGCGCGGCTTTGGTGGCCTTTTCGAGGTCGGCGAGGCGTTTGTCGAGGTCGGCGACCGGTTCGGCCGCGGCGAGGGTACACAAAGTGAGGAACAGTAGAGACAGCTTAGTCATGAGACGCTCCGTGGCGTGAATTGACGGACAGGGTCAGGCCGGGATCGAACGTGGGTCCCGAAATCTAACTTATAGATGGTACCAATTAGTACAATCGGGGAGGATGCGATTTCGCCACCTATTGTTCGCGGGGTTTCTTATGGGCGTTGTAGCGAGCGCTCATGAACCCGTGCGTGCGCGTCACGGCATGGTGGTTGCGGACGAGCCTTTGGCAACGGACGTGGGCGTCGCGGTGCTGCAAGGCGGGGGAAACGCGGTGGACGCGGCGGTGGCAGTGGGCTTCACACTGGCTGTCACGCATCCTTTCGCTGGGAACCTGGGCGGGGGCGGATTCATGCTGGTGCGCTTCGCCGATGGGCGCTCGACGTTCATCGATTTTCGCGAGCGGGCTCCGCAGAAGGCTTCGCGCGATATGTATCTGGACGCGCAGGGGAATCCTACGCGGGAGTCGCTCGACGGATGGCGTTCAGTGGGCGTTCCAGGGAGCGTGCGCGGGTTTGAACTGGCGCAATCGAAATATGGGAATAAGAAATGGTCGGAGTT
The DNA here is from genome assembly GCA_963710155.1 of Bryobacterales bacterium. Lineage (GTDB taxonomy): Bacteria > Acidobacteriota > Terriglobia > Bryobacterales > Bryobacteraceae > Palsa-187. The sequence goes on along the minus strand of CAVPZQ010000013.1, from coordinate 292,181 downwards.
GATCGCGCCGGCGATTGCACTGGCGTCCAAGGGATTCGCGCTTTCGTACAAAGCGAGCGAATCGCTGCGTGGGGCGCGGAATCTGGCGGACGATTTGGAATCGAAGCGAATCTTTCAGCGGGGCGGGGCGTATTACGAGGCTGGGGATATGCTGTTGCAGCCGGAACTGGCGGCTACACTGCAGAGGATCGCTGTCGGCGGGGCGCGCGAGTTTTACGAAGGCGAGACGGGGCGGCGGCTGGCGGCGGAAATGGCGCGGCACGGCGGGCTGATCACGCTGTCCGATCTGCAGCAATATCGGGCTGTCGAACGCACGCCGCTGACGGGAAAATATCGCGGGTTGGACATCGTGACGGCGCCGCTGCCGAGCTCGGGCGGCATCGGCATTTTGCAGATGCTGGGGATGCTGGAGGGCAGCGGTTACGAAAAGTCAGGCGCAGGGTCGGCGGCGGCGATTCACTACGGGGCTGAAGTGATGCGGCGCTACTTTGCGGATCGCAGTTTGTATATGGGCGATTCGGATTTCGTCAAAGTGCCGGTGAAGGGTTTGCTCGATCCGGCTTATCTGCGCGAGCGGGCGGCTTCGATCGATCGGGATCATGCGACGCCTAGTGATCAAGTGAACGCCGGGAAGCCGGCGGGGCGCGAGGGCACGGAGACTACGCATTACTCGATCATCGACGCGGCGGGGAACGCAGTGGCGGTTACTTACACTCTGAACAATAGTTATGGGAGCGGGATTACTGCTCCGGGGCTGGGCTTTTTGCTGAACGATGAGATGGATGATTTCACCTCTAAGCCGAATTCGCCTAATTTGTATGGGCTGGTGCAGGGTGAGGCGAATGCGATCGAGCCGGGCAAGCGGCCGCTGTCGGCGATGTCTCCGACCATCGTGGTGCGCGACGGGAAACCGTTCCTGGTGCTGGGGGCGCCGGGTGGCCCGCGCATCGTAACGGCGGTATTGCAGGTGCTGCTGAATGTGATCGACTTCCACATGAACGTTCAGGACGCCGTCGACGCGCCGCGTTTTCATCATCAATGGAAGCCGGACAAGCTGTATTTGGAAGGTGGGATTTCGCCGGATACGGTAACGATTCTTCAAGGCATGGGTCATCAAGTGGATTACTCGCCGGGCGTGGTGCTGGCGCGAGTGAATGCGATCTTGAGCGATGGCGGGTGGCTGCAGGGTGCGGCCGATTCGCGCTGGGTCGGCAAGGCTGCGGGATACTAGAACTTTACCGCCATGCAACACGCCCTTTCGACGCACCTTCTGGTCAATCATCGTCTGACGACGGTATGTCTGGAACGGATTTGGGACGCGGGTATTCCGCTGGTGGAACTGTTTTGCGCGCGCCAGCATCTGGATTATCGCAACCGGGCGCAGATATCTGAGCTGGCTTATTGGTTCCGCGATTCGGAGTTAAAGGTGCACTCGCTGCACTCGCCGATGTACAGCGACGATGTTGGCGGGCAGTCGGGGCCGCAGGCGGTGATCAACATCACGGAGCCGGTGAAGACCAAGCGCATTCCGATGTTGGATGAGATCAAGCGCGCGCTGGAGATTGCGGAGACCGTTCCTTACCGTTACTTGATCCAGCACCTTGGTGTCACGGGTCAGGAATACGATGAACGGTCGGTCGACGCGGCGTTTACAGCGCTGGAGGAAATCAGTATTTTTGCACGGCAGCGCGGGGTTGAGGTACTCCTGGAAAATACGCCGAACGGGTTGGCGAGCGCGGAGCGGTTGCTGTTCTTTCTGGGGATCACGCATTTAGATTTGAATATTTGCCTGGATGTGGGGCATGCGCACTTGAACGAAGGGGTCGACAACGCTTATCGGCTGCTGAAGAGCCGCATCCGCTCGACGCACGTGCATGACAATAATGGGAAGGAGGATTTACACCTGTTTCCGATGCTGGCAGCGGGGCAGGGAACGATCGACTGGCTGGGCGCTATGCAACTTTTACGGTCTCAGGAGGAACGCTATCCGCTGTTGTTGGAGTTGCGCGAGGTTCCGGATATGGGTCCGCCGTTCGATGCGCTGCGGCGGGTGTTCGACACGCTGGAAGGTCTGAAGCCGAATGACGAATAGAGTGACGATCGCGGAAGTGGGGCGGCACGTGGGCGAGTCCGTTGAAATCGACGGCTGGCTCTACAATATCCGGCGCAGCGGCAAGATTTGTTTTCCGCAAATGCGCGACGGCACGGGCATCCTGCAATGTGTCGCTGTCAAGAGTGCGCTGCCAGAGGAGACTTTTCAGGCGTTGAAGGATTTGACGCAGGAGTCGTCATTCACGGTGCGCGGGAAGATTCGTGCGGAGGCGCGAGCGCCCGGTGGCTACGAGCTGGACGTGGAGTCCGCGCACATTGTGCAGCGGGTGCCGGAGGACAAGCCGTATCCGATCACTCCGAAAGATCACGGCGTCGATTTTCTGATGGATCACCGGCATTTGTGGCTGCGCAGCCGGCGTCAGCATGCGGCTTTGCTGGTGCGGCATGAGGTGATCAAAGGCATTCGCGATTATTTCGATTCGCATGGCTTCATTCTGGTGGACACGCCGATTTTCACTCCGGCGGCTTGCGAGGGCACCAGCACTTTATTCGAAGTCAATTATTTCGACGAGGAAAAGTTGTATTTGGCGCAGTCGGGGCAGTTGTATAACGAGGCCACGGCGATGGCGTTCGGCAAGACCTATTGCTTCGGTCCGACGTTTCGTGCGGAAAAATCTAAGACGCGGCGGCACTTGACGGAGTTCTGGATGGTGGAGCCGGAGATGGCTTACGCGGACCTCGAAGACGTCAAGCGGGTGGGCGAAGAGCTGATCGTTTCTGTCGTCGCGCGGGTGCTGGAGAATCGGCAAGAGGAGTTGAAGACGCTGGAGCGGGACGTTAGCAAGCTTGCGGCGATTCAGCCGCCGTTTCATCGCATGAGCTATGACGATGCGGTGTTGAAGCTGCAATCCAAGGGCAGTGAGATTCAGTGGGGCACGGATTTTGGCAACACCGATGAGACGCTGCTGACGGATGATTTCGACCGGCCGGTGATTGTCGATCGCTTTCCTTCGGCCGTGAAGGCGTTCTATTTCCAGACAGCTCCGGAGCGGCCGGAAGTGGCGCTAGGGGCGGACTTCATCGCTCCGGAAGGCTTTGGGGAAATCATTGGCGGCGGGCAGCGTATTCACGATTTGGATTTGCTGTTGCAGCGGCTGAAAGAGCATAACTTGCCGGCGGCGGACTTCGAATGGTATTTGGATTTGCGGCGGTATGGGTCGGTGCCGCACGCCGGATTCGGGATGGGGGTCGAGAGGTTCGTCGCGTGGATGTGCGGGCTGGAGCATATTCGCGAGACCATCGCGTTCCCGCGAATGCTGTATCGGACTCGGCCGTGAAGCAATCTCACATCGCCATTATCGGCGCGCCGATGGATTTGGGAGCGGGGCGTCGAGGCGTCGATATGGGGCCGTCGGCGCTGCGGCTGGCGGGGCTTAATGAGAAGCTCTCGGCTCTCGGTTATGAGGTCGAGGATCTGGGCAATGTGCTAGTGGAGCAGCCTGAGAGCTTGCCGGTGGGCAATCCGGGGGCGCGCTACCTGCCGCAGATCGCACAGACCTGCACAAGACTCGCCGAGATGGTGGAAGAGGCCGCGGGCAACGGGCGTGTTCCGGTCGTGCTAGGGGGCGATCATTCGATTGCGATCGGCACGGTGTCCGGAATGTCGCGGCATTTCCGCAAAGCGGGGTTGAAGTTGGGACTGATTTGGATTGACGCGCATGCGGACATGAACACTCCTGCGACGAGTCCTAGCGGGAATGTGCATGGGATGCCGCTGGCTTGCTGCATCGGGCTGGGGCCGCAGGAGCTTACGCAGATTGGTGGTCCGGCGCCCCAGGTGGAAGCGACTTCGGTGGCGCTGATCGGTCTGCGCAGCATCGATGATGTCGAGCGCTTTAATGTGCGCGGCGCGGGGGTGCATCCGTTCACGATGCGCGATATCGACGAGCGCGGCCTGCGGGCGGTGATCGGCGAGGCGATCGAGATTGTTACGGCGGGAACGGCGGGGTTCCATCTGTCATTCGATATGGACGCTGTCGATCCGCGCGAGGCTCCAGGTGTTGGCACACCGGTGCGCGGGGGCATCACATATCGCGAGGCGCATCTGGCGATGGAGCTGATCGGCGACAGCGGGCGCATGACGTCGCTCGAAATCGTAGAGGTGAATCCGGTGCTGGACGAGGCCAATCGCACGGCGCTGCTGGCGGTGGAGCTGGCGACCAGCGCGCTGGGGAAACGAATTTTATGAAACTTCGGGTGGCGGTGGTGTACGGAGGGCGGAGCGGGGAGCACGAAATTTCGCTGCGCTCGGCGGAGTCGATTATTGCGGCGATGGACCCGCAGCGGTTTGAGATCGAGCGCATTTTCATCACGAAGGAAGGGCGCTGGGAGCCGCGCGCGATCTCGCCTGAGCCCGGAGGGAATCCAGGGATCGACGTGGTGTTTCCGGTGCTGCACGGGACTTTTGGAGAAGACGGAACGGTGCAGGGGCTGCTGGAACTGGCGGACTTGCCCTACGTGGGCGCGGGGGTTTTGGGTTCGGCGGTGGCGATGGATAAAGAAGTCACCAAGCGCCTGCTGCGCGAGCGCGGATTGCCGGTGGCGGAATTTGTCGTGTTGCCGCGCGGGGCTTACAATCTGAAAGCCATCTGTTCGCAGCTGCCGTTTCCGATGTTCGTCAAGCCGGCGAATTTAGGATCTTCGGTGGGAATTTCCAAGGTAAAGAACTGCGCCGAACTGGCGCCGGCGCTCAAATTCGCCGAGGAGTTCGATCGCAAGATTTTAGTGGAGCGCGGCATCACAGGGCGGGAGTTCGAGTGCGCCGTGCTGGGCAATCGCGATCCTATCGCGGCTATTCCTTGCGAGATTTTGCCTTCGCGCGAGTTCTACGATTACGAAGACAAATATATTCTGGGCACGTCAAAGACGGTCCTGCCGGCGGATCTGACGCCGGAGCAGACGCGCGAAGTGCAGCGGTTGGCCGTCGAATGCTACAAGGCGGTGCATTGCGAGGGGATGGCTCGCGTCGACTTCCTGCTCGAAAGCGCGACCGGGAAATTCTATATCAACGAGCCCAACACCATTCCCGGCTTCACCTCTATCAGCATGTATCCGAAAATGTGGGAAGCGGCAGGGGTGCCCTACGCGGAACTGATCGGGCGGCTGATCGATCTGGCTCTTGAAAGGCACGCCGAACGGAAAGCCACGCGGTTTCACAGGTGAGTATGCGGAGGTTTGCGGTCGTCATCTTATTGCTTCTGCCCGTCGCGCTGCGGGCGGATGACGATGCGGCGGCTGCGGGGGCCGGTGACCTCAAGAAGATCATCGATGTTTTTGTAACGCTCGATGAGCAGGCGGCGGACCCGGTGTCGCCCGATCAGGCGATCTATCAGGGCGCCATTCCGGGGATGCTGCGGACTCTCGATCCGCACTCGATTTTTTTCGATCCCGAGCAATTTCAGCAGCTGCAGCAGATGCAGCAAAGCGAGTCCAAGGGCTTCGGGACGATTGTCAGCATCGTGCCGGGACGCGTGACTATTTTGCAGACGATGGAAGGGTCGCCTTCGGCGAAGTCAGGGCTGAGCGCGGGGGATGAGATTCTGGCGATCAACAATATTCCGCTGTCGCAACTGGTTCCCGAGCAACTGATTCAACTGCTCTCGCAGGCGCGTCAGCAGGCGGCGTTGCTGGACGTGCGCAAGCCTGGCAACGCGCGCGCGTTCCGGCTTACGCTCTCGCCGGAGCTGATCGATGCGCCTAGCGTGGACCGGGTATTTATGCTCACGCCGGGAGTCGGCTATTTGCGGATCAAGAGTTTCGACGAGCCTACCGGTAAGCTGGTGAAAAGCAGCATCGATGCGCTGGGGGGCGCGGAGCTTAAGGGGCTGGTGATCGATTTACGAGATAATCCGGGCGGGGCGGTGAAGGCGGCGGTGGAGGTGGCATCGCTATTTCTAAAGCCCGATCAAATGGTGTTCACGATCCGCGGCCGCAGCGAACAAAAAGAAGAAGTCCGAGTGCCCGCGCTGGCGCAGCCCTACACGTTTCCGCTGGCGGTGTTGATGGACGCGAAGAGCGCCAGCGCATCGGAGATCCTGGCGGGCGCGCTGCAGGACCACGATCGCGCTACCATTCTGGGCGAACCGAGTTACGGAAAAGGCATCGTGCAGAACGTGTTTCCGTTGTCGGGCAATAGCGGGCTGGCGCTGACGATTGCGTTTTACTACACGCCCAGCGGGCGTTCGTTACAGAAGCCGCTCGCAAGCGGGTCATTGAATGTCGCGGCTAAGGCTACGCCGGGGACATTTCATACCGATGCGGGGAGGGCGGTGCGTGGCGGGGGCGGTATACAGCCGGATGTCACGGTTCAGCCCGCGCAGGTCAGCCAGTTGGTTTACGTGCTGGAAGCCAGCGGGATCCTCACGGCGTTTGCGGGCGAATACGTGCAAGCGCACGACATTCCGCAGAACTTCGACGTGACGCCCGACTTGCTGGATCAGCTCAAGGTGTCGCTTTCGCAGCGCGCGATTCAACCCGGCATCGGGGAATGGCTGCGCGATCGCGATTTGGTCCAGAGCAAGCTGAAGCAGGAAATCGTGAACCTGAAATTCGGCGTTGAAAAAGGCGATCAGATTGAAATGCAGCGCGATGCCGTGGTGCTGCGCGCGATCGAGAGCCTTAGCGTGCCGCTGCGGTAGCGCGCCGCGATTGCACGTAGTGAATTAGTATCGGTAGCAGACTTACAAATACGATCAGAAGGACGACTTTGTCGAAGTTCCTGCGGATCAAGGGGACACCGCCGAGATAATATCCGGCCAGAGTCATCGAGAGAACCCAGCCCAGGCCGCCGAAAATATTGAAGGAAACGAAGCGCCTGTAGGGCATGCGTCCCACGCCGGCCATGAAGGGCGCGAAGGTGCGGACGATGGGGGCGAACTTCGCGTAGATCAAAGTCTTGCCGCCATGCTTAGCGTAGAAGGCTTGGGTGCGGGTGACGTACTCCTGCTTGAACACGCGGGAATCGGGGCGCGAAAAGATGGCGGGGCCGGTGCGGCGGCCCAGGAAATATCCGCTCTGATCTCCGGCGATCGACGCGATTGCCAGAAGCGCCGTGATCTTGACGATATCGAGGTCGCCCGCGCCGCAAACCACTCCGACTGTGAACAGCAGCGAATCGCCGGGCAGGAACAGGCCCACCAGCAATCCGGTTTCGGCAAACACGACGAAGGCCAGCAGCCCATAGCCTAGCCAGCCTGTCAATACCTGCGTCAGCAGGTGGATCAACTGATCCGGATCGGTGAGGCCACGCCAAACTTCGAGAACGAAATGCACAGGGGCGCCGGTTCGTCCCTAGCGCGAAGAATGGTAGGACGCGGCCAGTTGTTGGATGGCGGCCTGATGGATTTTCAGCTTGCCATCCTTGCGAACTTGCTCCAGAAGGCTGTCCTGGAACAGGCCGTACATGACGCGCGCTTTCTGCTGCTTCAGTTCCTGCAGGGCGGAGTCGCGCTCATTGGAGTAGTTTTTCGGATCGGGTGTGCTGCGATCCAGAATTTTGTAGATGACGTTGCGGCCCTCAATCGATTGGGGACCGTTGGTGGAGCCCACCGGTTGCGTGAAGGCCTGGGGCAGCACCACGGCGTTGCCCAGTCCTTCGATGGAATCGTTAGCGGTGAAATCAGCGGACTTTACCAGATCCATCTTGAAGTTCTTGGCGACGGTTTCGAGGTCCACGCCAGCGTGAACTTGCTCGGCCGCTTTGAGGGCGGCTTGGTTCGCCTGCGAGATGGATTCGTTGGTGATGTAGCGGTCGCGGACTTGCGCTTCGACGTCGCTGAATTGCGCGGCCATGGGCGGGGTCTTTTGATTGAGCACCACCAGCGCGATTTTGTTTCCGGAGATCAGCAAGGAATCGGAGACATCATTGGGTTTCATGGCGGCTAGCGCCGCGGTGATCTCCGGAGCGGGGCCGAGGGAGGGGATCGGCTCGCCCACTTTGGCGTCTTTTACCGTGATCAGGTCCAGGTCGAACTGCTTGGCGACGTCCGCGGCTGAGCCCGGGTTTTTGAGCAGCGTGGCGCGGGCCTGATCGACCGTGGTCTGCATCTTTTCATTCACGCCTTGCTTCTTGAGTTGCTCGGCGATGCTGTCCTTCACTTCCTCGAAGGGTTTTACGCGGGCCTGTTCTTTCTCTTCCACCTGAATAATGTGATAGCCGTACTCGGTGGTGACCAGGTCACTGATATCACCCGCCTTGGCGGAAAACGCAAATTTCTCGAAGGGGGGCACCGTCTGGCCTCGTACGATGAAGCCCAACTCGCCGCCATTCTGAGCGGAGCCGGGGTCCTGCGAATTCTTCTTGGCCAGCTCGGCGAAGTCGCCGCCGGCCTTCACCTGCTTTAACAAATCCTCGGCTTTCGCGAGGGCAGCTTTCTTTTCGGCGTCCGTCTTGCCTTGCGTCATCAGCAGAATGTGGCGCACTTTAGCGCGCTCCGGAGTGCGGAAGCTATCCATCGACGATGCGTAGGCGGCGCGCAGTTGAGCGTCGGTCACGGTCATGCTTGCGGCCATCTTGGCCTGGTCCGCCACCAGCACTTGAAAGGAGCGCTTTTCGGGAAGGGTGTACAGAGCGCGGTCGCGTTGAAAGCTCTGCTGCAAAAGCTCGGTCGTGGGTTTGATCTGGTCGCGAAATTTTGCCGGCGCGAAGGCGATGTATTCGATTTTCGCGGTCTGGTGCTTCTTGATAAGGGCCTGGTCGATTTCGGCTTGCGTAACCACCACGCTGGCCATAGCCATATTCTGCACTTTACGCAGCAGCAACTGCTGGCGCATCATGTCGACGCCACCGGCGAGCGTGAGGCCTTGCTGGGTCTGCAACGCCTGCTCCAGCTGGTCGGGAGCCACCAATTTGCCGTCTTTAAAAAATTGCGGGAAGACGGACATCAAGCCGGTCAACACTTCTTCATCGGTTACCGTGAGGCCCAGCTTTTCGAAGGCGTAGGTGGCGGCGCGATCCTGCACCATTTGATCCACCAATTGGGGCAGATAGACTTCCACGGCGTCGCGCGGCAACTGGCCGCCCTGAACCAGCCGGTCCGCCGCCAACTTGGCGTCGTCGGCCGTGATGGTGGAGTTGCCCACTTCGGCCAGGATATTGTCGGCCCCGTTAGTGGAGGCGCTGGTCAGACCGGTGCTGGGGATCAGATACGTGACCATGGACGCGGCCACGATGAGCAGCAACCCTCCCAACATATACTTGGTAAATTTAGCGCCGCTACGAAACAAATTGAACATGGTTTGTGAAACTCCTACGTGGGGCAAAAACCGCCTGATATTTATTGTACTCCAGGCTTGGAGGAACCCCTGATGGCGGTGGGGTACCATTACTTTAAGTTGCGCCCGAAGCTAAATTCGGTGAAACATTTAGGATACAAGAAAATCTAACAAGTTTGAGCCTGGGCGGGGGCTCCTCTGGGAGAGTTTATGGCATTTGGATTGCCCTTAGTGTGGCGGGAGGAGCTGAGTTGTGAGTGGCAGGGAACTCTCCATGACTAGTCTCGCGTACTGTCAAGAAGCTCGAGAGCTTTTGGATGCGTTCGGTGAGACGGTTCGTGAGCTGACCAAGCTTCATGAGGAGCAGTTCCAGGCGATCGTCGGCGGCGATTTAGATAGTACGCGCTTCGACGATTTGATCTTTATGGCGAATGAACGCAAGCACGAAGCCAAGTACGCGTATCTTCACCATCTGGAGACTCACAGATGCTCAAAATTCGATGCAACAACTGACTAAGAGTGAACGAGCGAAAATTACCGATAGCGTGCACAGTATCCAGTCCGCGCGGGCGTCTCTTGCGGACATCGATGAGACGAAAGTTCCTGAAGTCGATGAGATCCAGGACTGTCTGGAAAACGCGGACAAGAATCTGCGCGGAGCTTTAAGGGAAGCGCCGCAAGAGAAAAAGCCTCCAACTTCGCCTCGCTAGTGCGCACGAACCCTCCACGGCGCCATTCGGCTAAAGGTTCCATCTCGCACGACCCACGTGTGAAACAAAACGGCCCCAAAATGGGCGAGGAACGTCAAGAACAAGAGGTAAGCCAATCCCGTGTGGACCCTGCGCAAGACTGCATACAACATTACGTTGTGGGGAAGTATGGGGAAGACGTGAAGCGACCCGTACAGCGTGATGGGATAGCTGGCTGCTGACAGCATTCCCCAACCGACCAGCGGCTGTACAACCAGCAGAGCATACAAAAAGAGCTCAGACGCCGAGGCAACCGAACGCTCGCGAGGCGACATGGTGGAGGGAAACGGCGGCAGAGTGGAGTAGTGACGGTTGACGAAGCGAATCACCACCACGATCAGTATGAGAATACCCAACGGCCGGTGAATGGACACCAAACGATGATAGTCGGCTAGCGCTGCCACCATCGCAACACCAATACCGAGTATCGTCAGCACCAGCGCGGCTGTGAGCCAGTGAAACAACCGCATGAGAGCTGTGAATTGCCGCTGCCCGGTGGCTACGCTCATGCTCACTTTCGCACCTCGGAAGGCGTGACCGCGCTCGCTAGCTTCTTCTCGCCTGCGCGTCGGGTGAACGACTGCGAATAGACCGCTGAACGAGCGCTCAGCAGAGGATCATCGGACGGAGCCATTCCTTCCGGCAAAACCAACGGATCGAAATTGATGGTGCGGCAGGGGCCGGCGTCCTCGCTCTCCACGTGATCGAGCGTCAGGGTCCCCACATCCACCTGCTCTCGCGCGTCGGGCCAAGGGATGGTGGCATCGTTGGTGGGATCGTTTGCCTGGCCAATCGTGATGATCAGGCGCCACTGCAGCGGCTGCTGGAGGATGCTCGCGATCAACGCCTCGAACAGGTAATTTTTGTCTGGTCGCGCAGGTTCTGTTGCATTTGCGGGTGCAAAAGGCTGCATGGGCGCCAACGACCAGCGGACGGGTAGTGATCTTCCGCTGGCGTCCATGAACCAGAAGGCATTCAGACCGTAGAATGTGCTGTTTTCGAAGCCAGATGACGCGGGATGGTTTTGAATGATCTTTGCCGCCCGCACGGTTTCCGGATGACTCGCTAAAAACGCCGCCATTTTCTCCGGATCGGGTTTGCCTGTCGTGGGGTCCGGCCGCGCCGCAAGTAATCTGTCGTAAAAAGCCTGTGGGGTATTCACAGCAAATACCGGCGTGTTGATCATGGCGGTGCGCCATTCTTCACCATCGGGCAGCTGGAACAAAAGTCCGAGACCACGGACCATTGCGGGCTGGTCGGCCGCATAGGGATTGCCGCCTGCCAGAGAGAAGCGGCCGATGATGGGGACAGGTCCAGACCTGAAGACTGCGGCCTTTGAAAGCTGCGCGCCTCCGCCGTTGCTCTCGAAAGAGCCGCTGACGCAAACGCCCTTGGCATGATTGAGGCGAAAACCTGAATGGATTCCGTCGACGTGCTCAAAGCCGTCGGCGAAACGTGCGGGCGTCAAGGCTTCAGGATTAAACCAGCCGCCCAAATATAGAAATGCTGCGGCGACGCCCAGAACAACGATGGCGGTACCCGCTAGTGATCCAAAATGTCTTGTGGCTGCCAATTTGGACGCCCCCTGAGGAAACAAGACACCTACGACCCAATTATATAGAAGTTTCGAATTAGGGGACTAAGCAGCCCAAGCCGCATTCTTCATGTACCGCTCGCACCGCCTTTTCTAAACCTTCGCGGCGAACCACAATGGCTATGGTTAATTCGCTGGAGCCTTGGGCGATGGCGATGATGTTGATGTTGTGGCGGGAAATGGCGGTGAAGATGCGGCCCGCTAATCCGGGAGTGCCGCGCATACCTTCGCCGACGACGGCGATCAGGCCGACGTTGGAATCCACTTGGATGGGCTTCACGTAGCCGTGCGTCAATTCGAGCGCGAAGGTTTCCTCCATGTGCTCGAGCGCAGCTTTCAATTCGGACTGGCGGACCAGGAAGCAGAAGCTTTGCCGATAGCTGGAGCTGGTGATCGCGAGTAGCTCTACGCCCGCTGCGTCCAGGGCTTCGAGCGCTTCGGCCATCAGGCGGGTGCCGCTGACTCCGGCGCTGGCGGGTTCGATGGCGACCAGCGCTACTTCGGTCATGGAGGTGACGGCGTGCGGCCCACCGGCGACTTCGCTGCCGCGGCCGAGTTGCGCGACGATGCGCGTGCCGGGTTTGTGCGGCGCAAAACTGTTCTTGCTCCACACGGGAATCTGGCGTTCGATCAACGGCGCGAGGGTGCGCGGATGGAGAACTTTGGCACCCGCGTAGGCCAACTCGGCGGCTTCGCTGTAGGTGATCTCGTCGAGCACACGGGCGTCGGGGATCAGGCGCGGGTCACCGGTCATGATGCCATCTACGTCGGTCCAGATCCAGAGTTCTGCGGCGTCCATCGAGGCGGCCAGGATCGCGGCCGAGAAATCCGAGCCGCCGCGGCCGAGCGTGGTGGGGCGTCCGTCGAGCGTGGCGGCGTTGAAGCCGGTGATGACGGGGACGACGCGTTGGTCTAGTAGCGGGCCCAATACTGTCGTGGCCTTTGCGCGAGTCTCGTCCATCAGCGGGGTAGCGTTGCCGAAGACGTCGTCGGTGATGATCACCTGCGCAGCGTTGACGGCGGCCGCGCGGGTTCCTTGCGATTCGAGATAGGCGGCCATCAGAAGCGCCGAGAGCCGTTCACCGATGGCGATGGCGCGGTCGACCGAAGACAGCGGACGCTCGCCCAGCATGAGGATGCCTTTGGCGATGCGCGAGAATTCGGCCATCAATCCGCGCACGCCGTCGAGCGCGGTTTCCTGGAAACCCTCCGGCAGCAATTCGTGGCAGCAGGTGAGATGGCGATCGGTCAGCGTCTGAATGTTGGCGTCGAGACCCGTTTCGTCGCCCGCTTCGGCTTTGCGGAGCGTGTCGAGCAAAAGGTCCGTGACTTTCGACATGGCGGAGACGACGATCGCCACGGGACGATGCTGGTGCTGTTCGGTGGTGAGGCGGGCGGCCACGTCGATGCGTTCGGCGGAGCCCATGCTGGTGCCCCCGAACTTCATCACGAGAAGATGACTACGGCTATTCAATGATGTCCCTTTCCATTGGAGGTTCTTTCGCGCACCAGTTTCAAAATCGCTTCTTCTACTTCGCTGGGGGAGAGGCGCGTGGTATCCAGATATTCGGCGTCGGGCGCTTGCGTGAGCGGGGCTTCGGTGCGGGTGCGGTCGCGATGGTCGCGCGCGGCGATTTCCTGGGCGATCGTGGCGACGGCGGCTCCGGTCTCGGTGGCCCGACGCACGGCGCGGACTTCGGGAGCGGCGTCGAGATAAATTTTTACTTGCGCGTCGGGAAACACGACGGTGCCGATGTCGCGGCCTTCCATGACCACGGATTGTGTCGCGCCGATGCGGCGCTGCTCTTCACGCATGGCGCGGCGGACGCCGGGGGCCATGGAAACTTTCGATGCGGCTTCGCTAACGTGCGGCTCGCGGATGGCTGCCGTCACGTCTTCGCCGTTTAACCGGACCAGGGTTTCACCAGCAGCAAATTCGATGCGCGCTTCCTTGGCGAGTTGTTCCAGGCGATGGAGGTCGTCGAGGTCGACGCCGACTCGCAAAGCCCACAGCGCGACCGCGCGGTACATGGCTCCGGTGTCGATATAGGTGAAGCCGAGACGCTGCGCGATGGCGCGCGCGATGGTGCTCTTGCCGGCGCCCGCGGGCCCGTCAATCGCAACAATCAATCGTTTTTGTGTTTCGGTGGCGATACCTCTCAGTATCCCACGCGATCTTGAAGTTACTTTGCGCTAGCGGCGGTTTTCTCAGTGACGCGGAGCGCTTCGATCTGTTGGCGGTATTCCGGATACATGGTTTCCGAGCCGCCGCGGGTGACTTCGTAGGGTAGTTTGTATTTAGTCGCGAACTCATGCAGGAACGTGTTGGTGCCGGGCAGATGATGCGGGACTGCGCCTAATTCGCGCGGCACTTCGGTTACGGACTCGCAGGGATAGGGCGCGAGTTCCTGGTCGCGCGTCCACACCCAGTTTTGCGAGCGGACCATCGGTTCGGTGAGATACACGGGATCGGTGACGAATTCGAGCATGGTCAGGACGTCGCCGTGGCGGATCCAATGTTCGACCAGCACGCCCTTCTCGCTGCGCGGCACGCCGTTGCGGCGGATGAAGCCGGGCTTCAGGTGCGTGGTGGTCACGGTGAGCATCTGGCCTTCCCACTTGCCGGTGGAGAAACCCTGCCATGTATGGGCCGCATATTCGGGTGGATGCGGGCGCCCATCCATCCAGATGGTGCGCTCGGGCGCTTGCCAGGCGATGTGCGTGTGATAGGCGATCACCTGCTGCGTGGCGGCATCGACCTCTTTCCAGATGCGCATGTTGGAGGGGCCGCGGGTGCCGTAGTCGGCCGGATGCGGGCGGCATTGCCACTCGGGCAGCGTCAACAGCGAGGCGTCCCAGGCGTCGGCTTTGGCGCGGGCGGCGGCGTTGATGGGCAGTCCTAAGTAGTCACCGAGCTCGGGGCCGGGGCCGCGCTCGGGCTGGTCTTCATGTTGCCGCTGGCCCCACTCGCCTACCAGATCCACCTGCGCGTAAAGCGGCGCGCCAAGGAGCGCGACCAGGCACAAAATCCCGAACAGCTTCATTCGTAACCCTCCTCGAGCAGACCGGCAACCGCCTCAAATTGTGTCATGGCGCGGAGGGCGGGTCAAGCGTGTTTCGGCAGAGGCGTTTCTGCGATAGAATCCGGTCATGTTGAAAACTGCTGGCGCATTGTTTGTGGTTGGCTTGGCGTTCGGCGCTGTCGCGCCTAACCGGCAGGCGGATGTTGTGGAGACTTCCAAGGGTCCGCTCAAGATCACGCCACTGTATCACGGCAGCGTGATGCTGGAGTTTGGCGGCAAGATTATTCACGTCGATCCGTGGGGGCAGGCGGATTATTCGGGGCTTCCGCAGGCTGACCTGATTGTGATCACGCACACGCATGCCGATCATATGGACGCGGCGCTGCTCAAAACGCTGCGTAAAGAAGGCACGATTCTGGTGGGGCCGCCTGCGGTCACCGATACGCTGAACGGGACGGTGGGCGATACCGATGCGATCAGTAACGGCGAGAAGAAGACTTTTATGGGGATCGAGATCGAGGCGGTGCCGATGTACAACTTGAAACTGGGGTCAGGACCGGGCAAGCCCTATCATCATAAGGGCATCGGCAACGGCTATGTGCTGAGCTTCGGCGACACGCGCGTGTATTTTTCGGGCGATACCGAATGCGTGCCGGAGATGAAGGCGCTGAAGAATATCACCATCGCGTTTGTGGCGATGAATCCGCCGCGGACCATGCCTCCGGCGGAGGCGGCGGCGTGTGTAGCCGCGTTCCAGCCCAAGATTGTTTATCCATATCATTACCGCGGCCAGAATACGCAGGAGTTTGCGGACGCACTGAAGAGCAGTCCCGGCATTGAGGTGCGTTTGCGGAAACTGGAAGGGGAGCCGTAGACATGAAAATCGATGCCAGTCAAGTGATTCGCGATGAAGCGGAGTTGGCGGCGCTGTATCCACCGGCACTGGAGCGGTCCGTTCGCAAGCAGATGGATCATCTGGATGAGCACTGCCGCGCTTTCATCGCGGCGTCGCCGTTCGTGATTATGGGGACGCAAAGCGGGACTGCGGATAATTCGCCGCGCGGCGATGTGCCGGGATTCGTAAAGGTCGCCGATGATCATACGCTGCTTATCCCCGACCGGCGCGGCAACAATCGTCTGGATTCGCTGCGGAATCTGGTGAAGAATCCGGCGGTGGGATTGTTGTTCTTGATCCCGGGCGTCAACGAAAGTTTTCGCGTGAATGGCGAGGCGGTGATCAGCCGCGACCCGGCGCTGACCGAGCAGTTCGTCATGCAGGGACAAGCGCCGCGCACTGTGATTGTCGTGAAAGTGAAGGAAGCGTATATTCAGTGCAGCCGCGCGCTGGTGCGGTCTGACCTGTGGAATCCAGCTAAGCATCCCGCCCCGGGATCGCTGCCGAGCATGGGAACGGTGATGGCCAAACACACCTGCGGATTCGTGGATGCGAAGGCCTTCGATGAAGAAGCCAAGGTGCGGGTGCCGGGGACGCTGTATTAAGGAGGACCGGATGAATCGCAGAGTTTTGTTGGGCGGCGCGGGGGCTTTGCTGGCGCAAGCGGTGTTATCGAACGCTCAGGGCAGTGGCCCTAAGGTAGTCTTCGCGCACGCGCTGCCGGACTTGAACTTGAAAGACTGGTCGGTGACCGGCTGTCGAAGTCTCTTACGCTCCGGGCGAGAGTTCGGCCGCGCACCGGCATCCCGGCATCACCATCGCGTATGTGCTCGAAGGGGAGATCCGCTCGAAGGTGGGGGACGATCCGGAGAAGACCTACGCCACCGGCCAGATGTTTATGGAGACTCCGAACCAACTGCATGGCGTCTCGGGCAATGCCAGCAAAACCAAGCCGGCGCGGCTGCTGGCGATCCTGCTCGCGGAAAAAGGGAAACAGCTCACTACGCCGGCGTAGGCGTCAGAATCCGCCGTGCGGACGGTAGCCGGGCCTTGCTTGCACGCGATATTTCTTGCCGACGTCGGATTGTATTTCGACCGAAATCTTGCGGAAGCCTTCGTTGGGGTTGGTCTGCGGATAATAGGTCACCGTGTAGGAGTTGCCCAGATCTTCGCGGATGGCTTCGAACGCTTCCACTTGCTTCTGCCAGGTTTTCGCGAAATAGGATTTGCCGCCGGTGCCGTTGGAGATGCGCTTGAAAACGTTCGATGACATCGGGTCCTTGGTGACCTCGTTGGTGGAGATCACGTAGATCGGAATGCCTTCGTCTTCGGCGACGGCGCGAACGTCGTCGGGCGCCACCATGCTCGCGTTGTCGGGGCCGTTTGAAAATACGATTACCACCTTGCGTCCGGGCACGCGGGCGGCGTCGCGCAGGGTCAACAGCAGGCAATTGTAGAGCGCGGAATCGTCGCCGGCGACGGCATTGCGCAGGCCGGAGACGGCGTCGTTGCGTTCTTTGGTGAGCGACGCGGCACGCGTCAGATTGCGGCTGTAGGTATAGACGGCCACTGAGTCCGCTCGATCGAGGCCGCGCACGAAGTCGGCGATGGCGTCGGAGGCGTAGACGAACCCGCGATACATATAGTTACTGGTGTCGAACAGCACGAATACGTTGGTGCCGACGACCGAGTCCGGACGGCCTTCTACTTTCACTTGCTCCGGGATCTGCATGGGGCGCACGGAGCCGTCGGGCTGGACCTCGAGCGGCGGCTTGTTGCCTTCGGCGAAGCTCGAAAGCTTTTGCGGGATGCCGTCTTCGAGAATGCGAAAATCCTTGGGTTGCAGGCCGTTTATATAGTGGCCTTTGTTATCGGTGATGGTGAACGACAGCACCACCAAATCCACTTTGACGCGAAACGTGGGGCGGTCCTGCGCCACCGCCAACACTACTAATACGAAGATGAGACCAAGTCGCCGAAGCACTCTGCTGTCCTCCCTGATTCCGATCCGCTGATTCCGTTCCGCTACTCCGTCTTTTGATTTTGTGCAACCATCTGTTTGCGGGCTTTTTGGCGCACGTCGTCGCCTACCAGGCGCAGCGAACGCAAGAGCGCCGGCCAGTCTTCGAGATGAGTGGCAAAGATGCGCTCCACCGTTTGCTGGGTCCATTCGGGCACGCGCAGGTTCAGTTCGGCGGGACGCATGTGGACTTCGTCCGCCAGCGCGGCATAGAACAGCAGGTTCGATTCCCAGCTCTCCGCCAGAATGCGGCTGGAATATCCCATCAGCGTGGGGAACGTGCGCAGGTTGAGCAGCGCCGGTTCGTACGAAGTGGAAAGCAGCGGTTTAGGTGTGCCAAACGCGTGCGAGATGGTGCGCGGATCGAGTTCTTCGGGAGCCGCAGCCGCCAGCTTGCGCAGGTCTTCGGCCAGCGCGGAGTCGTGGTCATTCGGCGCCAACTCGCGAGCGACTAGATACATTTCCGAGGGCACCACATTTTCAGCGGCGCGGCGGACTTCGCCTTCCGCCAGCATGCGCTCGATCTTTTTAAGGCGTGACGGCGGGACATAGTGATCCAGCACGGCGACGACGCGCTGGCGCTCCGCTTCATTCAGCGAGGATTGCGCGAGCGCGGATTCGGCATATGCCATGTTCAAGCCCACCCAATGCAACTGCGTGGGCGTGACGTTCCACCAGCGCGGAATCACGGCGGTCAAAATCATTTGCGGAACCAGGTCGCCCCAGATGAGTGCTTGCTCGCGGGAGGGAATCAGGAAATTCTGTTCGGCGTCGGCGAGCGCGTAGGGCAGCGCGATGAGTGAGCCTACCAGCCGTCCGCCGGCGTTGCTGGGCCAACCGCTGCCCAAGACTTCGGTGGCGAGCCAAGTGCGCTGATGATCGGGGCTGCCGTAGAAATCGTGGCTGCGCACGAAGGCCGGGTTCGTGAACAAGACTTGCGCTCCGGGCGGGGCGTAGTGCACATAGTTGAATCCCACCAAGGTGTCGCGCAGCACCGGCGCGAGCGCCGCACGTGCGTCGCGCAACTTTTGAGGATCGCTGCCGGCCTTGTCGATAGTGGCGCGCAGATTCAACTTGCGTTCGGCATCGATGTGTTTGTCGGTCCAGTAACCGGAGGAGGCCTCAGTTCGGTCGCGCGTCGATAACGCGGTGCGCGGCAATTGAATTTCCGTGATGCGTCCGGCCAAGCGCACTACCGTGGCGCTATCCAGCTTTTGGCCCGCCGCGGCGGCTTCCAGGCGATCGGCCAGGGTCAAGATGGTGTCGAGCGAAACCAGGCGCTGCGCTTCGAACACACGGGTCATGTCCTGGATCATTTGCGTGTGGGCATCGGACAGCGCCCCTTCGCCCGCGGCTTTGGTGCCAGCGAGGAGATCCATGATGTGATCCTGCGGCGAACCGGTAGCGGGGGCGTGGGCTGCTGCGAGCAGTTTGGCGAGGCCCTTCTGCCCGGCGTCGAACACGTCGCGCTGGCTCTGCACTTTCGCGAAGCCTTGCAGCACGCCGCCGAGCGCGCTATCGGCTTCCGCGGGCGGGATGCTGCGCTGGCGTACGAACACCTGCCAGAATCCGGCCAGCGCCTGCAGGGTGCCGGCGGCGTCGGCGCGCAGGGCGATGTCGCGAATCTGCGCGACGCCATTGGCCGCGTCGAGATACGCCACGATGGTGGCGTCTGAAATCGCCGGCGCTTCGGCAAACAATGGATACTGCGCACCCAGTGCTTTGTAATCGCGCACCAGGCGATCGACGGTGTTGGTTTCGAGAGGTTTCGCGCGGTTGCGCTCGATGTCGGTGAGCGCCATGAAAATCTTCAGCGCCTCGTTCTCGACAATTTTGCGGGAGAGGCCGAACATCGCTTCGATGACTTCTTCGGAGTCCTTCCAGCCAGGGGCTGCTTTAGCAATGCGCTGGTCGTACTTGGCTTGCGCTTTTCCGGCGAACAGATTCTTCCATACATCCAGGCCGCCGGGAAGGTGCGGCTTGCCGTCGGCATCCATGCGCAGGCGCGTGGTGAGCAGCACCATGTCGGTGTTGGCGCGGAACACGGGGCGCGCCGGGCCGGGGCTGGTGATCTTGCCGCGCATGGCCAAGTAGAAGCGCTTGAGGCGTTCGGGTTCGGTGAGATAGACCTCCACCGGTCCGTTGATGCGCGCGAGCGAATCATAATAGGACGCCAGCCAGCCGTCGTCCTTCTCGATCAAGCGTTCAAAAAACGCGGCGCCTTTGTCCGGCGAGACGCCGACCAGCTCAGTCCACATTTTTTCGGAACGCGCGCCGCCGGGAACGATGGCTTTGCCGTCGCGAACTTCGAACATGGAGCCGAAGAAGTCCAGCACGTGCGCGTAGATTTTCGCTTTGGCGGCAGGCAGGTCTTTGCGCAGCTGTTCGGCGGTATCGGGATCGAGCGCCGCGGTGGCCGTATACAAGCGGCAGATGGAGGGATCGCCCAGGAAAAAATCGATAAACTCGACGGGCTTCTGGCCCGCGACTACGGGCTGCCAGTATTCCGGGCTATAAAGGATAGGCACGCGCGCTGGATGATAATCCAAAGTGAACGGACGATTGGTACGCAGCGCGGCTTCGAGATCTGACAGCGGGAAGCCCGAATCGATGGTCAGGAAGGCGCGCGACGGGTTCACGGTTTCTAGCGCGACATCGGAGCCGCAGCCGCCGCGCATGCGGTAGCCCAGGATGCGCAGCAGGTCGCCGGTGACCGTCGATTCACACATGTCTACGTGCAGAATTTTTTCGGGGCCCGCGAGTTTTTCAAGCTCGCGCGCCTGCGAGAGATAGCGGATGACGAGTTTCAGGTATTCAGTGGGCTCCAGCGATTCGCTGGCGCGCGTCGCCGAATATCCATTCAAGGTAATGTTGTGCGCGAGCGACGCCATCACGTCTTCGGGCGCGATGTCGGGCGAGATGGCGGCCATGCGCGCGAAGGAGCGCAGGGGACCGGTAATCTCGATGTAGTTAAAACGCGGCGCGACCGACGCGGCGGGCAGGCTCAGGCCGTTGCCTCCGGCGGAGCGGAAGGCGTCCAGATCTTTTTCGGCACTCGCGCGGTCTCCTGCGAGCAGGTCGAGCTCCACCAGACGGCGCGCGGCCTGGGCGCGTTCCGCCGTGTTCGCGCCGTTGCGGCTGAGCAACTGCGAAAGTTTTTCGTAAGCGGCGCGCGCCGCTGGATCGCGGTGCTGGCCTAGAAATTCCGCGTAGGCTTCGAGGGCCAGCGGATCGTTGGGTGCGGCGCTGGCGGCTTTTTGAAGCTGCTCGCGAGCTTCCGCCGCGTCCCCTTTAGCTTCCAGCTTCCAGGCCTCACCCGTCAGGTTTTGGGCAGCCACGTATTGGCCCCCGAAACCAATCGCCGCCACGGCAAAGGTGGCAAAAGTCCTATAAAGCCGCATCGCGCGTCTCCCTCGTCGGCTGTGCGTCCGTACAAGCGGCAGGGCCCACCCAATTTCCCTTAGCACCGCTAGCGAAGCGCTATCTGTTGGTCACTAATGTATCACTCTGTTGGAGCAGTTGGGGGACCCTGAAAGCTACCTTGCGGATCAGCTCCGCCTCCGGCCACCTGTTAGACTAAGGAGAAGACGAATCATTTCATGATCGTTCGCATAAAGTTGCGACAGGGGCGGCTTTTTAAAAGAGCACCGGGGAAGAACCGGCATCTGGCTTTGGCTGCAGGCGCGCTTTTAATTCCGGCGTCACTGATGGCTTATGTGCTTGGTTTCTGGCGTCTGGCGTCGGACATTGGAGTGACCGGTGAATTCGCTCTGCGCGGCGTGTTCTCGCACTGGCAAATCTGGATTGTGACCGCGGTGGCGCTGCACGTCACCGCTTCCGTGCTGACTCGTTATGGCCGCGGCGGCGATTTCCACTTGCCCAGCGCGCTGACTTTTCATTTCGGCGCGGGTCCGGAGCCTCTCGATCCTGCCGGACGGCCGGCGGAGCGACACGGGGAACGACAGAACGTGGGGCGCGCGAAGGTTTCTTAGAGGTTCCGGTTAACGCTCGTATTTCTTCCGCGTCGAGCGGGCGATACTTGCCGATTTCGAGCGGAGCGATTTCGATGCCGCCGATCGCGGTGCGCACCAGCTTAAGCACTTTTGCTCCCAGCGCTTCCACCATGCGGCGGACTTGACGGTTGCGTCCTTCGGTGATGGTGATTTCGAAGAAGCTGTATTTGGCGCCGTCGCGGATGCGCTTCACGAGCGCGGGGCGGGTAGGCCCGTCTGCGAGAGTCAGGCCTTGGCGCAACTGATCGAGTTGGGCGTCATCAAGCAAGATGGACGCTTTCACCAAGTACGTTTTCGGCACCTTCGATTCGGGGCTGGTGATGTGATCGCCGAAGGCGGAATCGTTGGTCAGGATTAGCAAGCCGGTGGTGTCCTGATCCAGGCGGCCCACGGGAAAGACGAAGTCCTTGACATTGGCGAGCAGATCGTAAACTGTGGGGCGGCCCTCCGGATCCTTATAAGTGGTCAGGTAGCCTTTGGGTTTGTAGAGCAACAGGTATTGTTTCTGGCGCGCGGTGAGGGGACGGCCGTCGAGTTCGACGCGATCGTTCTCCGGATCGATCCACACGTCCGGCGTTTGGACCTTCTTGCCGTTGACGGTAACGCGGCCGGCGCCGATCCAACTGCGCGCTTCGGTGCGCGAGCCGACTCCGAACTTGGATAGGACGCGGTCAAGGGTCCGCTTCTGGTTGTCTTTGGGCGTGTGCACTCTTTATGATCCCAGTAATGATCGAATGTGTGCCGAACTTTTCCGAGGGGCGGAGCCGGCAACCATTGCGGCCATTTCCGCTGCATTCGAGAGGTGAACGGATTGGCGCTGCTCGGGTTCGAGTCCGACGCTGACCACCATCGTAGCGTGATCACTTTCGCGGGCGAGCCGGAGGGAGTTCTCGAGGCAGCCGTGCGCGCGGTTGGCAAGGCGGCGGAGTTGATCGATCTGCGGCGGCACGTAGGCGTGCATCCGCGAGTGGGCGCGGCGGATGTGGTGCCGTTCGTTCCGCTCGACGGCTCAACGCTCGAAGATTGCGTGGCGATCGCGCATCGCGCCGGAGCCGAAATCTGGCGGCGCTTCGGCGTGCCGGTTTATTTTTACGAAGCTGCGGCCAAGGACATATCGCGGAAGCGGCTTGAAAAAACCCGGCGGACGGGTTTCGACGGGCGTCCCCCCGACGTTGGCGATATTGCCGAGCACGCCTCAGCGGGAGCCGCCATGGTGGGCGCGCGCAATTTCTTGATCGCTTACAACATCAATCTGGTGACGCCTGACGCGGCCATCGCCAAACAGATTGCCTTCAGAGTTCGCGAGTCTTCCGGCGGATTCCGCTTCGTCAAGGCGATGGGATTGCATCTGCCATCGCTGGGCCGCGCGCAAGTCTCGATGAATCTGACCAACTTCGCGGAGACCAATTTGGATCACTTATATGCCGCGGTCGAAGCGGAGGCCGCGCGCCTGGGCACTGCTATCGCCGAGAGCGAGCTGATCGGTTTCATCCCGCGCGCCGCCTACGAACGCTCACCGGCGTTCTTTGACCGCATCCGCGACTTCAACGAATCGCGCATTATCGAGAACAGAATCGCGCAGTTGCTACACTTGAAATAGTGCTCGTCAGTATTGATCCCAAACCCCGCGCCCCGCGACCGGCCTGGCTGCGCGCGCCCGCGCCGGTGGGCGAAAACTATCACAACCTTAAAAAGCTGGTGCAGAAGCTCGACCTGCACACGGTGTGCGAAAGCGCCGCCTGCCCTAACATCGGCGATTGCTGGAACCGCCGCACCGCGACTTTCATGATTTTGGGCAATGTGTGCACGCGCCGCTGCGGGTTCTGCGCGGTGCAAAAAGGCGGTCCGCTGCCGGTGGATTACGACGAGCCGCGCCGCGTGGCCGAAGCCTGCGCCGTCCTGGGACTCAAGTTCGCCGTGATCACCAGCGTCAATCGCGACGACCGCAAGGATGGCGGCGCCGAACTGTTCGCGCTGACCATCAAAGCCATCCGCGCGCGCCTGCCCGAATGCGGCATCGAGGTGCTGACGCCGGATTTCCAAGGCTCCCACGCGGCCATGGATCTGGTGCTCGAAGCCTCGCCCGACGTGCTGAATCACAACACCGAGACGGTGCCGCGCCTGTATCGCCAAGTGCGTCTGGGCGCGCGCTACGAACGCTCGCTCGACATGCTGGCGTATGTGAAGCAGCAGCGCCCGGAGATTCCCGCGAAGTCCGGGTTGATGCTGGGGCTCGGCGAGACGCTCGAAGAAGTGCATCAAGTGATGCGCGATCTGCGGGCGAGCAACGTCGACATTCTTACGTTGGGACAATACCTGCGGCCGTCGCTAAAGCACCTGCCCATCATCCGCTACGTGAGCGTCGAAGAATTCGCGGAGCTGAAGCGGTTGGGGTATGAGCTGGGCTTCAAGCACGTCGAGAGCGGCCCGCTGGTGCGCAGCTCTTATCACGCTGAAGAAGCGGTGGCCGGGTAGTTAGAGAAGTTCAACGAACTCGGCAGTCGCGAAACCCGCCTGCTCGATGATTGACCGAAGCGTCCCGCGCTTCAGGTCTCGATTATGCCAAGGCAGCGTCACTCGCAAGCCGGTGTTCCCGGGATGCTTCAGGACATAGTGGCTGCCGGTAACGCGGTGGACTTCGAAACCGGCACGTTCGAGCACCCGGAGCACGTCTTTAGGCTTGAGCGCGGGAAGTCTGCGGCTCACGCCCCTTCAGGCACCATTACTCGGATTTCTTCTTTGACGGGTGCTTTGTCGGAGGGGATCGGCAGGTGGTCTTTGCGCAAGCTCTCAATGTATCCGCGAATGGCGTCTTCAGCCATGGCCCGCGCCTCTTCGAGCGTATCGCCTTCGGTGACCAGACCAGGCAGGGCGGGACAGGTGACGACGAAGCCGCCTTCTTCGGCCGGTTCAAAGAGAACGGTATAACTGTATTCGGTCATGGTCGCCAACTCTGCTTCGATCATACGTCTTTCTTGCTCGGAATCGCAGCCGGCAACTATTTCAGGGATCGAAACCGGAAAGAACGGGGTCCGCGGCGAAAAGCGCCGACCTCCCGGCGATGCACAACACAAGAAGCTTGCGAGACATCATCGGACTATCTGGTCAACACTGGAATCGAAGTAAACGCATTCCCGTTCGCGCGGATGCCCAGCACGCTGATCTGCGCGCTGGCGGAATCGAACTCCACCGTTCCGCGTTTTCCGGCGGCGAGCGGATAATTTGTACCCAGTACAAACGCCGAGTGGCCGTTGGCGGGCAGCGTCAGCGATGTGGTCTGTAAAACCGCGCCGCTATCGTCGCGCAGGATCAATCCCACGGTGGCGCTTTGGCTCGAAAGATTCGCCAGCGCCACGCCGGTGGCGAGCGGAGCGGTGTTGTCGTAGGCCAGCACGTATGCGGGGGCGTTGCGGGTTTCGAGCGGAGTGGTGGCTTCTTGTCCGCTGGGATCGTAGCGGAGCACTGCGAATGCGTTGGCGCCTCTATCGCTGGTCAGTTGTGCCGAGCCGAGCAACACCTGCGCGTCCGTTCCCTGCGCCTGGATCATAGCGTAGCTCCCACCCCCACTGCCTGAGTCACCGTGGCGGCCGTCGAAGTGACTCCGGTTTCGAGGAACGTGAGCGGGAGCGCGAGCGGATTGCCGCTGTCATCGAAAAAGCTCAGGGTGACGTTCGAAGTCTGGGACCCTACATTCACAACATAGAAGACGGTTCGCCAGCCCCCGCCGGAAACGATGTGCGCCATGCTGCCGTGCAGTCCGGCGGCAGGAAGCATCACCGGAATGGTGGTAAACGAGTTGCCGTTGGAGCGAATTCCCAGCACGCTCATCTGTCCGAACGGTGGGGGAGCGAAGTTCACGGTGCCGCGCTTGCCGGCGGTGGCGGGATATTGATCGGCCAACGTAAATGCCGTATGGCCGTGCGCCGCCAGTGGAATCGATCCGGTAGCAATCTGTGCGCCAGTGTCATCGTTAATCACGATCGGGACCGTCGCGGACTGCGCGCCCAAATTCGCCACTGCCACGCCGGTGCCCAGCGTATTCACCAGACTGGTATTGTCGAACAACAGCAACAGGGGGCCGGTGCTGGCCGCCATCGGCACCACTGCCTCCTGTCCGCTGGGTCCGTAGCGGAAAATTTCGTAGGCATTGACGTTGCCGGTTGCCGCCACATCTCCCCAACCCACGCTCAGCGCCTGGCTCAAGGGGCCGCTGGTGTCGAGCAGCAGCACGGAGTTCGCAGGGATGCTTTGATTGATGGCGGACGCGTTCAGTGGCGTATTGCTGCCTTGCGGAAAGGTGAACGGTAAGTCCAGCGCCGTGCCGGTGTCGCCAAACAAATTGAGGGACACGGGAGTCGCCGTTGCTCCCAGATTCACCAGCGTGAAGGTGGTTTCCCACCCGGCGCCGGATGCCAGATCGGCCAGCGATCCGCCGTAGTTGACGGTGTGGGTGACCGTTTGGAAAGCGCCCGCGAATTTGCTGTCGCCCGCGTAGGTCACCGTGATGGTCTTGCTTCCGGGAGTGACCTCGTCAAGAACGCAGCTGCCCGTCGCCAGCGGAACGCTGCAGGTGTAGAAGTCGTCCGACACCGTGACTTGGCCGGTGGGGGTGCCGCCCGCCGCGGTCACCGAAAAATTCACGGTGTAGGGTTGCGCCACGTGACTGGGCTCGGGGCCGATGGCTCCGACGGTGAGTGTCACCGGCAAAAGCGTGGACCCGCTCACCACCAGCGTAAAGGTAGCCGGATGGATGATGGCGCCGCTGGTACCCGTCATGCCGAAGTTGTAAGTGCCGGGGGCGACCGTGGGCGCAGTAGTTACTTGAAAGGTCGCTCCCGAGGCGGAAGGAGGGATGGTGCTGGCAACGGCGCCCGCGGGCAGTCCGCTGAAGCTGAAGCTGACCGCGCCCGAGAACCCCTTCACGGGAATGATGGTGCCAACGAAGCTGGCCGTCGAGCTTCCAGCCGCAACCGACTGCGTGTTGGTGGACGCCCACACGGCAAAATCAGGTCCCGGCGAAGCTGACAAACCGCAGGCGCCGCCCGCCGCATTCACCCAATCCTGCTGGATCAAATAATTATTGCCACCCAGGTTCATATTGGCCAGACTGCCATTCGATAGCGTGTAGGTGCTGCCGAAATTCCAGGCGCACTTGTCGGCAACCTCATTGCCGCCGGAATCGTACCAGGCGTCCAGATTAGGATCGGTCACGGTTTCGTCGAGCTCATGCGCGATGGTGCTGGCCATGGCGTCGGCGCCCGGATTGTTATTGGGACTGTTGGTTGCCTGCTGGGCGCAACCGTTCATATGCGACGGAGCCGGGTTGCCGATGAACGCGTAATGGACATTGGTGCTGCTGATGGTTTTGACCGAATGGTAGCCGCAGAACGAAGAGCCGAAGCCGGACACCGCCACGTCCCCGGCGGTGAGCACCACATAAATTCCATTGGCATCCAGCGGCAGTTGGCCGGCGGAAATGGTATCCGATACGATGCCTCCGATGTCGGAGCTGTGCAGCGATTTACCCCGCGTATAATTGTTCTGAAAGCTTCCCGCCAAAGTAAGAGAGTTGGAAACGCTGTTTCCGCTGCTGTCGAAATAACCAGTGTTGATGTTGAAATACGGCGAGCCGCCAATACTGCTGACCAGCGTGTTTATGATGCCGGTGGTCCCGCTGTCGAAGGTGCCGTACCAGATGATATACGCGTGAGCGGTTCCCAACAGAACCGAGCCGCCCCAATATTGGATCTGGTTTCCGGTGTCGAATTGCACTGAAGACGCGTTATTCGCCGAACGGATGCGGTCGCCCATGCCATCGGGGCGTGGGCGCAGACTCACCGTCTTTTCCTGGGCCGCCCCGGTGGACGCGGCGATTCCTGCGGCTAGGGACAATCCTACGATCATCCTGCGCAGGGCAGTTGCGTGGAACGATTTCAGCACTCTTCCTCCGGTACTTCGGTTTCTGCGCGCGACTACAACATAGCTGCCAAAGGTAGCATAAGGAGTTTCAGCAGAATCTTTTAAATTTAGCAGGTGGTTGATGCGTAAAAATCTACTCCTTTTCTTGAGCGATCGCGGTAGCCGCCGCATGCCGGTATTCGACGAGAACGGCAAGTCCCTCGACCAATCGCCTTTTGCCGCGCCCTCATCGGTGAACTTCCTCTATATCTCCCCCGACCGCGATCTGTGGATCTTCGACGAGGACACTTCTAAGGTGATTAAGTTCGATCTCGACGGCCTTCTGCTGTATTCCTGGGGAAGCTTGGGCGATTTTCCGGGAGGCCTATTCAACACGCACGGCGCGGGCGTCGCTCAGCAGGGTAATCTTTACATCGCTGAAGCGGGCAACGGACGGGCGCAAAAATTCCGCCCGCGCCCCGGAGCGAATCCGGATTTCCCGCGGATTGAGCGGCTAGCGGCCGCTACACGTCGTCACATCGCCCGGCGCGGTTTTCTGGCAGAGTGCGGGGATGTGAACCTGCGCATCGCCGCCGTACATTACCCACACCTCGTCGGCCGGCTTTAGAGTGAAGAAGTAGGTCTCCATGGCCCCGGAATAAGTGTCCACAACCACCCGCATCGTGGGACGCGTGTTGGCTGTGTAGATAATTCCGCTGGCTCCGTTAAAGCGGGTCCAACTGCCTAGAAATTGGATCTTCTTAAATACCAAAACCGTATGCTGCCCCGTTGCTAATGGCATCCTGCGCCTCCTTAGGGAATGAGTGTAGGCCAATTCATTCCCGAGTGAAAGGGTTCTAAGTAATGAATTCCTTTTAACTTTGGGAACTATTTCCGTTACCCTTACATCAAGACCATATGCGGCTCCGACCCTTCACTCTTTTGACGTTGGCGTTTTTCGCGGCGACTCTCGCCCCGGCGCAGCCTCCGCCCGATGGTGTCACGCCGGATGACGGGACGAATCAACCAGGCGGCCCGAATCAAGCGGGTGAAGATCCACCCAGCCGCGCGGCGCGCCTCAGCTTTCTTACGGGCACGGTTTCCTTTCAGCCCGGCGGAGTGGAGGACTGGGTTCCCGCCGCGCTTAACCGTCCGCTCACTACCGGTGACCGTTTGTGGACCGAAGCCGGATCGCGCGCCGAGCTCAACCTGGGCTCCGCTGCGCTGCGTCTGAACGGACGTACCAATTTCACCTTCATTAATTTAGACGACGGCATCACGCAGGTACAGCTCTCGACCGGCACTCTCAGCGTGCGCCTGCGCCGCTTGGATGACCGCGAGACTTTCGAAATCGACACGCCGCAGATCGCGTTCACGCTGCAGCGTCCCGGCGAATACCGCGTCGATGTGAACGAGCAGGGCGATGCCACTCTGGTGACCATTCGTGCCGGGCAGGGCGAAGCGGTGGCCGGCGATCAGACGCAGCCGATTTACGCGCGGCAGCAGGTGCGTGCCAGCGGAACGGGCGATGCTCCGCTGGTGTTCGATGAACGCGACGCTCCGGTGGCCGACGGCTTCGATAACTTCTGTATGGATCGCGACCGCCGCGAGGACCGCTCGGAATCCGCGCGCCACGTTTCGCGCGACATGCCGGGCTACGCGGATCTGGACGCCAACGGCGCGTGGCGTGAAGATCAACAGTACGGCTGGATCTGGCAGCCGCGCGTCGATCCGGGCTGGGCCCCGTATCACGACGGCCATTGGGTGTGGATCGCGCCCTGGGGATGGACCTGGGTGGACGACGCGCCCTGGGGCTACGCGCCATTTCATTACGGGCGCTGGGCCAACGCTGGCGGCGTGTGGGTGTGGGTGCCGGGACCGCCCGCGGTGCGTCCCGTGTACGCTCCGGCGTTAGTGGCGTGGGTCGGCGGACCGCGCTTCGGCGTGAGCCTGGCGATTGGCGGCGGCGCGGCGGTGGGTTGGTTTGCGCTGGGACCTGGCGAAATTTGGGCGCCCTCGTATCGCGCCAGTCCGCGCTATTTCAACCAGGTGAATATCTCGAATACGGTGGTGAGCCGCAACGTTAACATCACCAACGTCTATAACAACGTTTACGTGAACCGGACCAATACCAATTTCACTTATGTGAACCGCAATGTGAATGGAGCGGTGACCGCGGTTCCGCAGAACGCCATGGTGACGGGGCGTCCGGTGGCGCAAGCCGGGATACGGGTGCCGCCGGGCGCGCTGGGCGCGGCGGAGATCCAGCGCGGAGCTACGGTCGCTCCCGAGCGTGCGGCGGTTTTCGGAGGCATGGCCCGCACGTCGTCCGCGCCTCCGCCGGGACTTGCGAACCGGCAGGTGGTCGCGCGCGCCACGCCGCCTCCTGCGCCGGTGCCGTTCGCGCAGCAGCAAGCGGCGCTACAGCAGAATCCGGGACAGCCGTTGAACCGCTCGACGCTAAATCAAATGCAGCGCGGAGGGCAGCAGCGGCCGCTCTATCGCCAAGCGCAAGTCCGCCAAGCCCCGCCGAATGTGTCGGCCCCGCCTGCCCCATTCAATCGTCCGAATCGTCCGCAACAGGTGCAGCCCACAAATCCCGACGCCTCCGCGCGCCGCGTGGAGCAGACCGATCGCCCGGCCCCGGTCGAGCGTAGCATTCCCGCCCAGCGTACGGCTCCGGTCGAGCGCTCCACTCCGGTGACGCCGCGAGTAAACCAGCCGGCGCCCAATCGCGAGCCGCGGCGCGAACAGCCCAAGGGCAAAGACACGAAGCACGAGAAAAAAAGCGAAGACAAAAAATAAGCCGCCGGCATTTTTTAAAGCATAGTTCCTATTTCGGAATATCGCGGAATATCGCTTGACACGCAGCGATTAATCCCCGATGATTATTCTCAATGCGACGGTTTGCGGTGGCCATCCTCACCCTATTGCCCGCGGTGCAGGTTGCGACCGCGCAATCCAACCAGGATTTTTCAGGCGCTTGGAATCTGAATCCCGCGCGCAGTGAAATCCAGAGTTCAGTTCCCGGCGACGCTGCCTTAAAAGTCGAGCAGAGCGCCACTTCGGTGACGTGGTCGGGAGGCGCGGCCGTTCCCTCCACCTATCCGTTGGATGGGCGCACTGAAAAGCGCCGGGTGGGAGACTCGGACTTCAGCACCACCACGAAGTGGGAAGGCGCGGCGCTGCTGGTGAACACCATCGTGAGCGGTCCGCAGAACTATACCGTGATGGAACGCTGGACCCGTTCGCGCGACGGCAATACGTTGACCATCCGCCGGACCATCGTTCGGCTGCGCAACGAAAACGAATCTACCTTGGTGTACAATCGCGCGGGCTCCGCGCCGCCCGCGGTGACCACCACCCGAACGTTGATCCCGGCCCAGCCCACGCCGCCTGAGCCAGCGGAATTCGTAGTCGAGCAAGGCACGCGAATTTTGCTGCGCCTGACCAATTCCGTCAACACCAAACGCACGGCCCCCGGAGACCGTGTGTATCTTGAAACAGCGGTGCCCGTCTTCGTCGACGGGCGCCTGCTGATTCCGCGCGGTAGTTATGTGACCGGGACCGTGACCGAGTCCAAGCAGGCCGGACGCGTCAAAGGAAAAGCGGCGCTAAATCTGCGCTTCGATAATCTCACTTTGCCCAACGGCGTGACGCGCGACTTCCGCTCGCGCGCCGCAAGCGCCGATACACGCGGCAATCTCGACCGTTCCGAGGGCCGCATCGAAGGCGAAGGCAACAAAGCCGGTGACGCGAAAACAGTGGGCGAAACCACCGCCGCCGGCGCCGGGATTGGAACGATCGCAGGCGCAGCAACCGGGCACTACGGATTAGGCGCAGGCATCGGGGCAGCCGCCGGAGCTGCCGCCGGTCTCGCCGGCGTCCTCAGCTCGCGCGGCCCCGAAGTGGTGCTGCCGCCGGGTACCACCATGGAACTGGTGCTCGACCGCGATCTCCGCTTCACCTCCGCAGACATGCGGCCGGCTCCCCGGTAACTGGGGAACTTTTTCGCGGCAAATTTCGTAACTTCTTGCAGAGACCTACCATGCTCACATTCCTTCTGTGGTGCCTGCTCTTCGTCGTATGTTGGCCGCTGGCAATTCTCGCGCTGGTGCTTTACCCGTTCGTCTGGCTGATTCTTCTACCGTTCCGGATGGTCGGAATCGCGGTCGAGGGCGCGCTGAAGCTGGTGTGGGCGGTGGTGACGCTTCCGTTCACCGTCGTCCGCCACCTAGCCTAGTACGCCAAAATGCGCGCGGCTTCTTCAACGATATTTTCCACTTGCGGAAGAATCTCGTTCTCGAGCGAAGGTGCGTAGCCGATCCAGGTGTCGAGCGCGCCGATGCGGCCGACCGGTGCGTCCAGCCGTCCGAATAATTCGCTGGCGATGCGCGCCGAAATCTCCGCGCCGAATCCCCAGGAGAGCGTGTCTTCGTGCACCACCATCACGCGGCTGGTCTTCTCCACCGACGCTTGAATGGCCGCCCAATCGTAGGGATTCAGCGTCCGCAGATCGATCACTTCGACTGTCGCGCGCGGGTTTTGCTGTTCGATCTGCAGCGCCGCTTGCAGCGATTTCTGCACCAGCGCGCCGAAGGTCGCGATGGTCAGGTTCGCGCCCGGCTTCACGATTTTGGCCTTGCCGAACGGGATCAGATAATCAGGACCCGGGTGTTGCGTGCGGTTGTAAGGCTCGCGATACA
Organism: Bryobacterales bacterium; assembly: GCA_963710155.1. GTDB lineage: Bacteria > Acidobacteriota > Terriglobia > Bryobacterales > Bryobacteraceae > Palsa-187. The sequence continues at coordinate 259,959 of CAVPZQ010000013.1, read as the reverse complement.
GGCGCTTGTGTTCCAGAAACAGCACCGGATCTTCGCAGCGGATGGCGGTGCGCAGCAAGCCGCAAGCGTCGAGCGCGTTCGACGGAAACACCACGCGCATTCCGGGGATGTGCGTGAACACCGATTCGGCCGATTGGCTGTGATAAATCGCTCCGCCGTTGAGGTATCCGCCGGTCGCCACCCGAATCACCATGGGCGCAGCCCAGGCATTGTTCGAGCGCCAGCGTAGCGATGCCAACTCATCGCGAATCTGCATCATAGCCGGCCAAATGTAATCTAAAAATTGAATCTCGACTACAGGCTTCAAACCGCGCATGGCCATGCCCGACGCGCGTCCCACGATGGCGGCTTCGGCGATGGGCGCGTTGAACACGCGGCGCGAGCCGTACGCCGTTTGCAAGCCCTGGGTGGCTTTAAAGACGCCGCCCTTACCCTTGACCTCTTTTAGGTTTTCCTCGCGGCTGGAGTCCGCCACATCCTCGCCGAAGACCACGATGTTGGGATTGCGCGCCATCTCTTCGCTGATGGTCCGCGTGATGGTGTCGACCATGGTGCGCGGATCGCCCGAGCACTTGGCCTCGGTTTCAAAGGCGTTCGAAGTGGGATCGACATCTTCCGAATACAGGTACTTCAGCGCCGAACCTTTGTGCGGCTGCGGAGCCTTCAGCGCGCGCTCTGTCACTTCCTGAATTTCGAGGTCCACTTCCTGCATCAACTGTTCGAGAGCGTTGCGGCTGAGGACGCCGCTCGACACGAGGTAATCGGAAAACGTCGTCACCGGATCACGCCGCGCTTCGTCGGCGCGCTCGGCTGCCGTCTTATACAGCTTCTCGTCGTCGGAGAGGGAATGCGAATAGGGACGCGTGCAATAAGCGTGGACGAACGCCGGCTTGCGCTCGCGGCGGCAGTAATTCACGGCCTCGGCGAAAGTGCCGTAGGACGCCACGAAATCCGTTCCGTCGCAGCGGAAACTGCGCAGGTTGGGATGTCCCGACACCAGTTTCGAAATATCGCCGCCGGGGGTTTGATGTTCCACCGGAACCGAAATTGCGAAGCCATTGTCCTGGACGAGGAAGATCACGGGCAGCACTTCGAGGCAGGCTGCGTTGATGGCTTCCCAGAACTCGCCTTCGCTGGTGGCGCCTTCGCCGACGCTGGTGAGCGTTACTGCGTCAGACGCGGGATCCAAGTAGCGATTCGCATGCGCGCAGCCCACTGCCGGCAGCAACTGCGTGCCTGTCGCCGAGGAGGGCGACACGATGTGCAGTTTCGCCGAGCTCCAATGCGACGGCATCTGACGTCCGCCTGACGATGGATCGGACTCCGCGCCGACGGCTTGCAGCAGCATGTCCTCCGCCGTCATTCCCAAGGCCAGCGACAGAGCGCGATCGCGATAGTAAGGAAAGAACCAGTCGTGCCCGGCGCGCAGCGCCATACCCGCGGCCGTCTGAATTCCTTCATGCCCCGCGCCGCTGACCTGGAAGAAAATTTTGTTCTGCCGCTTCAGCAAAATCTCCCGGTCGTCAATGCGCCGGGACATATATATGATGCGAAACGCGCGGATGAGATCGGGGGCTTCCAACCGGGTTGGAAGCTCGCGAAGTTCAGGATCGGTGGCGGCGCTGGTCAGCATAATAACCCTAATCAGTGTAGCAATCGGGCGGCCGCCCGGGCACCGAATGCGGACCGCCTTAGGCGCCCGCGTAGTATCCGTCGCGGGCTTGCACCACCAGGCCCTTGGGCTTTACGGTGACGTGAATTTTCCGGTAGCCGCTGCCACCCGCTTCCGGCGTATAGCCCAGGCTGTACTGACTGCGCAGTTCTTCGTCGATCTGCTTGAAGATGTCCTCCAGCGGATGCTTTTTCGACACTTCAAAAAACGTGCCGCCGGTTTCTTTAGCGAGACGTTCGAGAACTTTCTTGCCGTCGGGCCGCGATTCCTGCGGGACTCGGTTTCCCCCGCGCCTCCCGCCGCCGCGGCCCATGCCGCCGCCGCCGAATACCGGACCGAAACTACCGCCGCGCTGCTCCTGCTCGTCGGCGAAGAGAATCGAGTAGACCAAAGTATCGGCACGCTGCGCAGACTCAATCGCGCCGGTCAAAGTGGTTTTGCTGGAGCGATCGACGCCATCCGATAACACGATGACGGCCTTGCGCCCGGGCTGCTTTTTCAGAACTTCATCGGAGGCCAGATACACCGCGTCATAGAGCGACGTGCCGCCACCACCGCGTCCTCCGCCGCGCCGCCCGCCACCGTCGCTTCTGCTTCCGGAGTCATCGCCCGGCCGCTTCAGCTCCGGAGCGTCCAGCGAATTGACGCCGGCTTCCAGGTCCTTGCGGGATGAAGTCAGGTCCTTAACCAGTTCCACGTCGCGCTCGAACTGAATCAGAAACCCGCGGTCTTTATCTTCGCGCAAAACTTGATTCAGAAATGCGGTGCTGGCGCGGCGCTCGTCGCCCAACACCCGGCGCTGGCTCTGGCTAACGTCCACCAGAAGTCCGAGCGTCAGCGGCAAATCGGTTTCCCGCGCGAAATAGCGAATGGTTTGGGGATGCATGTCTTCTTCGAGGGCGAAGTCGTCCTTCATCAGATCCCGCACGATCTCGCCCTTGCCGTTGCGGACGGTGGCTAGCACGTTCACCACTTTCACGTCGGTGGAAAAGGTGGTGTCTTTTTGTGCCGCTTCTTGGGCGAATGCGGGAACGGCGCACAGAGACGCAGCCGTCCTGAGCCAGTCGCGTCGTGAAACCGAAAGGTCCCAATGCGCCATCAGTCCCTCCGACGTATTTTGGCGGGATTGGTTTACAAAAAAATTACCGGGGGGGAGCGGTTGTTTGGGGTTTCCATGCGAATCACGCCCCTTTGCTCTGGCGGACCTGCTTGCGCGAAGCGGGCCGACGCCAATGCGACGCGCCTCCGCTAACTGGTCGGACGCCGGCGTATTTACGTCAGAAAGTGTACGAGAAACCAACCAGCGGTACCACCCGGGCGCGCAGTCCGTCATCGTTCATTTGGATCAGGACGTTGAAAGATACCAACAGCGTTCCGATCGGATTCACTTTAAAGCCCAGCGAGCCGTTGGTGATGTTGGCGTTCTCCCGCTGAAAGGTAGTGTTGGCGAATTGTGCGCCGTTCGCCGCCGTGAAGGTGGAACGCGTGACGCCTTGCGCGTGAAAGATTTCCTGGCCCAGCACGTCGGCCGCGAAAGAAAATCTCTTATTGACGCCGGCGTCGAAGCCCACGGCGTATTCAAATTGATTGGGCAGGTGGCCGGAAGTGCCGGTAAAAATGTCGCCGGCGAGCGGGCTCGAATCGTTCCATTGATAACCCACATTCACGTGCGGCGTGACGCGCTTGGTACGGCCCGAAATGGCGATGAACGGTTTGAGTCCCACGGCGCCGGAACCTAGGAAGTTATAGGCGTCGCCGGTGGGCAGCCGTACATCCAGTCCCAATGCGATCCAGGCGGGCTTGGTCTTCAAGGCCGTGCCTTTGATCCGCACCAGAACATCGCCCAAGCCGGACGCGGCACCTGAGTTGGAGAAGGTTTTATGGTCGGTCGGGTTGCCGTTGGAATCCAGAAAATAGTGGATGGTGGGATCGTTGGCGGTTCCAATGCGCTGGATGGTTGCCAGGGACTGCACCACCAGATTCGCATTGACGAACGGCAGAGCCACCGATACGTCCACGCGGTCACTTAAGCCATATGTGAAGAACACCGTGGCCTGATCGATTTTCGTATCCAGAAAAGTATTGGTCGTGATGAGATCTTCCTTGATGATGGGGTCCGGCGTAGTTTGCGCATGCTGGAACACGCTATTAAAGTTGTGCAGGCTGATGCCATCGAGAGTTCCGAAGCGGAAATGCTGGAAGCTGAAGCCGGCGAAGAATTTTTCTTTACCGATGGTCTCAGCGCGCTCTGCGAGAACCGGGCCGTAGCTTTGGGCTGACCTGGTGTAGACCCCCAATGCGGGATCGAAAGAATAGGTGAACCCGGAGGCGGGCGAGGGTAGCGGCAGGGACGTTAATTGACTTCCGATCGCGCTGTTAAAGGGTCCGAAGTTGTTCTGGAAAGCGCTGTCGAAGTGCGCTTCGTGCGTGGGATTCGGCAAGGTCAAACCGTCCGGGCCGAAGAGTTGAGGAATCACAAAAGCCAACTTGGTGGATGAGTTGGCGGGGGTCTGGGCCAAGGCCGCTACGCTGAGACCAGCTAGTACAAAAAGGGTTCGCAACACTCTTTAGGTTCTCCTTCGATGATGTTTTGTGCACCGGCGCGTCACTTGCCGGCAATGTCAATGGACTCGATCACCATGCCGTTTCCGGAGCGGCGCAGGTTGATGCGTACGGTCTGATCCTGTTGCGGGAGGGGGCCGCGCTCATCGGTGGCGGCCATGATTCGGCGAGCGCGGACGGTGGCGCCGCTGGCGGTAATTTCGGCCTCGCCCAGCGGTTGAATCTGTAATTTAATGCTGCGGGCGATCTTGAAAAAATTCTGGAACGCGCTCAACTCGCTGCGGCCCAGGCTGGGCCAGATCGCTTTGAGCGATTCGGAATCTTTATTTTCAAATGCGGTGCGGTAGCGGTTGAGGGCGCCGTCGACGGCACGCCGTCCGGCGCTCAATTCCGCGGCGGCCTTGCGCTGTTCTTCGGCGCGGCGCGCGGCCTCTTCCGCATCCGCGTTTCGAGCCGCAACCGGAGCCGGCGGCGGGGGGGCGGGAACCACCACTGGAGCGGGAGCGGGCGCCGGAACATTTTCCGCCACTGCTGGTTTGGGAGCGGGCGCTGGCGGCGGAGCCGTGGCTAGCGGAGCGGGCGCGGGGCCTGGAGTTGGAATCGCTGCCACTGTTACGGGAGTTGTTGCCGGAGCAGGCTGTGCGGCCGGCGGCGGTGGTGTCGAGTTAGAAGCTTCCTTGCGAGCGGACGCAGTGGGCGCAGGTGTTTTGCTTGCGATCGCCGGCGCTGCGGTGGGTGCAGCGGGGGTTGCGGCCGGTGTTGCTGTGGGGGGCGCGGTGGGTGTTGCGGAGGGTGTTGCCGCCACCACCGGCGCCACCTGCGACGGAGCTGGATTGGGACGCGAAGTGAGCCGCCACGCCGTCACTGCCACAATCACCACCACTGCAACGCCCGTCAGAATCGGCACCAGCACCGAGCGCGGTTTGGCTTGCGGCGGCTGCACCGCAGCCGTAGTCAGGGGCGCTATCAATTTTTGCCCCGTATCGGGCGTCCCGGCCGATCCGGTGGGCGCCATCACCACGGTCTCCGCCAACCGTTCGGTGCGGGGCGGAGGCAGCGGCTGCTTCATCGCCTCGCTGATCGGCATGGGCATCGTGCGTTGTACCGTGATTCCGGTTACGGCGTGCGCCAGATCGTCGGCGAATTCGCGGCAGGAAGCGTAGCGCGCGTCCGGATCTTTGGATAGCGCCTTGCGCAGCACGGTGGTGACTTCGTCGCCCAGGTCCTGGCGGTGTTGGCGGACCGGCGGCGGGTCCACGCTCATGATCTGATGCATCACGCTGGCCCATGAATTTCCCTGAAACGGCTTCTGACCGGTGAGCATTTCATACGCAATCACGGCCAGCGAAAACTGATCCGAACGTCCCGTGGCGGGCTTGGCGGCGATCTGTTCCGGCGACATGTATTGCGCGGTGCCGATCACCATGCCGGTGCTGGTTAAGCCAATCTCATCGTCGAGCATCTTGGCGATGCCAAAGTCGGTCACTTTCACCACGCCGCTCGATGTCAGCATGAGATTCGCCGGCTTGACGTCGCGGTGCACGATGTTATTGGCGTGCGCGTAGTCCAGCGCGTCAGCCGCGCCGCGCACCACCGGCAGCACCAGATCCAAGGGCAGCGGACCGCTCTCCGCCATCTTCTCGCCCAGCGTCTGGCCCTGGATAAATTCCATGGCGATGAACATGATGTCGCCGCTCTCGCTGAAGTCGTGAATGGTGACGATGTTGGGGTGCGACAGGATGCCGGCCGAGCGCGCCTCCCGCCGGAAACGCTCGCGCAGTGCCGCGCCCGATGCGGTTTTTGCGTCGGTCAGGATGGTCTTGATAGCGACAGTGCGGCCGATACCGGGATCGAGCGCGCGATACACCACGCCGCAGCCGCCGCGGCCTAGCTCACCCAATATCTGATAACGTCCTAACGTCTCCACAACAATTAGAAACAGTGTATCGCAGGCGGGATCGAACCTGAATCCTATAATTGGACGACATGCTCACGAATCAAGCCACGGCCGTTCGCGAGTGGCTGGGGAATGCCGCATCGGTTGCCGTGCTGACTGGCGCGGGGATCTCGGCGGAGAGCGGCATCCCCACTTTTCGCGGACCCGGCGGTTTGTGGCGCACCTATCGCGCGGAGGATCTGGCCACGCCCCAAGCCTTCGAGCGCGATCCGCACTTGAGTTGGGAGTGGTACAACTGGCGGCGCGGTCTCATCGCCACGGCCGAGCCCAACGCGGGTCACGTCGCTCTGGCGGAACTCGAGCGGCGCCTGCCGCGTTTTACTTTGACTACGCAAAATGTTGATGGGCTGCACGACCGCGCCGGCAGCCGGCGCATCCTTAAAGTCCACGGCGATATTTGGACGCTGCGCTGCACCGTCTGTACGCGCGAGTGGCGCGATGGGCGGCCCTCGCTCCCCGAACTTCCGCCGAGGTGCGAATGCGGCGCGCTAGCTCGGCCCGGAGTCGTGTGGTTCGGCGAAGGACTTCCTGAAGACGTATGGAGCGCCGCCGTCGAAGCCGTGCGTGCTGCTCAAGTGTTGTTGGTGATCGGGACGTCTGCTTTGGTTTATCCGGCCGCTGGTCTCGTGCAGTTGGCGCAATCAGCCGGCGCAAAAGTGGTCGAGATCAATGTGGCGGAGACGCCGGTTTCGGCGCAGGTGGATCTTTCCTGGCGCGCCTCCGCTACCGCTGCGCTTCCGCAATTGATACAATCCGCCTGATACAAAAGGAGCGGGCATGAAACTACACAGCGCCGGGGGCGGGGAATTTAGCCGCCGGGATGTTTTAAGGACGCTCGGCGTCGCGGCCGCGACTTTGCCCAACTCCGCATTGTTCGGACAGTTCGTGAATAAATCCACCGCCAAGGGCGGCCGCATCGACCTGCATCATCATCACGTCCCGCCCGGCCTCGGTGGATTCGGCGGCGCGGGCCGCGGGGGCGGCGGTCGCGGACCAGGCGGTCTGAGCGGCCCCTGGACACCCGAAATCACTTTGGAGCAGATGGACAAGTTCGACATCGCCGTCTCCATTCTGTCGATGACGCAGATGGGCGACGTGCTCTACGACAACACCGCCAAAGGTCGCGCCGCCGTTCGCGCCGGCAATGACTACGGGGCCAAGCTGATGTCGGAACATCCCAAGCGCTTCGGCCTGTTCACCGGCGTGCCGCTGCCCGACATCGACGGCGTGATGAAGGAAATCGAGTATGGCTTCGACACGCTGAAGGCCGACGGCATCGGCATTTATACCAACGACAATCAGACGCACTGGCCCGGCGATCCGTACTTCGATCCCATGTGGCAGGAGCTCAACCGGCGCAATGCCATCGTATATATGCACCCGCTGGCGCCGCCCTGCTGCACGAATTTGAACGACAGCGTTTCTTTCGCCATGAACGAATTCGATTTCGATATCACGCGCGGCTGCACTAGCATCCTGGCGAACGGCGTGCTGCACAAATATCCCAACGTCAAAATCATCATTCCGCATTCTGGCGGCACCATGCCCATGATCGCGGGCCGCATCAAGGACCGTTATCCGAAAGATCCCAAGCACGCGGAATATATTCCTAACGGAGTGATCGCCGAACTGCAGAAGTTCTATCTCGACATCGCGCACGCCAGCTATCCCTATCCCATGGCCGCGATGATGAAATTCGCGCTGCCGGATCACATTCTGTTCGGCACCGATTTCCCCTTCGAGCCGATTGAATCGACGGTGAACGAGCTGCCCGGCTTGGGGATTTCAGCGAGCACCATGCGCGCGATTGAGCGGGAGAACGCGGAGAGATTGCTCCCGCGATTTAAGGCCTGAGAGGAATGCAATGAAACACTTCATGTCTATTGTGTTAGTGCTGGCCGGCGTCCCGGCGCTGGCGCATCACTCGGTACAGGCGGAGTTTGATCTCTCGAAGCCCATCACAGTGACTGGCGTTGTCACCAAAGTGGAGTGGATCAATCCGCATTCGTATTTATATCTGGACGTCACGGACAGCGCCGGAAAAGTGAAGCATTGGTCTTTTGAAATGGCCGGACCAGGCGCGCTGCGTAAGGCGGGACTCAGCCGCGCCGACCGCGGCGGGTTAAAAGTGGGCGACACCGTCAGCGTGAACGGCGTGCTCGCCAAGGACGGCACCGATTTCGCATTGATCAAAGATGTAAGCCTTCCCGATGGCCGTAAGTTCACCATCTGGAGCGGCGATCCGAGCGACAACAAATAGGAGGTGATCATGCGGAAGAGCTTTCTAGTAGCGATGTGGGTGGCTTTTGCAGTGAGTGCGAGCGCCCAAGTCGACCTTACCGGCGTCTGGAATGGCACCACTGTAAACGGTCCGCACATCAAATCCGACGATCCGCTGGTCACGAATCTACCGGCGCGCGACGGCACACTGTTGAATTTCGAACGCGACGGCACGCTGATCCGCCGCGCCAATCCCAACAAGCCGATTTACAAACCTGAGTACTGGGAAAAAATTCAAAAGCTCGATCAGAGCGAGAACGAATCCGATCCTTCTTATGGCTGCATGCCGGGTGGCGTTCCGCGCATCGGTCCACCGGCGCAGATCGTGCAGACGCCTAAACAGTTGGTGTTCCTGTATGTGAGTCCGCCGGCGCAGGGCTGGGGCGATCCTTATCGCGTGATCCCTACAGACGGCCGCAAGCACACCTCTCTGCAAGATCTCGACGGCACCTGGAAGGGCGAGTCCATCGGCCACTGGGAAGGCGACACGCTGGTGGTTGATACCATCGGCTTCAACGACAGCAGTTGGCTCGACATCGGCGGCTACTTTCACAGCGAGAACCTGCACGTGATCGAGCGCCTGCGCCGCGACGGCAACAACCTGATCTGGCAGGCCACCGTCGAAGATCCCGACGTCCTCCTGAAGCCCTGGGTGATGAATCAGCGCGTGCAGAAGTTGAACCCCGATCCGCTGGCTGAACTCGCGGAGTCGCTGCCATGCGTCGAACGTGATCTGTCGCATCTGGTGACCAAGGAACATCACTAGACGATGCGTCGCTACCTTTTCGTTGCGCTGTTCCCGTTGCTCGCCAACGCGCAGGATGCGGCCGCCACCATCAAGACCGCCGAGTATGCGTTGGGTATGATCCGCGGTCCGCAGCGCATTGACGCTATCAATACTGTTGAATATTGGGGAACCGGCACGGTCACCTATCATGCGAGCATCAGCTATGCCGTCCCCGCGATGCGTGTCGATGTAACGCGCGCGGACCAGCGGCAAATTCAAGTAGTGAGCGGCGCGTACTCGTGGAACGAGTCGGTGCCCGGCGCGGGGTTCATCGCCGGCAGCTCAGCCACTCCCGCGCCGGACGCGCTCAAGGACCGTCAGCTCGAACTCTGGACCACGCCCTTCGGCGTGCTCAAAATGGCCGAGCGCGCCGGCGCCGATGCCAAGGTCACGCACATCGCTGCCACCGTCATCACCTTTCCGCTAATGGGCGTCACGGTTAAGGCCACGCTCAACGCCAAAAATCAGTTGTCGCGCGTCGAAACGCCGCAGACCGAAATCGCGTATTCCGATTACAAAGATCTCGGCGAAATCACCAGCGATGTTCTGTTCCCCACCCACATCGTCGAAAAGCAGCACGGCGTCACGGTGCTGGATTTAATCATCACGAAAGTGGACGCTAACAATCCCTACCTAGTTTTCCCGGTGCCCGACGCAATCGAGAGGGCTTCGCCTACGAACCGACGCTAGTCAGGAAGCGTGTAGTCGAACGCGTAGGAATGTTTACCTTCCGCGATCTGAATCGACAACTTACCCGCCAGTCCGGCCAACTCACCGGTTCCGGAATCGGGCACCACGGTCACGGTCAATTGCGCTTCCCCACGCGTCATGGTGCCGCTGTGCTGAAGTACGAAGGACCCACTGCGACCGCCCAGCGTTCCGGTCACACGCTCCAGCGCGACGTAGCCGGCCGAGCCTTTGACGTCAGTCATCGCGCTGAGCATCTCGCCTTTGCTCACCGCTTCGAGATCGCCCCGAAACTGTTTGTCGATCGCCATCCTGCCCAGCTTGGAGCCTTCCGTTTCCGGGTTGTCCGGTTTCTGCGGAGTCAACTTCACGGCAAAGCTTCCACTTGCATGAAATGTCATAAATTCATGTTATTCTGAGAGAGATCTTGGTAGAGGAGCGAGGGCCATCACTAGCCCGGCGCGCAATTCCGGCGAATCCCGGAGCGTCTGGTGAAAGGGGCAGCCTTGCCGAAATCGCAGCGCGGGTTTTCTAAAGGGTTCGGCGCGCGGCGGTTGGGGGGTCTGGTTAACACCGGCCCACTGTCATTCGGAACGTAGAAATGTGACGGGCCGGGTGGAGCGCTATCGGGAAGCGGCAAGAGTTTTCTTGTATAAGGTCCGGGCTCACCCGGCCGCCGCGCACCCCGCCTCCTCCTATCCCCTGGGTTTGTTTAATTAGTGTTGTTTTTATGAATGCTTTTGAGCTAACGCGCGCGCTGATCGATATCGATTCGGTAACGCCCAATGAGGAGCAGGTGGGCGTATATCTGGCCGACTACCTGTCGGCGCTCACCGCGCGCACCGGCGGCCATGTCGAGCGCATCGAAGTGGAGCCGCACCGCTACAACGTTTTCGCGTATTGGGACGCGCCGGTGGTGACGCTCTCGACGCACATCGATACGGTCCCGCCGTTTTTCCCCTCGCGCGAGGATGGCGAATTTATCTGGGGCCGTGGAGCCTGCGACACCAAAGGCATCATCGCGTCGATGATTTTCGCGGTGGAAGCGCTGCTGGCGGCGGGTGAGCGCCGCGCTGCGTTGCTGTTTGTCGTCGGCGAGGAACGCAACAGTGCCGGAGCGCTGGCGGCAGCGAAAGATCCGCGCGGCAGCAAATACGTGATCAACGGCGAGCCAACCGAGAGCAAGTTGGTGCTGGGATCGAAGGGCGCGCTGCGCTTCGAGGTTGTGGCGCAGGGGAAAATGGCGCACTCCGCGTACCCGCACCTAGGCGAATCGGCTATCGAGAAGTTGCTCGACGCGCTGGAGCGAGTCCGCAAGATCACACTGCCTAGCGATGCAGTGCTGGGGCAGAGCACGCTCAACATCGGCACCATCCAAGGCGGCCGCGCGCCCAACGTAATTCCAGATCACGCCATGGCGGAAGTTTTCATTCGTCTGGTCGACGATGGCGACAGCACGCGCCGCGCGGTGGCTGAGGCCGTCGCCGGAAAAGCCGACGCGAAGGAAGTCCTGTGCATTCCGGCAGTACATATGGGATCGATCCCAGGCTTAGAAACGACGGTGGTGGCTTTCACCACCGACATCCCCGCGTTCAACGGGGCATGGGGGACGCCGTATTTGTTCGGGCCCGGAAGTATTCATGTCGCCCATACCGACCAGGAGCGCATTGCGAAGCGCGAACTGGTGGCGGCGATTGAAACGTATCAAATGATAGTGAGGCAACTGTTAAAACCATGAACGAAAGAATATAAAGTCGCGATTGCGGGCGCCACCGGAGCGGTGGGCGTCGAATTCCTGCGTTTGCTGGAGGATCGCAAATTTCCGATTTCCGAGCTGCGTCTGCTGGCGTCGGCGCGCTCGGCCGGCAAGACAATGCGGTTTCAGGGACGCGACCTGTTGGTGGAGGAGCTGACCGAGACCAGCTTCGCGAACATCGACATCGCCTTCTTCAGCGCCGGCGGATCGATTTCGAAAAAGTACGCGCCCATCGCGGCGCAGGCGGGCGCGGTGGTGGTCGATAACTCGTCCGCGTTCCGCATGGATCCCAAAGTGCCGCTGGTGATTCCCGAAATCAATCCGGAAGCCATCGCGGGACACAACGGCATCATCGCGAATCCGAATTGCTCGACGATCATTGCTATCGTCCCGCTGTGGCCGATTCACCGCCAGAACCGCATCAAACGCTTGATTGCCGCAACCTATCAGGCTGCGTCAGGAGCGGGTGCAGCCGCGATGGAAGAGCTGCGCGAGTCGACCCGCGCGCATTTAGAAGACCGCGAGTATGCGAATACCGTACTGCCGCATCCCTACGCTTTTAATTTGTTCAGCCACAATTCAAAGATCGATCCCGCGACGGGCTACAACGAAGAAGAAACCAAGATGGTGCAGGAGACCAAAAAGATTTTCGGCGACGCGGCGATCCGCATCAGCGCGACGTGTGTCCGCGTGCCCGTGCTGCGGGCGCATTCCGAGGCTTTGACCATCGAGTGCGAGAACCCCATCACGCCTGCCGAAGTGCGCGAGATTCTGGCGTCGGCGCCCGGCGTCAAGCTGATTGACGATCCGGTGAAGAACTATTTCCCCATGCCCAAGGACGCCTCCGGACAAGGCGACGTATTAGTGGGCCGCATCCGCCAGGACAGCAGCGACCCCAGCGGCAAATCGATTGCGATGTTCGTTGCGGGCGACCAGTTGTTAAAAGGCGCCGCGCTGAACGCCGTGCAGATCGCCGAGGTGATGGTGGAGAAAGGACTCCTGCAAGGAGCCGCAGCAAAACGATGATCGTCATGAAGTTCGGCGGCACGTCCGTCGAATCGGCAGAAGCCATCGAGCGTATAGCGGGCATTGTGCGCAGACAACTCGCGCGGCGTCCGGTAGTGGTGGTGTCCGCGATGGGCAAGACCACCAATAAGCTGCTGGCCATCGCCGACGCCGCCGTAGCGGGGCAACGCGACGCCGCGTTAGCGTTGCTCGAAAACCTGCACCAGTTTCATAAAAAGGAATCCGCAGGCCTGGGGGTGGATGATCAAGTCGACGCCCACTTCCAGGAATTAGCGGAGTTAGTCAAAGGCATCGCCGTGATGGGCGAGATGACGCCGCGCGCCACCGACGCCGTCTCCGCCTTCGGCGAACGCCTTTCGAGTATCATCGTGACCGCGCGTTTCCGCAGCCTGGGAATCGACGCGGCGCATTTGGATTCGCGCTCCGTGATCGTGACCGATCGCCGTCACACGCAAGCCGCCCCTAACTTCGCCGAGACTTACCGGCGTACCTGCAACACCATTCCTGCGCTTGCGGCCAAGCAGGTAGTGGTGATGGGCGGTTTCATCGGCTCGACCGAAGACGGCGTGACCAGCACGCTCGGCCGCGGCGGTTCCGATTACACGGCGTCGATTGTAGGCGCAGGCATTGGCGCGGAAGAGATTCAGATCTGGACCGACGTCGACGGGATGCTGACTTCGGACCCCTCCATCTTGCCTGGCGGCTACCGGTTGAAGCAGTGCTCTTTCGCGGAAGCAGCCGAGCTCGCGTACTTCGGCGCGAAAGTTCTGCATCCGGCTACGGTTCTCCCAGCCATCGAGAAGAACATTCCCGTGCGCATTCTGAATTCGCGCCGGCCCCAAGTGGAGGGGACGTTGATCACGGCGGAGGCTCCGCGGTCGTCGAGTCCGATCCGCTCGATCGCCTGCAAGCGCAATATCACGTTGGTCAACATTGTGTCGACTCGCATGCTGATGGCGCATGGCTTCTTGAAACGCATCTTCGAGATCTTCGACCGCTACGAAACGCCCGTCGACATGCTGGCGACTTCGGAAGTCAGCGTGTCGCTGACCATCGACAACACAAGCTCGCTCGCGGCGATCACCAAAGAGATCGAGGAGTTCGCAGACGTAACGGTGGAAGAGAACCAGGCTATCGTCTGCATGGTCGGCGACAACATTCGCCATACCCCTGGCGTCGCCTCACGTGCGTTCGGGGGACTCAAAGGCATCAACGTGCGCATGATTTCGCAAGGCGCGTCGCTGCTGAATATTAGCGTGGTGGTAGCGGCGGCAGACTTGAAAGGCGCGGTAGAATCGCTCCACCGGGAGTTTTTTACCAATCCCGATCCGGCGGCTTTTGAAAAATGAAACTGGCGATCATCGGTTACGGGAAAATGGGTCGAATGGTGGAGCAACTGGCGCCGGAGTACGGCTTTCAGTCAGTCACAACCATCGATATCGGTGACGACTTCGGCAAAGCCGCGGGCGCCGATGTGGCCATCGAGTTCACCACGCCCGATGCGGCGCTGGATAATATCGAGAGGCTCGCCGCTATGAAAATGCCGGTGGTGGTGGGTACGACGGGTTGGCTCCCGCAAATCGACCGCGTGCGCGCTGTGATACAAAAGAACGGCAGCGCGCTGGTGTGGAGTCCCAACTTTTCCGTAGGCGTCAACGTGTTCCTGCGCGTGGTGCGCGAAGCCGCAAAGCTGCTGGCGGATGAGAAAGAATATGGCGCGTGGGCCTGGGAAATCCATCACGATACTAAGAAAGACGCGCCGTCCGGAACCATGATCAAGCTGGTGGAGGAGATGAAGGCCGCGGGCTATACGCGCGACGTTGATGTAAGTTCCAGCCGCGCGGGGCGCCACCCGGGAACACATGAGGTCGGCTTCGATTCCGCCGCCGACACCATCACTCTCCGCCACGCGGCGCGGTCGCGCGAAGGGTTCGCACGAGGGGCGCTTAAAGCGGCACAATGGATTGTGGGGAAGCAAGGCGTGTTCGAGTTCAGCGACGTTTTATTTTCCGAGAGGTGACTTATGTTTTCAGGATGCGGTACAGCGCTGGTGACTCCGTTTAAAGCGGATTTGTCTTTGGATGAAGCGACCATGCGCAAGCTGGTCGAGCGCCAGATTCGCGAAGGTATCAACTTTCTGGTGCCCTGCGGCACGACGGGCGAGAGTCCCACGCTCACGCGCGACGAACACCTGCGCGTGGTCGAGATCACAGTCGAAGAAGCGCGCAAGGCCAGCCGCAAAGTTCCCGTCGTCGGCGGCGCCGGCGGCTACAACACCGCCGAAGTCATCGAACTCGCGAAGGAACTGCAACATCTGGGCGTCGATGGACTGCTCTCGGTGACGCCTTATTACAACAAGGTTACGCAGGACGGTTTGTATCGCCACTACAAAGCCATCGCTGAAGCCGTGTCGCTGCCGATCATCGTTTATAACGTACCGGGCCGCACTGGTGTCAACGTCGAAACTGGCACATTGAAGCGCCTGTCGGAGATTCCAAATATTTGTGGAGTGAAAGAAGCCTCCGGCAACATTAGCCAAATGGCGGCGGTGTGCCACAACCTGCCCGACTCGTTCGACATTCTGTGCGGCGACGATGCGCTCGACCATCCCGTTGTGCGCCCTCGGCGGCCGCGGTTTGATCTCCGTGGTTTCGAACCAGATCCCCGGTGAAATGACGAAACTCGTGCAGGCCGCGATATCCGGCGATTTCGCAGGCGCACGCAAACTGCAGCGTCAGTGGTTCCCGCTCATGGAAATGAATTTCTCCGAATCGAATCCGATTCCGGTGAAGGCGTCGATGGCGCTGATGGGCTTGCTCGAGCCGGTCTACCGCCTGCCCATGTGCCCGCCGCTGCCGCAAACGCAGACGAGAATCGAGACGGTGCTTAAGCAAGTGGGATTGCTCGCTGGCGCACTCGCGGGGGCCGGGAGCAGAAATGCAAACTGAGATCGAACACCTGTTCGACCACAAACCACCTACTTACACAGCGGAACATTTTGACCTCTTCTATCAGTTCAAGCACAAGCTGAACCTGGGTGAGGTGCGCGCGGCCCAGCCCGATGCCTTCGCCAAAAACGGCTGGCGCGTGACGCCGTGGGTGAAGAAGGGAATCCTGCTGGGCTTCCGCATGGGCGCCATCGTCGATATGTCGATCGACCGCTCGCGCCAGCCGTTCTTCGACAAGGCCACCTACCCGGTTCGCCAATTCAGCGCCGACGACGCGGTGCGCATCGTGCCCGGCGGGTCGAGCATTCGCGACGGTTCGTACATCGGACGCGGCGTCACCTGCATGCCTCCCATGTTCGTCAATGTCGGCGCGTACGTCGGCAACAATACAATGATTGATTCGCACGCCTTGGTGGGAAGCTGCGCGCAGATTGGCGGACATTGTCATATTTCGGCGGCCGCGCAGATCGGCGGCGTGCTGGAGCCGGTCGGTGCGATGCCTGTGATTATTGAAAACCACGTGATGATCGGCGGCAACTGCGGCGTGTACGAAGGAACCATCATCAAGGAACGCGCGGTGCTCGGCAGCGGTGTGATTTTGACGCGCTCGACGCCGGTGTATGACGTAGTCCGCGGTGAGGTGCTGACGGCTACCGATGAGGATCCGCTGGTGATTCCGGAAGGTGCGGTGGTGGTCGCAGGTTCCCGACCCATCAGCAAGGGGCAGGGAAAAGACTGGGGAATTTCGCTCTACACGCCCGTGATCGTCAAGTATCGCGACTCGAAAACCGACGCACGCGTCCAGTTGGAAGATTTGCTGCGCTAGTCAACAATCGCGAACGGACTCGCAGCTTCCGCTTCAGCGGTTTCGGTTTCGCCGTCCAGATCCAGAAAGCGCGGGTCGAGCAAACGGCCGGTTTGGATATTGCCCATCGCCGAAAGCAGCGTCTCTTTCAAATGCGGATGTTCTTTTTCGAGTTCGCCAAACATATCTCGTAACGTCCGCCGCACCGTGCCCGTGCGCTGCGAACAGCCGCAAGGAATTACGGGAACGCCTAGCGATTCCGCAAAACGCGTCGTCAGATCCTCAGTGACGTACACCAGCGGCCGGATCAGCCGAAAATCGCGCTGTCGCGAATAAGTGATCGGCGGAAGCGCACTAATCCGTCCCGTGAACAGAGCGTTGCGCAAAAACGATTCGCAGAAATCATCGGCGGTGTGGCCGAATGCGATCACATTGGCGCCGAGTTCGCGCACAATCTGATACACCGCGCGCCGGCGATAGCGGCTGCATAAATCGCAACCGTGATCTGGCTGTTCGTCGATCAAGCGGATCGAAGGATTGTCGGTATGATACGTCCAATCCACGCCACGCGCCTTCAGGTATTCGCCAAACGGCTGAATCGGCCGCAAAAATTTCCCCTGCTCTACCGTAAACGCGCACACCGTGAAATCGATCGGCGCGCGCTCCTTCAGTAGTAGCAGCGCCTCCAGCATGGTCACGGAATCCTTGCCGCCAGAAAGCGCCACCGCGACGCGATCGCCATCGCGAATCATTTTGAAGCGCGCGACGGCTTCGCCCACTTTCCGCAGCAGTGTTTTTTCCAGTTCCAACCCACCATTATAGGTGGGGTCGGCTGCTACAGTGGAAATAATGGCGAATTTGTACGATTTGGATCCCGGCCCGGAAACGCCGGAAGTGATCCGCATGATTGTCGAGATCCCCAAGAACTCGGCGAACAAATACGAATACGACGGCAAACTGGGTGTCTTCCGTCTGGACCGCCCGTTGTATTCACCGCTGCATTATCCCGGCGATTACGGCTTTGTCCCCGGCACGCTGGCCGAAGACGGCGACCCGCTGGACGTCCTCACGCTAATGTCCGAGCCCAGCTTCACCGGTTGCCTGATCGAAGTGCGTCCGCTGGGTTTCCTCGAACTGGTGGATTCCTCAGAGCGCGATCAAAAGATTCTGGCTGTGCCGAAGAGCAGCCCGCGCTACTCCGAGATCGCCACCGTGGATCAAGTGTGGCCGCACATGCGCCGCGAGATCGAACACTTCTTCACGATCTACAAGGAACTCGAAGGCAAGGAAACCCGCATCGACGGCTGGCGCGGCCCCATCGATGCGCGCAAACTGATTCTGGATTGCCGCCAAGCCTACCTCGACGCCAAGGCCGAGACCGAATAAACTGGGGATTGAAAAACATGAGAAACTCGACCTGTCTCCTGCTCCTCGCGCTCAGCCCGGTGCTGTTGCTGGGCCAGAAACGCGACGATATTCTTTCCATCCAGCGCGACGTCGCGCAGTTACAGGATCAGGTGAAGCAGTTGCAGGCCGCGCAGGATCAGAAAATGAGCGCGCTCGAAGGCTTGATCCGCCAGGCCGTGGAACAATCCAACAGCGTTTCGATCGCCGCCGGAACGCTGCAGCGCACGCTCACGGACCGTCTCAACGATCAGCAGGCTAAAGTGGAAGCGCCCATCGCGGTTCTGGGCACCAAGGTGGATCAGTCCGCCGACGAGATGCGCGCCGTGCGCGAGAATCTAGCGGATTTCATGCGCCGTCTGGCGACGCTCGACAACAAACTCGCCGATATTTCGAGCGCCGTGCGCACGCTGAACACGCCTGCCGTGGCGCCGCCCCCGCCCGCCGCCAGTGCTGCCCCGGCCGCCCCCGCTGCGCCCGCTGGCGTCACCGCGGAAACCCTGTGGAAGAAGGCCGTCCGCGATTACACCGGCGCGAAAGACAAACAAGCGCTCGCCGAGTTCGCCGACTTTCTGAAATATTTCCCGGACGACACCAACTCCCCCGAAGGCCAATACTACATGGGCCTGATTTACGATCATGGCGAACAATACGATGACGCCGCGCAGGTCTTTCAGGCGGTCGTGGACCGCTACCCGGACAGCCCCAAGGCAGCCGACGCCATGTATATGAAGGGTGTCGAATATCAAAAGGGCGGCAGCGACAAGCAAGCCATCACCGCCTACCGCGCGTTCATCAAGCAATATCCCAAGCACGCCAACGTTCCCAAAGCACAGGCCCGCCTTCGCATTCTCACCGCCGCCCCCGCAAAAGCGACGAAGAAGCGGAAACAATAGATGCCGCCACCCGACCTCGCGAAGCTGTGGGAGGAGCACACCCAGCATGAATTCGCCACCCGCGATACCGAAGCCACGCTAGCCACGATGGTGGAGGACGCCTACGTCAACCACGTCCCGGTGATGACCGGCGGCTTCGGCAAAAGCGCGCTGCGCCATTTCTATTCGCGCGACTTCATTCCCAGCATGCCGCCCGACACCACGCTGACGCCCATCTCCCGCACCGTCGGCGAAGACCAATTGGTGGACGAGATGATTTTCTCGTTCACGCATACTCAGGAGATGCCGTGGATGCTGCCCGGCGTCGCCCCGACGAACGCGCACGTCGAAGTAGCGCTGGTGGCGATCGTGCGCTTCCGTAACGGCCAGCTGGCGCACGAACACATCTATTGGGACCAGGCTTCCGTGTTAAAGCAGATCGGCCTGCTCACCGATCCCACGTTGCCCGTCCACGGCGTCGAGTCTGCGCAGAAAGTAGCAGCCGGCGCCAAGGCCGCATTGAAAATCGGCTAGAATAGTGAAAGCCACTTGTGCCGGAGTGTCGGAATTGGCAGACGAACCGGACTCAAAATCCGGCGCACTTCACTGGGCGTGTGGGTTCAAGTCCCACCTCCGGCACCACAACATCTCTTGTTTCAACGAGCCCCAAGTATTTCATTCTGAAGCGGAACGTTTCGGTAATCTTTCCCTGCACTGCTCCCGCCTTCTCAATCGTCTATCTCTGTGGAAGGAGTTCCACGATGAGCCAAACCAAAAACCAACAAAGTCGGCAAGACAACCAGCACGGCCACCAGAACCAACAGCCGAAAAAAGGTCAGAACCCGAACGACCCGCAGAATCGGCAGGCCGAGCATCCCCAAAAGATGGGCGTGAACGACACCAAAGAAGGCGAACAGCGCCAGGGCATCGGCACGTCGCACAACATGCAAGAGAAGCAGAAAGAAGAGCACGCGAACCGCTAGCGCTTCCTGCTGCTTCAATTCATCGCTCCCTCCCGAAAGCGGGAGGGAGTTTAATCAGCGAGGTTGGTTCCCGTATTTGTGATTTTGCTCTAGAATAGCTGGCAGGAGGGAGCAAACGATGAAGACCTTATGCGTCCCAGCATTTGTCATCCTTACGCTAGTCTCTGCCGCGCTGCCGCTATCGGCGCATCACTCATGGCCGGTCAGCTTTAACCGGTTGGTCACGGTGAAAGGCACGGTAACTGAGTTCAGGTGGGCCAATCCGCATCCCATGATTACTCTGGAGGCTCAATCCACTGACGGCCGCACGGAGAAATGGGAGATCGGCGGCCCCGCGATCATCCGCATGGAGGCGAACGGGTGGACCAAGACCACCGTGAAGCCCGGCGACGTGATCACGGGGATCGGCTACCAGTTTGCCGACGGCCAGAAGATCCTCAGGCTGGAGCGCGTCGTACTGTCCGACGGCAAGGAAATCCGCCTCTACGGCCGCTAGCCGAGCACTCGCGCCACATGTATTTCTGAGATCTTCAACAAAGTTCTGGAAAACATTGACGGACCTGTCGATCTCACCCCCCAAGTTCGACGTCAAAGTAGAGCAACGTGCAGCGGGTCGAAAACGCCCGCAAGCCGGCTCCGTGCGTCAAACTAAAACCACGAGGAGATACGACGATGCGATTCATGATGTTGATGATCCCGAAAGGCTATGACACCGCCGCACCCGGCACAGTGCCGGACGCTGCGGCCGTCGCGGCGATGATGAAGTACAACGAATCCCTGCAAAAAGCCGGTATACTGCTCGCGCTCGACGGCCTCCATCCGCCTTCGATGGGCGCGCGCGTCTCGTTTTCGGGAGGCAAGTCCAAGGTTACGGACGGCCCTTTCGCCGAGGCGAAGGAAGTAGTCGGCGGCTACTGGATGATCCAAGTGAAGTCGAAGGAAGAGGCCATCGAATGGGCTTCGCGCTGCCCGGGGTCGGATAACGAAGTCATCGAAATTCGCCAGGTGCAGGAAATGTCGGATTTCCCTACAGATGTTCAGCAAGCTGCGTCCGGGTTGGAGGAGATGCGCCGCGGCTCCTGAAAAAAGATTTGCGGGCGTGTCGATTTCCGATGGACTCACTCGACGCTACAGTAGAACCGGAAATCCACTATCGAACCGGGACACAACAGAGAAGGAGACATATTACAATGCGATTCTTAATGATGGTCAAAGCCCCCGAAAATTCGGGTCCTCCACCGAAGGAATTGATGGAGGCCATGGGAAAGCTCGCCGAGGAGTCGATAAAATCCGGCGAAATGATCGAAACCGGCGGCCTTGGCCCCACTGCGACCGGCTCGCGCGTGCGCTTGGCGGGCGGGAAAATTACCGTGACGGACGGGCCGTTCACAGAGGCCAAGGAAGTCTTCGGCGGGTACGCGGTGTTTGAATTGAAGTCGAAGGAAGAAGCCGTCGAACGGACGCGCCGCTTCATGGAACTGCATCACAAATACTGGCCCGGTTGGGAAGGCGAGACCGAGGTGCGTCCGATGTTCTCCATGATCCAACAGCCTGCCGGCGCTAAATAACGGGCAGCGCGGAAGGCCGCGTATGATGGGTAACGGTGACGTCTACCGATACCCATCGTACGATCGACGCCGTCTGGAGAATCGAATCCCCCAGAATTATTGGCGGGATTGCGCGCATTGTCCGCGACCTCGGCTTGGCCGAAGAGCTGGCGCAGGATGCGCTGGTCGCCGCGCTCGAACAATGGCCCGCATCCGGCATCCCGGATAATCCAGGCGCCTGGCTGACCGCCGTGGCGAAGCACCGCGCCATCGATCATTTCCGCCGCAACAAGCGCTTAGAACAGAAACACCAGGAACTCAGATACCAGCAGGAAGGCCAGCAGAATGTGCCTGACTACGACAGCGCGATCGACGATGAATTCGGCGACGATCTGCTTAGGCTGGTGTTCACGGCGTGTCATCCGGTTCTCTCCGCGGAGGCGCGCGTTGCGCTCACGCTGCGCTTGCTGGGCGGCCTGACAACTGCTGAGATCGCGCGCGCGTACCTGATCCCGGAACCGACGGTCGCCCAGCGCATCGTTCGCGCCAAACGGACGCTTGCCGAGAATCGCGTGCCTTTCGAAGTGCCCCGTGGCGAGGAGCTTGCGTCCCGTCTGTCGTCGGTGCTCGAAGTGATCTACCTGATCTTCAACGAAGGCTACACCGCTACCGCCGGCAGTGACTGGACGCGGCCCGCGCTATGCGAGGAGGCGCTCCGTCTCGGCCGAATCCTGGCGGAGCTGGTTCCGGACGATCCCGAGGTCCACGGCATCGTGGCTCTGATGGAGATCCAGGCGTCGCGCTCCCGAGCGCGTCAGAGCGCAGCGGGAGCGCCGATCCTGATCCTCAATCAAAATCGTGCGCTATGGGACCAGCTGCTGATCCGACGCGGCCTCGCTGGGCTCGAACGCGCCCGGAAACTGGGAGGCTCGCCCGGCCCCTACACGCTACAAGCCGCGATTGCCGCGTGTCACGCCCGCGCGCTGGCTGCCGAGGAAACCGACTGGGAGGGCATCGCCGCGCTGTACGCGGAACTCGTCCAGCTCATGCCCTCTCCCATCGTGGAGTTGAACCGCGCCGTGGCGATTGCCATGGCGTTTGGTCCCGAAGCCGGGCTCGCGCTGATCGATCAAGTGGCGCTCGAGCCCGCGCTGCAGAGCTATCACCTTCTGCCCAGCGTGCGCGGAGATCTTCTGGCGAAGCTCGGCCGTTTTGGCGAAGCCCATGGTGAGTTTGAGCGCGCGGCATCGCTTACGCAGAACGCACGGGAGCGCGCACTGCTCCTCGATCGCGCTCAGCACGCGCAGGCCGCCGCACGCCGCTCCGGCAATCCTTCGGACGAAGGTTAAGCGCCCCCTCCTACGGTGTGATCAGCAGCGTCGTGCTCGGCAGATCCCCCGGCGGCAGCGAAGAGAAAATCGGCGCGATCTCGAAATTCAGCGACAAGCTGACAATCGGAATCGTCGAAGTGATCTTCACAAGTCCCGTAAAGTTCTGCAGCCCCAGCAGCGGACCGATGTTCGAAGCCCCGTGAGCCAGCGGCCCCAGCGTGACGTTCCCGCTTCCCAGCCGCGCCCCGCTATTGTCGTACACGGTAAACGTGATCACGGCCGATTGCGTACTCGAAGGATTCGCATACGCGATACCCGTGGCCGTCTGCGCGAACGTGGCGAACTCGGTAGTGGCCGCCACCTCCGCATTCACACCGGCCTCATCGATAGCCACTCCCGCGCTGAACTCACGGAAAAGCATGCTGGCCTGCACCGGTCCTGTGCACGTAGCCTGCGCCCAGCCCTCCACCACGGTCCCCGTATGAGGAGCGGTGGTCTCGTCATGAATCGACCCACCCGCCGCGAGGTTATCGGTACGCGTCGTGATGGATCCCTGAGCGAAGGGAACTGCCAACGGCAGGCCGTTGTTGCCATAGAAATTCGTGGTGCAGCTCACCGCTTGTGGC
Source organism: Bryobacterales bacterium (assembly GCA_963710155.1). Classification (GTDB taxonomy): domain Bacteria; phylum Acidobacteriota; class Terriglobia; order Bryobacterales; family Bryobacteraceae; genus Palsa-187. The sequence goes on along the minus strand of CAVPZQ010000013.1, from coordinate 236,713 downwards.
GAGTAGTTGTTATAAGTGAGAATGCTTTCCCAATTTTCGGCAAAGGCGTAGTGGGAAAAATAATAGGTGTTGCCCTGAGTAAATTGGGCGGTGCCTGTCGTCGGTCCCGTAATCACCGCTCCGTTCGCGAGGCCCACCGGCCCCACTCCGCAAGGTGCCACCGGCGTTCCGCTACAGACCGCCGACTGCGTGTAAGCCAAGCTGAAAGTGTTGATAAAAGTGCGTTGCGCAAGGATGGGCACAACCTGAGTTCCACTGGAGGAAACCAAGGTCAAGTTCATGGTCGCGTCGGCGGGGACAGAGGAAAAGGTAAAGAAATTGGAACCTGCGGTTTGCTGGACTGCCAGCAGCGGAGACGTGCCTGTGCCGCTATATACGGTGACCAGGCTATAAGTGCCGGATTCGAGCCCCGCGGCGCTACTGGTAAAAGCGCCCGATATCGTGCAAGTCGTGCTGGTCGCGCCGGGTATGCAGGCGCCCATGGTGACGATGTACGTGCCCAAACTCGACGAGTTCGGCCCGGTTCCGTTCAGCGTCACGTTCTGTGCGCTTTGTCCCAGGTTCAGGGTGACTAAGGAAGCCTGCGCGAGGAAGGGGGTCAATAACAAGCCGCCCCAAAGCGCAAACTTTGAGCTTCTATTTATAACGTTCATGAATATTTTTCCTCCGAAATCTTGGCAATCTGCGACTGCCTCGTGGACCAATGTTAGCTCAATTCATCGGTCCGCTTCTGTGACGCGGAGAGAATGGGTGGCGGGGCGACGAATCGCCCCGCTCGCGGCGTACTTCTTAATGACGGTCGTAATAATCGTGATAGTGATAGCCATCCCGATCGATGCCACGATCAGCGACACCCATCACCAGCGGCTGTCCTAAGCGGAAAGTGACCACTGAATCGCGAGGGATCCGCACGGCGCGCCCGCGCGCCTCACCACCGTTGATAGCCCCCACAATCGCGCCGACGATGCTATTGTCGCGCTGGGACTCCACCCGATTCGGCTCCGTCTGGATGGCGTAACGTTGGCCGTTCACGGTCACCGACTCCAGGTCCAACATCAGGTCGTTGTCCCGCGCCACACGCACGATCAGTTCGACGGTCGCGCCGCGCGGGATCGCCAGGCGGCCGTTGTCTCCGCGGACATCCTGGTCCACGATGCCTCTGAACACACGATTATCGGTTCGTTCGACGTCGATGCCTTCGTTCGTTCGCACGGGGATCACCGTGCCGGGTTCCAGGCGCGCGAGCCGGCCGCGATCGCGGTCCCCCTCTCTGTCATGATCTTGCGCCGAAAGTGCAGGTATAAATCCCAATGCCAATATTGCCATCCCCGTGCAAAAGCCGCTTATTTCTGGTTTGAAAACCATAGTTGTTACTCCTCTCCTGCCTTCGATTGCAAGCCGTTTGCCAAAGATAGCGTCGGGCCGGGCACGCCGCCCGATTGCTACTATTTGAAATGTGACTAGACGCGCGCTGCTGTTGGCCTTGCTTACGGGTTCTCTCGCTTGCGCGCAGCAGAGCGTCATTCAAGTGAGCGTCGACGCCCGCGACGCTCCGCGCAAATTAATCCACGTCCAGTTGACGATCCCCGTAACCTCTGGCCCCTTGACGCTGCTTTATCCGCAATGGATTCCCGGCGAGCATGGTCCCACCGGCCCGATCACGGATCTCGTCAGCCTGCGCTTTCACGCCAAAGATCAGACGGTAGCGTGGCGTCGCGACTCTACCAACCTCTACGCCTTCCACGTGAACGTCCCCGCCGGCGCGTCCACTCTCGAAGCCGCTTTCGATTTCATTTCGCCCACCGACGCCGGAGGATTTTCGGCAGGCTCGTCGATGACGACAGAACTGGCCGTGCTGAGTTGGAATCAATACGTGCTGTATCCGCAGGGCACCGTCGCCGATCAACTGCGCTATCAAGCCAAGCTGCGCCTTCCTCACGACTGGCATTACGGAACCGCGTTAGCGGTCGCAAAAGAATCCGGCGACGACATCGAGTTTCGCACCGTCCCGCTCACTACGCTGGTCGATTCGCCAGTCTCGACCGGAGCGCACTGCCGCACCGTTGAGCTCGGCACATTCGACGGCGCGCCCCACTACATGCACATCGCCGCCGACAGCGAACGCGCGCTCGCGATCACGCCCGAGACCGTCCAGCACTACCGCAAGCTGATCGCCGAAACCGGCGCGCTCTTCAGCGTCCGCCATTACCGCAGTTATCATTTTCTGCTGACCTTGAGCGATCACGTGGCGAGCTTCGGCCTGGAACATCACGAATCGAGCGATGACCGCCTGGATGAACGCATGCTGATCGACGATGTCCTGCTGCACTATCACTCCGAACTCTTGCCCCACGAGTACGTGCATTCCTGGAACGGCAAATACCGCCGCCCCGCCGGCCTCGCGACGAAGAATTACGACGAGCCCATGAAGGGCGATCTGCTCTGGATGTACGAAGGCCTGACCGAATATCTAGGCTCGGTGCTCGCAGCGCGTAGCGGCCTCGAAACGCCGGACCTGTTCCGTGACCGCCTGGCCTACGTCGCCGCCCACCTGGAACACGAAACCGGCCGCGGCTGGCGTTCTCTTGCGGACACATCCATCTCCGGACAACTTTTGTTCGACGCGCGCGCCGATTACGCCACCCTGCGCCGCGGCTTGGATTTCTACGGCGAGGGGCAACTGGTCTGGCTTGAAGTCGACACGCTGCTGCGCAAGTTGAGCCACGGAACGAAATCGATCGACGATTTCTGCCGCGCGTTCTACGGCGGCGAAGCGGGCCCATCGGTGAATCCATATACGCTCGACGATGTCGTGGCCACGTTGAACCATGTCCAGCCGCACGATTGGGCGGCGCTCTTCCGCCAGCGTGTCGATGCGGTGGAGACACGCGCGCCGCTGGCCGGTATCGAAAACGGCGGCTGGAAGTTGACCTACAACAATATCCGCTCCGACTACTGGAACACCACCGAAGATGAAGACAAAGTGACCGACCTGATGTTGTCGCTAGGCGTGAGCGTGAAGAGCGAAGGACTGGTCGAAGACGTAGCCATCGGCGGCCCGGTGCAAAAGGCTGGCATCGCCCCCGGTGCCAGGATCACGTCCGTAGACGGCCGCGCGTTTTCCCCGCACCGTGCTGCGCGAAGCCGCCGCCGGCGGCGAGCCCATCGAGTTGATGGTCAGAAACGGCGAACACATCAGCACGCACCGGGTGGATTACTTGGCAGCGATAAGTACCCCCACCTGGAACGCCAAAACGGCAAGCCCGATGTGCTTTCCGATATCGTGCGACCGCTGGTGAAATAATTAGAGCCCCATGATGTGATAACCGGCGTCCGCGAACAGCACATCGCCCGTCACCCCGCGCCCCAGATCGCTCGCCAGGAATACCGCCAGGTCCGCCACTTCCCCCGGCGTCACATTCCGGCGCAGCGGAGCGTGAGCCTCCACCGCCTCCAGCACCTTCGAGAAGTCCTTGATCCCGCGAGCAGCAGCAGTCTTGACCGGTCCCGCCGAGATTGCGTTCACGCGAATATTCTGCGGCCCGAGATCCGCTGCCAGGTAGCGCACCGAAGCCTTCGAGCGCAGCCTTCGCCACGCCCATCACGTTGTAGTTCTGCACCACGCGCGTCGAGCCCAGATAAGTGAGCGTCAACATCGCCCCGCCGCTGGTCATCAACGGAGCCGTCGCGCGCGCCACCGCCACCATCGAATACGCGCTGACGTTCTGTGCCAGCAAATACCCATCGCGCGAAGTTTCGACGAACGGCCGTGAGAGGTCGGCCATATTTGCGAAAGCGATGCTGTGCACTACTGCATCCAGCCGCTCTTCGGTCGCGCTTAGCTTGGCGAGATCTTCATCCTTAGTGACGTCGCATTCGAAGATCCGCTCCGCCCCCAGCGCAGTCCCCAGCTCTTCTACCGTCTTCTGCAACCGTTCCCCTTGATAGGTGAGCAGCAGCCGCGCGCCCTCCCGCCGGAACGCCTGCGCGATCGCATAAGCCAGACTCCAGCGATTGGCCACGCCCAATACCAATGCAGTTTTCCCTTCGAGCAATGAAGACATGAAATCGCATTGTACACTACGAGTAGTCTTTTCAAGTTTTGGATCTCTCCACTCCACTCATGTATCTCAAAGGCGTCGGCCCCGCCCGCGCCGCCATGCTCGAAGCCAAAGGCCTCAAGGTGGTGGAAGATCTTCTCACCTACGCCCCCTTCCGCTACGAAGACCGCAGTAACGTAAAATCGTTAGCCGACCTAGCGCCGGGCGAAATGGCGACAGTGCTCGCCGAAGTGCGCACCACGAAGGTCTCCGGCTTCCAGCGCCGCAATTTAGGATTGTTCCAAGCCACCTTCACCGACGCCTCGCGCGGAGTCCTCGCAGGCAAATGGTTCCACGGCGCATACCTCGCCGACGTGCTCGCGCCCGGCCAAAAAGTCGCACTCTACGGCAAGGTCGAGTTCGACACCTACACCGGTAACCTGGCGATGATGCATCCCGAGTACGAAATCCTGGCGGAGGACGAAGACGGCGACGCCTCGCTGCACACCGGCCGCATCGTGCCCGTCTACGAAGCTGCTGGAAAAGTCGCCACGCGAGCCCTGCGCACGCTGATCCATCGTATTCTCGAAAGCGTCACGCCCTTTGCGGACGACCCCGTTCCCGAACACATTCGCGCACGCTTAAAGCTTCCGGAGCGCTGGAGCGCCATCCGCGAGCTGCACTTTCCACCGACCGATTCCGACCTGCGAGTGCTCAACGCCTTCCGCTCCCCCTCGCAATACCGTCTGATCTTCGAAGAATTTTTCTGGCTCGAATGCGGTCTGGAACTCAAGCGTGCCAAAGCCCGCCTGCAACCCGGAATCCAATTCTCCTTGACTGATCGCGCGCGCGATCGCATCAAAGCCATGCTGCCCTTCCGCCCCACCGGAGCGCAGAAGCGCGTGCTCGCCGAAATCGCGCACGATATGGCGGAGCCGCATCCCATGTACCGCCTGCTCCAAGGCGACGTCGGCAGCGGCAAAACACTGGTCGCCGCCGAAGCCGCCATCATCGCCATCGAAAGCGGCTTCCAGGTGGTGGTGCTGGCTCCCACCGAAATTCTGGCGACGCAACACTTCTTCTATTTCAAGAAGTTGTTCCAGAAGCTGGACTACGTGACGATTCTAGTGACCGGCTCCTCCTCAGCGCGCGAGAAAGTGCAACTCAAAAAGCTAGCCGCCGCCGGTTTGGCCCACATCGTCGTGGGCACGCACGCGCTGCTCGAAGCTGACGTAGAATTCAAGCGCCTGGGCCTGGCCATCGTCGACGAGCAGCATCGCTTTGGAGTAGAACAGCGCCAGGCTCTCTTAGAGAAGGGAACCGACAAAGGAACACCTCCCGACGTCCTGGTGATGACCGCGACGCCGATCCGCGCACCCTGGCCCTGACCATCTACGGCGATCTCGACGTCAGCGTGATCGACGAACTGCCGCCCGGCCGCAAGCCCATCGTCACCAGCCACGTGACAGAAGATAAAATCGAGCAAGTGTACAGTTTCCTGAAGCAGCAAATCGCCCTGGGACGCCAAGCCTACGTCGTGTACCCGGTGATTGAAGAATCCGAAACACAGGCCATGAAGGCCGCGCAAAAGATGCACCAGCACCTGTCGGAGCTGGTGTTTCCGGGTCTCTCGGTAGGTTTGCTGCATGGACGCATGCCCGCCGCCGACAAAGAATCCGCGATGGAAAAATTCCAACGCGGTGAGACCAAAATCCTGGTCTCGACCACAGTGATCGAAGTAGGTGTCGACGTACCCAACGCTTCGGTTATGGTAATCGAACAAGCCGAACGCTTCGGTCTCGCACAAATGCACCAATTGCGCGGACGGGTCGGCCGCGGCGCGGAGCAAAGCTACTGCGTACTGGTGACCTCGAAGATGAGCGAGCTCGCCCGCGAGCGCGTCCGCACTCTCGTTGAATCGGGCGACGGCTTCTACATCGCTGAGATGGATATGAAACTACGCGGCCCCGGTGAATTCTTCGGCACGCGTCAGTCCGGGTTGCCGTCGCTGCAGATCGGCAGCATTGTACGCGACGCCGACGTGCTCGAAGTCGCGCGTAACGAAGCCGCCGCGTTTGTGGCGCATCCTCCCTCCGAGCAGGACCTGCGCCGCGCTGTGACTTTCATCCGTGACCACTGGCAGCGCCGCTATGGATTGGTGCAGGTAGGCTGACGCCATGCGAGTCATTGGAGGAGAATTCCGCCGCCGCACGCTCAAGAGCCTTCCCGGCATGGATGTGCGCCCCACGCCGGACCGCCTGCGCGAAGCGCTCTTCAATGTTCTAGCCCCGCGCATCGAAGGCGTAGTTTTCGCAGACCTCTACGCGGGCACCGGCGCAGTAGGCGTCGAAGCCCTCAGCCGCGGTGCCGCCAAAGCCATCTTCGTCGAACAAAAATTCGCCGCCGTGCGCGCCATTCGCGAGAACCTGCGATCACTCGAAATCGAAGACCGCGCTGAAGTGCGCCAAGGCCGCGCCACTGCCATGATCCCGCAGATCGCCGCCGGCATCGTGTTCCTGGATCCGCCCTACGCGCTCGAAAACGAATACACCACCGCGCTCGAACTGCTAGGCGCGAATCCGCCCGCGCTAGTCATCGCCCAACATCCCCCGCGCCTGAAACTAGCGGAAAGTTACGGCGCGCTGCATCGCACGCGCCTCTTGAAGCAAGGAGACAACGCACTCAGCTTTTACGCTACGGACTAACCGGCGCAGAAGTATTCGAAGCGCCTACCGAGTTTGTCAGCGTCACCGTCACTGTGGTGTAAGGCACAGTTTCCCCCACCGGCCCCGTGAACGAGAACTGTACCGTCATTGTGAAGGTGCTGCCGAACGGGGTCGAAGCGGAGCTCCCGTACCAAGTGGTGAACGCGCTGGTGAGCGGCACCGTAATGTCCGCCGAAGCCAGCGTGGTGCCGGTTGGCGAAGTGAAATGGAATAACGCGCTGGTCAAATTGCGCGGAGTCGAGCGGCCCGTCACCGAGATGCTGAATCCACTGGTGGTCACGGTGCCAGGCGTTACGCCTGTGATCACCGGCACGGTCGGATTGACAGTGATCGTGTTCACGATCGGCGCCGACGTGAGCGAAGTGTTGGTGGTGATCGTAATGACCCCGGCCACGGTTCCAATGATCACGGGCACGCTGAAGGTGGTGCTACCAGCGGGAATCGTGAAGTTAACCGTGGTCCCAGTGCCGGTACCAAATTTTGCATCGTAATTTTGCGAGCCTCCCGCGGCGGGCGCGAAGGTCAGCGTCATGCTGCCGGTTACGTCCGATGGGTAAGTTCCGGTCAACGTCACGGTAGCGGTAGATTGCGTCGCAGCCACGCCCGATCGACGGCAGGCCGGTAATCGTCACCGTAGGCGCAGCGGTAATCACGATCGTAAACGTTTGCACCACCGGCGGCAGCACCGCAGTAACCGCCGCCGGAGTCGCGGAAATAGTGAACGTCGAACTCCCCGCCACCGTCGGCGTCCCGCTAATCACACCCGTCGACGCGTTCAGATTCAAGCCCGCGGGAAGCGTACCCGCCGTGACGGCCCAAGTGGAAATCGTCACTCCCGGCACCGTCAACGTCGTCGACGTGTAAGGAATGTTGACCACCCCATTCGGCAGCGTAGCTGGAGTAATCGCCGCCGCCGGCGCGACGGTAATGCTCAGCGCCTGGGTCGCGCTCAGTTGAGTTGCTGAATCGGTCACCTGAACCACGAACGGAAAAGTACCGCTGGCCGTCGGCGTCCCCGTGATTTGCCCTAGCGAGTTGAGTGTCAGCCCCGGCGGGGGAAGGCTTGTGCCCTTCACCGACCAGTTCAATGTGCCCGTCCCGCCCACGGCCGCGAGAGTTTGCGAATAGGCAGACCCCACCGTCACGCCCGGCAGCGTAGTCGTGCTCACGCCCAGCACGTTCAAGGTGAAGGTAGCGTTGGCGGTTGCACCGGAAGCGTCCGTCAGAACCACCACCATGGGGAAAACCCCTCCCGTCGTCGGAGTTCCTGTCAGTTGGCCGCTGCCTGCATTGATGCTCAATCCATCCGCGTTGGTTCCGTTTTGCAACCCCCAGGTGTAGCCTGGCACACCGCCCGCCGCTCGGAACGTGGAGGCCGTGTAGGCGACGCCCACCGCCCCTTGCGGATGAGTGAGCGGAGAAAGACTGAGGGCCGGGCCCAAAGAAACGTATACCGTGTACTGCTGGAACGCGGCGAAGTTGGTTCCGATCTCCTGGGCCAATATCGTGAACGTGAAGGCGCCCGCCTGCGTGGGCGTACCCGTAATGGTGCCCGCAGCCGAGTCCAGGTTGAGACCGGGAGGGAAGGTCCCGCTGCTCACAGCCCAATTGAAGACGTCGTCGAGTTGTGGGTTGGGGCTTAGTTGCTGCGTAGGAATCGCTTGCCCGATGGTAAACATTCCGCCGCCCACCGGTAAGCTGGTGGGAGTGATCGTGAATGGTCCCGGTTGCGCCCAGGCGCCAATCGATGCGGCCGCCAGCAGCAACGCTAAGAAGAGTGCGCGGCGCGTCATTGCTGGCCTCCCGCCGTGGCGCTCGCCGTGACCGGAGCCGCCAGCGGTACGAACCACACATCATTACTCGAAGTCTCAAAAACTTTCAGCGCGCCATTGTTCACGCCTGTCAAGCGGAATAGCGAGCCGCCCATTCCAGCCAGCCCGCTTGGCGAACAATTACAGTTGATCCCCACACTCGTGCCGGCGGTCAGGTCAAAGGTCGACAGCGCACCCAGATTTCCAGCCACCGCCAGATAGCGGTTATCGAACGATACCGTGAGGCCCACAGCCACCTCTACGGGTGCGGTGTCCGCTGGATCATTCGGTTTATTGTAAATGACGTTCGGCACCACCGCGCCGCCGATGTCGGAAACGATCACCACTTGAGAGGCAGTAATCACCGCCACATCCTCGCGCCCGTGGAAAAAACACAGCGCCTCCGCCGGACCCGCCACCGGCAGCGCCGACGCGCCTCCCGGACCCAACGCGTAAACGTTACTCGACCACGCGCCCGCCACCCATTGGCCATCGTCACTCACCGCCAAGCCCGCTGGATCGCCGCCTAGAAAGGAAGCATCGATGTCGCGAACCGTGGGAACCGCCGCGAATCCGCCGATCACTTGAATGTGACCGCTGGCCGGAAACCACAGCGCCGCGGCCGTTCCGCTTGGGCTGAAAACGATGCGATCCGCGCCGGAAGCCGCGCCGTTCACGTGCGTCGTGACCCCGGTTGCAGGTGTGAGCAACATCAGCGCGCCGGTGTCGGCTGCGATCGCTAGCGCACGGCTCTGATCTGGAGACATCTCGATCGGCGAAAGCGCCCGGTCAGGCGCAATCGGGTCGCCCACCCAGCCGGCGGCCGGAATCCCGTAGAGCGTTCGCAGCGCTCCGTTGTCGGCAAGATAGCCCATGACGGGCCCGCGCACTTGCGCTGACGCGCCCACTGCCAGCACCCCGAAGATCACTACGCTTAGCAAGCTCGTTCGCCGCATCATTGTGGACCTCCCACGGTGACGGTTCCCGGAGTGATGGTGATTGTTGAGGTACCAGGGGGATTCGAACCGCCGCCGCCGTGGTTCGCGATGACTACGCCCGCCGCGACGCCCGCGCCCACCACCGCGCCGATGATCAGTAATTTCGTAGCCAGGCTCAGCCCACCCGCAGACGCGCCGCTGGCGGCTATCCCGAGCACATTCGTCTGATTGATGATGGCGCTGGCCATTTGTCCCCCGAAAGACGCAGTTACCCGGATCTGCATCGACCCCGCTTGATTGTTGAAGCGAATGCCGCGCGCCACCGCCTGGCCTTGCGCGTTGGTGGTCGTGGTGAAAGTGCTGCTGCCGTTCGCAAAAGTGCCGCCCGGCCCGTCGTTCGGCAGGAAGAAGATGATCGCGGCCCCGGCCACCGGTTTGTGATTCTCGTCCTCTACCTGCACAATGGGCTCGCGATTGACGCGTTGCTTCACGTTGTTAATCGCTCCTTCGCCTTCGACGATAATGATCTGCAGACTCGCGGGATTTTGCGCCCACGCGGGCAATCCCGTGAAATGGAAACACAAAAGTACGATTAGGCACAGTACGTGCGTAGTTCTGGGATGCATAGTACCTCCGAAAAGCCAAATTACTACTGTACAGGAGGTGCGCGCAGCATGGGAATGGAGATGGAACAATTAAAAGATGGCACTCAGAATCGAGCGCGCCGCCGAGCAGGATATCCCAGCGATTGTCCGCCTGGTGAGGCGTCTGGCGGAGTATGAAAAGCTGGCGCACGCGATGGTTTCAAGCGAGGATGATTTTCGAAAAGCGCTGTTCGGTCCGCAGCGCAACGTGGAAGCGCTGATGGCGTTTGCCGACAATGCGCCGGTGGGATTCGCGCTTTATTTCTACAATTTCTCCACGTTCCTAGGCAAACGCGGTATCTATCTCGAAGACCTTTTTGTCGAACCGGAATATCGCGGGCGGGGCATCGGCAAGGCGCTGCTACAGCGCTTGGCGCGCATCGGGATCGATGAAGACTGCGGGCGCATGGAGTGGTCCGTCTTGACCTGGAACCAGCCGTCGATCGATTTCTATCACCGCCTGGGCGCAGTGACGTTAGAGGACTGGCGCACCTTCCGCTTGACCGGCCCAGACTTCGAGCGGCTGGCCGGCCGTGGCTAAATCCGCTTTGCAAGCATCGCTGCGCACGGAGCTGGCGCGCGCCGCCGATCCGAAAAAGACCGCGGCCATGCAGGCTTACATGAAATCCGCGATGCCGTATTATGGCGTGCAGACACCGGTGCAGCGTGCCATCACTAGCCGCCTGTTCGCCGCGCACCGCTTCGAAACCGCCGCGGAATGGCGCGCAGCGTGTCTCCAAATCTGGCGCGAAGCGAAATATCGCGAGGAACGCTACGCCGCCATCGACCTCACAGGCTTCAACTCTTATCGCGAGTGGCAAACCCTCGACACGCTACCGATGTACGAAGAAATGATCGTCACCGGCGCCTGGTGGGATTACGTCGATCCCATAGCCTCCGCCCGCGTGGGCCCGCTGCTGCGCCTGTTTCCCGTGCCCATGCGCAAGAAGATGCTGCAGTGGAGCCGCAGCCCAAATCTGTGGAAGTGCCGCAGCGCCATCCTGTGCCAGCTATCGTTCAAAACCGAAACCGACCTGGACCTGCTCTATGCCTTGATCGAGCCGTCACTCACGTCCAAAGAATTCTTCTTGCAGAAAGCCATTGGTTGGGCGCTCCGCCAGTATGCCTGGACCGATCCCTGTGAAGTCCGCCGCTACGTCCGCGCCAACGCCGCGCGGCTCTGCGCGCTCAGCCAGCGCGAGGCGCTCAAAAATATACAATAGGTCACATGAAAACTCTCGTCGCCGGAATGATATTGCTGGCGGGAGCCGCGCACGCACAAACCCTGAAAGCCCTGCAGCAAGGCGGCTACGTCATCGTGATGCGCCACGCCAGTTCACCGCGCGAGGTACCGGTCAAGGAAACCGCTAACTCCGACAATGTCAATCGCGAGCGCCAACTGGATGCAGAAGGCCGCGCCAGTGCGACGGCGATGGGCCAAGCGCTCCGCGACCTGAAGATTCCCATTGGCGAAGTGCTCACTAGCCCGACCTACAGGGCGCTAGAAACCGTCAAGTATGCCAAACTCGGCGACCCGAAGGCCTTCGTCGAACTAGGTGACAACGGTCAAAGCATGCAAGGTGGGACGCCCGCCCAAGCCGCCTGGCTGCAGAAAAGAGTGACGCACTTTCCGACAGGCAGCAACACTATCATCGTGACCCACTTCCCGAATCTGACCGCCGCTTTCCCGCAGATGGCCGCGGGCGTGGCGGACGGCGAGTCGCTGGTGTTCGGTCCCGATGGCAAAGGCGGCGCAACCCTGATCGCGCGAGTGAAGATCGAAGACTGGTCCAAGCTGCGCTAGCCCGCGTTACTCTTCTTCTTCCTCTTCACCCGTCTTCGCGGCCTTAGCGGCGGCGACGATTTTCTCCGCCTGCGGCCCCGGAACGAAATCGTAATGATCGAACTCCATGTGGAACGTCGCGCGGCCTTGCGTCATGGAAATCAGATCGTTCTGATAGTTGAGCATTTCCGACATCGGCACGTGCGCCTTGATGATCTGCGTCCCGCCCTTGGTATCCATGCCTGAAATGCGTCCGCGGCGGCCGTTCATGTCGCCCATCAAGTCGCCCGGCGAATTCCACCGGCGCCTGCACTTCGACGTTCATCACGGGTTCGAGCAGAGCCGGTTTGGCGTGCTCCATGGCTGCCTTGAAAGCCTTGCGGGCCGCTAGTTTGAACGACATTTCCGACGAATCGACATCGTGATACGAGCCGTCGTAAACCACCACTTTGAAATCCACCACTGGATATCCGGCCAGAATAACCCTTCTCCGCCGTCTCGACAATTCCTTTTTCAATTGCCGGAATAAAGTTTCGTGGAATCGCCCCGCCGAATACCTCGTTGGCGAATTCGAACTTGCCGCCGCGCGGCAGCGGCTCGATGCGAATCCAGCAATCGCCGAACTGGCCGTGGCCGCCAGTCTGTTTCTTGTGGCGCCCCTGCACGTCGGCTCGCCCGCGCACCGTTTCGCGGTACGGAATCTTGGGAGCATGCAGATCTACATCCACGCTGTAGCGCTTCTTCAAGCGGCTGACGATGATTTCGACGTGCTGCTGCCCGCTCCCAGCCAACAGAAATTCTTTGGTCTGCGAATCGCGATAAAAGCGCAGTGATTGATCCTCTTCGAGAATTTTATGAATCGCATTCCCCATCCGGTCTTCGTCGTTACGCGTCTTCGCCGAAATCGCATAAGCGATCGACGGCTCCGGCAACTGCACCGGCGGATAGGCAATTAGCGACGCTCTTGTCCGCCAGCGTGTCGCCCGTGAGCGTATCTTTCAGTTTCGCCACGCCCCCAATATCGCCCGCGTGCAAGTTCGTGATCGGGTTGATAGTCTTGCCCAGCAGCGTGCCAATATGCGACAGCCGCTCTGCCCCGCCGTTGCGGGCGTTACTAAATTAGCGTCGTTCCGAAAATTCCCGACACCACTTTGAAATAGGATACGCGCCCCGCAAACGGATCGGCGATGGTTTTGAACACGAACGCCGACAGCGGCTCGGAATCTTTAACCGCGCGTTCCTTCTCCACGCCGTTGAGCGTCCCCTTCCATGGCCCGCGCTCCGCCGGAGCCGGGAAAATACTCGAAGGAAAAGTTCAGAACCAGATCGCTGCCGATGTTGTGCAGGCCCGAAGCGCACAGCACCGGAAACATGCGGCGCTGGCGGATAGCCTCGCGCAAACCGTCGTGAATATGTTCCACCGGCAGCGTCCCCGTGTCGAAAAATTCCTCGAGGTAAGCGTCGTTCCCCTCGGCCACCATTTCAACCAGCGCTTCGTGCGCGGCCTTGGCTGCCTCGGCCATGTCCGCCGGAATATCGCCTTCTTTTCCCTTGCCGTCGCCATCGCGCGTATAGGTGTAAGACTTCATCTGCACCAGATCCACCACGCCCTTGAACTCTTTCTCAGACCCTATCGGCAAATGCACTGGTATCGCCGTGCGGCCGAAGAAGGACTGCACGCTTTCGAGCGCACGCGTCAAAACTGGAGCGCTCGCGATCCAGCTTATTGATCACAGACGCCCGCGGGAAGCTCAAAATCCTCGCAGAAGGACCACACCTTTTCCGTCTGCACCTCGACGCCCGCCACGCCGTCCACCAGGACCAGCGCCGAATCGGCCGCCGCCAGCGACGCCTTGGTGTCGTTGATAAAAATGTTAAAGCCGGGCGTGTCCAGCAGATTGATCTTCTTCCGGTTCCACTCACCCGCCGCGACTGCGGTCGAAATCGTGATCTTGCGCGCGATTTCTTCATCGTCGAAATCGGTAAGCGTGGCGCCTTCATCCACGCGGGTTAGGCGGCCGGTGGCGCCCATGCTATACAACAATCCCGCTACTAAAGTAGTTTTCCCGGAATGTCCGTGGCCGACCAATGCAACATTCCGGATATCGCTGGTCTCGTAAACTTTCACAGGATTTACGCTCCCTTGTAACCGAATCGCAAACTGTGGATCTTATCACAACCGGGACGTGGCCGATTCAATCGACGAAGAAAGGTGTTTCGCCATCGCCACGCAGGATGATGTCGAAGCGATAGGCAGGCAAGCCCGCATCGTCAAGCGATGGATCGCGTCGCGCGAACAATCGCTGCCTACGGGCGGGATCGGAGACACAATCCAGCACCGGATCGCGAACCTCATCGAGCGCATCGGAAAAGAAAATAGCGGTGAGTAGACGCCGCGTGAGCCCGATCCCCAGCACGGTGCAGTTGATATGCGGAGCCCGCCCGCCGTAAGCCCCGGGCAAAACGGTTTTGAAGCGATACCAACCGTCTTGCGCAGTGCGCGCGCGCCCCCAACCCCAGAATCCTGAATCGGCCTCATCGGCCCGTGGATCCAGCGGATGCCGAAAGATCCCGCCTGCATCGGGCTGCCAAATCTCAAGCACCATGTTCCAGGTAGGCTTCGCGCCAAGTTCCAGCACGCGCCCTGTCAGCAGAATGTGCTGTCCGCGCGCCGTGTGCCCATCGCGCCGCGTGAGGTCTTCACTGCCATCCGAAAACTCGCGCGGGAAATAAGGACCGGTCGTCGACCCCGGCGAGACCACCTGCCTCATGCCATCTCCGGAGTCCGCCGATGCCCGCGCAGCACGAAGTCGCGGCGATAGCCGATATGGCTGAAATCGCCCATCACCGTATCGGTATATTCAAAAATCAACCGCTCACGAACATCTTTATCCGGCACCGCGTTCAGCAGCAGATCCTTCTCGTTCAGCGGCTCGCCAGGAAAAAAGATCTGCGTGACGAAGCGGTTCATCCAACTCGATCCCACAATTGAAAAATGAATGTGCGGCGGACGCCACCACCATCCCGAATACAACACCGGGTACGCCCCAGGCTTGATCGTGAACACCTGATAGGCCCCGTTCTCGTCGGTAACCAGTCGCCCCTGTCCAGTGAAGTGTGGATCGAGCGGCGCGACGTGATCGTCCATCTCATGAATGTATTTCCCCGCCGCGTTAGCCTGCCAAAGTTCCATCACCACTCCCGCAACCGGCGAGCCGTCTTCGTCCGTGACGCGCCCGCTCACCGAGATCAGTTGCCCCAGCGCGCGCGGGCCGCTTTCGACGGAGCGGCAGAGATCCAGCGCACCCACGCCCCATTTGCGCGACAGTTCGACGGGTCCCGTACGCTCCGAAAGCGTCAACGGACGCGCGATCAGCGGCGCTTCCGGCACGCGTCTGGAACTGGCCGTATACTGATCGATCTTGCGGAACATCTGCGTGCGGTCGTCGAGCGGCTCGTAATCGTAATCGTTCTTCATACAACGCTAAAAAATGATATCGAAATCCCCGCGATAACGTCGGTGGTAGGTTCCGAAGAACGTCCCGTACTGCGGGCCATCGGTGTTCGCAAACACCGCCAGCGCATTAAAGTGGTTGCTGAGATTCAGTCCCGTCAGCGATAACCGCACCGTATATTTCGGATTGACTTTGAAATCCTTCGCCACTCGCACATCGATCGAAAAATAACCGGGATAGCGGCTGGAGTTTGGAATGCCCACGTAATCCTGCAGCGCGTTCACGCTGGTATACGGAAAGCCGCTGCGGTATTCCACCAGCGGCAGCACCTGCAGTTGCGGCCGTTTCACATTCACGCTGCCCCACCACAGGAAACGATTCGGCACATCCCCGGGCAGATTCGCATACACGTCAGGCCGCACTAACGGATTCGGAAAATTGCCAAGATAGCCATCGAAGCTGTTGAGACTCCCTTCCGAGCGGCTGCGCGTGTAGGAAAAGTTCATCTGCTGCCCGTCCTTCCAGTTGAATTTCGCCGTGGTTTCGTACTGGCGGTAGCGCGATGCGCCGTCGCCGTTCAGCACGATTTCGTTGCTGCCCTCTAGGATCTGCGGCTCGAACACCACCAGCCCAACCGAGCGGTTGTCGGAATAAACTCCGCGTAAGTGGAACCATTGCGAAAAAGCGTGCTCCACTTGCACCGTCCAGGTGGCGCCGCGCGGCGAGAAGCCTCCGGCCACCTGCTCGCCGTTCACAAAAAACGAGCGGGGTCCCGTCAAGCTTCCAATCACATTCGTGTATTCAATGGGCGATCCCACCACTGATCCGTCCGGCGCGAAAAACGTGACAGTTCTTGTGGGATAACGCGAAAAGGTGTAGACGTCGAGCGGAACGTGATCGTAAAACTGCCCGAAGCCCGCGCGAAATACCGTGCGCCCGCTGGGCAACGGAGCGAAAGAAACACCTGCGCGCGGCGCGATGCGCAAGCTGTCCGGCAGCCGCTGATGCTCCACCCGTCCGCCGAAATCGAAAGACAGCCGCGGGCCGATCGACCAGTGGTCCTGCACGAAGAAGGTGACTTCCTGATCGACGCGGCTGAACGGATTGCGGTTGGAAAAATCAATGCGCTCCAGCAGCAACCCGGCGGCGTTTACGATGTTCACCGGACGATAAGTGAATTGCCCCTCATCGCTCGATCCAGTCAGCGATGTGCCCATCTTCAACAGGTGCGTGCCCAACGCCCGCAGCGGCACCGGCGACCAGGTTTCCAGCCACTCCGTACGCCGCGCATCGCGATTCTGGACCCCGAAATAGTTGCCGCTATTGCCCGCCGGAGACATCACCATATCCGCCCCACCCTGCGACCCAACCACCACGTTGAAGCGCTGCACCGAGAGGCTGCTGTCCAGAATGCCCCCGAAAAGCCCCCAGTGATCCGCCAGCGTGCCCACGTAGGTGTGCTGCGCGTAGGCAGGCGTCACCGGCTGAGGATTGAAATAATCCGGATTCACGAAGTTGGTGTGCTGCGGACTCATATGAAACGTAGCCGTCACGATTTGCTTCGGCGACAGCACCAGGTCCAGCTGCGTGAAAGAATTGAACCACTCCTTTTTCGATTGATTGCGCGGGTACGGCAGCGTCAGAATGGACTCGCGCTGAAAATTGTATTGCAACGCCGTGTTCAGGTACAGACGGTTACGCATCAGCGGACCGCCCAGCACGCCTCGCGGTGAGACATCTTTAATGCCGCACATATGCCAGCTGCGGATGCAGAAATCAGGGAACGGATCGTTGAGATCGGCGTGCCACATCTCCCCGCCGCGGCGCGTTTCGACGGCCACCACCCCGCTCGTGAAGCGTCCGTATTGCGCCAGGAACGGCGTATTCAATACGTTTACTGACTCAATGCTGTCGATCGGAATCGTCTGTCCGAACTTGCCTGTGGCGGGATCGGTAACATCCGTCTGGTTCACCACCAGCGCACTGCGGTGTTCGCCCGAGCCGTCGATATTCAACTCGCCTTCGGCTGAGCGCACGATTCCCGGCACCAGCGGCAAAATCTCGGCCACCGAAGCCGGATTGGTCGGCAACACCTTTACCTCATTTAGCCGCACCTCGGTGCTTTGTGATGAAGTCTCTTCGATAGCGCCCGCCGTCGCCGTGACGTCGACGCTGGAACGCTGCGCCTGCGGCGTCATCGTCAGCGTGATTTCGCCGTGGCCCGCACTGGTTATCACCGTCGTTCTGTTAGCGGAATCGAATCCATCCTTGCTGGCCGAGACATTCACCGCGCCGCACGCCAGGCTCGGGAAATCCACCGCGCCCAGGGACAACGTGTTCGATTCCCCCAGCGTGTCCTTGCCCGAAACAATCCGCACAGTGGCGTCAAAGATCGGTCCCGCTTGTGAATCCACCACGAACACGCGCAGTTCCCCCGGCGCGCAGGTCTGCGCCCACACACAACTACAGGAAGCGGACACAACAATAGCGGCGAGCGTGAGCCAACGAGAGTGCTGCACCGTAAGGCTCTAGAATAGCGAAAACATTATTGCTTGGGAGGCAGCCGCTTGCGGTAGTTCGGCCGGTACTGCTCATGGCACGTCACGCACGCCGTGTTGAGCTGCTCGTTCAGCGCCAGTACGGCGTTGAGATCTTTGGCCTGCGCCGCTTTGTAGGCCGCCGTGCCCACGTCGATGAGCAACTTCGAATCCTTGATCCAATCCCCTTGATCGCGAGCCCGCCGGTCCATCATTAAGAGGTTGCCGGACTCGGCCAGCGTCAGCGCGTTCATGCGCACCACGCCCCACTCATGATCGTTTTGCGGAGCGTTTCGCTCAATGTAGAAAATCGCGTCCGACGTCGGGTAAATGATGTCCACCATGAGCTGGCTCATATTGCCGACCGGCTGAAACGCCGAGGGCGCCTGAGCTACAGCCAGAACCGCGACGAAGAAAACGGCCAGTGTGCGCATGAGAGTTAGAGGAATTCTACCACTCAAAGAGTTCGGTAGACAGCCTCGACGAAGCTATCGGTAGTCCACGATCCGCTGACCGCGCCGTAGCGCCCGTCATAGTCGCGTGTGGGGCGCGCAGCCTTCACCTGATCGAGCGTCATCCCCTTGCGCTTCATGTCCTGGATACGATCGCGCAGGATCGTAACCATGTCCCTGTACTCGACCACATCAGCCTCATCGCACAGCCGCCCATGCCCCGGAATCACCATGGTCCCGCCTTCTTGTTGCTGCGCGGGAATGGTGATATCGAGAATACGATTCAACCCGTCGATGATGCCCTGGATGGTCCCACCGCGCTCCACGTCGACGCGCGGATAGCCGGTGGTGTCGAACAGGTCCCCCGTGCTCAACACATCCGAGCGACGGAAGAAAACGATGCTGTCGCCATCGCTATGCGCCGCCGGCTGGTGGATGATCTGCACTGCCTCGTCGTTGAAAAACAGCTCCTTCGAGTCGTTGAAGTAAGTGTTAGTAGGCCATCCATCCGCCGGAGCCGTCCCCATGCGATTCAGCACATTGATATGTGCGTAAACGTCGGCCCGCGGCTCAGCGCCCGCGATGTCGGCAAACAGTTGCGACCCAGCGCCGCCCGCGCCCACCGGCCTGCCGATCTTCGCGAAAGCCGCGTTGCCGCCCGTGTGATCCTCGTCCGCACTCGTATCGATCACACACCGGATCGGCTTATGAGACAGCTTCTGAATCTCCGCGACAATTTTAGGCGCCCACGCCGCCAGCCCCGCATCCACCAGCAGCACGCCCTCCGGCCCCACCGACAAAGTAATGTTCCGCCCCTCGACCGACAACATATAAATGTTGCCGCGCACCGGTACCACTTCGATGCCCGCGTCGTCCTCTGCAGCAACCCGAGCGCTAGCAAAGCTCGCACCCGCAAGCGGAGCCGCCAGGTTTCCGCGAAACTCCGGATACATCGTCCGCGCGCCGCCCCGCGTAGCTTCAAACGGCAGCTTGGCACGCACCGCGAACTCCGTGACGAACGTGTTGGTTCCCGGCAAATGATGCGGCACCGCACCCTTCGGCCGCACTGCTTCGATGGTGACATCGCATGGAGTGGCGGCCACGTGCTGCCCCAAATCGGAAACGAAATCGGTAGTGCGAATAAACGGCTCCGTCAAGTAAACCGGATCGCGATCGATCGTGACAATCGTCAAATGATCGCCGTGGCGGATGAAGTGTTCGGTCATCGTAGCCAGATCGCTATGGATGACCCCATTGCGCCGAATGTACCCAGCCTTCAAATGCGTGGTCTCGACGGTGAGGATCCCACCTTCCCACTTGCCCGTCGAAAACCCCGCCCAAGTATGCGCGGCATTGGCGGAAGGATGCGGACGCCCATCCATCCAGATCACCCGCGTCGCCCGCCCGAAGGTTCCGTAAATGGTGTAGCTGACGATGTCCTGCGTGACCGGGTCTGCTTCTTTGAAACGCGCAAGTTCGCCGGACCGCGAAAAGAATAAGTCGACGGATGCGGATTGCACTGCCGCTCCGGCATCGATACCAGATCCGCGTCCCAACTATCCGCGCGCAGCCGCAGCGCGTCGTTCACGGGGATGCCTAAGTAATCGCCCAGTTCCGGTCCCGGAATGCGCTCCGGCTGGTCTTCATGAAAGCGCGGCGCCCACTCGCCGACGAAGTCGGTCTGCGCCAGCGCCGGTAGGGCCGCTCCCAGCAACAGCCCGGCGATGAACCTACGCTTCATATTTCTCCAGCTCCAACTGATCCCCCACCGCCGTCTGCGATTTCTGGATCATCCCCACCGGTAGTTCAATGGTCGAGTGCGCGCGGATGCTCAAAGCGATGCGGCTTTTCACCATATTGGGCCGCACTTTCGTCACCACCCGCTTCTTATTAATGAACACCACGTCAATCGCAAACTTCATGAAGAAGCTGTGGACGCCCTCGCAAGGCACGATCCAAAGCCCTTCGCCCTCCGCCAGCCCCGTATGCTTCAAAAGGCCTTTATTTCGCGTAGCGCTAGTGTCGGCGATGTCCGCCCGGTCGGCCAGCAGCGTGTTTTTCGTAAGATTGCGGACTCGCAGTTTCAAGGAGCCCATTATAATAGAAGCATGGAGAAGGCGACATTTGGAGCAGGCTGTTTCTGGGGCGTGGAAGCCGCGTTCCGGCGTTTAGCAGGCGTGAAATCGACGCAAGTTGGCTACGCCGGCGGCAAACTCGACCACCCGACCTACGAGGACGTCTGCACCGACCGCACCGGCCACGCCGAAGTAGTCGAAGTAACGTTCGACCCCGCAGTGATCAGCTACCGCGACTTGTTAGAAGTCTTCTGGAACAATCACAACCCGACCACGCTAAATCGGCAGGGCCCGGATGTAGGCGCCCAATACCGCAGCGCCATTTTCTTCCACTCCCCCGAACAGGAAGCGGAAGCAAAGTCCTCCCGCGAGTCCGCCCAGCAGCGTTTCCCCAAGCCCATCGTAACCGAGATCACCCCCGCGCAAACCTTCTGGCCCGCCGAAGACTATCATCAGCAATACCTAGAAAAACGCGGCCTAGCGAACTGTCATATATAAGGAGCAGAAAAATAGGGACGGACCCTGATTTCGCCCGTGCCCGCCAACAAATCAGGCTCCGTCCCTATTTTTCTAACAAATGAAAATCGGTTTTGTAAGTCTAGGATGCCCCAAAAACCTCGTCGACACAGAGGTAATGATGGGCCAGCTAACCGCATCCGGCCATGAGCTAACGCCGCACCCCTCCGATGCCGACATCATCGTAGTTAACACCTGCAGCTTCATCGACCCCGCCAAGCAAGAATCCGTCGACACGATTTTAGAAATGGCCGAGTACAAAAAATCCGGCCGCGCCCAAAAACTAATCGTAGCCGGCTGCCTGGTAGAGCGCCACCGCGGCGAAATTCAAAAAAACATGCCCGAGGTCGACGCGGTCATCGGCACCAACGAACTGGATAACATCACCGCCCTCTGCGAAGGCGTTGAGCCCCACGCGAACCCGCTAGACGCCTACCTCTATCACGACCTAACCCCGCGCGTTCTCTCCACGCCCAAGCATTACGCGTACATCAAAATCGCTGAAGGCTGCGACCACCCCTGCACCTTCTGCGTAATCCCGCAGTATCGCGGCAACTTCCGCAGCCGCCGCTTCGAGTCCGTGATCTCCGAAGCCACTCGCCTGTTCTCGCAAGGCGTGCGCGAGATCAACCTGATCGGCCAGGACACCACCTGCTACGGCGAAGACTTCGGACTCAAAGACGGCCTGGCGCAACTCCTAGCCCGCTTGGCGCAAATCGAAACCGCACAAGAAAAATGGGTGCGCTTCCTCTACGCCTACCCCAACAAAGTCACGCAAAAACTGCTCGACACCATCGCCGAACACGATGCTTTGGTGAAGTACATCGATATGCCCTTGCAGCACGCCAGCGCCCCGGTGCTGAAGCGCATGAAGCGGGGCGCCAACGGCGACATTTTCTTAAAACTGATCGAACGCATCCGCAAAACCATCCCCGGCGTAGGCATCCGCACCAGCATGATCGTAGGCTTTCCCGGCGAAACCGACGCCGATTTCGACGAGCTCTGCCAGTTCGTCCAAGCCGCGAAATTCGACCGCCTGGGCGTCTTCTCCTACTCCGACGAAGACACCAGCAAGAGTTTCGAGCTCGACGCGAAAGTGGACGCCCGCACCATCTACAACCGCAAACGCCATCTCATGGCCCTGCAACGCAAGATCTCCCGCGCCAAAAACCGCACGTTAATCGGCCAGGAATTTCAAGTCTTGGTCGAAGGCCCCACCGAAGACTCCGAGCTCGTGTGGGAAGCCCGCCTGTCAACGCAAGCCCCCGACATCGACGGCGTGTGCTACATCTCAGACCCCGGCGAAAGCCCGCTGCGCTCCGGCGACCTCCGCACCATGCGCATCGTCGAAGCGCATGATTACGAGCTCACAGGCGAATTAATCGACACGCCCGTCGAACCTCGCGAGCAATTATTCCAGATCGCATGAAATGTCCTATCTGCGAAAAAGAAGTCAAGCTTGACGACCCCGAGATGCCCTTCTGCAGCGAGCGCTGCCGCATAATCGATCTCGGCAATTGGGCGTCGGAAAAGTACGTCATCCCCGGTCCGCTCGATTCCACAGGTCAGGACGAGGACGAAGATTGATTGGTCTTGCCCGCCTGATCGCGACATGGTTTGGATGCGGCTACGCGCCCAAAGCCCCCGGCACTGCCGGATCGCTCGCAGCCGTCGCCATCGCCTGGGTACTTCACGCTTACGTCGGTGTCCCCGCCATCGCGTTCGCGGTTTTCGCAGTCCTGCTGGCGATCCCCGGAATCTGGGCCGCCGGCGTAGTCGCTCGCGACCTCGGCAAAGAAGACCCGCAAATCGTAGTCGTCGACGAAGTCGTGGGCCAATGGATGACCTTAGCCGGCGCCACCGCGCTGAATTGGAAAAGCTGGCTGCTAGCCTTCGTCCTCTTCCGCCTGTTCGATATCTGGAAGCCCCCGCCCGTGCGCCAACTCGAGCGCCTCCCCGGTGGATTCGGCATTATAGCCGACGATGCGATGGCCGGCGTCTTCAGCGCGCTTGTATTGTTCGCGGCTGGATGGTTCAATCTTTATTAGCAGTCCTGTTGCCGCTTGTCGGTCCCTATGGCCTTTAGAAAATCCTCCGATCCCCGTCCGCAGATTCTGGAAGTGTCGCCCGCGGCGGCGATCCCAGGCGGTGAATTTCAAGTCCGCGGCAAGAATTTCGCCGGCAACGGACGCGCCTCCGTCACCATTGGAGCCGCACCCGCACCGCTCGTCGTCGGTTCGGATTCCTACCTCATCGTACGTGTGCCCGACAACGCCGTTGGCGGCCAGTTGGTCGTCAGCCAGAACGGCGACATCAGCACTCCGCGCCCGCTGCAAGTGGGCGTGCAGATTGCCGACGGACTGCATCCCATCGCCAACCCCGCCGTCGATAGCCATGGCAACATCTACGCCACCTTCAGCGGATCGCGCGGCCAGAAAACGCCCGTGTCGATTTTTCAAGTCGAGGCGACCACCGGCCAAACCGTTCCCTTCGTCAGCGAGTTGATGAACGCCAGCGGCCTGGCCATCGATGCCGATGACGTGCTCTACGCGTCCAGCCGCCAGGAAGGCAATATCTATCGCGTGTCCTCGGCCGGCAACAGCGCGATCTACGTCGAAGGCATGGGCGTCGCTACCGGCATCGTCTTCGATCCCGAAGGCAACCTCTACGTCGGCGACCGCAGCGGAACCATTTTCAAGGTCAGCCGCCAACGCCAGATCTACGTGTTCGCCACGCTCGAATCGTCGATCTCCGCCTATCATCTGGCCTTCGGCCCCGACAAATATCTATACGTCACCGGACCCACCACCTCCAGCTTCGATTGCGTCCATCGCATTTCTCCCGCTGGCGAAGTGGACGTGTTCTATCGCGGCCTGGGCCGCCCGCAAGGCATGGCGTTCGACGCGCAAGATAATTTGTATGTCGCCGCATCCTTCCAGGGACGCCGCGGCGTCGTGCGCATCACCCCCGATAAGCAAGCCGAATTATTCCTCTCCGGCCCCGGCATCGTTGGACTCGCCTTCGCTCCTGGCAAAGATCTCGTGCTCGCCACCAGCGGCGCGCTCTACCGCGTCCATGTTGATATTGATGGACGGCGCCCCGCGTAATGGCCGACGCGGAAATCATCGCGGTTGGTTCAGAATTGTTGACTCCCAGCCGCATCGACACCAACTCCTTGTGGCTCACTGATCAACTGAATAGCTTGGGTGTCGAAGTGCGCCGCAAGGTGGTCGTGGGCGACGATCGCGAATTGTTGTCCGCCGTAATTCGCCAGTCGCTCAAGCAAGTCGACATCGTAATCTTAAGCGGCGGCCTGGGCCCCACCGAAGACGACGTAACCCGCGAAGCCGTCGCCGAAGCGCTCGGACGTCCGCTGGTTTTCCGCCAGGATCTGCTCGACGCACTCACGGAACGCTTCCAGCGCCTGAATCGCAAAATGGCCGACAACAATCGCCGCCAGACATTCGTTGTCGAAGCCGCTGAGCCCTTACCCAACGGACGTGGAACAGCTGCCGGCCAATGGATCGAAGACGCCAGCAAAGTACTGATGCTGCTTCCCGGACCGCCGCACGAACTGAAGGCCATGTTCTCGGCCGAGTGCCTGCCCCGCCTGCAAAAGAAGTTGCCCGCGCAAGTGATCCGGACGCGCTTTTACCGCGTGGCTGGGATGGGCGAATCGGATTTAGATCAACTGATCTCGCCCGTCTACAAACCTTATGCGAACCCGACGACGACGATCCTAGCCGGCGCCGGCGACATCCAGATTCATCTGCGCGCCCGCGCCGCTACGGAAGCCGAAGCGGAAGCCCTACTGACCGCCATCGGTCCACGCATCGAAGAATTATTAGGTGACCGCATCTACTCGCGCAACGGCGCGAGCATTGAAACCGTAATCGGTGAACAACTGCGCGGACGCCACGCCACCCTGAGCGTCGCCGAAAGCTGCACCGGCGGCTTGCTCGGCGATCGCATCACCTCCGTCGCCGGCAGCTCCGATTATTTCGTCGGCGGATTTCTCACCTATTCCGATGCCATGAAAACGCAACTCCTCGGCGTTGATCCACAGCTCCTCGCGCGCCACACCGCGGTCAGCGAGGAATGCGCGAAGGCCATGGCCGCAGGAGCACGCGATCGCACCGGCTCCACCTACGCCCTCTCCGTCACCGGCGAAGCCGGTCCCGAGAGCCAGTCCGGCGCGCCCGTCGGCACCGTCATCATCGGCTTCGCAGCCCCCGATGCCGAGCCGCAAGCCCAGCGCTACGTCCTCTTCGGAGACCGCAACGGCGTCCGCGCCCGCGCCGCGCAATGGGCGCTCGACGATCTGCGGCGTAGACTTGCCGGCACTTTTGAGAAACCAGTTTGAACCCGGCGCCATCTGCTAAACTGGAGAACCAGCGTAAACATTGGTGGTCCGTGCGTGTGGGCGCGTGAATTTCGCGGTCCCCCCTTCTGGCCCAACATCTGAACGGAATGAGGAACGCGTGAAGTCAAGTTTGAAGACTGTCTTACTTTGCCTGCTGCTCGCAGCGGCCGCCGGCTGGGCCCAAAACCAAACTCCTGCTCAACCCCCCGCCCAGGCCCCTGGTCAGGCACCGGCTCAGACCCCGAGCCCGGCCCCCGGCCAAGCTCCGAATCCAACCCCTACCGTGCCGTCGGCGAGCGAGCCCACGGCCGCCACCCCCTCCGCCACCCTGCGGCCGCCGCAAGAAGTTTCCTCCACCGTCAACACCGGAACCGGTTTGTCCATCGAGCCTATTTATTGGCTCACCCGCGGTTCAGCTCCGCTGGTGCGCGGCGGTGCCGGCGATACTACTGGTATGCCGGGCGATTTTAAGTACCCCAGCAATCCGAGCAGCGCTATCGGTGTCCAATTGAATATTCCTGTGTCGAAGAACGGCACGCTGCGTGGCTCTTACTTTCAAACCCAGAGCACCGGCTTCGCCATCGCCACGCCGAATTTGAATCTATTCGGACAAACCATCACCGGTGGCGATCTACTCGCCACCCGCTACCGCATCGAAGCCTTCAAGTTGTCCTACGATTACCTGACTTACTTCTGGAAGCGCGGCGACGCCGAAATTCGCCTCAAGACTTTGTACGAAGTCCAGCGCATCAGCGTGTCCAACGAGGTGGACGATTTCCAAACCGACTCCAGCGGCGACCTGGTGAACATCAACCCCGCCACCGCCACCAAATCGTTCTTCTTCCCCACCTTCGGCCTGGGCATCGAGCACACGCTCTCGTCGCACTTCCGCTGGGAAGCGCGCGCCTCCGGTTTCGCGCTGCCGCATAAGCAGGTGTTGGGCGATCTCGAAGCCAGCATCGCGTTTCGCGTAAAGCATTTCGAATTGCTGGCCGGCGGGCGCTACCTGCACTTCAAAACCAATCCGCAAGCTGACCAGTACGACATCGGTAGCCTGTGGGGCCCCTACGTCGGCCTGCGCTATTACTGGAAAAAACAGTAATCAGCGTCCGCGCCAGCGCTGCATAAATCTGCGCCACCAGCCTTCCGTCTGCTGCGGCTGAGTGGACTTGGCATCCGCCACGGATATCGACGCCGCGCCCGGCGCCGCTTCCTCCCGCGCCACCGCCGTCTTCGAAATCAAGCGCACGTGATATCCGCTGAAGCCGTACGTGCGCTTATAGAGCGCGCCGTCCTTATCCTGCACCAGCAGCGAGAATCCCTTCTCCGGCGGCCCGCTAACTTTTTTGTCGGCAGGCACGTCGGCCAGTTGCACCGGGAAAAAACCAATTACGTTGCGTTCGATAAATGCGGTTTCATAACGATGCCGGCTCTTGCTCCACACGAACACGCGGAAGCTGTCGAACTCAGCGGTCTTCAAGCTGGTGGCAGCGGTGGTCCACAGCCAGTTGTGCTTCATTTGGTCGCCATCCTGGACATCGCCGATCGACAAATACGCCGTGATGCGATTGCCCTCCGCGTATTGCGCCACATCGTCGGGAACCGACATGTACAAATTGCGCGCCAGCACCCAGCCCGCCGTGCCGTCCTTGGTCCGCACCAGATCCCAGTCGTCGAGCGGCGGCGGAGGCGGTGTTTCCGGAGCTTGATAATCCGGCAGATCGCTGGCGCGCGGCCGCGACATTTTTTCCCAATCGGCCGGCGGCGCCGGAGGAGCGGGCGGCGGCAACAGCATTGCGGCGCCCTTCTTCGACTCCTTCGGTTTCGTCGCCTTGGGAACCGCGGCGGCCTTGGCCAACGCCGCCGCTTTCGGCCGCGCCGCAACACGAGGAGTCGCACGATGCGCGAGCACGTCCACTGACCCGCCTTCCGGAATCTGGTGGAAGCTGGGCGAGGAGCGGTTGGGCTCGCTATGCATGTTCAGCGCTTCGAAAACCGTAGCCGCGCCTTGCGACGGCAGTTTGCGGGCGTCGTCTGCGAGCTTGCGCAAATCGTCCATCTGCTGTGCGCTCAACAGCAGATTCGCGTCCACCCAACCCTCGATGCCTTCGACCGTGCGCACCCGTATCAGGCGGCGGCGGACTTCGACGATGTCCAGCCGGTCGCCGTGCTTCACCTCGGTGACGCCGGGAGATTTCGCGGCCAGATCCTGCCGCAGATTCATGCTGACCGGACCCACGTAAGCGATGCCGATCGCCGGCAGCTCCGAAGTGCTGGCGCTTTTTGTCGACGAACGGCAAGCGGCGATAAGCAGAGCACCGCAGATGAGGAGCAACAGCGCGGCGCGGCGCGGGCCGAAAAATCGGGGAATGACCACAGACGTTCTGAACGTTAGTCTAACAGTATGGACCAAACTTCATCCACGAAGCCTTCAACCGATTACTACTGCCCGCGCTGCCAGCAGCCGGTGAGCGATCCACTGGCCTGCGGCGATTGCGCATCGCTGATCTGCCGCCGCTGCGGAACGCCGCTCGAACGGGTGGACGAACTGGGGATTGGTTAAACTGTCAAGAATGACTCCTCAACCGCAAGCCCCTCCTCCGCACGTAAGCGTACTGCAGCTCACCATGGCGCGCAGGGCGGGAAGTATTGTCTCCGTGATGGCGAAACTCGGAATACCCGATCACCTCGAAACAGGTCCGAAGACCGCTGAAGAACTGTCCGGCCCAGTGGGCGCGAACGCCGATGCGCTCTACCGTTTTCTGCGCGCCGCCGCCAGCGTGGGCTTGACGGCGGAAGATGCGGATGGAAAGTTTTCGCAAACGCCGATGTCCGAAGTGCTGCGCAGCAACGCCCGTCCCAGCCTGCGCGGGTTCGCCATTATGGGCGGCCTCGAAGTGATTTCGCGTACCTGGGATCACCTGGAGTACAGCGTGAGAACCGGCAAGCCGGCGGTAGAGGAAGTTTACGGCAAACCCATCTTCCAGTATTTCCAGGAAAATCCGCAAGACGCGCAGATCTTTAACGAAGGCATGACCGCGATTTCCACTATCGACAGCCCTCCCGTAGCGGACGCGTATTCATTTGAAGGCATCCATTCGCTCGTGGACGTGGCCGGTGGGCACGGGTTGCTGCTGGCGACCATCCTGCAGCGCAATCCCCAAATGAAGGGCGCACTTTATGAGATTCCATCGGTGATTTCAGGAGCCCGCCAAGGTCCGCTCGCACCCGTAATGGACCGCTGCACGCTGCTCACAGGCGACATGTTTACGTCCATGCCCGTGGGCTATGACGCCTACATCATGAAGCACATCATTCACGATTGGCCGGATGACGTTTGCGTGAAGATTCTCAGCGGCTGCCGCAAGGGCGTGAATGCTGGCGGCAAGCTGCTGGTAGCAGACAGCGTGATCAGACCCGGCAATGATCCGGACTTCGGGAAAATTCTGGATCTGGAAATGATGCTATTGCCCGGCGGCCGCGAGCGCACCGAACAGCAGTTCCGCGATCTGTTCGCGGCATCCGGCTGGCGCTTGAATCGCGTGATTTCGACAGCGTCTCCGGTGTCGATCGTCGAAGGCGTTCCAGCCTAGTTCTTATTTCACCGCTTTGCTGAAATCCGCCGCCTGCCGCGCGGAGCCGGTGAGTTCGACGATGTGCATTCCGGTATTCGCGCGGTCGACGGCGTAGATGTAGCCGCGGTCGTCGACGTCGACGTTATTGGTCTGAATCGCAACCTTGCAGTTTTGAGCTGCGCCCTCGCCGACGCAGCGCTTGTCGGTTTTATCGGTGATGGCTGGGATGTAGAAGCCGATTTCCTTGGGCTTGTAGGGATCGCGGATGTCCACCGCGCGCACGCCCGCATTGAAATGCGCCACGAATACCACGCGGTTGGCGTAGATCGGCGTGAGGTTTTCGTTGGTCGAATGCGTGCCGAAACGCCCGCCGGCGGAGCAGAAGTTGCCGCTGTCCTCAGGCACCGTCCACGTCGAAACGCCTACCGGTTTTGATTCTGTAGTGATGTCGAAGATTCGCGCCATTTGCCGGTATTCGTTACATTCGTTGGGCGTGGTCTCGCCAACCAGCAGCATAAAATCTTTAACCTTGCCGAATTTTTGATTGGAGAATTCGGAAAGCGGCATGTGCAGCATGGGAACGATGTTGTGCGCGCCCATGTCGTCGGGCAAGTCGACGCGCGCGATGATGGGATATTTTAAATTCTCCTCGGTGGGCTCTTTAGGACCGTTCAACAATTTGTCGCGGTCCACAATCTCGATGACGCCGTCGCGGGCGTTGTCGTAGGCCAGGTATACGCGATTGCCCTTCGGCCCGGTCGAAAACGCTCCGTGCAAGCCGCCCGGCGTGGGGCCCTTGGCCCCCGGTTCCTGCCCCGGCAAACCGAAATTGCGGATGAACACGGGCTTCGCGGGATCGCTCAAATCGTAAATCTGCATCATGCGCGGAGTGCGCCAGCCCACCGGGCCGGAGACCAGATACGCAATGCCGGTGTCGCATTCCCACCAATTTTTATGAGTGTCGCGCAGGCCGCTGACGACCACGGTGATGCGGTTGGGCTTGGCCGGGTCGGTCACATCCCAGATCTCATGCGAGCTGTTGCCGAAATCGCGCAGCAGATAAAACTTGCCCTTGTCGCCATGCGGCAGGTCGTTGCCGCTGCACACGCGCACCATGGACGCCCCGCCGATTTCCCCGGCGCGGTCCTTGGGCTCGCCCGGAATATGGATCAGATATTTGGGATGTTTCGGATCGGTGACGTCGACGATGGAAGTGCCGTTGGGCTCCATCTTGCCGGTCTGCGGGTTCATCGCTTCACCGCCGTGATGGCCGACGTAAGCGATCCAGCGGTCGCCTTGCTTCTGTATCACGGGTTGATACGCGCTGCGCGATTGCAGATCGTTGTAACCCACCAGATCCATATTGCTCGCGCGCGGCGTGCGCTGCGCCGCCGTGGGCGGAGTCAATGTCTCCGCGGAGAGAAGACCGCTAAGCGCCAATCCGAGTACAAACCATCCCGAACTTTTTAACATAGCGGTCCTCATTTCCTTACGGCGTCTGCGAAGCTGCGTAGGCCGAAAGCACTAGCAGATCTTCTTCGCTCAGATTCGCCACCACCAGCTTCATAAGCCCGGTCCACAAGCCCTTCCGCGCGCCCGTCTGCATGTCGTACATCTGCCGCATCAGGTAGCTTGGCGAACGCCCCGCGATCGACGGCACCGGCCCGATCCCTTTCAAATCCGCTCCGTGGCACACCGCGCACTGCTTGGTTTTTGCCAGCGCCTCGCCTTTTTTCAAGCTGCCAACCGGCGCGTAGGCGATGAAGCCGGAGTGGGGGTCGCGCAGCACTTCGGTGGCTTCCGCATTCACCGGTACTTCAATGATGCGCTGCCCCAGCGGTTCTTTTTCGTCGCCTTCCAGAGCCAGGAACAATCCGCCCTGGATGCGCGTCTTCGGAGCCGTCTTCGATTCCACTACTTTGATCCACGGCGTGGTCCACTTGATCGCGCCAAAGTAGTCGGCGGCCTGTTTGATTTCGTCTTCACTCATGCCCTTGGCGATGGCGATCATGGCGTTAGTGTTGGCCTTGCGCGGCTCGGAGCTCTTACGGTCGCCGTTTCTGAAATCCATCATCTGCTGGATGAAATACGCGGTGGACAAGCCGCTGACGCCGGCGTTTTCCGCGCGGCCCTTGCCGTTGGGGTAATGGCATAGCGAGCACGCACGCACCTCCGGACGCTTACCGTGAGCCACGACGTCGGGCATCTGCGGATGATCTTCGGGATACCAATCGGCTGGTCCGTAGCCGTTGGCAATCTGGGCGCGCGTGAATTCCAGATTATTGCCGGGAAGGTGGCGCGGCGTGGTGTCGGGCGCGGGCGCCGCTGCGGGCGCGGCCGCTGGAGCCGCCGGCGCTGCGGGTCCCGGAGGAAAACCATACGCCCATCCTGGAGGCCCTTCGGCAAAACACAGCGCCGCCGAGGCGACGCACACGGCTCCCGCAATTACAATTCCCCTTACGCTTTTCATAGCAGCTCCTTATTTGTTTTCGACTACTTATTATGCGCCAGCTTGCTGCACGCCATCTCGGCGCCCGACGGATCAATCGCGCCGCTGCCTTCTTCGATGTGCACGATCTTACCGTCTTTATCGATCACGAAAGTAGTGCGGTTGGCTATGCCCAGGTTGGGCAGCAGCACGCCGTAATCCGCCATCACCTTGCGGCTGGCAAAATCGCTGAGAATCGGGAAAGCGACGTTCAACTGCTTGGCAAACTCTTTTTGCGACGGCGTGTTATCGCCGCTGATGCCGAAGATTTTTGTGGATGCGCCTTCGAACTTGCTCAAGCTCGCCTGATATCCCAGCATCTCCTTAGTGCAGCCGCCGGTGAACGCGGCCGGAAAAAAGGCCAGCACCACCGGCGCTTTGCCGCGAAAACTCGATAGCGTTACTTTGTCGCCGTTGGTCGCAGGCAGCGTGAAATCGGGAGCCACATCGCCCACCTTCAGGTTGGTGTGCGGCGGCGTCACCGCATTCTGCTGGGCGAACAAGGACGCGCCTAACAGCGTTCCTAGAAGGGCGATAGATAAAGGCCTGATCATGAGTGGTTCTCCTAGTCTGCCGTAGATTATCACTTGCCCGGAGGGCCCGCAAGGCCCTTTGGACCAAGCTTACTGGCTCACCAGCTTGAACTTCTGAATGCGCCTGCCGCGATTTTCAGCCACGTAGACGTTGCCTTTGGAGTCGACGGCAATGCCGTGCGGCTGATCGAATTCGCCCGGAAAATGTCCGGCGCGGCCGAAGCTCGAGAGGATTTTACCGGACTCGCGATCCATCACCTCGATCAGCGCGCTGTTCTGGTTGATCAAATACATGAAGCGCTGATTGGCATCGCGCGAAAGATCGAGCGAGACCGCCGCCCCACCGCTCTCTTTCACTTTTCCGTCGACGGGCGGCGTGTACGGGGTCCAGGGGATCTCGATGTTTTTTTTGAAGTTCCCCATCTTGTCATAAACCTGCAGCCGCGCGTTGTCGCGATTGCAAACGTAAACCAGGCCGTCATTGGCGACGCTCAGGCAGTGCACCGTCTTCATGCCTTCGGGCTGCCACTGGCGCAAAAATTTCCCGTCGCGATCCAGCACCGCGATGCGACGATTGCCGCCGGTGCCTTCGCCATCGGACACGTAAATATCGCCGTTTTTGGGATCGACAAATATGCTGGATGGCATAAAGAACACAGCCGCATCGGAATTCAGCGGCTGCCCTTTAACCGTGCCGTCGGAGGAATCGAACACGCCTTTCTTCCCGACCTGCAGCAGCAGCTTGCTGCCGTCGTGCGAATATTTCTGGATCATGCCGGAGGGCGCGCTGCCGATCCACATATTGTTGTCCTTGTCGAAAGTACAACTGTGGAGGCGCGGGTCAAGCAGCTTGGTGTCGCCCCAGGAGTTGACTAGCTTGCCCGCGGCATCGAGCTCAATCACGGGCGGCGCGAGGTGCCCGGCGTTCAAGTCGCCTTCGAGGACGTCCTGGCGGTTGAGCAGAAATACGTGATCCTGCGCATCCACGCACACGCCGCCTAAACCGCCGATCACCCAGCGATCCGGCAGCGGTTTGGGCCAGGTGACGTCGACTTCATACTTGGGCGCTCCGCTTTCCGCACGCGACGCCGGCAAATAAAGGATCGCAACCGCCATCGCTAATGCCGCGCAGGTTGTCGCTCTGATCAGGAAAGTTTTCATAGTGGTGTTCCTCGAAACGGGCAGGTCCATTGTAGAGGAGCGGGCCGAGGAAAACTACCGGTACGTCATTCACCGATCTGTAAATGAGTGTTCATCGAATTGCGATGCATGGATGCTAAATTTCTACCTGCTTCGCTCTTATCATTCCCCATTTCCCAAGGAGATCCGCTCAATGACAGTTAAGATCTTGAAAAGTAAAAATCGTCTGCGTGCACTCGTACTTGTAGCTGCGATGGTTTCATTCGCTGCTCTGCTGGGCGTCTTTGCAACCAAGGCACAAGGCGACAGCGCCTACTTTTTCCCCGGCAACCTGGTGGTTAGCCGCAGCGTCTACGACAACAACCCCGCCAACGTACAAGTGGGTATGGCGCTGCCGCCGAACTGCGCTCCTGCTAACGGTTGCTCCACGGCAATCACCGATGGCACCTATCCGATCGTCTTCAACAACGATCTGGCAGACGCCAGTTTCGGCATCACCTCGAAGATTTTTCTGGACCAGATCACTCCCTCGGGCATGCTGGTCTCCTCGCTTGAAGTGCCGAACAGTTCGCAAAACGGAGTCCCGCCGACCAAGGATCAGATGGTCACCAGTTTCTCTTCGAAATCAGAAATTGCGTTGAACCCATCGACCGATGGAAACTATCTCACGTTCATGGGGTATCTTGCGCCCATTGACGCCATCGACATATCCAATGCCAACACCCCCGCCATCTTCGACTCCACCAATCCTGACGGAGTGAGCGCCTACCGCGTGGTGGCGCAAGTGGATCAGCATGGCAAATTTCAGTTCACGAAAACCAACGCCTACAGCGGGAATAATGGGCGCGCAGCGATTATGAACAACACCGGCGGCGCGAATTTATTCTATACGGCGGGCAATGCGGGTAACGGCGGCAATCCGCAGCCGGACGGCATCATTGTCGGAGCCGGCCTGCAGATTCTCACGCCCGAGATCAAGGCAATGGTGGCGCAAAGACCCGGAACGCCCACCCCTGTGGGAAGTTTCAACATCACGCAGTTGGGCGACAAATTGGACAAGATTGGAAAGGACACCAACTTCCGCGGCCTGACTATCTTCAATAACGTGCTCTATACCACCAAGGGAAGCGGCAGTAACGGTGTGAATACCGTGTACTTCGTCGATCCCACCGGCACAGTTTGCACGGACACGAACGGCGTGGGCCTGCCTGTTGCGGGCGCAGCCCTGCCGACGTCGGGTCTGGCTTATAATCCTGCGGTACTGCAGACCCAAGGGCTCGATCCCAACAATATGTGCATCCTGAATGGATTTCCGACGGCTCTTAAAACCAAAACTGCATTTCCCTTCGGCATCTGGTTTGCGAACGCCACCACCCTTTATGTAACCGACGAAGGCAACGGCACCACCGGCACAACGGTTGGGAATTTCTATGCTCCCGCCGCGGCCCAAACCACCGCCGGGCTGCAAAAGTGGATTCTGGTTTCGGGCAAATGGAAGTTGGCGTACACGCTGAACGCGGGCTTGGGACTAGGCGTGCCGTACGTCGTTCCCGGCTACCCGACTGGAAACAATTCGGGAACCGGAGGCACGGGATTCCCATGGGCTCCGGCCACCGACGGCTTGCGCAATGTTACTGGAGTGGTCAACGGCGATGGAACCGCGACCATTTATGCGATCACCTCGACGATCAGCGGAAACGGCGATCAGGGAGCCGACCCGAACAAACTGGTTGCAATCACCGATACCTTGAGCGCCACCAGTCTTCCGGCAGAGAGCTTCGTCACGGTGAAGACGGCTGGCTCGGGCGAAGTGTTGCGCGGCGTCTCCTGGGCGCCCGGAAGCGCGAAGCACTAACCACTTCGGTTCTTACGGGCGACCGGAACGTTATTGGCGGTCGCCCTGTTTTTCTAGTCCACCAGGTGTTTCCAATAGCTGCCTGGATGTTCAAGAATCCCCTTGGTGATCTGATAGTGCGACGTCTCCTCAAGAGTGATCGCACTCAATGGGGCCTTGTCAAAACTCATGATTTGCGCATCAGGATAGGTCATTAAAATCGGCGAATGAGTTGCAATCAAGAACTGACATTTCCCCGTTTTTACCAAGTCATGTATCAAAGCCAAGAGAGCGAGTTGCCGTTGGGGGGACAAGGCGGATTCCGGTTCATCGAACAAGTACAGTCCCGGTCCAATTCGATTCTGCAGCACGGCGAGGAATGCTTCGCCGTGAGATTGCTCGTGCAGCGACCTTCCGCCGTAACGGCCGTATGGGTCGGGGTTAGAATCTGCATCGCGAAAATCCGGATCGCGCTTACGTGCATCGAGGAGCGAGGCGAAGTGCGCGTGAAACTCGGCTCGGAGGAAATAGCCATCCCGAGGATGTTGGCGAAACGACGGCCGCAAGATTTTCGAAAGCGCGCTTTCAAATTCCGGTCCGTGATTGTCCGCTAGTTCGTTCGGTCCACCACCAGAAACCGGAAGCCGGGACAGCGCTGCGATCGCCTCAATGAGCGTGGACTTGCCGGTTCCATTTTCTCCCACAAAAAAAGTGACAGGCTCCCGAAACTTCAAATCCAGCCCGGTAACAAAAGGGAGATTATACGGGTACGCCGGCTCGTTTGGTATTCGGTCGGAGATGACTTTCAGCCCCAGCAAGTAAGGAACTCGAGGGGCCATTGCTGTCTAAGGGCGGCTTACGTTCGGCGCCACTGCCAACGCTTCGCGCGCCTTCACGAACAGGTCGTACTCGCTCATCAGGTCGCGGAACATAGCGTCGCCGATCATGCGGTAGCCGGGGGCTGTGAGGTGCGTGTAATCGCCTTGCGCCATGCCGGCTTGCACCCATTGGCGCATCGAACCTTTGCCGCCCATCTTCGCCCGCTGGTCCCAGAAGGCGCAGCCTTGCGCGAGCGCCGCCTGGCGTTCGGCTTCAACGATCAGGTCCATGCCGTCGAGCGTCACCCAACCTTTGCCGCGGACGCGAATAGCGCGGTCGGGCGGGCCGATGACGAAAATAGTCGCGGTGGGTGCGTCGGCGCGCAGGCGCTCGATCATGCGGGCGAACATGTCGCGGTAGGTTTCGAGCGTCCAGTCCTTGCGTCCGGCCTCGTTGGTGCCGTAGGAGAGCACGATCAGTGCGGGGTTGCGACGTTCGATATTGGACTTCAGCACGGCGCCATTCCAGTTGAGAATCATGGACGCCTGCGCGCCGTTGATGCCGAGCGCTTCGTAGGTGACGCCGGTGGGCTTTTCCGCGACCCAGCCGAACAGGCGGACGGGGGCGTGCTCCAGCGTTTCTACCTCCAGGCGGTGCTGGCCTGGCTCGGCGTCGTAGTGGAAATAGTTGGGAGCGGTTTCGCCGTCGGTGGAGATGCGCTCGACGGGCATGCCGTTATCGTAAATTTGAATCGCGCCGCCGCCGGGTTGCTGGAGATAAAAAAGTTCGAAGCGCTGAGCTTCAGCGAGCAAGAAGATCGACTGGCGCGGCGTGCTGGTGGACATGCTGACGCCGCCCAAGCCGTAGATACCGTCGCCCGTGCGACCGACCAGACCATCGCTGTGCCAACCGCGGGTGGACCCACTCTTGACGTCGAAGCGGCGGTAGGAATTCCAGGGGCGTCCAGCGATGGAATAACCGCTGCCGCCGTCGCCGAAGGTTTGCTGCAGGTGTTCGCGGATGTCGCCGGTCCATTCATCGGCGGCGACGTGCGAATCGCCGTAATGCAGGGCACGGAGGGGTCCGGTTAGTTCGCCGTGCTGCTGGCGGTAGAGTTGTTCGAAGAAGGGAACCAGCGCGGCGGCGTTTTCGACGGGCAGCTCGGCGCCTTTGGAAACTTTTTCGATCACGCCTTCGTGGGCTTCGGCGCGCGTGGCCGCGCTCACGGTGGAACGCGGGACGGGTGAGCGCTTAGGGGGTTTCTTGGCTGCTACTTTCTTGACGAATTTTTTGGGCGGAGTTGCGGCCGGCGTCGCGGTCTGCGCGGCGGCCGCCAAGGTCACGGCGACGGTCATCGCGATTGCCGGCAGAATTCGCATCAGGGACGTTGGCTCGCTTCCCGGTTGGTTCTCTCAGCCTGCTCGACGATCTTTTGTTTCAGCTCTTGCAATTTGTACTCGTTGAAACCTTGGCGCAGGGCTGTGAATAGAAGCTCTCCTACAATTCTCGCACCGGCGGGCATGGGATGAATGTAATCCGAGCCCACCAGGCGCGGCTCAGACGTGTACCAGCGGCCCATGGTGCCGGCGCCGCCCATGGCTTCGTAGGTGTTGAAGAAGGCCACGCCGGTGTCGGCGGCGATTTTCGATTCCGTGGCGACGAGACGCGGCATGGTCGGAATGGTATCGATTTCACCGCTGGACGTTTTGGTGCCGCGATCCATGGGGCTCATTAATAAAATGGACGTTTCGGGCATCGCGCGCTGCAGGCGGGCGACGGCTTTACGCATTTCGCGGCCCCACGTGGTGTCGACGAAATCCGGGAAGCCACTTTCGTTGGTGCCGTAATTCACGATGATGAGATCGGGTTTATAGTGGTGCAGTTCGGCGGCCCAGTGAGCTTCGTTGAAAACGTTTGAAAGCAGCGTCACGTTCGCGCCGTTGACGCCGAGGCTGCTATAAACCACGCCGCTGCCTTTGCGGAAGTCGGCTCCGTAGAAGCGCACCGAGCCGGTGGTAACTTTGAGCGTGATTTCGGCGGCGCCGGGAGGGATTTCGAAAGACGCAAAGCCGGGAGCGAACGCATCCGCGCCCGGCGTCAACGTGGATGAGCCGGTGCCGATGGATTGGCCGTCAGCTTCGACTGCAAAGGCGCCCCCTTGCGGCTCGACCAGATAGGCGATCTCGACGCTGCGATGGGCGGCGTCTTTCACTTTCCAGCGCGCGACGGCTCCGGGAGCGCCGCGGAAGCTGACGGCGCCTAAACCTTGCAAGCCGTCCTTGAGCGGAGAATTTCCGCCGATGTCGATTTTCCAATTGGAGGCGGACATCTCGACGCCACGTCGGTTGTACCAGGCCCAGGGGCGCGCGAGCAAGACGAAGCCCACGCCGCCGTCGCCGAATTCGTGTTGGAAAAGTGCGCGGGCGTCGGCGGTGATGAGGTCGGCTGTGGTGGGCGAATCGCCGTAGTGAATGATGTGGACGCCTTCCCCTTTGAGCAGGGCGGCGTAGAAATGATCCAGCACGTGATTGGGATCGAGCAGATTCTTGGGCGCTTTCGCTACCAGTTGCTGGTTCAACGCCTGGCTTAAGTTGCCGGGGGAAGCGAGCGGGTCGACTCGTATTTCCGCGGGCGCGGACTTCACGGGCAAGCTGAAAACGCTGGCGGCGCTCTTAGGCTCGATCGACATGTAATTGCGGAGCGACGGAAAGGCCTGCGGGACCAGCAGCAGCGCCACGAAGGTGACGACGGTGAGCGTGGTCTTAACTGGGATCTGTGGTCGCATCAGAATTTCGTGTAGATAAACGGCGCCGCGCCGCTTTGGACTACGTTTTGTAAACCTAACACTAAGAGCGCCAGGACGCCGGCTTGGGCGTAGAACGGAGCTTGGATGTAAATGGCTTGGCTCCAGTCATACCATTTCTTGGGGACATAATGCGCCAGGATGCCGATCAGCAGAACCATCGCGAGAGGCGCTGAAATGTTGGCGAAGGAAGCCGTGAAGGACGCGATGCGGCTGAGGATGGAAATGGCGGTTTCGAAGTTGGGCGCGCGGAAAAAGATCCACGCGAAGGTGACGTAGTGGAAGGTGAGGACGATGCTGCCGTAGCGCCAGAGTGGGCTGTCCGATTTCGCGACTTTGGATTGCGTCTGCCACAGCCGGACAAAGGCGAGTCCGAAGCCGTGCAGTGCGCCCCAGATGACGAAGTTCCAATTGGCGCCGTGCCACAGGCCGCCGATCACCATGGTGATGACCAGATTCACGTAGGTGAAGATTTTCGAGCGCTTGCCGGGCAAGGAGAAATACAAGTAATCGCGCAGCCAGTTGGAGAGCGAAATGTGCCAGCGGCGCCAGAAATCGGCAATGTTTTCGGCGGCGTAGGGACGGTTGAAATTGGGCGGCAGCTTGATGCCCAGCAGGAGCGCGGAGCCGATGGCAATGTCGGTATAGCCGGAGAAGTCGTAATAAATTTGCAGCGCGTAGGCGTAGACCGCGATGAGTGTTTCGGCGCCGGTATAGAGCGTGGGGAAATCGAAAACGCGATTGACCAGGTTGGTCGAAAGATAATCCGCGATCAGCAGCTTTTTCATCAAGCCCATGCCGATCAGGAACAAAGCCCGGCTGCCGTCCGCGGGGTCGAGCGGTTTGCGTTTTTCAAATTGATCGATGAGCGAAGAGACGCGCGTGATGGGTCCGGCGAGCGTGGTGGGGAAGAAGGAGACGGCAGCTAGATGGGCGAGATAACTTTTGGTGCCTTTGGCATCGCCGCGGTAGATATCGATTGTATAGGTGAGCGCTTGGAAAACGTAGAAGGAAAGCGTCAGGGGCAGGATCAGCGTGTGCGCGGGGGCATAGCGCAGGACGGCGAGCAAGCCGATGTTCATCGCGATGCTGGCGGTGACCAGCAGGCGACGAACCCAGCTAGACTTCGACGATTGCAGGCCTAGGCCAAATAGAAAATCGCAGGTGGAGGCGGCGGGGATGAGAGCCAGATAATGCAGATCCCATTTGGCGTAGAAGAAATAGTTGGCCAGCAGGATTAAGGCGAGCGCCACGGCGCGCACGCGGGCCAGCGGCCAGTAGAGCAGAAAAATCGCCACTAGAAATACGAAATAAGTTGACGAGGAAAGGAGCAACCTCTAGGATACACGGAGGTTTGGGGGAATACAGACACTTCGGCTGAAGGAAATTGGCTGGCAGATGGGAACCGATGGACGCAGATAACTGCAAAGCATCGTCTCGCGGTGGGCTGCTTTTTAGGACCGCCCACCGGAGTGGTGAAGGTCCATGGACGGCTTGCTGGTCTTTAGAAAAGTGACTGAATGAACCAGTTTTCTGCTCTCTCCCATTTCCTCCCGCGGCAACTTACATCACCAGAGAATCGATTCTCTCCTGTCCCGCCCTCTCCACAATGTTTCCAGGACGGCTAGCCCGCTACTTTCGCAACGGGCGCGGATTCCACTAAATAACAACGATTAGCCTGCGCAGGCTTGTACTGCGGAATCAGTATGCAGGGGTGCAGTGCGGGCTTGGCTCGAGGCAAGGTGGGAAGTGGCTGAATTGCGGGGAGATCCGGGACGGCGGGGACCGGTGAACGTGTGGAGATTCTACCAGCGCGAGAATCGCGATCTGTTCCGCGATACGCTCGTGCGGTTACTGAACTCACCGAAGATGAAGTATAGGGAACTCGTCGCGTCTTAGAAACTACCGAGTTATCAACAACACAATTTCCTCTGGCTTTTCGCCCCCATAAAACACCTTTAACTTAGAGCTAACTGGATACTTTGGTTCGCCCTGAAAAGACACCAGCAACTCGGATGCGTTCCTCCATGAGCTGCCGGTGGAGACGAGGACAGAAAAATACCATCTCAAAGAAAAGGACTCAGCCGTAGCCCCAACATTCTTCAACTGAAACGCAGATATCTTAATGGTTTTAGGGTCTGTAGATTCTGACTTTATCGAAGTACGAAACCTGGATTTTCCTGCTCGCGTTTGACAAGGGTGCCTTGGCTGTGT
Organism: Bryobacterales bacterium; assembly: GCA_963710155.1. Taxonomy (GTDB): domain Bacteria; phylum Acidobacteriota; class Terriglobia; order Bryobacterales; family Bryobacteraceae; genus Palsa-187. The sequence continues at coordinate 195,967 of CAVPZQ010000013.1, read as the reverse complement.
CAGCCATTTTGGCCAATGCTCCAGCAAGTTGCCCAACGACCGGATCGGTACTTTTCTCGCCAACCTTACCTACCATGACACTGATGCTCTCCAATTGCCCGCGCATATACTCTTGCCTTTGAAGGCTTGTACTTAGCGTGTCGTGCAGGCCGTCAGTAGTCTTCTGAAGGATGGATATCCTAGTATCGTGTTCTGAATCGGAACGGTATGCCTCTACTTGCTGAAGTGCAGGTAGCTATTGTGGCCAAGTGGCCTCCAATGGCCGCCAGCGCGGTTGGAAACAAAGCGACGGCAAGAAACGCGACGAAGTAGGGCAGCACGTCCTAGATCCTACCAAAATCCCTGCGTGAAGTATGATCACGAGGCGCCCCCACGCTGCGCGTCGCGATTCCTGCGGTTCTTGTTTGTCATACTGGGTTCGTGACTACCAAAATTGTCGCCCGCGAAGGTCGCGCGTCGGTTGTCGATAAGCTATCGGCAAGTGAAAAGCGCAAGCGGCTCGCGCGAGAGCTCGCTAAGATCCTGCCTGACGAGGAAAAGTGGCTGGCGGAGGATGGGTTGGTCGACGCTGACGAATAACGCGCTATTTCGCTGGGTAGGATTTCGTGTATTTGTTGCGGGGGTTGAAGAGGGTGAAGGAGCCGTCTTCGGAGGCGGACATCTTCAGGTAGGTGCCTGGGCCTTGCTCTTCTAGATTCGCGATGAAGGGGTCGGACGGGTTGTGTTCTTTGCCGCCGGTGACTGAGAAGTGCAGCTGCCAGATGTCTTCTAATCCGGGCATCGCATGCAGCAGGTTCCAGGCGTCGGGGAGGCCGCCCTTGCGGGGGCCGTTATCCATCACGATTACGCGCGGGGCCAGGGCGTTGACGGACTTCGGCGAGACGTGCGTGGCGTGGTGGGCGGTAAGGTAGACGTCCACTCTTCCCACTTTGTTGTCGGGGCATTCGAGCGCTAGTTCTTCGTTCCAAATGATGTCGCCTGGATCGAAGAAGCGGAACTTGCCGTATTGGATGAGCACGCTCGCGGACTGCGGGTTCTCGCCGGTCTCCCCGCTGACGGGGGAGAGGCCGGCGCAGTAGGGATTCGGTTCGCCTTTGCGATCCAGGTGGCGTCCGGCGGCGGTTAGGACCGTGATGTCCAGACCTTTGATGGGGATTTTGTCGCCGGGGGCGATGACTCTATGCGCGGAAGCGCCAAAGGCTTTTTGATAGGGCTCGGGATATTTGTCTTCGTCTTCGACGCTCGGGCCGTGGTCGAGAAAATTCGCAACGGGGAGACGCTCTAAAAGGTTGGGGACGCCGCCTACGTGGTCGGCGTGAAAGTGCGTGATCAGGAGGGTGTCGATTTTTTTGACTCCGGCGGCTTTGGCGGCGGCGGAGATGCGGATGGCGTCGCGTCCGCTGTTGCCGGCATAACCGGCATCGATCAGCAGGGCTTGGCCGGAGGGCGGGACGATGAGAGTGGACTGGCCTCCTTCGACATCGATGAAATAAATGTCCAGGGTTTTGGCGGCTTGGGCGGTGACGGCTAGCGTGGCGAGGAGCAGCAAACGTACCAGGACCAGGCGGTTGGGGGGAACTTCTCTCATGGCCGTATCGTACAGGATAATGGAGTCGGACAAAAATCGAAATGCCCTTTTGTTGCAAATGCGGAAAACCGGTGGGAGCGGCGGACAAGTTCTGCGCGATTTGCGGGGCTCCGCAGCCAGTGGCATCCGCTGCGTCGACGATGGGGGGCGGGGCAGGGAACGCTCCGCAGGCGGATTTCCTGGGCGAGATGAGCGGCAAGAACGCGGCGCTGCTGTGCTACATCCCGTGGCTGGGATGGATCGCGGCGATTATTGTGCTGGCTAGCCGGCGCTATCGGCGCGACACGCCGGATGCGCGCGAAGTGCGGTTTCACGCGTTCCAGGGGTTGTACCTGTTTGTGGCGTGGCTGATTGTCGATTGGGTGGTATCGCCGGCCCTGCGCTTCAGCATGATCGGGATGGGGCATGCGTTCGGGCCGCTGGGCGGGCTGCTGCATTTGCTGGTGCTGGCGGCGTGGATTGTGATGATCGTGAAGGTGAGCCACTCAGAACATTACCGGCTGCCGATTATCGGGGAGATGGCGGAGCGTTCGGTCGAAGAGCAGCGGGCGTGATTGACATCATGATGTCTATTCTTATAGCATCAAGATGTGCGTACGACACTTTCGCTGGATGACGATATCGCTACTCTTCTAAACCAGGAGATCCGGCGCTCTGGAGTTTCCTTCAAGGAAGCAGTCAATCACTATTTGCGGCTGGGATTGATCGCGAGTAAGCGGCCGGCGCGGAAGAAGTTTGTGGTGAAGCCATTGGCGATGGGTTTGCCGCCGGGCCTGAGCTACGACAATGTAGAAGAATTGATCGAGGCTCTTGAGGGTCCCCTGCACCGGTGATCGTTGTCGACGCAAATCTTCTGCTTTACGCGTACGATCCTGGATCTCCTCATCACCAAGCGGCCCGGAAATGGATCGCGGCGGCGTTTTCGGGTAGTGAGATTATAGGCATTCCATGGCAAACGGTGGGGGCCTTTCTCAGGATCACCACCAACTTCAAACTGCCGGGTCAAGGCGTCACCTTAGAACGTGCCATCGAAGTTGTTGATATGTGGCTGGAGCAGCCAAACGTCCGGTTTCTCGCTCCCGGCGAACGTCATTGGGATCTGTTGCGCCAGATGATGACCGAGGGTCAAGCGCGCGGGCCTCTGCTCACGGATGCGCAGCTTGCTGCGATCACGATCGAGTATGGCGGCGTTCTGCACACGACCGATCGGGACTTCGCGCGGTTTCCCGGGCTGCGCTGGGTGAATCCGCTGGCTTAGGCAGTTCCGAACCGTTCGGCGGCACGGGCTTTGGCTTTCTGGGCTTCCTCTTCGCGATTTTTGGGCGGGGCGGTAGTTTGGAGGGAGTGCAGCAGGCGGGTGGAAATGGCGGCGATTTCGTCTATCGCGCCTTGGAATACGGCTTCATTGGCTTGGGATGGCTTGTTGAGGCCGCTGATCTTCCTTACAAACTGCAGCGAGGCGGCGCGAACCTCGTCGTCGGTGACGGGCGGATCGAAGTTGAAAAGCGTTTTGATATTCCTGCACATTTGACCCCAAGGTAACAAACATATAAGTTGCGAGGAATCGGGTGCTCGCGCCACTAGTGTTTGATGGCGCTTTCGCGGACTCGCTCGGCTGCAGTATTTGGGATCGACGCGCACTTTATCGACGTCGAGGTGGATATGTATCCGGGGGCGGGGCGCGACTTCATCACTGTCGGCATGCCGGATGTGGCGGTGCGGGAGAGCCGCGAGCGTATCAAGAGCGCGTTGCTGAACTCGGGGTTTGGGTATCCCAATAAATCCGTCACGATTAACCTGGCTCCGGCGAACGTCAAAAAAGAAGGCGCGGGGTTCGATTTGCCGATGGCGCTGGGGATTCTGGGGGCGATGGGGGTCGTCACGCCTCCTGACGACCATTTGTTTGTGGGCGAGTTGTCGCTCGATGGTACGCTGCGGCCGGTGCGCGGCGCGTTGTCGATTGCGGTGGCAGCGCAGAAAATGGGGCTGCGGAATCTGGTGGTGCCGGCGGAGAACGGGGCGGAGGCGGCGATGGCCGGCGGCGTGCGCGTGTTCGCGCTACAGCATCTGGCGGAGGTGGTGGCGTTCTTGCAGCAGTCTGATAAATTTCAGCCGGTGACGCGGACCTTGACTGCGCCCATATGGACCGCACAGCCAGCATTTCGGATTTCAAAGATGTCCGCGGGCAGAACACGGCCAAGCGTGCCTTAGAGGTCGGGGCGGCGGGATCTCACAACGTACTTATGATAGGGCCTCCGGGGTCCGGCAAGACGATGCTTGCGAAACGCTTCCCGGGGATTTTGCCGCCGCTCACTTTTCAGGAGGCGATTGAGACTACGCAGATCCACAGCGTAGCGGGGACGCTGCCGAAGGGCGTGGGCTTCCTGAGTGTGCGGCCGTTCCGCGCGCCGCATCATACGGTGTCGGATGCGGGACTGCTCGGCGGCGGGTCGGGCGTGCCGCGGCCGGGCGAGGTGAGCTTGGCGCACCACGGCGTTTTGTTTCTGGACGAGTTGCCGGAGTTTGCGCGCAACGTTTTAGAATTGCTGCGGCAGCCGCTGGAGGAGCGCGCGGTGTCGTTGGCGCGCAGTTCCATGACACTCACGTTCCCTGCTAGTTTTTTGTTGATCGGCGCGCTCAATCCGTGCCCTTGCGGATTTTTCGGCGATCCTACGCGGGAGTGCCGCTGCACGGGCGCGATCATCCAACGCTATTTGGGGAAACTGAGCGGGCCGCTGCTCGACCGCATCGATATGCACATCGAAGTCCCGGCGGTGCCGTATCAGGAACTGCGCGGCAAGGACGCGGGGGTCACGTCGGCCATGATGCGCGAGCGAGTGTGCGCGGCGCGCGAGCTGCAGCAGGGGCGCGGGTATTACAATGCTCACATCCCGGCGGGCGAGCTGCGCAAGTTGTGTGAGTTGGACGCGGCGGGGGAACGCACGCTTGAAATGGCGGTGCGGCGAATGGGGTTGAGCGCTCGCGCACACGATCGCATTTTGAAAGTCGCGCGCACTATCGCGGATCTGGATCACGCGGCTGGCGTTTCCGCGAAGCATCTCGCGGAGGCCGTGCAGTACCGCAGCCTCGACCGGAATTACTGGCAGTAGGCCGCGCGTTCGCCGTCGCGGATGCGGATGGCGTTGGACACCGGATAGACCACTACGGTTCCATCATCCGCGGCGAGTTGAGTGCGGGCGGCGGCTAAGAGCGCATCCACAACGTCATCTACTAAGAGCGAAGAAACCAGCACCTCTACTTTTGCGCGGGGGACGGCGGCGGTCCATTGGCTGCCGCGGTAAGTCGACTTGACGGCGGCGGAAGGGCCATGGTCGCGGGCTTCGCTGACGATCACGCTGGGAATGTGGAAAGCCGCCAGCGCGCAGCACACCTCGTCCAGCTTATGGGGTTGAATCAACGCTTCCACTTTGAACATGTCGTTGTCGTCCTCCGATTGTTAGGTTAATCGGAAAGCCTAAGGAAGTCATCAAGCTTCCGTGAGGAAAAGATAAGGACGCGCAGCTCGCCTGCAACTTCATCGCGCCATGCGGCGTCTACCCCCTTGACACCACCGTCGGGAGGAATATGATTCACACGGAGGTCGTAATGGGATTGACTGACACTGTTCGCGCGGTTCTCGACCACAAAGGAATTGGCGTTTGCGCGGTCGGGCCGGAGACGCCTGTTTATGAAGCCCTGGAAATCATGGCGGACAAAGACATCGGTGCGTTGCTGGTAATGGAAGACGCCGATCTTTGCGGAGTGTTTTCGGAGCGCGATTATGCGCGCAAGGTCATTCTGCAGGGCAAGGCTTCGCGCGAGACCACGGTTGGCGAGATCATGACGAGCCCTCCGATCGTCGCGAGTCTGGAGCAGAGCGTCGACGATTGCTTGCGCGTGATGACGGACCGGCGCGTGCGTCATCTGCCGGTGGTGAGCCAGCAGGCGGTGATTGGGGTGTTGTCGATCGGCGATTTGGTCAACTGGGTGATCCGGAGGCAGGAAGAAGAAATCCATCACTTGCATCACTATATTGCCGGGAGTTATCCCGCTTGATATCAGCGTGTAACCCGAACGGGGGCAAATGCGTTTAAATAGGAGTAGTGTCTTGCTTCAGTCTTTTTCGCAGTACCCTCCTGTGTAGCGCCGCATGGATGATTTTGCCCGCCGCCTTGAGCGCGCAAGGTGCTGATAACGCTGAGGGTGTTTCGCCGCAACCGGCCACGCAACAGCCCGCCGGGGATGCCATCGACAAGCGCATTTTTGGTGTTCTGCCCAATTACCGGACGGCGGACGGTACGGTTCCCTTCACGCCCATTACTACGCGCCGCAAGTTTTATATTGCCGCCAAGGATTCCTTCGATTACCCGGTGTATCTGACGGCGGCCTTGTTTGCGGGATACTACCAGTTGGACAATGAGAACCCTTCCTTCGGACAAGGCTTAAAGGGTTACGCGAAGCGCCTAGCGACGTCTTACGCCGATCAAGCCGTCGGCAACCTGATGACGGAAGCGATTTTTCCTGCTTTCTTACATGAAGACCCACGCTATTTTCGGATTGGAGCAAGCGGCGGTAGCAAGTGGCACAGGACCGCGTACGCCATCACGCGCGTGTTTGTAGTGCGCACCGATAAAGGCGGCTCGACTTTCAATTTCTCAGAATGGCTGGGCAATGGAAGCGCCGTGGCCCTGTCCAATTTGTATTATCCGGGTGACACGCGCAACGTTTCCGATAACGTCCAGAAGTTGGGCATCGCGGTGGGTACGGATGCCTTTTCGCAAGTCCTCAAGGAATTCTGGCCGGACATCAAGAACAAGTTCTTCAAGAAGAAGTCTTAGCACCCGCGCGTTTGCTACAATCCGTTTCGATGAGCACAACCGGAGTCTATCCACCGAGCGACGAGTTCGTTCGCCAGGCACACGTACAAGGCATGGAAGGGTACCGCGAGCTATACCGGCGCGCGGAGCAGGATCCGGAAGCGTTCTGGGGCGACGTCGCGTCACGCGAAATTCACTGGTTCGAAAAATGGAAGCAGGTGCTCGATTGGCAGCCTCCGTTTGCGCAGTGGTTTGTAGGCGCGAAGACCAACGTTTCTTATAACTGTCTGGACCGGCACGCGGCTTCGCATCGCAAAAACAAAGTCGCGATTTTGTGGGAGGGCGAGCCGGGCGAGCAGCGGGCGATCACCTATCAGGAATTGCTGCGGCTAGTCTCGCGCTTCGCCAATGTGCTGAAGGCGCGCGGTTATAAGGCGGGCGACCGCTCCATCATTTACATGCCGATGATCCCGGAGCTGCCCATCGCTATGCTGGCGTGCGCGCGGTTGGGGATCACGCATAGCGTGGTGTTCGGCGGATTCTCGGGCGAGGCGCTGAAGGCGCGCGTTTTGGACCTGGGCGCGACGGTGGTGATCACGTGCGACGGCGGCTTCCGGCGCGGCAAGGAAGTGAAGCTGAAGACGGCTGTCGATGAGGCGCTCACGGAGTGTCCGGGTGTGCGGGATGTCATCGTTTATAAGCGCACCGGGTCGGAAACGGCGATGCAGGAGGGGCGCGATTCCTGGTGGCACGATCTGGACGCGGAGCTGACAGGGCCGGGAGCGGAGCAGTGTCCGGCGGTGCCGCTCGATAGCGAGCATCCGCTGTTCGTGTTGTACACGTCGGGAACTACCGGGAAACCTAAAGGGATTTTGCACACTACCGGGGGTTATTTAACGCATGTCACGGCGACGATGAAATGGGTTTTCGATTTGAAGGATGCGGATACCTATTGGTGCTCGGCCGATATCGGGTGGGTGACGGGGCATAGCTATATCGTTTACGGGCCGCTATCGGCGGGGGCGACTTCGGTGATGTACGAAGGCACGCTCGATTATCCGCAGTTTGACCGCTGGTGGCGGTTAGTCGAGAAGTATCGCGTCAGCATTCTGTACACGTCGCCGACGGCGATTCGCGCGTTGATCCGGCAAGGCGAGCAGTGGCCGGACGCGCACGATCTTTCTAGCTTGCGCTTGCTGGGGTCTGTGGGCGAGCCGATTAATCCGGCGGCCTGGGAATGGTACAACCGCGTGATCGGCAAGGGGCGGTGTCCGATTGTGGATACCTGGTGGCAGACGGAGACGGGTGGGATTTTGATCTCTCCAATGCCGGGGGCGGTGCCGGCGAAACCGGGGTCGGGCACGCTGCCGATGCCGGGAGTGGTGCCGGACATTGTGGATTTTCACGGCTATCCGATGGAGCCCGGGCACGAAGGATTTCTGATTTTGCGGCGGCCGTGGCCGGGGATGATTCGCAATATCTGGGGCGATCCGGAGCGCTTCAAGGAACAGTATTGGAGCAAGGTTCCGGGCGCGTACTTCACGGGCGACGCGGCGCGCTGCGATCAGGACGGGTATTACTGGATACTGGGGCGCGTCGATGATGTGATGAATGTGAGCGGGCACCGGCTGAGCACGATGGAAGTGGAGTCCGCCCTGGTAAAGCATCCGGTGGTGGCGGAGGCGGCGGTGGTGGGCAAGCCGCACGAAATCACCGGGCAGGCGGTGTGCTGCTTCGTCACGCTCAAAAAAGGGCAGGGCGGGGACCACGACAAACTGGGGCAGGAGCTGCGGCAATGGGTGGCGCATGAGATCGGCGCGTTCGCGCGGCCGGAAGAGATTCGGTTTACCGATGCTCTTCCCAAAACCCGCAGCGGGAAAATTATGCGGCGGCTGCTGCGCGAGATTGTGACTTCGCACACGGTCACGGGAGATGTGACGACGCTGGAGGATCTGGGCGTGGTGACGAGTTTGGCGGCGCAGCAAGACGAAGAGTGAGGTTGGTAGGATGGAATGTGGCATCGGAACTTCGCGAGGATGATACGTCACTCATTCGTTCTTGCCTGCTGGCGAACGAGGATCCCGAGGTCAAGCTGATCGAACAAGATTGGAACGAGATCGGCGATGCGATAGCCGAGCCGTGGACTGGTGAAGTTTAAACGGGCTTTTCGCGAAGTGCAACCATGCAAGAGGTGGTCATCCTCGGCGGCGGATTCGGCGGGCTGTACGCGGCGAAGGCTTTGAGCGGTCACGCGAAAGTCACGCTGATTGACCGGCGCAACTTTCACTTGTTCCAACCGCTGCTTTATCAAGTGGCCACCGGTTCGCTGTCGCCGGGAGAGATCGCGGCTCCGCTGCGGTCCCTGCTGCGCGGGCATCGCGACACCTTCGTTCTGCTGGATGACGCGGTGGGTCTGGATGCGGAAAACCGGCGCGTGGTGCTGGCTCACGAGGGGCCGGTCGCTTATACACATTTGATTATCGCGACGGGCGCTAGCAATCACTATTTCGGGCACGACGAATGGCAGAAGATTGCGCCCGGGCTCAAGTCGATCGAGGACGCTACCACGATGCGGCACAAGATCCTCGCGGCGTTCGAAGCTGCGGAGCGTGAGTCCGATCCCGCGGTGCGGCGGACTTGGCTGACGTTTGTGGTGGTGGGGGCGGGGCCGACGGGCGTCGAGCTGGCGGGGGCGCTGGCGGAGATCGCACGCGATACGCTGCGGCGGGACTTTCGCAACTTTCGTACGGAAGACGCGCAGATTCTGCTGCTGGACGGCTCGCCGCACGTGCTGCCGGCTTATCCGGAGGACTTGTCGGAGCAAGCTGCGCGTCAGCTTATTCGCCTAGGCGTGCGGCCGCGGACACGCGTGCAGGTGACGGCGATGGACGCGGAGGGGCTGACGCTAAAGACTCCGGAGGGCGAGGAGCGGCTGGCGTCGCGCACAGTGCTGTGGGCGGCGGGAGTGCAGCCGTCGGCTTTCGGACGCGTGCTGGCGGAACACGCCGGAGCGAAGCTGGATCGTCAGGGACAGGTGTTGGTGGCGCCGGATCTTTCGATTCCGGGGCATCCTGAGATTTTCGTGATTGGGGATCTGGCTCACGTAGATCAGGACGGGAAGGCGTTGCCGGGCGTGGCGCCAGTGGCGATGCAGGAAGGACGTTATGTCGCGGGGTTGATTCGAGCGCAGGCCGAGGGGCGCACGGTGGCGCCGTTTCGCTATCACGACAAGGGGAGTCTAGCAGTGATCGGGCGCGCAGCGGGCGTGGCGGATTTCGGGCGCTTCCACGTCCACGGGTGGCCGGCGTGGCTCCTATGGTTGTTCGTGCACTTGATGTATCTGGCGCAGTTTCGCAATCGCGTGCTGGTGTTTATACGCTGGGGGTTCCAGTACCTGACGTTTGATCGGGGCGCGCGGCTGATTACGGGCGATTAGCTACCCGCGCTGTAATAGCGGTCGCAGTTCGCGGACGTCCTTTACCGTCTCCAGCGCCAGAATCGTTTGGATCAGCTTCGCGGACTTGTCGGCGCCCAGTATCGGCGTTGTCAGCTCGCGCGCCTTGGTGACCACTTCTTCGCGGGTCATGGGATTTTCGGCGGTGCCACGGACGGCTTCTACTCGTTCGCTCAACTTTGTGCCGTCCGTTAACGTCACTTCGACGATGGAAACCCGCGCGGGGTGCAGTTTGTCGAGTTCTACGTCGGCTTTCAATTCCACTTTGGCGCGTTGGCGCAGGACGGCGGCGTCCTGCATGCGGGGTTTATCGTGGGCGGCGGCGAAGGATGCGGTTTTGTCGAGCAGCATCACGGACACCATGTGTTGCAGGCTGATGTCGGGCATTTCGCGATTGTTCACGGTGTTGGCGTCGCTGGTGGCCATGCGCACCACCACCTTTTGCACTTGATCGGCTTCGAAGGGATGCTTTTTGCGCATCGCTTCTAGCGCGTCGAGCGGAGCTTGGATGGGGGAGCCGACGGTCCACTTCTTGATGTTGGTGCGGGTGATTTCGTAGCGCTCGCCTAGTTTGTCGATCAGGCCTTCGGGATCGGACTTGGGGTTGAACGCGAGCAGGAAGTTGTCGGAGCCGGCCATGATGTCGTCGACGCCGGTGCCGCCGATTTGAATGAGCAGGGCGGCGCTGACGCCGTTGCGGGCGGGCCAGCCGGCGAACACCAGCGACTTCTCGATGTGGTCGGTGTCGCGCTGCCACGCCGCGATGCCGGCGGCTTGCTGCGAGGCGTAGTCGAGTATCCAGCGCATTTGCTGGGGATTTAGGCCTGCCACGCATCCGGCGGCGGCTGCGGAGCCGAAGTCTCCGGCAATGCTGTGGGAGCTGTGGTGGCTCGACATCTGGTAGTCGAGCGCGCCGAGGGTCATGGTGATGCGGGTCCCGATGTCGTAGCCGAGCGCTACAGCGCGCATCATACGCGTGCCGTCGGTGCCGAACTGTTCGCTGGTGGCTAGCGTCGCGGGAACGATGGAGCAGCCGGGATGCGATTGCGAGGGAGCGTGCGAATCGTCGGTCTCATCGGAATGCGCCAGCATGCCGTTGCACATGGCGGCTTCGATGGGTCCGCAGAGGATGTTGGTGCCGACGACGGTGGCGGTCTTTTCGCCGGTGTGGGCTTTCGCCATGGCTTGCGCCACTTTGCCGGGAGGGAGTTCGGTACCGGAGACCATCGCGGCTAGCGTGTCCAGAATGTGATGCTTGGTTTTCTCGATCACTTCATCGGGAAGCGCGCGGGCGGCGGCTTCGGACATATAGTTGCCAAGCTTGATGATTACGGGGCTGGGCGGATTCGCGGCTCGCGCGAGGCGCAACGGAACGGCCAGTGCGGCCGCAGTTTTCAAGAGAGTACGTCTTGTGGTCTGCATGATGGTTCCTTTACTTCATCTCATTCTTGAAGGTCGTGCCACCCTTCATTACGAACTTGACGCGTTCCATCTCGGTGATGTCTGCGAGAGGGTCGCCGGAGACGGCGACTAAGTCGGCGAACTTGCCTTTCTCAATGGTGCCGAGGTCCTTGCCCATATTGAAGTTCAGACTTTCGGCGGCGTTGGTGGTGGCCATGCGCAGCGCGTCGGCGGGCTTCATGCCCCATTTTACGAACCAGGCGAATTGCGAGGCTTGGACGCCGTGTCCCTGGAAGTATGCTCCGCTGCCGAACACTTCCTTGATGCCTTCTTTCAGCAGACGCTTGAAACTCATCTCCTGCAGTGCAAATCGCGTGATCTTGCCATTGGTGGCCTTGAGGTCCTTCACTTCGAGGTCCTCCATCAGATCCCACAGCGTCTGCATCACGGGGCGCATGGTGCCGTCGGCGAGGGGTTTTTTGAAGAGGCGAATGGTTTCGTCGTCGAGGCCCGCGGCGCCGGTCACGCCCACGATCACGTGCATGGGGATGTCGACACCGGCCTCCAGGCAATTGCGCAGTCCCTCGCCGCCGTAAGCATGGCAAGCGACCTTCAGTCCGTGGCGATGCGCTTCATCGACGATCGCTTGATTCTCTTCGAGCGTCAGTGACGGCACGTTGATCATCTTGCCGTCGGGCGTAAACGCGCCGGCCCCGGAGGGTTGCGGGTAGCCACTGCCTTCGAAGTCTTCGGTTTCGTAAACCTTGATCCAATCGACGCCGTAATGCGCGTGATCGCGAACCGCGGCGCGCGCGGCCCAGGGGCCATTGATACCCTGCGCGTTCTGCCACACCGGAGATCCGGGAGCGAAGCCGAAGGGCGTGACGGTGTTGGGGGACGGATAATACGCGGCGCCGCGGGGATTCAACGCGGGTCCGGCGACTTGCATGCGGGGTCCGGGGACCAATCCTTTGTTGATGGCGTCACGCAGTTCGACAGTCGCGTAGGTGTAGGGCGAATTCATGTCCTGAATCGTCGTGAAGCCGGCGTTGAGATCCATCAGGGCGTGGTGGAGTCCGATGAAGGACGCGCGCGAGTCGTTGGGATCGGGGCCCTGGATCAAGTGCACGTGGCGGTCGATCAAGCCGGGGAGCACGGTGGCGCGGCTGAGGTCGATCACGGGGACTCCAGCGGGGATCTGGATTTTGTCAGCAGGGCCGACGTCGATGATACGGTCGCCTTTGATCAGGATGACTTGGTTTGTGAGATTGGTGCCGGACTTGGGATCGAACATGCGTCCGGCGCGCACCGCGACGCCTTGTGGGGGCGGGGCCTGCATGTCCATGCGATTGGCGTCCCAGGCGGGTGCTTCGGCGCGTTTGGTCTGGGAGAAAAGGGCGAACGCGCACAATCCGAGTGCGATTCCGAATAGGGTTTTCTTCATACGGGTTCCTGGATCAGTATACCGTTTGCGGGGCAAGCTACACTTGAGTTCAGTGGAGCGTTTTCTCGTTAAAAACTTCGGATGCAGGGCCTCGCAGGCGGATGGCGCGGCGATCGAGGCTGGGCTGGCGGCGAAGGGGCTGGCGGCGGTGACCGACGTCCAGGACGCTGACTTGGTGGTCTTGAACACGTGCACCGTGACCGCGACCGCGGATGATGAAGTGCGCCAAGTGGTCCGGCGCATTCATCGCGAGAAGCCCGGAGCGCGCATTCTGATCACCGGCTGTTATGCGCAGCGCGCGCCCGCGGAACTGGCAACGCTCGAAGGCGTGAGCCTGGTGGTGGGGAATTCGCACAAGACACGCATTCCGGAGTTCGTTACGACCCCGGATTATCACGGGCAAATCGAGATCGGTGATATTTTCGCGCAGACCGATTTTCTTTCGGCCCCAGTGGAGGATGCGGCAGGGGATCGCACGCGACCCAATCTGAAGATCCAGGACGGCTGCAATAACCGCTGCTCGTTCTGCATCATTCCTTATGTTCGCGGGCGCAGCCGCAGCGCGACGCCAGAGAGCGTGGTGGAGCAAGTGCGGGCGCTAGCGGCGAAGTATCGCGAGGTGGTGCTGAGCGGGATCAACCTGGGCCGTTGGGGACGCGATTTCGGCGGGCGCACGCGGCTGGCGGATCTGGTGCGGCGTCTGCTGGATGAGACTGCGATCGAGCGGCTGCGCTTGAGTTCGGTCGAGCCCATGGATTTCTCAGACGACTTACTGGAACTGATGGCGGGCTCGCCGCGCATCGCCAAGCATGTGCACGCGCCGCTGCAATCGGGCTCGGACACGGTGCTACGGCGCATGCACCGTAAGTACCGTCCGCGGCATTACGCGGACCGCATCTGGAAGGCTCGCGCCCTGATGCCGGAGTGCGCTGTCGGAGCAGATGTGATGACGGGTTTCCCGGGCGAGACCGATGACGAGTTTGCGCAGAGCTACGCGTTCATCGATAGTCTGCCGTTTACTTACCTGCACGTCTTCACATACTCGGAGCGCCCGGGAACGCCGGCGGCCGAAGCAGCGGCGCAGGTTCCGATCCCCGTGCGCAAAGAGCGCACGCATGCTTTGCGGGATCTCGCGGCACGCAAGAATCTGGAGTTCCGGCGGTCGATGGTGGGGAAAACTCTTTCGGTGGTGACTTTAGATAAGGGTGGCGCGCTTAGCGACAACTATTTGAAGGTGGCGCTAGCTGCGCCTCCTGACGCGAACCGCATCGAAGAGATTCGCATCGGTGGCCTGACTAAGGACGGGGTTTGTGAACGGGGCGCACTGCCGGTATTTACTTCAGCTCCGCTCCAGTTCCCTTTGGATAACAAGTCCAACTGACAATGGATTTGCGGTAGGGCTCTCCATCCGAGCCGGTGAGTTCGGTTTTGGTGAAGCAAAAGGCCATCCCGTTTTTCGCTCTTGTCTTTGGGATATCGAGTACTTGTGTAAATGACCCATTGATGCTTTCGACCCGTGCTGTCGTTTTCAACCACTGCTCGAACCGTCCATCTTCTAGCGAATAAACGAACAAGCTTGAACCGGCTGTCCCGGCGCCGCCCCAATCGGATTCTGCTAGCAATTGGTCTATTCCATTGCCGACCCAATCGGTGAACTCGATTCGCTCGAAACCGCCATGGTGTTGCGTATCGAATTCAATGCGTTCGGCAATGCGCCAGCCGCCGTCGCTGCTCACCAAGTGGACAAGCCGGCCGATCGACGGACAAGCTAACGCCGGGCCGATGCCTATGAACTCGTATTGCAGAACCGCCAAAACATCGGAGCGCCGGGGCCATCGAAAGGCGATGAAGCTTAGCTCGCGCGTATATGACTTGATCCTACTTAAAACATCCTCGGACGCGCACTCTTCCGCCGCGCTAGATGGCGGCCCTATGATTCGGTACAAACGTTCACCCGCCATTGCATCGGGGAAGAAAATCAGTTCGCCGGGAGTTGGTTTGTTACTCGGATGCACCTTGCCCGAAAGAGCCGAAATCTGCATCTGAGGGAACAAAGTAGTCAGGATCTGCCGCCGCACGGCTTCGTCGCGAATGGGTGCAGCCGCATGGAGAGGGACCCCAATCGTGAGGACCAACAACCAGTCGCGGGCTCTCATCATATCTTTACATTTCTCGGCGATTCTCTAGGGATTTCGAGATCGTAACTTCGTCCGAAAACTCGATGTCGCTCCCTACCGGGATGCCCATGGCGATGCGCGTTACTTTCATTCCCAGGGGCTTCAGCAGGCGCGACAGATAGACGGCGGTGGCTTCGCCTTCGACAGTCGGGTTGGTGGCCAGGATGATTTCCTGCGCCTCGCCGCGGGCGATGCGGTCCAGCAGTCCTTTAATTTTCAGCTGCTCGGGGCCGATGCCGCGCAGGGGGGAGATGGCTCCGTTGAGCACGTGATAGATGCCGGGGAAGGTGCGCGTCGTTTCAAACGGCAGGATGTTGTGGGGCTCTTCGACTACGCAGATCTGGGTACGGTCACGATGGGGGTCACGGCAGTAGGGGCAGAGCTCCGAATCGCTGATATTGTTACATTCGGCGCAGATGCCCAGGTTGTCTTTGACGTCGAGCAGCGCCGTGGCTAAGCGCGCGGCGTCGTCGCGGCCGGAGCGCAGCACATGAAACGCCAGCCTCTGCGCGGACTTTTGGCCGACGCCAGGCAAGCGGCGGAACTCGTCGATCAGGCGCTGCAAGGGCGCGGCAAAGTCGGGCATGGGATCTAGATCAGCCCGGGAGGCAGGCCCAGGCCGCCCAGCATGCCGCTCATTTTCTTCTGGCTTTCTTCGTCCACCTTTTTGGTGGCTTCGTTGCAGGCGGCCTGGACGAGATCCTGCAGCATTTCGACGTCGCCCGCAACTTCGGGATCGATCTTGACGCCGGTGACGTTTTTGTGGCCGTCCATCTTGACGGTCACCATGCCGCCGCCCGAGGACCCTTCGACGCGGATCAGCGCGACTTCTTCCTGCATCTTCTGCTGCATCTTCTGGGCCTGCTGCATCATGGCTTGCATGTTACCGGGCATCTTCATGGCATTCTCCCACTCAATTGTCTTTCAAATTTCTAACGGTGCGCACTTGCGCGCCGGGGAAAACCTCTTGGAAACGTTTTACTTCGGGATGCGCGAGGGCGCGGGTGGTGGCTTCGTCTTCGGACTTCTTGGGGGCGGCCGCGGCTGGGGCGGCCTGACGTACCGGCTCGCCGATTTTGATGGTGACGCGCACCGGCCTGCCGGCGATGCGTTTGGCGGCGCCTTCGAACTCCGTCTGTTTTAAATAGAGCTGATACATTTTAGGCGTGGTGAACACCAGTTCGTTGGGCGACTCCGCTAGTTCTGAATGTTCCAGCGCGTCAGCGAGATGGGTCAGCTTGGCTTCGAGCAGCGCGGCGCGCAGGCGGGAGCGCAGGTCGCCTCCCTCGATCGAACGCACGGGCGCGGCGGACACTTGCGAAGTCGGGGGCGGCGCAAGGGATGGCGTAGGCTTCGGCGGCGCAGCGACGGCGCGGGGCGGGGGAGTGCCGCCCAGGTTCGCGAGCGCTTCCTCGATCGGCTGTAAGCGTCCCGCTTGGACCATCCGCAGCAATCCCATTTCCAGGTGCAGGCGGGGCTGCAGCGAGCTTTGCAGGTCGCGAAATAGGTCGAGAGATAACTGCAAGTAACGGGTGAGATCTTCTTCGCTAAATGGTTGTGCCGCCTCGGCCAATTTCTGCTGTTCGGCGGGCGATGCGGCCACCAGGCGGGTGTCGCTCCCAGTGATTTTCACCACCACCAGGTTACGGAAGTGCCGGGCCAGCTCGCGTGCGAAGTGCTGCAAGCTGCGGCCGTTCGCTTCGAGCTCCGCGACAACGTCGAACATCTTTTGGGAGTCGCCATCGGCCAGGGCGCTAGTCACGCGTCCCAATGACTCGAGCGAAAACATGCCGAGCAGCGTGCGTACTTCGGCGGCGTTGAGTTTATCGCCGCAGCAGGCGATGGCTTGGTCGAGCGCGGAGAGCGAATCGCGCACGCTGCCTTCACCGGCACGCGCCAAGACCGCTACCGCGTCGGCGTCGGCAGTGATGCCCTCCTGCTGCATGATCCACTCCATACGCTTGACCAACTCGCCGAAATCGACCGACCGGAAACTGAACTGCTGGCAGCGCGACACGATGGTGGATGGAATCTTGTGCGATTCGGTCGTGCATAGCAGGAAGACCACCCACTCGGGCGGCTCCTCCAGCGTCTTGAGCAGAGCATTGAAGGCTTCGCTGGTGATCTGGTGCGCTTCGTCGACAATGAAGACTTTGTAGCGGTCGCGCGCCGGGCGGAAGCGGACGCTCTCGCGCAGCTCGCGCATTTCGTTGATGCCGCGGTTGGAGGCCGCGTCGATCTCGATCACATCCATCGAAGATCCGGCGGCGATTTCCAGACAACTGGCGCACTTGCCGCAGGGGTGGGGCGTCGGACCCTGTTCGCAATTCAGACACCGGGCGAAAATGCGGGCCACGGTGGTCTTGCCGGTTCCGCGCTGGCCGGAAAAAATGTAGCCGTGCGCGATGCGCTGCTGGGTGATGGCGTTCTCTAAAGTGGTCTTGACGTGTTCCTGGCTGATGAGCTCGTCAAATGCCTGCGGCCGGTACTTGCGCGCGATGACTTGGTACATGGGAAGCGGTTGCGGATATGCCAGACCCCGGGTGATCCGCGGCACACGGGTTTAACCGCTACCGTTGCTTCCTTCCGGACCTGGCGGGGTTTGCAGCCGCCCGTTGCACGAAGCCCGGAGCCTGACAACTACCTATGCTAGCAGATACCTGCGAATAGTCTGAGAAAAGCCGTCTCTCCGAAGCACTAAATCCTAGGAGTAAGGGTAATCGGTTACCGATGAACACTTATAAAGTTCTGATTGCAGAGGACGAAGGCTTGATGGCCATGGATATCGCGGCGCATCTCGAAGCCCTGGGTCACACCGTCGTTGGCACGGTAAGCACGGCAGCGGAGGCGATCGAGCAGGCGCCCAACGCGCAGGTGATCCTGATGGACATCCGCCTGGATGGGCCGGTCGACGGCATCGAAGCCGCCAGCAAGATCCGCGAGCGCTACCGTCTTCCGGTAGTTTTTCTGACGGCGCAGGCGGATCCTTCGACGCTCGAGCGTGCGAAGCTGGCCGCTCCCTTCGGCTACATCCTGAAACCGCTGGCGCACGCGGCGCTGCAGCCGAGTATCGAAATCGCCATGCATAAGCATCAGATGGAAGCTCGCTTGGAGGAAAGCGAAGCCTGGATGCGCGCCACGCTCGCGTCCGCGGCGGACGCGGTGATCGTCACCGATGCGCAGGGCCAGATCCGTTTCTTGAACCCGGCGGCGGAAGCGCTGGTGGTGCGCGGCGCTACTGAGATTTCGCAGATTCTTCCAGAAGACCCGCTGCCGCTGGCGATTTTACAGGATGCTCCCGTGGCGATTCACACTCAGCTCGCTGAGCATTGGGTGGAAGGATACGCCACGCCGCTCAAGGCTTCGGGGGCGGTGATCGGCGGGGTGCTCACGCTGCGCAATGTCACGGCGCGGCGGCGCGAGGAACAGCGCCTGCGGCAGTTAGAAAAGGCCGACACGGCGGCGCGTCTGGCGGCCGGGGTGGCGGACGATTTCGCGAACTTGGTCGCGGTCATCCGCAAGCACTCCGATCAGTTGCTCCGCCAGTTCGCCGATTACACGCCAGTGCATACTGCGATCGAGGAGATTCAGCAAGCCGCTTCCGCTGCCGAGAAAATCACGCGCTGCCTGACGGATCTGGGCGCGCGGCCGCCGGGGCATCTGGAGGTACTGAGCCTGAACAGCGTTCTGCGGCGCATGGCCAAATTCATCCAGACCGTTGCCGGGGGAAAAATCGCCGTGAGCATTCGTCCCGGTGATCGCGTGGGAAAGATTTTCGCGGACTTGGCGCACACCGAGGAACTGATCACGAAACTGGTCCTGCACGCCGTGAAGTCGCTCGTTGGCGGCGGGCAGTTGAGCATCGAGACCTCGGCCGCCGGCGATCATATATCCCTTGCCGTGACGCCCCACGGCGCCCTCACCGATTTCGAAAGCGTGGATCTGTCATTGGTTCGCTACCTGGCGCCCGACGGCAGCCGCCTGGAAGCTTTTTTCCTGCAATGGACTGAGCCCGAGCCGGCTGCGGCCGAGCCGCCCACACTGCTCTTGATCGAGCCACGCGAGCGCATCCGTGCGCGCTTGCACAATGTGTTCGAAGCCAGCGGTTTTAATTTATTGGAAGCCGATGACGACGTTCAGGCGGACACTTTACTCGACCTGCACGAAGTGGATCTGATCATCGGAGGCAGCGCCGAGCGCGACGGGGTGCAGGTGTTGCGACTGACGCCGGCCTACACCGAACAGCAGGTTCTGGAGCAGGTGCGGGCGCTGCTCGATCCGCCGCTCACTTTTTCCGCGGCGTCGTAGATGTCGAAGAAATCGAGAACAGGTCGTCGGTCAGATCCTGGTTGAAATTAACGGTCTCTGCGAAAATTTGATAAATTTTCTCGCCGTTGCGCTCGCGCGTGATCTGCTGCGGCCACTGAATGCCGTTATTGTCGCGGTAGCGGTCAAAGCGCGTGACCTCCTCGTCGCGGTCTTTGGTTTTTGGGTCCAGGCGCGAGAAGGATTGCTTTACGGGCAGCTTAGTGACCTGGTGAAAGTACACCGTCACCACGAAGTTCTGGGCGTCGATGACGTCCACTATGTCCACGGGCACGCGGTCGACGACGTCCGAGCCGCGCGATTCAAACTCCATGCCGGCTTCATGCAGCCGCTGCCGCAGGATGTAAAAAATGTTGTGCAGAGTGGTCTCGCGGTAGCGCTCGAAGTCTTCCATGGGAAGCTCTTTCGGTCCGCGGTAGGTGATGTTCGCTCCACCATCTTCGCGCAGGACCATGGCCCAATCCTCGTTTTTTCCGAAAGCTTGGCGTTCGCGCACTCCTAATTCGTGATTGGATTTGGTAGGATCTACAGTGATGTAACGCGTGTAGATTTTCGCGATCGAGAGGCCCGAGAGCGCGTCGCGATAGAACGAATACGCACGCCCGCTTTCGACGCGATCCTGCATTTCGAGGAACTTGTCGCCACCCAGCGCCGCGATGGCGTCGGCGATCACTTGTTTCCCCTTAGCTCCCGTCGGGGTTTCGGCGGCCGCCATGCCCGCCAGATAGAACACAATGAGAGCGCGTTTTAGCATTTACTTTGCCGGCGCCGGGGGAATGCTCAAGTCGATCTGTTGCACTTTACCGGCGTCACTCAGCGGCTTGCCGAAGTCCTTGGGATTCCCCACCGCGACAATGCTGAGATTTGCCGGGTTGAGGTGTTCCCGCATCACGCGCAGCACATCGGCCCGCGTCACGGCAGTGACTTTCTTTTGGTACTCGAACAGAAAATCTTTGGGGTAGCCGAAGTACTCGTACATCATTACGCGGTTCAACGTCTTCGCCGGGCTGTCGAAAAAGAAAACGAAACTATTGAGCACGGCGTCTTTGGCGGTCTTGAGCTCCTGCTCGCTCACTTCGGTCAGGCGCATCTTTTCCACTTCCGCGCGGGAGGCGACGATGGCTTCGGTGGTGGTGGCGGATTTCGTGCTGCCCACGATGCGGAACGTACCCGGATGATCGTAATTCGCGCCCCAGCCCGCGCCGATCGAATACGCCAGGCCCATTTTGGTGCGGATTTGCGACATCAGACGGCTGGTGAATCCGCTGCCCAGAATATTCACAGCAACTTCGAGAGCCGGATAATCGGGATCGCGCAGCGTGCCGCTAAGCTCGCCCATCGCGAAGAAAGTTTGCGTGACGTCGGACTTCTCGGCCAGAAACACACCTGGAGCCGGCTTAGCCGTCACCGCTGGAAACGCCGGCGCGGGAGGCTGCTCGGGATTCCAATCTGCGAAAAGGTCTTCCAGTTGCGCGCGCATTTCCGGCGCGGAAAAATCGCCGTATATCGCCAGCATGATGTTCTTTGGGAAGTAGTAGCGGCGGTAGAACGCCTGCAAATCCGAGCGCTGGATGTGCGCCATGTCGGCGTGTTCGATACTCCACCCATACGGATTATCGCGGCCGTAGACGACGCTCGAAAGCTCACGCTCAACGATGCCTTCGGGATCGTCGTTGCGGCGGTCGATGCCGCTATTCATCTGCGAGATCGACAGATCGATTTTATCCTGGCGGAATTCCGCATCCGTCATCACTTCTTTAAAGACGCGCAACACCGTGCCGGCGGTTTCCTTGAGTCCGGAAAAACTCAGGCTGGCGTTGGTTTCACCCATGTTCGATTCGACCGAGGCCGCGATGTTCTCCAGCTCTTCGTCGATCTGATCGCCAGTCTTGGTTCGCGTCCCGCCGGAGCGCAGAACATCCGCCATCACCGTCGACAGCCCGCGTTTATCCGCGGGATCGAACAGGTTCCCGGTTCGCACCAGGGCCAGTCCGTTGATCACCGGCAGCTCGTGATCTTCGAGCAGGAACACCTTCATGCCGTTCTTGAGCGTGAAGGATACCGGCTCGGGGATCTTCACCTGCTTCAGCGGCGGATACACCAGTTGCTGATAAGAGGGAATAGTTTGCGCCAGGGCGGTCGCTGGCGAGCAACGCGCCGAACAGAAGACGCCGCGTCATTTCGCGCCGCCTTCCGGCACGAAGGTGTAAGCCACTGTCAAGTGCTCCGGCACCAGATAGGTTTTGGCAACGCGCTGTATATCCTCTGCGGTCACCTTGTTATAGTCGTCGAGCTCGGTAAACAGCTTGCGCCAGTCGCCGTAATTTACGTAGTAGCTGCACAGCTCGACGGCAAGCCCGGTATTGCTGGCCAGCTTGCGAATCAGCTCCGCGCGCAATTTGGTTTTGACGCGCTGCAGGGTTTCTGCATCCACCTTGGTGGTCTTCACTTGATCGACGAGCTGGTACAGCTCCTTTTCGTTTTCCGCGACGGAGTGGCCGGTTGCCGGCGCAGAGTAAAGCAGGAAAAGCGAGGGATACTTTCCGCCCGGAAACTCCGGCTGGCTGCCGGCGCCGAGCGCCATCTGTTTATCGCGCACCATGTCTTTGTAAATGATGCCGGTGCGTCCGTCGGAGAGCACGGAGTCGAGCACCGCCAGCGCGGCGTCATCCGGCGAATGGCGATCCGGACGCTTGTAGGCCAGGATCATGAAGGGCTGCGAAGGCGAAGACACCGTGACGCGCTTCTCTCCTTCCTGCAGCGGCTCGACCGTGCGGTACTGCGAGGGCAGGGGACGCGCCGCCAGGCGTCCAAAATATTTTTCGGCGAGCTTCCGCGCCTGGGCCGGGTTAACGTCCCCGGCAATGCCCAGCGTCATGTTTGCCGGCACGTAGTATTGCTTGTAAAACCTTTCCGCGTCGGGGCGGCGGAAGTGCTCAATGTCGCTGGCCCAGCCGCCGGGCATGTTGCGATAGGGAGAAGCCGCGAAAGCCGTGGCCGCCAGAGATTCCACCAGCTTGCCCTGCGAACTCGATTCGACGCGCATGCGGCGCTCCTCGCGCACCACGTCACGCTCCTTGTAGAACTCGCGGAACACGGGATGCAGGAAGCGCTCGGACTCGAGCAGGAACCATAGCTCAATGCGGTTCGACGGGAAACTGTAATAGTAGTTGGTCGAATCTTCACCGGTGCCCGCGTTCATATCCAGGCCGCCGTTCGATTCCACCACGCGATCGTACTCGTTGGGCTCGACGTAGCTGTCGGCCTTCTCCATGGCGGCTTCGAGATCGGTCTGAATCGCCGCGATTTTCTTAGGGTCCGCGCGCGGGCCTTTATTGCGCTCGGCATCCAGCAGGTCGTAAATGACCTCCACCGCATCCATCGCGGCTTTTTCCTCGGGCCAGTTCTTGGTGCCGATGGTGGGCGTGCCCTTGAAGGCCATGTGCTCGAACATGTGCGCGAGGCCGGTCTGGCCGCCGGGATCGTCCACTGAGCCCACGTTCATATAAGTGTGGAAAGAAACCACCGGCGCATCGTGGCGTTCGATGACGATGAAGTGCAGGCCGTTGCCGAGCGTGAACTCGGTGACTTTTTTCTCGAAGGATTTTTGCAGCTCCGCGACCGATTGCGCCGCGAGCATTGCCGGGATCAGCAGGAGGAGTGCGAAGCGAGGCCTCATGACACTAGCGTATCAGGCGCTCGGCGGCCGGTTAGTTGTAGTTGATTCCGCGCCCGATGGTGACAAATACCGTCAGCACCAGCAACACCGCCGCAGGCGTGGCCGACTCTTTCCGCCGGATGTGAAAGCCGATGGCTAAGACCATGATGATCGCGAGGCCCAAGGCGGCGAGCGGTGTGAGCAGGGGAGCGATGTGCGTCGCCAGCGGCAGGATGAGTCCCAGAGCGCCCGCCAATTCGCTGATGCCGATGAACGTTACCAGTCCTTTCGAAACTCCCGGACCATTGGCCATTTTCTGATATTTTTCGTACGCGAACAGTTTCATCCCCGCCGACATGAGGAAGGCGGCGCTTAAGAGTGCCTGGACAATCCATAGAGCAATATTCATAACTGGTTCTCCTTCTATAGTTAGTTCTGTTTCGTAACTAGCTCTATAATAGTAAGCGAATGAAAACCGCGCAAGAAGGCACAAAAATGTCACCAAGTCACACGCCTGTGCCCCACCAGGACTGCCTGGCGGTGCGCGAGGTGCTCAACCGCGTGGGCGACAAATGGAGTGTGCTGGTGGTGGCCATGCTTCGTGATGGCCCCAAACGCTTCAGCGAAATTAGGCGGTCGATCGACGGCGTGTCGCAGAGAATGCTGACGTTGACGCTGCGCGGCCTGGAGCGTGACGGCCTGGTGACGCGTACGGTGGAACCGACCATCCCGCCGCGCGTTGACTATGA
Organism: Bryobacterales bacterium; assembly: GCA_963710155.1. Taxonomy (GTDB): domain Bacteria; phylum Acidobacteriota; class Terriglobia; order Bryobacterales; family Bryobacteraceae; genus Palsa-187. Next base: position 172,353 of record CAVPZQ010000013.1, on the reverse strand, counting down.
ACTCACCAAGCTAGGCAGAACTTTACTCAAGCCGATTCTGGCGCTGGCGGTGTGGGCTCAGGAACACGGCAGCGATATGCAGGGGGCGCGGCAACGCTACGATTCCGGCGCTAAGCTCAAACCGCCCGCCGGGTAAATACTTTCAAACGGGCCTGCGTCCTGGCCGTCCTCACGGTTTCTCTTCGGTCATCTGTTGACTTCGCTCGTCCCATGAGAGAATCTTGCCGTTATCGACCGTTCCACCCAGCATTATTCGAGATCTGCTGGTTGCACTCCCTTTCTCAATCCTAATCAGTACGCCGCCATCGAAATATACCTTCTTAGGTTGAGCTCCCACACTTCCGTGGTGTACGAAATTCCCGTCTCGGACCTCATCGATACCACAAGAAATTCACTGCGAGCGGGCAACAATTCAGTGAGCTGTACCGCTTCCAAAAATAGATCACCTTCGGAGCGAAGAGTCACTTTGCCCGATCGATCCAGGAAGTATATTACAAAGATTGGGCCCGCCAAACGAAAGTCTTTTTCAAATGCAAGCGCAAAGACAACCTGTCCTCCATCCCTTGTCTTAATAGCTTTGAAGGGCGCCTCACCGGGCGGTACCAGGTTTTGGTATTGGCTGAGATAGGGGCCAACCACGCTGGCAACCCGCTCGTCGGCAGACGCACCCCTAAGGACATCCTTGTCTACAAAGATGTAGTTGCATCTTTCCGAGGTCAAATCGCAGTTCCTGGCGATTTCTCTAGCGGCGAGGGGGCCTACGGTTGTTAATACAGCCAGAGCCAGCATACAGGACTTGATCATTTGATACGGTCGCCAAGGTCGCTTGCAGGGTCGACGTAGATACTTTCGAACGGTCCCATCCCGCTTACTTCGACGATGGTGCCTTTGCCGTACCGGGCGCTGTGACGCACTGTCGCCGGAATCACTATGTCCGATCCCGCAGCGAGGTCGCTGCGCGCGTCGTTTATAGAAAGGCTGAACGGACCGGACACCACCGTAATGTGTTCGTCGTGCCGATGCCAGTGCAGCGGGACAAATATTTCGGCGTCGGTGCGGAAGCGGATGACGTATTCGCCGGCTTGAGTGGGATCGCCGTGGAGGACTGCCATTTCGGCTCCGTCAAGCACTGCCTGCCACACCAGGTCCCCCATGGCACAGGTAAAACGGCTACTTGCCGCCCATGATTTCGGACTCTTTGGCTTTTGACGCGGCGTCGATTTTTTGGATGTGGGCGTCGGTCATCTTCTGCACATCATCGAGGGCGCGTCGTTCTTCGTCTTCGCTGATCAGCTTGTCCTTGAGCAGTTTCTTCAGATGCTCATTAGTATCGCGGCGAATGTTGCGTGCGGCCACGCGATGGTCCTCGGCCACATTGTGCAAGCGCTTGACGATTTCCCTGCGGCGCTCTTCCGTCAGCGGCGGCACCGGAATCCGGATCAGCTTGCCGTCGTTGGCGGGGTTCAAACCCAGGTCCGATCCGCGGATGGCCTTTTCGATGGCGGCGATCTGCGAAACATCCCAGGGCTGAACGGTGATCAGCGCCGGCTCCGGCACATGCAGGTTCGCCACTTGATTGATGGGAGTCGGCGTGCCGTAGTAATCCACCTTGATGTTGTCGAAGATGCCCACGGACGCGCGGCCGGTGCGGATGCTGGCGATCGCGTGCTGTAAATCCGACAGCACTTTATCCATGCGGGTCTTGGAGTGGGTCTCCAGCTCTTTGATGTTCTGAAAGGTGTGGTTCGCGGGTGTTTGCGGTTCTGGTTTCATAAAAGGCTCACAAAATCAGGGTGCCGATGGCTTCGCCCATCGCCATTCGCATTATATTGCCGTAGACGGTCAAATTGAAAACTACGATGGGCAGCTTGTTGTCGCGGCACATGGCGACGGCGGAGGCGTCCATCACGCGCAGATTCTTCGCCAGGACGTCGGAGTAGCTGATTTCCTCGAAGCGCACGGCGTCGGAGTTCTGCAGCGGATCTTTGTCGTAGACGCCATCGACGCGCGTGGCCTTGGCGACGATATCGGCGTGGATTTCGAGACCCCGCAACGTCGCTGCCGTGTCAGTCGAAAAATAAGGATTCGAAGTGCCCGCCGCGAAGATCACGATGCGGCCTTTTTCCAGATGCCGGATGGCGCGTCTGCGGATGTAGGGCTCCGCAACCTCGTTCATGGTGATGGCCGTCATCACGCGCGTCGGCACGCCCTGCTGTTCGAGCGCATCTTGCAAGGCCAGGGCATTGATCACCGTGGCCAGCATGCCCATGTGGTCCGCTGCCACGCGGTCCATGTGCTGGGCCGCGGCCGCGACGCCGCGGAAAAAATTGCCGCCTCCCACCACCAGGCCGATCTGCACACCGGCCTTCGCGACTTCGGCAACTTCCTCCGCCAGCGCCTTCACGCGCGCCGCGTCCAGGCCGAAGGAGCCATGGCCCGCCATCACTTCTCCGCTCAGCTTGAGCAGAATACGCTGGTATCGGGGCATGGTTTCTCCGCGCGCGGCCGAGGCACCCACTGGATTAGTCTCCGGCTGTTTCTTCGGCCACGGCGGTATCGCCCACTTTGTAGCGGACGAAACGCGCCACCGAAATGTTCTCGCCGAGCTTGGCGATCTTGGTCTTGATCACGTCGGCGATGGTGACAGTGTTTTCCTTGATGAACGGCTGTTCCATCAAGCAAACTTCTTCGTAGTATTTCGCGAGCCGGCCTTCGACGATCTTATCGAGAATTTTCTCCGGCTTGCCTTCGGTCACAGCCCGCGCGCGCGCGATATCTTTCTCTTTGGCGATGGCCGCGGCGGTGACGTCTTCGCGCCGCACGAATTCCGGATTCGCGGCGGCCACTTGCATGGCCAGATCCTTCACCAGTTCCTGGAAGTCCTCGGTACGCGCCACGAAATCGGACTCGCAGTTGACTTCGATCAGCACGCCGATCTGCGCCCCCGCGTGAATGTAGGTGCCGACGACGCCTTGTTTGGTCGAGCGCGTTGACTTTTTCGCGGCTGAAGCAATGCCGGCCTTGCGCAGCACGACTTCGGCTTCACCCAGGTCGCCTTTCGATTCGACGAGCGCCTTCTTACACTCCATCATGCCCGCTCCGGTGCGTTCCCGGAGTTGCTTTACTAACTGTGCACTAATTTCCATAATTTCCTCACGACAACCAAACACACCACGCGCGCTCTATTCGCGGCGCGCCACAAATTCGTCAGTTGGTCTGAACTGCTTCGTCGACGACTTCGGCCGCGGCAACGCCTTTGCGCGGCAGCGACATCGAAGGCAGATCTTCATCGGGCATCGATTCCGACATCAGCTGCTCGGAATACTTGGGATCGATGAACTGCGCGTATTCGGGGATGTCCTCCACCGGAGTCTCATCGGTGATGATCTTCTCGGCGGTGAAATCCTGCTCGCTGGCGAGCTGGCGGCCTTCGACCACGGCGTCGGCAATCTTGGTGGTGAACAGGCGGATGGCGCGCAGCGCGTCATCGTTGCCCGGAATCACGTAGTCCACCTTGCTCGGATCGCAATTGGTGTCGACCACGGCCACCACCGGAATCCCCAGCTTGCGGGCTTCTTCGACGGCGATCGCTTCCTTGTTCGAATCGATCACGAACAGCAAGTCCGGCAGCCCGTTCATGTCCTTGATGCCCGACAGGTTCTGGTTGAGATGCTTGCGTTCGCGTTCGAGCCGGATAACTTCCTTCTTGGCGCGCCCGTCCCAGGTGCCCTCGGTAGCCATCGCGTCCAGTTCCTTCAGGCGCTTGATGGACTTTTGCACCGTGGCCATGTTGGTCAGCAATCCGCCCAGCCAGCGCTGGTTGACAAAGTATTGACCGGAGCGCAGCGCTTCCTCAGAAATCGCTTCCTGCGCCTGCCGCTTGGTGCCCACGAACAGAACGGTCTTGCCCTGCGCGGCCATTTCGCCCACGTAGCGCATCGCGTCCTTGAACAGTTTGAGAGTTTTCTGCAGATCTATGATGTAGATCCCATTACGTTCGCCAAAGATGTATTCTTTCATCTTTGGATTCCAGCGCTTGGTCTGGTGCCCGAAGTGAACGCCAGCTTCGAGCAATTCTTTCATGCTAATCGACGGCAAAATGCCTCCTTGCCTGCACTACTTTGGTTGAACCCGGATAGCCACGGCCCAAAGCGGAATTTGTGGCCCAGGTTGAGACGATCGAAAAGGCAGACCTCCAGGTCTGCCCCAAAAACAATCTAGCGCTTCGAGAACTGGAAGCGTTTGCGAGCGCCCTTCTGTCCGTACTTCTTGCGCTCATGCTCGCGCGCATCGCGCGTGAGGAAGCCCAGTTCTTTCAACTTGCCGCGCAGCTCGATATTGAACTCGAGCAGCGCCCGTGAAATCCCTAGCTTGGCTGCGCCGGCTTGCCCCGTGGGTCCGCCGCCGGCGGTATTGATCAAAATGTCGAACTTGTCCGCGGTCTCGGTCGCCAGCAGCGGCTGCTTCACGATTGCGCGCGCCGTGTCGCTCGGAAAATAATGCTCGAAGGTACGGCCGTTGACGGTAATCTTGCCCTCGCCCGGCCGCAGAATCACTCGCGCCACCGCGCGTTTGCGGCGGCCGGTTCCTAGATGTTGCACTAATGCCACGTTTATCCGATCTCCTCTAAGAGCGCTAGACCGCCAGCGCCACTGGCTTCTGCGCGTCATGCGGGTGCTTGGGACCCGCGTATACCTGCAGCTTCCGGTACATCTGTTTACCCAGCTTGTTCTTCGGAAGCATGCCCTGGACCGCCTCCTCGACCATCCGCTGCGGACGGGTCTCGCGCACCTTGCGGGCGCTGGTTTCCGTGAGTCCGCCGGGATACCCGGAGTGACGGCGATAAAGTTTCTGTTCTTCTTTGCGCCCCGTGAGACGCACCTTCGCCGCATTGATGACGATGATGTGATCGCCCATGTCGATGTACGGCGTGTAGCTGGGCTTGTGCTTGCCCATCAAAATATTAGCGGCCTTAGATAGCCACGCGCCCCAAAACCAGGTTTTCCGCGTCGATAATGTGCCAGTTACGCGGAATATCCTTGCCCGAGGGAATTACGGTTTTCATGTAGACAGACCTTCTCCGTGCTATTCGTTCAAGATACAAGTCTAGCGAATGGGGCGGGGGGCTGTCAAACGACTCCGTTCACGGCACCGTCGCGATGACGTTGAGGTTTGCGTCGTATAGCGTAAGCCGCAGGCCGCCGGCTGCGTCCACGCCCAGGCTGGGTTGGCCGTATACCTGAATCGTCACCTGTTGTGGCGCCGCCAGATAGAAAGACCCGAAACCCACCGAGCCGGGCGCCGCGAAAGCTCCGAAGTTAGCGTCGCCCGCGAATTCCGTCGTTCCTATGCCCACCTGAAAATTCTCCAGCGGCGAGTTCGCACCGCCGTTCACCGTCATCGTGTAGTAGCCCGCTGACAGCGGCTGCGCGAAGTCCACTGACGTTCCTCCAAACTGCACGCCGCTCACTGGGTTCTTCGATGCGTCCAGCAGTTGCACGCCCAGCGCGACCGTCGAACTGCTGCTTCCATCGGCCGCCTGTGCGTCCACATGAAAGTGGACGCTCTCGGCGATGGGCATGTAGAATCCGCCATATCCCACTGGCTTGTCAGCCTGCTGAATGCTGCCGCCGAAGTTCAAGCCCCCCAGCAGCACACCGGCTGAAGCCAGCACCTGCATTCCCCAGTAGCCCGGATACTCGCCCTGCCCAAGCGTCACCGCGGCGATGTAGTAACCGGGCTGCAAGGTCTTTTGCAGTGAGGGCTGAAATAATCCCGACGCCGGGTTCAGGAAAACTTTGCGAATGCGATTATTCCCGGTATCGGCGATGTAAAGGTTTCCCGCGCCATCGAGAGCGACTGCGCTGGGTCCGTTCAAGAGCGCCTGGGTCGCCGGCGCGTCATCGCCCGCGAATCCGGCCTGCGGACTCATGCCTGCAACCGTGGTCGCTACCCCGGCCGGAGTGATCCGAAGCACCGCATTGAAGGTGCACCCGGAAGGAGGGCCCGGAAAGCCGGAGAACGAAACGTAGGCTTCCGGCAGATAGAAATTTCCCTGCTCATCCGACGCACCTTTCAGTGGCGAGCCGCAGGTGGATGCGGGCAATCTGAATCGGGTCATTCCGTCAGGGCCGATGCCAAACTCGCTGCCGACTAAAAAAAATCCGTTGGAGGTTCGTAGTGGGTTCGCCGAAGCGTACACATTGCCCGCCGCGTCCAGCGAAATCGATGCTATGTTGACTCCCTGCCCTGTGGCGAACGTGGTAATTGTTCCGTCTGGCGACACCTTGCGAATGGCCCATTGAAGCAGCAACTCATTTTCGACTACGTATAGGTTTCCATGGGTATCCAAAGCGATATCGCTCACGGAGAGCAGGGGAGCATTGGTCGCCGGTCCGCCGTCTCCGCTATCGAAAGTTGGAGCAGCTCCATTGCCTGCAACGGTGGTGATGATACCGCTGCCATCGATTTTTCGGACGCGCCGGTTCTGCGAATCGGCGATGTATAAGTTGCCCGCCGAGTCGAGAGCCAGTCCCAGCGGACCGTTCAACAACGCTTGCACGGCCGGACCGCCATCACCGCTAAAACCCGCCGCGCCAGCGCCGGCGACAGTAGTGATTACACCGTTGGGCGCAATCCGGCGGACCCGATTGTTGCCCGCGTCGGAAAACAAGACGTTCCCGGCGGGATCAATTACGATGCCCCACGGAGAATTTAAGACAGCATTGCGCGCTTGCCCTCCATCGCCCGCGAAGCCCGGACTGCCGCTTCCCGCGATGGTCGTGATAATTCCCTGGGCCGGAGAGAGAATTGCACAAAAAATAAAAACGCCAATAGAATAAATCGTCGAAATGCGGGATTGCATGGCGATACCAGTGCATTCGCGGGTCCAACTCTATGTCTTTGACGCTTTTGAACGGATTTAAAGTAGAGCGTGTCTCAATGACACACTCATTTACCCGCTCGGCCCAGCTGGTGCGCGGCGTCTTTCTCGTGCTCTAGACAGTAATGCTCCAGCAAATCCGTATCCGGCAACAGCTCCTCAATAAAGTTAAATGTCACCGATTTGGTGAGCATTTTAGGATCGGTAATCGTCACGCCCACCTCCATATGTCCGAAATCGCGTCGGTGAAAGCGCTCCTCGACGCGCATTTCCTCGCTGTGCCCGTGGCCCCGCGCGTCGAGCCAACTTAAATCGTTGAAGCCCGCCGTGTCGACCACCAGCGTGTCGCCTTCCCACCGGCCCACCGAATACCCATTCCACGACGGACTCGGATCGGCAGGCAGCTTACGTCCGTCAGTGAAGACTTGCCGGAAGGTGGTCTCTACTTCGTAGAGCATTACGATGACTCCGGGCGTCTGAATCATCTTGAACGGCTCCGGGAGCAAATCGCCGTGCGGCACGCCATCGGGCAAACAGTTCAGGCCAGGACTGACAGCTCCGCCCGCCTGCGCGTGCTGCTTGAGAAGTTCCGCACCCGCCGGCGTCAGCGGCTCCTCGCCGGATTTGAAATCCGCCAGCACATCGCGGAAATATTTCGAATTCGGAGACTCGCCCAACCCATAGAGCCCCGGCCCGCGAGGCTCGGCCGCAGCCTGCCAGATTCCCGAGAGGTCGGGTTTGCCGTTCACGCGCGGCGCCGGGCCAGTCATGTTCACCTTGCCATCGGCGGTGCGCGGAGCACCCGCTATCGGTTGGTTCAACCACTGCGCCGATGCGGAGAGACAAGCTCCGCAGAAAGCGATTCCGATCCAAAGGTGGTCACGCATACACGTGATTAGATCACAAGCGGGCGTGGAAATCTGCGGCCTACCTGTGGGTTAAGCCCGGCGCCGTTTTTCTTCGCTGCGCAGCGGAAGTTCCACCACTGAGATCGGCTCCGCCTTGGGCTGCCGCCGATTCCGCACAGCGGTCCAGGCGACGCTCAATCCCAGCATGCACGCGATCATCAGGATCGCACTTCCCAGCACTTCGGGCACATTCAAATGCTGGCGGTATCTTGCGAACCACGGCCCGTATTCCAGATCCACATGAACCCAGTAAACCAGCAGGGAAGTGGTGCCCAGTTGCCGCACCCAACTCCAGTTGCCCGCGGCCAAGTACTCGCACCACAAATAAGCGAACGCGCCCAGCAGCAGCGCAATCCCCAGCTTGCAAGCCACCAGCGCCGGACTGTTCAGCCAGAATTCAGACTGCGCGTACACACTAAAAGGCAGGTCAGCGAAGTAGCGCCCGCCGAAGACCAGTCCGAAGCCCAGCAGCGCCGACCACTGCATCACGCGGTTCCATCCGCCGCGCTCAACCAAGGGAATCAAACTCCCCACGCCGATGCCGAACGCCAGAAATGCGCCCCAGGGAAAAATACTGAACATCGCCACGCTGGGCACGAAGTAATCGCGCACCGGTCCCGGAATCGCGCCGAGATGCAACGCCGTGATGACCGGTGACAACGCCGCGATCGCCGTGCCCGCCATCACCGCCCAACGCACCCGGTCGATCCCGCTGAAGAGCGCCAGAAACGCCAGCAGCGCCGCCGTCGCGCCCATCACATTGAGGATGTCTACCTTTAATAGGTCAGTCCAGGGACTCGTCCCCCACGCGAAGATCCAGCCCTGCAGCCGGAACAGAATCGCCAGGAGGAACAGAAACCGCGCCCGCTTCAACGCCTGCAGCACGCGTGCTCCCGGAGGCATGTGCTGCCGCCGGTTCATGCCCATCCCGTATGTCGCCCCGGTCAGGAACAGGAAAATAGCCGCCGCTTCGCCGCCGAAAAATTGCGAAAAGGTGAACCACGCGCCGCTTCGGTCCGCAGGCTGCAGGAAGGCGTCAAACGTATGCCCCTGCAGCATGATAACGGCTGCGACCCCACGCATCCAGTCTATGAATGTGACCCGGGCTTTGGGTGCGGACAACATTTTAAGGGGTGTAGCCTCAGTCTAGCAAACCAAACGCCATTCAGAAGGCGCTGGCCACACCCCGCCGGTTACATAAGGCCTAGCGGGGGGTCGCCGGCCGCGTAATATCGATACCGCCTTTGAAGTAAGCGCCATCTTCGATCACGATGCCCGCCGTCTTCACATCGCCCACCAGATTCGCTCCGGCGCGCAGCGTGATCCGTTCAGCCGCATCCACGTTGCCCTTCACGGACCCCGCGATAATCACTTCCTTGGCCTTCACACCCGCTTCCACTTTGCCCTTCGGGCCGATCGTCAGCCGGTGATTCAGCTCTAACTGGCCGCTGAGCTCGCCGTTCACTACAATCTCTTCGCCACTGGTGAGCGTTCCTTGAATGCGCAGGGTTTCGCCCACGACCGTCACCGATCCGGGGCCCATGGATGAACTTCCTCCGCCCATCGACGTCGAAGCCGCGGGCTGAGAAGTTGGTTGAGAAGAAGGAGATGTTTGCTGATCTTTATTCCACATTTGGGTCTACCTTAGCACGCTTGGGGCCGCGCCGTATCGATTGGTTGAAAACCACCGCGCCCGGTGGTTTTAAAGCAAGCTTCCACCCTTCACGCATCGATTTTTGTTGTACTTACAGGGGGATCTCTTTGGCACTCCAGATGCCTTAGGAAGTGTGGAAGAGGTTTTCATGATGAGAACAAATCGTGCGGTAAAAACTGGATTACTGGTAACTTTTATTGCGGCCTCCGGACTGGTCCTCGCGCAGGATCCACAGGACGACGCCGCACCGCCTCCGCAAGTTTCGGCGCAGGACCAGACTGGCCCTCAAGGCGCGGGCCCTGGACCGGCTCCGTCCGACCCTCAAGTTCAGGGGCAACAACCCCCGCCGCCCCCGCAGAATAATGGTGGCTGGCGCCGTCTGGGCCCCGCACCCGCTGGCCAGCCGCCGCAAGGCGGATTTGACCCGCGTTATGCACAAGCTCCGCCTCCGCCGCCTCCCGTGCCGGCGCAGCTTACCATCGCACCCGGCACATTCTTCACGGTGCGTGTGAACCAAGTGCTTTCCTCAGATCGCAACCATGAGGGCGATGCCTTTTCTGCGACGCTGGTGAAACCCATCGTAGTGAACGGCGTGATCGTAGCCGATCGCGGCGAAGTCATCCAGGGCCGCGTCTCCGAAGCCAAGAAAGCCGGACGCGTGTCCGGCGTATCGCATCTGGGCTTGGAACTTACCGACATGACACTGGTTGACGGCACTCAGGTTCCGGTGAAAACTGAATTGATCAATCGCAATGGAACTACTTCCCAGGGTCGCGACGCGGTCGGCATTGGCGCCGCGACGGGCATCGGAGCCATCATCGGCGCCGGAGCCGCCGGCCGTCATGACGTGGGCGAAGGCGCTGCCATCGGCGCTGGCGCCGGAGCCGCTGCCGGAATCATCGGCGTGCTCCTGACCCGCGGCAACCCCACCATCGTTCGTCCGGAACAAGTGCTCACGTTCCGCATGGATAACCCGATAGTCGTGAACACCGACCGCGCCCCGCAAGCCTTCCGCTACGCGGGCCCCTATGACTATCAACAACCGCAAGACCAGCCGCGTTCCGCGCCGCCCGTTCGCTACGGCGGCTACTACGGCCCAGGCTATTATCCTTACTATGGATACGGATACGGCTACCCGTATTACTACGGCCCCGGCATCGGCATCGGCTTCGGTGGCTTCTACGGCGGCCGCTTCGGCGGACGCTGGCGCTAACTGAATCGAGCCGGACCGCCATTGCAGAACGGCGGTCCGGCTAATCTGTTAATGCCATGTTGTAGTTGCCGCGTTTTTCTTCCACTCCCACCGGCGTTTCAAACAACTCCTCCATCTTCTCCGGCGTCAGCAATTCTTCCTTCTTCCCATCGAAAAAAATCCGCCCTTCCTTGAGCGCGACGATCCGTCCGATCTCAGGAATGATATCGGGCAGATGATGCGTGACCACTATTACCGTCACGCCGTTGTGCGCCAGCTTGCGCATGGCATCGCGGACTTCGCGCTGCGCCCGCACATCCAGGCTATTGGTAGGCTCGTCCAGCACCAGCGCCTTCGGATCGTGCGCCAGCGCCCGTCCAAACACCACGCGCCGCGCCTCGCCGCTGGAGAGCTCCGTCATCAGCCTGTCTGCCAGGTGCGCGACTTCGAAAAACTCCAGAACCTCTAGAGCCTTGCGCTCCATGGCGGGCGTTACATGATGGTTCGGCCAGATTCCGATCGATCCAAAAAACGCGCTGAGCACTGTCTCCATCGCCGAATATGGTTTGGTGCAGAGAGCCACCAGATCGTTGGTGACGATCCCCAAAGTCGCGCGCAATTCGAACAGCGTCCAGATCTCTTCGCCCCAGATTCGCATACGGCTTTCAAGAGGAAAGCGCGGATAACATTCCCGCGTGACAGTCTTCAGCAGCGTGGATTTCCCGCTGCCGTTCGGACCCAGAATGGCGACATGCTCGCCGGCCTCAATCGAGAAAGTAACGTTGCGCAGCGCCCTGGTTCCCTCGCGCTCCACCGTAACGTTGTCAAATTCCAAAAGCTTAGGCATCAGCCCATGCTAGCCAACTTTGCCGGTCCTCTGCGGCATTCGCCGATCCTCAGCGGGCGTTCGCCGAGCCGGACTTTCACGAATCCGGCAAGCCGGTTAGGATCGCAATATGACGCGAACCGAGCCCCCCAATTGGCAGTCTGGCGGCGGCCCCGGCCCTCTGTTACACTAGTGAGTGAGCACTTACTTATGATTGTTCCCACTGCCATCCGCAAGAGCCGGATGCCCGCCGACGACCGCCATCGCCAACTCCTGCGCAGCGCCATCGATTGCTTCGCGCGCAATGGCTTCGGCGGCACCAAGACCAAGGACATCGCCGCCGCCGCCGGTGTCAGCGAAGCCATCCTGTTCCGCCACTTCGCTACCAAAGAGGATCTGTATCACGCCATCCTCGACATGAAGGAAGACCAGGAAGCCGCCAATAGTTCCAAGCGCATGGTGGAAGAATGCGCCGCCCGCCGCGACGATGCCGGCGTCTTCAGTGCGGTGGCGCGCGAACTCTTCGATTCTTTCGAAGAAGATCCAGCCTTTCATCGTCTTATCCTTTACGCCCTGCTCGAAGGCCATCTGATGGCCAACCTGTTTCATAAGCGCCTGGGCTCGCGCCGCCGCGACTTTTTGCGGCGCTATGTGATCGAGCGGCAGGCGGAAGGCGCTTTCCGCCCCGGCGATCCGGATCTCGCTCTCACCTTTGCGGTGGGCTCGCTGGTTCATTTCGCCATGGGAAAACATATTTTTGCGATGAAGAAGCCGGCGCTCGCGGACGAAGCGGTGATTAAGGACCTTGTCAGATATATTTTGGCCGGTCTCACTGAACCCGCCGCCCCGCGTCTGCGTACTAATAAGAAGGAAAGGGGAATCCATGCGACGTCGTAACGGTATTCGGGGGAGCGCTCTACGTCGCGCGCTCGTCAGCGCAGTGCTTGCAGTGCCGGTTTTATTTTCTATCGGTTGCGGCGGTCCGCACACCACCGAAGCGAAAAATCCGACGCCCGACGCGCCCGCGGCGAGCGCCGGGCTCACGGTAGCCGTCGTACCTGCCGAGAATCGGTCGGTCGAGGCTTCGGTGCAAGTCACCGGTAGTTTCGTGGCGAAAGAAATCTCGGATGTGGCGCCTGAAACCGGCGGCCGCGTCACGCAAACCCCTGTCGACGTCGGCGATTTCGTCAAGCAAGGCCAAGTGATCGCGCGCCTGGAAGACCGCGACGCCAAACTCCGCCTGGATCAAGCCGCCGCCGCCGAGCAGCAATCGGAAGCCTCGCTGCGGCAGGCGCAATCACGCATCGGCCTCGGCCAGAACCAGCAGTTTAATCCCGATTCCGTTCCCGAAGTGCTCTCCGCCAAAGCCAATGCCGATTCCGCCGTCGCCCAAGCCCGCCTGGCCGAGGCCGACGCCCAGCGTTACGCGAACCTGCTCAAAACCGGCGACGTCTCACAAAGCGCCTACGAAAAATACCGCACGCAAGCCGACACCGCGCAAGCGCAAGCCGCCGCCGCTCGCCAGACTTACGAAGCCACGCTCAATAACGCCCGCCAGAATTATCAAGGTACACTCTCCGCGCAAGCCACGCTTAGCGGTTCCAAAGCCGCCGGTGAGATGGCGCGCAAAGCCATTGACGACACCGTCATTCGCGCGCCCTTCGCCGGCTACATCAGCGCACGCCCTATCGCCGTCGGCCAATACGTAGCCGTCACCTCGAAGATCGCTACTCTCTTATTGATTACTCCGATCCGGCTCGAATTACAGGTCCCCGAAGCCAACGCGCCGCAGATGAAAATTGACTGTTGCCGTCGAAGCCATGGTCCCCGGTTACCCCGGACGCATTTTCCAGGGCCGCGTCACCGCCATCAACCCCGCCGTCGACTCGGGTTCGCGCACCTTCACCGTGATTGCCGAATTTCCCAACACCGACATCGCGCTCAAGCCCGGAATGTTCGGCACCGCACGCATCTTGCTCCCCGGCAGCAGCATGGGAATGTTCGTGCCGAAGTCCGCCGTCATCACTGACCCCACTACCAACTCCTCGCAGCTCTACTTCGTTCGCGACGGCCGCGCGCGCGTTGCCGTCGTCCAATTAGGAGCCACTCGCGATGACAAAGTGCAGGTCCTCTCCGGCATTTCGCCCAACGCCATGATCGCCACCGATCATCTCCCCGATCTATTCGACGGCATGGTCGTCAAGACCACGCAGAAAGGGCCAATAGCCATGCATAAACTAGCCGCACTCTGCGTCAAACGTCCCGTCTTCGCCACCATGTTGATCGTCGCGCTGATGGTGGTCGGCATCTTCTCGTTCTTCACCCTGGGCGTCGACCTCTTCCCGAAAATCGACTTGCCCACCATCGTCGTGACGGTGTCGAATCCCGGCGCCTCCGCGGAGGAAATCGAGTCCGAGATCACCAAGCGCATCGAAGACTCCGTCAATACCATCAGCGGCATCGACACCATGCAGCTCGACGTCCATCGAGGGAACCTCCACGCGTGGTCATCCAGTTCTCGCTCGATAAGAGCGGCGACGTCGCCGCGCAGGAAGTGCGCGACAAGGTCAACCAGGTGGTGCCGGATCTGCCGGAAACGGCCAAAGCCCCGGTCGTGCAAAAGATCGATCCGGACGCGCAACCCGATCCTGCAGATGGTAGTTTCCTCGCCGCGTCCCTTGCGCGAAGTCACCGAAATCGCCGACAAGCAGATCAAGCCGCGGCTCGAAAACATTTCCGGCGTCGGCCAAATCCAGTCTTGTCGGCGGACTGAAGCGCGAAATCCGCGTGTGGGTGGATCCCGGAAAGATGCGCGCCTATGACGTCGCCATCGCCGATGTCGCCAAAGCGCTGAAAGAACAGAACGTCGAACTGCCCGCCGGCAGCGTCAATGCCGGCGCCACCGAACTCTCCGTGCGCACCCTCGGCCGCTGGTCGATCCCGCTCAGTTCGACGAAATCGCCGTTGCGCGCCGCGGGTCATACGTAGTTAAGATCCGCGATATCGGTCATGCGGAAGACTCCGAGGAAGAGCCCACCACCGCCGCCCGCCTGAATGGCAATCCCGCCGTGACGCTGGTGGTCTCCAAGCAGTCGGGCGAAAACACCGTGGCTACCGCCGATGGCGTCAAGGCGCGCCTCAAGGAAATCCAAGCCACGCTCCCCAAAGATCTCAAAATCGAGATCATCAATGACCAGTCCTTGTTCATCAAGAGCGCCGTCCACTCGCTTGAAGCGCACTTGGTCGAAGGCAGCATCCTCGCCGCCGTCATCATCTTTATCTTTTTGGCCAACATTCGCACCACGCTGATTTCGGCAATCGCCATCCCCACCTCCATCATCTCGACCTTCGGGTTCATGGCCGCCATGAAGCTCGACTTGAACCAGATCACCATGCTGGCCCTGACCCTCATGGTCGGCATCGTCATCGACGACGCCATCATCGTCCTTGAAAACATTTACCGCTACATGGAAGAGAAGGGCATGCCGCCCATGCTCGCCGCCATCGAAGGCACCAAGGAAATCGGACTCGCCGTCATGGCCACCACCCTCTCCTTGCTCGCCGTATTCCTCCCCATCGGCTTCATGGGAGGCATCACCGGCCGCTTCATGTCCTCCTTTGGATTTACCGCTTCCTTCGCCATCGCCGTGTCGTTGCTGGTGTCCTTTACGCTCACACCCATGCTGAGCTCGCGCTTCATCAAGATGCCGAAGCGAGTCGAGGGCGGCTCGCACCACGCGTCCAAGGATTCGAAATTCTTCAGCTTCCTCGACCGTCATTACACGCAAATGCTGGAGTGGGCCATGGCCCACCGCAAATCCATGGTGGCGCTTTGCCTGGTAGTGTCGCTCGCTACCATTCCCCTTTTCATGATCGTCGGTAAGAGCTTCGTTCCCGACGACGACCGCAGTGAATTTCAGGTGACCGTGAAGGCCCCCGAAGGAACTTCGCTCGCCGCGACGCTCACCATCGCCGAGCGTATGGCGCGCGATCTCCGCGAGCAGAAGGGCGTGGTGGCGACCCTGACGTCCATCGGTTCGGCTTCGGGCGGCTTTGTCACCGTGGCCTCGGGCTCGAACCGCGCCACTATGTACGTAAAGCTGGTTCCCGTCAGCGAGCGCGATTTCACGCAGAACGACATGATGGACCGGGCGCGCGCCTTGTTCAAAAAGTACCCCTCCGACATCCGCACCAGTGTCATGAGTGCCGGGGGAGCAGGCGGCGGTCAAGCCGACGTGCAGTATGTGCTCAAGGGTCCTGACCTCGATAAGCTCAACGAGTATTCGCAGAAAATCGTCGCCAAGCTGCAGGGAACTCCCGGCGTCGGCGATCCGGATGTCTCGATGGTATTCGGCAAGCCCGAGCTGCGCGTCGAAATCGATCGCCAGCGCGCCTCCGATCTCGGCGTAAAAGTCACCGACATCGCCACCGCCCTGAACACGCTAGTCGCCGGCCAGGTGGTTTCGTCTTTCCCCTCCGGCGGTGAGCAATACGACGTCCGCCTGCGCGCCGACAACAAGTACCGCACCAGCGTCGAGGGCCTCTCGCAACTAATCGTTTTCTCCACCAACAAGCAGGGTTGGGTGCCGCTCGATCAAGTCGTTCGCATCAAGGGGGGCACCGCTCCCTCGAGCATCAGCCGCCTCGACCGCCAGCGCCAGGTCACCATCAGCGCCAACGTGCTGAAGGGCAGCAGCCAGCAACAAGTGATCAATGCCGTCCAAAAAGCCGCCGAAAGCCTGCAAATGGACCCCGGCTACAGCACCGCGCCCATCGGCATGAGCAAGATGTTGAGCGAGGCCGTCTTTTACTTCGGCATCGCCGTCGCGCTCACCCTGATCTTTATGTATATCGTGCTCGCGGCGCAGTTCGAATCCTTCCTGCATCCCTTTACGATTCTGCTGACGCTGCCGCTCGCCATTCCCTTCGGCATTCTTTCGCTGGCGATAGCCGGCCAGACCATCAACATATTTTCCGCACTGGGCATGCTCCTGCTCTTCGGTATCGTCAAGAAGAACGCGATTTTGCAAATCGATCACATGAACGGCCTGCGCGAAAAAGGGCTGGACCGTTACGAAGCCATCATCCAGGCCAATCGCGACCGCCTGCGGCCCATTCTGATGACCACGGCTGCGCTGGTTGTCGGTATGCTCCCACTCATCATCTCAACCGGCGACGGAGCCGCCACCAACCGCTCCATCGGCGTGCTGGTAGCCGGCGGCCAGACCTTCTGCCTGCTGCTGACGCTGCTCGCCGTGCCCGTGTTTTACTCGCTCTTCGACGACATGAAGCATCTCCCCATCGTCGACAAAATCTTCGGACGGAAACGCTCCGCCGGCGCGCGTTCGATGCCCCCCATCCCGCAGCCGGTGCATTTCCAAAGCGGAGACCACGCCTGATGCACTTTAAATTTCTACGGCAGACCGCAGCCTTAACGCTCGCGGCCCTACTGATTCCCTGCGCGCCGGCGCAAAATTCGGCCGCGCCCGCGCAAGACACGCCCACGCAAGTCCCGCCCGTGCGCCCGTTCCGTTTACCCGCGCGCATCGGCGTCTTCGGCGACGCGCAACTCACATTGCAGCAAGCGCTCGCCATGGCGCTGGCCAACAATAAGGACATCACCGCCTCCCGCATCGATCGCGAAATCGCCGGCTATAACCTCACCGGCGCCCGCGGACTTTACGACCCCACCGTCGGCGCCGTCTCGCAATTTCTAAAGCAAGAGAGTCCTGTCGCCAGCTCCCTAGGCGGATCCGCCACCGGAGCCGTTCTCAACCGCACCTGGCAGACCGATCCCACCGTCTCCGGCTCCACGCCCTGGCTCGGCGGCAGCTATCACGTCGACTTCAGCTCGCAGCGCGCCTACACCAACAACAGCTTCGCCACGTTGAATCCGCAGTTTCCCACCGCGCTGGTTTTCCAATACACCCAGCCGCTTCTGCGCAATCTGTTCTACGACCAAAATCGCCACACCATCGATGTCGCGAAGAAGAACCAGTCGCTTTCCGACGAACAATTCCGCCAGCGCGTCATGCTGGTAGTCGAGCAAACCGAACAAGCCTACTGGGAGCTGTTCTACGCCTACAACAATCTGCAAGTGCAGCTTGACTCCGTGGACATCGCGCGCATGCAGGATGAAAGTAACCGCCGCCAGCAGGAGCAAGGCCTGCTCGCGCCCATCGACGTAGTCGCCGCCCAAACCCAGCTTGCCAATTTCGAATTGAACGCCTACAGCGCGCAAACCTCGCTCACCCAGGCCGAGAACAATCTCAAGATGCTGATGCTCGAAGGCCGCAGCTCCGCGCTGTGGGCCAGCGCTCTGATCCCCGTTACACCGCCCGATTCCACGGCTCCCGTCACGCCTCTCGCCGACGCCGTAAATCAAGCCTTGGCCGATCGCCCCGAAGTAGCCGAAGTGCAAATCAACGGTGAAATTAACCAGCGCGACACGCGTTATTACCGCGAGCAGATCAAGCCGCAAGTTGACCTGGTCGCCAGCTACACTCGCAACGGCCTTGCAGGCCCGCAGATCGTGCAATCCGGCCCTAATCCGATCACCGCCAGCTTCGGTCCGCTCATTGACCGCCTCAATACACTATCCGCATCCGCCGGCCTTGACCCCATCGTTCTCAGTGCCGGCAGTCCGACGCCCGCGTTCCTGGTCGGCGATTACGGCCAATCCCTCAGCAACCTGTGGGCTGGCAATTTCCCCACCACCCAGATCCAACTCAAAGTGTCGCTGCCCATCCGTAACCGCACCGCAGAGGCCAACCTCAGCACCTCCATCGCGCAAAGCCGCCGCATCCAGAATCAGCGCGAGCAGGTGGAGCAGACAATCGAAGCCGACGTGCGCAATACCATGCAGTTGATGCAATCCGCCGAGCTCCGCATGGGAGCCGCCCGCGTTCAGCGCGAATCCGCCGAAGAACAATACAACAGTGAACAGCGCCAGTTCCGCGCCGGCACCTCGACACTCTTCTTAGTGCAGCAGCGCCAGACAACTATGATCAGCGCCCGCAGCCAGGAGCGCCGCGCCCAATCCGATCTCGGCGAAGCCATCTCCGCCTTCGAGCTAGCCACCGCCTCCATCCTGCGCCAGCACAATATCAACCTGCAATAATCGGGGAATGTTTACCGCCCGCCGCGCTGCCTATCGCAAGCTTCACGAAAGCGGTTGCTTCGTGATTCCGAACCCATGGGACGCCGGCTCTGCCCTCTACCTGCGCCACCTCGGATTCAAAGCGTTAGCGACCACCAGCGCCGGCTACGCCTTCTCGCTCGGTCTCCCCGACGCCGCCGTGTCGCGAGACGCGATGCTAGCAAACATCGCCGCCATCGTAGCCGCCGTCGACCTGCCCGTGAATGCCGATTTCGAATCCGGCTACGCGCCCGATCCCGCAGGCGTAGCCGCCAACGTGCGCTTATGCATCGACACCGGCGTAGCAGGCTTGTCGATAGAAGACGCCACTGGCGACAAAGCGAATCCGCTCTTCGAACTCCCGCAAGCCATCGAGCGCGTCCGCGCCGCCCGCGCCGCCATCGACGCCTCAAACAGCGGCGTAGTTTTCACCGCCCGCGCCGAATGTTTTCTAGTAGGCCACCCCGACCCGCTAAAAGAATCCCTGCGCCGCCTCGAAGCCTACGCCGAGGCCGGAGCCGACGTCCTCTACGCCCCCGGCGTAAGCACGCGCGAAGACATCAAAACGTTAATCTCCGCCGTCAGCCCCAAGCCCGTCAACATTCTGATGTCCCGCAACACCGGACTAACCGTCGCAGACTTAGCCGGCCTAGGCGTCCGCCGCATCAGCGTAGGCTCGTCCCTTTCCCGCGCCGCCTGGACCGCCTTCATCCACGCCGCCGAAGCCATCGCCAAGGAAGGCAGCTTCAGCGGCTTCGACGACCTAGTCCCCTACGCCGAAATCAACAGCTTTTTCCGCGACGCTACTTCCCCTGCACCTCAGTCATAATGCCGGACGCCATGATGTCGGTGTGATAACTCTCCGCCATCTGCCACGTCCCGAACTGATAGTGAAACACCCTACTAGCCCAGTAAGCCCTGCCGCCATAAGTCGGCTGACACGCCACCATCACCACCGTCTCCGGCCCGAACGTCCACAGCCGCGCGAATAACACCGGAGCCGCCCCCACCACCGGCGCTCCCTCCCGCGGTTTCGGCAGCGGACGATCCCGCTTCGGCACCGTCTGCCCGCCGTAAGTGCTGACAGTCTGGTTATCGTCGGCCACATGCTTCATCCAGAACTCGCGCCCGCTCTCTTGCTCCTGCCATCCCGCGATCGCCGCCTCTTGCACTTTGTCCAGCATCTTAAACGGCACTTGCTTGCACGGATTCACACAAGGGATATCGTAAGTCGGCCGCACCTGCACCTCTTCATTCCGATTCAACGTCGCGATCTCGCTGGTGTGCAGCAGCCGCCACCCCTCCGCCCTCTTCACCCAAAACCGCGCCGCGAAGTTCTTATCCTGATGCGCCTGCAGCCACACCACCTGGTCGCCGTAAGGATGCTTCACGATCTCGACACCGGCGCCCTCGCCCACCAGCGGTTTCATGCCCAGCGCCAGCGCGTCGGAGCGGAACACCATCACGCCGTCGTGATCGATCCAAGTGAAGTCGGGATCCAGCAACTTGTTCAACGCCGCCTTGTCGCCCTTTTCGAAAGCCGTCATCAAAGCCTTGTCCGCCGTAGCCACCGGATCGTCCGCCGCACCCATTCTAGATCCCGCCAGCGCGCCCATCAGTACCACCAACGCTCCAAATTTCGTGAATTGTTTCACGTTTTCTCCTTTCAACGTTTCACAGGTTTCCCGTAAACTTCAAACCGCCCTACATTAACCCATCCGCCGGACCCGTGTCCCGTACCCGGCATCAAATCGGCAAACCCGACCTCATCTACTTTACTCAAATCCGGATTCTCCACCCACGACGACGCCTCGCCCACCGGCCCGTAGACCCCCGTAGTCACCACGCGCTCCGGATCCAGCTTGATCCAGCGCAGCCCCGTGAAGGCGAACTCGCTCTCGAGAAAAGTGGTCGTCGACGCATCCACGTGATCCCCCACCAGCATGGTCCCGTCCGCCAGTTTCACAACGGGCCTCACCACGTGGAAACCCGAAGCCCGCGTCACCCAGCGCACTTTCGCGAGCCCCGTCAGATCCACATAATTGTTCTTATCGCGCAGCGTAGCCGCCACCGGCGCCGTGCACATCCCAGTCCACAGATTCAGCGGACCCGTAGCATTCCCCGCCTCCCCCGAAATCGTCAAATTCTTAGCATCGGTCCCATAAACCTTGAGCTCCAGATTCTGCTGCGATACATTGGAAGCCGCCACCGGAACCTGCCCCTTAGCGTTCGCCGGACGCGTCCAGTCCTCCGCAATAAACACCGGCGGAAATGTAGGAGCAACGCGCGGCGCCCGAGCCGCCGCCGGTGCCGCCGCCTGCTGCCCAAACGCAACCATCGCCATCCCCACCACCAGCAACACTTTTAAGGACATGCAACCCTCCCTGAATGATTCTACAGCAGGGCTCCGCTATCCTTATATACAGTCAGTGCGCCCCCTCGCCATTCTTGCTTGCGTGATCCTGGCCGCGTGCGAATCCGCACCGCCCCCGCCGCCGCGCGACGCCACTAAGGAAGCCTGGTATAGGTCAGCGGTCGAGGAGTTGACCGCCCTAAATCGAGACGCCGAAAGCGCCTTCGCCAGCGGCAAGCCCGACCAAGCCGCCACGCTAATCGAAAAAGGACAGCCGCTGATGGCCCGCGTCCTGACCGCCGCCCAGCCGACTCTCGAAGCCACCATCGCCGCGTCCGATCTCGACCAACTCTACGGCCGCATGCTACTCAAGAATCGACACTACGGCTGGGCCCGCCTGCAGTTCCAGAAGAACCTGGCCCGCTGGAAGCACTGGCAGCCGCCCACCGCCGACAGCGCCCGCCGCCTTCAGCAAGCCGAAGACGCCATCTCCGAATGTGACCGCCACATCGTCGAGTGATCCTCCGGCTGCATCAGTTCTTCAACCAACGCTTCCCGCCACCCCAGATACACCACCCGTGCGCGCTGCACCTCCCGCGCCGCCGCCGTCAGGTCTTCAGGATCGGGGTTCGCGAGCGCCGTCAACGCCTGTAACTGCCGTACCTTCCCCGAAAACTCGGCAAACGAATGCCGGTATTCCATCCACAAACTGGCTTTCGTATCCATGCTGCCATCATGCCCCCACTCGCCTCCCAAATTCGTGAATTACCCGTTGAAAAATCGTGAAGAGTGTACTGTCACGCTGCAACCAGCTACCATGAAGAAACCCCCGCGTGATTTCTTTTTCCAACATTAATAAACAATACGGTAAGCAGCTTGTCTTCGTAGAAGCCTCCTTCCAACTCAACCCCGGCGAAAAAGTCGGTCTCGTCGGACCCAACGGCTCCGGCAAAACCACCCTCTTCCGCATGGTAGTCGGCGAAGAAGATCCCGACGAAGGCACCGTCTCCGTCCCCAAAAAACTGACCATCGGCTACTTCCGCCAGGACGTAGAAGAAATGCAAGGCCGATCGGTTCTAGATGAAGCCATCGCCGGCAGCGGCCGCGCCGGTGACCTCCACCACGAACTAGAAGCCCTGCAACACGCCATGGAAGACCCCGCACAGGCGTCGAACATGGACAAGACCCTGGCCCGCTTCGGCGAAGTCCAAGAAGAATACGAACACCTGGGCGGCTACACGCTAGAAGCCAACGCCACCGAAGTCCTCCACGGCCTGGGCTTTCACGACGACCAAATCGCCGGCGACGTAGGAGCCCTCTCCGGCGGCTGGAAAATGCGCGTGGCTCTCGCTCGAGTCCTCCTAGGCCGCCCCGATGTCCTATTAATGGATGAGCCCACCAACCACCTCGACCTCGAATCCATAATCTGGCTGGAGCAATTCCTGAAGTCCTACCCCGGAGCCCTGTTAATGACCTCGCACGACCGCGAGTTCATGAACCGCATCGTCTCCAAAATCGCCGAAATCGACGCCGGAGAAATCATCGCCTACTCCGGCAACTACGATTTCTACGAACGCGAACGCGCCATCCGCGAAACCAACCAGCAAGCCGCCTTCGCCCGCCAGCAGTCGATGCTAGCGAAGGAGCAGCGCTTCATAGACCGCTTCCGCACCCACGCCGCCAAAGCCGCCCAAGTGCAAAGCCGCATCAAAGCCCTCGACAAAATCGAAAAAATCGAACTCCCCAAACGCCGCCAGGTAGTGAAATTCGAATTCCGCGTCCCCCCACGCTCCGGCGACCAAGTAGCCGTCCTAGAAGACCTCCACAAACGCTACGGCCCCAGAGTGATCTACGACGGCTTCGACCTAACCATCCGCCGCGGAGAACGCTGGGCCGTAATGGGCCGCAACGGAGCAGGGAAGACCACGCTCCTCAAAATGATCGCCGGCGCCGCCGCCCCCGACTCCGGCACAGTGCGCCTGGGAGCCAGCCTGAACATGGGCTACTTCGCCCAGCAATCTCTCGACGTACTCGACTCCGACCTGACAGTCATAGAACAACTCCAACAAGACTTCCCGCAAGACGGCCTAGGCTCCCTCCGCACGTTAGCCGGAGCCTTCCAATTCTCTGGCGACGACGTAGACAAAAAAATCCGCGTCCTCTCCGGCGGCGAAAAATCCCGCCTGGCCATGGCAAGAATGCTCTACAACCCGCCCAACTTCCTAGTCTTAGACGAACCCACCAACCACCTGGACCTAGCCACCAAAGAAATGCTAGTCGAGGCGCTAAAACAATTCGAAGGCACCATGATCTTCGTCTCCCACGACCGCACCTTCCTCCGCGGCCTAGGCTCCCGCGTCCTAGAACTAGGCGCCAGCGACCCGCTAGTCTACCCCGGCTCCTACATCGAATACGTCCAGACCCTAGGCCACGAAGCCCCCGGCCTCAATTCGTAATAACGGCTGGGAGAGTCGTCAGCCAAGCCGCTGGAAGGAATGGGTCCGCTGGCACGCAGATTTACTGGAAGTGGGCTACTTTGAATTCTCTACGGGGCCAAGTTTGTCGTTTCGGTCTCGGTCACGATGATCACAAATGCACGCCCAACAAAAAGCGCAATGATCGTGCGTCCAAGAATCATGCCGACGAGTCCACCGCCTCCACACGAAAGACTGATTTCTCCACGGCTCAGCTTGGAGAAGCGCTAGTTCGGGAAGGGTTTCGACTGCTCTTAGATCCTTCATTGCTGACTTTGTCCAGAGTCAGTATAGCTCGTCATTTCGCGCCGCTCTTTCCAATCCTCGTTCGCCGGCTCCGAGTCAAACTGAGCCAATACCGATTTACTCTGCCACTCACGGTAGAGTGTAAAAATGGTGTTTCCTAGAGCCGCCTATCTTAAGCATTGTTACGAATGCGCTAAAAACCATCGGGTGGTTGCAATTGTGACAGCCGTTATTGCGCTTTACAGTGGAATTTCTTCGGCTGCTCCCCTTATAGGGAATATTCCTCCTCCTGTGTTGTGTTTCATTATGGGGCTTCCGAAAATACCCTGGCAGCTGGCAGCCATGGTTGTTCTTGCCTCAGTAGCCTTTATTGCGGTGGAAGGTGGGTACCGCCTAAGAGCGACGGATCGGAAGGCGGCAGAAGGTATCCTGACCCACCGCATCGCCGAAAAGGAAGCTGAGATTGAGAGACTCACGGCAGAAAAATCTGAGCTAGAATGGCCTGCCAACCGGCCTAAAATTACGTTTCGCGGGTGGGGGAACGTTCGCCTAGAGGATCTACCAGAGGATCATAACCCAGCTATGCTCTTCCAGAAAGGGTTTTACTTAAACAATGACGGGGGTGTCGCTCTGGAGATCAAGATCGACGACTTCTTGGTTGGGGAAACGGCAGCAACGAGCAAGACGATTTCCAGAATTGAGGGATCATCCCAGGGCTTTACGCCGATATGGATGGAGACTTCCAGTTTGGTATTTCGTTGGGATCTCTTGACTGCGTTGGGAACCGCAGCTGTAGCTGAAATCGATTTTCACAAAATGAAATGGGGGGAAGAGTATAGGATTCCACTGCGAGCGACATATCGAGACTTCAGCAACATTTGGTATTCCAGTGAAGCACCGTTGATTTTTTATCACAAATACTCACGAATCGAGTTTGGACCCGTGGTTCAGAGACTCATTGGCTACAAGAAGCCAGAGTAGGCGCTCATTTCTATGATTTTCCCTTGATTCATCTTCGGCGAGTTCAACAGGCACCCATCCTATCGTGGGTCGCGAGGTAAAGGACAGCTTTCACAGCCGTCGACGCGGGAAGCGCTACCTCGACTTGCTTCTTACCCTTGCGTCTTGGTGACGGAAGATCGAGTCCGTCTGCGATTCTGCCCGCCACTGCTTCCTCCAGACAATCGGCCGCCTGAAGCAATGCATCCGCGCGGTCCTTCCCGCTCGTGATCGCCTCGGGCAGATCTGGAAACTGTACGGTGAAGCCGCCGTTCTTTTCGGCGCTCAATTTCGCCGGGTAAACGAAACCCCGCATGCTCACAGTCTCACTTTACCTTGGCCACGAAGCCCCCGGCCTCGATTTGTAGAAATTCTGTCTTATCTGCGTCCATCGGTTCCCATCTGTGAGCCAATTTCTTTTTCCCCGCCCGCAGATGAGAACTACTTCACCTTCGCCCGCGTAATCTCCCCCATCAAATCCGCCTGCCCCGCCACCCGCTCCAGATCCGGATACCGCTCCCCCGTATGGCACTCCACGCGAAACGTCTTATAAATGTCCCCATCCTTAGTGATCAACTCAATCGCCGTCGTCCCGCCCTTGGCATCCTTAATCGCCGCCCGCACCACCTCACTCGAAAACTGCCGCCCACCCACCGCCAGCACCTTCGTCCCCGCCACCATCCCCCCTCGTCCCGCCGGACTCCCCGGGACCACATCGATCACATCTCCCTGCTCGCTCAGCATCAGCCCCAGCGAATACCGCACGTCCACACCCTTGTGCGCCGTCTCGCTAGCCTTGAACATGTCCGACGGCTCCTCTTTATAAACCAGCCGCCACCCGCCCGCCGCAATCCCACCCAGCGGAGCCCGCGCCTGAATCCGATACACCCGCTGCTCGAAAAACCCGCGCCAGTCGTAAGGCTGCACCGCATTCAACGCCGCATACAACTCGTCCGCCGTGTACGGCTTCAACTCCGGCTTGCCCCCGGCCCCTCCGTGAAAACTCTGCACGAAAGTATCGAGGGACCGCTGCCCCCTGCTCTCCCGCCGGATCAGCGTGTCCGCCTCCAGCCAGATCAAAGACCCCTCCGGATAAAAATCCGTATTTCGGCGATAGCTGCTCCCGTCTGCCCGGCTGTCGTAAAGCAACAGCGCCGCCGTCGCCGTATCCGCCAGCGGACGCCACTCACGCCCCGGAGTATTATCCAGCTCCGCCGCCTCATTCGCCAGATTCTCGCGATACTGCTGAGCCGTCCAAATTCCACTCCGCGCCGCCAATACTTCCCCTAAATAATTAGTCAGCCCTTCGTAGACCCACAACAGCCCCCCATCCATCGGCTTCTCGTAGTCGCTCGTAGCCAGCCCCGCCGGCCGCCGGAACTTCCCGTTCCACGAGTGCGTCATCTCATGCGGCAGCAGTGACCCATCGTTGCGCCACAACGTATCGTCCGTGAACGTCTTCTCCGCCACCCGGTCGTCGCTCGACTCATGATGCTCCAGCCCGAAATGCGCCACATGATCGCTCAACGTAACCAGGAAGTGATAATCCCGATAATGCCGCGACTCATACATCGCCCCGCTTTCCTTGACTAAATTCTTGAGTTTGTCGATCTTATCCTGCGAAATCTCCAAATCCGCCGGAGAATCCGCCGCCAGATTCAGATAATGCGGAGTCTTGTCCCCTGGCGACAAGTCAATTGACTTGAAGTTAGCCCCCATGATCACCGGCGAATCGACGACGGTCGTCAGCGAAGCCGGTTGAAACTCGATAGTGTCCCCAGTTTCGCGAGCAATCGGCAGCGCCGTCCCGTAACGCCATCCGCGCGGAACCTTCAGCGTAGTGTTCAGATCCAATTGATCCGAAGGAGTCCCCGCCGGATACATCAGCACCTGGTTCCAACTCATCAACCCCAGTTGCGATGTAGCCGATGCCCCCGAAGTGAATCCCGAAGCATCCGGCGGCACCAGAAAATCGAAGACCACCTCGATCGACGTAACGCCCGCCGGCACATCCACCGCGATGATGAACAACTCCACCGGATCGCGCCGCCAGTTCAGCGTCTTCCCGCCTCCCGTGATCTTCAAACCGACCACATCCGTCACCGGACCCGTAGGCGCATGCTCCCCCGGAATCCATTTCGGATAAGCCAGCCGCACTGTGCCCGCCGAAACCGGTACAGTTTCCTTAGCGTGCAAAATCCTGCGAGCCATATCGCTCGCATCCACAGAAAGTTGAATCGCCGGCCCCGCCGCGGTCACGAAAGGCGCCAGCCCGAAAAGGAGCAAAAACCCGCGCGTAAACATGATATTTCGATCATAATCGAAGTCGAGACCTATGACTGATACAACCATCCGCCCCGCCACCCTCGACGACATCGAATTCCTCGTCCGCGGCAGCTTCGCTATGGCGCTCGAAACCGAAGCCCGTGCCCTAGACCCGCCCACTCTCCGCGCCGGCGTCCGCGCCGTCTTCGACGATCCCACGCGCGGCTTCTACCTGATCGCCGAGCGCAACGGCCACCCCGCCGGCCAGATGATGATCACCTATGAATGGTCAGACTGGCGCAACGCCGATTTCTGGTGGATTCAAAGCGTCTACACGCTTCCCGAAGTCCGCGGCCGCGGCGTCTTCTCAGCCCTCTACGCGCACGTCGAGGCCCTAGCCCGCCAACGCGCCAACGTCTGCGGACTCCGCCTCTACGTCGAATCCCACAACCAACATGCGCAAGCCGTCTACCAGCGCTGCGGCATGAGCGAAGCCGTCTATCGCATGCTCGAAGCCGACTACTCCACCGCGCGATAGCGCCCGACGCGTTCTCCTTCGTCAACGCCGGAAGCGTGGTGAAAGCATGCCCCAGCGGGCGTATCGAATTCGATGCTGCCACGCTTGTTTGCAGTCCCCCGGATATTACTCGCCGAGACGTTACGATATAGAAATGGAAATCGCGGCGGAGCCGTCCGCCCCAGCGTCCCCGCCGCCGGCCGTTCCCCCCGCCCCACCCGCGTGGGCCGCCTTAAAAGACGAAGAACTCCTAGCCGTCCGCATCTGCGATCTAGGCGTGCGTATCGAAGGCAGCGAACTCGAACCCCGCCTCCGCCAATTTCACGAAGACTTAGCTCAACGCGGCGTAGCCCTCCGCCCCGATTGCTATCTAGGCGACGAATGGTTCTCCCCCGCAGGCGCCCCCGCCATCGCCATCCCGTTTTATTTAGCCCACCCCCGCCTAAAAGCTCTAGAACTCCGCCAGATGTTAGAAGTCGAAGGAGGCACCGCCGAATGGTGCCAAATGCTCCTGCGCCACGAATGCGGACACGCCATCGACCACGCCTACAAATTCTCCCAGCGCCCAGACTGGCAAAGCATCTTCGGCTCCCCCGAAGCCGAATACGCGCCGGAAACCTACACGCCGCGCCCCTACAGCCGCAGCTTCGTCCGCCACCTGCCCAACTGGTACGCCCAAGCCCACCCCGACGAAGACTTCGCCGAAACCTTCGCCGTCTGGCTCTCCTCTCCACCCGACGACTGGCGCCAGCGCTACCGCGGCTGGAAAGCGTTAGAGAAACTTGAATACGTCGAACTCCTGATGCAAGAAGTGGCCGCCACCAGACCCGTAGTCAAGCGCGGCCGCCGCATCTCAGAAGCCCGCAAACTCCGCACCACCCTAGCCCGCCACTACACCGCCCGCCGCAAACTCTACGCCGAAGATTTCCCCGACGTCTACGACGCCGACCTCCGCTCCATCTTCGCCACCACCGAACCCACCGGAGAATCCGCCGCCAAATTCATGCGCCAACACCGCGCCGCCCTAATCTCTTCCATCGTCCAGTGGACCGGCCAACGCAAATACACCGTCAACATGCTCGTCCAAAAACTCACCAGCCGCTGCCAGGAATTAAAACTAAAAGCTCCCACAGGCCCCGCCCGCCTCTACTTTGACCTGGCGTCTTACTTAGCAGCCCTGGTCACCAATCATCTCTATACCGGCCGCTTCAAGAGGTCCGTCTAGCATGAAAATCCTAGCCCTCTTCGACCTGGCCCATGCAGTAGACCCCAACCAGGAGTTCTCTCCCCAGACTCTGAAAGAACACGACAAGCCCACCGAAGCCAGCGTCCTGGAATGCCTGCAGCGCCTAGGCCATGAAGTAGAAACGCTGGCAGTCTTCGACAACGTCCCCGCGGTAGTCGACAAGCTGACCACCTACGCCCCCGACCTAGTCTTCAATCTTTCAGAATCCTTCCACCACGACCGCTCCCACGAACCCAACATCCCAGCACTCTTAGATCTAATGAAGGTCCGCTACACCGGAGCCGGCCCCGACGCCCTCCTGCTCTGCAAGGACAAAGCCCTAGCGAAAAAAGTCCTAGCCTACCACCGCGTCCACTCCCCAAATTTCGTAGTCTCCCACCACGCCCATCCGTTACGTCATCTCAAGCGCTTCAACTACCCCGCCTTCGTAAAACCAGTAGGCGAAGAATCCTCCGACGGCATCAGCAAATCGTCTTTCGCGCGCGACGAGACAGAAGCCTTAGAGCGCATGCGCTTCATCCACCAAAAATTCAACTGCGATGTTCTCATAGAGGAGTACATAGAAGGCCGCGAGCTCTATCTCAGCGTCCTAGGCAACCACCGCCTGACAGTCTTTCCCACGCGCGAAATCTTTTTCGAACAAGTCCCCGAAGACACCCCCAAGTTCGCGACCTACCACGCCAAGTGGAACGAAAAATACCGCCAAAAATGGGGCATCACCAACGGCCCAGCGAAGCCCCTACCCGACCGCATGCCCGAATATCTTTCTCAATTAGCAAAAAAGGTATACCGCCTACTAAAAATCCGCGGCTTCGGTCGCATAGACGTGCGCCTGTCGCCGAAAGGCGACGTCTTCGTTATAGAAGCCAACCCCAACCCGTCCCTAGCAGAGGATGAAGACTTCGCCCAGTCCGCCCTAAACGCCGGCGTGTCGTACGACGCCCTAATCCAAGAAATCCTAAACGCCGCCCTAGCCTAACCGTTTCCTATCTCCGTCCATCGGTTCCCATCTGTGAGCCAATGTTTTTTTCTTGCTCGCAGATCGGAACTAACACCGCGCCAGTCGCGAAAGCCGCGCTATAGACGCCTCCGCGTCATCCGACAATCAATGTGTGGACCGTTCCTTTCGTTCCGGCGGGCGACCAGCGGCTGGCTCTCATGTCTCCTTCGTCTTGTAACGTCTTTGCCCCTCATTACCTCCAATGAGCGTCCGGAGAAGCACCTAGCAAGGATGTAAGTCATGAAAGTGAAGAATATCGTTTTGGTCCACGGCGGCTTCGTGGACGGAGCAGGCTGGGAAGGAGTCTACAAGATCCTAAAGAAGGCTGGCTACAACGTCAGCATCGTACAAAATCCGACCATTTCATTGGCCGACGACGTGGCCACGACCAAGCGTGTTCTTGCCGCGCAGGACGGTCCCGTGATTCTCGTGGGCCACTCCTACGGCGGAGCAGTGATCACCGAAGCGGGCAACGATCCCAAAGTAACCGGCCTTGTGTATATCACCGCCTTTGCTCCCGACAAGGGTGAGTCTGTGGCATCGCTCCTCAAAGATGCACCGCCGGGCGCGCCCGTGCCGCCCATCCAGGGCCCGCAGGACGGGTATCTATTCCTCGAAAAGGCGAAGTTCCCCGCAGCCTTTGCCGCTGACGTAGACGCCGACAAGGCCGCGTTCATGGCCGACTCTCAGGTCCCGTGGGGCGTAGCCGCTCTCTCCGGTGCGATTAGCCAGCCAGCATGGCGCGCGAAGCCAAGTTGGTACCTGGTGGTCACCGACGACAAGATGATCCCGCCCGCCGCCCAGCGCTCCATGTCCAAGCGTGCCGGCTCGACAGTCGTAGAGGTCCCCGGTAGCCACGCCATCTATGTGTCGCAGCCCGGCCCGGTAGCGGCGCTCATCGAACAAGCCGCCGAAAGCTCCAAGTCCGCCGGCGCGTAGCCGAAAATCAGTCGCGCTTTCTTATCTGCGTCCATCGGTTCCCATCTGCGAGCCAAAAAGATTTTTCGCCTCACCACTTGCACATCCCCTAACCCATTTGCTATTCTGAACAAGCCGTCGAACGACAGCAGCCTGGATCTGGGTTGAGATCAAAAACCTCCCCTTTGCAAGTTTTGTAAAAAAGAACTTGCCAAGCGGTCCAAGGTTTGCTAATGTAGACGATGTACGCTAGAACGGTAGTACTAGCGTGCCAGGGTAGGGAAGGCGAAAACGCAGTAGTGAGTTAATCCTGCTGTGGTTTCGGAACCTCCATCTGAAGTAGTTCTTTCAGGCTCCCATAATTTCTGGATGTGAGTCATCCTTGCGCGTTTTGCAAGGTGCCATGTCCGAACGGCTTTCGAGGCCGGCAGGGAATTCGTTTTCCGAAAGGATCGCGGGTTCGTTGCGCAGATCTTTGAAAATCTGGTTGGACGCGAAGTAGAAGTTATGCTGCTGCGTTCGGAAGTCGCCCGTAAGGGTGGCCGATGGGCGTAGTAAGCAACTAATTCGTCAGTAACTTGAGTTCAAACTGAGGCGACAAACAAATCGGCACGGTAGGTCGAAGTTTTTCAATAAACGAGATCTGCCTGCCAGGCTAGATAGGCCGAAAGGTCTCATCGAAACCGAAACGGTTCAAACGAGAGTTTGATCCCGGCTCAGAATCAACGCTGGCGGCGCGCTTAACACATGCAAGTCGCACGAGAAAGGGAGCAATCCTAAGTAAAGTGGCGCACGGGTGAGTAACACGTGGATCATCTACCTTTTAGTGGGGAATACCTCTGGGAAACCGGAGACAATACCGCATAAGCCTGTAAAGGGAAAGCAGCAATGCGCTGAAAGAGGAGTCCGCGGCCGATTAGCTAGTTGGCGGGGTAATGGCCCACCAAGGCGAAGATCGGTAGCCGGCCTGAGAGGGCACACGGCCACACTGGCACTGAAACACGGGCCAGACTCCTACGGGAGGCAGCAGTGGGGAATCTTGCACAATGGACGAAAGTCTGATGCAGCGACGCCGCGTGAGCGATGAAGCCCTTCGGGGTGTAAAGCTCTTTCGACGGGAACGATAATGACGGTACCCGGAGAAGAAGCTGCGGCTAACTACGTGCCAGCAGCCGCGGTAATACGTAGGCAGCGAGCGTTGTTCGGAATTACTGGGCGTAAAGAGTGTGTAGGCGGTGTTCCCAGTCTGTTGTGAAATCTCCCGGCTTAACTGGGAGGGTGCAGCGGAAACTAGAATGCTAGAGGGTGGGAGAGGTAAGCGGAATTCCTGGTGTAGCGGTGAAATGCGTAGATATCAGGAGGAACACCTGTGGTGTAGACAGCTTACTGGACCACTTCTGACGCTGAGACACGAAAGCGTGGGTAGCAAACAGGATTAGATACCCTGGTAGTCCACGCCCTAAACGATGCATACTTGGTGTGAGCGATTCATTTCGTTCGTGCCGGAGCTAACGCGTTAAGTATGCCGCCTGGGGAGTACGGTCGCAAGGCTGAAACTCAAAGGAATTGACGGGGGCCCGCACAAGCGGTGGAGCATGTGGTTCAATTCGACGCAACGCGAAGAACCTTACCTGGGCTCGAACGGCTTTGGATCATCTTTGGAAACAGAGACTTCTCGCAAGAGACCGGAGTCGAGGTGCTGCATGGCTGTCGTCAGCTCGTGTCGTGAGATGTTGGGTTAAGTCCCGCAACGAGCGCAACCCTTGTCCTGTGTTGCCACTCCCGTAAGGGAAGCACTCTCAGGAGACCGCCAGCGATAAGTTGGAGGAAGGTGGGGATGATGTCAAGTCATCATGGCCTTTATGTCCAGGGCTACACACGTGCTACAATGGACGGTACAAAGCGCTGCAAACCCGCGAGGGGGAGCCAATCGCAAAAAACCGTTCTCAGTTCGGATCGCAGGCTGCAACTCGCCTGCGTGAAGCTGGAATCGCTAGTAATGGCGTATCAGAACGATGCCGTGAATACGTTCCCGGGCCTTGTACACACCGCCCGTCACATCACGAAAGTGGATTGTACTAGAAGTCCTAATCAAACAGGCCCAAGGTATGATTCATGATTGGGGTGAAGTCGTAACAAGGTAGCCGTAGGAGAACCTGCGGCTGGATCACCTCCTTTCTAAGAGAACGTGGCTGAAATCACCGAAAAAAGGTCGGAAGTTTACAACCGATCCAAGTAAGTGATAGTCGTTTCAGTCCATAAGCCCAAGCGGTCTGTTTACAGATCGTGCAAGCAAGTCTCAGTTCTCTTTCTCAAGTTCCGCACGACCTTTTATGATCATCGAGCTGGTCTCGGTGGTCCCGCGTTCAACTGGCCTCGATTCAAATTTTTTCCGGGGCTGTAGCTCAGCTGGGAGAGCGCCTGATTTGCATTCAGGAGGCCGCCGGTTCGATCCCGACCAGCTCCACCAGGCTTTGCGAGCGAACAGGTCGAATGGGCCTGTAGCTCAGGTGGCTAGAGCGCGCCCCTGATAAGGGCGAGGTCGATAGTTCGAGTCTATCCAGGCCCACCATAAGTTTGAAGCTTCGCTCAGGCATCAGCAGGCGCCGCCAACACGGCCCGTGCTGATGACTGATAATCATCGAGTTCTTTGACAATTGAATATTGACGGGCAACTACAAAGTTGCAAAGGTCACCAGGAGTCCACCATAAGGTGGCGTCGCAAATATCTGGTGGCCGGTAGCGCTAAAAATGAATACTAGAATTACTACTCTGTGTTTAGAGTAAATTTTATGGTCAAGCTACTAAGGGCATGCGTGTGGATGCCTTGGCGCAAGAAGGCGATGAAGGACGTGGCTAGCTGCGATAAGCCTCGGGGAGATGCAAGCAATCTATGATCCGGGGATTTCCGAATGGGGGAACCCATCCAGTGCGAACACTGGTTATCCTGCGATGAATACATAGTCGTAGGAAGCGAACGGGGGGAAGTGAACCATCTCAGTACCCCTAGGAAGAGAAAACAACCGTGATTCCGATAGTAGTGGCGAGCGAACTCGGAACAGCCTAAACCGAACGATCCGCAAGGAGAGTTCGGGGTTGCAGGACCACAATAATCTAGCAGTCGGGCAGGCGAAAGCTTGTCAGATTGCTCGGTTAAACGAGGGATAAGAAAGTGTTAATAGAACGGTCTGGAAAGGCCGGCCATAGAGGGTGACAGCCCCGTATATGAAAATGCAATCTTCTTTCAAGTGGCTCCTAAGTACCGCGGGACACGTGGAACCCTGCGGGAATCTACCGGGACCATCCGGTAAGGCTAAATACTCTCTTGCGACCGATAGTGAACAAGTACCGTGAGGGAAAGGTGAAAAGTACCCCTGCGAGGGGAGTGAAATAGTACCTGAAACCGCATGCCTACAAGCAGTGGGAGGGCTATGCCGCGCAAGCGGAATGCCTGACCTCGTGCCTATTGAATAATGAGCTGGCTAGTTTATCTCAGTGGCAAGGTTAAGCTTTAAGCGAGCCGAAGCGAAAGCGAGTCTGAATAGGGCGTTCAGTCGCTGGGATAAGACGCGAAGCGGGATGATCTACCCTTGGCCAGGATGAAATCCGTGTAACAGCGGATGGAGGTCCGAACCGGTGTTGGTTGAAAACAGCTCGGATGAGCTGAGGGTAGGGGTGAAAGGCTAATCAAATTCCGTGATAGCTCGTTCTCTCCGAAATAGCTTTAGGGCTAGCCTCGCGTGGTCCGTCGCGGTGGTAGAGATCTGGATGAACTAGGGGCCTTCCCAGGTTACCGAATTCAACCAAACTTCGAATGCCGTAAACGAGTAGCGCGGGAGTCAGACGGCGGGGGCTAAGCTTCGTCGTCAAAAGGGGAAGAGCCCAGACCATCAACTAAGGTCCCTAAATTCATGCTAAGTGGGAAAGGAAGTCGATTCGCTCAGACAGCCAGGAGGTTGGCTTAGAAGCAGCCATCCTTTAAAGAAAGCGTAATAGCTCACTGGTCGAGTGGGTCGGTGCCGACAATCCAACGGGGCTCAAGCATGGTACCGAAGTTATGGATGCGCTGGATTTCGGTCCAGCGTGTGGTAGGAGAGCATTCTTAACTGATGTGAAGGTGTAGCGAGAGCAGCACTGGATCGTTAGGAAGAGACTCTGCCAGCATAAGTAGCGAAAAACCAGGTGAGAACCCTGGTCGCCGTAAGTCTAAGGTTTCCTGAGAAAGGTTAATCCGCTCAGGGTTAGTCGGAGCCTAAGGTGAGGCCGAAAGGCGTAGCCGATGGACACACGGTTAACATTCCGTGACTACGAACGTTCGATCAAGACCGATGCGGGGACGCAGCGTGTAAGCTCTGGGTGTAATGGTTTAACTCCAGAGTGAAGCGAGGTTGGGAAGGGGAAATCCGCCCGACTGTCTGCCAGGAAAATCCGCTAAGGAGAACGGCCGTATCCGTACCACAAACCGACACAGGTGGACGAGATGAGTATTCTCAGGCGCTCGGGTGATGGTATGTTCAGGAACTAGGCAAATTAGCTCCGTAACTTCGGGATAAGGAGTGCCCTCAGCAATGGGGGTCGCAGCGAAGCGCGTCAGGCGACTGTTTAACAAAAACACAGGTCTCTGCAAAGTCGAAAACGACGTATAGGGGCTGACGCCTGCCCGGTGCCGGAAGGTTAAAGGGAGCGGTTAGCCGCAAGGCGAAGCTGTGAACTGAAGCCCCGGTGAACGGCGGCCGTAACTATAACGGTCCTAAGGTAGCGAAATTCCTTGTCGGGTAAGTTCCGACCTGCACGAATGGCGTAACGATCTGACGACTGTCTTAACATGCCGCCCGGCGAATTTGTGGTTCCGGTGAAGACGCCGGATGCCCGCCACAAGACGGAAAGACCCCGTGCACCTTTACTATACCCTATCAATGAATTATGGGGTGCTCTGCGCAGCATAGGTGGGAGGCTTTGAATCTGGGATTTTGGTTTCAGAGGAGCCACCAGTGAGATACCACCCTGAGCATTCTGTGATTCTAACTTACGTCCCGTAATCCGGGAGAAGGACATTGGTAGGCGGGTAGTTTGACTGGGGCGGTCGCCTCCTAAATTGTAACGGAGGCGCTCGAAGCTTGGTTCAGGAGGTTTGGAAATCCTCCTTCGAGTGCAATGGCATAAACCAGGTTAACTGCGAGACCAACGAGTCAAGCAGGTGCGAAAGCAGGACATAGTGATCCGGTGGTTCTGTATGGAAGGGCCATCGCTCAACGGATAAAAGGTACGCCGGGGATAACAGGCTGATCGGAGTCAAGAGTTCACATCGACGCTCCGGTTTGGCACCTCGATGTCGGTTCATCGCATCCTGGGGGTGTAGAAGCTCCCAAGGGTTAGGCTGTTCGCCTATTAAAGCGGTACGTGAACTGGGTTCAGAACGTCGCGAGACAGTTCGGTCCCTATCTGTGGTGGGCGCAGGAAATTTGAGAGGGGTTGGCCTTAGTACGAGAGGACCGGGCTGAACAGACCTCTTGTGATCCAGTTGTCACGCCAGTGGCATAGCTGGGTAGCGAAGTCTGGTCGGGATAAGCGCTGAAGGCATATAAGCGCGAAACCTTCCTCGAGATGAGATTTCCCAAGCGAAAGCTAAGAAGGGCCGTGGAAGACGACCACGTTGATAGGACGGATGTGTAAGCGTAGTAATACGTTGAGCTGACCGTTACTAATAGCCCGTTCGGCTTGACCATAAAATTTTACTGTGGATACAGAGTAGTGATACGCGGACCGCTGCAAGGCGGAATGCGTTAAACAGAAATTTTTGGTGTTAAGCAATTTTGTAGTGCTCATAGTTTTAAGAATTGTGGCTTGCCCGTCAATATTCAAAGTCAGAGAGTCGCGCTCTACGGGCCGGCTCTTTGAGATCAAACCAAGTTTTGGGTGACTGTAGCGAGGGGGTCCCACCCGTTCCCATCCCGAACACGGAAGTTAAGCCCTTCAGCCCCGATGGTACTGCACGCGCGAGTGTGTGGGAGAGTAGGACGTTGCCCAGATTAAATTGAAAAGCCCCCAGTCGGGAGGATAAACTCCAGCTGGGGGCTTTTTGCGTTTAAGGCGAGAATGTCTGAGAACTATCCGGCCTCGGATATACTATGAGTCAGATGGATATCGACCAACGTCTGGAGAAGCTGACTGAACGCCACGAGGCGCTATCTCAGTCCGTGGAGTTGCTGGTGCATACCCAGCGCGAAGCGTTCGCACACTTAGACGCAGGTTTCGAAAAGAATCAGGTTCTACTAGCGCATGTTATCGAAAGCATCGACAGCTTGGCGCGGATCGCCCATGCACACGAGCAGCGCATCACGGGCTTAGAAGATCGGCCGCATTAGGTTGACGAGCCGCAGCTATGTATTGGGGTGTCGCGCCCAGGGGAAAAAGGGTTCGAACATTATTTGTCAGGTTCGGGCGGAGCTTCGTGATCGGGTTGTGTTGGCTCAGTTGGGATACCCAGTTCACCCCCGATTTCGACTATGACCCGGTGCGCTTCACTCTCTTGTTCCTCAGATTTTCGGGACTCTGTTTGAATGCGATTTCGAAAATCAAGTACCGCATCTTTGTCGAATTCACTTTCGTTCAGCAATCCCTGGTTGATTTGAATGACGCCCTTTAACCATCGAAGCCCGGCGACGTTTTGGGTCTCCACCAGCGGGGAGAACAGTCCCTCGATAACCGTCTGGTGTCTTCTAATAGCCTCGGGGTGTGCGATCTCCTCGCCGAAGGCGGCAAAGAACTGATCTGAGGCTTTACCGTTCGATTCGATTGCCACACTGACTAGTCGGCTCCTTAAAATCGGGAGTTGGCTAGGATCTAGAACTGCAAATACGGTCTTCCTATCGGCTATAAATTGCGTGGGTAACGTCACTGTTCCTGTTGCCACCTCTTTCGCGCGCTCCCTCAAAGCGTCCTGGAAATACTGTGTCAGAGCGGGTCTGTCGCCTTTCTGAACTAAAACGATCGCAAGTCTCAGAGCATCTCCGTAAGTCGTAATCTCGGAAATCCAATCCTCTTTACTGAGTCCATGGAGACCTTGCCGGCACCATTCTCGAAATGCGGCTGTTGCATCTGTTGTACAGATTGCGAGATACAGTCCGACGTTTGACTTATTAAATCCACCCTCTGCCCGCTGCAGATCGGAGATAAAATGTGCTTTCCTGCTTAGAGTACCGATCAGGTTCTGAAACGCCGTCATCTGCTTGTAGAGACCCTTCCAGTGGGCGAGTAATGACGCGGGCGTAAAGATTCGTTCAGGCTTATCACTCTCAGCGGCTACGTTCAAGCATGCGACAACAAGAGGATCTAGCACGTTCCGGCTGTCAGCGATCGTAAAGAGTACATCAAGCTTGTCGACAGATGTGAGATCGGTTACGATTTGTTCCGCTAAAGCGGCGTCCTGTTGGGTGAGCAAAGACAAGAGTACTTGATGTCCAGCGATAGAATTCGCAATCCCCTGTGGTGCAGCAAGATCGGGCTTTTGTTCCCAAAATGCAGCGATGCACGCCGCTTTGCAGGGTGTATTGTCCTCCGCTTGAGCCTGATTGAGCCAGTGTGAAAGATATCCGCTGTCTGCCTGGTGTTTGAGTACGACCAAAACAAGTTCTGGAGCATAGCGTCGGACGGCGGAGAGCGCGCCAAGTAAGAGGGTCACTTCTAAAGTAGACGGTCTTGACGGTCCGGCTACCTGGGATAATCGCTGATCAATAGCTGAGGTTAAAGGAGTCCAATCGCCGCCACCGAACGCCCTCTGCGTTACATTCAAGGCAGTCAGGTGTTCGATTGTCCAAGAACCGCCCGAGGCAATTACCGCAAGACCCTCCGCAACATGCTGGAATCCGCCAATAGGTCGAATGAGGGCGTTCCATCGTAATAATGGTTCGACTGCTAAATGTTGGCAGAGTGCAATCCAGCTGTTTTCGTCGACTCGAATTACGAAAGGCTCCGTCAATGCGGCTTGGTGGCCCAGACTGGATACAGTATCGAATATCGTAACTAGGCCGTCCACCACGGAAGTTGACAATTCCGACGGCAAGATGGGTTCTGTCTGAACGCTATCACGAAGTCTTGCAATAACGGCGGCAGTGACGACGGAGTCGTCCACAATGCGACAAATCGAGCAAACTCCCTCAAGCAAAGATATTTCAA
Organism: Bryobacterales bacterium; assembly: GCA_963710155.1. Taxonomy (GTDB): domain Bacteria; phylum Acidobacteriota; class Terriglobia; order Bryobacterales; family Bryobacteraceae; genus Palsa-187. Next base: position 133,559 of record CAVPZQ010000013.1, on the reverse strand, counting down.
TGGGGGCCCATGCTGCGACCTTTTGCGCAGCCTGACCTATTCGCCTTCTAACGACCTTCGCCTGATCGCGATCCTGATCGAGTAGTTTCGACTTGTCGAGACACATGCCCGCGTTGGCCAATTCCCCGGCCCCCCGCCCTATTAGGTCGTACGATACAATTTCAATAACATCCCAAAAGTCTCTTCCGTGAAGCTGTTCAAGCCTTTGTAGTTCTAGCGGGTCCTTCGCGATAGCTTCGCGTATAGCCCCACCTATTAGAAGTTGCATCCCGTGGTCGGGGGGAACATTGAAGAAGAGGCCTGCGAGGCTGCGACGGAGAGCGTCTGAGGAGGTGAAAAGGCTCTGCAAATCGGCGGGAGGATGCTTGGCGTCAAGGAGATCTCGCTGAACCTCTTTCTGTGAGTAGTGGCGGCGCAGATACGCGTAGTAAGCGATGTGATCCAAAGGGGAGTGACCATCTTGCCACTGTCTATGAACAGCTCCAATTTGGTTCACGAACAGTATTAACTCACGGGGCGTGGGTGGCTTCGATCCTAGGCAACGACTGAGCACTTGAAAGACCGCTTGTAAGTCGGCGTCGTCGTGGTTTGGAAGGGCCTGATGGAGCAGATCGATCAGATGGAACTTCCAATCGGATAGCAGCAATGGCGGCACTTCGAAACGAATTTGAAAGCTCTTGTCTAGAAATGATGCTGCGACGCCGCTGGACTCAATGTTTTCGGAGTTTCCAGCACCGCGATTCTCCCAGAGGCTTTGTAGTCCTTCGAGGTCGAAAGGCACGACGAAACGGATCTGGTAACGCCAACTCTTTTCATCGATTCCGCGGTGCTGCAGGAAGGTTTGCAGGGTTGCCCAGACAGCTAAAAAATCGGCGGCGTCGACACGATCTAAATTATCGAGAACTACAACGACCGAGCGATCGTGATTCTTCGACAGAACGTCGTCCATCAACTCATCAAAGAAGCGCTCAAATTCCAACGATGTCGGCTCCGGAGTCTCTATCGTTTCTGACCGCTCGGTTTCGTTTTGTTTTTCCTCAAAGAGACGAAAATTGGGCTTCTCGTTCCGCCACAATGCTCTAGCTCCGTGGTAGAGGCCTAACCACAAAAGCGCGGGCGAGAGTAGAACTCCAATAACGAAGTTCCAATTCACGGAATTCGATCGATTGAATGTAACTCCCGTCTCCAGTCCCCTATTTAGAAGGACGAGCCCGATCGGCATGAGGAGCGTTGCCGCAGCGGCCCACTGAGCAAAGGTTGAAGGCAAAACATCGGTGCGCGTCTCAGTTACTCTTTTTCGACGGGAAATTTCCAGTACGCGATCTTTCCAATGCTCACGTCGTTTTTCCGGTAGCCAATTTGTGCCTCTAAGGTTTTGAAAGTGTACGATCAGAGATTCGAGGTATGTCCTTCGAAGGGGGTCGCCTTGATGAGCCCACGCATCAAATCGGAAGACTGTGATGTTGCTCTTGCCCTCCAAGAGATCGCTCACCATATTGATAACGGTCGTTTTCCCTGATCCCCAGCCCCCTTCCAGGCCGATCATCTTTCCGCCCGATTCTTGTGATGAGAGGAGCAGCGCGACGGCCTCAGCGACCCTTTTGTGAGAACCGAATTTATCCTCTCTCGCAGGTGCGTCACTGATAAGATTTGTGGGGCAGTTCGGAAGTTGCGTGTTTTCCGGTTCTATCGCCGTATCTTTCATCAAGAGCCCTTCCGCCTAGTTTTCGAGTAGTATCGGCGCTGTTGAGTAGAATATCATTGTTGCGTTTGAGAATTGATCGTAAAGCCGAAGATTTGTCTCAAAATGTGGCACGCGAGTACCAGTTGGGGGAACACTTCTAGGCTGTCCCCAGTTCGGTCCAGAACAGTGCTCTGGGGTTGCGGATGTCCGGGAGTGGGGGGCATCGGCATATTCGCGTGGGGCAAAAATAGGGACAGTGCCGGAGTTTTCGCAAGGGCGGCGAAAATCCGGGACTGTTCAGAAGTGGGCGGGGACACTTCACGAAGTGTCCCCGAGTGGCTTACTGGAAAGAACGCAGCGACGCGGCGTAGTGCATTAGGTTGATTTCGGGGGCGGGGCCGCGGGCGCGTAGGCGTTCTAGTAAACGTAACAAGAAGAAGATTAGGGATTCGTCGGGGGAGCTGATTTGGAGGGTCCTCGTCTGTTCGAAGGAGCCGTGTTTTAGGCAGCAGCCGATGTCTAGTGGGGTCGATTTTAGGGCGCGGCTTAGGTTGGCGTGGAAGGTGGACTCGGACCAGACGGAGGTGGCTCCGAGGAGTCCGGAGAGGATGGGTTTGGGGCGGCGGGTGGTGCGGTGGAGGGCGGTTACGGAAGACGCTTTATCGGCGGCGTCGCGGAGCCATTGGCGGGAGAAAGTCGGCTTGACTTCGAAGACGGCGTAGACGCTTTCGGCGGGGACGTGGACTCCGGAGGCGTGGGGGAAGAGCAGGGGGGAATGGAGCTGGTCGAAGATGGCGATGTCGATTTGGCGGGAGCGGCGGCCGGTGGAATCGATGATGAAGGCGGGGGCGGCGCGGTAGGACTTGGGGAGATAGCGATCAAACATTTCGAGCCAGAGGTGTTCGGAGGCGGCTCCGGCGGTGGAGGCGTGTTCGAAGAGGCGGCCGACGGCTAGTTGGGCTAGTAACTCTTGTTGGACTCGGCGGAAGACTTCGCCTAGGTCTAGGTGGGCGGAGTCTTGGTGGCGGGGCATCGTTGGTCATAGTTTGGGGGGTGGGAGTCGGGGGGAACGGAGGAGTTGGGGGGTATGTGGGGCAACGACGGCGGGGATGGAGTGCGGGTGGCTGGGGAATGGCTCGCGGAGAGGCTTTGGGTTTAGGGGGATGCGGGTTGGCGGGGCGCGGTGGGCGGCTCGGGGCGGGTATTTTGGGGCTATGAGAATACTTCCGGATAGTTCGTTGTGGGGATGGACGGAGAGTGGGGGGAACGGGATTGCGGGGGAGAGGTCGGTTGAAGAGCAGGTTAGGGCGGTGGATTCGCGGGCGGAGTTTGCTCGGAGGTATTTGGCGCGTGGGGGGCGGGATGAGAAGGGGGAGAGGCTGAATCCGGTGTTGGCGGCGCATTTGGGGTTGGGGGATTAGGCGTGGGTGACGCGGTCCTTCGGGACGCAAAAATAGGACAGTGCCGGAGTTTCGCAAGGGCGGCGAAATCCGGGACTGTCCCCATTTTGCGTGGATGTGTGAAGGCTAGCTGGTTTTGCTGTGGGGCTTCTTCGCACTCGGCTTTTTGGTTTTTTTGACGGGGCGCGCGGAGGAATCTTTCGAGGAGACGGAGGCGATCGCGTGCGTCGAGGTAGCATGCGGCGATGTTGCGGGGCCGGCGTTGGCGGTCGCGGCAAGAGCTTTCGCGGGCGCTGCGGCGGATTGACCCAACCAAAATTTCGTCTCGGCGAGTTGGTCGCCGGTTAAGTAGCCGGCCTGCCATGCATCGTTATCCACTAAGCCATGCCACACTTTTGGATCTTGCCGGTGGGCTTCGACGTAGCTATTCCAGCGGTAGGTTTGGTAAATCGAAATGATATTAATGGCGTAGGCCGCGGCTAGAGGTGCGTTGCCTTCGATGATGACCAGATTGTCGTCATTCTCGGTGGACGCCTTGTAGCCGAGGTTGTGCGACCCGGTCATCAGCACGGGGTGTTGACCGAAGGGGTCGATCACAATCACCTTGCTGTGGATGTTCACCATGCTGGCGCCGAGGAGTTCCTGTTCCCAGGTGTGGAACTGGGATTTGATGTTGTGCGGCACCATGACGCTTTGGCCGAGTGGTATGGGCTGCGCATCTCCGCCGCCCTTGATCAACGTGATCGGCGCGGGAGAGGCGGGGTCATGCTGCGGGTTGGACTGCTTGGTGCCAGCAGGCGGAGTGGTGCCGGGTGTTAGGCCGGCGATGGTTTGGTTCACGACTCCGCGCATGTAGAGGCTGGGATTACAATTGGGATCCGCCGGGTTATGGCGCTCCAGAATGTTCTGCAGGAGTGTCCACTTGGTAGGGTCCTGTTGAAACGTGCCGGGGTTGAAGAACAGGAACAGAATCCCGTCGGCGGCCGCATCGATCAACTTGCGGGCGAAAGCCAGGTCTTGCGCGGCGGAGGTGGCCGCGAACCAGGGGGTGATGTTGCAGCCATCCACTTGGTAGGTTTTCGCTGTGGAGTTGCCCTGTATGAGCGCGGGCGGGTAAGCGTTGCCGGCGGCTTTCAGGCGGTTCCACGCATCCAGGAAGTCTTGTGCGACTTCCGGGTCATTGATGATCAGCGCATTATTGGCTTGGGTGCACAGGCCGGTGAAGGTCCAATTCGTGCTGCCTGTCAGCACTTGCTGGGGCTTTCCAGTGGAATCGCAGAACACGACGAACTTGTTGTGGGCGAAGTGTTGGCCCGTCACCATGCGGTCGAGCAAGGTTACCTTGGACTTCAACTGCGGGCGCACGGCGGCGTTCTCATCATTGGCGGGAGGTTTGAAGGCGCCGTTGGCGAGAATCAGATTGCAGTCGTGGCCGAAGGCTTCCAAGGCTGGAATCAGCTCCAGATCGTTCAATTCGTAAAGGGCGGCATAGATCTTACCCTTGTTCTTCAAGGTTGAGGCGAGCAGACTGAGAACCTCGGGACGCAGGAGTCCGCTGAGTGCATTGCGGATGGGCGTCCCGGGCTTCTGCACCAGGGGCGTGATTGCGGTTTTCGAAGGTGTGTTGTTGAGGGCTTTGGAGACCCATTGTGCGGCGACGATGCCCTTGTTGAAGTAGGCCGAAAGATGAGGCGTGGCTTGGCCGCTTATCGTCATCGGCGGTGTTATGGGGCTGGCGTTTTTGGTATCGAGCGATAGTTTGGATTGACTGGGTCCAACAACCGGGATCACGGAATATTGAACGGTATCGCCGGGCTTGACGGAATAATCCCACCACAGGAAGCGTTGCAGCGGGAAACTGCAGGGATTCGCTGGGTCGAGTTTATCGGTGTCAGAGAAACCGACCGCTCCGTGGATGTAAGAGACGTTGCCTTTGGAAGTCCGTTCGATGGTGAACCCGCGACAGTCAGGTATAGGCTTCCCATCGGCAGGCAACCAAACGAGACAAGTGTGATCGCCGTTGTCATAAACTTTTAATTCGATGCTCATTAGAATCTCCTTGCACCTAATTTATAGCGATACGTCTCTGTAACGTACGCCAATATGTCTTCACTTAGCGTTTCATTTTAGGAGGCGAAGATAGAGTAGCCGAAACAGCCCTCTATAGACGCCTCCTCACGGAGCGGGGCGACAAGTCGAAATTACAGCCGCGATTGGATCGAGCTAAGATCGCGCTTAGCGGGCGGTCGCGGTCAGCGGCGCAGCGGCATGCGCCGCGATCGACCAGGTTACGTAGTAGCGCGAGTTCCCGCCGCAGCCATCCGGCGAGTCCGTGCCCTTGTTATCATCCGTTACGGTGATCACTTTACCGCCGGAAGTCTTTTCGGCCAGTTGCGCGCCGGTGTAAACGTGGTCGCCTGCGGCTACGGGTCCATCGCAGTTTGCGAAGACGATATCCTCGAGTTTACCGAGGACCCAACCTGCGGCTGCGGTTCCGACGCTCGCGATCCCGGCTCCCAATGGACCGCCGAGGGCACCCCCAAGGGCACCCGCCCCTGCGCTGGCAGCTTTCGATGCAGCGGCTGAAACGACTTTTTGGAGCGCTTGGGAGACGGCGTCCTTAGCATGTCCGGAGTTAACGATGCTGTAGGAAAAAGCAACCACCGTCGCTGCAGGTACAGCAACGTTGGGTATCGAGAGGTTGACCGCGAAGGTTCCGTTGTTCAAGTCCCCCATCGATTTGGCGGGCAAAGTAATAGGCGGGTTGGCGCCCACTGCAACGGCGACGGAAACGTAGTCCGAATCCTTGTGCACCGAGCGAGTGTCTGTGATTTTGAAGGAATTCAGAGTGAACGTGTAAACCGTCCGATTCAATTCGGCGGTTATGCCTTCATGTAGAGTCGGGTTTCGAGTACCCATGGATTTTCCTCCTATCGATGTTGATTTGGCGTTCTGGCCGCTGGAAGTATATCACCACGCGCGTCCAATTGCGCCAACTTATTTGTGACTTATTGCCTTCACTGTTTGTTCTCTGTGCCGAGTAGTTATTACTGGATTACCTGATGATAGTGCGATCGAGGCGAGAAATAGACACACCGGTGGGGGAATAAAATGCGGAAATTAAGCTAAGTGTAAACGTGCGCAAACTGACAGGTTGAAAACGCGGAGGAGTGCGCGGGGGCAAAAATAGGACAGTGCCGAAGTTTTTGCAAGGGCGGCGAAAATTCGGGACTGTCCCCATTTTACGGTTATACTCTGGATCGAACGAAGTTAGGAGGGCGTACATGAATCGAGAGCGGGCGTTGAAGGTCGTGTTGGTACTGGTGGGCGTGGTGTTTGCGGCTTTGGTTTATCCCATGGTCGTGTTTGTTCGGCAGGCGCCTTCGTTATCGATGATGTTTAGCGTTTATGTGACGCTGGGCGTTTTCTTGCTTTTGGCGGTGCGTGATCCGGCGGCGCATCGGAGTGTGATTGCGTTCACGGCGTGGTCCAGTTTGGTTCACGCGGCGCTTATGGGAACGCAGGCGTTTCGCGGTATGGTTTCGCGGGATGAGCTGGGAGGTGTGGCTATTCTGGCGATCATCGGTGTCGTTTTGATTGGGCTCGCGCCGGCGAAGCGGGTTGCGGAAAGGGCGGAGGCGGCTGCACGGTAGGTTTGCTCAGCGAGATCGCGTGGGGCAAAAATAGGACAGTGCCGAAGTTTTCGCAAGGGCGGCGAAATTGGGGACTGTCCCCATTTTGCGGTCTGGTGAAAGTGGGGGCGTGGGGGGCAGTTCACCTTGCTGGAAATCGGCATGGGTGTTGGGTTGGGGGTGGGGAAAAAGGCGGGTTGCTTGCGGGGGGCAAAAATAGGACAGTGCCCAAGTTTCGCAAGGGCGGCGAAATTGGGGACTGTCCCCATTTTGCGGTCTCGTGAAAGTGGGGGCGTAGGCAGTTCACCTTGCTGGAAATCGGCATGGGTGTTGGGTTGGGGGTGGGGAGAAAAGCGGGTTGCTTGCGTGGGGCAAAAATAGGACAGTGCCCAAGTTTCGCAAGGGCGGCGAAATTGGGGACTGTCCCCCTTTTGCGGCCTGGTGAAAGTGGGGGCGTGGGGGGCAGTTCACCTTGCTGAAAATCGGCAACGGGTGTTGGGTTGCGGGGTGGGGAAAAAGGCGGGTTGCTTGCGGGGGAAAAAAAAGGACAGTGCCCAAGTTTCGCAGGGGCGGCGAAATTGGGGACTGTCCCCATTTTGCGGTTGTGTGAAAAGTAAAAAAAGCAGGACGGGCCGCTCCGCTGGCTAGAAGTGGCGGGAGGAGAGAGTGATATCCGATAGAGACGTCAGGCGGATGGGATCGTTTACGTAGAGGCCGGCGGCGTATTCGGTGTTTATGGAGAGTCCCAGGTGGCGGGCGGCGGAGAGGCGTAGGTCGATGTAGCCTCTGGTTTGCAATTGGCCGGTGTGGCATTGCATGGCGGATTCCCATTCTTTGATGACGGAGGTTATGTCTATTACTATGTCTGGCGGTCCGAATTCTTTGGTAATTGTGTAGTAATAGAGCGCGGTTATGGTGTGGGGGGCAGTACCTTTCAGGGAAAAACCTTTTAGGAATTCTAATCCGCCGTAGCGGGCGAAGCGAGACGCGTCGCGGACCAGGTGGCCTACTACGGCGTGGTCGGGGTGTTGGTTTTCTCCGGTGTGGGGGGCCAGGATGATCGACGGCTGGAATTTGCGGATTTCGTAGGCTAGTTTGAAGGCGTTTTCGGGGGCGCGGAGGAGGTGGCAGTCGCCTCCGAAGTCAAGGAAATCGATTTCGGCTCCGATTAGTTTGGCGGCGGCGCGGGCTTCGGATTCGCGGGCGTCGGGGGTGCCGTTGCTGCCGGCTTCGCCTTTCGACAAGACTAAAAGCTTGACGCGATTTCCTTTGCGCACCTCTTGGATCAGGACGTGGGCGCAGCCGAACTCGATGTCATCGGGGTGGGCTCCTACTGCTAGGATGTTCATGCTTTCGACCCATTCGTCCAACCAGTGGCTAGCTGGGCGAAAGTGCGGACGCAGACTCCGGTGGGGCCTTTGGCCAGGTTGGGGGCGGACTCGTCTAACCAGCCGGTGCCGGCGATATCGAGGTGAACCCAGGGAGTGTCTTCGGCGAATTCGCGGAGGAACCAGGCGGCGGTGATGGCTCCGCCCCAACGGGGGCCGATGTTGGCGAGATCGGCGTAGGTGCTTTTGAGGAGCTCGCGGTAATCGTCATCGAGGGGCATGGGCCACATGTTTTCGCCTTCTTCTTTGGCGGCTGTGAGGACGCGGGCTAGCATCGCTTCGTTGTTGGTAAAGGCTCCGGTGTGGACGTGGCCTAGGGCTACTACGATGGCTCCGGTTAAGGTGGCGGCGTCGACCAGGTGGGTGCAACCGAGTTGTTTGGCGTAGGTGATGGCGTCGTTGAGGATGAGGCGGCCTTCGGCGTCGGTGTTGAGGACTTCGATGGTTTTGCCGGAGAGGGATTTCACGATGTCGCCGGGGCGTTGGGCGCGGCCGCTCACCATGTTCTCTACCGAGGGGACGATGCCGGTTACGGGGACGTTGGGTTTTAGTTGGGCGATGGCACGCATGGCCCCGAGGACGGCGGCGGCGCCGCACATGTCGTACTTCATTTTCTCCATGTCTTGCGCGGGTTTGATGGAGATGCCTCCGCTGTCGAAGGTTACGCCTTTGCCGATTAGGGCTAGGTGATCGGGGGATTTCGACGGCGTGGCGGGGACGTATTTTAGGACGATTAATACTGGAGGCTCGTCGCTGCCTTGGGCGACTCCGAGGAGGGAGCCCATGCCTAACTGCTTCATGCGGTCGCGGTCTAGGACTTCGATGTCGAGGCGGAAGTCGTGGGCGATCTTTTCGGCTTGTTGGGCGATGACGGTGGGGGTCATCAGGTTGGCGGGTTGGTTGCCGAGGTCGCGGGCGAAGTTTTGGGATTCGGCTAGGATTACGCCACGGGCGAGGGCTGCATCGAGGGCGGGGGATTTCGCGGGGGCTACTAGGGAGAAGGACTCGAGGGGCTTGGCGTCGCTCGAGGGTTTGTTCATGTTGGGTTCGTAGTTGCCCAGGATGGCGCCTTCTACGGCGGCTGCGGCGTCGCCGCCGTCTAGTATCCAGGCTAATTTCTTTACGCCTTTTTGTTTGGCGGCGCGGACTACGGAGCCTACGGCTTTGCGGAGGGAGGCTGGGGTGAACTTTTCTTTTTTGCCTCCGCCGACGGCGATGAGGCGTTTGGCTTTCAGGGCTTGGGGGTGGTGGAGGGTGGCGGACTCGCCGGGCTTCGCTGCGAATTCGCCGGAGGTGCGCATTTCGTCTAGCCAGGTTTTGACGGCGGGGATGCTGTCGCCGTCTTCGAAGAGCACTACGGCTACTGCGTCGGCTTCCACTTCATTTAGGGGTTGATAGATGAGCTTGGTTTCCATGAGTCTCTATTCTGTTCTTCAAATATAGCTTGTGCGGGTGTGGTTCTAGTTTTTCTGACCTGTGAGAGCTAAAGAAGACAAGATGTCGATGACCGAAGATCGAAAGGATTCGATTTTTGTTGGTTCATCGTTATAGAAAACCCGGACCATGAATCGGCGATCGTCCACAATGAGTCCGTAAGTCTCTTCCCATAGATCACCGTACATCAGTACCCTGGCTACCCAGCAGTTTCGTTTCGCAGTGCCAGCTCCTTTGAGAGACACGTCGGAGATCGATGGGATGGGTTCTCCCACATCCTTGGCTCGCGCGATCAATTCGTCCGGTGTCATCCATTCGCCGTAATAACCCCGGTCGGCAACATCGATGTCAATTAGCAGAGCAGCAGGGACTGGGTGGATATCCTTGTTCTTCTGGCATCTCCCGGAAGCGTTCGGCTTACAGATCATGGTCCTTCGCGAATCGGGGCTCACTTCGAAGTTCACGCGCCACTTGCTAGGTACACAAAGAGAATACCCGGGCCTTGCGACTACTCTGCATTGAGCAAAAGCTCCTTGGCAGAGTAGGAGAAGTACAAGCCACGATCGTTCCACCGGCTTTGAGTCCTTTACTCTTTTCGCTTTCTTGCCATGCCGGCGCGGGCTTCGTCTTTCATTTCGCGTTCGCGTTCGCTTTCGCGTTTGTCGTGGAGCTTTTTGCCGCGGCCTACGGCTAACTCTACCTTAATCAGACCGTGTTTCAAATATAGCTTGGTGGGGACCAGGGTGAGTCCTTTTTCACGGATGGTCTTCTGCATTTTTACGATCTCCTGCCGATGTAAGAGTAGCTTCCTTCGGCGGACCGGCTCGTGGTTCATGATGTTGCCGTGGGAGTATTGTCCGATATGCGCGTTGCAGAGCCAGGCTTCGTTGTCGCTGACTTCGCCGTAGGCGTCTTTGAGCTGGATTTTGCCGTCTTTGGCGGATTTGACTTCGGTGCCGCTGAGGACGAGGCCGGCTTCGATGCGGTCGGATAGCGAGTAGTTGTGGCCGGCGGAGCGGTTGTCGCTGAGGATTTTGATTTTTTCTTCCACGGATGGACCGGATCGGCGTCATAATTAGTGATGCCGAAGTTTCAGTGTAGCATGCTGGCCGCGGTTAGTAGTCGGTAAGATAATGAAGCCAAAACACTTATACGTATTTTTACTTTTGATTCTGCTGGTTTCGGGGCTGTATGCGAAGAACCGTAAAGCGGACAAGCTGCTGAAAGACGGCATGGCGGCGGAGGCCCGAGGGGAATGGGACAAGGCGCTCGACCTTTATGAGAAGGCGGTCGATCTGGACCCGAGCGACATTGCCTATCTGGTGCCGATGCGGAAGGCGCGCTTTGAGGCGGGGCAGGCACATGTGAAGGCCGGGCAAAAATTGCGGATGGACGGCAAGCTCGAGGAGGCGGTGCAGGAGTTTCAGAAGGCGCTGGTGGCGGACCCATCCTCGGCGATTGCGCTGCAGGAAGTCAAGCGCATTCAGACCATGTTGGCGGCGCCCAAGGCGGGCGCGAGAGTGGAAGACCGCGGGCTGACTCCCGCCGAACTCACGCGGCGGCAATCGCAGGAGAAGGTGGATTCGATGCTAGGGCCTCCGGAGCTGAAGCCGATGACGGCGATCATTCCGGTTTTGAAGATGAACAATCAGCCTCCCAAGGTGCTATATGACACGGTCGCGAAGCTGGCGGGCGTCAACGTGGTGTTCGATTCGCAGTATGCGGCTCCGGCGCGAAACTTCAATGTGGATTTGAGCAACGCCACGGCGGATGAGGCGTTCGATTATCTGGCTACGCTGACGCATACCTTCTGGAAGGCGATCACGCCGAATACGATTTTCGTGGCGGAGGACAATGTCACCAAGCGTCGCGACTACGAAGACGATGTGGTGAAAGTGTTTTATGTCACGAACGCGACTTCGGTGCAGGAGTTCCAGGAAATCGCGACGGCGATCCGGACGGTGGCGGAGATCCGGCGGGTGTTCACTTACAATGCGCAGCGGGCGATGATTGTGCGCGATACGGTGGATAAAGTCGCGCTGGCCGAGAAGCTGGTGCACGATCTGGACAAGCCGAAATCCGAAGTTGTGGTGGACGTGATGATCATGCAGGTGAACAGCGAACGCACGCGGGATCTGGCGGCTACCATTGCGTCGGCAGGGACGGCGGGATTGAATGTGCCGATTAACTTTGCGCCTCCGGGAACCACTACCACCCCGTCGACGGGAACGACGGGAACGACCACGACGACTACGACGGGCAATACCCTCACGCTGGCGCAGATCGCGCATCTTTCTACTTCGGATTTTTCGACAACCTTGCCGGGCGGGTTGCTGGAGGCGATGTTGAGCGACAGCCGGACGAAGGTGCTGAACAATCCGCAGGTGCGGGCGTCGGACGGGCAGAAGGTGACGCTGAAGATCGGCAGCCGCATTCCTTATGCGACGGGCAGCTTCGGATCGACGGTGGGCGGAGTGGGAGCGGGCATCAGTCCCCTGGTTTCGACGCAGTTCAACTACGCCGATGTGGGCGTCAACATCGACATGACACCGCAGGTGCATTCGACCGATGAAGTGACGCTGCACATTGAAGTGACGGTGTCGAGCGTGCAGCAGTACATCAATATCGGCGGGATTTCGCAGCCCATCATTCAACAGAGCGCCAATGTCGCCGACATCCGCTTGCGCGAGGGCGAGATTAATATTCTGGGCGGGTTGAGCCAATCCCAGGACACTTCGCTGGTGAACGGGATTCCGGGACTGGTGAACATTCCGGTGCTGGGGAGCCTGCTCTTCGGCAGCAACCATACAGATAAGATCAAAGCGGAGTTGATGATTGCGCTGGTGCCGCATATCGTGCGGACGCCGGATTATTCGGCGGAGAATCTGCGCGGGATTTACGCGGGGACGGATCAGGTGGTGAAGATCAATTACGCTCCCAAGCCGGGCGATGTGCAGGGATCGATTTTGCATCCGGGCGCGGGGACAACGGTGGCGACGGGTTTCAATTCTGTTCCTCCGACGGCGGGCACTGTGGCCGCGCCGGTTACAGCGCCTGTCGCCGCGCCGGTGGCGGCGCAAAGGACGGCGATTATGCCGTTTCCGGGTGCGGTTACGGTGACGAGTCCGTCAACGGTGGTTGCGGCGCCGGTGGTAGGAGCGGTACCTGCGGGGGCTCCGGTAAAGGTAAGTGTTCAGCCTTCGGCGATGCCGGTGAACGGCGGGACGTTGACGGTGAACGTACAGGTGGAGAACGGCGCGAATCTGGGGTCAGTAGCGCCGCTGCGCATTAAATATAATGCGGATCTGCTGCGGCTGGAGGATATCGCTCCGGGGGACATTTTCTCGAAGGGCGGCGGCGGGGCGACATCGACGAAAGATATTCGCAACGACGCGGGCGAAGCTTCGATTACGATTTCGCGGCTGCCGGGGGCTCCGGGCGTATCTGGGCCAGGAACGCTGGCGGTATTGACGTTCACGGCGATTGGCTCGGGCGAGGCTCCGCTGACGGTGGAAGAAGTGGGGTTGAAGGATGCGCAGGCGCAGGCGGTGGGAGTGGTGGCTCCGCCGGCGCTGGGAGTGCGGATTCAATAAATGCGGCGCAAGAATCAGCGCGGACTTACGTTGGTGGAGCTGATCGTAGCATTCACCATCATGGCGCTGCTGACGACCATGGCAGTGCCGCTGGCGCGCTATAAAGTGCAGCGCGATAAGGAACGGCAGTTGACGTTTGCTCTGCGCGAGATTCGCAAGGCAATCGACGATTATAAAGACGCGGCGCTGGCGGGGAAGATCGATGTGAAGCTGGGTACGGAGGGGTATCCGGAGACGCTCGATCAACTGGTGGACGGGGTCAAGCTGCTGCAGGATGCCAATGGCAAGAAGATTAAGTTTCTGCGGCGGGTGCCGATCGATCCGATGACGAATTCGCACGATTGGGGATTCCGCAGCATGCAGGACGACCCTAAGTCTCAGAGCTGGGGGCGGCAGAATATTTTCGATATTTATAGTAAGAGTACGGACCGGGCGAAGGATGGGACTCCGTATGCGGAGTGGTAGGGGAAACGGAACCGAGGGAGATCGCGTGGGCGAAAAAAAGGGACGGAGCCTGATTTGTTGGCGGGCACGGGCTAAATCAGGCTCCGTCCCTCTTTTTCGGGGTTACACGTTAATCGAGTTGATCATTGTTATGGCGATCATTTCGATTTTGCTGGCTACTGCGGTGCCGATGTATCAGAAGTCGTTGATGCGGACTAAAGAGAGCCTGCTCAAGAACAATCTGTTTACGCTGCGGACGGTGATTGATGAGTACACCTTTGACAAGCAGAAGGCTCCGCAGACATTGCAGGATCTGGTGGACCAGGGGTATCTGCGCGGGGTTCCGATGGATCCGATTACGGGGAACAATCAGAGCTGGCGGGTGATTATGGAGGACGCGATTTCTAGCGTCGACCAGACGCAGCCGGGGATTTACGATGTGCGCAGCGGGTCGGATTTGAAGAGTCTCGAGGGCAACGCTTACTCGGAGTGGTGACGCTGCCTGTCTAATTGCCTTTCTTTTTGATCTCACCGAAGGGCGTGTCCAGGGTTCCATCATTATTAATGTCTAGCGGCATGTCTTCACTGGCGGGATCTCCCGGTTTGTGAATATAGATCTTGCCGCCGCCGGTCCAACATTCCATCACTTCACCACCACTGCCACTGGGGTCGGCTAGAGTGGCTTTGCCGGAACGAAAGATGATGGTCATGTTGCCTAGGCCGCTGTTGGCGTAGCGGCCTTCGAATTTTCCGGCGCAACTTACTAGTCCGGGGCGGGGTGGGGTTCCGGCGGCGGTGCCTGCGGGCTTTTGTTGGGGTCCGAGGTAGCGCAGGTTTTCGGGCTTGGCCCAGGCGACGCGATTGCCGGGGAGCTTGACTTGATATTCCATCCCCTGCGTCACCAGGACTTCGCTCTCGATCCAGCGGCCTTCGACGTTGACTTGCACGCGGTCGTGGAGATCGTAAAGGCCGGCGGCGTGATCGCGATCGTTGAGCGGGCCGGTGCGGTGCAATTCGGCGGGATAGGTTTTGGTGACCTCAATGCCTTGGGCGTTGACGCGGTAATTATTTCCCGCGATGGCTGTGATGCGGCCTGGGGTCCACCCGAAGGCGGTGTTGATCTGCACGGTGTCGCCGACTTTGAAACCGTTGGGATCGGGCTGATTTGCAACACGAGTCGCGGCTTGGGCTTCCTGCGGGGTTTGCACGTGGCAGGGGGCGAGCAGGGCCGTTAATTTCTGGCGGGCGGGCTGGAGACGTTGCGCGGGCTGTCCTCCGGCGTAGATCTGGACATCGCAGGTGTCGGCATTGCAGGAGAGCAACTTCAGGACCTGCGTGGGGGCGCACTGATACATGGCTCCCATTTGGAGCGCTGGAGTTTGGGCCACGGCGGCGGCGGTTGCGGCGGCGAATGCGATCAGTAGAGTGTTGGGTTTCATAGTACTGGTTCGGTTGCTTCGAAACGGCGCTGGATGATAACATGCGGCATCGGCCAGACCGTGAGTTCACGACCCGTCATTCAGCAGTGCGCAGCGGCCGGTGAGAAACCGTCATGGCTCAGCGAGATTCTCTAATGTCCGGCGCGCTGGGCGAGACCCCGGAAGAGCGGCGGGAGCTGGACTATTTGTTCAGCTTGACTTACGAGGAGCTGCGACGGCTAGCGTCGAGCGTGCGGCGCGGGGACCCTAGCAACACTTTAAATACAACGGCTTTGGTGAATGAGGCGTGGCTGAAGCTGGCGCATTCGCCACGGTTTGGGTCGACGTCGCTGCTGCATTTCAAACGTATCGCGGCGCGGGCGATGCGGCAACTGTTGATCGAGGCGGCGCGGCGGCGGACGGCGGATAAGCGCGGGGGCGGAGTGGTGCCGATTACGCTCGACGAAAGCGCGGGGGAATTGGCGGGGGGGGATCGCGAACTACTGGCGCTGGATGGGGCGTTGGAGGAACTGGCGCAGTTGAATGCGCGGCAGGCGCTGATGGTGGAGGCGCGGTTCTTCGGCGGGCTCGACATGGCGGAGACGGCAGCGCTGCTGGAGATTTCCGAAGCTACGGTGCTGCGCGACTGGCGGGCGGCGAAGGCTTGGTTGGCGCATCAGATTCGGGAGCCACATGTTCGATAACAACATGTTTGATGGCAAGATGGATAGCGCGCGCTGGGAGCGAATCCAAACGCTGTTTCATGAGGCGGCGGAACGGCCGGTGGACAAGCGGGCGGCGTTTCTCGCCGATGCTTGTGAGGGCGATGATTCGCTGGCGGCGGAAGTGCTGGCGATGTTGGACGAAGATGCGCGTGGGGCTTCGCTGCTGGATCACGAAGTGGCGGAAATTGCGGCACGTGGCGAGGGCGGGGAAGACGTGCCTGCGGCGCTGCGGCGGATTGGGGCTTATCGGGTCCTAAAGATGTTGGGCGAGGGCGGGATGGGCGTGGTGTACCTGGCGCAGCGCGAGGATCTGGGGAGTCTGGCGGCGATCAAGATTTTGCGGGATGCGTGGATGTCGCCGGCGCGGCGGGCGCGCTTTGAGAGTGAACGGCGGACGCTGGCGCAGTTGAATCATCCGTCGATTGCGCGGCTGTACGATGCGGATACTTTGCGGGACGGGACTCCGTTCTTCGTGATGGAGTATGTGGAGGGCGTTCCTCTCACTGAGTATTGCCGGGCACACGGGAGTAGCGTGCGCGAGGCGCTGCGGCTGTTTCGTGCGGTGTGCGAGGCGGTGCATTACGCGCACCGGCATGCGATTATTCATCGGGATTTAAAACCGTCGAATATTTTGGTGAAGGCGGATGGCAGCGTGCGGCTACTGGATTTTGGGATCGCCAAGCAGATGGATGCGGCGGGCGGTCCGATGAATGTGGAGCATACGCGGACGGGGCTGCGGATGATGACGCCGGCGTATGCGGCTCCGGAACAGATTCGCGGACAGGGTGTAGGTATCCACACGGATGTTTATTCACTGGGCGTGATTCTGTATGAGCTGCTGGCGGGGCGTCTGCCGTTCGATCCAGCGGAACTGACCGCGGGGGAGATGGAGACGCTGATTGTCGAGGGCGAGGCGCAGAAACCCGCGGCGGGGGCGGATCTGGATGTGTTGTGTTTGACGGCGATGCATCGGGACGCGGAGCGGCGCTATGGATCGGTCGAGGCGCTGATGCGGGATGTGGATCATTACTTAAAAGGTGAACCACTGGATGCGCGGGCGGATACGGTGGGTTACAGGCTGCACAAATTCGTGGGGCGGAACCGAAGCGTGGTGATGGCGGCGGCGGCTGTGCTGGTGTTGGTGGCGGCGCTGGTAGTGATATTCACGGTGCGGCTGGCGAGTGCTCGCAATGCTGCGCTGGCGCAGACGGCGCGCACGCAGCGCATCCAACAATTCATGCTGAATTTGTTTGATGGCGGCGATAAAGCTGCCGGTCCGGCGCAGGATCTGCGGGTGGTTACGCTGATCGATCACGGGGCGCAAGAGGCGCGATCGTTGAACGCGGAGCCGGCGGTGCAGGCGGATTTATACGAGACTCTGGGCGGACTTTACGAGAAACTGGGGAATTTCGAGCAGGCGGATGCGCTGCTGCGGTCGGCGCTGGATCGGCGCACGGCGCTATTCGGGGCGAACGATCCGGGTGTCGCGGAAAGCACGGTGGAACTAGGGCTGCTGCGGGTGGATCAGGCGAAGTTGGAGGAGGCGGAGCGGCTGGTTCGCGAAGGGCTCGACGAGGCGAAGGGGTTGCGTCCGCCGGATAATGCGGCGGTGGCAAAGGCGACGGTGGCATTGGGAGAAGTGCTGGAGGCGCGGGGCGCGTACGCGCAGGCGATTGCGGTGCTGGATGATGCTGTGAAGTTGCAATCCGCGCAGGGGAAGGCGACGCCGGAGCTGGCGGCGAGCATTGTTGAGCTGGCGAACAATCATTATTATGCGGGTCATTATGACGTTTCGGATTCGTTGAATCGGCGCGCGCTGGCGATGCACCGGCAGTTAAACGGCGAACGGCATCCGCTGGTGGCGGAGGATCTGATCAATCTGGGAGCGGCGCAGTACGATCGCGGCAATTATCGCGAGGCCGAGCAATTCGATCGACAGGCGTTGGATATTACGGAAGGGTTTTATGGGAGCGATCATCCGGAGACGGCGGCGAAGCTGACTCTGCTGGCGCGGGCGCTGATCAAGCAAGATCGCGAGGAGCAAGCGGTCCCGCTGCTGGAGCGGGCGTTGGCGATTCGCGAGCGGGTTTACGGAGCGGTGCATCCGCAAGTGGCTTCGACGGTGAATGAACTGGGGACGGTGGCGCTGAAGCGCGGCAAGCTGGACGAGGCTGAGGCGGATTTCCGGCGCATGATCGATATTTATAAAAGTGTTTACCACGATCAGCATTACTTAATTGGGATTGCGGTGTCGAATCTGGCGAGTGTGGAGATGGAGCGGAAAGATTTCGCCCGGGCTGAGCAGTTGTACCGCGAGGCGGTGCGGCGGTTTACGGAGACGCAGTCGGCCGAGCATTTGAACACGGGGATCGCGAGGATCAAGTTGGGGCGGGCGCTGCTGCGGCAATCGCGATATCAGGACGCTGAGGGCGAGACGCTGGCGGGGTATCGCATTTTGAGCAAGCAGGCGAGTCCTTCGGTGAGTTGGTTGAAGAACGCGCGGAAAGATTTGGCGTCGATTTATGAGGCTCTGCATCAACCGGAGAAGGTGAAGGAGTTTCAGGCGGAGATGGCGGCGCAACCTTCGTTGGCGGCGGCGCGATAGGTGGGCTGGGGCGTGTTAAAATTACGAGGAACAGACCTGCCTGAGCCTTTCCCCGGTCGTCTAATGGTAGGACAGCGGCCTTTGGAGCCGTGAATCGTGGTTCGAATCCATGCCGGGGAGCCAATCTTTTTCCGTACTGATAAAAAAGGACTTAACCGTGGCACGGATTCTCGGCGGTTGATTCCATTTGAGTTATCGGTTCGAATCCATGCGGGCGTCTCACTCCGCCAGCAACGAACCGACGCGGACTACCTGCTGGGGTTTGATGCTCTCCAGCGCTGCAAGACACTCTGGGATGCCCGGGAGCAGGTCCTGAATTCGGTTTGACCGTGCCCGAACGATCAGCACGGCAATTCGTTTGGTATCCAGATTCTGCTGGTAGGGCAGGTTTTTGTCGAGCGTTAGCAGGACATCAAACTGCGGATCGGCCAAGCCCAATAACTCGCCGTTCTTCTTGCCCGACCATCCACACTCGACGACCGTGCGGCACGCGTGGCCCATCAAGTGTTCGGCCAGCTTGCGAGGTAAGTTTTCGTCCAGCAGGATCCTCATCGCGGACTGGTCAATAGTGCCTTGGCTTCTTCCAGTGCGGCGATGGATGCTTCTCGGCTAACGGAAGGAAAGTTGTCGAGGAACTCATCCAGACTATCGCCTGCTTCCAAGTAGTCGATCAAGGAATCGACGGGCACGCGAGTTCCACGAAAACACGGCGTCCCGCCGAGGATTTCAGGATCGCTCACAACGACGGATTGGTACGGCATCGGAACCTCTCGACCTTCAGTCTACCAACGATGGGCGATCCCGCCCAGAGTGCCTTGAGGCGTCGATTTGTTCCGTCAAGAGTGTCATACTTCCGAGAACTCGCTCGAACAGCAGGTATTCTCCTCCTTTGGCAGTCTCCCAGTCGATTCCGCGGAACTCGGGGTCAGCTCCAATTTCCACGTACGCACGGTGGTTGCTGAGTTTGAAGATCGTACGATCCACCTTGTCCCACAGCGATTGGCTCTCGCCGAAATCAACGATCAAGAGCTTCTTAGTGAGATTGTGTGCCAAGTCGTTGCGATGCTCCCGGAGAGATTGGATGGTACTGACATCATCGCCGTCGAGGGCCTTCATAAAATCACGGAGGTAGAGCAGGCAGGCCTCGAACTCATTCTCGTGACGGGCCCGGACGTCCCCAGCGTAGGTTGTGAAGGGCATGCCTGGTCCAAACGTCGTGTCGGCGTAGAACACCTTGATAGGTCCAACGATCATCGATTTAACAAGCTCGTACGCCACGAGAACAAACCCCGCGTAAGTCAAGCGTTGAGCGAGTACATCGGGCGGTAGTTCGTCGCCGCGAAGTTTTGGGCGCAGGGAATGTGAATCCATCCAGTGGACAGCCTACCATGGCATCAGCCAATGTGCCTCACGTTACCGCGTAGCTAAGCCTTGCACTTGCAACGAAACAGTTCGAAACGCATCCATCAAGGGGAGCCACGAGAATCTGTGTTGAAAATAAAGCACTTAACTTCCACACCTTTTGCTAAATCATTGAAAGATTGGTTCGAATCCACGCAGGGTAATTTTGGTTAGACCCGACCGCGAGACTTGCGACTGTCGCTTCGCGCGTCAGGCGGTGTATGGCTTTGATCATTTTAGTTCTCCGCTTCGGCTCCAGCCCTGGGTGCATTTACAGGCTCAGCCGCCCCAGCGCTGGTTCCTCTCCTGTGGCGCCAGACTACCAGCATTGGAGTCGGCTGATGGGCACTAGGAATCCGCTCAATCTCGGCCTTGATGCCGACGACGATATCAAGGAAGGCCGTCGTCGTGCGTCGCCCACGTGGTAACAGACGTCCCGTCTCGCGGCAGCGCGAGCAGTTTGCCGAAGGGCGCGTTCGCGCCACATCGCGGGGCGAAGAATGATCGGGATGACCCGCGCCGTGCCTTCGCGGTCGCGCTCCATAGCGCCTTGCACCCGCGGGCGTAGCAGTAATCCGAGGAAAGGAAGAGGCGACGTCCAGCCTCCCAAGCCTGGAAGAAGAGGGTTCGAATCCCTTCTACCGCTCCATATTTTCAATAACTCCTTGGCCTTATGCAGAAGTCCACTTTTCGAGGTGACGAGGTGCGCGGACGTGCAGATTGAAAAGGAATTGGCTTGAAGGATTGACGTCCATCGTATAGGTCTGAACGTCGAACCGCGTCTGCGGGGATCTGGTTTCAAAGGCAATGAGGCGGTCACCCTCGTACGGCTGCAACAGTCTATTCAAGCGACGCGCCTCACGTCTTCCGATCCGCTCTCCGGCGCGATGGAGAACCGGCCATTCAAGTCGCGAGCACGCCCTGTCAGCGAAGGGGACGGACTTCCGGAGTCTCCACATGCTCCGGGCGAAAGCCGACTCCGACGATTCGCGCGGGAATCCGCCGCAAATACGGCCAGCGGCGCAGCAACTTCAGAGGCCAGGGGAGCGTGAGGGTATCCGCGCTACCGAGCACGCGTCGGATGATGTTGTTCTGAATGGTTAACTGGAGGCGCTGGGTTGCCCGCGTCGGGAAATTTCTGCGAAGCTGGACCCGGCGAAGTTCGGGTTCCGATGGCGTCCTCTGCATCAGGATGGGACCGAGAATGTTGGCGGCGGCCACCGCGTCCTGGATCGCGAGGTTGATTCCGACCCCGCCGATCGGCGACATTGCATGGGCCGCATCGCCGATGCAGAGAAGTCGCGGCCGCGACCACCGCTCCAGGCGGTCGACCGTCACCGTCAGGACGCTCACATCTTTCCAGTCCCGCACTTCCTCCAGACGGCTGCGCAGGAAGGGTTCGAGCCGGCCGATCTGTTCGCGAAAGCCCGGCAGGCCCCGTTCGCGGATGCGGTCAGCCTCGCCCTTGACGATGACAAAAGCGGCCTGCCAATATGTATCGCGGTTGAGCAGAACCAGAATCCGGCCCCGGTCGACATGGCCGAAGGTCTGCCCGGGATCAGCAGGGCGGCGGCTGATTCGCGTCCACATGACATCCATCGGCGCGCCGAAGTCGATGACTTTAAGACCGGCGGATTTACGGATGACAGAGTGACGTCCATCCGCGCCGACTGTGAGACCGGCACGGACTTCAAGCGGACCGTCCGGCATTTCCGCGCGCACACCCCCTACGACGCCGTTCTCTTCAATGAGTCCCGTCACCTCGGCTTCCATGAGAAGACGAAACGCTGGGTAAAGCTGCGCCTTCTGTTTCAGGAAGTCGAGAAAGTCCCATTGCGGCATGAGCGCCAGAAACTTGCAACGCGTCGGCACATGCCTAAAATCCGCAATGGTGACGGTATCGCCGCCGACCTGACCCTTGAGTTCGCGCACCTCCTGGTGCGGACGTTTTAAGAACTCCTCCAGGAAGCCGAGTTCATGAATGATGTCGAGCGTGGAAGGGTGAATGGTGTCGCCACGAAAGTCGCGCAGGAAATCCTTGTGCTTTTCCAGCACGATGACATCGACGCCCATGCGCGCCAGCAGAAACCCCAGCATCATGCCGGCCGGTCCGCCGCCGGCGATGCAACACTGCGTTTCCATCGAAGTGGTTTGACCGGTGTCCGCACTCATGCCCTCTCATTATGTGGGGAGACGGCATAGGGCGAAAGTTTCGGCAGACATTGTTCACGTAGACAGCGGGAAAAAGAACGCGTATTTTCCGACAACACCCATCTTCGCGGCCTAACTGGAACGCCATCCGCGCTCCGGGCCGACGGCGCGACACGATGACATCCTTAGTCGCCAGTTCCGCCAAGCGCCGCCTTGAAGATCGCGCCGAGTTTCAGAAACTCCTCGAGGCGCGTCGGCTTGCGAATATACTGGCTTGCCCGCAGCCGTTCGGCATCCGCCACATCCTGCTTTGCATCGGACGAACTGAGGATGACGACAGGGATTTCACGGCACTTGGGACTCTGCCGCATGCGTTCCAGCACGTCTTGTACAGGTCTTTTCGGCAGGTTCAGGTCGATGATGGCAAGGTCCGGACAATCGAGCTGATCGGTCTCAACCGCTTCGATAAACGCGATGGCGGTTTCGCCATCAATAATGTGCGTCACCTCGCCTTCGACCCCGTGTTCTTCGAGCGCCTTGCGGATAAGTCCCGCATCGGCGGGATTATCCTCGACGACAAGTACCGAAACAGGCTTTTGAGCCGAAGCCCGGTCGCTAGGCTTCGCGACAGGGGACTGTAAAGAAAAACGTCGAACCGCGGCCAGGTTCGGATTCCACCCAGAGCCGGCCCCCGGCGCGCTCGACAATTCGTTGGCAAATCGCAAGACCCATGCCGGTGCCGGGATACTCGGCGACGCTGTGGAGACGTTTGAAGAGTTCAAAGATTTGCTCCTTATATTGCGGAGCAATTCCGATGCCGTTATCCTCAACGGAGAAGAGCCACTCCGACCCCCGCCGTTCGGCCGCGATATGGATCCGGGGCGGCTCGCTGCCTTTGTACCGTATCGCGTTGCCCACCAGATTCTGAAAGAGCTGCTCCAGTTGGACATCATGGATGCGGACCCGGGGAAGATCGGTTCGGGTTATGGAGGCGCCACTCTCCCTGATTCCGGCCTTAAGGTTGGCAAGCGCCTTGTCCAGACTCCCATCCACGTCGGTGTCCCCGGCCGGCTCCAGGGCTGAGGTAGAGGCAAGCGTATAGGCGCGGAGATCTTTTAAAAGCTGCTCCATGCGTAGCGCGCCTTCGATCGTATAGCCGATATATTCGTCGCCGGTCGCCCCAAGCCGAGAGCCAAACTCCCTTTTTAGCAATTCGCTATAAGTTGAAACCATGCGCAGCGGTTCCTGAAGATCGTGGCTGGCGGAGTGCGCGAATTGCTCAAGATCCTGGTTCGCACGCCGAAGATCCTCTTCGTTACGCTTTTGCTCATCAATATCCGTGCAGCTGCCGAACCATTTCACGATTTTTCCGCCCTCTCGCACCGGCAGGGCGCGCCCCATGAACCACCGCCAGCGGTTTTCATGGCGATCACGAAACCGGTATTCGATCCGGTACGGCTGGCCTGTCTTGACAGCGCCGTACCAGGCTTCGTGACACGGTTTTACATCGTCGGAATGGAGAAGAGGTTCATAGCTCTCATCGCCGAACTTGTCCCGGCTGAATCCTGTGTACTCGAACCATCGTTCGTTGTAGTAGTCGGTATAACCGTCCGGGCGGGCCGTCCATACGATCTGGGGCATCGAATCGGCAAGCTGCCTAAATCGCGCTTCACTCTCCAGTAGCGCGGCTTCAGCTTGTTTGCGCTCGATCAGGTCAGCCGCCTGCCGAGCCAGGAGATCGAGCATGCGCAATTCGCGATCACCCGGACGCCGCGGCGATCGATAATGAGTCGAGAACATCCCCAGCCCCCGGCCAGAACGGCTGACCAGCGGCGTGGACTGCACGGCGCGAGCCCCGGCCGCCAGCATGACTTCAATCGCCGCCGTGCCGGTGAAGATCGGACTTTCAGTGACGTCCTCGACAATGACACGCTCACCCCGTTCTAGCGCGGTTCCGCAAGCGACGACGCTGTGACTCACGCTGTTAAAGAAATCGAGAAACGCCGCCTCAAATCCCCGCTGCGCCACGATTTTCAGCGCCCCGTCTTCGAGCAGCTGGATATTACCCATATCCGCGTCGGTGATTTCCACGCCAGCGGAAAGGATCTCATCGAGCAGATGCCGAAAATCCTCCGCCTGTACCAGGCGCGTGCTGATCTCCTGCATTCGCACCATCGCGGACAGATCCGCGCTCAACTGGTCATTGAGAGCCTGAATCGCTTGTTCCGCGCGTCGGCTGGCAGTGACGTCGCGGGCGACCTTTGAGGCACCGACGACCTTGCCGCTTGCGTCAAGGACCGGAGATGCGGTCAGCGATACATCGAAAACTCGTCCATCCTTGGCCCTTCGTTTCGTCTCATAATTCTGGACGCGCTCGCCGCGCCGGAGTTGCTCAAGCATCCCCGTAATCTCGGGTTCCCGGCCGGGCGGGACAAGCGTATATATGCTTTTTCCGGAAATCTCATCGGCGCTGTATCCGAACATTTGCTGGGCGCCGCGGTTCCAGCTGCAGATGATGCCGTTCAAATCCTCGCTGTAAATGGCGTCATCAGACGATTCGACGATGGCGGCAAGCCGCTCCTGAAGTTCGGAAATCCTCTTCTGCTCGGTGACATCGCGCGCCACCTTCGAAGCGCCGATAATCGTACCACTCGCATCGCGGATCGGCGAAATGGTCAGCGAGACAGTGAGCAGCGCGCCATCCTTGTGTTGCCGGACCGTTTCGAAATGGTCAACGCGCTCGCCGCGCTGCAGCCTGCTCAAGATCTTGGACTCTTCCTCAAGACGATCGGCCGGAATGACAATGGTGATGGGTTTGCCGAGGACCTCGTCGGACGCATAACCGAAGAGTCGCTCGGCGCCTCGGTTCCAGCTCCGGATGATGCCATTCAGGTCTTTGCTGATGATGGCGTCGTCCGAAGACGAGACGATGGCGGACAGGCGCTCATGCAGTTCGACGCTTCGTCGCTGCGCCCCGACATCAAACGTGATGCATCGCGTATGAACAAAGCGTCCCTCTTCCCGGTAGACGCTGGAGTTTATCGAGACGTAACGGACTGTGCCGTCCTTGCAGCGGAGGCGCGCTTCATACCCGCGCAACTCCTCATTGCATTTCAGCCGGTTCAGAATATCGAGGATGACCGGTTGATCCATGTGGAACGCCGCGATATTACGGCCGACATAGTCCTCGGCGGCATAACCGAGAAGGTCCAGCTCGGCCCGATTGGCCCAGAGGATGGTTCCGTCTTCCCCCACCCAATGCATCGCAACCGCTGCAT
Organism: Bryobacterales bacterium; assembly: GCA_963710155.1. Taxonomy (GTDB): domain Bacteria; phylum Acidobacteriota; class Terriglobia; order Bryobacterales; family Bryobacteraceae; genus Palsa-187. The sequence goes on along the minus strand of CAVPZQ010000013.1, from coordinate 108,406 downwards.
TCTCAAGGAAGTCTCTTTGCTCCCTGTCCCGCTGTTCCAGAGCCGCGACATAGGCAGGGGAGGGCGGAACGGCGGGGCCATTTTGTTTTGGTTCCGGCGCTTCGGTCGAGGGTTCGAGATTTCGCGGGACTTCCATGGACTATCTAACGAGTAAGCACGGTCTTTTGTAGCACAACACAAGAGTGATTAAGATGTAGGCGCACGGCTCAGCACCTCCTTGACAATCCTTCCGAGCTGCATGAACTGATCGAGAGAGGATGATTTTTGAAAATAGTGGATGGCGGCATTCTTCTCCGCATTGTGCCGGTCGCTGGCGGCCTCCGAGGCGGTGAAAACGATGACTGGCGTTTGGCCGCACCGTTCGCTGGCCCGGAGATGCCGCAGGATTTCATTGCCGTTACGTTTCGGCAGGTGCATGTCCAGCAGGAGAAGGTCCGGACAGGGAAGTTTTCCGTCCAAGTCCAAGCTGTCGATGAAGGTTACGACGGCCTCGCCATCCGGGATCACGAACAGGTCGCAATGGACTTCGTGATCGCGCAGCGCCTGGCGCACCAGACCGACATCGGCCGGGTTGTCTTCGGCAAGAACAATTTGGCAGCGAACCGAGGCCGTATCCATGAGAACCTCACGAAGACAGTAGGGAGGGGATACGCTCATTGCAACCTCCGACGGACGAATGGTTTCCTCCGCCCTACCGCCTGTCTCCCGTCTCCGCGGGATTTGTCGGCGGCTTCATAACCGCGCGATCTTGAATTATTCGGCCTCACCAGCGTTCAGAATCTCTTCCTCCGCTTGCAGCCAGTCGTCGGTGTCCGATCCGTCCTGCCCGCCGCGCTGGAGCCAGATCTCATGGGCTCGGCTACGGACTTGCTCTTCCAGGGGAAGGTCGGTTTCGGTTGTCTCACGAGGTGTTTTTGACTGTGCAGGACCTGCGGCGGATGCCATATTACTTGCCTCCAGGTTCTCCATTATCGGAGCGCCAACAGGCGGTGGTCAATGCCGAAGAGCTTGAATCCCAAGATTATATGAACGGAACCGTTCATATTTATCTGAACGCTGATGGACACATAGCTCGCGGCATTATCGCGCTCATGGGGCCACTGGAATGAGGGAAGCGTACACGTTGAGGATGGCCTGATAGCAGTTGCAGGAAGCCGTCTCAAGACCGCGTCGATCGGTGATCGTAATCTTCCCCCGCACGTATCGGATAAAGCCCGCTTTCTTCAACATCCCTGTCGCGACATTCACCGTCGCCCTCCGCACGCCGAGCATGTGAGAAAGAAACTCCTGGGTCAGCGGAAACGTGTCTTCGCCGGCTCGATCATGCGTCATCAAAAGCCAGCGGGCGCATCGCTCTTCCATGGTGTGAAGCCGGTTGCAGGCGGAAGCAAATAGTATCTGGCGCAGAAGCGAATATAAATGTTCGTAGATCAGCCGCTGCACGACCGGTCTGTCATTTATGACTTTCCGAAAAGCGTTGGCTTCGATGCATACGGCGGTACCGGGTATCTGGATCAGATTGAGACCCATCGCTCCTTTGGTCTGAAACACTTCTGCCGCGCCAACAATTCCTTCCCTGCCGATCGTCGCCAGTTCCATCTGCGGTTCGCCAACGGTCGTGACCAGCAATGAAAACATGCAGGTTAGCGGGAAATACACCGCGTCGACCGGCTCGTCTTGTAAAAGCAGCCGTTTGCGAAACTTCAGAGTAACGATCTTGGATACCCGCATTAAGGCATCGTAGTCTGCGGGTTGCAACCGGCCGAGGAAATGGTTCTTTCGCGGGTCGGATTTCTCCGGTCTCGGGGCCAGCCTTGTCATGTGCTCCTTGTGGTGGGATTTGACACCCACGCAACGATCAAGTCGTGTCACGACTTTTCAGGAGCGTTGCCCGGCAAAATTACCAAGCTTACGAGGCTGGAAAGGGGTACGAATTAACTGCCATCTTTAGTCTCCCACACAGGCAAGTGTGCGCGATGAGATGGACTCGAAGGCGCTGACCAAGCAGGACGTAGGCCCAAAATCGCCGTCTGAACTCTGCCGCTCAAAGCCGGGTACAGCCATACGACCAAGAGACGTGCTTCACTGGTTAGTTGGCCGAGCCAACGGGTATTTCCGCAAGCCTTCCGAATTCTCGGAATTCCTGAAGCTTGGACCGCTTGTGCGCGACCTTCTTGCGCAAAACCAACGTCCGCCGCAGTGAAGGCGGTTCCCGGGCCTGACTTTAACTCCCGGACGATTGGGTAAGCCCCTCTACTTCCTCGCAGCGTTCTTGTGAGCCTTAATGCCGGCCTTCAAGAACCTTACAGCCTTCTTCGGTCCGCCCGTACTGGTGATCTTGAATTTCTTGCCGCGCTGTTTGTTGTAGGAGACGAAAAACTCCTCGACCTGATCAAGCGCGGTCTTGCTCACCTCCTTGATGGTTTTCAGATCCTCGTGATCATAGGAATGGACGGCCACGCCCAGCAGCCGATCGTTGCTTTCGGTCTTGCCGTCTTCCGTCTGTTCGGCTGTGATAATGCCAATGATCCGTACTTCGATGAGGCAGCCGACATGGGCGGGAGCGTCCATCAGGACCATGATGTCGAGCGGATCGCCGTCCTCGCCGAGGGTGGAGGGCAGGAAACCGAAATCGAAGGGGAACATCATGCCTTCGGGCAGCAGGCCGCCCAGCATGAACAGGCCGGTCTCCGGATCATAATCAAACTTGTTGCGGCAGCCCTTCGGGGTTTCTATGATTGCCCGGCAGACCCCAGTTTTGTTGTCCAGTTGCAGGGAGAGGGAGGTTAGATCGGCCATGATGATGGTCTTCCTTCCGAAAGTAAGAGGTTTCCGATATGCATGAGATTCGTGCCACAGTGCCGCCCGAATGCACGGAAGAAGCGGCTCGGCTCGCCCACTCGGCGGGCATCGAGCGCGTGAGCATCGCCGAGATCTTCATTCACGGGCCCGGCCTGCGACGCCAGGTCCTGAGCGTGGAAACCTCCACGCCGAAGGCGCGGGCTTTTGTCGATGCCCTGCTGAACTCCCCCGCGTTTTCGGGGGTGGATTACACGCTGACCTCGCGTGAGGTCCGCTCTATCGTGAGCGCCGAGTCTGTGGACAGCCTGACCCGGCCCATGAGCGAGCCTTTCACCGATGTTATTCAGGATCTCTGGCAGATGAGCCACGTCACGACCAGTTATGTGGGCCGTGCAGCGGCAGGTGGAATCATGCTCGCCACCGGAGTCATCGATGACAACCCGATTGCCATCGTGGTCGCGGCGCTGTTCCTGCCGTACCTTTCGCAGGTGCTCGCCATCAGTTTCGGCCTGTGGAGCCGGAACCGCGCCCTTCTTCTGAAAGGCGTACGGGCGCTGGCCGTGAGCACCGTTCTGGCCGTCGCCGCCGGCGCGGTCGTCGCGCTGATCGAAGGCGGCATGATCGCCTTCACCGGGTTCAAAAGCCCTCTCAGCAGCCTGGCCATTTCTGCCGTAATCGGCATAACAGCAGGCCTGTCCACGGCGGATGATACCGGCCGCCGCTACCTGATCGGCGTAGCGGCGGCAGTCCAACTCGCCATCTTCCCGGTGTGGTTGGGAGCCGCTCTCGTTCTGGGTCTGCCCGGTCATGCGATTCTCTATTCACGCTTGCTTAGTTTTGGCATTAACCTTGTGACAATTGCGGCTGCCGGCGTCGGCGCCTATGCCATCCTGCACCTCGGCTCCGGCCGCGGCTGGGGGTCTCCCCGCAGCGGCCGGACGGACGGCTAGGACTACTTTTTCTTTTTGGGAATCTTCGCTCCCGCCTTGCGGGCTTCACTCAGAGCGATCGCCACCGCCTGTTTCCGGCTCGTGACCTTTTTGCCGCTGCCGGATTTCAGGGTGCCTTCCTTGTGCTCCTCCATGACCTTGTGGACTTTTCTCTTGCCGGGAGAACTGGACGATGATGATGTTTTCTTGGCCATGTTTCACCGCCCCGCCTGAGACTTGCGCTTGCCGCCATGGGCGGACGAGCCCCTGGCCGGCGCTTTCCGGGTGGTCGATTTCTTGCGTGCGGCAGCCGCAGGCGAATCCGCACGTCCGCGGGATTTAGCCACCATCGCGTGTTCGGCGTCGGTCGGAATCCCATCTTTCAGAAGCTCTTTCTTGCGGGCAAGCATCCGCTGTCCAAGAGCCTCGAAATCGATATCGAGTTCTTTGGCCTTAGGCAGCATCTCGGCTTCTTCCTCCCGGATGTGGTGGCGCACGCTTTCTGAGAGAACTGTAAATTTTGCATCCCGATGATCATTCTTCGCACCGACCGTGTCCAGTTCCGCAATCAGGACTTTGGCCACGTGATGTTCCTCGTCCGCTTCGTTCATGATGTCTTTGCCGACATGAGCGCGGACGGTCGGATAGAAGATTTCTTCTTCCAGGATGGCGTGGATTTTCAGCTCGGTAAGGGCCTGATCGATCATCTTTGTTTTCTGGCTGGCGGTCTCCGCCTTTTCAAAGTCCTCGAAGAGACCTTTGACCGTATCGTGATCCTTCTTCAGGATCGCGACGGCATGGGTTTCGGGTAGCATCCAGTCGAACATTTTCGTTTCCTCCTAGTTAAATTCTGGTGTTGTTGCTTGCGGTACGGGAGCCAGAGGCCCTGCGATTACTTAACGCTTCGATGAGCATTTTTGGTTCCATGCGTGCAGGGGATTCGCTGTCCGCAGTTCTATTAACCAGAGGAGAATTATGTCATCGCGAGAAATCATTCAACCTCATCCGGGCGACAAACGTTATGCCCGCCGTAACCCGGAAGGACAGTTTACGGAGAATCAGGTCGATGCCGGAAAGTCGTTGGCGGCGGACCGGCGCAGCAAGGCCAAGAAGATTGTTCCCAAGGGGCAGGGCGACCGTGGCGATCAGAAACGGGCGTCCGCCAAGAGCTAGAGAATCTAACAATCACCACGAGGAGCAATAAAAGCCATGTATCACCACATTAAAACACTGATGTACACGGTTCGGATAAGCCAGCCCGACCCGCGCTTTGGAAATATGCTGCTTGAACAGTTCGGGCGGCGCCAACGGCGAACTTGCCGCCGCGATGCAGTATTCCATCCAGGGTCTCAATTGCGACGATCCCGAACGGAAAGACCTTCTAATGGATATCGGGACGGAGGAACTGAGCCATCTCGAAGTAGTAGGGACCCTGGCCCGGATGCATCTCAAGCCCCTCAAGTCCGACCGGCGGGCGGCGCATGCCGATCCGTTGATCGCGATTGCCGGCGGCGGCGGGGTCACCCTGTTTAATTCGATGGGCGATGCGTGGACGGCGGATTACCTGAAGATCACCGGCGAGCTCGATGTCGATCTGCGCAGCAATATCGCTGCGGAAGCCCGGGCGAAGATTGTCTATGAGCGGTTGATCAATTTCACCGATGACCAGGGCACGATCGACGCGCTTCAGTTTCTGATGACCCGTGAAATTACGCACATGAAGGCTTTTACGGCGGCGCTGGAAAGCATGGGGAGACCGGCTTTTTCAATCGGGCGGATTCCGCCAACGCCCGGCTTGGTGGATCAATATTTCAACGCCTCGACCGGGACGGGCGACCGGGGAGAACCGGACGCGCGGGGACCGTGGAACGAAGGGGGCGACTGGGAAATGGTTGACGCACCCGCGTTCAAGTCCTTTGAATCGGCCCAGGCCGGTACCCGCCAGCCCGGCTCCGCGAACGGCGTGCCGGAAGGAAGGTAACGATTCGATACAAAAAGGGGATATGACTTATGCCACAAGTAAAAGAATTGCTCGTCGATGAATTAAGGGACCTGCTTCACGCGGAGGGACAATTAACGGAAGCCCTTCCCAAGATGGCGGCCGCCGCTCGTCATCCGAAGCTGAAGGAGGCCTTCGAGAAGCATTTAGTGCAAACCGAGGGACAGATCGAACGCCTCAAGACGATATTTGGAGTGCTGGGTGAAAAGGCCCAGCCTAAACCGTGCAAGGCGATGATGGGGCTCGTCAAGGAAGGCGAAGAGACCATCGAAGAGGGCACTGACAAGGAACCGCTGGCGGCCGATCTTGCGCTTATCGCTGCAGCGCAGAAGGTCGAACACTATGAAATCGCCTCTTACGGGACCGCCCGCGGACTCGCCAGGCAAATCGGCGAGATCGAGTGCGCGCGGCTGTTGTCCCATACGCTCGGCGAAGAGGAGAGTGCGGACTTCCTGCTGACGGCCATCGCCGATCCCTTGCTCCAGCAGGCGACGCTGGAAGATGAAGACGCCGACGTCAATCTGGAAACGGTGGGGAAGCAGGCGTCCCCCCGGAAAAAGACAGCCACCAGGACCAGTGCGGGAAAAGCTTGACTGGGCGGGGGCAGGGCCTAGATGATTGGCCCTGTCCCCCTCTGTATGGGGTTAATGTTTAGAGGGAGGAGTAGCGAAGATGGCCGCAACAGTCTGGAAGGGGTTTATCAGTTTTGGTCTTGTGTCGTTTCCTGTGCGGCTTACCTCGGCCGCGCGAGCCGAGACGGTGCATTTTCACATGCTCCACAAGAAGGATCTCTCGCGTGTGAAAGAGGTTTGGTTCTGCGCCGAGGAAGACAAGCAGATCAACCGTTCGGACATTGTTAAAGGTTACGAGACGAGCAAGGGCGCGTATGTCGTCGTCGAGGATGAGGAACTGAAAAAAATAGCGCCTGCGACCGCGACTACCATGGATATCCTGCAGTTCGTGGGCAACGATGAGGTCGATCCCATCTTCTTCGAAAGCTCATATTATGTCGCTCCCGAAGACAAGACCGCCAAGCCTTACACGCTGTTCATGGCGGCCCTCGAAGAGACCGAGCAGGATGCGATCGCCAAGATTGCCATGCATAACCGTGAACACATCGTGCTGATCCGGCCCTCCGAAGGGGACCTGATCCTTCATACGCTCTATTATCCTGATGAGCTGCACAAATCCAACAAGAGCGAATCTCCGAAATCCAAATACACCGCTAAGGAACTTGAACTGGCGAAGAGCCTGGTTAACCACCTTAAAGCTCCGTTCAAGCCGCAGCAGTTCACGGACGAGTACCGGCAGAATGTCGAGCGCCTGATAAAGGAAAAGCAAAAAGGAAAGAAGATCACAACTATCGAACAGCCCCGCAAGGCCCCGGTCATCGACCTGATGGAAGCCCTCAAGCGCAGCATCGAAGCAGGGTCAGGGAGAAACGGCGTCCAAGGGCAACGGAGCACGTGCCGTCCGCAAGACAACCGGGCGGCGGAAGGCCGCGTAGCGGCTGCTACCGCCTGAAGAGCCGTGACAGTTTGTTCCAGGGCAGGCAGTTAAGGACGGAGTTTCTATCCAAGCCTGCTCGCCGGGCCTGGTTGAGACCGTAGATAACATTGTCGTATTCGCGCATGCTGTGCGCGTCAGTGGAGACCGCGATCCTGATGCCGGCGGCGTGCGCCAAACGGGCATTCTCTGCCGAAAGATCGAGGCGGTCGGGGCTCGCATTGATCTCGAAAAAACAACCGTTCTTCCGAGCGTGGTCGATGATCCGCTCGATGTCAATTTCATAGCCGGGGCGTTTTAGCAGGAGACGCCCCGTAGCGTGGCCGAGGATATTAAAATACCGGTTGTCCATGGCGCGCATGATGCGCTCGGTTTGCTCGGCCTTCCCGAGACTAAAGCGGGAATGGATGGAGCAGACCGTATAATCGAGTTCCTTCAGGAGGTCGTCCGCATAATCCAGAGATCCGTCCCCAAGGATATCCACCTCGGAGGATTTCAGCACCCGGAATCCCTTGAGCCGTTCGTTCAGCTTGTCGATGTACTTGATTTGTTTCCAGAGATCGTCGACGGAGACGCCGCGGGCTATTTTCAGGCTCTGAGAATGATCCGTGATACCCAGATATTCATATCCTTTTTCTTTCGCCGCCACGGCCATCTGCTCGATAGAATGGGAGCCGTCGCTTGAGGTCGAATGGGCGTGCAACTCGCCCCTGACGTCCTTCACGGTGACCAGGACGGGAAGAGTGCCTTCGGCGGCTCTCTGCACCTCGTCGTGGCCCTCGCGCAGTTCGGGTTCGATGAACGTCAGGCCGAACTTGCCGTAGAAACCCTCCTCGGTGGGGAAGGGGCCTTTCGTCTTTAGCGATTTCAGGCTGCCCGTCACGGCCGTGAGCTTGCGCAAGTGCTCCTTCGAGCCCGTGCACTCGATCAGCGACAAGCCCCAGTCTTTGGGCGAGGCGCGTCTGATTCGCAGCTGAATCCCTGATGAAAGGGTAAAGAGGGCTGTTTCCTTCGAGGAGCTGACGAGCGGCGTCCGGCCGCCATAGCGTTGCAGTTTGGCGACGACGGCAGGAAAGTCATCGGTCTCAATAATGAATTCCATTTCTTCGATGACTTCTGCGCAGCGGCGATATGCCCCGGCCACTTCGGCGCGGCGGACGCTGCACTTGGCGACCAGGAACTCCTCCACCGCGTCGCGCAAATCGTCGGCACGGTACAGCAGCATTCCGTGCGTTTCCGTTAGCCCCTGCCGAACATGCTGGGCCATACGCTGGCCGAGAGCTTTTTCGATGGCGCCGCTCTTCAGTTGTTCGCGCAATTCCTCGACAGATGAGATATTGAGCTTCTTGTAAATACGCATGACCTGCTTTGGATCAAGACGAGGATAGGCGCTGATACTCGCGAGTGCGGGGCTGGCCTCGGACCGCAGTTTTTCGAGCTTCCCCAGGCTGCCGGTCAGCACGATCTCGCGGACAGCGCTGCTGATTGCTTCACCAATGCCCTCAAAGCGCGTCAGGTCCGCCTCTTCGCGGACCAGCTCGTCAATGCTCTCGGAAAGGTTTCGGATCGAGGCGGCGGCGCGCCGGTACGCCTTCACCTTGTACGGGTTTTCCTTCTGGGTCGAAAGCAGCTGGGCGAGGCTTGCCAGCCGGTCCGCGATTTCGGCATTGCTCAGAGCGGGCAGGGCCGGCGAATCTGTCAGGGGGGCGGGCGTATCCATGCTCTTTCTCCTGCCGGACAGACTATGCCTTCGGCAAGGACTGGCCGTTGGGGCGGGCCGGGGGGCCGCGTCGTTTGTTCTTAACGCCCGTCAGCACATCCTTCATCGTGAACTGGCTGCCGGATTTCAAGCCCTTCAGTTCTTTCCAGTCAAGAGGCAGCGCCACCGGCGCTCCCGGTCGCGCACGGACGGCATAGTCGGCAATGGCCGTGGCCGTATAGTCGTTGCGGAAATAATCGATAAAGATTTTGCCCGTTCGCTTTGCCTTGCTCATGGTAGCGACATAGGCCTGAGGCGTTGCCGCTACCATTTCCTCAGCCAAAGATGTCGCAAAGGATTTTACGACAGGCCATTTATCTTTGCCGGCGAGGGGCACGGTGACGTGCAATCCCTTGCCGCCGGTGCATTTGAGCACCGACTCCAGCCCCTTGCGCTGAAGGCGTTGGCGCAAATCCTGCGCGGCGAGCTTGACCGCTTCGAAAGGTACGTCCGGGGCCGGGTCGAGATCGAAGATCATCCGGTCCGGATAATCAATCGCATCGACCGTCGCGCCCCAGGGGTGCAGTTCGATCGCGCCCATCTGAACCACTTCCAGCAGGCCTTTCTCGTTCTCGATATAGAAATATTCGTATTTCTTGCCATTGTGCGAGAAGGCGAAAGGCTTGATGTCCGCGCCGAGACCTCTGCCGGGATTGCGCTGGAAAAAACACTCCCCGCTGATCCCCGAAGGGCAGCGGAGCAGGCTGAGGGGCCGGTCTATGATCTGCGGCAGGATCATGGGTGCGACGCCAGCGTAGTATTCGGCCAGTTCACCCTTGGTAACGCGGCCCTCCTCGGAAATCACGCGATCCGGATGGGTAATTGTGACACCGACCAGGACAAGGCGCTCGACCTTGGATTTCTGCGCTGCGGGCGCTGCGGCGGCAGCGGTTTTCTCGGGCGTCTCCTGTTTGACATCCCGGGCTTCCTTGTCCTCACGCAGTCCCTGGAAGGAGGGGTGGCGAATATGGCCGTCCTGCGTCCATTCCGTAAAAGCGACCTCGCACAGCAACGAAGGCTTGATCCAGTGAACAGACTTCCATTCGCCCGCGGCAAGGCCCTCGGTCTCGGCTCTGGACAGGGCGGGTTTCTCCACAGCCATACCCTCGAAGCGCTCCGCCAGCTCATGCGCACTTTTCATCGTAAAACCGGTCCCCACCTTGCCGGCATAACGCAGGGCGCCGTCCTTCTTATACCCGAGATAGAGCGCACCAAGTGCCCTGCCGCCCGTGCGGGCATCGCTAAAGCCGAGGATGATGAATTCCTGGCGCAGCGAACATTTGATTTTCAGCCAGCTTTTCTGGCGCCCCGCCACGTAGGGCGCGTTCGCGCGCTTGGCGATGATGCCCTCCAGTCCAGCTTCGCAGGCCTTGGCGAACATGGCCTCGCCTTCACCGGCGATATGCGCGCTGTAACGCAGCCAGCGCTCCTGTTTCGATTTCTTGAGGAGGCTTTCCAGTTTCGCCTTGCGCTCTGTTAGGGTCAGCTTGGTCAGATCCTTGCCATCGAGATCGAGCAGATCAAAGACGTAGGCGACAATGTTTTCCGGCTTCCCGCCATCCCCGAGCGCCGCCTGAAGGGCCTGAAAGCTGCTTTTCCCTTTCTCATCGACAATGACGGCTTCCATGTCCAGCACCACGTCTTTGACCTTAAGTTTTTCCAAGGCCATCGCGAGGGACGGGAAACTCCCGGTCCAGTCCTTGCCGTTGCGCGTGCGCAGCCGCGCTTCGCCGCCCGACACAAAACCGAGCAGCCGGTAGCCGTCGAACTTGATTTCATGCAGCCAGTCCTCGCCCTTAGGCGGCTCATCTACGAGGGTGGCGAGCTGGACGTCAGGGTAAAGCTCCATCAGCCGCTTCAGCTTGTTGCCTGATTGCGGAGCTTTCTTCGTCTTGCTCGCCTTGACGGGCTTGGTCTCCACTGCGGCCTTAGTTGCCGGAGCCGCTTCCCCGGCGATTTCATCCATGGAACGGCCGGTCTTTACGCTTGAAGCGAGTTCGTCAAGGAATGTCTCGTTCGCTCCATTCTTGCGCGCTTCCGTATCATTCTCCTTAACCAGCAGCCAGTTTTCACGCTTGCCGTCGCCGCGCATGCGAATGAGCCCCCAGCCGCCTTTCAGGCGCTCTCCGTGCAGAACAAATGATAGATGGCCTTTCTCCAGGCCCACGCGGGGATCGCCTTTGGGCTCCCAGCTGCCTTCGTCCCACATCATGACTGTGCCGCCGCCGTATTCGCCTTGCGGGATCGTTCCTTCGAAGCTGCCGTAGGAGAGGGGATGATCCTCTGTCCGCACCGCCAGCCTCTTGTCGGCGGGATCGAGGCTCGGGCCTTTTGTGACCGCCCAGCTCAGCAGGACGCCGTCCAACTCCAGCCTGAAGTCGTAATGAAGGCGCGTGGCGTCATGCTTCTGGATGAGGTACGACTGTTTCCTGCTGTTCGTTTTGATCCGCCCCGGCGGCGGCTCGGGCGTCTTTTTAAAATCGCGTTTTCGGCGGTATTCTTCGAGCGCCATGTCATCCCCCGCTATAGCCGCCGATTATCGGCAGGATTTCTCCAGTGATGTAACTCGATCAATGAGGAGACGCAAGGAAGACGTAAGCGGGTGCGATCTCCTCGGGCTGTGCGGGCCGCTTCATCGGCGTGTCGGCGCCGAATTTACTGACATTCTTGGCTTGCTTGTCAGACGGGTTCAGCGGAGTCCAGACCGGTCCCGGTGCGACAGCGTTTACCCTGATGCCGCGCGGGACGAGGTGGGTCGCCAGTGATCTCGTAAAAGCATGAATGCCACCCTTGGTCATTGAATAATCGAGGAGGGCCTCGTTTCCCAGCAGGCCGGTGACAGATCCCGTATTGACGATCGCTGCACCTGGCTTCATTTTCTTCACCGCCGCCTGGGCCATATAGAAATATCCGTACAGGTTGGTCTTAAGCGTTTCGTCAAAGTGCTGGGCTGTCAGGTCTTCGAACCGCGACGTGTGCACCTGGAACGCGGCGTTGTTCACCAGCACGTCCAGCCCGCCCAGTTCTTTCACCGTCCGGGCGACCGCCCGGTCGCAGTACTTCTGATCCGAGACATCTCCGGGAATGAGAATGCATTTTCTCCCCTCGGCTTCGATCTTTTCCTTCGTCAGTTTCGCGTCGCTATGTTCATCCAGATAGGCCACCGCGACATCGGCGCCCTCCCTGGCAAACAGGATCGCCGCTGCACGGCCAATGCCGGAATCACCGCCGGTAATCAGCGCAACCTTGTTCTCCAGCTTGCCGGACCCCCGGTAAAAAGGTGCGTCGTAGAGGGGAGGCGGATTGAGTTTGGCCTCCAGGCCCGGTTTGCTCTGGTGCTGCCGGGGGAAAGGCGGCGCGGGATAGGTGCGGGCACCCGCCTGCATGGCCTTCCGCGGCTCAAGCTTGGAATGCCTAGCGTCAGCCCTTGCCACCTGTTTCTGGATTTTCCGCTGACGGCGCGGCGCGCTTGCTGCCTTCATGCAAGAACTCCCTCCTGAGTGCCTTAAACGTTCGAGCCAACATTGCTGGGTGTATTTTGGTTCCAGTCGGGCCGCCCGAGTACTTGGGGCGCACCTCATCAATCATTTCCCAGCAATTAGTAGGCCGTGAGGATGAGTGGGTAGCTGCGAGCGCGAAATACACTGGCCGCGGGAGGAGGAACGCGCTAGATGGATATAGTCAACCCTTCTTAAGATAAAGGTGTGACTGAAACCGTAACTCTCACGGTTGAAGAGCGCCGGCTAAAGCGAGCAGCCCGCCGCGAGAAACAGCGGCAGGGCAATATCGGCCGCTCCGCTAAAATGCATGCGGCCCGTATGGAGCGCCAGGAATCGGACGAGGCTCAGCCCCGCCGGTATGACGATGCTCACGCTGGGCGCTTCTATATTGGCTGCTCAGGATGGTTTTACTGGCACTGGCGCGGCGCTTTCTACCCTGCTGAGTTACCAACGAGCGGATGGTATAAACACTACGCAGGCCGTTTCAAGACCGTGGAGCTGAACGCCCCTTTTTATTCCTGGCCGACAGTCGCCACCGTCAATTCCTGGATACGACAGGCAGGCCGCCGTGACTTCGTCTATACCGTGAAGGTGTGTGAATTGATAACGCATGTGAAGCGTTTTTCCGGCACCAAGCAATTAGTGCGCGACTTCGGCATGATTGCCGATCTGCTCGGGCCGCGCATGGGCTGCTTCCTGTTTCAGCTTCCGCCAAGCTTCCACTACACCCCGGCGCGGCTAAAAAGGATCCTGGGCCAACTCGACCATCGCCGCCGCAACGTCGTGGAATTCCGGCACAAGAGCTGGTGGAACAAGGCGGTCTACAGCGCGTTTCGGGAGACCGGCACCATTTTTTGCTCTTGCAGCGGCCCCCGGCTCCCGGATGAACTCATTAAGACCGCGGACGACATCTACATTCGTTTCCACGGCACAAAGCAATGGTACCGGCATGATTATACAAAAGAGGAATTGAGTATTTGGGCCAAACGCATCGAGGAAAGCGGGGCCAGGACCGTCTGGGCGTATTTCAACAATGATCGTGACTGTTACGCCATAAAGAACGCCCGCGCCTTGTTCCGCCTACTCACAAACCCAAAGATCTAATGTGCATCCGGTAGCAGATCAGTAAATTAATCGGCGGTTCATTGGCATCTGTCCAAGCGGCTCGCAGCACCCTATACATTAATAGCGAATGTTGTTACGCGATAACGGAAATTGCGACTGTACCCAAGTGGTTGGGGCATGGCCATCAGACTGCCCGCTGAAGTCGGGATGCGAACAGTAGAGGTACTTATGATCGAGGACGATCCTGCAGACCGCTTTTGGTTAGAGTACGTCCTCAAGTCTCTTAGGCTGAATTACTCATTTTCGTCGGTCGCCGACGGAGGGGACGCAGTCGATTTTCTGTTGAAGCGCGGAAAGCACGCTGAAGCACTGACCCCGGATCTCATCTTCCTCGACGTTCATCTGCCGATGCTGAACGGTATAGAAGTTCTGCGGCACGTCCCCAATGCCCGTGAATTGCCAGTATGCGTACTCACAAGCTCGGAAGATGAGCGCAGTTTTTTTCAGCGAGAGTTCGATATTCAAGACTCAAACTACTTATTGAAACCGGTTAGCCAAGAAAGTCTTCTCGCAAGCTCTTGCGGTCAGGATCATCTCAAACCGGCTGCCAGCTGAAGACCTAAATACCCACCTTCATTCGGCGCTCCGCAGATTGACACATCCAGTATGATGCCGGCGTCGTCCCCATTGAGTCGTTGTTTGCCGACCACTGTCGGTCGATGTATTACGCAGGGGTGGAGCTAGACTGCCGAAGCAATTTGTGCATTAGCTTTGCAGGGAGTGCACGGACGAGTCTCCGATTCGTAATCCAACTGAAGAGAAAGAATCAGCTAAACACTCCTTGCAATGAATCCCTCGCGATGGCCCCAAACGTGCATTTTAAAGAATGGTTCTTGATCACTTCAGAGAGGAGGCAGAGATGAAATACCTCGTTGCGTGGGGCCTCGGCGTTCCCGGTGCTCTTGTAGTTGTCTGGTTTTTGATGAGTCACCACTAGAATACTTGCTGCATTCCGCGTCGGGGGACGTTCCAGGGACTTTAGCTTTTGTTCGCACTTGTCCCGAACACGTCGCTATTGACGTGTCGTGCGCCCGATGTGACAAAACAGCGCATGATACGGATTTGAGCGATTGTACGCGAACGTCGAGCGACGCTTCAGCAATGTTGGCGAGATAAGAATCCGACTTGAACAGAAGGAAGGGATAAAACATGAGTAATTTGAAAGACAGAGCCAAAGAGAAGATCGACGATGCGGCTGATGCAGCGAAGAAGGCAACCGAGAAGGTTGCGGATAAAGCAAAAGACATAGCCCACCAGGGCGGAAAAAAACTAGAAGAAGGAGGCAAGCGACTTCAGGACGCATGAGGCGTTCTAGTGTCGGTTAAGTCCAAATGAAATACTCCAAAGTAGGTTTAACGATCCTGTTTAGCGCGGCCTCCCTAATCGGCCAAGGACAGACGCCCAACAATAACGCCCCTAAACCGGATAACACGAAAGTGAACCAGCGCGACCGAAGTGCAGGTGAGGTCACCGCTGATCAGCAAAAAACCAATCCGACGGATCAAGAGCTGACCAGAAAGATTCGGCAGTCGATTATAGCGGATAAGTCGCTTTCCACGTACGCCCACAACATCAAGATCATCACCCAAAACGGGAACATCACCTTGAAGGGACCCGTCAAGTCTGATGACGAAAAAAAGGCCGTTATGGCCAAGGCTGTCAGCATTGCGGGAAGCGCTGATAAGGTCACGGATCAGGTTTCGATCAAGCAATAAAGAAGTTCAATCCAAAAAGGAGCTAGACATGGCAGGCAAAAATACAGCGGCGTTCGGTATCTACAAGAGCAGCGCCCAAGCTGAACGCGCAGTTGACCGGATCGCAGCGGCAGGATTCTCCCACAACGACATCTCGGTGCTGCTACCCGATACCCAGAGTTCCAAAGAGTTCGCCCACGAAAAAAACACCAAGGCTCCCGAAGGGACAACCGCCGGCGCGACTACCGGAGGGATCGTGGGCGGTACGCTGGGTTTGCTGGCCGGCATTGGTACACTGGCTATCCCCGGACTAGGTCCGTTCATTGCCGCCGGTCCGATTATGGCTTCACTCGCTGGCTTGGGAGTAGGCGGTGCAGTCGGTGGGTTGATCGGAGCATTGGTCGGGATGGGAATTCCAGAGTATGAGGCCAAACGGTATGAAGGCCGGGTCAAGGACGGCGGTGTTTTGTTGTCGGTCCACTGCGACACCTCTGACGAGATCTCAAGGGCGAAAGAATTGCTAAAAGAGACTGGAGCAGAAGATATTTCCTCGGCCGGCGAAAAAGCAGTTAGTTCGCATGGTGTGAATACCGAAACTGTGAGAAAGGTCTAGTCGCTCCGCCGGGCCGTGGCCGTGGCAACTGTGGCTCGCGGCCCTTTAGTTTCCAATTGCACAAAACGGGGGATTTTGCACAGTGTGCTCCGCTTTACTCACTAGTTTTATTCGGGAGCAAGATTGTAAATTAACAAGACGGGGCCTATTTCTCGATCCTTCTAGGTATCGTCGGGGCGATCACCGGATAAGGAATGCGCTCGCGGAAACGAACCACCTTGGTATCCATAGGGTGTTGAGGTTTTTATGCCGTTCCCTGCAGATGCCCAAAAGGAACTCGAAGCCATTCGCGCTTCGCTATCCCGCGCCCTGCAATCCGACGACGCTCAAGAATGGCCCAGCATTGTGAAAAAAGCGGTGCGTAGTATTGATCTGGTGATGGGCCGCATGGCCCAAGCCGGGACGACACGGGGTGCAGGTCGCCCCGGGAAGGAACTTGTCGGAGATTAAGGCGCAAAGTCCACGGCGCTGGGAAAGCGTTAATAAGAGCGAAACGTCAAGAGATCCCCGGCGCCGCCCGTCGCGCCCGAGTTTTTCCATGCCGCGCCGCGCTTTCGTATGCGAGTCCCGAGGGTGTACGCCATTTACTGGGACTCTGGGCGGGTTGCACCATGAATACAGCCTGAAAACGGAGGCTGCCTGAATGCCGGGTTGAATTTTGCGGACCACACCTCAATTAACGCTGATACTAAACGCTAGGATGGAAGGACGGGTCTCCAATGCCGCTTATGGCAGATTCGAGCGAGAAGAACACCTGGATTTCGGCCCTATCCACCCGCCGCTCAGCTTCAACCATTCGTCCCGTGCGATTGCGCACGGATACTCAGGTGGAGAAATCTCGTAACGAGGAAGAGGTACCCCGTCGACGGCTACTGAATGCAGAACATCATGTCTGCGGATCGTCTCACTCTTCGCTAGGGTTTTCAGGCATTCCTTCTTTAACGGCAAGCAAACCAGTGTAGTCTGTGGTTGTGGGGAAGGAAGATTCCGCCGACATACTTTCGATTGACGGACATGAAGTCCGTGTAACGCATCCCGATAAACCTTATTTTTCGCGGCAAGTGAAACTCTCAAAGCTCGACCTCGTTCGCTATTTTCTTTCGGTCGCGCCGGGTGCCCTGAATGGTATTCGGGATCGTCCGTTAGTTCTCAAGAGGTTCGTCAATGGGGCGGAGGGTGAAGCGTTTTACCAGAAGCGCGCTCCCAAGGATCGCCCCGCTTGGGTTCGATCTGCGACGCTCTCCTTTCCATCCGGCCGAACAGCGGAAGAGATTGTGGTCAATACTGCGGCCGGGCTCGCATGGCTCGTCAATTTAGGCTGTATCGAGCTTCATCCGCATCCTGTACGCTCGGCCGATCTAGACCATCCGGACGAATTGCGAGTGGATCTCGATCCGGGCCCCGGTGTTGGCTGGGAGGATGTGCGGGCCGTCACACTCGAAGTGAAGGGATTCCTGGAGGAGATGGGCCTCCAGGGCTGGCCGAAGACTAGCGGATCGCGCGGGATGCACGTAAATGTCCGGATCGAGCCGCGATGGACCTTTGCCGAAGTACGGCGCGCGGCGCTCGCGCTTTCACGGGCAATCGAGCGGCGGGTGCCCGCTTTCGCGAGCTCGAAGTGGTGGAAAGAAGAGCGTCACGGCGTTTTTCTCGACTACAATCAGAACGCCAAGGATCGCACCACCTGTTCAGCGTACTCAGTCCGCCCTCTTCCTGACGCCCGCGTCTCTACGCCACTGCACTGGCATGAGGTTCCCGATTGCGAACCGGCGGACTTTACCCTACTCACTGTGCCAAAACGCTTTTCCGAGGGCGGTGATCCTCACAGCCAGATGGATGCTTCCTCGGCGTCACTTGAACGGCTGCTGGAGCTGGCAGCCAAAGATGAAAAGGATGGCCTGGCCGATGCACCGTGGCCGCCCCATTTCAGCAAAATGACGGGCGAAGCCCCTCGCGTCGCACCCTCGCGGGCGAGAGCGGCGGTGAAAAAATCCGCGGCAAGGAAATCCGTAACCCAGGCCACTCGGACTAAGATGCCGCTGCTCGTGATCGCTAATTCTCCGAGTAAGGAATCGGCAATGGAGGGCTTAGCGAGATGGAAGGATCGACACCCCGAAATAGCGGGACTTCTCGGCGTGGAGGACGTTCTGGTTGATTCCATGCGAGGCCGGTCGTCCACATGGACCCGCATACGTGTGAACCTGCGCAATATTCCCGAAGCTCTTCGCCCGGCGCAAGGTACTCCCGATCCTGATGACGATCCAACGCGTGAATGGCGCCTGAAGCGGGTCTCAACAAAACAATTGTGAAAGCTTACCGGTCCTTCGCGAAAATCTCCATTAGCTCTTGCGGAGGAACAACTTCGAGTTGACTGTAGGTACATTCGCCAGGCTTCTTATCCGTTCGCCATCTGCGAAATTGGGACATATGGCGGAATCGAGGACCTTGCATGTGCTCGTAAGCAACCTCGACTACAAGTTCCGGCCGCAAGGGCTCCCAGGAAAGATCCTTACCCTGGCTCCAGCGGCTTTTGCCTCCCGGGATGCGCTGCCCGGCCTGGCTTTTTTCGGTATCTGCCCACTCCCGCCACGGGTGATTCAACAAAGCGTTTCTTCGATAGGGCTCGAGATACTTGACCAGTTCCACGCGTTTCAGATCGGTAAAGCTAGAGCAAACGCCCACGTGTTGCAGTGCGCCGGAATCGTCAAAAAGTCCCAGCAATAATGAACCGACCTTGGTTCCATCGCCGTTCTTGTGCCAACGAAACCCCGCCACAACACAATCGCAATCGCGCTCATGCTTCACCTTGAGCATCACTCTTTTATCAGACTCGTAGGCGCCCGACCCCAGCTTCGCCATCACTCCATCCAGACCGGCCCCCTCGAATCGTCGAAACCAATCTGCCGCGATGCTCAAATCGCCGGTCGCAGGGGTGAGGTGAAGAGCGGGTGGGGTTGCAGATAGGAGTGATTCCAGTTGTTTGCGCCGTTCTTGAAACGGTTCCGGCCGTAAGTCGCGATCGCCTTCGCACAGCAGGTCGAAGAATACGACAGAGGCGGGACTTTCGCGGGATAACAGTTTCACGCGCGATGCGGCTGGATGAAGTCGAAGCTGGAGCGCGTCGAAATCGAGAGCGCCGTTGTTGGCGATAACGATTTCGCCATCCAGCACGCAGCGCACAGGCAACTGCGCCTGCAAAGTTTCGACGACTTCCGGAAAGTAACGATTGAGGGGCTTGCCGTCGCGGCTCTGAATCAGGACCTCGTCTCCATCCCGAAACATCAAGGCGCGAAAGCCGTCCCACTTCGGCTCGAAGATCCAGCCACCGCCGTCCGGCAACTCGCCCACTCTTTTTGCGAGCATTGGCAACACCGGAGGATTAACAGGGAGCCGCACGTCTTCATGCTATACCGGCAGGCATACGGCGGTACGGATTCTTTCTATGTCCGGTAATGCTTGTTCTCCAGCAGGCATCTAATTGAATCAGGGCCTGGCGAGTATGGATAACTCCTTAATCTCCGTTACGGATTCCGGCCTTTATTGCGAAGCCGGCGACTTCTATATCGATCCCTGGCGCCCGGTGGAGCGGGCAGTGATCACCCATTCCCATTCGGACCACGCCCGGGTGGGCATGGGTAGCTACCTCACCGTATCCCAAGGCGCCCAACTTTTGCGCGCTCGAATAGGCGCGGACTCCGCTATCACTACCGTCAACTACGGCGAGCCAGTGCGCTTAGAGAGAAGCGTCGATCTCGTTTCATCCGGCGGGTCATATATTGGGGTCCGCCCAAGTTCGCATCGAGTCGGGCGGCTTGGTTTGGGTGGTTTCCGGAGACTATAAAGTTGCTGCGGACGCGACCTGCGAGCAATTCGAACCCATTCGTTGTCATGGCTTCGTGACCGAATCGACCTTCGCGCTTCCGATTTATCGATGGAAACCGCCGGAAGACATTTTTGCGGACATCAATGACTGGTGGCAATCCAATCGGGCTGAGGGCAAAGTCAGCCTTCTTTACAGTTACGCGCTGGGCAAGGCGCAGCGCATACTCTCGGGAATCGATGCCAGCGTGGGTCCCATCTACACGCATGGGGCTGTGGAACGTGTGACGCAGATCTATCGCGATTCCGGGGTTGCGCTTCCGCCCACCCGCTCTGCGCTAACCGCGGCGAAAAAGGACTTGGCGGGTTCGCTGGTCCTTGCGCCCCCCTCCGCCCAGGGAACTGCGTGGACCCGGCGCTTCGGAGACTTTTCCGCGGCGCTCGCATCGGGTTGGATGCAGATTCGCGGCGCTCGCCGCCGCCGCGCGATTGACCGCGGATTCGTTCTCTCGGATCACGCGGATTGGCCCGGACTACTCAGCGTCATAGCAGCCACCAAGGCCGAGACGATCTGGGCTACCCACGGACAAAGCCAGCCCTTGGTGCGCACATTGATTGAGAAAGGACTCGACGCGCGGGCTATTCAGACGGAGTTCGAAGGGGAGTTGGATGCGGAGGGAACCTCGGAGGCCAACGCCGACGATGCGGCAACAGTATGAAGCGCTTCGCCCAACTTTTCGACCGAATGGACGAGACCAACAAGACCAACGCGAAGGTGGCTGCGATGAAAGATTATTTTTCATCCGCGCCCCCCGCAGACTGTGCCTGGACTGCTTTTTTCCTGTGCGGAGGAAAGTTGCGAGCTCCCATACCAATGCGATCTTTTCGTGCCTGGGCGTGTGAGATGGCCGAGATCCCGGAGTGGCTGTTCGACGAATGTTATGACGCCGTGGGAGACTTAGCCGAAACCGCCGCCCTTCTCTATCCGAATCCGAAAGCTGCAGTGGAGGACGATCAGCCGCTCGCCAGTTGGGTGGAAAACCGTCTGGCTCGATTGCGCGAATTGCCGGAACCGGAACAGAAGGTCATGATCATCGATTCGTGGAACCGGCTTAACGCACGGCAGCGGTTTGTCTGGAATAAATTGATCACCGGAGCGTTTCGGGTGGGAGTTTCAAAAGCCCTGGTTATTCGCGCGATTTCGCTCTCCAGCAACATCGGTGAAGATGTCATCGCCCACCGCATGATGGGCGGTTGGAAGCCCACCGCCACTGCCTGGGAGGAAATGCAGGCCGTCGATAATACGGACACCAATGCCAGCCGTCCCTACCCGTTTTGCTTGGCTTATCCACTGCAGGCGCCTCCTGAGAGCTTGGGGCCGGTTTCCGATTGGCTGGCCGAGTGGAAGTGGGATGGGATTCGAGCGCAACTGATCCGCCGGCTAGGGAAGACCTTCGTTTGGTCGCGCGGAAATGAAATTATCACCGAACGGTTTCCAGAGATGGAGTTGCTGGGTGCGAATCTTCCCGACGGCACCACACTGGACGGAGAGCTGATCGGTTGGAAAGACAACGGTGTGTTGCCATTCGCGGATTTGCAAACGCGCATCGGCCGGACGAAATTGTCCAAGACGATCCTCAGCCGGGTGCCTGTGACTCTACTGGCCTTTGACATTCTCGAATGGCGCGGCGAAGACATCCGGCACCTGCCCTTAGCGGAACGCCGCGCCATTCTCGAGGCCCTGGGCGTTCAGCTTTCAGCATCAATCAGCGCAACCACCTGGGAGGAACTCGCGGGCGAACGTGCAAAAGCGCGCGGCCTGGGCTCCGAAGGCCTGATGTTAAAGCGCAGGGATTCGCCCTACAAGGGAGGTCGCGAGAAAGGAATCTGGTGGAAGTGGAAAGTGGTTCCCTACAGTGTGGATGCGGTTTTGATTTACGCGCAGAAAGGCAGTGGTAAACGAGCCGGGCTCTTCACAGATTACACCTTTGGCGTTTGGAGCGATTCGAAATTAGTTCCCTTCGCTAAGGCCTACTCGGGACTCACCGACGAAGAAATTCGCGGCGTGGACCGCTTCATTCGCCAGAATACGGTCGAGCGCTTCGGACCCGTGTCCACCGTCCGTCCAGAGCTTGTCTTTGAGATTGCTTTTGAAGGGATTCAGCGGTCCTCGCGTCATAAGTCCGGAGTTGCTGTCCGCTTTCCTCGGATGGCTCGATGGCGCACTGACAAGCACGCTGAGGATGCCGATACTATAGAAACCGTAAAGGCACTCATCGGGTGACCGGCATGCCCTCGGAAGCACTCAGACGAATTCCGCCCAAACGATGGTGTGGTCTGAAGACCCTTTGACCTTCCGCGGGGCCATATCGACTTCCGCTCTAGTGCATTTTTTGACGAGAGGCTTGGTTGCGAGAATGTGATCGATACGCCATCCGAAGTTTCGCTCGACGGCGTTTCGATAATAGTCCCAGTAGGTGTACTGAACAACGTCCGGGTGTAACTTTCGATAGACGTCGATGAACCCCCAAGCGACAGTGGTCTTGTAGGCGTTTCTAGCGTCGATATGGAAATCCGGGTCGTTCACGCGCCTGTCCGGGTGATAGACATCGATGGGCTCCGGAGCGACGTTTAGGTCACCCATCCAGATGGCCGGCTTCTCCGGGTCAAGTTCTTTCTCAAAGTAAGTCCGCAGCCGTCGAAACCAGTCGAGCTTGAATGCGTACTTGTCCGAATCGATCGCATAGCCCTGTGGGACGTAGGTATTGATAATCGGGATGCCGTCAACGACCGTCTGAAGGATGCGGAAATCTTCGTTATCTTCTCCTTCATGCAAGCCGTAAACGACTTTCTCCGGGGTTTCGCGTGTCAGGGTGGCGACGCCGTTATAGGACTTCATGCCGCGATAGCTTGGGTTGTAACCCGCCTTTCGAATGGCTTCCGTGGGAAAATCCTGATCCTGGACCTTAGTCTCCTGTAAGCACAGGACGTCGGGTTTGTTCTCAGCAATCCAATCGAGCAGGAGCGGGAGTCGTGGCCGGATGGAGTTTACGTTATAAGTGGCAAGCTTCATCTGTATCGATGTTAAGGGCGACTGATCGAGGGTGCAATAGGCGCTTCACCGGCGTTCTGCCCCAGGTTTCTAAACGTGATCGAATACCGCAAAGCGTAACCTTTCGGGGCAGATGGAGGAGCAATGGCGCAACATCGTCAACGCTCGCTCCGCGCGACAACGTCGGATTTCGGTCATTTCGGTGCGAGTTCGCCGTACCAGTAAGCGGCCGTAACTCCCCCCGTCCATCAGGAAGTCGCTGCCAGTGATAAACGCTCCGTCAGAGCCCATGAGGAGCGCGCCGACCGTTCCTACTTCATCGGGAGTGCCTGCTCGGCCGGCGGCAGAAACTTCGATCATGCGCCGATACCCGCGTCTTTAATGTCGTCTTTAGCACTCTGCGCGTTAGCTCCGAGAGCGGAGAGTGCAGCGGCCATAAAAACATTCATAACAAGATTTTTGTTCATGGCTTCCCCTGAGCAGTTGAAGGTCCAGAGAGTCAAACCCAAGAGAAGGAGGGCAGCCGAACGACGGGCGGCTCCTAAAGAGATCGCGCCTTTCTTCCAGTTTCATCGCCTCCTTCCGAAAACTACTCGCGAGAAGAACATAGCCAATGTCCGGCCACTATTTCACAATTCTGACTGCCACAGGTGCCGGCGCTCTTACGGGAAGCGCGCCAACAACAGGATCGCCCCCGACCGATCTTATGTGAACATCCAATAGCGGCATTGATTGAGACACACTGTCAAGGATGACTCTTTGGGCTGTTTGGGGGGGTTGGGCCGTCACGACGTGCGGAGAGACCGCATTCTGAACACAGAGACAGATAAGCGCCGCGGCAATCAGCGTGAGAATAGATTTTGCGTAAAGATCCAGCTTTATCATTTAAGAATCCTATCACGACCCATTCAGAAGGCGATGTAGGAAACTCTGGCTGCGCGTGTAATCCGCAGTTGCCGTGCGCGCGAGTAGACAATCCTCTGGAATGAGGTAGAGTGAGACGCCCTACTACGCTTGATCTAACCCAACAGCGGGCTTCGCTAGCGTTTCGACGATAGAGCCCGCTGCGTGTCCGGCAGATTCGTTCCTACCGCCGGCTACCCCTTTCTTTTCGCCTATCTGCGCTTCGTATCCTTCGGGTCGCACTCCTGACCGGAGCACTGACCAAAACAAGGGGTAGCCGGCGCTAACGCTCCTTCAGCCCGGATACCGCCAGGCTTGCGGCTCGGCTAACCGCTCCGGGCACGGGTGGCGCAAACTAGTGAGAAAACCGAAAAGGGGACAACTAAAAAGCCCGAGCAACGCTCGGACGTCCCTAAGAATCGGTGAATCGTTCAATTATATATAGGCCGCGCACGCGCAGCCTTACTATTCAGTCAGCTTATTTCAGGTCTTCCGGCACGATCCCGTGTTCTATAAATTTATTGAGACGCGTGTGGGCCGTCATCATTCTCTCCCGAGCAATGGATAGCTCGCGTGATGCGTTATGAATGCGTTGGGCACCGTCTGGATGGGGGAGACCGCTAGGCACCTGCCCCATGACAGCGCTGAACGTTTGGTTAGCCGCACTCACACGCGCCGTAGCCTTGACGATATCGTTCACCAAGATCGTGCGTATATAGGGTTCGGTCTGAGGAGGTTTGCTCTTACCTTCGTGGTCGTCTGAGCACTTGAGACATACCGCTACGCCATTATTGAACAATTCAGTTTCAGATCCGCAGTAAGCACATTTGGCCATGGTTTCAGCTCCCAATGAGAATAGTTGCGAACAGTTTGATGTTTGGTCGAATGATTGGGCTAAAGCAGCCCTGTCAATTTCGGATTTTAATTACTGCGAAACCGACTGTCAAGAAAAAAGTTTTGAGTCAGCGATTGCCCGTTCAGCCTGCTCGCTTCAAGCCATAATCCTTTGCTCCAAAAGGAGTTATCGTCTAGACTGATTGTCTCTATGGCGCGCTGAATCGTTCAATTATATACAGTCCCCGCGCCTAGTCGTCTCGGGAATGCATCTCTGGGGGATCAGTTCATTGCGGAAGGATGGTAGGCGGTTCCGCTAAGGCGATTGTGCGCCGCTCCACTTCGGCTATCACCAGTTCATGATTAGCCAAGAGCTGCGCCTTGAGGGCGTCAAGTTCGTCATGGTGCAGTCTCGGAATGAGTCGGGCAAGAGCGGCGTCTAGAGCAACGATGCAGTCAGCCAAAGTGATCTGGAGGCCGAGGTAACGATTCAGTATCTCTCGGGTCTCATTCCGGTACACTTCCATGCGTGCAAGTATAGGCTAGTCCATGGCCAACATAACCATAACGTGCCGACCAGCCTGGCACGCTTCTATTCGAAGTTGTATCATTGGCGGACGAAATGGAGAAACACGCCGACGGGATCTGGATCATCGACGTAGAAGGGAAGACCGTCTTCGCGAACGAAAGGATGGCTGAAATCCTAGGGACACCTACGTTGGAAATGATAGGGCAGCCCTCATTCACCTATGTCTTCCCTGAGGATGTGAGCGCAGCCCAACGCTTGTTCGAGGCAAAGAAACGGGGCGATGCCAACCTATTTCACTTCAGGCTGCGCCGAAAAGACGGCTCCGCCGTGTGGGTGGATGTGCAGGGAACTCCGCTGCACAATGCGGCTGGTGCCTTTCATGGAATCGTAGGCACGTTCAGCGTTACCGATCATCGCCCCTGAAGCGAGACAATCCGTCCGAGTCAGGAGCTCGGGATTTGACTCATGACCACCCGCGGTGACTAGAGAAGGCGCCCGTCACCTCCGCCCATCCAACGAGTGGTAGTATCAAGTCGGGTATGGCTACGAAAGACCAACGCCTGCCGGAGTGCCCCGAGAAATCGCGATTGATGGATCAGTATACCGCCACAGTTACGGAATTCAGTCGCGTCGCTAACATCGTCAACACGCGCATGGGAGTCATGTACAAGGGCGATTACGAAAGACTCACGAAAGCCGCAAATGATGCACGTGCGCTCAGTGAGAAAGCTCACCGCGCCCTCACTGCCCACATCGCCAGCCATGGCTGCTAGCAGGTATACTTAGGGCACATTCCCTTTCGAGAGGCCATCGCAACGCATAGGCCCGGACTTCCTCTTTCGACGTAGAAAGAGGCAGCATGCCAACCGCACGTTACCGAATAATCGAGAGAGTGCCGTTAGCGTCGAACTTAGTCAGACTGAGGTGCGAGTGTATGGGTCGACCGCTGTGTTGACGGCCGAATGCCAAGCGGTCACCTCACGCGTCGTTCGCACTTTCGACTGATTGCGGTGTATGCGCAGCGTTAGTGTGCCGCTAAGTTATGTATTTGCAATGAAACCGTTCGAAACGCATCCATCATGGGGAGCCAACCTTTTAAGAATCTGTAACTTACAGTCATAGATAAACCCGTTGTACCAGGGCATGTACAAAAACAGGGTGTACAATCCGGTTGTGCCTCTTTCTATCTACCGCCGACACTCCGTCGATCACAACCATTCATGCGGATACTGGGACTCCTTCGCGTCCGAAAGGGTCGGAGCTTCCGCGTCGTTCGTAAGATTAGAGAATCCTGTTATGCAAATGATTCATTTTTTCGTGCGGCCGAACCAATATACAGTCTAGGCAGTGGTTAGTTTGCGCAATTGGACAGGATATTTGGTCCATCCCAACTAAACCGCCAGACCTACGCCGCCGAGTGATTCCACAAACCGTGGCGGCGGGCCTCCTCCAAGGTCTGCCAGAGATTGGGAGCGTCGAATTCCGATGCTCCCCTCTCCCAAACTGGGCCCCTATGCTGCAAGAGCTGTTGCGCCGCTCGTGTAAATAATCAGTCCGATCTCTCAAAGATCAACTCCGTAGTGATCGCAATCGCGGGTTTCAGCGTACGATAGACGGGACACTTGTCGGCATAGAAACCGTGGACCCGGATTGCGGTTTCCCGCTGCGACTCCTCGGCTTTCAGCTTCAGGACGACGTGGATCCGGCGAATCACGAGTACATTTTCCTCTAACTCAACCTCGCCGACCGTTTCAGACACCAGTCTTTCATTCGAGGCGTCTATTTGACGCGCTTCCAGCGCGCCTCCAAAGGTTCCAGTCAGTCAACCCGCGGTCGCCGCGACAATGTAATCCAAGGTAGTAGCGTGAGGCTCCAAAACTGCCGGTGGAACCTTGTAGTGTTCGGCCACGGCGCCGTGCACTCCGAATATGACCGGTGCTGGCTCCGCAGGAAGATACGCCCTTCGCACAGGACCCTTCACGCGCTCAATGCGCACATGGGACCGATAAACAACGTCAGACATGATTGTGGACGATATCACGAAGAGTGCCTCCCCGGCGTTCCCGAGAAATGACCGCGTCCGATCGCGTCTAAGGCGCGATGGTGGGACGTTCGCGAATGAGATTACGCAGGCTGAGCTTCCACGAAAGGGGCACGGCAACGGGGTTGTAACAGATCCGGTCATCACAGGCCTGATACTGGAGTGTTCCCGTGAGCGTCAAATCTTCCTTGCCGCGCAGGGCCTCCTGGCTCGCGGGGGTTCCGTCGAGCAACAATTCCTGAACCAGTTGGAATTGTTTCTGGAACACGGGGACGCTCTCTTTGAGCGGCTTGAAATAGTAGATCTCCGAGGACGGATATGCGACGGAAAGCACGTGTAACTGCGGATGCGGATCGATTTTGAGCGATATCACCCGATAACCGGACTTCTCGGCGCCGGGCGCGTAGACATGCAACTTGGGGTGCGGCGCGACGTCCACGACCAGCGAAAAATGATTCCCTGGAGCCACCGCCGCATCGCTCGGATAGGTGGTGACGTCGAGATGGTTTGTGGAGATTTTCGTGGCTGCGACAGAGGCGCCGGTCTTGCCCCCCAATTTGATGAGGAGGCTGGATACGGTATTGCGGTCGATATAGAAATCTTCAAAGAATCGAGACGTGACGCGTCCTTGACGATTGACGACCAACGTGCCTGGGAATGCCATCCCGGCCATTTCCGGACGCGCGCCGACTCCGGAAACGTATTTCTCGACTTCCGCCTTTACGGCGGGGTCGTTGCGGTTTGGTCCCAGGGCCTGTTCCACCAGTGTATTGATAAGCCCATACCGCTTGATCGTCGCCGATCCAGCGTCCGACAGCATCGGGAACGTAATTCCGCGCTGCTTGCTAAACGCCGCAACAATTTCCACGGAATCGTAGCTGATGGAAGCGATGCCCAGCCCTTGCGCGTGGATTTCTTTGAGTTGACTTTGCAGCTCGACCAGCTGCGTTTTGCAGTAGGGTCACCAATCCGCGGAACGGATGAAGACCAGCATTGCGCCCTTGGGTCCCATGATGGAATTCAGGGTGCGCGTTGCGCCGGACTGATCCTTCAGGCTGAAGTCCGGTACCTGTTGTCCCACCTGGGGTCCGAGCTTGGAGACGTCGATCTTTTCCCGCGACGCGGGCTGAGCCTGCAGAGGAATCTGCGCCAGTACTCCTCCGAGCACCGCCGCGGCTACCAGGATCCACGCCTGCTTCATACCGCTAAGTTTAGACTACCGGATCTCGGATGGCAAAGCCGCAGAGTTGGCGGTGTGGCGGAAAAGAGTGGGAGTCGAACCCACCAGAGACGTCTAACGCCTCTCACCGGATTTGAAGTCCGGGCGCCCCACCGGGGTGCGTTTCTCTCCCGCAAGCATGCGATCCGCGCTCAGTTCATCGCCAGTATACCGAAGTGATCTTCTCAGCCGTCGCCCAACGCCTCGCGGGCCGGCCGGATCACGTGATGCTCGTTGCCGGCGCGGCGTGTGAATTTGATCCGGTCAAAATACTCGAGGACTTCTATGGCGAGTGTGCGGCCAATCCCCGTGCGATCCCGCAGTGCGCCGCCGGTGACGCAGCCCTGGTTGGCGGCCGCAATTTCCTCGGTGAACTGAGCGAGCCTGCGTAACCCTGCCGGCGGAAAGAAGCGATTCTCGGATACCCTGACCAAAGAAACCAAGCGCGCGACGCGAACCAAAAACGATTCCACCTTCTTGGGGTCCATTCCCAGCGTACCGGCGATCTCATGCAGGGAGGGCGGCCGCAGGATGTTTTCGTTCAGGAGGGGTTGCGTCTTCTTCCACAAGGCCGCATCCGCTGGGCTGAGCTGAGCTTCGTGCGTCCCCAAGCGCACACCGGAAGCCCCGCGCACAATGATGCCCTCTTTCGTCAACTCGGCCGGCAGCGCCGCTGCTACTTCCTTTGGCAGGCGGAGTCCTGCTTCCGACAGAACCCGTTCCTCACTGGGGATCGCGGCTGGCGTGCGGCGATGCAACGACGTGAGTGTGTCGACAAACGCTGTCTTGAGCCGATTCCAGTTCTCCGCGGAGAACCCGATGATGCCCGATGGCGTCGCCACGGATCTGGTGGACGAACTCACGAAGAGCTGCCCGGCTTCTTCCGCCGTGAGATTGCGGTTTTGCGCAAACCGTGCCAAGTTCAGCCCGCGCGGTGCAGCGCGCAAGAGAGACGAAAACGCGGATGCCGTGTCATCCGTGTTCATTGCCGCGAGATAAGCCAGCCGTGCTGTTTTGGCGCGGCCGCGAACTGGCGGGAAGATATCCACGACTCGTCCTCCACCCATCGTTCTTTGGGCGGATTGGTCGCGAACGATCAGACCGTCTCCGTAAAGTGCGCCTATAGGGCTGTCGAGCACAATTTGGACAAAGGCTTCCGCACCTGGTGCAATGCTGGTTCCTTCCAGAATCGCCACTCGTCCCGTGACGTCGGCAGCGCCCAAATGAACGTGTACCGGGGTCCAGTGGGCCAGCGGCCGGAGTTCGCTTTTGAGAATACGAAGACGCGCATCGAACTTTTGGACGGCCTCCGGCACGTCCCCGGTGACGACCCAATCACCCCGCTCGATCAGCTCATGTTTCAGTCCGGAACCCGCCAGATTAATCGCGCAACGTTGGCCGGCCCGTCCTAGCGGGGAAGCCGCGTTCTGCGCATGAATCATGCGGGCGCGGAGCGTGAGGCCCGCGCGCAACAATCGCACAGGATTGCCAACCGAAAGAGACCCCGCGACCGCCGTGCCGGTAACGATCAAGCCTGCGCCGGAGATGCTGAAGCAGCGATCAACGGCCAGCCGGAAATTGCCAGCCGGTTTTCTGGGACGCCAATCCCGGGCCGCCTCAAGCAAATGCGCTTTCAGACCCTCCACTCCCTCGCCAGTGATCGCACTGACGGGGAAAACTGGCGAAAGCGCTAGGGAAGTCGTGGAAAACAGACTCGCGATTTTCTCCTGAACTTCTTGGGTGCGCAAGGTCGTTACTCGATCGACCTTAGTGAGGGCGACAGCGCCATTCGTAATGCCGAGCAAGTCGAGGATCGCCAGGTGCTCTCGGGTTTGCGGCATGGGGCCGTCGTCGGCGGCAATAATGAAGAGCGCGAAATCGATTCCCGCGACGCCCGCCAGCATGTTGTGGACAAATCGCTCGTGACCGGGAACATCGATGAATCCGAGAGTCTCGCGTGACTCGATCGGGAGATAGGCGAAGCCGAGATCGATGGTCATGCCGCGCTTTTTCTCTTCGGGAAGCCGGTCGGCGTCCACGCCGGTGAGAGCCTTCACCAACAGAGTTTTCCCGTGATCGACATGTCCCGCAGTGGCAATGATCATTTTGCGCGGACGCTTGGAAGATTTAGCGCCGGTAGCTGATCAACGAACGCCACGTCGTCTTCCATGCAGCGGAGATCGAAAAGGAGCGCGCCATCTTGCACCCGGCCGATCACCGGAACGGGCAGTTCACGGAACGCGCGGGCGATGCGTTCCAGTGCTGCGCCGGAGCCGCGCTTCCCCGTAGCCGGCCGAATCGCCAGGCCCGCGCTCGGGATCTTGCGAGTGGGCAACGCGCCGCTCCCGATCAGACTTTCGCAAGGGACCGTTTCCACGTCAGCGATACTTTCGAGCCGGGAAGCAACCGGGTTTCGCATTCGATCGGCGAGTGCGCGAATATTTTCCAATGGCCGTGCCAGCAGCCGCAACGCGGGAAGGCGCTGACGAAGCCGCTCCGGATTCGAATAAAGGCGCAAGACTGCGGAAAGCGCTGCGATGGTCATCTTGTCAACGCGAAGCGTGCGTTTCAGTGGATTGCGCTTGATGGATTTGACAAGCTCAGCTCGGCCCACAATAATCCCGGCTTGCGGGCCCCCTAAAAGCTTGTCTCCACTGAACGTCACCAGATCGGCTCCGTTCGCGATGGATTCCGCCGGCGTGGGTTCATGGGGCAGTCCGAATTTCTGAAGATCGATCAATGTGCCACTGCCCAAGTCCACGACGAAGGGGACGCCTCGGTCATGACACAGCCTGGCAAGATCCGCCTCAGGCACTTCGGCGGTAAAGCCTTCGATCGCGTAGTTGCTGGTATGAACCTTCATGACAAGCCCGGTTTTGGTTCCGATGGCGTCTTGGTAGTCGCTCAAGTGAGTTCGATTGGTGGTTCCCACCTCGCGCAGCCGGCAGCCGGAACGCGCCATGATATCGGGCATCCGGAACGATCCCCCGATTTCGATCAGTTCGCCCCGCGAAGTAGGCACTTCCTTGCGATTCGCCAGACTGTTCAGGACCAACAACACCGCTGCGGCATTATTGTTCACCACCGTGGCCGCTTCCGCGCCGGTGAGATGGCACAAATCTTCTTCGAGGTGAGCGTCGCGATCGCCGCGCCGTCCATCGCTGAGGTCGAATTCCAGGTTCGTGGCCTCTCGGGCGGCTACCACGACCGCCTCAATCGCTTCTTCCGGCAGCGTGGCTCGCCCGAGATTCGTATGAAGCACCGTACCCGTCAGATTGAAGACACGGCGCAAAGATGGCTGCGCACCTTCGTGCAGTTGCCGGGAGGCCGCTCGAATCAAGGAAATGTCGCTGGGAATCTCAGTGGCGCTATTTGCGAGCAATTCCGCCCGTCCGCGAGCCAGCACAGCGCGGATCGCCACGGTAACGGCGGGACGGCCGAACTCCGCGCTCAAATCCGCTGCGTCAGCTTGGCTGAGAAGCCGCTCGACTGAGGGAAGCGATGACAACAGCGCGACGTTTGGGTCAGAAACCAACGGCCTTCCTTTTCTGAATCGATAGCCACCGGAACGTTGTGGGACTGGTTACAATTCTATCCATAGCCCAGTGACAAAATGAACTAGGCTGTGGAAGAAGCTTGGCAACAAGCGTCTTCGCAAAATCTCAAGGAGATTCGGGTGCCAACTCAATCGATCCGGCTCACGGAAATGGCGCACGGAGGCGGCTGCGGATGCAAACTTGCGCCCGCGGTTCTCTCGCAGATTCTCGCGAAGATGCCGGTTGCCTCCGGCATCGAGCATTTATTGGTGGGTACCGAAACCGACGACGACGCTGCCGTTTACCAGATCAACGAGCATCAAGCCATTGTGGCGACCACCGATTTCTTCATGCCGGTGGTAGACGACCCGTTTGATTTCGGCCGTATCGCGGCTACAAACGCATTGTCGGACGTCTATGCCATGGGAGGAACGCCCATCCTGGCGCTCGCGGTGGTGGGGATGCCGGTAGATAAGATTCCGGTGGAACTTGTACAAGCTATTCTCGCGGGAGGAGCGTCCGTGTGTAGTGCGGCCGGAATTCCCGTAGCCGGGGGGCATTCGATTGACTCGCCGGAGCCGATCTACGGTTTGGTTGCGATCGGGATGGTGGATCCATCGCGGGTCATACGCAACAGCACGGCGCGCGCCGGAGACAGGCTCATCCTCACCAAGCGTCTGGGCGTCGGCATCTACAGCGCGGCTCTGAAGCGCCAGGAACTTGCCGCACCCCTGTATCAGGAAATGGTGCAATCGATGACGCAGCTTAACGCCGTTGGTGCGGAAATGAAGGGCATCCCGGGCGTACACGCGATGACCGATGTTACCGGATTCGGCTTGCTGGGTCACTTGCTGGAAATGTGCCGGGGCGCATCCCTCGGCGCCGAACTGCAGTTTGAAGCATTGCCCTTGCTTACCCACGCTCAATGCTTCGCGGAGATGGGAATCGGCACCGGCGGTGCGAAGCGGAACTGGAAAAGCTACGGACATGAAGTCGACCTGCCCGTGGACGCTCCGGAATGGTGGCGCGGTGTTTTGTGCGATCCACAGACCAGCGGGGGACTGCTGATCGCATGCTCCAGCGAGTCCGTACACCAAGTGATCGAGCTTCTGAGGAACAAGAATTTCGTTCACGCGAGTGTCTTGGGGGAGTTCGACGATACCCAGCCGCGCGTCCGGGTTCGTTAGAATAGCGTGCCACTATAATGGACTGAGAGGATTTTCGATGGGCTACGAAGTACCGGAAGATCTGGCAGAAAAAGCTGCAATCATGCGAGAGTTTGGACGGTTGCGAGCCGCCGGGGAACCCGTCTCCGCTGAGTTTTACGCCAAGCACGTGAACGCGACCAACGATGGTTACACCACTGGGTGTGAGCCCGGCGAGCGCATACCGGATTTCGCCCTTCCCGATCAGAACGGTGTTTTGAGATCGCTCACGAACCTCACGGGACCCAGTGGACTGCTCCTGGTATTTCACCGCAGCGCGGATTGGTGACCCTACTGCCGCTCCCAACTGGTCGAGTTGGAACAATCACGATTGATGCTGGAGAACAATGGCGTCCGCATCGCGGCCGTTAGTTATGATTCCCAGGAGACTCTCAAGGGCTTTGCCGACAAGCATGGGATTGGATTTCCTCTGCTTTCGGATCATGACAGCGCAGTGATTCGGAGTTTCGGCATATTCAATATGAACATTGCCCCAGGGCTGCGAGGCCATGGCGTGCCGCATCCGGTGGACTACCTGGTCGCTGCGGACGGAATATTGATCAGCAAGTATTTCGTGCCGAATTACATGCACCGGGTGACCGCATCCGCGGTGGTTCTGCGGGAATTCGGGACAGTGGGTGAGGACGCTGGGACAGTAACCCTGCGAAGCGGCGCACTCGCGGTGGAGATCGGGCTTTCCAGCGGTAAGGCATTTGCGGGTCAGGAGATCAGCTACTGGGCGAAATTCAAGCTGGATCCCGGGTGGCACGTTTATGGCGCTCCTCTGCCAGACGCTTACACAGCGACTTCCATTGCTTTCGACGACCCCAAAATCGTCAGCCAATCTTTTGAGCTTCCCGAAGCCCAGCCAATGGGTCTCGTGGCGCTCGGTGAAACCCTCCCAGTGTACGGAGGATCCTTTCAGGGCCTAGGTTCGCTCCTCCTCAAATTCCCGATCGAAGCCAGCCGGATTGCGTTGTCGGGCACACTCCGTTTTCAACAGTGTAGCGCCACGGTTTGCGAGGCGCCAGAATCAATCTCATTCGAACTGCCGCTGTTCATCGAACCTTTTATGGTTCCAACGCCGAAGAAGTGAGGCGTCTGCGTTACCAGTGCGGGCAGCGCGATCTCTGCCGATCGAAATCCATGCCATCGCGTGATTTCAGGAACCGGGTGTCTAGGCCCATTAACGCGGAGATGGGGAATGAGATCGCGAGGGTAAACGCCGAGAGAATCACGTACAGAAGATGTGATGAAGCCAGCGTCGTCTGCGCGAACACAATACCCTGCACTCCTCCTGAAAAGCGAGAAGACCACCTTCGCGCAAGGTTCGGAGTATTTCTTGGAATCGTTTTCAAAGCTGCCGTTTCGTGCTGAAGATCCAGTCCAAACCCGAACGCGCGTGCGGCGGCACACAGTCGGTCGTGCTGGCGATGTCGATTCGATTTCGATAACCGCGACTCCAAGCTAGTTGGACAATGGCTGGGAGAGCAAGCGGGAGGCGGCGCCTTGGATTGGCCCATATTGCTGATCTTGGACGAAGGCGATTATTCGCTTGCCATTCCACTGCTTCAGTTCGCCGGTCAGAGGGACATCGGCGCTGAAAGCTCCGGCTGTATTGAGGCGGCCCAAATCCATTAGACTTCGCACGACGACGACGTGATCCAATTTGCGGCCGCTGTTTTCGCCGCGCAGAACAGGGGAGACTGCTGCGTTTTCGGCCAACGCTACCATGAGGCGGCCGTTTCCGCTAAAGGCAGTTTTTTCGGAAGGGTCCGCTTGGATATGTACCGTGGGCACGCCTCGACTGCTATTGAAAACCGAGGAAATCTGGACGCGGAGCTTGTCGGCTTTTATGGATCGCCGAACTGCCGCTTGAATTTGCAGGGCGTCGCTGCCGAGGGCTTCGAATGTTCCATCGATCACTACCTGCGGAGTGTAAACGCTGTCCAGGTGAAAGCGGCGGCCGTAGGCTTCCTGTCGCCGGCTATAGATCGGCGAGGAAAAAGGGTCCTTCCATCCGAGGTGGTCCCAGTAATCGACATGTTCGCTGAGCGCAATCACCATCGCGCCCGGTACCGGCTGTGCCTGATCAAGTTTCTGGAGCAGTGCATCGGCCGGGGGACAACTGGAGCAACCCTCTGAGGTGAAGAGTTCAACGATGACGGGCTGCCGTAGTCCGTCGGCCACCGGAGTGGCCGGCGCGCCTGGGGAAGTCAACAACAGGAAACTAGCAAGGGCCGACAGGACGATTGGGAGACGCATGATAATCCTTCCATGATCTGGTTCGCATTCGGCTCCGAAGAAGTTACGCTGCGCGGCGCTGGATTCTGGTTTTGGCGCTGCCCCATGCCGCACCCACTATTGCGGCTGTAACTGCGGCGCCGATGTGCGCGACGGATATATGAAGCCGGTCCAATTGAGGACAATAGATTTCGAGCACAGTAACACCAACAAGGCCTGCCAGAAGGCCAGTCACCGTGCCCTGAGCCAAGGGATTTAACGGAAAGCCGCGGCGCAAAGCAATCCAGAAAAGTGGCGCCGAGAGGCCTGCACAGGTAACTCCGATTTCCCAACACGAAAGCGCTTGCGGCACGAATTGCGGATTTGCATGATAGCCGAACATTGCTAAATTGGCGGCGAGAAGCGCGAGCAAAGGAAAGGCGAGATACGTCCATACAGGATGGACGTGACGCGACCCCGGCGTCATCCAATGCGCCAGTGCGTTTGTCAGCGCGAGCACGCTAGCCCCTAGCAGGACAAAACTCACGGTCGCTTGTAGTGAATTGCGCGCATGCCAGCCTGCTGTTCCCAAATGATAGTTCGCGACCGCAGTTACGAAGGCGCCAGCGAGCAGCAGCATGCCCATTACGCGTCCAACACTTGATAACGGCAAAATGGGTTCAAGATCCCGCAGAATGTCCGCCTCAATCTTCTGTTGCAAGGCGTCCGTCAAAACGATTTGCGAAGGACCGTCGAGTACCGCCTGCAACTGCGAGCAGCGTTCGCACGATGCCAGATGTTCGTTGGCTTCCGGAGGCCATGCTGTGGAATTCGCGCGAGGCGATGCGGTGCGGAGCCGGTCGAGATCGTTACACGACATCATCGCCACTCCTTACCGGACTCCCCGCTGCTTCGCGCGACCTTTCTTGTGTCATCGTCGATCCTTGATCCGTCGCGCCTCAGTACCGATCGCAGCTTCTCATAGGCGCGATGGGCTTTCAGCTTGACGGAGCCGACGCTGGAAGCGGTGGCGCGGGCTACATCTTCTAGGCTCATGCCGCTTGCCTTCAACATGGTGACCACTTCCCGCTGGCCGGCGGGGAGAACTGCGATCAGCTCATCGAAATCGGGCTGGCTGGCAACTCGGGGACCTGCAGTTATCGGTGGCTCAGGAAGCGGCGACATGAGCTGCTCGCGTGAACGAATTCTCACGGAGCGACGGTAGCCGTCGACTCTTACATGGCGGGCGATCGCGTAAACCCAGGGGAGGAAAGGCTCGCCCGGCCGGTAGGTATGGCGGGCTTTGTGAATTTGCAGCCAGGTATCCTGAAGCAGATCCTCGGCTTCGGCACGGTCGCGGCATTGGCTCACAAAGTATCTCAGCAACAAAGGACTCACCTGACGGATTAGGGCTGTTGTGGCAGTCGCATCCGCCTGCTGGTACTGCACCATGAGAACTTCTAACTCAGCCACAGGTCCTCATGCGACTTGAATATTCTTTGCCAATTGTTTCGTCCGCAAGCTATGAAAAGTTACGGTGCTCCGTAGGGGCTACCGCTATTTTAGCCCGCTCCTAGTACTCTTTTTCCCGCTCCGTAACTTTCTTCCAAGCCGGTTCGAACCATTACGCGAGGGAACAATGTTCACTCTGCAACCGAACAACCGTTATCAAAGAAAAGTGAGGAGATTGAATATGCGTAAGAGAATCCAATCCGTTTTTGTCCTAAGCGGCATCACGCTGGGTCTGGCGGTAGCGCCGGCGATGGCCCAGTCCGACGACGCCAAGGCCAAAATGTCGAACATGTCCGAGAAAGACAAGATGATGGCCATGGGCAAGATGTCGAAGGACGACAAAGCAGCCATGTTCGATAAGATGTCTGACGCGGACAAGATGATGGCGACCAAAATGGCCGGGCACGACATGAGCAAGATGGAGGCGAAGGACCGCATGATGGCAACCGATAAAATGTCAACGGACGATAAGGCCATGATGTATGAAAAAATGGCCACCGGCAATCACATGGACAAGATGGACAAGGCCGCCATGGACAAAGCAATGATGGACAAAGCGGCTATGGAAAAAGACAAGATGAAGAAGTAGCTGGGCGTGGGCGATCAAACCTCCATGTCACACTTGGAAGAGAAACATCCTCTCGCCATCCGATGGTTCCATTGGATCAGTTTTCCCTTGCTCTTCTTGATGATTTGGAGCGGGCTGCTGGTGTATTGGGCCAACGACATTTACAGGGTGGGTTGGGGCGAGACCACTCTGTTTCGCTTTTTCCCGGATTGGTTCTATAAGAGCCTGCACATTCCTCAGCGGTTAGCGGAAGGGATGGCGCTCCATTTCTTCTTCATGTGGCTGTTTGTTACGAACGGCGTGGCCTATGTCCTATACCTTGCGTTTTCGGGTGAATGGCGGCATGTTCTGCCCGATCGCCGCTCCATTCGCGATGCCCTTCTGGTTACGCTTCACGACTTTCATTTGAGAAAAGACGCGCCTCCCCAGGGGCTCTACAACGGCGCACAGAGAATTGCCTACACCGCAGTAATCGTGATGGCAATGGGGAGTGTGATCACCGGATTGGCGATCTACAAACCGGCTCAGTTGTCTTGGCTGACGCAATTGCTGGGCGGATACCCTGAGGCACGATGGGAGCACTTCTGGCTGATGATCGGCTTCGTGAGCTTCTTTGTAGTTCACGTCGCGCAGGTGATCCGCGCGGGCTGGGACAATTTCCGGTCGATGGTGGCAGGTTATTCCTTGGCTTCCGATAAGGCGGAGGTGCGTCTTGAACAATCCAAATGAGGGCGCCACGGCGCGAAGCCGCCGAGCGTTTCTTACCATGGGTGTGTCAGCGGCTGCCGGCTATGGCGGATATGCCTGGTTGCGTTCACGGTCACAGCTCGGCGGAGTGGAAGCACCGATACGAGGCGTGCTTCGCGGCAACGAGAAGGTGGCGGAAGCGTATTTTAGCGACGGCCATCTCTCTCCTGCCTTTGCTCTATCTAAAGTGAACCCCGCTACTCGCGTGAACGGTGACATCGGCCTGGGCGACGACTTCGATCCGCGTCAATGGAACTTGCATGTGCAAAGTGCAGACGGCACGAGGCAAGTTACCATGGCTCAGCTTCGAGAGTTGCCTCGCTATGAGCAAATCACGCAGCTTAATTGCATCGAGGGGTGGACCGTGATTGTACAGTGGGCGGGCGCGCGGTTTGCAGATTTCACAGCGAGGTACGCTCCTCAGTCTGGCGATACCAAATACGTGCACATAGAAACGCCGGATCAGGCGTATTTCGTGGGGCTGGATGCAGCCAGTGCGCTGCATCCACAGACTCTCCTCTGTTACGAAATGAACGGCGCGGCCCTGACCAGCGCACACGGCGCTCCGTTGCGTTTAGTGATTCCCGTGAAGTACGGCGTGAAGAATATCAAGCGGATCGGCAAGATCACATATACAAATGACCGTCCAGGCGACTATTGGGCGAATGAGGGCTATGACTGGTATGCCGGCCTATAGCCCCCTATCCGTGATTCGAGTTCCTCGCCCCAGCCGCAAAGCCGGGGCTTCGCGGGCTTTAAGCAAATCCGTGATGCTCGTCCGGCGATTCATGCCGAGATGCAAGGCAAGCACGGTCCCACCAAAATCGATGCCGGCCCTTGCGGCCGCTAGGAACGCATCGACTTCGTACGCCACTTCCAATATGGGGAAACGCCCTCCCACACGCACCGTCGTCGTTTCTCCGAGATCCTCCTTTTCAATCCTGGCTGCAGATTCAGCGGCCCTATTACTCGTTCCTTGAACGAGCTCCGAGACATTCGCCGCATGGTACGCAGCCGCGCCGAGCTTGCCGATAGCCCGAAGTACCGAGGTCTCTATCCAGTCTTTCGAGGTTTGGTCCTTGAGTACTGTGCTGCTTCCGAGAGGAGCGGTCTCCAACGCATTCGGGAATGCCTCCGACGCCTTGTATACGTCCGCTTCGGTCACATTGGTCTCTTTCCTGCCCGATCCTAGCACCCAACAATCAGTCTTTCAAACCCAGCACCAACGGTTGCTAGACGCCACGAGTGCTTCATGCGAGATCTGGTTCCAGAGAGCACGGGATCGATCTTGCCGCCGGCCTTGGCAAAACACCGGGCAGTTGCCCGGTATCGCGAAGCTGTCCGCGGCATTTGTGAAGTAGTATCCGCCGCTCCACATGAGCGTATAGTCGCCAAACCCTTGAAGTGACCTCCGCTCGGGCCGCGTTATGACGCGAGCAACCCCTTCAGCCGCTCCTTCATGATCTTGTCGCTCGGGGTCTTGGCGGACGACGCCAGCCAAGCCTGCACCTTGGCTATGCTCACCGTCTGGATAACGCCGGGGCTCCTAGCCTCCACATCCAAGTCGCTCCCCGCGCCCGGTGCGCAATCGTGCTCGCGGAACGTGCGGATCGCCAGGACCACCGCTTCGTAGAGCGTTTCCGCGTGGACGTTCACGGAATGGCGGATGCCGTCGTGTCGGTGAACGGAACGGTACAGGTGCGGGCGGGCACGTAAGAGAGGATATCACAATAAGCGAAGATAAGGCGAAACTGATACACTAGCTCCCATGGCGATCCAGCAATTCCCTAGGAACTGTGGAAATTGGCAGAAACGACAGCAGACACCCCATGCTCTTGAAAGCGTGAAGATCGATCTGGACGAAGACGAGATCCGGCGGCTGATCGACGCCCTGGACCACTACGAAGCGTACCTGCACTCGCAGCAGCGGGACGAGACGAAGTTCCGGGAGTTGCTGGTGCGGCTGCGGAAGATGCTGGGAAAGCGCTCGTAGGGACATTTTGCGTCGAAGGCGCTTGGCTGAATACGTGCAACGTCTTCTCCGGGAGGGGACGCCTGCGATGTCGAAAAGTGCGGAGATCGCTGTAAAAGAACACTCAAGCTCGCTAATGGAAGACTTCGGCCGCTTTAGCCCGGTAGAAACGCTAGACTCGGATACCGACATTACCGACGAGAGCTTCGATGAAGCATACGCTGAGGAAAACGCGGGTGCCTAGGTCCACACGATGCTCAGGCCACATTCAACCAATTCCCGCTGAAGAGCCCAATTGGGCCAGCGTTGACTGTTCCGGCGGGGGGACGTGCGAAAATGTAGTTTGTCGCGGTTTCGCGCACGTGGTCCCCGTTATCCCTTCAGTCTCATCTTGGGTTTCATGACACGGATTTTCCAATTCAAATCGCCGTCAACATGGCTGGCGTGGATCTTGTGGATCACGCCCGCGTCCCTTTGCGCTCAAGCACCCGTGGATCTAAAAGCGGAAGTCGCCGCCCGCCGCATCGAGGTGGCGAGCCGACAGGTCGCCAGAATTAAGGCGCTAGTCGACGGCGGACTCGAAGCGAGAATCCGGCTGGATGCGGCAGAACGGGATCTGGAGGACACCAAGGACAAGGTGATTTTGGAAAGCGCCGCTCCCCCGTTCCTTGCGGACGAGGCCGGTCCGTCGGACGACGCTATCGTCGAGGCAGCCCAACGCCGCGTCGATCGCGAGAAGGCATGGACGGAAAAAATCCGGATGCTAATCGAAAGCGGTCTCGCGCCGCCTTCGGACCTAATTCCGACGGGGTTGGAGTTGCACAGCCGGGAATCCGATCTCACCTCCGCTCAGGCTCGTATTTTCGCGAAAACGGAAGCGGCTGCATCGGCGGCGAGAAGTTCACATAAGGATGAGAGCGGTACCTCTGGATTTCGAAATCGGCAAAATGGAGCATTTCGAAGGGCTCGGGGCTTTTGATGAGACCCGCGAACTTCAGGCAATCGAGAAGGCTTTCGAAGTAGAATTCGATCGTCCTCTGCCGATCAGCGCGGATGGCGAAACCGAGGTCCACCGGGCATTGGGGTTCGATCATCGCGGGCGCATCGATGTTGCCATCGAT
This sequence comes from Bryobacterales bacterium, assembly GCA_963710155.1. Classification (GTDB taxonomy): domain Bacteria; phylum Acidobacteriota; class Terriglobia; order Bryobacterales; family Bryobacteraceae; genus Palsa-187. Next base: position 67,198 of record CAVPZQ010000013.1, on the reverse strand, counting down.
CCTCGCGCGCCGGAAGGGATTTGGCTGCGCCGGTATCTGCGTTCAAGAAAGATCCCCTATTACGCCTTCACGTCGGCCGTTGCGGGGAAGGCGACCGGGGCTCATATCCATATTGGCCCAGCAAGCAATCGGCTGCAGCGCCCTGTGAGTAAAGCGTAACGTCAATTCGCCGATGTGGCTTCGAGGGCACTGGGCCCGTTTTACTTCGACGGTTTGCCGACTTATCGGCAAATGGAGTCCGGTAGTGGGCTAAATCTGTGTCTCGGGTCTAGAGTCGCGGGGCTCCCTGATGATGAAAAATCTAAAAATAACACCGGAAACTGATCCAGCCAGAAGCAGACACGGAACACCGTTTCTCAGTGGATTTAACGAGGGGGCTATCGGTTTGCTTTGAACGCTCACAACGACGACCATCATAATCCAGCCTATTAGTGCCCCAGCGACAGCGAAGGCTGGCAGTGAGCGAATGCCGAGACGTCGGAAAATCGTCCATGCCAGTAAACCCAAAGATCCCTCGGCGGCGTAGGCTAAGGGTAATAAAACCAACATCGAACCAACAGCCATCGGAAGCGCCGCCTCAGCGGGGAAATCTCCGCGAGCTGAGACAACAGCTGAGACAATAGCACAAACGAAAACCACGATAGGAGTGCCCAGCGGGGCGATGAGAAAAGCTAGGGCAACGTTTCTGTCTTGACTCCTCTCCTGGCGTGGATCATGCACAGTTCATATTATCTATCCGGGTGTCATGCGTCCAATAGGAGACTCATTTGGCCGTGTAACGCACAAACCGTACAAGTGAGCGCCCAGCGTTCCGTAGGTGAAATCTAAGTGTAGGTTGTGTATCGAGGGGGAAGGGAGCCGCACACAGGGTACGTTTGGATTTCAGGGCCCGCAGAACCGGCGGGAAACACGCTATTGTTCAGCCCCACCTACTGCAGTTTGACTACTTGGCTGGGGTCGACCCGGATATTGAGGTAGGCGATCGATCCGTCGATTTTGCTGAACCAATGGGGCGTGCCTGCGGGAATGACAATGACGTCGCCCGCTTTGAGCTGGCGGGTCACACCGCCCTGTATACCTGTGCCGCTGGAGCCGGGACCGTCTTCGCTCGCGACCTCGATGCTACCCGCTTCCCTGGTCTTCGCATTGACCAACGTACCGCCTGTCACGAACGTCGCCGAGCCCTTTAACACGTGATAAACTTCCGACACCTTGTAGTGCACGGCAGCGGTTTGTTTGTCGCCCTCAGCCCGGTAGAGCACACCAACGCCAATATTATGCCCACCTGCATCAACCACTCGAAGATTGGGAAGCTCCTCGGGCTTGCGTGGTCTTAGGCGGTCCTGAATCGCCGAAGCCGGAATATCCACGGCGGGAAGCACTTTGGTCTGGGCGTCGGCATTCATCGGCGTTACTGCGAATACTCCGGACACGAAGGCAACGATATTGATTGCGCTCATCGAGGTCTTCTTCAGCTTCGTAGAAAATCGTGGCATAGCTCATGTACTCTACGCCGAGCGCGCTGAGGTGTCAACAGGCTAGGCCGGGCGTGGCGATGCCCAACCTTTACCCTCCAGCAACCGTGCTCTGGGGGCCCGTTCCTGGGCTCATCTACGGGGCGTGATCGGAAGAGCCGAGCGATTTTCAACGCCGAGCTGGCTCTTGAGCGCATCGAAGTAAACTGTTGGCGAGAAGTTTTCACCCATCTGCTTACCAAGCAAGTGCCGATAGTTTTCCATCGAATGGGCGCTAGTGATGCTATTACCACCGCGCAGGCACGCCATGAATGCCCTTGTCCCGGACAGCCAATTATCGGTCGGAGGTACCAGCTTCGGAGGAAATCCGGTATTGCCAAACCCAAAGAGCTTCGGCGGCAGATGTGGAACGATATCTTGGGCTCGCACATAGGCGTATGGGGCTTCTTTGGTTGACGACCGTTCTCCGCGTGAGTTATGTGACGAACGTGCTGGAACACGACTTCTATAATGCAACCACCAAGTTCGCTGGCCGCGAAGAACAGTACGGACCGCTGTTCTTTTTGGATGTGTGTCCGCAGCCACCGGACAGCCAAGGTCAAGTTGGGAATGCAGAAGCGTAACATCGGCGACGTGATATGTTCGGGAGTGGCCGCCTAGCTCCGCTTACAGATGTGGTCAGGAGACGCGTTCATCTCTACTTTCTGCGGAGGTAGTTCGTGGTTAAAAACATGCAGCCATGTCGAATCAATGGCTTACACAGCGGAGAGGTGGTTGGAAACCACGGTTCTTGGGGAGCCACTAATATCGCTCAAACCCTCTCTGCCCGTTATTTAACGGAATCGACCCCGGAACGGCGTGTGCTGGCGGATTCCCGCCGTCTCCGCTCGCGGCGATCGCCTGAGTTCCGGGGAGTAAAGCCGGGGAGGACACGAATTCTCCGTTCCTCGGTTCTGGGCACCCCGTTATTTAACAGGTAGCCTTAGTCTCATAGTCATTAGGCGGACAGAATTCGCCGCTCCGGCCCTCTCGGCTGGGTTAGAGGTGGGAGAGCGGATCAATGATCGAGCGGAACGGATGCTCCGAGAATGGGGCATTGACGCAAGCGCACATCGGCCCTTGCAGCTCTCCCGCAACTTGTGTGCTGAGGCAACCGCGATCTTCGTGATGGGGCCGTCGTACCTGCACCGCGTGATGTGGGAATACGGCGAAGACCTTGCGGATAAGCGTACCTGTTCGCCGATCCGTTCACCAGACCCGTGTCTTTCGGCGATGGAGAGTACAAGGTTTTCGATCCTTCGTTCGACTTCCGCGGAGTTGAAGCCGGCTTCGCCGGTTGCCTGAGTTCCCTATCAGTGGTGCGCCACGAATAGAAGAAGCCCAAGAATGATGAGTGGGATCGCGGCCAGAGCGCCGAAAAATAGCGCGGCCCTCGTTCGTTGATCGCGGTCGCATCCACGACCGGCCGCTTGCACGCGGTCTGGCTGGAGAAGATCGTTGGCAAACTCCCGGGCGCTCGCATACCGAGTTTTTGGGTTCCGTTCGAGAGCGCGGTAAATAACTTCTTGCAACTCAGGGGTGATGCTCGGTTCGATCTCGCGGGGCGGAAGGGGATTCTTAACAAGCCGGTCATTCATGACGACGAACGGATCGTTCCCGGGAAATGGCGTCTCGCCCGTCAACATTTCATATAGGATGACGCCCAGGGCATACACGTCGGTTCGTGCATCGCCGCGCTTGCCTTTAACTTGTTCGGGGGCGATGTAATCAGGAGTACCCATCACGTTCGACAGCTTGCCGAAGGTCAGCCGGCGGGCGCCGCTTCGACTGGCAATGCCGAAGTCGATGAGCTTGATGCGGTCTTCGCCCTCAATCATGATGTTCTCCGGCTTCAGATCGCGATGCACGACGCCCTGGGAGTGAATGTAATCCAGCGCTTCGCAGATCGCCAGGGCGATCTTTACCGCTTGCTGCGGCGGTAGCCTGCGGCGATCGCTCAAAACCTGGCGCAGAAGTTGTCCGGGTGCGATCTCCATTGCGATATACATCCGCCCACGCTTCCTCTCCGTAAACGCCTTCACTACCGCGGGATGATCTAAGGTTTCACATATCTCCTGCTCGCGCAGGAAGCGTTGGTAGAAGAGTAGGTCGCCTTCCACTTCGGGGTGCGGAATTTTTATGGCGATGTCGTGGCCGGTGCGAAGATCGGTGGCACGTAGGATAGACGCAGTGTTACTGCGCGCGATGAGTTCCTTGACGGCGTACTGATCGATCTGGCTTCCGGGCTGGGCTGTCTGCATCGAAGGGCCCTCCAGTAAGAGATTAGGCCGGAAGACCTGAAAAAGGCATAAAGTATTGCTAAAGGAGTCGTAAAAACCGAGGCTTAGCGGGCGGACGGCGCCTGGCTTTCCGGCAGGATCTCTTTGAGAGTGATAGCGCCGAAACCCATGCGCAAATGCAGGCGGTGCGCGGGGGGCGGATTGGCTTGGGTGAAGCTTTCACCGATCAAGTGTTGGTTATGGGCGGTTCCCGCCAGGTCCGGGGAGACGATGCCGCATTTCGTGCGGACGTCAAGCGAATACGCGCCCGGCGGCAACCATAGCAAAATATCGCCTCGCCCGGCTCTGGCGTCGATGTCTCCGATAACACCGCTCACGGATACGGACCCGGTGCCATGGTGGATAGCCAGCCGCGAATCGCGGGGCACATGGATTTCGGACTCGACCGACACTCCGCCGGCAGTGTGGCGAGTGAACGGCGGGCTCCAGGCAAGGTGGCGCGCGGGGAGCGAGGTTGTGACGGTCGCTTCAGCGGGAGTTTTGCGTTCGATAGCGATGTGGACGCCATCGAGGTGCGCGGTGGCCTGGTCCGGCGGCTGTTTGTAACCGTACGGCATAGAGTTGATCACGTTTACTTCAATTCCGGGCCGATCCCAGGCTTCGACGTTCAAATCGCCATAAGAGCCGTTGATGTGGATCAATCCGCCCGGAGCGAAGTCCGCATGTTCCGTGGTAATGGTTTGGGGCGGCGGTAGAGCCATGCCCAGCAGGCTCAGCGGAACCATGGCGAACGCCAGTTTCGGTGTCATATTTTTAAATAGCGGACTCCTTCGAAGGATAATGTTCTCGCCACCAGCGCCGGACTGCGACGCCGAACCAGATAGCTTCGACCAAACCAGATGGCCAAGCGCCTTGCAGAAAGCCGTACGCCGAGCCCAATACGCACGATCCGGCGAATGCCAGTATGAATCATTTGCTACGTTTTCGAGAGCGTAGAAAATCAGCATCGCGGTCACCGCCAAGCCGAAGAGAGTCAGGCGATCCATGCTCACTTAGAATTCTCCTGGCGTGCTTCCGTCACGAGGTTGGTATAGCGCCGGGCTAGCTCGCGAATCCAGGATTGATTGCGATGTTTGATCGCGTCCTGGTGAATCAAGTCGGCACCGATACCCAACGCCACCGCTCCGGCGCGAATGTACTCCGCCGCCGTTTGCTGGTTCACCCCGCCTGAAGCAATTAATGGAATTTGTGGGAAGGAGGCCTTGAGCGCGCGGATATACGTAGGGCCGCCAACCTGCGCGCACGGGAAAATCTTCACGAAGTCGCAGCCTGCTTTAAACGAAGCCATAGCCTCGGTGGCCGTTAAGACGCCTGGGAAAACTACCGTGTCGCGCCCTAACGCAAGGTTGACGATATCCATATCGAAACCCGTGGTGGTTAGAAATTCGGCTCCAGCATCCAGGCAGCGGCGGCCTGAATCGGCGTAAAAAAGCGTTCCGGCGCCAACGATAATTTCCGGACTGTGCCGCGCCAGTTCCCGGATCACCTCAACCGCGCCCGGAACCGTGGTGGTCACCTCGACGATGGGAATGCCGGCGCCGCAGATGGCCTCGGCTGCGAACAGTGCATCCTCAGCAGAGTGCAGGCGTACAGCCGGGATGATTCCGATTTCAGCGATGCGCGTGCGAACCTCTTCTCTGGTCATGCTCAAGGCAAGCTCCTGGTTCCAACCGCCTCTCGAAGCTGTTCGAGCGCCTGCAGGTAAGCAGCGATGGCCTGGCGGTAAGCGAGTTGTGTGGCGCGGTAAGTGCGCTCCGCATCAAGGAAATCTAGCAAGGCGGTAGCGCCGCGCCGGAAGGAATACTCGCTGATATCGCGGCTCTTCTGCGACATGTCAAGGTAACCCGAGCGGAAATATTTGACGATGCGATCGCCTTCGAGTACTCCTTCGTAGGCGTCCTTTACATCGGTGAGAACCTGGCCTCGCGCCGCCACCTGCTGCTCCTGGGCCTGCGTCATGGCGGAGCGCGTGCGCGCAATCTCACCCTGGTTGCGATCGAAAATAGGGAGAGGAATGCTCACTGAAAACGTGACGGCGCTCAGCGCATTGACGTGCGAATAGTTGCTAGAAACCGTGACATCCTGTTTCCCGTTGACCTTGGCCAATTGGTACTGGCTATCAGCCGCGGTGATGCCGAGCTGGGCGGCGCGCAGGTCGGGGCGATTTGCCAGGGCTTTCATTTGCAGATCCCCGATATTGAACTTCAAGGGCTGGTAATCGAAGGGACCCGTAACGTCGTACTCGGGGGGAACAGCTTCGTAGCCCAATTGCTGGCGCAGGTCGGAAAGGGCTTGCGCCTTGGCAAGCAGCGCTTGCTCGACGTCCTGCTGGAATTGCAGCAGTTGCAGTTTGACTTTCAGGAAATCATTCTCGCTCATGCCGCCGGCGTTGAATTGGGATTGGCTGATGTCGACTGTGTTTTGAAAGCTTTTCAGATCCTGTTGCGCGAGGTCCAGAGTTGACTGCGCTAATTGGACGTTGATGAACAACTGGGCCACTTGAAATGTGAGCGTGCGTTCGTTATCGACGACGGTGGAGCGCGTCACCGAAGTAGCGTCCTGAGCGGCTTTCAGCCGATGCTGGCGTTTCTTGCCGCGCTCGAACAGGTAGCTCAGGCCGATATCGCCTTCGGTTGAGTCATGCAGGTAATCCAAGATGCCCACGCCCGGCTTGTACAGCGGCAGGTATTCCCAATCCGTGAAAAGCGTCGGATTGGGCCGCAGATTCGCAGTGATTTCCTGAGCCTGATTCTGCTGAATGGTCGTTCGAGTAGCCAGCAGGTTATGATTCTGGCGCAGCGCAATCTCGATCGCCTGATCTAGCGTGATGCTGGCAGGCGCTGGAGTTTGGGCCCGCGCCGCGCTCGCGAACGCAAATAACACCGCCGTAAAAATACATTTCTTCCGCATATTCAAAGTGGCACCCTTAGTGTTCAACCGACGCCTCCGGCTCCGGGAGGGGGTCGCCGTCCCTGGCGATCCAGACATAGAACGTCGGCAATAGAACAATACTCAACAGCAGGTCCGAGATGAGGCCGCCTACGATGACGATGGCGAAAGGCCGCTGTGAATCGGAGCCGATTTCGTGGGAGAGCGCCGCCGGCAAGAGTCCGAGAGTGGCGACCAGCATGGTCATCATGATGGGGCGCAGCCGCAGCACCGCGCCTTCGACGGCAGCGTCCACGATGGTGTGGCCTTTTGCGCGAAGCTGGTTGATGTATTCGACCATGATGACACCGGTCTGCACCGATACTCCGAAGAGCGCCAACATTCCCACGCCTGAGGATACGCTTAGGTAAGTTCCGGTGATCACCAGCGCCAGCAGCCCGCCGATGCGCGCCATGCCGACGTTCAACAGAATGAGGAGGGCCCATTTGTAGGAGCGGAACATGGTGTAGAGAATGATGAAGATCACCAGAACCGTCAGCGGGACGATGATCGCGAGCCGCGCTTCCGCTCGCTTTTCGCTCTCGTATTCACCCGAAAAGCCGATGGTATAGCCGGGCGGCAGCTTCACTTTTTGATTGATCTGCTTGATGGCGTCTTCAACCGTAGTCCCCAAATCCCGGCCTCTTACGTTGAAGGTCACGGCAACGTAACGGCTGTTTTGTTCGCGGTAGATGTCGTAAGCACCGTCTTTGACCTGCACCTTCGTCAGTTGCGCTAGAGACACCCGCTCTCCGGTAGGCGAAAGCAGGCGAACATTCTCGATAGCTCTGCTGGTATTACGAAATGGCAACTGGTAGCGCGCCACCACGTCATAGCGCTGTTCGCCGATCAAAACTTGACTCACGGCGTTTCCGCCGACGGCGGTCTGGATGGCGTCTTGTATATCAGTTACGTTGATTCCAAAACGGGCAGCTTGGCGGCGGTCGATGGTCAAGTCGAGATTTGGCTGTCCGAAATCCCTTAAGAGCTTGACGTCGTGCAGACCGGGGATGGCTGTCATCACTGCCGTGACTTCTTCGCCCTTCTGCTCGAGCAGCTTCAGGTCGTCCCCGAAGATCTTGAGAGCAAGCGAGCCCTTGGTGCCGGTCATGGTCTCGCCGACGTTGTCCTCGATCGGTTGCGAAAAGTTCCAAATCGCTCCCGGGTATTTTTGTACCGCTCGATTCATGGCGGCGATCAACTCTTCTTTGTTTTTGTGAAATATCGGACGCCATTGGTCGTGCGGCTTCAAGTCGACGAAGTACTCGGTGTTGCCGAATCCGCCGGTGTCGGTTCCGTCGTCGGGCCGGCCGACTTCCGATACAACCTTGCTCACTTCGGGAAAAGCAGCGAAAACGAAACGCTCGTTGTTGGTGAATTTTTCACCCTCCGAGAGACTCGTACTATTCGCCAAAGTGCCGCGCGCCCAGATCGCGCCTTCGTCGAGGTGCGGCAGAAATTCCGCGCCGATGACGCCGCCAAAGCCTAAGTAGATGGTTCCCGCCAGAGAAATTAGGGCAACGCACATGACCACCCAACGATGTTGCACGGCCCAACGCAAACGCCGGCGGTACCGTTCCGTCAAGAAGTCCATGATGATATTGCGCTGTTCACGGACTCCCTTACGGAAAAACGTGGCAGCCAGAACCGGGGCAACCAGGATGGAAAACGTCATTGCGCCGAGCAGCGCGAAGGCTACCGTCCAAGCCATGGGCCTGAATAACCGGCCCTCTACACGCTGCAGCGTGAAGATCGGCAGGTAGGCGGTAATGATGATGGCAATGGCGTAGAATACCGGTCTTTGCACTTCGTGGCAGGCTTCGCGGATCATGTCGCCCGTGGTCTTCGTGCGCCCGGATTTGGTTTGGCGGCTATCATGGCTCAAGTGACGGATGATGTTTTCCACCATCACCACCGTGCCGTCGACTACCATCCCGAAATCGAGAGCGCCCAGCGACAGAAGATTCGCGGGAATACTGCTCAAATTCAGGAATATGGATGCGAATAGCAAGGAGAAAGGAATGGTGAGCGCGACGATGATCGCGGACCGGACATTCAGTAGAAACAGAAACAGGATTATCGTGACCAAAAGCATGCCTTCGATCAAGTTGTGCATCACCGTGTTCAAGGTGAAGTGCAGGAGGTCGCTGCGATCCAGCATGGGAACGACCTGCACGCCGGGAGGTAGGATGCCGTGATTGAGGTCATCGACTTTCTGGTGAATGGCGTCGAGAGTAGGTTGTTCCTCGGCCCCCTTGCGCATATAAACGGCGCCTTGAATGACATCCGGTTCGTCGACGATCCGGCCGTCCTCCATGTGGTTCGCTCGCGCCATGTGGCCTAACCGGATTTTCGGCCCCTGCGAAACCTCGGCGATGTCCTTCACGCGCAGAGCAGTCCCGGACTTTGTAGTCAGCATGGTCTGCTCGATGTCGTGCGTTGTAGTAAAGAGGCCGAGCGTACGAACGTTCATCTGCTGCAAGCCGACTTCGACGAAACTGCCGCCGGCGTTGATGTTGTTGTTGGAAAGTTGCTGCTCCACCTGGCCGATGCTCAGGCCGTAGGAGACTAACTTGTTCGGGTCGATACGAACCTGGTATTCGCGCTCCATGCCGCCGAAATCAGAAACGTCGACCACGTTGGGAACGGACTTGAATTGCTTCAGCAGAACAAAGTCTTCGAGAGACCTTAGTTCCATCAAGTCGTAGCGGGGATTCGTGCTGCGCAGCGTGTACCAATAGATCTGGCCGGTGGTGCTCCAGTCCGTGCCGATTTGAGGCTGGAGGTTTTGTCCAGGCGGAAGATCGACCTGCGTGAGCCGTTCCAGCACCTTTTGACGGTTCCAATCGTTGACGGAACTGTCGTCGAAGATCATGATCACGAACGACAGGCCGAAAATGGACTCAGAGCGCAGAAAACGTCATATGCGGCATTCCGGCCATTTGAATTTCAATCGGAATCGTAACCTGTTGTTCCACCTCTTCAGCGGAACGCCCGGGCCATTGCGTGATGACCGTCACATAGTTGTCGGCGATATCCGGATAGGCTTCGACCGGCAGGTTGTGGAATGAGATCGCTCCCCAACCGAGCAGCAACAGCGCGACCGCCAGCACTACGAATTTATTATTCAGCGCGAAATCTACTAGAGAGCGAATCATGTATTCTTGTCCTTATTGGCCGCAATACGTGGTCTAACACCAGGGCGTTGGTTACCACCTGCTGGCCTGGCTCCAGCCCCGACGTGATTTCCTGCAGACTGGTGTTGTCCTGCACAAGATCTCCGCCGACAACTTCCACGCGGCGAAATTTATTGCCGGGCGCGGGGACGAAAACGAAATCGCGATCGTGCATGTGCAGAACGGCCGAGGCCGGCACCAGGGTGTGCATCTGGCGAGTCTGGCCGCGGAAGGTTGCCTGCACGAACATTCCCAACCGCATGAACCCCGGATTTGGCACTTCGATACGAACCTTAGCAGTGCGGATATTCGGATCCATGACGGAGCCGATGTTGCTCACGCGGCCCCGGAACATTTTGTCGGGGTACGCGTTCAAGTGGATCTCCGCGTTATCGCCTATATGGACGCTGGCCAAGTCGTTCTCATACACATCGCAGACCACCCAGATGCTGGAAAGGTCGGAAATCGTGAAAGGGTAAGGCGTGCTGTAGGCCTGCACCAGAGACCCGGTAGTGGCTTGCTGATCGGTGACGACTCCGGAGGTCGGCGCAAAAACATCCACCGAGGAGTTCTGCTTGTCGGGATCGTTGCCGAGGAGGCGCAGATGCTCGGCCGAAGTGTCGACGGCAACTTTGGCTTTGTCTTCGGTGTCCTGCGCGACCTGCAGATCGTTCATGGCGATGGCGCCGTGCTCGTAGAGATCTTTGGCGCGCTCAAATTGAGCGCGGGCAAGAACCTCATCCGCCACCGCCATTTTGTAGGTGGAATAACCGCCGGAGACATCGTCGCTGCGAATGGTCATCAGCAACTGGCCCTTCTGAACGGTGTCGCCCAAGCGGGTCTTAATCGCGATCGCGCGGCCAGAAGCCAGAGACACGACGGGGACGCTGCGAGAGACGTCGGGCGTCACGGTGCCGGTCACCACCAATTCTGAAGTGGTGGGATGCTCGGCCGCCGCTGCTAACGGAAACTGCTCGGGATGATCCACTTCGAAGAGGCTGGAGTCCGAAAAGGGTACGACTTTGGCGTCAGGCGGGGCGCCAGCCGCGACGGCGTCTGCCTGCGCATGGACTTTGCCGCAGGCATCCAGAAGCAGAAGCGTGGGAACGGTGATCAGTACAAGAGCAAAAACTAAAAGCGGATTTCTCATGGCAAGCTCCTCGAACCTCAGCCTCAAGCTTAAGAGCGCGTGTCCAAGGAAGGCATAAAGAACCTGTTAGAAGCGCATTAGGACATGCAGTGCTTTCTTGATTGGACTCGATAAGGGATTTTGATTGGTGTCCTTAGGCTTTCATGACTTTTTAATATCGTGCGGCCTAGAGTAAAGATATGGGTGCGACGAACGCGGCCCGCTTGGCCACGCATCAGAGTGCACTTCTGAATGCTGGCTTTGCGGCGAAGGTTGTGCCCGTGCTCCCGTGTGTGCTTTCACTGGCCGGCGTGTGTGGATGCACCTGGGTTTGCTTTCATCTGGGACAACCTTTAGCGTCCGTTGGATTCCTATATCTGGTCTTCGTGGTGCTGGCGGCGGTTTACGGCGGATTCTGGCAAGCGACTCTGCTTTCGGTGATTTCTGTCGCGTGTCTCGATTATTTCTTCGACGAGCCAATTTTCAGTTTCAGTGTGGGTCGAGTTTCGAACTGGGTGGAGTTGGGGGTCTTCGAGTTCACGGCGCTGGTGATCACGCAGCTCTCCAACCGGGCGCAGTTGCGGGCGCTGGAGGCGGTTGCGGAGCGCCGCGAAACGGCGCGGCTGTACCAGACGGCGCGCCGCATTCTGCTATGGGACAGCCGCAGTGATCCGGGCGAGTTGGTCGCGTCCGTCATTCGAGAAGTGTTTGAGCTGCGCGGGGTGGCGCTATTCGACGGGCTGTCGAATTCCATCCACACAAGCGGCGACACCGGCGCGGAGGCGGAAGGGCTATGCCGCCAGTTACACGCGGACACTTTTGCAGGTGTGGAGAACAACTGGTATTGCGTTCTGCGGCTAGGCGAACAAGCGGTGGGAAGCCTGGCGCTGTGTGGAACGGAAATGACACGGCTCACGGCTACGGCGTTGGCGTCTCTGGGCGCGATTGCGCTGGAGCGGGCGCGCGTGCTCGATAAACAAAACCACGCCGACGCAGCGCGGCAAGCGGAGCAGTTGCGAACGGCGGTACTGGACGCGCTGGCGCACAAATTCAAAACGCCTTTGACGGTGATACGGACCGCGAATACCGGTCTGCCGGCGGCGGGCGATCTGTCCAAGCTGCAAACGGAATTGGTGACCTTGATCGATCAAGAAGCGAGCAAACTGAATGATCTGGCGTCGCGCCTGCTGGGAGCTCCTAATTTGGATTCGACGGAATTCGCGCCGCAGCCGGAGCCCCTGCTGTTATCCCGCTTGATGAAGGCCGCGATTGAAGAACTGGAACGGCAAACCGATCGCGATCGGTTTCTGGTCGTGGCGCCAGCTCAGGAACCTGCGGTATTCGCCGACCGCGAACTGATCCTGACCGCGCTCGCGCAGCTCATCGATAACGCGCTGAAATATTCTCTGCCGGCGTCCCCCATCCACGTCGGGTTGGTTGTGAAGAAAACGACGGTGGTCCTCACGGTGCGGAGCCGAGGGTTAGTGGTGGGGGAAGGGGACCGCGAGCGGATCTTCGAGCGATTCTACCGGGCGCCAGGCGCGCAGCATTGCGCTCCGGGCACGGGGCTGGGGCTTTCCATCGTGAAAACCATCGCGGAGGACCATCAAGGAAAGGTATGGGCGGAGGGCGAACGCGGCTACGGGACGCGGTTCTCGCTGTCGCTTCCCGTGGTTGGGGCGCCGCGATGAACGGCGGCCGTATTTTGGTGGTTGACGATGAGCCCGAACTACGTCGCGCGCTGCGGGCCACCTTATCGGCACTGGGATTTATAGTTGCTGACGCGGAGAGTGGAGAGGCCGCGCTGGAACGCGTGCGCGCGGAAAAGTTCGACCTCATTCTATTGGACGTGAATATGCCGGGGATGAACGGGCTGGAGACTTGCCGCGCTGTAAGGGCAAAATCGGATGTGAGCATCCTAATGGTGACGGTTCGTGACAGGACCGGAGACAAAGTGGAAGCGCTGGATGCCGGCGCCGACGGTTATGTAACCAAGCCCTTCGACGTGAGCGAACTCCTGGCACGTATTCGGTCGGTGCTGCGGCGAGCGCCTGCTTCGGTTCTCGGCGAATCGGGCGTGGTTCGGCTAGATGGCTTGGAAATCCGCTTCCAGGATCGCCGCGTGATCGTCAACGGCCAAGTGACGCGCTTGACGCCGACTGAATTCGACCTGCTGCACTATTTTGTGACGCACGCAGATACCGTGCTGCTCCACGAGAAGATCCTGCAAGCGGTGTGGGGGCCGGACTACGGCAATGAAGTCGAGTATCTCAGAGTCTTCGTGAATCAATTGCGCAAGAAGATCGAGCCTGATCCTGCCAGGCCGCGATATATTCTGACCGAGCCGTGGCTGGGCTACCGTTTCGATATGAGCAAGAATATTGCGGGTTCAGCCAGCTAGCGGGAGTTGAGAGGGAAGCTCAAAGCGATATCCGACGGAGCGTTCCGTCAGAATGTAACGCGGATGATCGGGGTCGGGCTCAATCTTGCGGCGGAGTTGACGGATGACAATCCGTAAGTACTCGACTTCGTGGCCCGCATCCTTTTGCCAAACAGATTGGGCGAGGCTTTGATGTGTGAACGCCTTGTTGGGATTTGTAACCAGGCACTGCAAAAGCAGAAACTCTTTCGGAGTCAGATGGCTCACGCGGCTGCCGGGACCTCTGATTTCGTAGGACTTCAAGTCAACCGCCCGATCATGCAGAAGAATTTGTCGCCGCTCATCGGCGAAGCGGGTCACGCGCCGCAGGACGGCGCGCACGCGGGCCAGCAGTTCTCTTAAGACGAATGGTGACGGAAGATGGTCGTCGGCCCCGGCGTTGAGTGCGTCGATGCGGTCCTGCTTGGTGTCGTCGTGGCCAGCGAGTACGATAATTCCCAAGTCGGACTTCACACGAATCTTGCGGCATAACTCGTAGGGTTCCATCTCTGGAAACGCCGAGTGCAAAATCAGTACGCGATGCAGTCCGGAACAGGTCTCTGCGAGCGTTTGCTCCGCTGTATGGGTTTCCAATACGGGATGGCCTTCGAACTCCAGCGCGGCGCGCAATTCCGTGCGCTGACCCGCAGCGCTGCTTGCTACAATGATTCGACCGACCCGCATAGATCTCGAGGTCACAGTTCCAGCTTGCCCATAAATTCCATTTGATCCAGCACGAAGTTCTGGAAAATCACAATCCTGCCGATTTGCGCTTCGAATTGGATTTGCCCGTCTTTTTTTGTAATCTCAGCCGAGGGGGGAAACAGGTAGACGGCCACCATCCCGTCCTCGTTATGGAATACTTCCACGCTGATCGGCTTCACATCTTTTTTGCCTTCACGCTTCAAGGCGGCTAGGCCTTTCAACGGTTCGCCCAAGCGTTTGGGATCGTCTTTGAAATCGCCGCCGGGTATGCCGTAGACAGCGATGCGATAACCTTCGCCAGCCAGGGTAGGCGGCTCGACCTCATGCGATTTCAGCTCCGCTAGCCGGACCGGCAGCGCGCTCTCCCAGCGCAGCTTTAAAGTAATGCCCTGGGGAAGCGAGCGCAGGCTGCGGTCGTCGCCGCCTGCTCCTGTAAAAATGTTCGGTGAAACTTTCGGGCCGCTGCCTTTCGGGTCCACTCCCTCATTACCTACGCCGCGGGGTTGTCCCATATTTCCGCCTTCGCGGAGTTCGTCTTCCGTTAACCGGCGGGTGACCACCGCTCGAACCTCCCGCGACCATGGCGATTTCGCCAGGAGTTGGCGGGCATCGTCCTCGGTCCATTGAACAGCAGGTTTGCTCAGCCAGACCGGATCCGCGGCGCTGAGGGGCGCCGCGGAAACGATCGAGCAGAGCAACGTCACCAGTAGATTGCGCATTGGAGTTTCGACGCTAGAACTTCACCATCACGCCAACCGAGATCTTGGCCTCACTGCGGCGAAGGTCGGGGAACCACACGCTGCTGAGTCCGCCGCCACAGGCTGCCTCGGCTGCCGAGAGAACGCTGGTCCCGGCCGAGCCGCCGGCGGCGCAGACGTACTGTCCGGGGGCTCCGGTGTTGCCGCCGGGAGGCGTGACTCCCCCGCGCCCTGCGAAATACGGGATATCAGAGTGGCGGTAGCCAACTTCCCCCCACCAGGTGATGTACTGCTTGGGCATGTACTGGAACGTGACCGTGCTATCCCACATGTGAGCCCGTTGGCCGGGCAGCTCCGGAAAATAGGGTGAGCCGCTGAACGCGTCGGCGCCGTTGATGGGCGGGAGCAGCGTCAGGTAGCGGCCCCAGTTGCTCATCTCACCGCCGCCCAGCGTTAAGGCGAACAGATCTTTGTGGAACCACATGCGATCGTAGGCCATCCATCCCACGAACGATTCCTTGCCCTGGCTGGGCGCGCAGGTACCGCACAGGCCGCCGCCATACTGGGCTCCCGCGTCGGCAGTGAGCGAGAAGGCCATCTTCGAAAGGTGAAGGCTATTGGGATTGTTATAGTACCGGACCTCAATGCTGTCGTCAGTGTGGATGCGTTCGGTATTCGGGAGGCCCACGTTGTCTTGTCCGTAACCATATTGGTTTGCGACCAGCTTAAACCATTCCTTCGGCTCCCACAGAAGTTGTCCGCCCAAGCCCGGATGGCCGTTGAATTTCGCGTAGGATTGCCATCCGTTGATGAACCAGGGTTCAATCTTCAGATGAGCAGTGGGGAACCACTGCACGCGAAGGCCGTTGAAGAACCATGGTGTGTTGGAGGATACGTAGGATGGCTGATAGGTCCAGTTGTCAAAATTGTAGTAGCTGAAAAGGCCGATGTAGGATACGAAAATTCCGGCGTCGACGTTCAGGCCGTGATTGACGTTAAAGTGATATCCGCCAAACGCTTCCGACACGTACTTATAAGCGTCGCGGAGATCCCATTGACCGAGAGAGGGGCTGGCGTCGTTACGCGGAGTGGTGGTGGCAAACAGGCCGTCCATGTAGAGGACGCGGCCGCGCACGTTCTGCCAGTGGAAATCGCCGCCCACGCTAATTTGCTCCACCTGTACTTCGCCGGATTTGAAGGATTCGGTCGCGCCGACGATGGTATGGTCTTTGGGCTGATTGAAGTCGGTCATGTAATTCGTATCGAAGCGGACTTCGGGAGTGAAGAATTTGGTATCGAGCACGGTATCTTTATTGCGCGGGGTGCCATTGAGCCAGGTGAAGTCGCCGAATGCGAAGGGGGTGAAGTTGTCCACCGCGGGCGCGGGATCGGGCGGTTGCAGGGCTTCCGGAACGGAGGGTGGAGGGGGCGGCGCGGCGGCGGGAGCGGGTTGCGGAGCCGGTGCGGGCCCCGCAGCGGCAGGCCGTGCGCTGGTGGCGAGCAGTTCCCGGTCACCTGGCTTGGGCGGAGCGCTGGGCAGTTGCGGCATCTGGGTGGAGTCCTTTCCAACCGAAGCAAGAAGAACATCGCTGGCCGCTGGCGCCTTCGCGGATTCCTGTCCTTTCTGGTTCTTTAGTTCGCTTTCCAGTTGATCGACACGCGCCTTCATGGCGTCCAACTCCTGGACCATGGCGGACTCCAAGGCAGCGTGATTAAACGCTAAAGGGAGCTCTAAGTCAGCCGTTTTCCCGGAGACAACACGTATCCTGGCGGTAGCTTTCAGGTAGCCGTTCTTGGTGGCGGTCACTTCATACCAACCCGGTTGCACCGCCAGCACAAACGCTCCGTTGGCGGCGCTCACGGCAGTGGATTCAGTGTTCTTACGCATGTCGTGCGCGATGATTTGCGCGTCCGCCAACGGCTTCCCGCTGGCGGAGTCGCGCGCGACACCGTTGACTCCACCAAATGAGATCTGCCCAACAGCGGGTAGCGAAAGCGCGGCAAAGATAGATACGGCAAACACACACTGCCTCATCTCCCGCATTACTCGGTAACTATTCATGATTTTCCTTCCTTGAATTTCGCAATAGTCTCATCGCGGAGACGGGACTAGTAATGCAAATCGCGTGGATGCCCCTGAGTTCCGATCAATGCGATTCGCGGTAGTCCGAATCAGTATGGGATGCCACCCGTGAAAAAGGCATAAAAGACGGCGTTTTCGGGTTATCGCTTCTTGTGATGATGTCGATCAGCGTTTTTTCTACCGTGTTCAAGCTGGCCAGGCGCGCTTTCAACTGGGCATTTTCGTGCCGTAGGAAGTGCACTTCATGTTGATCTTTCCACAGACGAATTGTATAGGCGGAGACACCCAATTCATGGGCCAGTTCCGCAACCGTTCGGCCCGCTTCGAGCTGTTCCAGCACCGAGACGATCTCCGCAATATTGAATTTCGCGCGGGGCCGGTGGCCTTTAAGTGGAGAGGATACCGGAGCGGCGGATCCGTTGAGCACCGACGTGATCACCACTTGAAGCGGTGGACTCTGCGCGCGCCACGTAAACACTTCAGCGGCAGGAACGGATTGGATATAGCCCAGCTCCGCGGCGCGCCGCTTCCAGGCATTCAGGATTTGTTGAACCCGCAAGCGGCGCAGACCGTAGCGGACGCCGATCCTGGGGCCGCTCCAGCCCATTACAAAGTAGAGCTGCACCAACTGGCGCTGCACATCGGAGCGGTCGTGTTTGGGAAAGGTGGGAACCTGCGCGGGAAAAGTGACTTGGTTTCTGCGAATCGCTTCGCGCAGCTCGTCGATCGGCATTTCGGACAGATTCGGCTCCGCGGCTCCCCGCTCGGCCGAATCTTTCGGCGCCACAGCGGCCCGCGGGAACGCTAGGAGAGGAGACTCTAAACTTGTTTCGGCGACCCGCATATCCAGGCTCAGTCTGTCAAGAAAGGCGTGAAAAAGGCATGAACATGCTACAAAAATCCGTGATATGTTCGATCACAGATCTTGATAAGTGAAGTTGGGATCACCAACTGCGGGTGTAGCCGATGCTGGCTGTGGTGTACCAGGGTATGGTCACAAGCTTATTGAACATCTCCTGGATCCAGATGGAATCGTGGTCGTTGAAGTGAACGATCAAACCGAGCGCCTCGCCGTCATAGAAACGATTCTCCACGAAAGGATTACCAGTCATACTGGTGATCCCGGCCTGTATCCAAGTGTATCCGGTGAGGCGTTTGGTCTTGGGCAGTCCGAAGTTCTTCATGATTCCCAGGCCCTCCGTGTGGGATCCGAAGGGCGTGTGCAGGAAGCCGTGCGATCCTCCGTTTTCGTAGGTGTAGCCGAAGGTAAGTTCGTCGCCAAACGGGTCTTTCTTGAGGAAAGCGAAGGTGTGGCCCAGCCCCATATTGTAGTTGGCCTTCGGCGCTAGACCCGGGCGTACGAAGTCCGAGCCGAACATGGTGAAAAGATCCGTGGACGTGCCGGCTTGCGCTTCCGGCGCGGTTGCTTGGGCAAACATCAGTCCCTGAAAGACAACCAAAATTCCAATAGCCACCCGCATATGTTTAGGGGCTCTCCTATTCGTCTTCGTGGCGCCTCGGCGCCTGGTCGGGGTCCAATGGATCACGAAAGCGGTAGCCCACCCAGGGCTCGGTTTGAATGTATTCGGGCCGGGCAGGATCGTCCTCAATCTTCTTGCGAAGCATGCGTACGTAGGTGCGGAGGTATTCGAGCTCGTCGCCATATTCCGCGCCCCACACGGCGCGCAGCAGTTTCACATGCGTCAAGGGAACGCCTTGGCTCTTCATCAGGAAGGAAAGCAGCTCGAATTCCTTGGGAGAAAGGCGGATCTGCTCGGATCCTTTCCATAACAAGTGATGCTCGAGATCCATCTTCAACGCACCCGCCCGCAAAATTACCGGATCGGCGCCAAGATCGGTGCGGGTGCGACGCAGCACCGCTCCCAGACGTGCGATTAGCTCGCGGAAGCGAAAAGGCTTGGTAACGTAGTCGTCGGCGCCGGCTTCGAGAGCGCGAACTTTGTCTTCCTCGGCGTCGCGGACAGTCACCATGATAATGCCCATGCGGGGCGCGTATGCGCGAATTTGCCGGCAGGCCTCGACGCCGCTCATGCCGGGCATGTTTACGTCCAGCAGCACCAGATCGAAGGTCCGCTGTTGAATTGCCCCCACTGCTTCGCCGCCCGTGCCGGCTTCTTCGACGGTGTAGCCGCTCGCGGCAAGCGAAGCGCGGATGGTTTTACGTAAGGCAGGTTCGTCGTCAACCACCAGGACGCTAAACGGCTGTGGCAACGTGGTCACGCTCATTCTCGGAAACCGGCAACACTAAGCGAAACGCGGTACCGGCCGAGCCAGACGGGTTTTCCAGGTCCAAGCAGCCGCCCAGCGCCAGAACGATTTTGCGGGCCACGAACAAGCCCAACCCGGAACCAGGGCCCAGGCGCCGCCCCTCCAAGCCGCGGTAAAAGCGGTCGAAAATCTTGCCCCTCTCGCTGGATGGAATGGGATTCCCATCGCTCAACACGCGGACGGCAATCTGATCCTGCTCGCGTGAGATTTTCAAGGTGACGGTCGAGCCCGGCGTCGAATACTTGCAGGCGTTGTCCAGAAGTTGGCTGACGGCGAGGCGCAGAAGATCGGGGTCGGCCATTACTTCGCTGGTCTCGCACTCCCTCACCACCGTGATGCTGCGGTCGGCGGAGAGCCTGGAATATTGATCCACGGTTTCCGCAATCACCGAAGAAAGGTCGATCAGTTCCATCCAGGGTTTGACTTCTTCGCGTTCCAGGCGGGCGGTACGAATCAGGCGCGAAGTGAGGCGCCCCAGCCGGGCCGCTTCAGACTCCACGGTTTCCGCCATTTCGCGATGATAGGAACCAAGTGTTCCGCCTTCGCGGAGAGCGCCTGCGGCGGTCATGATGGTCGACAGCGGCGTTTTGAACTCATGGGCCAAGGCGTCGAGAATCACTGTCCGGTACGATTCCGTTTGAGCTGCGGCAGCCGCCCGGCTGGCGTGAACAAAGTTATGCCTGCGCTCGAGATGGGCCGCCATCAGGGCTGCCAGGGGCCCGGCGGTGAGCTGGGGATTCTCCAGGCCTTCAAACCCAATCGCTCCGACCGTGCGGCCGCTGACGCGAATGCATCGCGCCGAGAATCCTTTTTCGGAGACCTCATATTCTTTGCCGCGGATGAAGGCTTCGCCGGTCTTCTTCTCCAGGCTGTCGCTGGCATTTCCCGCAATATGCACTTCTGCATTCGCGGCGTCAAACAGACAAGCCGCCCGGATGCCAAACACGCCGTGAAAGGGTTCCAGAAAGTGGCTTCCGTTCTTCGCGTCCGGTTCCATCGCCAGTAATTGTTGTGCCAGATCGTAAAGTTGCTGCAGCATTTCCTGTTGCAGGCGGGAAGCCTCGGTCCTGGCCCGCACACTCGTCACCAGGCGCGTGATGATCAAGCCGGTGATCAGAAATGAGATGAGACCAAGCGTATCGAAGGGACTCATTACCTCAAACGAAAGTATCGGGTCTGTGAAGAAGTAATCGAGGCAGCCAACCGCGGCCAATGAGACGAGCGCCGATGAAAGGAAATCCCCCGACAGAGATTGCAGGACTAAAAGCAGAAGGTAGCAAAAGCTCGCTACACCAAAACCCAGGCGCAGCAAGTAGGCGAGGAATGTCACTGCGGCCGCTCCCAACAGCCCTAAAGCACATAGCGCCGTGGTTCGCCACCATCCTCGCATTTTGAATCGCTGCATAGTGATCTTCGTCGCTCTGCGCTTACCCGGCCTAGCATGCAGCCGGGCCTCGATTTGGATTGGGACCCGGGCTGAAGATATCGATCGACCGAGGCAGCCTGCTGGATTATTGAGTCACTCCGGCGCTGGCTCGCGGTAACTCCGCCTTGGCTGCGGCATTTTTTGCCAGCTGCTCTTGTGATGCCGCCAGGGTCCGATCCGCTTTTGCTTCCTCACGAAATCCCCGCGCCTGATATTCGTAGTGGGCTGCGGCGGTTGGCGACATGAGATTCTTTGGGGCTGGGCTTCGCCGGTAGGCCACGACAGCTTCCTCATATCCCGCTGCCTGGGCTTCCAACTTGTCCGCTTCCGCTTGATAGTATCGGGCAATCTTCAAATGATCCTCGGCCGACTCAGCGGTGACGGTTAGACGTTTAACTTCTTTCCTGGTGAGTTGGTGGGCTTCACTCGCGGGAGCACCGGTACAATGCGACGTATACGCCCTGATATTTTTCACCATCGGGGTGTTTTCAGCACACGATACGTCAGCTGCTCGAGCATCCCCAACCGCGCCCAACCATAAGCCGGACAGGGCGATGGCAATGGCCGTCGTCCATTTTGTAGCTTTTGCACTGAAGTTTTTCATAATCCTAAATCTCCTTGCCGTGCGTGATGAACTCTCGATGCCGAGCCGCCGGACTGCGGGGTCATGCAGTGAAAGCCTCTTCGTTCACCCGGCTCCATCAGCGAAATACTGCGGGGCCGTCTCGCAACAATTCGAGTGTGGAGCAAAACCTATGAAAAAGGCATAAAACGCCGAGTAAATAGCACAAGAATTCAACATTGGAATTTTTATGACTTTTTCATAACTCTGGCGGAAGATGAGGGGGGACGACAAAGGAGCAGCGCTGGGGTCCCTTCGGCAGCGCGCGTTAAACTTATGGTGAGCAAGGGCGAGGAGGGGCAGGTGCAGGATTCCAGGCGGAAAAGCTTCGGCAAGCGCGTGGTATTTGGCGGCGCAGCCGTCACGCTGCTGACATGGGTATGCTTTAGAAGCCATTTCGATTTTCCGTCAGTGATCCCCTTGTATACACTTTTGGTGGTGTTGCAGTCGCTCACGGGCGACTTTAGGTCCTCGGCAGTCATCTCGGTACTGTCGGCCGGATGCATGGATTTTTTCTTCACGGAACCACTCTTCTCGTGGCGAATTGAACATCCCATGAACGCGTTGGCGCTGGTGGCTTTTCTTTTCACGGCGCTGGTGATCACCAGCCTGGTATCTCGGGTCCACAAAGAAGCTACCTCTGCGACCCTGCAAAAGGACCGGCTGGATCTTCTCTACCAGCTTTCCCAGCAGCTTCTTGCACTTGATCCGGAAGAAGCTAGAGGGGAAAAGTTTCTGGAGCCGTTTCGTCGCCTGTTTGGAGTGACTGCGATTTCACTCTTCGATGCGGATACGGCTGAGCTGCATACGGTAGGTGAGTCGCAATGCGATCTCTCCGAGCAGACGCGTGCGGCCTACATACGTGGCGGCGATCTAAGTCAATCCGATGCGCCGGTTTTTGTACGCTGCCTTCGCGTGCGGGGAAAAGTGACGGGAGCGATCGGGTTTGAGGGCCTGGAAGACGGCGGCGAGACTAGCGGCTCGTTGGCGGCACTGACCACCACGTTTGTCGAAAGAACCCAGGCTTTTCGCAAGGCCAGCGCGGCGGCGGCAGAAGCACAAACCGCGGTCTACCGGTCGGCTCTGCTGGATGCGTTGGCGCACGAATTCAAGACACCGCTGGCCACCATCCTGGCAGCAGCGGGCGGCATCCGTGAGGCTGGGCCGCTGGCCTCCGCGCAGCAAGAGATGGCAGATACCGTCGAAAATGAGGCTGCGCGGCTCGGTACTTTGACGTCGCGGCTGCTGCGTACAGCGCGGTTGGATAGCGAGGAAATCAAGCCGCGAATGGAGTTGCTCGATCTGACCTCACTGGTCTCCCATATTGCGGCCCAACACTTGGCTAGATCGGAGGAGCGGCGAATTGTTTTAACTAACTCGAGCGAAGCCGTCGACATACAGGCAGACCCAGCTTTGCTCCGGCTCACGTTGAACCAGTTGATCGAAAACGCCTGCAAGTATTCGAAACAGGGGTCCCTGGTGACCATTGAAATCGAGCGGCAAGACGATTTGGTTTTGGTTAAGGTATCGAATAACGGAAGTTCTATTCCGTCCGATGAGAGGAGCCGGGTTTTCGATCGATTTTATCGCGGCGCGGAAGCGAAGCGTTCGACGTCGGGGTCTGGCTTAGGTTTGTATGTGGCCCGAAAGATCGCTCTCGCGCACGGAGGCGCTCTGGAGCTGGAAACTCACGACAGGACCGGCGACAGTATTACATTTTGCCTAAAGATACCGAACCTGAAAGACGAGCCCAAGTATGTCCTCATTGCAAAATAGTGTTCTGGTGGTGGATGACGAGCCAGCGCTGCGCAAGGCGTTGCGAACGTCGTTGATTGCGAGTGGATTTGTCGTGGAAGAAGCGCGAGATGGGGAAGAAGCTTTAGTTACGGCCCGGCGACATCCATTCGACTTGGTTCTGCTCGACATAAACATGCCTGGCATTAACGGTATCGACGCCTGCCGGCGAATGCGCGGCATCTCGCCGCGGGCCGGAATCGTTATGGTGACGGTCCGCGACTCCGAGGACGACAAGGTTCGGGCGCTGGAAGCTGGCGCGGACGATTATGTCACAAAACCCTTCAAGCTCCGAGAACTCACAGCGCGTCTGCGGGCGGTTCTGCGGCGCACCCGAGGTGCCGACGCCGAACAACTGTCCGTTCTGCAAGCCGGGAAATTGAAAATCGATTTGGAGCGCCGTCTGCTCTGGCGCGGCGATGAGCAAGTTCACCTTTCTCCGACTGAGTTCGAACTACTGGCTTTCATGATGAAAAATGTGGGCGCTCCGCTCACGCACGTTAAGCTGCTACGTACCATCTGGGGACCTGAGTATGGCGGTGAATTGGAGTACTTGCGGTCTTACGTCAGAATGCTGCGGCGTAAGATTGAAGACGATCCCGCGAAGCCTGAGTACATTCAGACGGAACCATGGGTTGGGTATCGCTTCCGTAATCCGTCCGATCCCGATTCGCCGCCCACCCAGCAAGATGACTAATCGTCGAATTCTGCAGACCCAATCCGGTCCACCTCATTCGATTCGGATGTACCCAAGGCTGAGCGTGGCTTGTAAGTCTTCGGTCGGAATGCCCAAGACGATTCACCCCGCTGTGGATTGAGACCACAACAAAAGTTCGCCTTGCGGTCGTTCCGCTGTCGAATGACTGCTGAAGAGTTTGCCTTTTCGCTTGGCGGCCGACATCTTGTCTCGCGTACGCTCAGAGATGATTTCGCGCTCGAACTGCGCGAACGAAAGAAGATGTTAAGCGTTAGCCAGTCCAGAGAACTTGTCGTGTTGAATTGCTGGGTCAGGGCCACGAAGCCAACACCCTTCCGATCGAAGACCTCGATGATTCGAGCGAATCACGGCTGTGCTCCGGAAGTTCCGGCAACCGCGCCGTAATCTGTAAGGGGGCTCGGACGCCGAATAGATCCGCTCCCGTAATCTGAATGTCGCAACGTGCCAACGCCGCGCGGATACGATTCTTGACTCGAGTGCGAAGCCTCACTAGAAAGATGCGCAATCGCAGCAGTTCGCGTTGATCGCGTAATTCACTCGGCGGAATCCACACTTCCGGCAGAGTGCCGTTACGAAGCAAGATGGCCGACCCCTTGGCATCCAGCTTGTCGGTCTTGTTTGTGAGCCCCATGCGCCGATGTCGGCAGCAGTTCTGATGAAGCTCTCTACGAGGGTCAAGTCAACGCCTTCTTCCCGCTCACCTTCAAGCAAGTCGGTTTTATACATCTCGGAAGGGTCGTGATCGCCATACTTGCTCGCGAGAGTGGCGAACCGACGGCTGACGCATTGCGAACAGCGTCCACAGCGGTGCGAGGGCGCGAATCTGTATGGAAATTCGTTAGTGGCGCTCGATGCGGTGATGGGCCAGTACAAATGGCACTTTCAAACCGTTCATCATGACATTTGGGACTACGATCTTCCCCCCGCGCCGGGATTGGTCGATATCGAGGTTACCCTTGCACCAAGATCGAGCGCGGTGTACGAGGCCAGGATGGCGACCAGAACGGAGAATGCTACCAAACGGTAATCGTAAGACCCTGCCATTTAGCTCCTCAGGCGCGCTCATTGTAGTACAAATCACGACCCGGAGATACCTGCAACTCTTACGGAATAATCCCGATTTTCCCTATAGCGCACCGTGCGACTCAACGTTAGACTCCCTCTTGGCTCCGCTCATCCAGCCGGTGAGTATCTTCCTCCGAGTGCTCACCTGGCTCTAGATGGCCGGGCGCGTCCTGGATCTCGTGGAATTGGGGGTCTACCTGATGAACGTCGAAGGACCTACGCAAGGCAACAGCCGGCCTGTCGACTGGGTGGATCTCGTCGCAGGAATTCGAGCGGGCGATGAAGAAGCGGTTTCGAGATTGAGAGAAATCTTTCAAGGAGCGATCCACTATTTTCTGCGTAGGGCGCTAGGTCAACACAAGCTCGAAAGTCGGCAGAAGGAGGTACTCGCACTCCTCATCAAGAACATCAGAGAAACTTCCATCGAGGATCCGAACCGCCTCGCTTCCTACGTTCTAACTTTATTGCGCCAATACATTGGCTCTCAAATGACGGCCTCTCCCCATTTAGCTTCTGACAAAGAATCGAACGCAAACGGTCGTGTGGGCGCGATGAGAACATTGCTCGCTAACATCGCTGCCGTGGACAGAGAGGCCTTGCACAGGTATTACCTAGACGATGAGACAGGAGAGCAAATCTGCTGGGCACTTAACATTACCACCACCCGATTCCGCTCTTTAAGAAGCACCACCAGAACTGCATTAATGCCGAAGAAATCAAAAAAGAAATCGAGCCTTTAAGTGAGCCTCACAAGCTGTACGGGCTTCATCGGGAGGCAATAGCGAAGACGGCGTAGGCTCTGATACTGGGTGAGCTGCGTTATCCAGCCGACCCAGTTCAGGGCATTTTTGGATCGATGCCGTTTAGAGGATCCCTGGCCCCCCGGGGACCGAAGTCTCAAATTTGCCAGGCTCTTCCTGACGACCGCATTACGCCGCCATCAACGTAAAGATCTGGCGGGTCCAGATATGGCTACCTGGTTTATGAAGCGGCAGATGGAGCGGAAGCATTCGTGGTCTCAGCAGCGCAAGGCGCCAAAATCGATCTGGTTGTCTGCGACATCGTGATGCCGAACATGGGAGGAGAAGAATTGGTTAAAAAACTGCGGCAAACGATTCAGATGACCCGGGCCCTATTCATATCCGGGTATCCTGACGACGCCATCATGGTTCACGAATCCTCGGGAGGTGGCATTAGCTTTCTGGCGAAGCCGTTCAAACCCGAGCAGCTTGTCAATAAGGTCAGGGAAGCTTTGGAGAACGTGAGCCTTGGCAAGGGCGCTATCACGGGGAGTTCCTGAAGTCACCCCCGGAATAAATGGATTCGTTGCCGCAGTATGGGCAGATAATGGTCTGCTCTCCCGATACGTGAGCGCAGGGCCGGCATAGGTTTGGAGAGTGGTCTTCAGTCCGCAGTATTTGCATTCGATGTATAGAAGCTTAAATAGGCGGTGTCGCGACTCTTTTTTGTCGGGGCGGTGGATTTGTGCCTGGGACTTGCTACGAATCTCGCGGTTTGCTATTTCCTCCAACATTAGTTCTTTGTTGCCTGCTAGGATAGCCCGAAGTTGCGGGATTTCATTCGGTTCAAGCGTTGGTATCAAGGTGGCAAGGGCGGCATCCAGAGCTGCGATGCAGTTACGGACCGTAAGGCTGTGATTTCGGAATCCCCGTAGGATCTCGCGTGTTTCGCCGAGGTAGGCTTCCACACTCGGAGTATGCGCCTATTTCGACCCAGCGCGGCATTAATCGTGCCGAAGGATCTGAAGCGGGGCTGTTGCCTTCCGCTCTCACGTCTTGAATGTCGATAGAAGCTGTTCTAGTTCATCTGCTCGTTCGTGAATCGCGGCCCAGGTCTTCGCGTACGCAATCCTTTTCTCAAAACGTCTCACGGCCTCCAAGGCTGTACGAGCATTCCGAAGTAAGCGTTCGCGGCCATTCTCCCGCGTCTCAGCCATTTTGATGTACGTGGAGGCGAGATCCAATTCGAGATTCAAGAACTCGATTAGCCGAGGCTGTGTCTGTTCACGAAGATCGCCGAAGTCCACGCGGTCACCATAGATAGCGGATAACCGGTGAGCGGCCTATTCGTCACCCGGCCTGATATTACTCAATGTCGGAAGCTAGTTTTGCCTCACCCTCCGCTCTTCGTCCCCGCTCAGCCGCGGTCCTAATTGAAAAACTCGCGTTCGAAATCGCAATTCTTCCAAAACGTATAGTGAAGGCCTCGCGACCGTCCGCAGTCTCTACCGAAACACTTTCGATGGAGCAAAAACATCTGATTGCGGCACAGATTGAACAGCGTTGCTTCGCCTCGTATTCGCAACAATATTCATTGAGGTTGCATCTGAGGGTTTGGGCACATCACCCTTCATTTCGGTCCTGAATACCCATTCAAGACAGCTTCCTTTGTGCGAAGGGCTGTTCTCGCCAGGTATCGCCGCGTGCATACGGCGGCGCTTCCGGCGAACTGGTCGATGCGAGCCTGTCAGAACTCCAGCCGTGCCTGAAGGGCGATCATGCGCGGAGAGCTATCGCCACCCAATCCAACTCCGAGCAGACCCGTCGGCGGCGAAGTGGTGGAGGTGAACGCTCCGAAGCCGGTTTGCGTGGCGGGTTTGCCGGGGATACCCGCGATCACATTCGACGGCAGGCTGAAGTTCGGGTGGTTGAACAGGTTGAAGAATTGGCCATCGATACGCAGTTTCAATCGTTCCTTCAACGTGAACCACTTGGTGATGTACAGGCCGCTCCAAATGAAATCGGGACCTCGCAGGGCATTGCGTCCCAGATCGCCAAATTGACAGTTCTGAGGTGTGTTGCCGCCCACGCAAGCGCCTGTGCTCGGATCGACGCTGGAGACAAATGCATTCGGATTCAGCCACTGGATCGTGCCCGGCTGAGTGACACCCGGAATCGCATCGTGCTCATACAGCGGCACGCCGGGAACGACGCTCGCAAATTGGGGGCCGCTGCCATTCACGATGCCGTTGCCATCCGCGGAATAGGGCGCGCTCAAAACAGAGAACGGCAACCCACTGTGCCAGAACGCCGATCCCGAAACCTGCCAGCCGTTCAGCGCAGTACCGAGCCGGCCGCGTAATTTGATCGGCAGTTCGTAGAGGTAGTTGGCGCTGAGGTTATGGCGCACATCGTAATCGCAGGGGCCGCGATCGCGCTGAAGATTCCCGGGAATCGGCGACAGTATGCCTCCCGCGGAGAACGACAGGAATCCGCCGTTTGACACGGTATCGATACAGTGGCTCCAGGTGTAGTTCACCTGGACTTGCAATCCACGTCCGAGTCGCTTCTCGGCCGTCGTTTGCAGGCCGTTGTAGTGGCTATTCGCGCCCGTACTGAGTTGTGTTACGGCTGCGAATCGCGGGTCCGCCGGTCCTCCGTAAGAGAACGGCGCAAAGCAACCTTGACACACCGTTTGGTAGCCGTTGACCTGAGTGGTGTAGGGCTGATTCACCGCGCGCGTCCCCACATACTGAGCCCGCAGATTGATCGTGTTTCCGATCTGGTGTTCCAGCGCGAAGCTCCACTGCATGAAATAGGGCGCGTGCAGCTTTCCATCCGGGACGGCGGTGATCGCAACGGGTTGCAGGCACATATTTGCATTCGACAAGGGAGACGCACAGGAAAGCTGGCCTGTAGCGAAACCCGAATTGAATATTTGATGGGCGGCAATAGTCGCATCTACGGCGCTGTCCGGCACTCCAGGCGCCATGGTCGTTCCTCCCACGGTGCCGAGGAGACCACCTTGGAAGGTTTGAGAATAGGGAGGATTCACGCCGAGCAGGTCGGCGACGCTTCCTGGCAGTAGATCGCTGAACAATCCGAACCCTGTCCGCAGGACGGTCTTGGGCGCAATCTGATACGCGATGGCGGTTCTCGGTTGAAGAATCGCGAGCGGCGTCGATGCAAATATGTTTCCGAGTCCGGTCTCGATCGCCGCATTGAGCGGTTGATTTACATCGTGAGAAATGGAAGCAAAGGAGCCGGAAAGCCGCGCCACCGCCTCGTGCGGATTGACAGGATTTGCATTGTGGGTGGCGCGCACACCGAAGGTCCAGGTGAGCCGTCGAGTGGCTTTCCACGTGTCTTGAGCGTACAGATCGAGATTCAAGAAATTGTACGGCTGAGAGTCTGCAAGGGGAAACGTCTTTGCCGCCGTCGAAGCAACTCCGTAAATGAACTGCGGCAAGGTCGTGTAGGTGACGAGCGGAACAACTCCTTCCCCAAAGTCAAAGTCGTTCAGCCGAAAGATGCGCGTATTCGTTCCAAACCGGAGCTCATGCGCGCCAACGGTCCACGCCAGATTGTCATTAATGAAGAAGCGGGCAGCCTTGCGACCTTGTATCCAGGTGTTGTCTAGACCGCCAAGGGTCGTAAAGGGCGCGTCCGCCCCGATACCTTGAAGCACGATAGGGAGGGCGTACAAAGTCTGCTGTAGATTATTCGGCCCGAAAAGACTCGAGTACCAGGAAAACCCCGGATTGAAATAGTTCACCAGCCGGGAAGAAAAGATATGTGTGTAGCCGGCTGCCAGAGAGTACAAGGGTTGGGGAGAGAGGGCGTCGAATAGGGGATTGATCGGGTCCGTATAGGCGGCCTGTAAGCCGGTGTCGGCCTGGAACCGATACCAGGTGACGTTCGCCTCGTTGACGTTGTAGTCGATCCGTGCAGTCTGAACTTGTTCACGGTCGTCGCTCGAATGCGAGATGCTCTGGCGATTGGCGCAGCCGTTACCGTTGGGCGGAACGCCTGCCGCGAGGCTTCTGTCACTGTTGAAGGGGCATCCCAGGACGGCTAAGGGGGTGCCGACCGTGTTGCGATACAGGCTGAACATCTTCTGATAAAAAGGCACCAGTTGCGGCGCGGGCTCGTAGAGCGAACCAGTTACGGAGTCTCGGCCGCCCAGGGGTAATTGCTGTAAGACGTAGCTCTGAAACGCCGGTGTGGGAACGGTCGTGGCGGTGACGATTGGCAGAGCAATACGCATCCATTCACTGTCAAAAAAGAAAAAGAGCTTGTTGTGCAGGATCGGCCCACCCAGGCTGCCCCCGAAATGGTTCACAGTGGATCGCGGCTGATGACCGCCGGGAGTAGAGTTCGTAAAGAAATCCGCGGCGTTGAAGCGCGAGCCATTCCACAATTCGTACAGGTTGCCGTGGAATTGATTCGTCCCGGACTTAGTAATGTAGTTAACTTGCGATGCCCCGTAGCGCCCCTGGTCGACCGCATACGAGAGCGTGTTCACGGTGACCTCGGCGATCGAATTGAGACCCAGCACCAGATTCGTCGAGAGACCGCTGTTGAGATTGGTGAGCGGGTCATTGGATTCCAACCCGTCGACGATATAGCCGTTGGCGAGCGCAGGCAATCCATTAAATTGCACATTACCGTAACCGTTCGTGCCGCCGACGAAGTCGTTGCTGCTGCCCGCGGTGTTCATCAACGCGCCCGCCGCGAACTGCAGGGGGTACGTCATGTCGCCACCGGGGTTGGGCAGGTTCTCCAAGGCCTGCGCGTTCAGCGTTGTCGATGTATTCGGATTCTCGGTATTGACCAAAGGCGCCTCGCCGGTCACCGTCACCTCTCCTTTTGCGGCGGCTAGGTGCAGTACGAAATCGACCGTTTGTTTCTGTCCCAGACCTGAAGAGACCGACTTGTTTGTTTGTGGCTCGAAGCCTTCCGCCTCTGCGCTGACCGAATACGAACCAGGTTTCAATTGCGGGAAATTGAAACGACCCGCGTCATCGGTCTTTACGCTTCGCCTCGATCCGGTCTCCGTTCCGACGATTATCACCGTGGCGCCCGGCAGGGCAGCTCCGCTGGGATCAACAACTGTGCCAACTATGGCACTCGTGGTCTCGCCCTGCGCTAAAGCGCGATCCGTGAACTGCGCCAGCGCGGCCAGGCACGCGACCACAGCGAGAATGTGAATTAGCCGCACGACTATGCTAACCATAGTTAACTATTAATTGACAATTTAGGCTAACATGATTCACCGGATCGCGACTGCGAGATTACTAATCAGCAGGGAATCCAGTGCGCGGAACCGTCAGACGCAACTTAGGAACTCCTGGCTCTAGCAGCGCGCGTACACGGCGTCACGGTTGTATGAACGGCCAACCGGAGAAGTGTCGAAAACTCTTTACATTTTTCACAGAATCGACTCGGTTCAGTTATCTCCCGAAAAACACGCGCCAGAGCCGGAAGCCTTCGGAAAACTATCTTTCTTCAGCTAAAAGTGGAACCCAATGGTTCCCGTCACGGCTCGGGGCGTCACATAGTGCGTTCCACTGAACGTGGAGAGGAAGTTGTACAACGCTTCCGTGTTGCCGATGTTCACGATCGACAGCCGGGCGCTCCACTTGTATCGGTCTCCATGAAATAGATTGTCGTGTCCCAGGGAGATGTCGAAGAGATTCCGCGATGCTTTTTTTTTTTTTTTTTTTTTTTTTTTTTTTTTTTTTTTTTTTTTTTTTTTTTTTTTTTTTTTTTTTTTTTTTTTTTTTTTTTTTTTTTTTTTTTTTTTTTTTTTTTTTTTTTTTTTTTTTTTTTTTTTTTTTTTTTTTTTTTTTTTTTTTTTTTTTTAAAAAAAAAAAAAAAAAAAAAAAAAAAAAAAAAAAAAAAAAAAAAAAAAAAAAAAAAAAAAAAAAAAAAAAAAAAAAAAAAAAAAAAAAAAAAAAAAAAAAAAAAAAAAAAAAAAAAAAAAAAAAAAAAAAAAAAAAAAAAAAAAAAAAAAAAAAAAAAACAGGTTCAGCTCCCAATTCGAGGATCGCAGCCGCCTCCTTTTCCGGCGGTCGCGAGGCACTGTGTATTGGTCTAACCTGTGAATCGGCCGTTGCGACTTCGGCCCTCGCTTGTGGTGCAAGACCATCAGTGGCGCGCACGCCGTTGCCGCCCGCTGATCCGGGTTGTCCTTCGGCCTCCTTGCCAACTGCTGTAGCCTTCGCTTCCGGCTGACACAGTTTCGAATTCTGCCCGCTGCAATCCAGGCTGATCCTCGTGAGTTCGTCTGATTTAACGGGCACATCCTCTTGCGCACTCACCGTGTGACATGCTGCAAGCACGGCGATGCAGTAGGTGTACATACATCGGCTTCATGGAATCTCCTAACAGTGGGCTCAGATAATGATCGTGAGGAGGACCGAATAGCCACCGCCACTCCACCATGGTAGATCCCCTTATAGTCGAATCGAATTGCGTGTCAGCGGAATTGATCTGGACGGCGCTTCAGCGTAGGACGGTCCTCATCGCTTCCGTTGCCCTATCGCCCCCATCGCCGCCAGAGCTTGCGCCTGGAGCCTTCCGCAGCGTGGGACGGTTCTGATCGGGACTATCGATCTTCCGCTTATTATGCATAGCCATCAGCCGCGTCTTCACGTCGTTGAACTCAGACGTTGTAACTACATATTCGGGTCGCTCCTTGAGCAGTTGCTGAATGTGCTTTTGTGCAATCGCGATCCGGTCTTCGGTTTGGATGCGTCGAAAACACTTTAGACATCGTGCCGGGCTTTTTCTTTTCGAGCGACTGGATCTTTTCAAAGAAATCCACAAAGGCGACAGGATCATAGCCGGACTTGTACATGTACTCAAGACCGAGCAGATCCTGTTCCGCTTCGACCCCTCGCCAAAATGACAGGAAGCCAATCTACATTGTGACTCTCGCCGCTTTCGGATTCCATATCCTGTTCAACCCGCCCATGAAGATCAGAGGAGTCGTGGCCAATTGGGCAATTTCTTCACGATGTCTGTCCGCGTGCCATGCGCGCGATGCGCCCAATTCGTGTGCATCTGTCCTGCGACTCGCTTTGGGATCCGCTTCAGGTTACTTAATTCATGAGCAAATCCACCGGCAGTGATGATGTATTTACCTCCTCCTGTTCACTACTTTGATCGTGAAGACCCGCAGCATCGGAGTTGCGCACCAGGTTCTACCCAGACATTGACATACTCGGCAATCACCGCATCGTCTATGATCTTGGCCTGCCGTTTGACTTGTTGGGCTAGTTGCTTTCCCAGCGCTATCTCTTTTTCAATGGAGTCAAAGTACCCAATTTCCCGTAAGCGCGCGTGTTACGTAGTGTTCCGCTTAAGAGAGTTATACAGCGTTTCCTTATTCGTGTCACATTAACCGCTCCATAGCTCTCCTAATATATTCCCCACCACCCCCGCGATGCGCGGCGGATTGTGATCGTCATTTTCGGTTCCCGCCGCCGGGATCTGGAGGAACGTTGAGCCATATTGCGACGCAGGACACAGACCGCTCGGGCTGATCGGAGTCGTCGGCGTTGCATGTACGCTACCGCAGTACAAACCCGCCTGGAACTGCTGGTCTGGTGTAATCCCCGACACGTCCACAATAGAATCCGTCCCGTTGGGTCCGTTGTTGCAGTTCCCTCCTGCGCACGGCGCCGGACCGGCAACCAACCCGCTGTCATAGCGCCAGTTGAAACCGATCCATGGTCCTCTTTTTCCGATCTGATATTGCAGGTGAGTGGTCGAATTGAAGAGCTCGTCGTGGTCGATGCGGAAGACTCCGCCCACTCCGAAACTCGAAGGGGTGGTCCCAATCCCGGTGACTTGCGGCCCGTAGAATCGGGCGGCCACGCTGGACATCACAACAAACGCCGTGAAGCCATGGAAGTTCGGCACGCTCGCCCGGATCGCATAGCCGGGGATCTTGGAACTGGCCCATTCGATCGGATACGTAATCGGCGTGTTCCCCAGCACACTGAAGTCGTAGGCATTGTGCGTATATTTCCAGATGTATTCGCCGCTGATCACCAAATACCGCCCGAAAGCTTGTTGAAGTCCGACGTGGAACTCATTCCGGAACCCAGGGGTCAGCGGGGATGTCAGACAAGGATAACCTTGGATAGCGTTCTGCAGGGCGTTGATCACGGCATCGTTGCAACCCAGGCTTGCCAGCACCAGATTCTCGTTGAACGGCGTCTCAAGTGTACGAGCATAGGAAATCTGCAATACCGTGCTGGTCGGCTTGATGTTGTAGGCAATCCCAAGCCGCGGCTCCGCCTGGCTCGACTTCGTGATCCCTCGATACACATCGCCGCGAATCCCCACGTTGAACGTCCAGTTCTTCAGTGTGATCGTGTCTTGTAGGTACAGGGCCAGCTCTCTGATGTCCGCGTGCCCATTAAACGTGTACTGGCCGCTGGTTCGGTTCGGGCAGCCGTCGGACGCCGGAAGTGGACCGGGCCTGGTCAGATCGTAACAGGCCAGCAGCGGAACGAAGCCGGGATTGGCTTGCAGCGCGCCGCCGCAATTCGCCGGGTTGGTTAGATTCGGGTTCGTATTCGGACTCCCGTCGGCATTCAAACACACCGCATTAAACGTCGGATCGACAATCCCGAAGCTGTCGGCCTCCGTCAAAATCGTGTCCTGCCACGTAGCCCCCAGCTTTATATTGTGAATCCCCTTAACCAGCGATACGCTCCCGCGAAGGCCCAGGTTTGTCAGCCTTCGATCCTGGCCGATGGTATTTGTTTGAAGATCCGGAATCAGGTCGGCGAATGGGTTTGCGCTTCCGTAGTAGTTGTATTGATCCTGGCGCGCGAACCCGCCGAACGTCATTACGGTATTCGCGTTCACCACGTGGGTCCACACCGGGGCGATGTTGAAGGTTCTGATCTTCGATACCTGATCTGTCGGGCCCACCGGCCGGCCGTCCGGTCCAAGTCCGCCGTTGTCAACAACCAGCCCCGACCAAGCCGTAGCGTTTTGGGAATCAAACGAGTTTGGCGTCTGGAACCAACTCCGTGAAAAGCCGAGATTCACGTTAATCGTATCTTTGGAGCCGAGCTTCAGATCTAGCCGGTCGAATATATTCTGTTCATTCCCATGATCGTGCATCACCGTAAACTCCGGGCCGTCCAAAAACCGGCTCGTGTTCAGCCCGTTCAGGGAAGTGAAATTCCCCCAATTATTTCCGCCGTAAGCCAGATTGGCGCCACCATTCACCGAACCAAAACTCCCGAATGAAGTGGTGATGTCGCCATGTGGTTTCGTCACGCCGAGCCCCGACCGCGTTGTCACCACAATCACCAGGCTGGTCTTGTCGCCATATTCGGCCGGAGGCGCACCTTCGATCACCTCCATGGACTGCACCGAATCGAGGGGAACTTGATTCGAGAAAACCTTACTCTGTTGATCGCTAATTGGCTGGCCATCAACCGAGAATGAATTAGACGCGTGATCGCCGAGTCCATGAAATAGACCGTTGGAATCGGCCGAGACTCCCGGCGAAGCCAGCGTTACTAGGGAACTCAGCGATGACGACTGACTTTCAATAGGAAGCTTATCGAAAAGATTCCGATCCACATCCGTGTGAGTTACCGGGTCGGTTTCGAGGAGATCCCCGGCCGCCACCACGTTCACGCTCTCAACCGATGTGCCGATCTTTAATGCGATCTTCAATTCACCCGCGATCGAAGAGCGCACATCGGCATCTTGCTCTGCGCTCTGAAAGCCGGATGCCGCGGCGCTGAGGTGATAGTTGTTGTAGGGAATATTAGTGAACTGAAAAGTGCCGTGGTCGTCTGTCTGCGTGGTCTGGTTATAGTGGGAAACGGGATTCTGAATCTGCACGGTAGCGCCCTTGATGGCAGCACCAGACGGGTCGAGAACTGAGCCGCGTATCGTTCCGGCAGATTGCGCCTTCATCGGTAACACCGCCAGAAGAGCCACGGCACAGAACAGAAGTACGGTTTTTAGCATAAGCCTCAGTGTTCCCTCTCATCGGACTCCTTCGATTGTGAGTGCGGGGTTCAGCAAACCCAAGGAAATACTGGTTGACGGGCAGAACCGCAAGATGAGTGAACCGATTATTGGCATGAGTGGCTCGCTTTCGACCAGCACGCCAGCATTGGAAGCATCCGCGATGCCAAACGCTGCGGCCGGGTTCCCATCAACCGCATCATTGTAGATGGTGGTGCAGCCTGCTGACGTGAATTTCCAAATCTTGAGAGTCAGCTTCGACGGTTGTTAGCGAGGCGCCTGATCGACAGAGGCGGCTCTATGTCGACACGCTTCAGCCTCTAACGTAGAACTCGACCCGCAAATCAGTTCACGGACAATGCGCGGATGGCGCTCTCGAAGGATTCGACCGCGGCGGGAGGGATTGCGAGCACAGTTAGACCGGCACCGAAACAATTGGTCCAACCTGCGAAGCCAAGAACATAATCCAATTCGTCGAGTCCCATTTCGAGTCGGTGACCCCGGAGCACGGCTAGCAGAATGGGAGCGATCGAGAGGGAAGCGACCATGAGAATAACGGCTCCCGTCACGGGTTCAGCGATGGGCAGCCGTTACGAGGATCATGACACGAAATTGTAAGGGACCTTCAGCGCCGGAGTCCGACTAAATTTCATACGGCAATATCTGAGGGACCAGCGGCTGATGGTTGGCTGCGAGTGGCGCGGAGCGCACCAAATCGCCGTACTCCTGCGTGACGGAAAACTTGCCTGTGGGCTCGAAAAAGGCACCAGGCGTCTTTGCCCCCGCCGGCGGGCTTTCATAGATCGCTCGCACCGCCCTATAGTCCCCTTGCTAGAAATCTCTTGGTAAGAGCCGTGCTTCCCCTTGAAAGTTGTGCTGATGCGATACCGTGCAAGAGTTGCCAGCATTGCAAGCGGCAAGATCAGCCGGGAACGTAATCAGGCGCACCGTCGAACTCTGGCTCTAATCGTAACGATCGCATGTGTGCCGTTACTCGGAATCGTTTTAGCAATCGTCTCAACCACGGAGCCGGATCTTTCCGACCTTTACCCTTCCAACAAACAGGTGGGCGAATACATCGTTCTTAGCTGGCGGGAACTTCTACAGACGCATCATGAGCTGAGTTCGGCGGCGTCGAAACTCGACGGGGCCGCAGTTCAGGCGCTGGGCTATATGGTAGATGGCGACAAGACGATCCATCCCGGTGACTCAGTCCAAGACTTCGTCTTGTTGCCCGACGCCGGGAACCTCTTGGACCCGGCAGACCGGTTTGGGGACCAGATGGTTAGTGTTCACCTAAAGGAGAGCGATCGCATTCCGTTTTCGCCGAGACAGTTGGTTTGGGTTTGGGGCACATTCCGAGCTTCTCGGGGCGATTCATCCGGTCCGACGCCTCTGTACCATCTTGAGAGTGCGCGAACGCAACCCGCCGGCCGAGCGGACATCGGGCGGTATTTCCAGTAGGGAGTACACGAGTCTGCGGATGGTGTGGAGGAGTCACCAGTGGAGAAGCTGACGAACGTCTCGTGCTTGACGCTTGCTGGCGATGAACTCCTGGTTGTTGCTAAGCGTGATCAGCCATCGCTGGCTGCTCAGCGCGCTCATCTTGCGGATATGGTCGACGTTCACGAGCGCGTTTCGATGAATACGCCGGAAGCTGGTGTTCGCCAAGCGCTCCTGAAGTACCTTTAGTGTCTGGGTGGCAAGGTATTTCCGCTTGGCTGTGATGATCCACACGAGCTCACCTTCGGCCTGGAATGCGTGAATTTCATCCGCGCTGAGCAAGAAGTACTCGCTGCCGAGCCGTCCCACGATTCTCTTTGCACGCTGGGGCGATGAAGGTTCCCCGATTTCCTGGAGCTGGGCCACTCTTTCGAACGCTTGTCTCCCTCTAAGGCGCCGCGCCCGTTCCACCGCTTGGGCGAGCCGTTCCTGTCCGACGGGTTTGAGCAGGTAATCGATCGCGCCCGCCTCGAATGCCTGAATCGCAAACTTATCGTACGCTGTGACTACGACGATCACCGGCATGTGGGGACCAGACTTCAGATTGAGCACGACATCTAAACCGCCCATCGTTGGCATTTGCAGGTCCAGCAGGACGAGATCGGGCTTCTGCTCAGCAATCTGTTCCAGAGCTTTCTCGCCGTTATCCGCCTCGCCGACGATCTCAACGCCTTCGATCAACTCCAGCTCTTCGCGCAATACTCTGCGGGCGATCGGTTCGTCGTCAACGATGAGTGTTCTCAGCCCCATGTACGATGTTTCTGGCTTAGGTTGATTTAACACGCTAGGACGCGATTGTCCTATCGTTTTTGGGTGAAAGAGCTGTGACGATTGATGAATGAACTGAAATGACTGGTGAGCGGACATTCGGTCGATCCCTCTTTAGGCGGTCACCGCAACTGCAAGGGAGCGTTTCACGGGGATAGTGAATCCGACTGTGGTGGCGCCGTTTGCGACACTCACGCCGACGTGAGCCTCCTCGCCGTAGCAGAGAATGAGCCGACGACGAACATTTGCCAACCCGATTCCGGTGCTGGAATCGGCGTCATCCTTGGGTTTCCACTCTCCGGAATTCGTGATCCGAACCGCGATGCGGTCGGACTCACATTCTATGCGCAGGCGCACGACCCCCCCGCTCGCCCTCGCGGATATGCCGTGTTTGATGGCATTCTCGACCAGGGGCTGAATCGACAGAACCGGGATCGCAGCCGTCAATGCGTCAGTGTCGATCTCCAACTCGCTCCGAAGTTTAGGGCCAAGGCGCAACTCCTCAATCTCTAAATAAGCGCGCACGATTTTCAGTTCCTCCTCCACTGAGATCAAGGGACGGTCCGTCTGAAGGAAGTAACGAAAGACATCCGCGAGGTTCAAAACGAGGCGCCGCGCTTCGGTGTTGCTGCGCGTGATGGTTCCGTACAAGGTATTCAGAGAATTAAACAGAAAGTGCGGATTGATCTGGGCTTGAAGTGCCCGCAACTCCGCCTGGGATACCAGCTGCTGCATTTGCAGGCTGCGAATCTGCTCCACATGTTCGACAACGGTGACCGCCAACCGGCCAAGCACGCCAAAATCTTCACTTAAATAGCGGCGCCCTCCTTTGCGGCTTCCGAGCAGCAAGAACGTAGCATCACCCTGGGCGAGCCGAAGTGGAACAATTGCCTGAACCCATAAGGGAAGCTTCCAGATGGCGGGATCGAGTACAGCGACCGGCGCCACAAGATCTGCTGTTTCCCTGAGACGATCGTGTCTCAACTCGTGCTGTTCGGTACCGAAAAATGCAGCGATGGTTTCGGAGGCGCTGTTCAGGTACTCTCCTTCGCTCGCGGCCGCGTGTCCCAGCTCGTGCAATTCACGCAACGGCTCCTCTATATTCGCCCGCAAGAACAAAGCGCGGGTAAGAAATCGCTGCATTCGATTTCGCAAATACACAAATGTCGTGAGCGCCAGGCACGCTGCTACAAATAGCAGTCCGGCATCAAACGGATGTGCGAGGTGCCGCTTGAGGTCTTGAGACTGGAGAACGCGAATGCACAGCAACAGGGCCCCAGCTCCCAGCGAGGCGTTGAGAATAAATCTGAGAAACGTATCCAACAACAGAAATCGATAGTCCTGCAAAATCACCAGCAGGGCCAGCGGAAGCCCGGCGTGGTGCAGGGCGATTTCTCCTTCCCACATCTGGCGCGGATGCGCGGAGCCGAAGTGAACGAACGAAATTGCGAACAAGAATAAGGCCATCGCTCCGGCTAGCCTTGATCCCGCGGCCCGGTTCCTCTGGCGCACCTCCAGGAAAACGGAGACCACGGTCAGAGCGCCAAATCCTAGCGTTACCAGCAGCAGCGCCGCATAGTGAAAGCGTTCCGCTTGCGTCAGCAGGTCGACGATATGCAGGCCGATCGCAATCACGCTCAAAACATACCCGCTCATCCAAACGGCGCGATGATCGGCTTCGAGAGAGATGTGCAAAAGCACGGCCGGCAGCAGGCTCAGCACTGAGAAACTCGCGGCCGTGATGATGTCGGTGGCTATTCCGTTGTTCGGGCCGGCCGCCAGCGCGATGAGCGACCCCAGATTCCACAACATGGCCAGCACCGCAGCGAGAGCCGGCAGTATACTTCGCTTCTCTCGCGCCCGCATCCAGTTCACCACGAAGAAGTAGAGCAGGATTCCGAAAATGATCGCACCCGCGCAGTGTCCGATCGTGTTCACCAGAACTGGCTCGTGGATACTGAGTCGGTCGGGCATTCTGACTTTTACAATACCGGATTTGGGCTTTCGGCACCCACCACTCGCCGCTGTCGGTCAGATCGACGCTTGTCGCCCAAAGGCACAACGATGACCCACTACGCGCCGGGAGTTTGTCGCTTTCAACAGCGTATTGAGAGCCGGATTCCTGTTGCGAAATCCCCTTCTGGGCAGTAATATCATGCCCTACGGTCTTCGACTATCCCAAGAGAATGGCAAGCGATCGTTTACGGGGCGGTTGAGATCTTGTTTGCATCCAATGTAGCGCTCGGTAGTCTGGACGGATGCATGGCCGAGAAGAAACTGGATCTGTTCCAACTCGCCACCAGCGGCGTGGCACAGGCGGGCGCACGTCCTTCTCAGGTCATGAGGGGCGAGCGCCTTTATTTCCGCCCGACCAGCGCACGCCTTCACGACGTACCAAACAACGTTTTGTGTGATGCCGCTGCCCCAGACGGTGCCGTTCTTGCGTATCGATCGGAAGAGTTTGCCGCTGACGACGGGCACGCTCTCGGCCCATCTGTCAACGGCGGTCTTGACCCAGTCTGGAATGGGAACCGTTCGCACGCGCCCGCCCTTACCGACGAGATCCACGATCGTCCAGTGATCCTCGCGGCGTTGAATAGCGTCAACTCTGAGCCCTACGACCTCTGAGCGCCGCAGGCCGCAGCCAAGCAATAGAGCGACGATCGCCGCATCGCGCTTGCTCCGGAGGCTGAGTCGATCAAAACCTGAGAGGAGTTTCTCGCCCTCAGAGGCGGTGAGCCAATTTCCCACTCGACGGCCCCAGTTGCGGAATACCCTTTACGCGGCGAATGCCAGAGACGAGTTCGGAACTCAGCAGCCCGGTATCGGCTGCTTCGTAAACCAGCCGCCGCACGGCGGCCAGTCGTACATTGATGGTCGCAGGTGCAAGCTGCTGAGTTTCCAATTGCAGCCTATATCGAAGGACCACACCGCGGTTGAGCGCGAGCCGGGGTTCCGAGCAATACCAGTCGATGAATTCCTCCATGGCATGTTGATACGATCGGCGCGACTGGAGGGATGCCAGACTATTAAGGACGGACCTCTTGGTCTGGTCGAGCTCGGGCAATGTAGGCCGGTCCGTACGCTTGGACTTCTTGCGATTTGAAGGTTTCATGAGCAGGCGGCCTCCTACGCCACCTACTCCGATGTTCATGCCCGATACCTGCCGCATCCCTTGGCGAGTAGGGCTGTTCTCGCAGCTATCGCTCCGCGTCGCGGGTTGATGTCCGCAATGAGAGTACGGGACAGTGAAGTCCGCTTCGACGGTTTGCGCGTTACTCGTCAAAGTGCGATTGCTTCCAGAGGCGCCGTGGTTACAGGAGTCGCTTGTCCGAGCATCGCAGAACAGGGCACTTCGACGACTAGCGACTTATCGCTCACGTGATTTCCGTGCACGGCATTTCGCAGGATCTATCGGACGGTTTTGGGCCACTCGAGAAAGTCCGTTTATCCATCCCAATGCAGTTTCGAGATGCTACTTCTGGCGTTCGTACTTGAAGTCACCAGCAACATGACCTTCAATCACAGCAGTCGCGATCCCGTGGTCGTCGCGGATGAATTGGTACGTAAGTCCGGTGCCGGAAAAGCTGGTTTCCGACTGCGGAAGGATCTTCTGCTTCGGCCCTCCGTTTAAGCTGATGAACAGTGCACCGCCAGAGAAACTAACCTCAATCGTGCGGGGGGCACTGAAATACGGTCCCTTGTAGACGCCCACATATTTCGCCAAGATCTCAGAAGCGACGTTTACCCTCGATTTCTCGGCATCCGAGAGCTTGCCGACCCAGTGCTCTTGCCCGCTTTCAGCACTGTCATTGCAAACGTCTTCGAGTATCTCCGTGTCGGGAGCAAACTGCGCGTGGATGGGGACTGTCCAAGCCTTGGAGTAAGCCTCCGGATCTTGGAACGTCACGGCGATTTCCAAGTGGCCGAAATCTGTGCGCCGATAGCGTTCCGTCATGCGCAACTTCTCTGTGTGAGGATAGCCGTCATGTAGCCATGTCCGGTCGTTGAATCCCACACTGTCCACCACCAGCGTGTCTCCGTCCCAGTGGCCTACCGAATATCCCATCCAACTTGGGTTGGGATCGGTTTCCAAGGCGCGGCCGTCCATGAAAATCTGACGGTAGGTGAGATCTTCGTTCAAGATGACGATCATGGCGGGAGTCTGGAGGAGCCTCTTCATGCCGCCTTTGGTGCTGTAGCCTGGACCCTCAGGCAGGCATCGGTAACGCGGGTTGCCCTTGCCGAAGGTCTCAGCACGCTGCTGAAGCAACGCCTGCGCCCAAGGCTGAATGTCGCCGGGCTTGAGATCCCCGACATTGCGGACTGCGATATTGCCGACTGCCGTATCGACGGCTGTGTACCACAGCCCGGACAAGTCTGGCTTGCCATCGGCCATGCGGGGCGCGGGAGCCGTCAGGTTTGGTTTACCGTCAGCAGTGCGCGGGATGCCAGGCGTGGGATGCTGTACCCACTGCGCCGCCAGCGGTGTCACGAGTGCAGTCAAGACGGTCGCGGCCGCGAAGATCTTCATAGGCCCGAAACCTCCTTGCGGCAACTATACACCTAAGAATTGCCGAATGCCCTGGGTGCCCCGATGGCGGCAGAGCGCTGGCCCAGCTCTGCTGCTCCTACTGAGTCGCAACGTGCTGCTGGGCGAGCAGCTTGAGGCGCACTGCTTGCGCGCATTCATCTTCGATTTTGAAATAACGCGCGACCGCAGCCGCGCCGACGTCCAGAGGATGCGCCTCGCCGGACCGGCGATCGGCCAGCATCCTGAGCTTGAGAGCCGCACCATCGAACTGAGACTGGTTTCCCAATATGATGGTGGCACCGGCGGCGGCCGCGATGGCTGCAAATTTCCGCTCTGAAGCGAGGTAAGTGTCAAAATGCGGCAAGTCGTTCTCAAAATTGAATTCGGTACCGCCTGAATAAGCGACGGTCAGGGGCTTGCCGTGGTCATGCACCTGGAAGATTCCGGAAATCGTACCGGGTGTATGGCCGGGCATCAGATATAAGGTGACCGTTCGGTCGCCGAGCGTGATCTTCATGCCGTCGGTGGCGACCATGTCACGCTTCGGCTTGCCAGCCGGAAAACCATTGACGGATTGCTCGACCAGATCCCAATCACCCGCTCCCATCACGATATGCGCGCCATAGCGTTCTTGCATCAATCTCGCACCGCCGACTTCGTTTGCATGGGCATGGGAAATAATGACGTATCTCACCTTGGCGGGATCGAGGCCAAGTTTTTTCAGGCCGCCGGCAATTACGTCCTCCGCGTCGTAAACGCCCTGTGTGTCGTACAGGATGATTCCGTTGCTGGTGGTCAGAGCCCAAGTCGAACGGGAAGGCGTGCCCATCCAATACAGGTCGTCAAAAGCCTTTTTCGGCGCGAGGTATGTGCTGGCCCGATTGGGGTTCATTCTAGGGGCTGGTGCGTCAGGTCGAACAGGTGCGTTCAGCGGGGCGACGCAAAGTGCGGTGACTAAGCCGTAAAAATCCGGGGTGTCGTCGCGGCCCCCGGCGGAGTTCTTGCCGGCC
This sequence comes from Bryobacterales bacterium, assembly GCA_963710155.1. Lineage (GTDB taxonomy): Bacteria > Acidobacteriota > Terriglobia > Bryobacterales > Bryobacteraceae > Palsa-187. The sequence continues at coordinate 23,766 of CAVPZQ010000013.1, read as the reverse complement.
GCAAGATGAGCCTCGATCGAATCCGGTGCCAGCGGCGCAGTCTGCGCGTCGCCGGCCCTTACGAAGGCCAGGACGGCGAGCGCGCAACTAATATTACATTCTGAAATACGCATAGTGTTTCTCCCGGCTCCTTGTAGCGTGATTCTTGCGGTTCTGTCGGTGCGCATGAGTGCGACTAATCGTTATCAGTGATCGCTTCGGCTTAAATTACTGCACTCAGCCAATTACGTTGAGGCGGTAACACCGCGCCGCGGCGCCTGCAAATAGATCGGCCTTTTCGGTGCCGCTGGCACCCTTTGCCATCAGCTTGCAGGCATTCCAGAATACGTGATAACTGTACGAGATCTTGTCAACGGGGAAGTTGCTCTCAAACATGCAGCGTGACGTCCCAAACGCTGCGATGCATGTTTCGATGTAGGGGCGGAATCGAGCGGCCACCATCTCGGACGATGGCGGTTCGGCGTCCTCGTCGAAGCGCAAGCTAGTGTAGCTCTGGCCGAGTCCGCCGAGCTTGACGAATACGTTGGGCCGGGAAGCCAAGGCCTTGATCGAGGATGACCATCGGGCAAACACTTCATCGCGCTTGCTGCGATAGGAGCCCAGCCCGAGAACACCGCCGACGTGATTGAGGACGATTCGGGTATTGGGCAAAGCGCTCGCAAGATCGGCAACTTCGCTGATCTGGGGATGATAGAGCGACACATCGTAAGAAAGGCCAAGACGGCCAACCGCCGCGATGCCTTCCCGGAACTTCTTGTCGGCCAGCATCCCTGCGCGGGTACTCGGATTCGGTCTAATTGTGGCGGCCTCGGCCTCCCATGACACACCGTGGCGGATCCCGCGAAAGCGATCGCCGCCCGCGCGCATCAGCGCGGTCAAAACCGGCTCGACGCGACTGCCCAACGTCATATCCGCGTGTCCAACAATGCCGGCGGCGACCCTGGTTTTGCCAAAGGCGCCACTGTCGCACATCGCCGCGACGCCATTGGCGAACTCAACCTCGCCGACAGGCCGCATTTCCTCAGGGCCCCGATCGCGATACATCGAACTCGCCTCCATGTATACCGTGGCAACAATATTGTGACCGCTGCCGGTATCCAGTAGGAGGTCATTGAGCAAATACCGCCATTCGGGGCGCTGCCACAAATGATGGTGCGGATCGATGATTGGCAGTTCCGGTTCGAGAATCGGCTCCTTGCGCCGGTCGAGCCACTCTCGGCGAATCGGGCTAGATGGCGCGGCTTGCTGCTGCGCATACGCGCGCTGTGACCAAAGGGCCGCCGCACCGCCGAGAAGGTTGGAAAATTCGCGCCGGTTCATTTGACTCACCTCCGTTTAACGAACGGGATCCAGAAAACTCCTTTACCCTACCGTAAATCGAGACGGCGAGGCGATCGCGGGGCTGCCGCTATCCTGGAGGTGTGCCGTCACTCCGGCACAATTCGCTTTCTGCCCGAAGCCGTTTGTCGGCGACAATTGGATAACAGGTGCTATCACGGCGCGGTGCTCATTAAAATTCTGGCGCGAGCCGGGAACTGCGTTCCTTTGGTACCGAGACCTATCTAGGAAACCAATTCAACATGGAACGTATTTTCGATCAGCACATCAAGGGTTATCACCCGATTATTTCTCCCAAAGAGCTCATGGGCAAGCTCCCGCTTGGTCGAGGCCGCAAAACCGTTCTGGATGCGCGCCATGAAATCGAACAGATTCTCGAAGGTCAGTCCAACAAGAAGTTGTTGGTTGTCGGGCCGTGTTCCATTCACGATCCCGAAGCCGCCCTCGAATATGCGAGGCGGCTTAAATCCGTCGCGGATAGATGCGACAAGCTGCTGATTGTCATGCGCGCGTATTTTGAGAAACCGAGAACCACCGTAGGTTGGAAGGGGTTCATAAACGATCCTCGTCACAATGGCACGTTCGAGATGGAAGAAGGGCTCACCCAAGCGCGCAAGTTGCTGGTTCAGCTTGATCAAATGGGCATGCCGGCAGCGACGGAGGCGCTGGATCCAATCACTGTCCAGTACTTTGCTGATCTCATCGCATGGGCGGCAATCGGCGCGCGCACTACTGAATCTCAGACGCACCGTGAGATGGCCTCTGGCCTCTCTATGCCCGTCGGCTTCAAGAACACAACAGACGGGAATATCGATGCTGCTGTTAATGCGATCAGGGCCTCGCAGGTGCCGCACACGTTCCTCGGCATGGATGAGAACGGCCGGACCTCTATTGTTTCTACAACGGGTAATGCCTATGGACATATTATTCTGCGTGGTGGAGACAAGCCCAACTATGATCCCGATGGCGTCGCAGGAGCTGTCGCTAAGCTGACAACGGCTAACATGCCTGCAAGGATCATGATCGATTGCAGCCATGGAAACAGCGCCAAGGATTACACGCGCCAGGCTTTGGTGTTCAGAAATGTCGTGGAGCAGATGCGGGAAAACAGTGCCATTATCGGCATGATGATCGAATCGCATCTGCACCAGGGATGCCAGCCCATCACTTCGGAGCTAAAGTACGGAGTATCCATTACGGATCCCTGCATCGGCTGGGATACGACCGAGGAACTTCTTCTTGAGATGCAACACGGAACTTGGCCTACCGCCGCCCGCGGCTAGCCTCCGCCGCACAGAGATACAAGATCTGAACGGACAGTCCTTGGCGCGCGCGCTTTCCCTCGAATTAGCCATCGCGCCGGCCGAGCGTTTACTGTTCCGAAATCCCCATTTGGCCAAGATCGGGTCGTAGGCGTGAAGGCCGTTTTCGACAGAAATCGCCTCAGGGTCAGGGAGCCCACGCCTCCGACAATCCGACGAATTCAGTTTGCATAGAGCATCGAGCGCTTGAGGTCAAATTGGCAGCGCTGGACTGCAGGTAAGCTTGTCCCCCCGGGGACGATTCCCTCGGGATTTGAAAATCTTGCTACTCACGATCGGGATTTTTGACGCACTACACTAGCGTCTCCGAGCCGCGGCTGAGCCTGGTGTGAAATGCGGACTCGGGTGGCGGCTCTGGCCAAAAATGGCCTTCGTCCATTTGACGATCCGCCCAATTGATCGAACCCAAAAGCTCGACGTGCCGCAACTCTTACAGCCGAAAAGCGGGCGCACGTCTGCCAGGATGGCGTAGCTCGAGTTGAGTACCATCTGGAAGGGCAGGAACCCGAATATGCGGACGGCGAAACTGGAGGCGAAGCACCTGGTATTGGGCAAACGCCGCAGAACCTCCGCGACCGCCTCTCCTCCCAGCTTCATCGAACCATCGGGCATCAGGACATGCACCGTCTCATAGGCATCCCAAATATCGAGGTCCGGATGAAGCGACCGAAGCGCCTCCGGGTCATCACCAATCGGTCGTACAGTGATGCTCGTGTCGCCCGATTTGCTCCGCGCTGACTTCTGCACCCAATGTCCGATGCGGCGGCACACAGCGCATTCGTCGTTGAACAGGAGAATTGGCTTGGTCTGCTTCTGCTTCTGCCGGTCTGATTTCATGATTCGAATGGCTGCGTCACTGCTGCCAGGACACCTGCGACTGTCGGGGACGGACCCTCGGATCGTCCCACCTCCTTTCCTTGTAGAAACATGATCAGAGTTGGTGTGCCCTGAACTTGGTAGCTGTCTGTGAGTTCCTGGTCGACCGCGGTATTGACCCTGAATATGTCCTCTTTAGGCTTCACCATCTCCGCCACCCGCTGAAGCGCCGGCTCCATCTCCCGGCAGTGGATGCAGCCGTAGGACATAAACTCGACCGCGACGGGTCCCTTTCCCTCCAATACCCACCGGTCAAATGTGGCGCCGGTGACGGTTCGTATCTCGGCTCTCAACTCAACTCCCTGCGAAGTTCGTTGGTGAGCCTCCGGCGTCTCCTCGATCGTTGGACCTCCCGACGGCTTAGGGGTGAAATGTTTGCTGGCGCTAACTGGCATGACCCTTGTTAGGCACTCCTTGTTCCAATCGCAGACTGCCAAAAGCAACAGATTGGGACAAACGGATAGCTGCGGATTGAGACTCCGCGCAAACTGATCGTCTCAATGATTGACCACTCGCGGTCAACCGACGAGATGCGGTCAGCGAATGACGCGAGTGCAGGGAATCTGCTTCTGGTATCACGCTTCAAAGGAGCTGAATAGGGAGTCCCGTTCCCCGATCGGCGTGGGTATCAGATTGCTGGCATCTACTTGAAGAGATAAAGAGAAGAGAGGCCCATGGCGTACGAAAGTATTAATCCCTACAGTGGTAAACGAGTCAAGCAGTTCGCGGATCACACAGACGCCGAAGTAGAGAAAGTGGTCGCGCAAGCGCAAGCTTGCTTCGCACTGTGGCGGAAGAAGACGTTCTCCGAGCGGGCCGCTGTTCTGTCGAAAGCCGCGCTCATCCTGCGGTCGCGTGCGGAAGAGTTCGCGAGCCTCATCACCTTGGAGATGGGTAAGCTGATCGCCGAGAGCCGCGGTGAAGTCGCTCTCAGTGCCGACATCATCGACTATTATGCCCAGCGTGCCGAAGGCTTTCTGGCGCCGCAATCGCTTAAATCGCACTCGGGCGACGCGACCATCGAGAGTAGTCCGATTGGCGTGCTGTTCGGAATAGAGCCTTGGAATTTCCCGTACTATCAGTTGGCGCGTTTTGTCGCTCCGAATCTGATGGTGGGCAATGTGGTGATAGTGAAGCATGCACCTTCTGTTCCCCAATGCGCACTCGCCTTTGTAGCCCTCTTCAAAGAGGCGGGCGCTCCCGACGGCACCTATACGAACCTGTTTCTTTCGAACGACCAAGCCGAACATTTGATCGATGACCCGCGCATCGCGGGAGTCGCGCTTACCGGAAGCGAACGCGCAGGTTCGGTGGTTGCTGCCCAAGCCGGAAAGAACCTCAAGAAATCGACGATGGAGTTGGGCGGCAGCGACGCTTTCATCGTGCTTGATGACGCTGAAATCGACAAGACGGTAGAGTGGGCCGTATGGGGCCGTATGAACAACACCGGCCAATGCTGTGTGGCCGCCAAACGATTCATTGTGCTCGACAAGGTTGCCGATCAGTTCATTCAGAAGTTCCAGGCCGCATTAGAAGCCCTCAATCCTGGCGATCCCTCAGATCCCTCGACCACACTTGGTCCTCTCTGTTCGGAGGCGGCACTGCTGAATCTTCTCGATCAGGTGAAACGCTCGGTCGCAACCGGATCGAGACTCCTGATGGGCGGAGGCCGAGTCGATCGTACCGGCGCGTTTATGCAGCCGTCCATCCTCACTGATATCAAGAAGGGAACCCCGGCTTATGTTGAAGAGTTTTTTGGTCCGGTTGCCCTGTTCTTTCGGGTTGCCAACGAGGATGAAGCCGTGGCTCTCGCCAACGATTCGAAATACGGGTTGGGCGGCTCCGTGTTTACCACCGACATAGAGCGGGGCAAGCGTGTGGCGGCTCGCATTGAGACCGGAATGGTATTCGTGAATCACCCCACCTGGACCGCGCCTGAACTCCCGTTTGGCGGAATCAAGAACTCTGGTTACGGGCGTGAGCTTTCCGGCCTCGGCATCCAGGAGTTCGTGAATAAGAAGCTGGTTTGCGTCGTTCCCATTAACGCTCCGGCGTAGACATCCGGGAAGAGGAGTTGCCCATGCCATCCAAGATGAAGGCCGCGGTTGTCGAGCAGTTTGGAAAGCCGTTGACGCTCAAAGAAGTTGACGTTCCCTCACCGGCGGCGGACCAGATCCTGGTCAAGACCGAGGCTTGCGGTGTGTGTCACACCGATCTCCATGCGGCGCACGGCGACTGGCCACTGAAGCCCACGCTCCCCTTCATTCCGGGGCACGAAGCCATCGGAATCGTGGTCGCCGTTGGATCAGGGGTCAGGATTGTGAAGGAGGGCGACCGCGTCGGTGTGCCATGGCTCTACTCGGCCTGTGGTCATTGCGAGTATTGCCTGACGGGCTGGGAAACGGTGTGCGCCCAGGCGCAATTCGGCGGTTATACCAAGAACGGGGGCTTCGCCGAATACCTCCTGGCAGACCCGGACTTCGTCGCCCATATACCGGTGGGCCTGGAAGCCGCGGACGCGGCGCCGCTGATCTGCGCGGGAATCACGACGTATAAAGGAATCAAGCAGACCGGCGCAAAGCCCGGCGAATGGATCGCCATCTCCGGGGCTGGAGGGCTTGGGCACCTGGCGGTCCAATATGCCAAGGCCATGGGCCTCTTCGTCTGCGCGATTGACATCGATGACGGGAAGCTGGCCCACGCCAAGCGCCTGGGCGCCGAACTCGTCATCAATGCCAAGACCGGAGACCCGGCCGCCGCCGTAAAGAAGGAAACCGACGGAGGAGCTCATGGCGTTCTGATTACGGCCCCTTCGCTCGTCGCGTTCAAGCAGGGCATTGGCATGACCCGCAAGCTCGGTACCTGCGTCCTGGTCGGGCTGCCGCCGGGTGAATTTCCAATTCCACTCTTTGACGTGGTGGCGAACTGCATAACGGTCCGCGGCTCGTTCGTCGGCAGTCGCCAGGATATGGCCGAAGCCCTCGCATTCGCGGCGGAAGGCAAAGTCAAGGCCGATATTGAGCGACAGCCATTGTCCGCGATCAATGGAATTTTCGATCGGCTCGAACACGGCGACGTAGCGTCGCGGGTAATTCTCGATTTCGCGAGGGGTGAGGCGAAAAGCGAGTTCCGGGATGCTCACCGGCATTCACAGCCAGAATCGGCGCTCGTCGGGTGATTGGTGTTGCGCATGCTTTATATAAGTCGAAAGCAAGTGTAGGAGACCGGAATGTCTGAACAAAACGTAGTAGTAGCGATTTACGCCTCCCATGTCGAAGCGGAGAAAGCTCTAGAAGAGCTTCAGAGCGGCGGAATCGACATGAAGACTCTTTCCATCGTCGGGAAGGATACCCACACCGATGAACACGCGATTGGCTACTACAACGCCGGCGATCGTATGAAATATTGGGGCGAAAACGGCGCCTTCTGGGGAGGCTTTTGGGGATTGCTGTTTGGATCCGCCTTTTTTGCCATCCCCGGCATCGGACCGTTGCTTGTGGCAGGCCCGCTGGTTGCCTGGATCGTCGGAGCGCTCGAAGGCGCCGTGGTGGTAGGAGGTTTGAGCGCTCTGGGAGCCGGGCTTTATAGCATCGGTATTCCGAAGGACAGCATCGTGGAGTACGAAACAGCTCTAAAGACCGACAAGTTTCTGCTAGTGGTGCATGCCGATGCCGCGGAAGTCGAAAAAGCGAAGAACATTATTAAGAACACTTGCCCGATTCATTTCTCGATGCATTCGGTGGAAGTAGCCGCGGCTGGCCGATAGGGGAGACAAACAGTGTTAACAAACGCCACTTTTTTGAAGGACCTCGTCATTCACGCCACGGACGGAGAGTTGGGGACCGTCGATGAGTTTTACTTCGACGACGAGACATGGGGCATCCGTTACCTGGTTGTCAAAACGGGCGGCTGGCTTGGCGGCCGGGAGGTACTGATTTCGCCGATCTCGGTAGTGTCTGTGGACTGGCAAACGAAAAGCCTAAACGTGGCCCTAACCAGGAAGCAGGTTGAGAACAGTCCGGACATCTATACCCATCCGCCGGTTTCCAGGCAACGCGAGGCCGAATTGTCTGCATATTACGGATATAACCCCTATTGGGGTGGCCCATTTCTTTGGGGCCCGGCATACTATCCGGCGGATCTGGCTATCCCAACGGGCGCTAGTATAACGGCAAAGGAAGAGTCGGTGGATCCCCAACTCCGCAGCAGCTCTGCCGTCACGGGCTATCACGTCGAAGCCAAAGACGGCGAAATCGGCCACGTGGACGGATACGTGATTGACGATAAATTCTGGAATGTCCGCTACATTGAGGTCGCCACCCGGAATTGGCTGCCTGGCAAAAAGGTGCTGATGTCACCAGCGTGGATTGAGCGGATCAGTTGGCTGGATTCAGAGATCTATGCCGGCTTGTTCCGCGAAGCGATCCAGGATGCTCCCGAGTACCTTGTATCCAGGCCGCTCACACGAGAGTACGAAAGCCGACTTTACTTTCATTATGGACGTCCACCCTATTGGGCGAACGAAGCCGAAGTTTCGCTCGCTGGCGTTTAGGGCCGGAACTTGGCAGCCCCACAAAAAACGCTGACGTCGGATGCCAAAGCGCAGCCGTCATCCGGGGAAAACTGCTCTTCGTTTTCTTCTAAACGCTCTAGGTATTCCCTCGGCGTCGGGTGTGGTTTACCAGTTCTTCGGCTTGCTGCTATGCCCCCCAACACCTTGCGGCTGAGGAAAGCAAAGCTCTGATTCTAGGTACGAAAAATGAAATCACAAATACAGATACTCAATCCTGAACAAATCCACGACACACCCGACGGCGAAAGCGACAAGGGGTTAGCCAGAAACACCAACACGCTCACGCCGGAACTACTCCAGAAGATCAACGCCTACTGGCGTGCGGCCAACTATTTGTCGGTCGGCCAGATTTATCTCTACGATAACCCGCTGCTGAAGGAGCCCCTAAAACTTTCGCACGTGAAGCCCCTGGTGGTTGGGCATTGGGGCACGACGCCGGGTCAAAACTTCATCTACGTTCATTTGAACCGCGTCATCAAGAAGTATGACCTGGATATGTTCTACATCGCCGGCCCCGGTCACGGCGGCCCCGCTATCGTGGGCAATGTTTACCTTGAAGGCACCTGGAGTGAAGTTTATCCGAACGTCACCCAGGATGAGGCCGGGCTGAAGAAGCTGTTCAAGCAGTTCTCATTTCCAGGTGGGATTTCGAGCCATGTTGCGCCGACGACACCAGGATCGATTCATGAAGGTGGCGAGCTGGGGTATTCGCTCAGTCATGCCTTCGGAGCCGTGTTCGACAACCCCGGTCTGATCGTCGCTTGTGTGGTCGGCGACGGAGAAGCGGAAACAGGCCCCTTAGCGACCGCTTGGCAGTCCAACAAGCTACTCAACCCGATCAGCGACGGAGCCGTGTTGCCGATTCTGCATCTCAATGGCTACAAGATCAGCAACCCGACTGTGCTCGCCCGCATCGAGCACGAGGAGTTGGAGCAGTTTCTACGCGGCTGCGGCTGGACGCCTCACTTCGTGGAAGGCGACGACCCGGAAATAATGCATCAACTCATGGCCGCCACCATGGAAACAGCCATCGAGGACATCCGGCAAATCCAAAGCAACGCGCGGAGCAAGAACGATACAACGCGAGCTCGTTGGCCTATGATCGTCCTCCGGTCGCCGAAGGGATGGACGGGCCCGAAGGTAGTCGACGGACTGCAAATCGAGGGCACTTTCCGGGCGCATCAGGTGCCATTGCTCGTCGACTCCGAGCACCCCGATCACGTCCAGCAACTGGAAAGCTGGATGAAAAGCTACAAGGCCGAGGAACTCTTTAATGAAAACGGCCGGCTCATGCCGGAACTGGCAGAGCTGGCGCCGAAAGGCGACCGCCGGATGGGCGCCAATCCTCACGCCAACGGCGGCATACTCCTGCGCGATCTCCGCATGCCGGACTTTTGCGCCCACGCAGTGCACGTGCCGTCGCCGGGCGCGGTGGACGCGCAAGACACGCTGGTGCTGGGTAACTTTCTGCGCGACGTAGCTAAGCTGAATCAGGATCAGCGTAATTTCCGAATCTTTGGTCCCGACGAGACGCTCTCGAATCTTCTGGGCGCCGTATTCGAGGTCACCAACCGTCAATGGGATGCCAGAGAAGCTAAAAATGATGAATTTCTCGCGCCCGCCGGACGCGTGCTCGATTCGATGCTCAGCGAACATCAGTGCGAGGGCTGGCTCGAAGGATATCTTCTCACCGGCCGCCACGGGTTGTTCAATAGTTATGAGGCTTTCATTCGCATCGTAGACTCGATGTTCAGCCAGCACGCCAAGTGGCTCAAGGTAACGTTGGAATTGCCTTGGCGCCGGAAGATCTCGTCGCTGAACTATCTGCTGGCCTCCCACGTCTGGCAGCAGGATCACAACGGCTTCACCCACCAGGACCCCGGCTTTCTCGACCATGTGATCAACAAGAAAGCGGATATTGTGCGCGTTTATCTGCCGCCCGACGCCAACTGTCTGCTGTCGGTCTTCGATCACTGCCTACGCAGCCGGCATTACGTCAACGTGGTGGTCGCCGGAAAACACGCCCTGCCGCAATGGCTGACCATGGACGCGGCCGTCGTGCATTGCACGGAAGGCATCGGCATCTGGCAATGGGCCAGCAACGACCAGGATGCCGACGAACCGGACGTCGTGATGGCCTGCTGCGGCGACACGCCCACGCTGGAGATTCTGGCCGCTGTTTCCATTCTTCGTGAGCATCTACCCGATTTGAAAATCCGCGTGATCAATGTCGTCGACTTGATGAAGCTCCAGTCTGCGAGCGAACATCCGCATGGGCTCAGCGAAGCTGACTACGACTCACTCTTCACCAAAGACAAGCACATCATCTTTGGCTTTCACGGATACCCCTGGTTGGTCCATCGCCTGACTTACCGCCGGACTAATCGCAACCTGCACGTTCGCGGCTATAAGGAAGAGGGCACGATCACAACGGCCTTTGATATGCGCGTACAGAACGACCTCGACCGATTTCACTTGGTGCAAGATGTCGTCGACCGCCTCCCGCATTTGGGGTCCAAGGGCGCTTATTTGAAGCAAATGGTACGGGATAAGTTGAACCAACACAAACATTACATCGACGAGCGCGGCGAAGACTTACCGGAAATTCGGAACTGGAAATGGAATCAAGTCCCCAATGCCCATTGATCTCGAGGAAAGTGGAGGAAAGATCCTCGTCATCCGTGTCAGTGGAACGGTGATCAAAGCGGAGTACAAGCATTTTGTAACCGAGTTCGAGCGCCTCCTTGGGCAGCACGGAAAATTGCGGGTGTTGTTCGACATATCTGGTTTTCACGGATGGGAGCTTGGCGCAGCGTGGGAGGACATCAAGTTCGACATCAGACACTTCGCCGACATCGAGCGGCTCGCGATCGTTGGGGAGAAGAAGTGGCAGCACGGCATGGCGATGTTATGGAAACCATTCACGGAGGCGACGACCCGATACTTTGACCACACGGAAATCGCTACGGCCCAGAAGTGGCTCGGTGAATCGCAGCCAAACGACTTGGGGAAAGGCACTGAATGAGTGAGGTCAAGAGCACTCACGGGAACGAAGGGCCGGTTCGCGCCCATATTCGTCACGGGGATGGTCCGTACTGGAGACGGGCCCATCATGACTGGCGCTTTTGGGCCGGAATGATTTTAATGCTGACGGCGATAACGATCTACGTCCTTAGCGATGATCTAGCGTTTCTGCCCCGCAACCGGCAGCGGCAGCCGGTGTCAGGCCCCCTGACCCGAACATGAAGACCCAAGCTGGTCCTTCGAATCTCGGCGAGGTGGTTTCGGTGCGCGGCGGTGTCGTGGATATACGATTCGATACACGTTTGCCGCCCGTTTATACGGTGTTACGCGCAGGATCGGACGGACAGATCGTCATCGAGGTGATGGAGCAGCTTGACGCGCACCGCGTGCGCGGCATCGCTTTGACTCCCACGCAAGGTTTGGCTAGAGGAATGGCAGTTGAGGATACGGGCGACCCTCTCCGGGCGCCGGTCGGCAAGCAGATCATTTCGCGGATGTTCGATGTATTCGGCCACACCATCGACGGCCAGCCGGAACCAATGGATGTGCAGTGGCGGACCGTCCATCGCGCTCCACCGCCACTGTCGGAACGTTCCACGAAATCGGAGATCTTCGAGACCGGCATCAAAGCCATCGATGTGCTTGTGCCACTGGAGCGCGGCGGCAAAGGTGGATTGTTCGGCGGCGCGGGTGTTGGCAAGACAGTGCTGCTCACAGAGTTGATCCACAATATGATCGGTCACGAGAAAGGGGTAAGCATTTTCTGCGGGATCGGCGAGCGCTGCCGCGAAGGGGAAGAGCTCTACAGCGCCATGAAAGCGGCCGGGGTGCTGAAGGGCATGGTAATGGTCTACGGCCAAATGAACGAGCCGCCGGGTAGCCGTTTTCGCGTGGGGGCCACGGCGTTGACGATGGCCGAGTACTTCCGCGACGACGAACACCGGGATGTTCTCTTGTTGATCGATAACATCTTCCGCTTCATTCAGGCCGGCATGGAGGTATCGGGCTTGATGGGACAGATGCCCTCGCGGCTGGGCTATCAGCCCACCATGAGCACGGAGTTGTCGGGGCTTGAAGAGCGCATCGCCAACACTCACGCCGGAGCCATCACGTCCATCCAAGCGGTGTACGTGCCGGCGGACGATTTAACCGATCCGGCCGCGGTGCACGTATTTTCGCATCTCTCCGCGTCCATCGTGCTCTCTCGCGACCGCGCCAGCGAAGGACTTTATCCGGCGATCGACCTGCTCCAATCCAGTTCGAAAATGGCTACACCCGGCATTGTTGGCCAGCAGCATTACGATCTGTCACAGGAAATCCGGAAGACGCTGGCCGAGTACGAGAACCTCAAGGACCTCGTCGCGATGCTTGGGCTGGAACAGCTTTCCCCGGAAGACCGCAAGACTGTCGGCCGCGCCCGGCGACTGGAACGCTTCCTGACGCAGCCGTTTTTCTCCACCGAGCAGTTTAGCGGGATCAAAGGGAAGCTCGTCAGCCTCAAAGACGCGCTCGATGGGTGCGAACGAATTCTTAGGGATGAGTTCAAGGATTACCCGGAGAGTGCGCTTTATATGATCGGAGCTATTGGCGAGGCGAAAAAGGCGAGCCCGAAATCGAAGCCCGAACCGATGAAGGTCGCATGAACCTTAAGATCCTTCTTCCTTTCGAAATCTTCGCCGAAAAGACCGGAGTACTGCGCATCGTTGCTAAGACTGCCGATGGGTCGTTCGGACTCTTGCCCCACCGGCTCGACTGCGTTGCGGCGCTTGCGCCCGGTATCCTGACCTACGAAACGAAAGAGGAAGGAACGGTCTACCTCGCGGTTGATGAAGGCGTATTAGTCAAGACCGGCGAGGCCGTGCTGGTCTCCGTGCGCCAAGCCATCGGTGGAACGGATCTTAAAGGGCTCCACGACGAGGTGAAACGTAAATTTCTGACTCTCGACGAGCAGGAACGGAACGTCCGCAATGCGATTGCCAAGATGGAAACCGGTTTTGTTGGCAGATTCGTGGAGTTTGAGCATGGGCGATGAGTTAACGAACCGACCCACGCCCTCGAGAGAGGAGCCAGTTTTCGCCCGGCAGGTGGCTGCGGACTCCGCTCGCAAGCTCAGGGCACAGCGCGAAGGGACACGAAGCGTCTGGTTTGGTCTCGGCATGACCGGACTCATCGGTTGGTCGGTGGCAGTTCCGACGCTCGGTGGAGTGATGCTCGGCCTCTGGTTGGATCGGCGTCATCCGGGAACCCACTCCTGGACTCTCATATTGCTGGTGATTGGATTGGTTATCGGCTGTGCTAACGCCTGGCACTGGGTGGTCCAGGAAGATCAGGCTATGCATGACAAAACGGAGGATAAGAATGAGTGAAATCTCAACTCTCATCCTGGCGCTGTTCGCGGGCATCCTGCTCGGGGCGATGTTTTTCGGAGGTCTTTGGTGGACGATTCAGAGAGGCGTTTCATCCAAACAGCCGGCAGTCTGGTTTCTCGGCAGCCTGCTGCTGCGAACTGCGATCACCGTGGCCGGATTCTATTTCGTCTCGCGCGGCGATTGGAGGCGATTGCTCGGCTGCCTGCTTGGATTTGTGCTGGCGCGCGTCTTAGTAATGTGGTTCACCCGCGCTCCAAGTGATAAGACGAGCCGGATGATCGAAGAAGGTGCTCGATGAATCTCACTTCAGACCAGCAGATTTTGTGGCAGCATGGCTTTGTCAAACTCAACGGAACCATCGCCACCACGTGGGCCATGATGATCGTGATGGCCTTGGGGTCGAAGCTGATCACTCGCAGACTGGCGACCGAAGGGGACATCTCACGCTGGCAGGGCTTGCTCGAAATCGTCGTTACGACGATCGAAAAACAGATACGGGACGTGGGGCTGAGCCAGCCGGAAAAGTACCTTTCCTTTTTAGGCACGCTCTTTTTGTTCGTCGCGACAGCCAGTCTTTGTACGGTAATTCCCGGTTATAAGCCGCCAACGGGTTCACTTTCGACTACAGCCGCGCTGGCACTGTGCGTGTTCATTGCGGTGCCGCTCTTCGGCATAGAGGAACAGGGGCTAGGCGGCTATCTGAAAACCTACACCAAGCCCACGGTCATCATGCTTCCGTTCAACATCATTAGTGAACTTTCGCGCACGCTGGCCTTGGCCGTTCGCTTGTTCGGCAACATGATGAGCGGGGTGATGATCATCGGCATTTTGCTCACCATCACGCCGTATATCTTCCCGATCGTCATGACGGCGCTCGGTCTTCTCACGGGCATGGTTCAAGCCTACATTTTCAGCATTTTGGCTGGGGTTTACGTCGCGGCTGCGACCCTGGTACGGAAACCGAAGGCTGCTCCGCAGCCCCAGACGGCGCCTCAACATTGAAATTGCAACCAGAGCGACGAAAGGACTTCCTATGGATAGCAATACTCTCATCGCAATAGTATCGATCGCCACGGCCGGCCTCACGATTGGCCTCGGCTGTATGTGCCCGGCGCTCGGCGAGGGCCGGGCGGTCGCCACCGCCCTGACTTCGCTGGCGCAGCAACCCGACGCATCGGCCACTATTACCCGGACGTTGTTCGTGGGCTTGGCGATGATCGAATCACTGGCCATTTACTGCTTCGTCGTCTCGATGATTCTGATTTTCGCCAACCCGTTTTGGACCCATGCCATCGCTCAAGCCGGAGGCAAATGAGCCATGCTCATCGATTGGTTCACCGTCGGCGCTCAGGCGCTGAACTTCCTCATCCTGGTGTGGTTGTTGAAGCATTTCCTATACAAACCCATTCTTAACGCCATCGACACCCGGAAAAAGGACATTGCCGCTCAACTCGCCGATGCCCAGGCGAAGAAGGCGGAGGCCCAGAAGGAGCACGACGACTTTCAGAGCAAGAACAAAGCTTTCGATGCAGGACGTAGCGCGCTCCTTGCCAAGGCGGCCGACGAGGCCAAAACTGAGCGCGAGCGCCTTCTCGACGAAGCACGGAAAGCCGCCGATAACTTACGCGACGTGCAAGCGACCGCCTTGCGAAATGACCAAACAAGATTGGGCACTGAAATTACGCGCACAGTTAAGGAGGAAGTCTTTGCAATTGCGCGCAAGACGCTCGCGGATCTTGCCACCGTCAGTCTCGAAGAACGCGTGGGGGCGGTGTTCACGCGCCGACTTCGCGAATTGAACGGCAACGCGAAAGAGACCCTGGGCGCGGCCCTCAAGGCGTCGCCCGAACCTGCCCTCCTGCAGAGCGCCTTCGATCTACCTGCAGAGCAGAGGGCCACCATTCAAAATGCACTCAACGAGACCTTCTCGGCTGAAATCCGGGTCCGGTTTGAAACAGCGCCAGACGCCATCTGCGGGATCGAACTGGCGGCCAACGGACAGAAGATCGGCTGGAGCATCGCGGATTATCTAAAGTCACTCGATCAGAAAGTCGGCACGCTCCTGAACGCGGAAGCGAAACCGGAAGCCCAGGCCGCGCCAGAAGCTAAGACCGCACCGAAGCCCGATCCTGGAAATACGGCGGCGGTGAAGGCCGCCGCACCTGCCGTGGCCAAATGAGCGGGCCGACCAGCATTTTGCAGACCGCCGTAGATCGTGCCTTCACCGGCGTGCGTCAAGCCCTGGATACCTTCACGCCCGCACTGACACTACATGAAGTGGGCACCATCATGAATGTCTCCACCGGCATCGCCACCGTCTCAGGGCTTCCCAGCGTGGGATACGACGAATTGGTGCGGTTCCCCGGAGATGTGCTGGGAATTGCGTTCAACATCGATGAAAACGAAATCGGGGTCATTCTGCTCGGAGACTACCAGGGTCTGCAAGCGGGCGATCAAGTGGAACGCACCGGCCGCGTCATGGACGTTGCGGTGGGAGAGGCTTTACTGGGGCGTGTGATCGACCCGCTGGGGAAGCCGCTCGATGGCAAAGGGCCGATTGCCGCGGACAAGCGCCTGCCAGTTGAGCGTCCGGCGCCGGCCATCCTGGATCGCGCACCAGTCACGGTGCCCTTGCAGACCGGCCTCACGGCCATCGACGCACTCATTCCCATCGGCCGCGGCCAGCGGGAATTGATTCTGGGCGATCGCCAGACCGGAAAGACGGCTATCGCCATCGACACCATCTTGAACCAGCGCGGGCAGAATGTGATCTGCGTCTATTGTGCGATCGGACAGCGGGCTTCGGCCGTCGCAAAGGTGGTAGCCAATCTGCGAGAACAAGGTGCGATGGATTATACAGTGGTGGTGGTCGTCGAAGGCAATGACGCGCCGGGCCTGGTGTACATCACGCCCTACGCTGCGACCAGCATTGCCGAATATTTCATGGAAATGGGACGCGACGTGCTCATCGTTTATGACGATCTCACGCATCATGCCCGCGCTTATCGTGAGCTTTCTCTCCTGCTTCGCCGGCCGCCTGGCCGCGAAGCCTTCCCCGGCGACATTTTCTATATTCATTCGCGGATGCTGGAACGGGCGACGCATCTGAGCAAGGAACGCGGGAGTGGTTCCCTCACCGCGCTGCCCATCATCGAAACGGACGCGCAGGACATTTCCGCCTACATTCCGACCAATCTCATCTCCATCACGGACGGGCAAATTTATCTCTCGCCGACATTGTTCGAGTTGGGGGTGCTTCCGGCGGTAGACGTCGGCAAATCCGTCTCGCGAGTGGGCGGGGCGGCCCAGCGGGCGGTCTATCGCGGAATCGCGGGCCATCTCAAGCTCGCGTATGCGCAGTTCGAGGAATTGGAAACGTTCGCGAAGTTCGGTACCCGTCTGGACGAAGCCACCCGCAAGATTATCGATCATGGGCAGCGCATTCGCGCCTGCCTCAAACAGCCCGAATCGCAACCACTGTCGATGCGCGAGCAGATCGCCGTGCTTCTGGCCCTGACCGCGGGCCTCTTCGATCCGGTGCCGCTTGAAAAGATGACCGCCGCCGAGGGGACGCTTCGGAAGGCGGCCGCGGATATACCGGCTGACGTTGCAGAACGATTCACCTCGGCCGATAAATTGAGCGATGCCGATCGGAAGGCGGTTTTGGACGTGGCCACGCGGGTGCTCGCTCCGTTCCAGCCCAAGCCCGAAGTAAAACCCGCCGCCAAGGCTCAATCATGAGCGGCACTCTGCATAGTTTACGCCGGAAAATCGATGGAGCTGACGATCTCAATGGCGTTGTGCGGGCGATGAAGGCCCTGGCAGCTTCGAGCATTGGCCAATACGAAAAAGCGGTCCAATCGCTCGACGACTATTACCGTACGGTGGAGCTCGGATTGAGTGTGTGTCTCCGTCACCCTGCCGCGGCTCAGTTTGCGGCGGGCAAACGCCCGAAAGCCGATGAACCGATCGGCGCGGTGATCTTCGGCTCAGACCAGGGCCTCGTCGGACGGTTTAACGAAACGATCGTGGAATTCGCCATGCGCCGGCTCAGAACGTTTCCCGGAAAAATAAAGGAAATCTGGGCGGTCGGAGAGCGCACGCACTCACTTATCGCGGACACCGGCCTGATGCCTAGCGGCCTGTTATCGGTTCCAACGTCCGTCGACGCGATCACGCCTCTGGTAGGTCAACTTCTCATCGAAATAGCGGCGGCTCGCGAGCGGGGCGATGTGATAGACGTCTATGTTTTCCACAACCATCCGAAATCGGGATCCGTATATGAGCCTGCCTGCAAGCAGCTGCTGCCGTTGGATCACACCTGGCAAAGCAAGCTAGCCGCGATGCCGTGGCCGACCAAGAATTTGCCGGAGGTCATAGAGGGGCCCACGCTGGCATTGCAGGCTTTTATTCGAGGATATCTTTTTGTTCTGCTTTTTCAAGCATGTGCGGAATCCCTTGCCAGCGAAAACGCCAGCCGTCTGGCGGCGATGGAGCGCGCCGAAAAGAACATCAAAGACATTCTGGAAAAACTGAATCGTACGTTTCACCGTGTTCGGCAGGAGGCCATCGACGAAGAGCTGTTCGACGTGATCTCGGGTTATGAAGCACTGAGCGTTGTAAACAAATAGGAAGAGTTACTATGCACATTCAAATCAATACAGACCATACCATCGAAGGTCACGAGGCCGTGGCCGATCAGATCCGGGGCGTAGTTGAGACTGCTCTCAACCGGGTGAGCGATCACATTACGCGAGTGGAGGTACACCTGAGCGATGAGAACGGCGATAAGGGAGGTGCGAACGACAAGCGCTGCATGTTGGAAGCCCGCCTGGAAGGCCGGCAACCCATCGCGGTCACTCAACATTCAGCGACCTTGGAGCAAGCCCTCGACTGGGCTGCCGATAAGTTGGTCCGATTGATCGAGAGCACCCTCGGGCGGAGACATGACCGAGAGAGCCGCAGAACAGACCCGCGGCCGTGTGGACTAGAAATCATCGATCTGTCATGAGCCGCGTTCTAAGGGCGGTGTTGTTCGCTTCTCTGTCCAGCGTACTGACCTCGATCGTCGCGGCGCAGACTCCAGCCCGGAAAGCCGCCGAGCCACAGCCGCCAACCGTTTCCGCGCCGGCGGATCTTTCTCCCGCACCGGCTCAGGTAAGCGCTCCACGCTCGGTAGCGGGTTCAACCGAGTGAAGATCGTGCAGAATGTCTGCTTCAGCCTTCTGCTGCAGCGCCCCGACATTACGCCGTCGGGAGAAGCGTCGAGCACGGCCTGTACGCAGTTACTGTTGCGAAATCCCCTTCGCACAACCAAAGTTCAGAAGTCACGACCGTTAAACCATTAAGCGGCGTCTTGGGCTATTCCGTAAGGGGTAAAAAATGTCTGTGTATAAACGCGGCGGAACCGGCACCTCGACGTGAAGGCGTCTTCCAAACCTAGGGCTGTTAACCAAAGGGCAGGGAATTGGAGAGTCACAGAGAATAAGACGCGCACGCTCTGCGAAGAGATGCTCGCCGATCCCTGACGAGAAGAGCACGCCGCCGGCGGCGAAAATCTTGCGGCGGCCGTACCGGTTTCCGCCAATGAGGAGCGGGGCCGCTAGGAAGAGCGTAAGATTCTAAAACCCATTGAACGTCCGCCATCGTCGCCGCAGTCTTCCAAACCTGGGGCTGTTAACCAAAGGCCAGGGAATTGGAGAGTCACAGAGAATAAGTGCCGTCGTGGGGCGATTTGGGTACCGAGGAGCCTAAGGGCCGATTCTGGGAGGAGCCAAATCGGTGTTCCATTTCGACGTGCAGGGCTCAGTGACGAAGTCCACCCACGCGGGGGATACCGTGGCTGCGCTATCTTCGGCAACGAACGGATGGCCGGGTGCATTTCTGGGCGTTCGACGGTTGGCAGGTCCCGCCCGAACGATCTGTCGTGGCAGAGGTTTATCCAGCACTCTGGAATAAAAGTTTCCCATGCGAAGGACGTGATGCCCATCAGCAGGACGCATATTCAACCGCCGCGTGGATGCGTCGCACTGACGCCGAAGGTTTGCGGTCCGGTTACTTTCTTCCACAGTTAGAGCAGGGACAACGAAAGACGGCGGAGATTGAGGGCTGGATTCTCGGCGTCGAGTAGCGGCGGAGTTTAAAAACCTATGCGGCCTGTCTCGCTGCGTGCTGCTTTATCACCCGTGCCACAGATTCCAGCCGCCAGTCGGTACCGCGGCGTGTGCGGTGCCCGCCGCTGTTCAGGGTTGCCGCTATGCCGCGAAGCGTATAGCCCTGGCGACGTAGGTTCCGAATCTGCGCCAGCGCGGCCTGCTCGGTGGGGTCTGGTTCCAGATGACGAAGATCCGCAGACAATCGGAAGCCGAACTCGATGTTCCCGACTCGCTCTCCGTTGCCGCGTTTGTGCCGCAAGGCGTCGCGGGTCCGCTCGCCGATTTCCTCACGCTCACACTGGCTCACTGCGCCCATTATGGTGTGGGCAGGCCGAATTAAAGACGCCGCCAAAGAGGTAGAGGCCGCGAAGATAGAAGTCGGTAATCTACCGAGCGTTGGGATGGTAATGGCTATCACAAGTTGGCCGGCGACGCCATTCCGCTCGAGGCCAGAATCGTAAGCGTCGCGGATGTTTTCGATGTGGTTACGCACGACCGGCCTTATAAGAATGCGGAGAGCGCGAAGCAGGCCCGATTACTTGGTTGATAGCACAAATTGATTGCCGTCTAGGTCCTGGAACTTTGCAAACTGACCCCAGGGTTGCTTTGTGGGCGGAGCTGTAAACACTACTCCTCGGGCTGCCAACTCTTGATGAGTGCGATCGATGTCATCCGTCATGAATGTCACGTTCGAGAAGGTACCGATTCGATCCTCATGGCCAGGAGGCGTGAACAAAACCACACTGGCCTCGCTGCCAGGAATTCGCAGTTCTATCCAGCGCTGGTTCGCGTCGAAAGGCTGGTCGGTCAGGATCTGGAATCCAAGCTTCTCGGTGTAAAAGGCGAGCGCCTGCTCTTGGTCCCGGACTGGAATGCTCACAAACTTAACTGCCTTGATCATTGTCGCCCTCCTAACGAGATTTAGTGTAGGGTAGAACGCCTCTGTTGGCAAGCAAAATAAAATGACTATAGTATTAACAGCTGTAGTGTCGAGACTAATAGGGAGGAATCGGTCATGCACCTTGTCCTGGACAGTTACATTCTTGATGTACTGATGCGCGATCTCACCGAGCATGAAAAACGGCCCTCTGCGTTTCTTGTTTATCTCCATCTGTGGAGGCGCAGCGTGGGTGCAGGCCAGAAGGTCGTATCGTTGAGCCACCAGCAACTGGCAGAGGGCACGGGATTGTCGAAGTCCGCTGTGCAAGGGGCCGTGAGGCTTCTGAAGCGCCGAAAGCTCCTTTCGGCTGCACGAAAGAATCCGACTGCCACCCCGACCTATCGAATTGAGCGCCCCTGGGTCCGAAGGAAGCAAGGCTGAAAGCAGATTCTCAGCCAAAATGGAGTATTTCGACCCGCGTTTCAAGAGCACTCCTATCGACGGGCGAGACGCGCGCGATGACGTCGACGGAGACCAGCTTGTGACGCCGTCGATCACTACAAAGCGTATTTGCACTCCCAACAGCTTCCAAACCTGGGTCTGTTAACCAAAGGGCAGGGAATTGGAGAGTCACAGAGAATAAGTGCCGTCGTGGGGCGATTTGGGTACCGAGGAGCCTAAGGGCCGATTCCGCGACCGCAGCAGAGAGTTTAGGGAAACCTCGATATTACGCGAAACCGCGTGACTTCCGAAGAATGGTGGGAGCCAAGGCGTTAACCAGCAGGCAGAGACAGTTCGAAGATAAGTTTTTGGCTCCGCAGATAAGGGCAAGTTCGACCGCTCTCTCAAGAGACCTACGCCGACGGCAGATGATCCCAGGTGATAGCAGATAGTGTCTCTGGGGCGGGGGAATGCGCCTCAACCCCACGCCAATGCAGCTTTTCGAGTCGTGTTAGTTTTTTTTGGTATGCGAAGGAGCTCCAGTAGCCGTTCGCAAGTCATTGATTCAGCGTCTAATTAACTTTCATTAAAATATCTCAATGATAAATTAACGATAGTTGCCGTAACGGCAGACATCCTCGCTAAACCACTGATAATGTTGTGTTTTCGCCTTCTTTACCTTTCCGAAATTACCTACTGAAAGCTTCCGACGCCGGACCTGATCGAAAGCAGGTGGCGACTACCAATTAGAGGATGCCACGCACCGCCGCTCAGTTCCCGAGAATCGCGGTTTGCAAAAGGGTCCTCGAAGAGGAATTACAAATGAAATTAAAACAATCCCAATTAGACGACAACAGCACCCCGGTGAGCGATGGAGGCGCCTGTCTAGTCGAGCGTCCTGTAGGCGAACTCACCGCCGCGTGGCCTGCAAGCCGCCTGGTAGAGATTTGGAATAGCATTCCCGGCTTTGTGCCTGTCAAGAAATTCACCAATCGCAAAACAGCCGTCCTCCGAATCTGGAAGGCGATTCAAAGCCTGGACGCCGGTGTCGCCGCACACGCTGCAAAGCCCACGTCAGACGGTAGCCCGGCAACCAACAAAACGCGCTCTACCCGAACACGTCTTGCCGAAGTTGTTGTACGCCCGGACACCAAGACTGCCAAAGTGCTGGCTATGTTACGGCGTACAGAAGGGGCTACTCTCGATCAAATTATGAGCGTTACCGGTTGGCAGGCCCATTCGGTGCGTGGCTTTGTCAGCGGCACGCTCGGCAAGAAGTTACATCTCACCGTTATCTCAACCAAAGCCGAAGACGGGCAGCGCCGATACTCGCTCGCGGCCTGAGGATCTAGAAGCTATGACCAGATTAGACTCGCCCACCCCGACCCAAGCCGGGTGGGTCGTGGGAGCTCACAAATGACGCCCATCGATGCTGTCTTTACCTGTTTCGCCTGCCTTCACTACTTTCGCGCCAACGATGCGAACCTGGACGCCCAGAACTGCCTGGTCTGCAGCGAATGCTACATCGCCAACCCACCGCTCGCGGACGTGGAGATCGTATTCGCGCAAGTGATTGCCCACATGAGCCACGAACCTTAGCGCAGGATGGCACGCGCCACGCCGCTATTTCGCTCGCGGCATGAGCCGCCCAAACTTCGTTTCCCGACGCCGCCGGCTTCACCGGCGGCGTCTCTTCTCCTCGCCCAGTTCTAGTTCTGAAGCGGCGGCCTTATGCCGACAGGGCTTAATCAATCAGATAGCAGGCTATGCCCAAATTTGGGGGTTGGATCAGGCCATAGCTGTGAATCGCGGTTCGAATTCATGCCGGGGAGCCACTAATATTGCTCGAACGTTCTCTTCCCGTTAGTTAACGGAATATCGCCAGTTTCACGCGTTCACGCCCGATTCTGACCGTCTCCGCTAGCGGCAATCGCCGGGTTGCGACGGCTGGAGGCCTAAACGGCCGTAATTCTCTGTTTCTCGATTTTGGGCACCCCGTTGTTTAACGGCTCAGCAGGGATTGGAGTTGTCTGCGGTGGCGGTACCACATCGCCGGATTCACGCCGAACGGTTTTCAGAATATCGACGCCGACTCACGATTGTACGCACCATAGACTGCGAAAGAGTCCGGAGATCTCGGACACTTTCCAGGCGCCCGGTGGAATGTCCGGTGTGCACCGCTATGGCTGCCCCCCTAGAGTGCGGGTCGGGCCGAGGTCATTCGTAGGATACGCCTGGCCCGTGATCCGTCCAGTTTGAAAATGTCCGTCAAAATTGCCATCGTCACAGCCGAGGATTAAGCCTCCCTGGAAATCTGGGACCTTTTGGGATCTTCCCGAAGAAGCCCCGCATCTTCCGATTCCGCACGTACGGCACCCGGCTTTAACCACTTCGGCTTCATGCCGCGATCCTTCGCCCACTCCACCAGCGCTGGAATCCATCGAACGGGCCTTTACGCGGTCCATCACGTCCGCGGTGCCTCTAGCGAGCCGCGCGTCGCTGGGAACGGTGGCGGCTGCGTGTTGTTTTAATTTTCTCGCGATTCTTATTACCATCGGTGAGATTTCCGGGAAGTGAAACCGATGCGGCGAGCTGCCGGAAAGACAGGGAGACGGCCGTTACAGGGTGTCGACCGCTCCCTTTTCCGGCGTGGGGGCTCATGAAGACACCCCTCATCCACAGTCTATTCTCAAAGTCCGTGCGTTTAAACTTGCAGGGTGGCGCCCCTTCGGAAGCAGCCACCCCTGGACGGTCCGGCTAGGAAGGAACACGATGAGTCAGCTAACCA